>NZ_PTJS01000001.1:0-1200000 GCF_002941025.1 Streptomyces sp. QL37 | reverse complement strand
GAAACGGCCCTTGATACAGAGGTTGCCATGGGTCACCGGGTTGTCGTGCGGCGAGGTGACCTTGACGATCTCGTTCTCCTGCACGTGGAGGGTCACGTTGCAGCCCACGCCGCAGTAGGCGCAGACGGTCGTGGTCTGCGTCTGCGCGGGCTCGTTCCACGTCCCGGCCGTCCGCATGTCGAACTCCGTGCTGAACGACAGCGCACCCGTCGGGCACACCTCGATGCAGTTCCCGCAGAAGACGCAGGCCGAGTCGGGGAGCGCGGCATCGTGCTCGGTGGAGATACGGGCGTCGAAACCGCGCCCGGACACGGCGATGGCGAAGGTGTTCTGCCACTGCTCGCCGCAGGCGTCGACGCACTTGTAGCAGAGGATGCATTTGTCGTAGTCGCGGACGTACAGCTCGTTGTCGATCTTCGGCTGTTCGTTCATCCGGGCGGCGTCCGCGCCGAAGCGGTCCGGCTTCGCCTCGTACTCCTTGATCCACTCCTCGGCCCGCGGCGTCGTGGACAGGTCCGTCGACGAGGCGAGCAGCTCCAGGACCACCTTGCGGCTGTGCCGGGCCCGCTCCGTGTCCGTACGGACCGTCATGCCGGGCTCGGCGCGCCGGGAGCAGGCCGGGGCTAGCGTCCGCGCCCCCTCCACCTCGACCACGCACACCCGGCAGGCGTTTTTCGGGGTGAGCGTGTCCCCCTGGCACAGGGTCGGGATGTCCTTGCCCGCCGTCCGGCAGGCGTCCAGGATCGTCGATCCCTCCGGGACGCGGGTCTCCTCGCCGTCCAGCGTGAAGGCGACGAGACGGCGTGGTGGCTTAAGCGGCACAGCGGTCACTTGTAGACCCCCAGACGGTCGATGGCTGACTCCACGGCGTTCCACGCGGTCTGGCCGAGACCGCAGATCGAGGCGTCCCGCATCGCCTGCCCCACCTCTCTCATGAGCGCGATGTCCTGGGCGGCGTCGGCGCCCGTGCGGTCCACGATCCGGTGCAGGGCCTCCTCCTGGCGGACCGTGCCGACCCGGCAGGGCACGCACTGGCCGCACGACTCGTCGCGGAAGAACTCGGCGATGCGCAGCAGCACACGGGGCAGCTCCACCGAGTCGTCCAGGACCAGGACCACCCCCGAGCCGAGTGTCGTCCCCGCCGCTCGGGTGCCCTCGAAGGTCAGTGGGACGTCCAGCTCGTCGGGGCGCACGAACCCGCCGGCGGCGCCGCCGAGGAGCACGGCCCGCAGCCGCTCGGGCGGGCCCGCGAGGTCGAGCAGCTCCCGTAGATTCGCGCCGAAGGGGAGTTCGTAGATCCCGGGGCGCGCCACCTGTCCGGAGACGCAGAACAGCTTGGTCCCGGTGGACGTCTCCGTGCCGGTCGCGGCGTACGCGGCGGCGCCGTGCTCCAGGATCGGAAGCACGTTCATCAGCGTCTCGACGTTGTTGACCGCGGTCGGCTTGCCGAAGAGGCCCTTCTCCACCGGGAAGGGCGGTTTGGAGCGCGGCTCGCCCCGCTGCCCCTCGATCGAGTTGAAGATCGCGGTCTCCTCGCCGCAGATGTAGGCGCCCGCGCCGCGCCGGATCTCGATGTCGAAGGCATAGCCCTGCCCGAGGACGTCGGGGCCGAGCAGCCCGCGAGTGCGGGTGCTCCGCAGGGCGTGGCCGAGGCGTTCGTACGCCCGTGGGTACTCACCGCGCAGATAGATGAAGCCCCGGTGGGCGCCGATCGCGTAACCGGCGATGGTCATCGCTTCGATCAGGGCGTACGGGTCGCCCTCCATCAGCACCCGGTCCTTGAAGGTGCCGGGCTCGCTCTCGTCCGCGTTGCACACCAGGTAGTGCGGGCCGTCGGCCTGCTGGGCGGTGGCCTGCCACTTGCGGCCCGTGGGGAACGCGGCGCCGCCCCGGCCGACGAGTCCGGCGTCCAGCACCTCGCGGATCACCCCCGCCGGGCCGAGCGTGAAGGCGCGGCGCAGTGCGGTGTAGCCGCCGGTGGAGCGATAGTCGTCCAGGGAGGTGGGATCGACGGTGCCGATGCGCTTGAGGAGCGGGAATCCGGGGGCGGAGCCCCCGAAGGGCCCCGCCGCGGGCGCCGCCGCCGGCCGCCGAGTCCGGCGCCCAGCCCCTCGCGGATCACCCCCGCCGGGCCGAGCGTGAAGGCGACGAGACGGCGTGGTGGCTTAAGCGCCGGAGAGGCCGGCTTTGCCGGATCTGTCCCCGCCTGGAGCAGCAGCGCCGCCGGGGCGCGTTCGCAGAGGCCCAGGCAGGGGCTCTCCTGCCAGACCGTGCCCTCGGCCGGGGTTCCCGAAGCACCCAGGCGCTCGGTGAGTTCCGCGCACACGGCCGCCGACCCGCGCGCCGCGCAGGCCAGGTCCGTACAGACGTGGAGGACCTTCGCCGGGCGCGGCCGCACCGAGAACATGGCGTAGAAGGTCGCGACGCCGTACGCCTCCGCGGGGGCCACCGTCAGCCGCCGGCAGATGTAGTCGAGCGCCCCCTCGCTGATCCAGCCCACGCGGTCGTTGACCGCGTGCAGCGCGGGCAGCAGCTGGTCGCGGCGGTCCTTGGCGGCCGAGGCGCCGCCCCTGGCCCACCGCAGGTCCTCGTCGGAGCGCTCCGACGAGGACCTGCGGTGGGCCAGGGGCGGCGCCTCGGCCGCCAAGGACCGCCGCGACCAGCTGCTGCCCGCGCTGCACGCGGTCAACGACCGCGTGGGCTGGATCAGCGAGGGGGCGCTCGACTACATCTGCCGGCGGCTGACGGTGGCCCCCGCGGAGGCGGGCGCGAGCACGGCGGAGCAGCGGACGGCGCCTGCGGCGGGCTCTTCGGGGGCTCCGCCCCCGGATTCCCGCTCCTCAAGCGCCGGAGAGGCCGGCTTTGCCGGATCTGTCCCCGCCTGGAGCAGCAGCGCCGCCGGGGCGCGTTCGCAGAGGCCCAGGCAGGGGCTCTCCTGCCAGACCGTGCCCTCGGCCGGGGTTCCCGAAGCACCCAGGCGCTCGGTGAGTTCCGCGCACACGGCCGCCGACCCGCGCGCCGCGCAGGCCAGGTCCGTACAGACGTGGAGGACCTTCGCCGGGCGCGGCCGCACCGAGAACATGGCGTAGAAGGTCGCGACGCCGTACGCCTCCGCGGGGGCCACCGTCAGCCGCCGGCAGATGTAGTCGAGCGCCCCCTCGCTGATCCAGCCCACGCGGTCGTTGACCGCGTGCAGCGCGGGCAGCAGCTGGTCGCGGCGGTCCTTGGCGGCCGAGGCGCCGCCCCTGGCCCACCGCAGGTCCTCGTCGGAGCGCTCCGCCGCGCCCTCCCAGCCGGACGGGGGCGGGCCCAGCAGGGCGTCCACCGCCTCCCGTTCGGCGTGGGAGGGGGCCGCGTCCGTGTACTTCAGGTCCATGCGGGCACCAGCTTCTCTATCCGTACGGCGGAGGCCTTGAACTCGGCGGTGCCGGCGATCGGGCAGTTCGCCTCGATGGTCAGCTGGTTGGTGTCGACCTCGTCCGGGAAGTGCATCGTCATGAAGGCGAGACCCGGCCGCAGTCCGGGGTCGATCCAGACGGGAGCGGTGACACTGCCCCGCCGGGACGAGACCCGCACCTCCTCGCCGACGGCGACGCCGTACGACGCCGCGTCCTCGGGACAGATCTCGATGTACTCGCCCCGCCGCAGCGGTGACGCGTAACCACTGCTCTGGACACCGGTGTTGTACGAGTCGAGCCGCCGCCCGGTCGTGAGCCGCAGCGGGTAGGTCTCGTCGGTGAGATCGACCGGCGGGTCGTGCTGCACCAGACCGAAGGGTGCCGCCGGGCCGCGCAGCGCGGGGTCGGTCTCCCAGAGGCGGGCGTGCAGGAAGCTGGACGGCAGCTTCTCGGTGTCGGGGCAGGGCCATTGCAGCCCCTGGTGCTCCGCGAGCCGTTCGTACGTCATCCCGAAGTGGTCGGGGGAGAGGGAGCGCAGCTCGTTCCAGACGGCCTCGGCGTCCTCGAACTTCCAGTCGTGGCCCAGCTGTCCGGCCATGGCGCAGATGATGTCGATGTCCTCGCGGGCCTCGCCGGGTGGCACGAGCGCGGCCCGCACCCGCTGCACGCGCCGTTCGCTGTTGGTCGTCGTACCGTCGGCCTCCGCCCAGGAGGCGGTGGCGGGCAGGACGACGTCCGCCAGCTGGGCGGTCCTGGTCAGGAAGATGTCCTGCACCACCAGATGGTCGAGTGACTCCAGCCGCCGCACCGCCTGTTCGCTGTCCGCCTCCGACTGCGCGGGGTTCTCCCCGATGCAGTACACCGCGCGCAGGTCGCCGGTCTCCATGGCCTCGAACATCTCGGTGAGGGTCTTGCCGTACCTCGGCTGGATGACCGTGTCCCAGGAGCGCTCGAACTTCTGCCGTACGGGCGGGTCGAGGATGTCCTGGAAGCCGGGCAGCTTGTTGGGGATGGCGCCCATGTCGCCGCCGCCTTGGACGTTGTTCTGTCCACGCAGTGGCTGGACCCCGGAGCCGTACCGCCCCACGTGGCCGGTGAGCAGGCAGAGGTTGATCAGCGCGCGGACGTTGTCGGTGCCGTTGTGGTGTTCGGTGATGCCCAGGGTCCAGCAGAGCTGGGCCCGTTCGGCCGTGGCGTAGGCGTGGGCGAGGTCCCGGATCGCCGCGGCGGGGACCCCGGTGACCTTTTCGGCCGCCGTCAGGGTCCATGGCTCGACGAGCGCCGCGTACTCCTCGAATCCGCTGGTCGCCCGGTCCACGAAGGCCCGGTTGACGAGCCCCGCGTGGATGATCTCGCGGCCGATGGCGTGGGCGAGCGGGATGTCGGTGCCGACGTTGAGTCCGAGCCAGCTCTCCGCCCATTCGGCGGTCGAGGTCCGGCGCGGGTCGACGGCGTGCATCCGGGCGCCGTTGCGGATGCCCTTGAGCACGTGGTGGAAGAAGATCGGGTGCGCGAAGCGGGCGTTGGAACCCCACATCACGATCAGGTCGGTGTGCTCCACCTCCTCGTACGAGGACGTGCCGCCGCCGGAGCCGAAGGCGGCCGAGAGGCCCGCGACGCTCGGGGCGTGACAGGTGCGGTTGCAGGAGTCGACGTTGTTGGTGCCGATCACGACGCGGGTGAACTTCTGGGCCACGTAGTTCATCTCGTTGGTGGCCCGGGCGCAGGACAGCATCGCGAAGGCGTCGGGTCCGTGTGTCTCGCGGGTCTGCCGGAATCCGGCAGCCGCCCGAGCGAGTGCCTCGTCCCAGCTCGCCCGGCGCAGCACACCGTCCTCCCCGCGGACGAGGGGGTGGGTGAGGCGTTCGTAGGTCTTCGGCTGCCGGCCCTTCCGGCTCCGGCCGCCCGTGCGTTCGGTCTTCATGGTGCGCTCCCTGCCGGTGCCGAGGACGTGGTGGCGAGGAGATCCGCGAGCGCGTGCACGGCGCGCAGCGTCGGTACGGGCGTTCCGGCCAGCTCGGCCAGCTCGACGACGGCCGCGAGCAGCACGTCGAGTTCGAGGGGTTTGCCCTTCTCCAGGTCCTGGAGGGTGGATGTCTTGTGATCGCCGACGCGCTCCGCGCCCGCGATGCGCCGCTCCACGGAGATCTCGGGGCGGCAGCCGACGGCCGCCGCCACTTCGAGGGTTTCGCGCATCATCGACTCCACGAGTGCGCGGGTGTCCGGATGGCGGCAGATCTGGCCCATGGTGGCGCGGGCCAGCACGCTGATCGGGTTGAAGGAGATGTTGCCGAGCAGTTTGATCCAGATGTCGTTGCGCAGGTCGGACTCCACGGGGCACTTGAGTCCGCCGGCGACCATGGCCTCGCTGAAGTCCAGACAGCGCCTGGACACCGACCGGTCCGGTTCTCCGATGGCGAACCGGGTGCCTTCGAGGTGGCGTACGACGCCCGGTGACTCGATCTCGGTGGCGGCGTAGACCACGCAGCCGATGGCGCGTTCGGGCGGCAGTGTGGCGCTGACCGATCCCGCCGGGTCGACGCTGTGGAGCCGCCGGCCGGTGTACGGGCCGGCGAGGCCGTGGAAGTACCACCAGGGGATGCCGTTCTGGGCGGCTATCACCGCGGTGTCCCGGTGCATCAGCGGATGGACCAGGGGCCCCGAGACCGCGTACGAGTTGGCCTTGAGGCCGAGGAACACATAGTCGACGGGGCCTACTTCCGAGGGATCGTCGGTGGCGGCGGGCCGTGCGGTGAAGTCACCGCGCGGGCTGAGCACGCGCACACCGTCACGGCGCATGGCCGCCAGATGCGGGCCCCGGGCGATGAGATGGACGTCGGCGCCCGCGCGGTGGAGCGCGGCCCCGACATAGGCGCCGATCGCTCCGGCGCCGACAACTGCGACTTTCACGGGGCTCTCCGTTCGGTGAGAGGACCGAGCGAGGGTGTCAAGTCGACAGAATATTGTCTACAGTATGCCTTCAGGGAGGGTCAATACTCGTGACAGCGGGTGCCTGGCCCGTACGCGATTCCGGCGGGTACTCCGGAGTGTCCGCGAGAGTTCCCGGTGAGCTGTTCGAGACGCTCCAACCTCGGGCCCGTATTCCTGTGGGGTTAGGTGCCCCCGTACCGGTCGGTAGCAACCAAGACTGGATAGTTCCTGCCAAACGTAGCGAGGGGAACCCGTACATGACCGGCTCACGTGTCGTGGCGCTCGGCCACTACCAGCCTGCCAAGGTCCTCACCAATGACGATCTGGCGGCCATGGTCGACACCAGCGACGAGTGGATCACCAGTCGGGTCGGCATCAGGACCCGGCACGTGGGCGGGCCCGACGAAACCGTGGACGAGCTGGCCGCCCACGCCGCGGCCAAGGCCCTCGCGTCTGCCGGACTCCAGCCGGCGGACATCGACATGGTTCTGGTCGCCACCTCCACGGCCATCGACCGGTCACCGAGCATGTCCGCCCGGGTCGCCGCCCGCCTGGGCATGGGGTCACCGGCCGTGATGGACATCAATGTGGTCTGCTCCGGGTTCACCCACGCGCTCGCCACCGCCGACCATGCCATCCGGGCCGGAGCCGCCTCCCGGGCCCTGGTCGTCGGCGCCGACAAGATGGGCGACATCGTCGACTGGACGGACCGCTCCACCTGCGTCCTGATGGGCGACGGCGCGGGTGCCGCCGTGGTCACCGCCGACCTCGAAGGGGGTGACAGGCCGGGGATCGGTCCCGTCCTGTGGGGTTCGGTGCCGGAGATGGGCAACGCCGTACGGATCGAGGGCACACCCCCGCGGTTCGCGCAGGAGGGGCAGTCCGTCTACCGCTGGGCCACCACGCAGCTGCCGCCGATCGCCCGCGAGGTATGCGAACGGGCCGGTGTCACGCCCGAGGAACTCGCCGCGGTGGTGCTGCATCAGGCCAACCTGCGGATCATCGAACCCGTCGCCCGGAAGATCGGGGCGGTCAACGCCGTCATCGCCCGGGATGTGGTGGATTCCGGTAATACCTCGGCCGCGTCGATCCCGATGGCCCTGTCCAAACTGGTGGAAAGGGGCGAGGTCGAGAGCGGTGCGCCGGCCCTGCTCTTCGGCTTCGGCGGGAATCTTTCGTACGCGGGTCAGGTGATCCGCTGCCCATGAGGCCCCCGGCGTGGCATTGTGCTCGGTAGACTGTAGACGATAAGCAATGGCCCGGGCGCCCGGAGGGGGACCGCGATGTTGTCCGCAGGACTGCCGCAAGGAACGGTGCCGAAGCTGGAGCGGCCAGGACCGTTGCGCGAGCGCGTCTACGAGGCGCTCCTCGAGCTGATCACCACGCGCGCACTCAGCCCCGGCCAGCATCTGGTCGAGAGCGAACTCGCCGGCCATCTGGGAGTGTCGCGGCAGCCGGTGCGCGAGGCGCTCCAGCGGCTGAACACCGAGGGCTGGGTCGATCTGCGCCCCGCGCAGGGCGCGTTCGTCCATGAGCCCACGGAGGAGGAGGCGGACCAACTGCTCTCCGTCCGCACCCTGCTGGAGGCGGAGGCCGCCCGGCTGGCCGCCGCCCACTCCGGACGGCCGGGCATCGAGGCCCTGGAGGAGCTGTGCTCCCAGGGGGAGCGGGCCGTCGCCGCCGACGACGTGGATCTCGCCGTCGCCACGAACGCCGCGTTCCACGCCAAGGTCATGGAGCTGGCGGGCAACGTCGTCCTGTCCGAGCTGGCCGCCCAGGTGGACCGCCGGGTCCGCTGGTACTACACGCCTGTGGCCCGCCAGCGCGGCACCCGGTCCTGGATCGAGCACCGGGAGCTGATCGCGGCGATCGCCTCCAGGGACGAACAGCGGGCGACCGAGATCATGCGCGCGCACACCGAGCACACGCGTCAGACGTACCACCGGCGCGAACAGGCCTGATCGCCGTCCGACCGGAAACCACCGCCTGACAGAAGGCCGGGGCAGCAGGACGCCCCGGCCTTCTCGCGTGCTCCTGACGGGCGCGACGCACGCCGAGGCCGTCGGCCGCCGCCCGTGAGCCGCATCTTTGTCCTGAGTGTGGAGAAAGTTGGAGCGGATTCATGCGCAACTTCTTCCCACTCAGGTAAACCGCTGCTACGTTCCCCTCGAAAGCCCGACGGACTGGCCGATGTGGCGGGGGAGGGACGCGTGAGACGTATGACGGCACGACCCGCGAACACGCACCAGGCGCGACTGCTCCGGCTGTTGCGCGACGGAGGGCCGAACTCCCGTGCACAGCTGGGCGATCAGGTCGACCTCTCACGCTCCAAGCTCGCCGTCGAGGTGGACCGGCTCCTGGAGACCGGACTCGTCGTGGCCGACGGGCTCGCCGCGTCCCGCGGTGGGCGCCGGTCCCACAACATCCGGCTCGCCCCGGGGCTGCGCTTCCTCGGCGTCGACATCGGTGCGACGTCCATCGATGTGGCCGTCACCAACGCCGAACTGGAGGTCCTCGGGCACCTCAACCATCCGATGGACGTACGGGAAGGACCCGTCGCGATCTTCGACCAGGTGCTGGCGATGGCGGCGAAGCTGCGGGCCTCCGGGCTCGCCGAAGGCTTCGACGGCGCCGGCATCGGCGTACCGGGGCCCGTCCGCTTCCCCGAGGGCGTACCGGTCGCTCCGCCGATCATGCCGGGCTGGGACGGCTTCCCGGTCCGCGAGGCGCTCAGCCAGGAACTGGGCTGCCCCGTCATGGTGGACAACGATGTGAACCTGATGGCACTGGGGGAGCAGCACGCGGGCGTCGCCCGTTCCGTGGGCGACTTCCTCTGCGTCAAGATCGGCACGGGCATCGGCTGCGGCATCGTGGTGGGCGGAGACGTCTACCGCGGTACGACGGGCAGCGCCGGCGACATCGGCCACATCCAGGTGGAACCGGACGGACGCCCCTGCGCGTGCGGCAACAAGGGCTGCCTGGAGGCCCACTTCAGCGGCGCGGCCCTCGCCCGCGACGCCGAGGACGCTGCCCGGGCCGGACGGTCCCCGGAGCTGGCCTCCCGGCTGGAAGCGGCCGGAAAGCTCTCGGCCGCCGATGTGGCCGCGGCCGCCGCGGCCGGCGATCCCACGGCGCTCGACCTGATCCGCGAGGGCGGAAACCGGGTCGGCCAGGTCATCGCCGGACTCGTCAGCTTCTTCAACCCGGGCCTCGTCGTGATCGGCGGCGGGGTGACCGGGCTCGGCCACAACCTGCTGGCCAGTGTCCGCACCCAGGTCTACCGGCAGTCCCTGCCGCTGGCCACGGGCAATCTCCCCATCGTCCTCGGTGAGCTGGGGCCCGTCGCCGGGGTGACCGGCGCGGCCAGGCTCATCAGCGACCACCTGTTCTCGCCGGCCTGATGTCCTGGCCGGCGCGCCGTTCGGCACGCGTTCCGCAGTCACCTCCGTAAGCAGCCTGATCCGAGCTCCGCCCGCAGGACCGCACAGCACGCGCACAGCAGTACCACCCAGCAGTTCCGTCAGCAGTACGGCACCGCCGGCACTGCCCCCTGCCCGCTCACCGGCCCTCCCGCGCTCACGGCTCCTTCCCCGAGCTCTCGGCTCCGTCCGAGCGGGGGAGGCCCGACGAGCAGGGAAGAACCCACCCGCCGAGGGGATTCGTCATGGCACCAGAACCACCTCTGCTCACGATGTCCGGCATCACCAAGTCGTTCCCCGGTGTGCGCGCCCTCGACGGCGTGGACCTGGAGGTGCTGGCCGGTGAAGTCCACTGCCTCCTCGGCCAGAACGGCGCCGGCAAGTCCACCCTCATCAAGGTGCTGGCCGGGGCGCACCAGCCCGACGACGGCGCCATCACCTGGCGTGGCGAGCCCGTCCAGCTGTCCTCGCCGATCACCGCGATGCGGCTGGGGATCGCCACCATCTACCAGGAACTCGACCTGGTGGAGGGGCTCTCGGTCGCGGAGAACGTCTTCCTCGGCCATGAACCGACCAGCGCGGGCTTCGTCGTCCGGACCCGGGAGGCCCGCACCACGGCCGCCGCACTCCTGAAGCGCCTGGGACACCCGGAGATCGACCCGGCCCGACTGGTCGGCGACCTGTCCGCGGCCCACCAGCAGATCGTCTCCATGGCGCGGGCGCTCTCCCACGACGTACGTCTCATCGTGATGGACGAGCCGTCCGCGGCGCTGGACCCCGACGAGGTCGACAACCTCTTCCGCATCGTCGACGGGCTCACCGCCGACGGGGTGGCCGTCGTCTACATCTCGCACCGGCTGGAGGAGATCCGCCGCATCGGTGACCGGGTGACGGTGCTCAAGGACGGCAGGGCCGTCGCCGTCGGGCTGCCCGCCCACTCCACCCCCACGAACGACATCGTTGCCATGATGACCGGCCGCAACGTCGAGTTCGTCTTCCCGGAGCGGCCCGCCCCCGGCACCCGGGCCACGGCCGAACCCGTCCTGAAGGTCGAAGGCCTGTGCCGCAAGGGGGAGTTCGAGCCCGTCGACCTTGAGCTCATGCCCGGTGAGA
Organism: Streptomyces sp. QL37; assembly: GCF_002941025.1. Taxonomy (NCBI): domain Bacteria; kingdom Bacillati; phylum Actinomycetota; class Actinomycetes; order Kitasatosporales; family Streptomycetaceae; genus Streptomyces; species Streptomyces sp. QL37. The sequence continues at coordinate 1,189,139 of NZ_PTJS01000001.1, read as the reverse complement.
TCGTCGGCCTGGCCGGACTGGTCGGCTCCGGGCGCTCCGAGATCCTGGAGACCGTCTACGGCGCCCGCAAGCCGACCGCCGGCCGCGTACTCGTCGACGGCACACCGCTGCGGGCCGGCAGCGTCCGGGCGGCGGTGGCCGCGGGAATCGGCCTGGCTCCCGAGGAACGCAAGGCGCAGGCACTGCTGTTGACGGAATCCGTCACCCGCAACGTCTCGATCTCCACCCTGTCCCGGTTCGCCCGCGGCGGCTGGCTCGACCGGGGCGCCGAGCGCACCGCGGCCAGGACCGCGACCCGCGAACTCTCGCTGCGGCCCGACAATCCGGACGCCGCTGTCCGCACCCTCTCCGGCGGCAACCAGCAGAAGGCGGTCCTGGCCCGCTGGCTGCTGCGCGGCTGCCGGGTCCTGCTGCTCGACGAACCGACCCGAGGCGTCGACGTCGGCGCCCGCGCCGAGCTCTACGCCGTCATCCGCCGGCTGGCCGACGAAGGCCTCGCCGTTCTGCTCGTCTCCAGCGAAGTGCCCGAAGTGCTGGGCCTCGCCGACCGGGTGCTGGTGCTCCGGGAGGGCCGTGTCGTGCACACGGCCGACGCCAGGGAGCTCGACGAGCACCGTGTACTCGACCTCGTCATGGAAGGGAGCCCGACGTCATGACACAGCCCGCACCGTCGGCGCAGCACCAGGGGCCCGACAAGGGGACCGCGACCGGCCCCGTGGCCGCGCCGCCCTCGAAGCAGAGCGGCGGACCGCGCGCATTCGGCCTGCGAGCCGATGTCCGAAACCTGTCGCTGCTCGGCGTACTCGTCGTCCTGGCGCTCGTCGGCGGCATCACCGAACCCGACGCGTTCCTGGACACCGGAAACCTCCAGCTGATCCTGACGCAGTCCTCCGTCATCGGGGTCGTCACCGTAGGCATGACCCTCGTCATCATCGGCGGCGGCATCGACCTCTCGGTCGGCGCGATGGTGGCCCTCGCGTCCGTCTGGGCCACGACGCTCGCCACCCAGGACTTCGGCTTCGCCGGCATCCTCTTCACCGCCGTGATCGTCGGCCTCGCCGCCGGGCTCGTCAACGGGGTCCTCATCGCCTACGGGCGTATGGTCCCCTTCATCGCGACGCTCGCCATGCTCGCGTCGGCCCGTGGACTCGCCCTGCTGATCACCGACGGCAAGACACAGATCGTCACCGTCCAGTCCGTCCTCGATCTCGGGCTGCCCGACTCGTACGTCCTGGGCATCCCGCCGCTGGTCCTGGGCTTCGCCGCGGTCACCGTGGTCGGCTGGCTCATCCTGAACCGGACCACGTTCGGACGCCGCACGGTCGCCATCGGAGGCAACGCGGAGGCGGCCAGGCTCGCCGGCATCGACGTACGCCGCCAGCGGCTCTACCTCTACCTGCTCTCCGGCGTGTGCTGCGGCATCGCGGCCTTCATGCTGATCATCCTGTCCGGCTCCGGGCAGAACACCAACGGCAATCTGTACGAACTCGACGCCATCGCCGCCGCGATCATCGGAGGCACCCTGCTGAGCGGTGGCAGGGGCACCATCGTCGGATCGGTGCTCGGGGTCCTCGTCTTCACCACGATCACCAACATCTTCGCCCTGAACAACCTGCAGAGCGACGTCCAGCAGATCGCCAAGGGCGCCATCATCGTCGCCGCCGTCCTCGTCCAGCACCGCACACTGCGCGGCGGCGAGACCTGAGTTCCCCCTGCCCGACAGAGCACTGATCACCCACCCGCTGTTCCGTACGTATCGCACCGGATGAAGGGTTTGACAGCCATGCCAGAAACCAGCCGCAGAGGACTGCTCTTCGGCACCGCGGCCGTCTCCGCGGGAGCCTTCCTCACCGCCTGTACCAGCAACGAGCCCAAGGAGAAGGAGACAGCCCAGAACAACCAGCCCGCCGCCGACGACAAGCCCGGCAAGCCCGTCACCATCGGCTTCGCCGGACCCCAGGCCGACCACGGCTGGCTCAACGCCATCAACGTGAACGCCAAGTCGCGGGCGGAGAAGTACTCCGAGGTGACCCTGGAGATCACCGAGGGATCCAACGACACCGCGGCCCAGATCGGCCAGGTCAAGACCCTCATCAACAAGAAGGTCGACGTCCTCGTCATCCTCCCCGCCGACGGCAAGGCACTCACCCAGGTCGGCCTGGAAGCCATGAAGGCCGGCATCCCCGTCGTCAACCTGGACCGCGTCTTCGCCTCACCGCAGGCCTACCGCTGCTGGGTCGGCGGCGACAACTACGGCATGGGCCTCAACGCCGGGCACTACATCGGTGAGCAGCTCAAGGGCAAGGCGAACGCCAAGGTCGTCGAGCTCGCCGGCATCGACAACCTGGAACTCACCAAGCAGCGCAGCCAGGGATTCGCCGACGCGCTGAAGAACTACTCCAACATCAAGCTGGTGGCCCGTCAGGCCGCCGACTTCACCGTGGAGTCGGGCCAGGCCAAGATGGCGCAGCTCCTCCAGGCGCAGAAGCAGTTCGACGCGATGTGGAACCACGACGACGACCAGGGTGTGGGTGCTCTGCGGGCCATCCAGCAGGCCGGCCGCGACGAGTTCATCATGGTCGGCGGCGCCGGCGCCAAGTCCGCGATGGACGCCATCAAGGCAGACAACAGCGTCATGAAGGCCACCGTGCTCTACCCGCCCACGATGGCCGCCTCCGCGATCGACCTGGCGCGCGCACTCGGCCAGGGCAAGGGCGTCGCGGGCCTCTCCGAGCTGGAGATCCCGACCTCGCTGACCCTGTACTCGGCCGTGGTCACGAAGGACAACATCGACCAGTACCTGCCGACGGGCTTCAGCTGAGCCCGCACCGCCGCAGCCACCGAACCACCGACGAGGAGGAAGCCCGCATGGCCCGCAGGGAAGAAACGGAGCAGGAGACCGAGGCACCGCCGCCGACGGCGACGCTCGGTGTCGGCATGGTCGGATACGCGTTCATGGGTGCGGCCCACTCCCAGGGGTGGCGCACCGCGGGACACGTCTTCGACCTGCCGGTGCGACCCGCTCTCGCCGCGATCTGCGGACGTGACCGGGCGGCCGTCGAGGCCGCGGCCGCCCGGCACGGGTGGGCTGCCGCGGAGACCGACTGGCGCGCCCTGATCGCCCGGGACGATGTGCAGCTGGTCGACATCTGCACCCCGGGCGACAGCCACGCGGAGATCGCCATCGCCGCCCTGGAGGCGGGCAAGCACGTCCTCTGCGAGAAGCCGCTCGCCAACACGGTCGCCGAGGCGGAAGCCATGGCTCAGGCCGCGGAGCGGGCGGCGGCCCGCGGCCAGGTGGCGATCGTGGGCTTCAACTACCGCAAGGTGCCCGCACTCACCTACGCCCGCCGGATGATCGAGGACGGCAGGCTGGGCGCCCTGCGGCACGTACGGGCCACCTACCTCCAGGACTGGCTCGTCGACCCCGAATCACCGCTCACCTGGAGGCTGGAGCGCGAGCGCGCCGGCTCCGGCGCACTGGGAGACCTCGGGGCGCACATCGTCGACCTCGCCCAGTACCTGGCCGGGGAGACGCTGGTCGGGGTGTCGGCGATGAGCGAGACCTTCGTACGCGAGAGGCCCGTGCTCGCCGGGGCCGCCGCCGGGCTGTCCGGGGCCGGTGACAGTGCCGCGCGGGGGGCGGTCACTGTCGACGACGCGACCCTGTTCACCGGGCGGCTGGCGTCGGGGGCCCTGGCCTCCTTCGAGGCGACCAGGATGGCCGCCGGGCGCAAGAACGCCCTGCGGCTGGAGATCAACGGGGAGCTCGGGTCGATCGCCTTCGACCTGGAGCGGCTCAACGAGCTCTCCTTCCACGACCACACGGAACCCGCCACCAGCGCCGGCTTCCGAAGGATCCTCGTCACGGAACCCCAGCACCCCTACCTGGAGGCGTGGTGGCCGCCGGGCCACGGCCTGGGCTACGAGCACACCTTCGTCCACCAGGCCCATGATGTGGTGCGCACCATCACCGAAGGGCGCGCCCCCGTACCGTCGTTCGCCGACGGTCTCCAGGTGCAGCGGGTGCTCGCCGCCGTCGAGGAGAGCGCAGCGAAGAACTCCGTATACACCCCGGTTCCCTTCTAGGAGGTTCCGCGCATGCCCCGTCCCTTCACTCTCTTCACCGGCCAGTGGGCCGACCTGCCGCTGGAGGAGGTCTGCCGGCACGCCCGGGACTTCGGTTACGACGGGCTCGAACTCGCCTGCTGGGGCGATCACTTCGAGGTGGACAAGGCCCTGTCGGACCCCGGCTACCTCGACAGCCGGCGGCAGCTCCTCGACAAGTACGGTCTCAAGTGCTGGGCGATCTCCAACCACCTGGTGGGACAGGCCGTCTGCGACAACCCGATCGACGAACGCCACCAGGGCATCGTCCCCGCCCGTATCTGGGGGGACGGCGAACCGGAAGGCGTTCGGCAGCGGGCCGCAGAGGAGATCAAGAACACCGCCCGGGCGGCGGCGGCCTTCGGCGTCGACACGGTCATCGGGTTCACCGGGTCCTCGATCTGGCACCTGGTCGCCATGTTCCCGCCGGTCCCGCCGCACATGATCGAACGCGGCTACGAGGACTTCGCGGAGCGGTGGAACCCGATCCTGGACGTCTTCGACGCGGAGGGGGTGCGCTTCGCCCACGAGGTGCACCCGAGCGAGATCGCGTACGACTACTGGACCACGCACCGCGCCCTGGAGGCCGTGGGCCACCGGCCCGCGTTCGGGCTGAACTTCGACCCGAGCCACTTCGTGTGGCAGGACCTCGATCCGGTCGGCTTCCTGTACGACTTCCGGGACCGGATCTACCACGTGGACTGCAAGGAGGCCCGTAAGCGCCTCGACGGCCGCAACGGGCGCCTCGGCTCCCATCTGCCCTGGGGCGATCCACGGCGCGGCTGGGACTTCGTCTCGGCGGGGCACGGCGACGTGCCCTGGGAGGACGTCTTCCGGATGCTGCGGTCCATCGGGTACGAGGGGCCGGTCTCCGTGGAGTGGGAGGACGCCGGCATGGACCGGCTGACGGGGGCGCCCGAGGCACTGGCGTCGCTGAAGCGGTTCGACTTCGACCCGCCGAGCGCGTCGTTCGACGCGGCGTTCGGCGGGGGCGACTAGCGGGGCGGAGCGCGGGGCGGGCTCTCTTCGAGGGCTCCGCCCCGGACTCTGCCGCCTCGACACCCCGCGGGCCGGTCCGCCGGCGGGGCGGTCAGCCATGCCCTGGACCGTCTTTGTCCTGCCCTGGGTAAAAGTTCAACTCAGGTCCTGCGCAAGGGCTTTCCGTACGAGACGAACGCAGCTACGGTCCCCTACGTGTACACGACATGACTCGCGTCACCGGGGCCCCGTGAGGAGCTCCGGAGGCGAGCGCGGCAGTCCCCGCGCGGAACGGCAGAACGCACCCGCCCGTACAACCGGCACACTCCGGAGGACGCACGTGCACAGAAGCAGCAGACGGCTCCGCGCCCGAAAAACACTCGCCCTCTTCACCGGCGGACTGCTCGCCGCCGCCACTCTCACCCTGGGCTCCTCGCCCGCCGCCACCGCGGACGCCCCGCGGGCCGCGGCAGAGAAGGCCGCAGCGGAGGACTTCCAGCAGGTCACCCTCGCCAAGGGCGCGGCCGAGACCGGCGAACCCATCTCGCTGGCGGTGCTCCCCGACCGCAGCGTGCTGCACACCTCGCGCGGCGGCGAGCTGCGGATCACGGACAGCGCGGGCAACACCCGTGTCTCCGGCACCATCCCCGTCTACTCGCACGACGAGGAAGGCCTCCAGGGCGTCGGGATCGACCCGGACTTCGCGGAGAACCGTGCGATCTACCTCTACTACGCGCCCCCGCTGGACACCCCCGCCGGCGACGCCCCGGAGAACGGGACCGACGCCGACTTCGCGAAGTTCGACGGCGTGAACCGGCTCTCCCGCTTCGTCCTCAAGGAGGACGGCACCCTCGACAACGCCAGCGAGAAGAAGGTCCTCGACATCCCGACCACGCGCGGCATGTGCTGCCACGTGGGCGGCGACATCGACTTCGACGCGCAGGGCAACCTCTACCTGTCGACGGGCGACGACTCCAACCCGTTCGCGTCCGACGGCTTCTCCCCGCTGGACGACCGGGCCGACCGCAACCCCGCGTTCGACGCCCGCCGCACCTCCGGCAACACCAACGACCTCCGCGGCAAGATCCTCCGCATCAAGGTCGCCGACGACGGCTCGTACACCGTCCCCGAGGGCAACCTCTTCGCCGAGGGCACGGACAAGACGCGCCCCGAGATCTACGCCATGGGCTTCCGCAACCCGTTCCGCTTCAGCGTGGACCAGGCCACCGGCATCCTGTACGTCGGTGACTACGGCCCCGACGCGGGCGCGGCGGACCCGAACCGCGGCCCGGCCGGGCAGGTCGAGTTCGCCCGGGTGACGAAGCCCGGCAACTTCGGCTGGCCCTTCTGCACCGGCGACAACGACCCCTACCGGGACTACGACTTCGCGACGCAGACCTCCGGGCCCGCCTTCGACTGCGCCGCCCCCAAGAACGAGTCGCGGTACAACACGGGCCTGGTCGACCTGCCGCCCGCGCAGGCGGCCTGGATCCCGTACGACGGCGAGTCCGTACCCGAGTTCGGGACCGGCTCCGAGTCCCCGATGGGCGGGCCCGTCTACCACTACGACGCGGACCTGGACTCACCGGTGAAATTCCCCGAGGAGTACGACGGTGACTTCTTCGCCGGGGAGTTCGGCCGGCAGTGGATCAAGCGCATCGAGCAGGACGCCGACGGCGCGGTCCAGTCCATCAACGACATCCCGTGGACCGGGACACAGGTGATGGACATGGCCTTCGGCCCCGACGGCGCGCTGTACGTCCTTGACTACGGCCTCTCCTGGTTCGGCGGTGACGAGCACTCCGCGCTGTACCGCATCGAGAACGCCACCGGCGGACGCTCGCCCATCGCCGAGGCATCCTCCGACAAGACCTCCGGCACCGCGCCCCTCAAGGTGAAGTTCTCCTCCGCGGGAACGGCGGACGGGGACGGCGACGCTCTCACCTACGCCTGGGACTTCGGCGACGGTGGCACGTCCACGGCCGCCAACCCCACCTACACGTACAAGAAGAACGGCACCTACACCGCCACCGTGACCGCCGAGGACCCGACGGGCCGCACCGGATCGGCGAGTGTGCACGTCACCGTGGGCAACACGGCGCCCACCGTCGTGCTGCACGCCCCGGCCGACGGGCAGCCCTTCGAGTTCGGCGACGAGGTGCCCTTCAAGGTGACCGTCACCGACCCGGAGGACGGCACCATCGACTGCTCCAAGGTCGAGGTCAAGTTCACCCTGGGCCATGACAGCCACGGTCATGACATCACCACCGAACACGGCTGCGAGGGCACCATCAAGACCGCCATGGAAGGCGGCCACGACCCGAACGCCAACATCTACGGCGGGATCTCGGCGTCCTACACCGACGGCGGGGGCGGCGGACAGGCCGCTCTGACCGGACGTGACGGGGCGAAGCTCCAGCCGCGCCACCGCCAGGCCGAGCACTTCGACAACTCCTCCGGCATCACCACACCGAGCAAGACCAGCGCCCACGGCGGCAGGACCGTCGGTGACATCGACAACGACGACTGGATCTCCTTCACCCCGTACATCCTCGACGGCTCCACCAAGCTCACCGCCCGTACCTCCTCGGCCGGCGCGGGAGGCTTCCTCGAAGTGCGGGCCGGATCGCCCACCGGCAAGATCCTCGGCTCCGCGCCCGTGCCGGTGACCGGCAGCTGGGACACGTTCCAGGACATCGACGTGCCGTTGCGCGGCGCACCCAAGAAGGCCACCCAGCTCTTCCTGGTCTTCAAGGGCGGGGCAGGAGCGCTGTACGACGTGGACGACTTCGAACTCTCCAACAGTCCGGTCGACCGGACCGCGAAGCGTGTCCTCGTCTTCTCGAAGACGGGCGGCTTCCGGCACGACTCGATCCCCGAGGGCATCGCCGCGCTCAAGGAACTGGGCAAGGACACCAACATCACGGTCGACTCCACCGAGGAGGCCGGACAGTTCACCACCAGCAACCTGGCGCGCTACGACGCGGTCGTCTTCCTGTCGACCACCGGTGACGTACTGAACGCCGACCAGAAGAAGGCGTTCGAGAACTTCGTCTCCACCGGCGGCGGTTACATGGGCGTCCACGCCGCCGCCGACACGGAGTACGACTGGGAGTTCTACGGAGGGCTCGTCGGGGCGTACTTCGACTCGCACCCGCAGATCCAGCCCGCGACCGTCCGTGTGGAGAACCACGACCACCCGGCGACCGCGCACCTGGACGAGGCCTGGGACCGTACCGACGAGTGGTACAACTACCGCACCAACCCGCGGGACAAGGCACAGGTCCTCGCCACACTGGACGAGACGACGTACACCGGCGGCACCATGAAGGGTGACCACCCGATCGCCTGGTGCCAGGCGTACCAGGGCGGCCGCTCCTTCTACACCGGCCTCGGCCACACCAAGGAGTCCTACGCCGAACCCGCCTTCCGGCAGCACCTGCTGGGCGGTCTGCGCTACGCGGCCGGGCAGGTGAAGGCCAACTGCAAGCCGGACACCGGCTACCGGTCGATCTTCAACGGGAAGACGCTCGAAGGGTGGAAGCAGGCCGGCCCCGGGAAGTTCGCCGTGGCCGACGGTGAGCTCCGCTCCGAGGGCGGCATGGGCCTGCTGACCTACCAGGCCAAGGAGCTGAAGTCCTACTCGCTGAAGCTCGACTGGAAGATGGCGGGCGACGACAACTCCGGTGTCTTCGTCGGCTTCCCCGAGTCGGACGACCCGTGGTCCGCGGTGAACAACGGCTACGAGGTCCAGATCGACGCCACCGACGCGGCGGACCGCACGACCGGCGCCGTCTACACCTTCAAATCCGCCAACATCAAGGCCCGCGACCAGGTTCTGCGGCCGCCCGGCCAGTGGAACAGCTACGAGATCAAGGTCCAGGGCGAGCGGCTCCAGGTCTTCCTCAACGGGGTGAAGATCAACGACTTCACCAACACCGACCCGGCCCGCAGCCTCAAGAACGGCTACATCGGCCTCCAGAACCACGGAGCCGACGACCAGGTGTCCTTCCGTGACATCCAGCTGAAGGAGCTGCCCTCCACGTAGGGCGGCGACCTCCTGCGCCGGTGGTGGGCGGGGAAGCGTTCCTCTTCCCCGCCCACCGTCCACCATCCCTCTTCAGCCCCCAGGGAGGCAGCCCGTGACCGCACGTGCCGTTCGTACCGGAGTCTGGTTCATCGGAGCACGCGGCTCCGTCGCCACCACCGCCACCGCCGGGTGCGCGGCCATCGCGGCAGGGCTCCACCCGCCGACCGGCATGGTCACCGAGACACCACCCTTCACCGACAGCGGGCTGCCACCGCTGACCACCCTCGTCTTCGGCGGCCACGACACCCTCGACTGTCCCCTGCCCAAGAGGGCCGAGGCCCTCGCGGCCGGGGGAGTGCTGCCGCACGGGCTCCCCTCCGCCGTCGAGGCCGAACTCACCGCCGCCGACGCTGAGATACGCCCCGGAGGACCTCTCCGGGGCGACACCCGCACCGACGAGGAGCTCATCGCCGCCTTCGCCGCCGACATCCAGGACTTCGCGCACCGCCACGAGCTGGCCCGCACGGTCGTCATCAACGTCGCCTCGACCGAACCCGCCCCCGGCGAGGACGACGCCCGCCTGCCCGCCAGCTCCCTCTACGCGGCGGCCGCGCTCCGCGCCGGCTGCCCCTACGCCAACTTCACCCCCTCCACCGGGCTGCGCAGCCCGCACCTCCAGGACGCCGTCGACTCCTGCGGACTTCCCCACGCCGGACGCGACGGCAAGACAGGCCAGACGCTGCTCCGCTCCGTGCTCGCACCGATGTTCGTCCAGCGCGCACTGCCGGTGCGGGCGTGGTCGGGCACGAACCTGCTGGGCGGCGGGGACGGGGCGGCGCTGGCCGACCCGGCCGCCGCGGCCGCCAAGAACGCGGGCAAGGAACGCGTGCTCGCCGACACGCTCGGGTCGGCCCCCGAGGGCGAGGTCCACATCGACGACGTACCGGCGATGGGCGACTGGAAGACGGCGTGGGACCACATCGCCTTCGACGGCTTCCTCGGCTCGCGGATGATCCTCCAGACGATCTGGCAGGGCTGTGACTCAGCCCTCGCCGCACCGCTGGTCCTGGACCTGGCCCGGCTGCTGGCACGCTCCCACGAGGCGGGCCTGAGCGGGCCCCGGCCCGAACTCGGCTTCTACTTCAAGGACCCCGACGGCGGACCGGCCGCACTGCCCGAGCAGTACGCCGAGCTCCTGGCCTTCGCCGAACGCCTGCGGGCCGCCCGGTGAAGGCGCTGCGACTGCTCGCGACGGTGACCGGCGCCCCGCGGCTGCTCGGCGCCCGCCCGGCGGCGCCCCCGTACAGCCTGTCCGGTGCGGGCGGGACTGCGCCCGCACCGGACAGGCCCCCCGTCCGCGCGCGCCTGCGCGCCTGGGCGGAGCTGCTCCGGGTATCGGCGCTGTTCACCGTGCCCGGTGACGCGCTCGCCGGGGCCGCCGCCGCGGGCCGGCGCCCCGGGCGGGGCACGGCACTCGCGGTCGGCGCCTCGCTGTGCCTCTACGAGGCCGGCATGGCGCTCAACGACTGGGCCGACCGCGAGGAGGACGCCGTCGACCGCCCGCACCGCCCGATCCCCTCGGGCCGCGTCACGCCGGGGGCCGCCCTGGCCGCCGCGGGCGTCCTGACGGCGGCGGGTCTGGCCCTGGCCGCACGGGCGGGCCGCCCCGCACTGGCGGTGGCATCCGGCCTGGCGGCCACGGTCTGGGCCTACGACCTGCGCCTCAAGCACACGAAGCTCGGGCCGGCAGCGATGGCCTCGGCCCGCACCCTGGACCTGCTGCTCGGTGCGACCGCCACGGTGGCAACGATGTCAGAAGCGGCCCCCGGGGGCGGGACCGCCCCGGCCGCCAGGCCCGCACCCGGCCCGGCCCCCGCTGCCGCGCTCCCCGCCGCCCTCCTGCTCGGCGCACACACCTACGCCGTGACCGCCGTCTCCCGCCACGAGGCGCACGGCGGATCCACCGCCGCACCGCTGGCGGCGCTGGCCGGTGTCGCCGGAATCGGGGCCACCGTCCTGCGCGGCCGGACTGCCCCGGGGAAGCCACCAGGCCCTCCCGCCGACGCCGTACGGCTCCTGCTCCCCGCCTTCCTCGGCGCCTACCTCAGCACCTCCGCGGTCCCCCTGCTCCACGCCGCACTCAACCCCTCCCCGCCCCTCACCCAGCGCGCCGTCGGCGGCGGTATCCGGGCGATGATCCCGCTGCAGGCAGCGCTCGCCGCCAGGGCCGGGGCGCCCCTGAACGGGCTCGCGGTCATGGGGCTCGTTCCCCTCGCCCGCGCGCTGGCCCGGAAAGTGAGTCCGACATGACCCTCCGTCTCGGCTACGGCACCAACGGGCTGACCGATCTCCGGCTCGACGACGCCCTCGGCCTCCTCGCCGACCTCGGTTACGACGGGGTCGGCCTGACCCTCGACCACATGCACCTCGACCCGCTCGCGCCGGACCTCGCCGCCCGCACCCGCCAGGTGGCCCGCAGGCTCACCGGACTCGGCCTGGGCGTCACCGTCGAGACCGGCGCACGCTACGTGCTCGACCCCCGGCGCAAACACGGCCCCTCCCTCCTCGACCCCGACCCCGAGGCCCGCGCGGCCCGCACCGACCTGCTCGTCCGCGCCGTCGAGGTCGCCACGGACCTCGGTGCGCACGCCGTGCACTGCTTCAGCGGCATCACCCCGCCGGACACCTCCACGGACACGGCGTGGCAGCGGCTGGCCCAGGCCCTCGCCCCCGTACTGGAGGCATCCGACCGTGCGGGTGTCCCGCTCGCCGTCGAACCCGAACCCGGTCACCTCCTCGCCACGCTCGCCGACTTCCACCACCTCCGCACCCTCCTCGGCGACCCCGGCCCGCTCGGACTCACCCTCGACATCGGCCACTGCCAGTGCCTGGAGCCGGCCTCGCCGGTGGACTGCGTGAAGGAAGCCGGCCCCTGGCTGCGCCACGTCCAGATCGAGGACATGCGACGCGGTGTCCACGAGCATCTGCCGTTCGGTGACGGCGAGATCGACTTCCCGCCGGTACTCGAAGCGCTCGCCTCCACCGGATACACCGGCCTCACCGTCGTCGAACTGCCCCGGCACTCCCACGCGGGCCCCGAACTCGCCCGCAGCTCCATCGACTTCCTGCGCCGGGCAACCGGGGCGACGAACGGAGCCGGACCATGCTGATCAGCCGTAAGGAACTCGACGACCGGCTCCCGGGAGCGGCCAGGGCCTGGCTGGACGAAGCGCTGGCCGAGGCCGCGCACGCCGCGGCACACCCGGGTGCGGACAGCGGCAACCCGCCCTGGGAGCTACGGTTCGCGTCGGCGGGCAGGCACTGCGGCCTCGAGCACGCCGACTCCGTGCGCGCACTGCTGCTCGTCGAGGCCCGCGCGGGGCTGCCCGCCGTGACCAGGCTCTACGAGCGGGGCACCGCCGCCGAACGCCGTGCGGTCCTCCTCACCCTGCACCGCCTCGACCTCGGCGCCGCCGCGCTCCCCCTCGTCGAGGACGCGCTGCGCACCAACGACACCCGGCTGGTCGCCGCGGCCGTCGGCCCGTACGGCGCGGACCACCTCGACGCGCACGGCTGGCGGCACGCCGTCCTCAAGTGCCTCTTCACCGAGGTCCCCGTCGAGGCACTCGACCGGCTCGCCGAACGTGCCCGCGGCGACGCCGAACTCGCCCGGATGCTGGGCGACTTCGCAGCCGAACGTACTGCCGCGGGGCGTGCCGTCCCCGTCGGCCTGCGGACCGTCCTCGACCTCACGGCCCCGGCGCCCGCCACCGCCCCCACGCCCACGTCCACGGAGGAAACCCGATGAGGATCTTCGACCCCCACATCCACATGACCTCCCGCACCACGGACGACTACCAGGCGATGTACGACGCAGGAGTCCGCGCCCTCGTCGAACCCTCCTTCTGGCTCGGCCAGCCCCGCACCTCGCCCGCCAGCTTCTTCGACTACTTCGACGCCCTCCTGGGCTGGGAGCCCTTCCGCGCCTCCCAGTACGGCATCGCCCACCACTGCACCCTCGCCCTCAACCCCAAGGAGGCGAACGACCCCCGCTGCACCCCCGTCCTGGACGCCCTGCCCCGCTACCTCGTCAAGGACTCCGTCGTCGCCGTCGGCGAGATCGGCTACGACTCGATGACCCCCGCCGAGGACAAGGCACTCGCCACCCAGCTGCAGCTCGCCGCCGACCACGGTCTTCCCGCGCTCGTGCACACCCCGCACCGCGACAAGCTCGCCGGCCTGCACCGCACCATCGACGTCATCCGTGAGTCGGCCCTCGCCCCGGAGCTGGTCCTGCTCGACCACCTCAACGAGACGACCGTGACCGACGCGCTCGACAGCGGCTGCTGGGCCGGATTCTCCATCTACCCGGACACCAAGATGGACGAGGACCGCATGGTCACGGTCCTGCGGAACCACGGCACCGACAGGATCCTCGTCAACTCCGCGGCGGACTGGGGGAAGAGCGACCCGCTGAAGACCCGCAAGGTCGCCGACACCATGCTGAAGGCCGGATTCGACGAGGACGACGTCGACAAGGTCCTCTGGCGCAACCCCGTCGCCTTCTACGGGCAGAGCGGCCGGCTCCAGCTCGACATCGACGCACCGGGACCGCTCCACGAGGGCAACTCCATCCTCCGCGGCGGGGAGTGAACCATGCGCTTCCGCCACCCCGACGGCTCGACCGTGCACCTCGCCTACTGCACCAACGTGCACCCCGCCGAGACCCTCGAAGGAGTCCGCGCCCAGCTGCGCGACCACTGCGAACCCGTACGCAAAAGGCTCGGCCGGGACCGCCTCGGCATCGGACTCTGGCTCGCCAGGGACGCCGCCCGCGCCCTGATCAACGACCCCGCCGCCTTGCGCTCCCTGCGTGGCGAGCTCGAACACCGCGGCCTCGAAGTGGTCACCCTCAACGGCTTCCCCTACGAGGGCTTCGGGGCCCAGGAGGTCAAGTACCGCGTCTACACACCGGACTGGACGGACCCCGAGCGGCTCTCCCACACCACCGACCTGGCCAGGCTGCTCGCCGCGCTGCTCCCCGACGACGTCACCGAAGGCACCATCTCCACCCTGCCGATCGCCTGGCGCACCCCTTTCGCCGACGACCCCACGGCGGCGGTCACCGCGCGGAAGGCGTTCACCACGCTCGCGCAGCGGCTCGACGCCCTCGCCGAGCTGACCGGCAAGGCCATCAGGATCGGCCTCGAACCGGAACCCGGCTGCACCGTGGAGACCACCGCCGACGCCATCGGCCCCCTCACCGCGGTGGGCCACGACCGCATCGGCATCTGTGTCGACACCTGCCACCTCGCCACCTCCTTCGAGGATCCGGACACCGCTCTCGACGCCCTGCGCACGGCCGGGATCACCGTGGCCAAGGCCCAGCTCTCCGCGGCACTGCACGCCGAACACCCTCATCTGCCCGAGGTGCGCGCCGCCCTGGGAGCCTTCGCCGAGCCCCGCTTCCTGCACCAGACCCGCACCCTCACCGATGCGGGCCTCCGCGGCACCGACGACCTCGACGAGGCGGTCTCCGGCGGCGCGCTCCCCGACAGCACGCCCTGGCGCTCCCACTTCCACGTCCCCCTGCACGCGCCCCCCGCACCCCCGCTCACGTCCACTCTCCCCGTGCTCCAGACCGTGCTGGACCGGCTCGTCGGCGGAGCCACACCCCTCACCCGGCACCTCGAGGTCGAGACGTACACCTGGCAGGCGCTCCCCGCCGAACTGCGGCCGCGCAACCGCACCCAGCTCGCCGACGGCATCGCCGCCGAACTCACCCTCGCCCGCGACCTCCTCGTCGACCTCGGACTCAAGGAGCTCCCATGACCGCGCCCGGCGCCGACGCGCGCCCCACCCCGCTCCTGGTCCTCGACGTCGTCGGCCTCACCCCCCAGCTGCTCCAGCACATGCCGAACCTCCGGGCCATGGCCGGGGCCGGCGCCCAGGCCCCGCTCTCCACCGTCCTGCCCGCCGTCACCTGCGCCGCCCAGTCGACCTTCCTCACCGGCACCACCCCTTCCGAACACGGCATCGTCGCCAACGGCTGGTACTTCCGCGAACTCGGCGACGTCCTCCTGTGGCGCCAGCACAACGGGCTCGTCGAAGGGGACAAGCTCTGGGACGCCGCCCGGCGCGCCCATCCCGGCTACACCGTCGCCAACATCTGCTGGTGGTACGCGATGGGCGCCGACACCGACTGGACCGTCACCCCCCGCCCCGTGTACTACGCCGACGGCCGCAAGGAACCCGACTGCTACACCCGGCCCCCGGCGCTGCACGACGAACTGACCGAGAAGCTGGGCACCTTTCCCCTCTTCCATTTCTGGGGCCCCGGCGCCGACCTCGTGTCCTCGCAGTGGATCATCGACGCCACCCGGCACCTCCTCGGCACCCGCAGCCCCGACCTGGCCCTCTGCTACCTCCCGCACCTCGACTACGACCTCCAGCGCTACGGCCCCGACGACCCCCGCTCCCACCGGGCCGCAGCCGACCTCGACCGCGCCGTGGGACCCCTGCTCGCCGACGCCGCGGCCGAGGGCCGCACCGTCGTCGCCCTGTCCGAGTACGGCATCACCCGCGTCGACCGGCCCGTCGACATCAACCGGGCCCTGCGCCGCGCCGGACTCCTGGAGGTGCACACCCAGGACGGCATGGAGTACCTCGACCCGATGGCCTCCCGCGCCTTCGCCGTCGCCGACCACCAGCTCGCCCACGTCTACGTACGCCGGCCCGAGGACCTCGACGCGACCCGGGAGGCACTCGCGGACCTCCCCGGCATCGAGCAGCTCCTCGACGACGAGGGCAAGAAGGCACACCACCTGGACCATCCCCGCTCCGGCGAGCTCGTCGCCGTGGCGGAGAAGGACGCCTGGTTCACGTACTACTACTGGCTCGACGACGACCGCGCGCCCGACTTCGCGCAGCTCGTCGAGATCCACCGCAAACCGGGCTACGACCCCGTGGAGCTCTTCATGGACCCCCAGGACCCCTACGTCCGGGTCAGGGCCGCGTCGGCCGTCGCCCGCAAGAAACTCGGGATGCGCTACCGCATGGCGGTCGTGCCCCTGGATCCGTCACCTATCCGCGGCAGCCACGGCCGCCTGCCCACGAGCGACGACGAAGGTCCGCTCATCCTCTGCTCCACCCCCCACGCGTTCAACGGCCGAGTCCAGGCCACCGAAGTGAAGTCCTTGCTCCTCCAGCTTGCCGGACTGCACTGACAATCCGCTCCGCCCGCACGTTCACAGGGAGATTCGTGATCATGAGCCGCACCCCGAAGGACCCCGAGCTCGCGCGCAGACTCAGCCGCCGCAACGTCCTGGGCGTCGCCGCCGGAGCCACGGCCGCGACCCTGCTCAGCGGCGCAGCCGCCCAGGCGGCCGGCCCGCACGGCAGCCACGGCCACGGCCACGGCCATGGCAACGGGCACGGCAAGGGCCGCGCCGTCCTGCCTCCGGGCCGCCTCGGCATCCAGCTCTACAGCCTCCGAGACAAGGTCTCCACCCTCGGCTTCGCCCCCGTCTTCGCCGAACTCGAGAAGTACGGCTACGACGAGATCGAGTTCGCCGGATACACCCAGGGCTCGGCCGGAGCCATCACCCTCGCCCAGCTCAAGAGGCTGGCCAAGGATCACGGGCTCAACCCCATCGGCAGCCACGTCAACTACTACGACGACAACAACCCCGACGCCTACTCCTTCGCGCAGAACCTCACCAAGGTCCTGGACGAGGCGGAGGCCCTGGGCCTCAAGCACATCGGCACCGCCTCCGGGCCGTTCCGCTACGGCGACACGGTCGACGGCTGGAAGCGGGCCGCCGAGGACTTCAACACCTACGGCGCCGCCGCCCGCAAGCGCGGCATGAAGTTCTACCAGCACAACCACGCGGAGGAGTTCTCCTTCGCCACCGACAAGCCGAAGGTGCGCCTCTACGACGTCCTGCTCGCCGAGACCGATCCCGACCTGGTCTACCTGGAGATGGACATCTACTGGGCGTTCTGCGCCCAGTTCCGCTTCGGCAAGCGGGTGGACGGAACGCCGGCCCCCTTCAACCCCATCGACTACGTGCTCAAGCAGCCCGACCGCTACCCGCTCTTCCACGTCAAGGACGGCACCCGCAACGACGCCTCCCGCGACGGGTACGACATGACGGACGTCGGTGACGGCGACATCGACTACACGAACTTCCTGAGCAGGGTGACGGCCCGCACCGGCCGTGGCCGCACCTACCACCACTGGCAGACGGAGCACGACAACCCGGTCGAGTCCTTCGCCTTCGCCCGCAAGTCCAGCGCACACCTGCACTCGCTGCGCGAGAGCCGCTGCGGGGACTGACGCCCTCGGGCACACACAACGCGTGGGGCCCGGTTCCGGGAACCGGGCCCCACGCGTGTACCGCGGTGTGCGGTCAGTCGGTCTCCCTGATGACCGGGGCGGGGCCGGCCTTCACCAGGTTGCCCTTCCGGTCGCGGCCGGGTGCGGCGAGGAACAGCGCGAGGAATCCCGCGAAGAACGAGATGCTGCCCGCCAGGATGAACGCGCCGTTGAGCCCCCAGGCGTCGACGACCAGGAAGCCCATCCCCGCTCCGAGTCCGGAGACGAGTTTGGAGCTGTAGACCATGCCGTAGTTGGTGGCGTTGTTGTTCTCACCGAAGTAGTCCGCCGTCATCGCCGCGAACATCGGGAAGATGGCGCCGCCCCCGAAGCCGGAGACCGCGGAGAAGAACAGGAACAGCGGCAGGCTCTTCATGTCGGCCGCCCAGATGATGCCGAACTGGGCGAGCCCCAGGATGACGCAGACGTAGAGCAGGCACTTCTTGCGGCCGTAGAGGTCGGAGAGCCAGCCGATGACGCCGCGCCCGGTGCCGTTGACGATCGCCTTGAGCGACATGGCCGTGGCCACGATGCCCGCGGCGAAGCCCGCGTCCTGGCCGATGTCGACCTGGAAGGCGATACCGAAGATGTTGACGCCCGAGGTACAGGCGAGACAGCACCACATCAGCGCCACACGGCCGGTCTTCCACGCCTCACCGGGGGAGTACTGCTTGACGGCCGGCGGGTTCTTCTCCAGCGCACGGCGGGCCCGTGGGTCCTCGGGCGGGTTGAGCGGGTCCACCTCCGCGGGCCACCAGTTCTTCGGCGGGTCCCGGAAGAAGAAGCCGGCGCAGGCCACGAGCGTGGCGAGGAAGAGACCCACGGAGACCAGGACCCACCTGAAGTTGGTGATGTCCATGAACCCGGTGAAGATGAAGACGAAAGGCACCGAACCGTAGGCGAAACCGCCGTTGACGAAGCCGGTCTTGCCACCCCGCCGCTCCGGGTACCACTTGCCGACCATGTTGACGCAGGTGGCGTACACCATGCCCGCGCCCATGCCGGAGAACACACTGAAACCGATGTACGCGAAGATCACGTGCGGCGCGTACGCCAGAGACAGATAGCCGAGGAGGGTGCCCGTCGCACCGAGCATCATCGCCCAGCGGGCCGGCAGCCTGCCGGTCTCCCGCAGTCTTCCCGCGGGCATCGCGACCGCGGCCTGGAAGAACACCCAGACGGTCATCATCCAGTAGATGTGGCCGCTGTCCCAGTTGTGCGCGTGGTGCAGCGTGTCCTCCGCCGACGCGAAGGCGTACTCGGCCGAGCTGATGCCCATCATGCCGATCCACGGCAGGATGACCATCCACTTGCGCTTGCGGCCCATGATGTCGATGTCGCTCTCGCCAAGGCGGTAGGTCCTGCCGTTGGCGTCCGTCACCTCCCTGTAGGGGACGGAAGTCGAGATGTCGGTTGTCGCCATGTAGATCGAACCCCTTGCGTGGAAGGAAGTCTGGCCGGCGCCCCCTGCCCGTTCTCACTTCGCGCGGGGGTCCGCGGCCGATCGGTACGCCGCAGACCCCGTGGTTCGAGCCGTCGTCATCAGGTCATCGGGCACCGCCCAGCAAACCGGCGGCTCTGGCCCACCTGTACTTCGCGCCGAGTACGGCGACCGGCCGTTCCGTGGTGTACGGATACGCCACGACACCCCTCTCGAACAGATATGCGCACGCCTCCTCGACCTCCGTGTCACCGGCGAGCGACGCCACCACGGGCTTCTCGATCCCGCGCGTCCGGAACTCCTCGACCACGCGGGCCGTGAGCTCCGCGAAGACCATCGGCGGCGTGACGATCGTGTGCCAGTAGCCGAGCACCAGAGCGTGGATCCGCGGATCCTCCATCCCCAGCCGGATCGTCGCCTCGTACGTCGACGGCGGCTCACCGCCCGTGATGTCGATCGGGTTCCCGGCCGCCCCGAACGGCGGGATGAAGGCCTTGAACGCGGTGTCCAGGTCCGGCGGGATCTCCATCAGCGAGAGCCCGTTGTCGACGATCGCGTCCGAGAGGAGCACCCCGGAACCGCCCGCCCCCGTGATGATCACGACGTTGTCGCCCTTGGGAGCCGGCAGCACGGGGAGCGCCCGCGCGTACTCGAGCATGTCGTTCAGACCCGGGGCCCGGATCACCCCAGCCTGCCTCAGGATGTCGTCGTACACGGCGTCGTCCCCTGCCAGCGCGCCCGTGTGGGAACCCGCCGCCCTGGCGCCCGCGCTCGTCCGGCCAGCCTTGAGGACCACCACGGGCTTCTTCGGCACGGTCGCCCGGGCCGCCTCCACGAACGCCCGCCCGTCCTTGAGGTCCTCCAGGTGCATCGCGATGCACGCGGTGTTCGGGTCCTCGCCGAACCAGGTCAGCAGGTCGTCCTCGTCGATGTCCGACTTGTTGCCGAGCCCGACGATCGCCGACACCCCCGTCCTCGTCGACCGCGCGAACCCCAGGATCGCCATGCCGATGCCACCGGACTGCGAGGTCAGCGCCACCGGGCCCTTGACGTCGTACGGGGTGCAGAAGGTGGCGCAGAGGTCCTGCCAGGTCGAGTAGTAGCCGTAGATGTTCGGCCCGAGAAGCCGCACACCGTGCTCCTCGCCGATCGCCACGATCTCGTCCTGGAGGGCCTGTTCGCCCGTCTCGGCGAAGCCGGACGGGATGAGCACGGCGTTGGGGATCCCCTTGCGGCCCACCTCCTGGAGCGCCGACGCGACGAACTTGGCGGGTATCGCGAAGACCGCCACATCCACCTCACCGGGAACGTCGGTGACACTCTTGTACGCCTTGCGGCCGAGAATGTCATCGGCCTTGGGGTTCACCGGGTGAATCTCGCCCGCGAACCCGCCGTCGATGAGGTTGCGCATCACCGAATTGCCGATCTTCCCCTGCTCGTTGGACGCGCCGATGACCGCGACCGAACGCGGCTCCATCAGCCGGCGCATCGAGACGAGGATCTCCTCCCGGCTGTAGCGGCGCCGCGCCTTCACCTCCTCGGTCGTCAGCAGGATCCGGATGTCGGCGGCGACAGCGCCGTCCGGAGACGCGATGACCGGGTTGAGGTCGACCTCCGCGATCTCCGGGAAGTCCGTGACCAGTTGGGAGACCCGCCGGATCTGCTCCGCCAGCGCCCACCGGTCCACGGCCGGGGCTCCGCGCACCCCCTTCAGGATCTCCGCGGCGCCGATCGAGTCGAGCATCGACCGTGCCTCGTCCGCGGTCACCGGTGCCAGCCGGAAGGTGATGTCCTTGAGCACCTCGACCAGGACACCGCCGAGGCCGAACGCCACCACCTTCCCGAACGTGGGGTCGGTGACCGCACCGACGATGACCTCCTGGCCGGGAGGCACGAGCTGCTGCACCTGCACACCCTCGATCCGCGCGTCGGCCGCGTAGGCCTTCGCGTTCTTCACGATGGTGCAGAACGCCGCGCGCACCTCCTTGGCGCCCGACACGCCGACCACGACACCGCCCGCATCCGTCTTGTGCAGGATGTCGGGGGAGACGATCTTGAGGACGACCGGACCGCCGAGGCGGTCGGCCAGCGCCACCGCCTCGTCCACGTCCCGGGCCAGGCCCTCGCCCGGCACCGTGATCCCGTACGCGTCGGCGACGACCTTCCCCTCCGGCGCGGTGAGCGCGTCGCGCCCCTCGCCCCGGACCCGGTCGAGCAGCGCCCTGACGCGCTCGTGCTCCTGGTTCTCGACTGTTCCGGCCATGCTCAGATGACTCCGTTCGTCTTGAGAAGCCGCAGTTCCTCGTCGCCCAGGCCCAGTTCGCCGACGTAGACCTCCGCGTTGTGCTCGCCGAGCAGCGGGGAGGTGACGATGTCGACGGGGGAGTCGGACAGCTTCAGCGGGCTGCCGACGGTGGTGAAGGTGCCGCGCTCAGGGTGTTCGACGCGGACCACCATCTCGTTGGCGGCGAGGGAGTCGTCCTCGACGATCTCCTTGGTGGAGAGGATCGGGCCGCAGGGGATGTTGTGCGCGTTCAGCTGTTCCAGGACGTCCCACTTGGGGAGCGTCGCCGACCACTCCTCGATCAGCTGGAACATCTTGCCGAGCTTCGGCAGCCGGGACTCCGGCGTCGCCCACTCGGGGTCGTCCGCCAGCTCCGGCCTCCCGATCAGCTCCGACAGGGGTTTCCAGCCGACCGGCTGCACGATGACGTACACGTAGTCGTTGGGGCCGCCCGGCGCGCACTTCACCGCCCACCCCGGCTGGCCTCCGCCACTGGCGTTGCCGCTGCGCGGCACCTCGTCGGCGCCGGCGGTGTCCTGCGCCTCCGGGTACTCGGCGAGCGGCCCGTGTTCCAGCCGCTGCTGGTCGCGCAGCTTGACCCGGCACAGGTTGAGCACCGCGTGCTGCATCGCCACGTTCACCCGCTGTCCGCGTCCGGTGTTCTCCCGCTGGAAGAGGGCGGCGAGGATGCCGGCGACCGCGTGGATGCCCGTACCCGAGTCGCCGATCTGGGCGCCGGTGGCGAGCGGCGGGCCGTCGGCGAATCCGGTGGTGGACATCGAGCCGCCCATGGCCTGCGCGACGACCTCGTACGCCTTGAAGTTGGTGTACGGGCCCTCGCCGAAGCCCTTGATCGAGGCGTACACGATCCGGGGGTTGATCTCCTGGATCCGCTCCCAGGTGAACCCCATGCGGTCCACGGCGCCCGGGCCGAAGTTCTCCACCATCACGTCGCTGCGGCGGATGAGCTCGGTGAGGATCTCCTTGCCGCGCTCGCTCTTGGTGTTGAGGGTGATGCTCCGCTTGTTGCAGTTGAGCATCGTGAAGTAGAGGGAGTCGACGTCGGGCAGATCGCGCAACTGCTTGCGGGTGATGTCGCCGCTCGGCGCTTCCAGCTTGACCACGTCCGCCCCGAGCCAGCCGAGCAGCTGGGTGGCGGAGGGACCGGACTGTACGTGCGTCATGTCGAGGACGCGCACGCCCTCAAGAGCCTTGGTCATGCCAACCGCTCCTCTGTCACTTGTACATGGTCTGGTTCATCGTTCCGGGGGCGTACGCGTCCGGGTCGACCCAGACGTTGATGAGCGAGGGCAGACCCGACTCACGGGCCCTGCGCAGTGCGGGCGCGATGTCGGCGGGGTCGCGTACCTCTTCGCCGTAACCACCCAGCATCTGGGCGAACTTGTCGTAGTGGACGTCGCCGAGGGTGTTGCCGACGCGCTCGCGCTCGTCGCCGTACTTGGCCTTCTGGCCGTAACGGATCTGGTTCATCGAGGAGTTGTTGCCGACGATGCCCACGAAGGGGAGGTTGTAGCGGACCAGCGTCTCGAAGTCCCACCCGGTGAGGGAGAACGCGCCGTCGCCGAAGAGCGCCACGACCTCCTTGTCGGGCCTGGCCTGCTTGGCGGCCAGTACGAACGGCACCCCGACCCCGAGCGTGCCGAGCGGCCCCGGGTCCATCCAGTGGCCCGGGGTGCGGGGCTGGACGACCTGTCCCGAGAAGGTGACGATGTCGCCGCCGTCCCCTATGTAGATGGAGTCCTCGGTCAGGAAGTCGTTGATCTCGCTGACCAGCCGGTAGGGGTGGATGGGCGAGGCGTCCGACTTCAGCTGGGGCAGCCGCTTCTCGATCGACGTCTGCTCGGCGGCCCGTAGTTCGTCCAGCCAGGCCTTGCGCAGTGCTGATCCGCCGTTGAGCCGGCCGCTCGCCGCCTCCGTGACCGCCTTGAGGACGAGCGAGGCGTCGCCGACGATGCCGAGGTCGACGTCGCGGTTCTTGCCCACGGTGCGGTAGTCCAGGTCGATCTGGACGACGGTGGCGGCCGGGGAGAGCCGCTTGCCGTAGCCCATCCGGAAGTCGAAGGGGGTCCCCACGATCACGATCAGGTCGGCGTTGGAGAAGGCGTAGCGCCGCGAGAGCTGGAAGTGGTGCGGATCGCCGGGCGGCAGGGTGCCGCGGCCCGCGCCGTTCATGTACGCCGGGATGTTGAGCGTCCGGACGAGCTCGGTGGCGGAGTCCGTCGCGCGGGTCGTCCAGACCTGACTGCCCAGCAGGATCGCGGGCTTCTCGGCGTGGACGAGCAGATCGGCGAGCTTCTCGATGTCCGCCGGATCACCCGCCCCGCGGGTGGACGCACGGTACCGCCCCGTCTCGGGGACCCGTGCCCTGTCCGCCGGGACCTTCGCGTCCAGCACATCGCGCGGGATCTCCAGGAACGACGGTCCGGGTGCCCCGTGGTAGCACTCCCGGAACGCCATCGACACCATGTCCGCGGCCCGCGCGGTGTCCGGCACGGTGGCCGCGAACTTGGTGATGGGCGTCATCATGTCGACGTGCGGCAGATCCTGGAGCGAGCCCATCTTGTGCTGGGTGTGCGCTCCCTGACCACCGATCAGAAGCATCGGTGACTCGGCACGGAAGGCGTTGGCGACACCCGTGACGGCGTCGGTGGTCCCGGGACCCGCGGTGACGACGGCACACCCCGGCTTCCCGGTGATCCGGGCGTAACCGTCGGCCGCGTGGGCGGCCACCTGCTCGTGCCGTACGTCGACGACTTCGATGCCCTCGTCGACACAGCCGTCGTAGATGTCGATGATGTGGCCGCCACAGAGGGTGTAGATGCGTTCCACCCCCTCCGCCTTGAGTGCCTTGGCGACCAAGTGCCCGCCGGAGATGAGGTTCTGGCTGTCCTGGCTGTCCTCGGGCATGGCGATGTCCTGTCCCTTCGTAGGGGAGTGCGGGAGCCGTTCCGCCGCTCTCGCGGTACATTGCATACAGTCGACGAATACTGTATGAAGCTTGTTATCCCGCATCCGGTGGGTGGTGTCCAGGGGGCGTGCGGCACTTTCACAATCGGCACGATCGGGAGTGGCTATGGATCTGTACGAGCACCAGGCAAGGCAACTCTTCGCGGATCACGGCATCGCCGTACCGGACGCCGAGGTCGTGGACCACCCGTCCGCGGTCCACGCCGCTGCCGAACGGCTCGGCGGCCGTGTCGTCGTCAAGGCGCAGGTCAAAGTGGGCGGCCGGGGCAAGGCCGGCGGGGTGAAGGTCGCCGCGGACCCCGCGGCGGCCGTCGTCACCGCGCGCGGCATCCTCGGCATGGACATCAAGGGCCACCTGGTCCGGACGGTGATGCTCGCTCAGCCCGTGGACATCGAGGCGGAGTTCTACGCCGGTTATGTCCTGGACCGGGCGGCCGGGACCTTCCTCGCCATCGCCTCGGCGGAGGGCGGCATGGACATCGAGGAGGTCGCCGCCACCCGGCCCGAGGCCGTGGCCCGTATCCCCGTGGATCCGGCCGAGGGGGTCACGGCGGCCACGGCGGCGCGGATCGCGGAGGCGGCCTCCCTCCCGCCGGAGACCGCCCCCGTCCTCCAGGCGCTGTGGCAGGTACTCACCCAGGAGGACGCCCTGCTCGTCGAGGTCAACCCGCTCGTCCGCACCACGGACGGCAGGATCCTCGCCCTGGACGGCAAGGTCACCCTGGACGACAACGCCGCCTTCCGGCAGTCCCGTTGGGGTGCGGACACCGCCGACCCGCACGGGGACCCGCTGGAGGCGGCGGCCGCCGCCAAGGGGCTCAACTACGTGAAGCTGGACGGCGAGGTCGGCATCATCGGCAACGGCGCCGGACTCGTCATGTCCACCCTCGACGTCGTCGCCGGATGCGGCGCACGCCCGGCCAACTTCCTCGACATCGGGGGAGGAGCCTCGGCCCGTGTCATGGCCGACGGCCTCACGGTCATCCTCTCCGACCCGTCGGTGAAATCCGTCTTCGTCAACGTGTTCGGCGGCATCACCGCCTGCGACGCGGTCGCCGAGGGGATCGTCCAGGCCCTCGACTCCGTCCATCTGACGAAACCGCTGGTCGTCCGCCTCGACGGCAACAGCGCGGCGCGCGGTCGGGCGATCCTCGACGACCGTGCGCACCCGATGGTCCAGCAGATCACCACGATGGACGGCGCGGCCGACCGAGCAGCCCGACTCGCCCTGGGAGGGCACTGATCATGGCCATCTTCCTCAGCAAGGAGAGCAAGGTCCTCGTGCAGGGCATGACCGGCGCCGAGGGCATGAAGCACACCAGGAGGATGCTCGCGGCGGGCACCCAGATCGTCGGCGGCGTCAACCCGCGCAAGGCGGGCCGCACCGTGGACCTCGACGACCGTACGGTCCCGGTCTTCGGCTCCGTACGCGACGGCATGGCCGCCACCGGCGCCGACGTCACCGTCGTCTTCGTCCCGCCGCCGTTCGCCAGGGCCGCCGTCGTCGAGGCTGCGGACGCGGGCATCGGTCTGGCCGTGGTCATCACCGAGGGCATCCCCGTCCACGACGCCGTGGCCTTCCACGCCCACGCGAAGGCGCGCGGCACACGCGTCCTCGGGCCCAACTGCCCCGGGGTGATCAGCCCCGGGCAGTCCAACGCGGGCATCATCCCCGCCGACATCGCGACGAAGCCCGGCCGCATCGGACTGGTCTCCAAGTCGGGCACGCTCACCTACCAGCTGATGCACGAACTCCGCGAGACGGGTTTCTCGACGGCGGTGGGCATCGGCGGCGACCCGGTGATCGGGACGACGCACATCGACTGCCTGACGGAGTTCGAGAACGACCCGGACACCGAGCTGATCGTCCTGATCGGCGAGATCGGCGGCGACGCGGAGGAACGCGCCGCGGCCCACATCGCCCGGCACATCACCAAGCCGGTGGTCGGCTACATCGCCGGCTTCACGGCTCCCGAGGGCAAGACGATGGGTCACGCGGGGGCGATCGTCTCGGGGTCGAGCGGCACGGCCGCGGCGAAGAAGGAGGCGCTGGAGGCGGCAGGAGTCGCGGTGGGCGCCACCCCGACGGAAACGGCCCGCCTGGCGGAGCACAGGCTGCGCGGCTGACAGCCGAGTCCGGACCTGTGGCCCCGGGTTCGCAGATGCCGCGCCGACACAGCGCAGGACCCCAGCCGAACGAATGCGGCCGTCCGGCGGTGCGGGACTGCGTTCGGGGCGGAGCCGTACGAATGCAGCCCGTCCGGTGGTGTGGGACTGCGTTCGGGGCGGAGCCGTACGAATGCAGCCCGTCCGGCGGTGTGGGACTGCTTCGGAGCGGAGCCGTACGAATGCAGCCCGTCCGGCGGTGCGGGACTGCTTCGGAGCGGAGCCGTACGAATGCAGCCCGTCCGGCGGTGCGGGAGTGCGTTCGGGGCGGAGCCGTACGAATGCAGCCCTTCCGGCGGTGCGGGACTGCTTCGGAGCGGAGCCGTATGAATGCAGCCCGCCCGGCGGTCCGGGGTGCGTCCGGAGCAGGCCGTATGAATTCAGCCCTTCGAGCGGTGCGGGACTGCGTTCGGGGCAGAGCCGTATGAATTCAGCCCGTCCGGCGATTGAGGACCGGGGTCCGGGGCGGAGCCCCGGTTACGGGAAGGGGCGGGCAGGGGAACAGGCCCGCCCCGCCTGGACGCGGCCACCGCCCGCCAGGCCGTACGGGCGGCCCTCGACGCCCTCACCGAGCACCGCGAGCTCCTCGCCCTCCTCCTGGTCTGGGAGATCGGCAAGCCCTGGCGCCTCGCACAGGCGGACGTGAACCGTGCCATCGACGGCGTCCGCTGGTACGTCGACCACAGCGACCGCCTCCTGGCCGGCCGCACCCTCCCCGCCACCAGCCCCGTCGACAACACCCCCATCACAGGCCCGCCCCGCCTGGACGCGGCCACCGCCCGCCAGGCCGTACGGGCGGCCCTCGACGCCCACCGCGCATGGCGCCACGTCCCGCTCCCCGAACGCCGTGCCCGCGTCTCGGCCACCCTCGACGCCCTCACCGAGCACCGCGAGCTCCTCGCCCTCCTCCTGGTCTGGGAGATCGGCAAGCCCTGGCGCCTCGCACAGGCGGACGTGAACCGTGCCATCGACGGCGTCCGCTGGTACGTCGACCACAGCGACCGCCTCCTGGCCGGCCGCACCCCGCTCGCGGGCCCCGTCTCCAACATCGCCAGCTGGAACTACCCCATGTCCGTGCTGGTCCACGCGATGCTCGTACAGGCCCTCGCGGGCAACGCCGTGATCGCCAAGACACCCACCGACGGCGGCGTCTCCTGCCTCACCCTGGCCTGCGCGCTCGCCGCCCGCGAAGGCGTCCCGCTGACCCTCCTCAGCGGCAGCGGAAGCGAACTGTCGGAACCGCTCGTCCGGTCGGCCGAGATCGGCTGCGTCTCCTTCGTCGGGGGCCGGGACACCGGCGCCCGGATCGCCACCGCCGTCGCCGACCTCGGCAAGCGGCACATCCTGGAACAGGAGGGCCTCAACACCTGGGGCATCTGGAACCACACGGACTGGCCGTCCCTCACCGCCGTCATCCCGAAGCTGTTCGACTACGGCAAGCAGCGCTGCACCGCCTACCCCCGCTTCGTCGTCCAGCGCACGCTCTTCGCGGACTTCCTGGCGGCCTATCTCCCCGCCGTACGATCGCTCCGCACCGGACATCCCCTGGCGGTGGAACATCCCTCCGACCCGCTGCCCGCGCTGGACTTCGGCCCCCTCATCAACGCGAACAAGGCCAAGGAACTCGGCGACCAGGTCGCCGAGGCGATCGACCGCGGAGCCGTCCCCCTCCACCAGGGATCGGCGGCGGACGCCCGCTTCCTCCCCGGTCAGGACACCAGCGCCTACCTCCACCCGGTCACGCTCCTGAACCCGCCTCCGTCCTCGCCGCTCCATCACGCGGAACCCTTCGGCCCGGTCGACACGATCGTCCTGGTCGACACCGAGGCCGAGCTCCTCGCCGCCATGAACGCGTCGAACGGTGCCCTGGTCGCCACCCTGTCCACCGACGACCCGGCGACGTACGAGCGACTGGCCCCGCAGATCCGCGCCTTCAAGACCGGCCATGGCAGGCCGCGCTCCCGGGGTGACCGCGAGGAGTTGTTCGGCGGCTTCGGCGCCTCGTGGCGCGGGGCGTTCGTGGGCGGCGAACTGCTCGTACGGGCCGTGACCGACGGGCCCCGGGAGGAGAGGCTGCCGGGCAACTTCCCGGACTACCACCTCATGCCGTAGGGCCTCCCGGACGGATGACCCCAGCCGCGCCGGTCAGCCGATCCCCTGACGGTCCGGGCGCAGGGCGAACGCCCGCCCAGCGGCCTCGGGCACCGTGCGCTCCACTGCTTCCACCAGTAGCGCACGGTGCCTGAGCAGCGGTTTCCGCTGATTCTCGGCGGCGAGCAGCAGCAGATCGTCGAGCCCGGCCAGCAGCCGCCGCGTGACCTGAGGACTCGCAGCGGCACACCACCGGATCTCCTCGAAGGCGAGATCCACGAGCTCCGGCCACCCCGGCACCTCCTGGACGAGCCGTACACCGCCCCGCCGGTCACGGTGGTGCAGCGGGCCGAGCGGCAGATGTACGGCTGCCGAGAGGAACTGCACGATGCGGTCCAGGCACTGCACGGCGGTGGTCGGGTCGTTCACCGACGACGACAGGGCGCGCAGCGCGATGTCCGACAGTTGGCGGAGCCCGAAGGCCGGATCCTGGTACAACGCGCGCTCGACCCCGACGGCGATGCCGCGCCTCAGGGCGCGTGCGGGTGGCGCGGTCCCGGCGTGCACGGCCAGGACCGGAGTGCCCGGCACCACATAGTCCCCGGCCCTGGGCAGCAGCCGCAGGACGACTCCGTGCCGCTTCGCCGTCCGCACCAGCCGGGCCACCCGCACCTCCCGGAGCACCCCCGCCCTCTCCCGGTGCACCACCTGCGCGGTGGCGGGTCCCAGCGGCAGCACCTCCACCGGCCCTCCGGAATGCCTCGCCAGGGCACGGAGCGACTCGCGGGTGATGTGGTCCAGGACGGGGCCGACCTGCATCAGCCGCAGGGTGGAGGAGACGTAGGCGACGAACAGCAGCAGGCTCAGGCCCACCAGGCCCAGGGTCAGCAGGCTCTGCAGGAGCGGCACCGACGTCACCCGCCGGGGATCCGGATCGGCCCCGCCCTCGTACGAGGTCAGCACGAGCAGTGAGAACGCGAAGGTGGCCAGGAAGACCGTCAGGGTGAGCTTGCTGATCCTGCTCCGCACGAAGATCCGCACCACGCGCGGGGTGAGCTGCCCGCTCGCCATCTGCACGGCCACCAGCGAGATGCTGAAGACCACACCGATGAAGGTCATCATCGCGGCGCTGACCGTGGTGACGATCGTTCGTGCGTCCACCGCGAAGGCGAGGAGATCCCCGAGCTCCTGGTACGCCCGCTCCTTCTTCAGATGCGTGACGATCCTGGTGTCCAGCTCGGAGAGGATCCACCACAGGACGAAGGCGCCCACCAGTCCCGCCACCGGAGCGAACCAGAAGGTGTCGCGCAGCCGTTCCCGCAGCGAGGACAGGGCGCGTGGCGGCCGAAGGGGGTGATCACCGAAGCCATGCCGACCGCTCTTGCCGCTCTTGCCGCTCATGCCCGCGAAGGTAGTCCGACGCGACTCCGCGTACGCGGCACGCCACGGAACGTGCGCAAGCCGACCTCAGGGCGGCCTGGGGCTGCCCGCACCGCACTGACCACCGAAAACGCAGGTGAGAGGCACCCCAAACCCCTGGTATTGTTTTCTTTGTCGCCACGGGGAACACCCCGGGACGACAGACACCTTGTCCGGGTGGCGGAATGGCAGACGCGCTAGCTTGAGGTGCTAGTGCCCTTTATCGGGCGTGGGGGTTCAAGTCCCCCCTCGGACACCAAGGGTATCCACGCGATTACCCAGGCAGTTTCACAGAACTCCCAGCACGGACTCGTCCGGGCTGGGAGTTCTTCTTGTGTCCGGCTTCTCGTCCGGCGGGGTCCGGTCCGCCGGTCCCGGGTCTGACCTGCCCCACAGCACCTGCGGGCCCCTCCCGCTCTCGCGCCGGTCGGTGCCACGTCCTATCGGCGCACTCGACTCCTTCTCCGGCTCATGGTCCCCGACGTGGCCCGTACGCACGGCCGCCGACCGCCCCACAGCCCCCATCGCTGACATGGGCGCGGAATCCCTTCTGGTGAACCTCGGAGGAAGGGGCTGCGCCGTGAAGCGGATTGCCGTAGACAACGCGGTGGGGCCGGCGCGGCGGTGGGTTCGTTCCAGCAGGTGGCTAGTCGGCGTCGTGGCCGGAGTGGTGGCCGGGGTTGTGCGTCCGGGCGGCGCGGTGCTTGATCTTGCCGAGGGCCCGGACGGAGAGGGCGATCAGGGCGGCGGCGGCCAGGTTGCCCAGGACGTCGTGGAGGAGGAAGTCGGAGAGCGGGGCGAGTTTCATGGGGTGGTTCTCCCGGTGGTGAAGTGCCCCGTGCGAGGGGCGGCTTGCGGGGAACCATGGCGGGCGGCCTGATTTTCCGGTGGCCACGGAATGTATCAGTGCAGGTCAGGCAGTTGCAGGCGCAGGACAATGCCGGACAGTGGCGGACAACCGGCGA
This sequence comes from Streptomyces sp. QL37, assembly GCF_002941025.1. Taxonomy (NCBI): domain Bacteria; kingdom Bacillati; phylum Actinomycetota; class Actinomycetes; order Kitasatosporales; family Streptomycetaceae; genus Streptomyces; species Streptomyces sp. QL37. The sequence continues at coordinate 1,158,293 of NZ_PTJS01000001.1, read as the reverse complement.
GACCAGGGGGAGCGGACCATGCCGGCAGGACGGCCGAGGAGGTTGGTCGGCGGGCCGAAGGCCAACGAGCTGGCGGAGTTCCTGTTGGAGCTGGGCTCACGCGGGGACCTGACGACAGCCCGCTCCTTCGCCCACCGTTTCCCCGGAGGCAGGAACGTGTGGGCGCAGTACCTGAACGGCTCGACGGTGATCCCCTCCTACACTCTGAGCCAGGTGGTCGAGTACGCGTGCGGCACGGACGCCAGGAAGCGGGAGCAGGACCTCGCCCGCGCCAAGGTGCTGCACCGGCAGGCCACCGCGGAGGCACGGGCCTCCCGCGCCAGGGGCGGCGCGGGGGAATCGCAGGGCGTGGACCGTGAACTGACCGCGGTCCACCAGCTCCTGGCGGACACCCGGGTGAAGCTCGATGAGGCTCACGAGGCCGGACAGCGCGCCCGGGCCGTCATCGCGCTGCTGATGGCGATGTGCGCCCGCGCGGAGACCTCCGTACGCGACCTCACCGAACAGCGCGACGCCGGTCGTGCCCTGCACCGCGCCCAGACCGAACAGCGCCTGGACGAGGCCCGGCTGCGCCTGGAGCGCACCGAGAGGGAGCTCGAACGGACCCACCGGCACCTGGGCATCGCCCAACGGGTCCAGAAGGCACTGCTGAAGGAGGCGGAGGAGGCCCGCCGCGAATCGGAGAGACTGCGCCGCGGGGCCGCTCGCTCCGCTCGGCGTCCCGACGAGAACAGCGACAGCACGCTGGAGCGCGCGTTCCCCGCCCGGCGGGAGATCGTCCTCGGCCGGGACGGTGACCTCGCGAGCTACGACCGGGTGCTGGAGCTCATCGCCGGCGAGGCCGAGGAACGCGAGCAGGCCCTGAACAGCCTCGATGAAGCCACCGATGCCCTTGAGCCCCCGGTCCTCCCGCCGACCGGGGACACCGGCAGAGGTCGCGCACCGGTGTCCGTTCTCCGACGTCATGTCCGCCGGCTGCTCGGGTATCTGCGCGGGGTGCTCAGTCCGCGGACGATCGCGCTGGCGCTGGCGCTGGCGGTGCTGGCGGCTCTGGTGGCGCCGTTGCTCTCCGATCTCGTCTTCCAGGGCCGGGACGACGGTGAGTCCCCGGCCGCCACGGGAGAACCGGGCACGATCGGCGACGCCCGCCGGGCGGACCCCTGCGGGCTGCTCGACTCCGCCTCGCTGAGCCGCTTCGGCAGAACACGGCTGACAGCGGACTACGGGGAAATCAACCGGTGTGACGTCCTGGTGGGGAGGAACGGCATCGACGTCGCCGAGGCACAGGTCTACCTGGACGCGGAACCGGCCGCGTTCGAAGGCGTACCCGTCCGCACGGTCGGAAACGTCGAGGTCGCCTCGTTCCCCCGGGAGGAAGACGCCTGCGTACGCGTCATCGCCACCGCCGACCGCCAACAGATCCAGATCATCGGCAAACAGTGGGACACCCCGGCGCCCAACCTGTGCGAACTGGCCGACGCCGCCACCGACTACGCGGTAGGCGTACTGGCTGACGGCCCGGTACCCCGGCGCTCCACCGAGCCGGCCGCGAACTCACTGGCCCTGATCGACGCCTGCACGCTGCTCGATGCCGCCGCGCTCCGGCACGTCCCCGGCGTCGGCGCGCGCGACGGGCGGCCGGGCTTCGCCTCCTGGAACTGCGAATGGTCCGACGCAGACGGGGACAGCGACGTCGTGGTGGAGTACAGCCGGGACAACTCACTCAAGGACGACGGCGAGCCCGAGGACATCGCCGGGACACGAGGATTCGTGTCCCCGCAGGAGGCCGGCGATGACAGCTGCGTCGTACGTTTCCCGCACCGGACGTACACCAACCCCCATGGCGACTCCATCGTCGAGCACCTCCAGCTGACCGTGCACGCCCCGCAGTCACCCTCGCGGCTCTGCGCCACCGCGCAAGCGCTCACAGCCACCGCCGCCAAGAACATCGCGAGACACATCGCGGAGAAATGACGGACCGCCCGTCGTGGGTCCGTCACGTCGGCTCCCTCACCCCGTCGGCTTTCCGTGCCCCGGTGCGTGCCTGCACCGCGTACGAGCGCCCCTGGAGCCCCCGTGGGCCCACGGGGCTGCCGAGGCCGCCGCGTCCGCCCCGGCCGCGGGCCCGAAGGCCCGCGGCCGGAGCGTGCACGGCGTCAGCCGGAGACGGCCTTCACCGCGCCCGGTCCGGTCAGTTGCACGGGTTCGGTGCCGGGAGAACTGTGCCGCGCCGCCCAGTTCTCCAGCGCCGTACGGCAGGCATGGTCCAGGTGGTGCAGGCCGGACAGGTCCAGTTCGACCGGCCGGTCCTGGGGGAGGTCCTCCAGGCTGTCGAGAATCTTCGGCAGCCTCAGGAACGTCGCGTTCCCCGACAGGTACACCTGGACGGGGCCCGCTCCCTTGTCGATGACGTCCAGGGTGACGTGCGAGGCGTCCCAGGCGGTCTTGGCCACCGAAAGGGCCAGGCCGATCAGGACGCCCTCGAACATGTTCACCGTGACGATGGCCACGGCCGTGGCCACCAGGATGAGCGCCTCGCCCCGGTGTGTGCGCCACAGCGTCGCGACGGTGCGCAGAGGGATCAGCTTCCAGCCCGCGTGGACGAGGATCCCGGCCAGGGCAGGCAGCGGGATGAGCCCTAGGGCCGACGGCAGCAGCGCCGCGAAGAGCAGCAGCCACACGCCGTGCAGGACCCGGGACGCCTTGGTCTTCGCGCCCGCCTGGACATTGGCCGAGCTGCGCACGATGACCGCGGTCATCGGTAGCGCGCCGAGCAGCCCGCACACGGCGTTACCGGTTCCCTGGGCCATCAGCTCCTTGTCGTACTGCGTGCGCGGCCCGTCGTGGAGCCGGTCCACGGCAGCCGCGCTGAACAGGCTTTCGGCCGAGGCGATCAGCGTGAATGCCAGAACCGTCCCGAGCACGCTCACGCTCGCCAGCTGGCCAAGGGCCTCGAACCCGGGCAGTTGGACGGCGCCGAGAAGACCCTGTACCTCGACGGCGGCGACGGGCAGGCTGAACACGAAGGAGGCGAGCGTGGCCAGGGCGACCGCGGCGAGAGCGCCGGGCACCGCCCTCACCCGCTCCGGCATGCGCTTCCACAGCACCATCACCGCGACGGTTCCGGCACCGACGGCGAGCGACGTGAGCGCCTCGGCGCTGACGGCGGCCTCGGCGAGGGCCCCGGGGAGTCCGGCTATCTTGCCCAGGCCGGACGCCGGCGCCTCCAGTCCGGCCGCCGCGTAGAGCTGGCCCGCGATGAGCACGAGCCCGATACCGGCGAGCATGCCCTCGACGACCGAGACCGAGATGGCCCGGAACCAGCGCCCCAGCTTCAGCGCACCCATGGCGAGCTGAAGCAGACCGGAGGCCAGCACGATCACTCCGAGCGCGGCGAGTCCGAAGTTCCGGACGGCTTCGAAGACCAGCACGGTCAGACCGGCGGCCGGACCCGACACCTGGAGGCTGCTGCCTCGCATGACGCCCGTGACGAGGCCGCCCACGATGCCGGTGATCAGCCCCAGCTCCGCCGGTACACCGGAGGCCACGGCGACGCCCACGCACAGCGGCAGGGCTACGAGGAAGACGACGAGGGAGGCGGTGAAGTCCTGCCGCAGATGGGGAAACGCGGTTCGGCGGTCCATGCCGGCCCTCACAGCGTCTGGAAGGTGTCGGAGGACGCGTCGTGTGTCAGCACGGCTCCCGTGTGGACCTCGTAGAACCATCCGTGCAGCCGTAGCTGCCCCCCTGTCAGACCCCTGTCGACACAGGGGTAGGAGCGCAGCCGCAGCAGCTGTGCCAGCACGTGGTTCCGCACCGCCTCGGCGACGGCGGGGTCCTCCACCGCTCCTTCGGGCCGGGGGGTCGAGTGGGTGAGCCAGTCGCGCACCGCGGGCACTGCGGTCAGGTCGTCACCGCGCACCAGGGCGCCGACGGCACCGCAGTGCGAGTGACCGCAGACGACGATGTCCGTGACCCCGAGCACCTCCACCGCGTACTCCACGGTGGCTGCTTCGCTCGTGGGCTGTCCCGATGTGTACGGGGGGACGATGTTGCCGGCGGTCCGCAGCTCGAAGAGTTCACCAGGCCGGGCACCGGTGATGAGGGTGGGGACGACCCGGGAGTCCGAGCAGGTGATGAAGAGGACCTGCGGGGACTGGCCGTGGGCCAGTCGAGCGAACTCCTCAGGGCGCTCCGTGCACTGCTCGCGGAAGGATCGGGCGTGATCGATGAGGGGTTGCATACCAGTTGTTCCTCCTGGCGCGCCGATGAAGGCGCGTCGGTGTACGTACGAGAACGGAGGCGCGTGCGGGCACGGCGGTACGACCGCATGCCGCCCTGACGGGGCGGATCGTGCGGGCGAGGTCCGTGCGGGCAGCGGCTCGGCTCAGCAGCGGAACACCTGGAGTGCGGCGGGGGAGTGCGAGGCGGAGGATCTCGACGTGCGGTGGGTGTCGGCCGATGCGACGAGTGGAACAGGGGGAGGCCTGCCCGCGGTGTCACCCGCCACCAGGCAGCGCGAGAGGGTCTCGGTCGCGGACTGGAGCGCGGTGCGGTGCCGGTCACGGGCGCGAAGGAGACCGTTGGGGTCCCGCTCGTCGGCCGGCGGCCCGCACGGGGCGTACTTCTCCTCCCCGCTCCGGGACGGCGCCCCCTGGCTCTCGAGGCCGGGCGCGTGGGCTTCCGGCGAGCCGGAGGAGGGTTCCCGAGCGCTGTGAGCGCCTTGGGCGAAGGCGGATGCGGAGGGGGCCGGGAATTGCAAGGCCAACAGGATCGCGGTCAGCGCCGAGAGCAGGAACCGGGCCGTCTTATCCCGCACCTCGACCCCTCCCGTACTTCCCTCACCAGCATCTGGCGAAGACGCTAACAGGCGCAAATTCCTGCCAGGTTAACCGTCTGTGAAGAGTGTGAAAGTCGAGGAGCGAAAGGGTGAAGCGACCTGCGCCGAAAAACCTTCGAATGGGAAATGAGTCCTCCGGATCGCGTTCCGTCTCGTCATGCGGGACGCATCCGGGGTGCGATCGGGCGTAACGATGAGGGCCAGGTCACATCAGGTGCTCGCCCGAATCCGGGGCCCGCCCCCGCTGGTTCGGCGCGCCTGTCCGAATAGGTGTGGCTGAAATCCGTGAGCGCATGCGAATCGGGTTCATCTGGAGCACTCCGAGGGGCGGCTCTCGCTTTATCGGAGAGAGTCCGGGATGTCGAATGAGTTGGCGCGGAGGGTTTTCGGCCAACCGCGCCGAATAATCGGAGGGCTGTTTCCGGACACGATTAACGACCCCCCGGGAGGCCTTTCCCGTCGCCGGTGGCGGGCGGGTCGGCCGACGGGCAGGGCTTGCGCGTCCCCGGCTGCGCAGGTGTGCGCCCGTCTCCCGGCGTGCCACCCCGGGCCTCGTGTCACGATCAGGTCTCGGACAGGGGGCGAGGGTTGTTTTCGGCCGTGTAATCGATTCCAATCTCTCGTGTAATCGATTCCACGGCCCGTTCCGCTGGTCTCGAGGGTCACGGAAACCACAAGGAGGTGGTCCGGAAATGGCGGGCATCAAGGATGTCGCGGCCCAGGCAGGAGTCTCTGTCGCCACGGTCTCACGCGTCCTCAACAGCCATCCCTCCGTCAGCCCGGACGCGCGCAGACGCGTCCTCGCCGCCGTCGACGCCCTCGGCTACCGGCCCAACGCCGTGGCCCGCTCGCTGCGCACCGACCAGACACGCACGCTCGGCCTCGTCATCAGTGACGTACTCAATCCGTACTTCACCGCGCTGGCCCGTTCCGTCGAGGAGGAGGCGCGGGGGCTCGGCTACAGCGTGATCATCGGCAACGCCGACGAGCGGCTCGAACAGCAGGACCACCACGTCCGTACGCTCCTGGACCGCAGGATCGACGGGCTCCTGGTCTCGCCCGCCGACGGCGACTCCCCGCTGCTGCTGGACGTCGCACGCACCGGCACTCCGATGGTCTTCGTCGACCGCTGGATTCCCGGGGTGGACATCCCCGTCGTGCGCGCGGACGGGCACCGGGCGATCCAGGACCTGGTCGCCCATCTGTACGCCCTCGGCCACCGCAGGCTCGCCATCATCGCGGGCCCGGCCGCCACCACCACCGGCAACGAACGGGTCGAGGCATTCCGGGAGGCGATGCGGGCCCACGGACTCGCTCTGCCCGACGCCTACATCGGGCAGGGTGACTTCCAGGCCGACAGCGGCCGGCGCGCGACCGAGAGCTTCCTGTCGCTGCCCGAACCGCCCGAGATCGTGTTCGCCGCCGACAACCTCATGGCGCTCGGCGCCCTGGACGCGATCCGCGCACGCGGCCTGCGCGTCCCCGAGGACATCGGGATCGCGGCCTTCGACGACATCCCGTGGTTCCTCCATACCGCCCCGCCGATCACCGCGATCGCCCAGCCGACCGGCGATCTCGGCCGAGCCGCCGTGCGCGCGCTGATCGACATCGTCGAGGGCCGGCCCCCGCAGTCCGTGACCCTGCCCGCCCGCCTCGTCGTACGCAGCTCCTGCGGCGAGCGCACCTCCACCCCCGGGAGCAACGAGTGAGCGAATCAGTCGAGTTGCTGCGCATCGAAGGCGTACGCAAGACCTTCCCCGGTGTCGTCGCCCTGGACAGCGTCGACTTCGACCTGCGCGGCGGCGAAGTGCACGTCCTGCTCGGTGAGAACGGCGCGGGCAAGAGCACCCTCATCAAGATGCTCTCCGGTGCCTACCGCCCGGACCGCGGAAGGATCTTCGCCCGCGGCGAGGAGGTGCGCATCCACGGGGCGCAGGACGCCGAGAGGCTCGGGATCGCCACGATCTACCAGGAGTTCAACCTGGTCCCCGATCTGACGGTCGCCGAGAACATCTTCCTCGGCCGCCAGCCCCGCCGCTTCGGCATGATCGACCGCCGGCGCATGGAGGCCGATGCCGAGGTGCTCCTGCGCCGTGTCGGCCTCCACATCTCACCTCGGGCCCGAGTCCGCGAACTGGGCATCGCCCGGCTGCAGATGGTCGAGATCGCGAAGGCGCTCAGCCTGGACGCGCGCGTCCTGATCATGGACGAGCCGACCGCGGTCCTCACCTCCGGGGAGGTCGACAAGCTCTTCGCGATCGTGCGGCAGCTGCGTGCCGACGGCGTCGGCATCGTCTTCATCACCCACCACCTCGACGAGATCGCCGCCCTCGGTGACCGCGTCACCGTCCTGCGCGACGGCCGCAGCATCGACCAGGTGCCCGCCTCGACACCGGAGGCGGAGCTCGTCCAGCTCATGGTGGGACGCAGCATCGATCAGCAGTACCCGCGCGAACGCCCGGAAACGGGGACTTCGTTGCTCTCCGTGCGCGGACTCACCCGCGACGGGGTGTTCCACGACATCAGCTTCGACGTGAAGGCCGGTGAGGTCGTCGGCCTCGCCGGACTCGTCGGAGCCGGACGTACCGAGGTGGCCCGCGCCGTCTTCGGCGCCGACCCCTACGACGCGGGAACCGTCGAGGTACGCGGCGAGCGGCTCGGCAAGCACGACGTGACCGCCGCCATGGGCGCCGGGATCGGCCTCGTCCCCGAGGACCGCAAGGGCCAGGGTCTCGTGCTCGACGCCTCCGTCCAGGAGAACCTCGGCCTCGTCACCCTCCGCTCGGCGACCCGCTCCGGAATCGTCGACGTCAAGGGGCAGCGCACCGCCGCCGCCCGCATCGCCGAGCAGCTCGGCGTACGCATGGCGGGGCTCGGCCAGCACGTCCGCACCCTGTCCGGCGGCAACCAGCAGAAGGTCGTCATCGGGAAGTGGCTCCTGGCCGACACCCGGGTGCTGATCCTCGACGAGCCGACGCGTGGCATCGACGTCGGGGCAAAGGTCGAGATCTACCAGCTCATCAACGAGCTGACGGCTTCCGGTCACGCCGTCCTGATGATCTCCAGCGACCTGCCCGAGGTCCTCGGCATGAGCGACCGGGTCCTGGTCATGGCCCAGGGCCGCATCGCCGGGGAACTGTCCGCCCACGAAGCCACCCAGGACGCCGTGATGGCCCTCGCCGTCAGCGCCGCGCCTGTGACCGACCCCACCGAGCACGCAGAGAACGCAGAGGAGAGCCCCCGTGGCCACTGACACGCATCCGAGCAAGACGGGCGCGGGCGGCGCCGGACACACCCTCCGCCGCCTCCTGCTCGACAACGGCGCCCTCAGCGCGCTGGTCGTCCTCCTGGTGGCGATGTCGCTGCTCTCCGGCGACTTCCTCACCACCCAGAACCTGCTGAACGTGGGCGTCCAGGCCGCGGTGACCGCGATCCTCGCGTTCGGTGTCACCTTCGTCATCGTCTCGGCGGGCATCGACCTCTCCGTCGGCTCGGTCGCCGCGCTCTCCGCGACGGTCCTCGCCTGGTCGGCGACGTCCGCGGGCGTTCCCGTCTGGCTGGCGGTCATCATCGCCGTGGCCACCGGCATCGCCTGCGGCTTCGTCAGCGGCGCCCTCGTCGCCTACGGCAAGCTGCCGTCGTTCATCGCGACGCTGGCCATGCTCTCCGTGGCGAGAGGGCTGTCCCTGGTCATCTCCCAGGGCCGGCCGATCCCCTTCCCCGACTCCGTCTCCGTACTCGGTGACACGCTCGGCGGCTGGCTGCCCGTCCCCGTCCTCGTGATGATCGCGATGGGCCTGATAGCGGCACTCATCCTGGCCCGCACCTACATCGGCCGCTCCATGTACGCCATCGGCGGCAACGAGGAAGCGGCCCGGCTGTCCGGACTGCGCGTCAAGAAGCAGAAGCTGGCCATCTACGCCCTCTCCGGCCTCTTCGCCGCCGTGGCCGGCATCGTCCTCGCCTCCCGTCTGGTCTCGGCGCAGCCGCAGGCGGCCCAGGGGTACGAACTCGACGCGATCGCCGCGGTCGTCATCGGCGGCGCCAGCCTCGCCGGCGGCGTCGGCAAGGCGTCCGGCACCCTGATCGGCGCACTGATCCTCGCCGTGCTGCGCAACGGCCTCAACCTCCTCTCCGTGTCCGCCTTCTGGCAGCAGGTCGTCATCGGCGTCGTCATCGCCCTCGCGGTGCTGCTGGACACGCTGCGCCGCAAGGCCGGATCGGGCGCCTCCGCCGGAGGCGCGTCCGCCGCGCCCGGATCACCCGGAAAGGGCCGCAAGGGGGCGATGCAACTGGGCATCGCGGTGGTCTGCCTGGCCGCCGTCATCGCCGCCGTGACCTTCTTCAAGTCCGGTTCCTCCGGCACCACCACCAAGGTGGGAATGTCGCTCTCCACCCTGAACAACCCCTTCTTCGTCCAGATGAAGGAGGGCGCGCAGAAGGAGGCGAAGGCGGCAGGGATCGACCTGACCGTCACCGACGCCCAGAACGACGCCTCGCAGCAGGCCAACCAGCTGGAGAACTTCACCAGCTCCGGGGTGGACTCCGTCATCGTCAACCCCGTCGACTCCGACGCCGTCGGCCCCGTCGTGCGCGGTGCCAACGAGGCCGACATCCCGGTGGTCGCCGCCGACCGCGGCGTCAACAAGGCAGAGACCGCCACGCTCGTCGCCTCCGACAACGTCGCGGGCGGCAAACTCGCCGCGAAGACACTCGCCGACCGCCTCGGCGGCAAGGGCAGCATCATCGTCCTCCAGGGCACCGCCGGCACCTCCGCCAGCCGTGAGCGCGGCGCGGGCTTCGCCGCGGGCATGAAGGCCTACCCGGGCATCAAGGTCGTGGCGACCCAGCCGGCCGACTTCGACCGCACCAAGGGCCTGGACGTCATGACCAACCTCCTCCAGTCACACCCGGGCATCAACGGCGTCTTCGCCGAGAACGACGAGATGGCGCTCGGCGCGGTCAAGGCCCTGGGCAGCAAGGCCGGGAAGTCCGTCCCGGTCGTCGGATTCGACGGAACCCCCGACGGCCTGAAGGCGGTCGAGGCGGGCACGCTGTACGCGTCCGTGGCCCAGCAGCCCGCGGAACTGGGGAAGATCGCCGTGCGGAACGCCGTCAAGGCGGCCGACGGCAAGAAGATCGACAGCATGGTGAAGGTGCCGGTCAAGGTCGTCACCCGGCAGAACGTCGCCGACTTCTCCTGATCACGAAAGGCAATGCCCTGATGCAAGCGACCGATGTCTCCGCGGCCTCCGAGCCCTCCGGGCACGACCTCCTGGTCGTCGGGTCGGCCAACGCCGACCTGGTCGTCGGCGTCGACCGCCGCCCCGGGCCGGGGGAGACGGTGCTCGGCTCCGACCTCGTCGTCCACCCCGGCGGCAAGGGCGCCAACCAGGCGGTCGCCGCCGCCCGACTCGGTGCCCGCACCGCCCTGCTGGCCAGGGTCGGCGACGACGCCCACGGGCGGCTGCTGCGCGCCTCGCAGCAGGAGGCGGGTGTCGACACCGGCGGAGTCCTCGTCGGAGGGGCGCCCACCGGCGTGGCCCTCATCACCGTGGACCCCTCGGGCGACAACAGCATCGTCGTCTCCCCGGGCGCCAACGCCCGGCTTACCCCCGAGGACATCAGGGCCGCGGGGTCCCTCTTCGCGTCGGCCCGAGTGGTCTCCGTACAGCTGGAGATCCCGCTGGACACCGTCGCGGAGACGGCCCGTGCCCTCGGCCCGGGTGCGCGGCTGGTACTCAACCCCTCCCCGCCCGCGCCGCTCCCCGACGAGGTGCTGGCCGCCTGTGACCCACTGGTGGTCAACGAGCACGAGGCGCGCTACATCCTGGGAGAGGGCGCGGGGAGCACCCCGGAGTCCTGGGCGCTGGGGCTGACCGCTCTCGGCCCGCGTTCCGTGGTGATCACCCTGGGCGCCGAGGGCGCGCTGGTCTCCGACACCCGTGGGGGTGACCCCGTACGCGTGCCGAGCCCCCGGGTCGACGCCGTGGACACGACGGGTGCGGGCGACGCGTTCACAGCCGCCCTGGCCTGGCGGCTCGGCCTGGGCGAGGAGCTCACCGAGGCCGCCGCGTTCGCCGTACGGGTCGGCGCGGCAGCCGTCACCAAGGAGGGCGCGCAGGCGTCCTTCCCGACAGTGGAAGAGGTCTCCGCGCTGTGAAGAAGTCAGGCATCCTCAACCGCCACCTGGCGGGAGCGCTGGCCGAACTCGGTCATGGCGACGGAGTGCTGATCTGCGACGTGGGCATGCCCATCCCCCCGGGGCCCCGCGTGGTCGACCTCGCCTTCCGGGCGGGCGTCCCGTCCTTCGCCGAAGTCCTCGACGGCCTGCTGGACGAACTGGCCGTGGAGGGCGCGACGGCAGCCGAGGAGATTCGGGAGGCGAACCCCGAGGCCGCCCGACTCCTGGCCGCCCGTCTCCCGGACCTCACACACGTGTCCCACGAACGGCTGAAGGCGCTCACCGCGTCCGCCCGTCTGGTCGTGCGGACGGGGGAGGCCCGGCCGTACGCCAACGTGCTGCTGAGGTGCGGCGTCTTCTTCTGACGCCGACCCCGGCCGGGCCCCTACTCCGGCGCGGCCAACCGGTCGAGGATCTCCAGGTGGGCGGGGGTCGGACGGACACCCCCCGCCGCGGCGTTCTCCTCCAGGTGGTCGGTCCGGGCCGTGCCCGGGATCGGGAGGACGACCGGCGAGTGGGCGAGCAGCCAGGCCAGGGCGACCTGTGTGGGGGTGGCCTCCAGTTCGGCCGCCACGGCGAGGACCTCGGCGTTCGCCCCGGAGTCGCCCCAGACGACGGGGCGCCACGGCAGGAACGCGATCCCCGCCGCCTCACAGGCGGTGAGGACGGGCTCGTGCTCCCGGTCGAGCAGGTTGTAGCGGTTCTGCACGCTCGCGATCTCGACGATGTCCCGTGCCTGAGCGAGTTCGTCCACGGTGACCTCGGACAGGCCGATCCGCCCGATCTTGCCCGCGTCCCTGAGGTCCCGCAGCGCGCCGAGCTGATCGGCGAGCGGCGTCTCCGGATCGATGCGGTGCAGCTGAAGGAGCTCGATCCGCTCGACACGCAGGCGGCGCAGGCCCTGTTCCACCTGTTCGCGCAGGGAGGCCGGCCGGCCGTCGAGCTGCCAGTCGGCCGAGGGGTCCGGCCGTGTGATGCCGACCTTCGTGGTGATCAGGAGGTTCTCGGGGTAGGGGTGCAGCGCTTCGGCGAGGAGTTCCTCGTTGGCCCCGCCGCCGTACATGTGCGCCGTGTCGATCAGTGTGATGCCCAACTCGACCGCGCGGCGGGCGACCGACAGGCCGTTCTCGCGGGCGGTCCCCGGTTCCGTCGGCAGACGCATGGCTCCGAATCCGAGCCGCTGTACCTCTAGGTCCCCACCGATGCGAAACGCTGTCTCTGTCATGTGTCGCGTGCATCCCTTCGGGTCAACGGGACACGCTAGCAGTCGTGTTGGCCAGGAGGGAAAGCGTTTTCGCACGCGTCCGAGTCCGTTGCGGCCGGCCTTCCCGAGCCCTTGAGGCCGGGTCCGTGGCTGCCGGGTCGGCCTTGGGTCATGGACGAAGGAGAAGCCCGGCTCCTGCATGAGCGCGTGGCGGGCGCGCGTCGTCCAGTTGGACCACCACGCCGTGTTCGCCAGAGACCGCGACCTGTCGGCCGAGTTTCTCGCCACCGTCCTGGGCCTGGAGGCCGGCCGCCCGTTCGGGTCGTTCCTCCCCGTCGGCCTGGGCAACGGCGTGACGCTGGACCACTACGAACTGCGGGGCGGGCCGGTGCAGTCGCAGCACTGCGCCTTGCTGGTCCCCGACGCGCAGTTCGACACCTTCGAGGACCCGGACGGCCACAACATGGAGATCATGACCCGGCCCTACGCCCGGCCAAGGCAGCCGCCGCCGTCACATGTCCATGAGCCCGTCGGCCAGTGCGGCCAGCGCGGTGGCCAGCGCGTCGAGCCCGGGGCCGGGCGGGCCGCCCGGCTCGGACATGTAGAGGTCGCGCCGGACCTCGATCATCAGCGCTCCGACCCGCCGGTCCGTCCCGTAGTGCTTCAGTGGCACGTACGTACCGGCGAACGGGCTGTTCAGTCCCGTGCCGCCGAATTCCGCGAACGCCTCCTCCGCCCGGGCCAGAAGCCCGGGCGGAGTGTGGAAGCCGTCGGTGCCCAGACAGACAGGGGGCCGCGGGCCGCCGCCGTGCAGCTCGTACGGGAGTGCGGTGGCCGGGTAGGAGTGGACGTCGATGACGACGGCACGTCCCGTGGCGGCGAGGCGTTCGTCGACGGCGGCGGTCATCGCCCGGGCATACGGGTGGAAATAGCGGTCGAGGAGCGGCTCCGGATCCGCACCGGGCGGGCGGAGCCGCTCCCGGTGCGTGGTGCGGGTGTAGACCGCGCCCATGCCCGCGGCCAGCATCTCCTCCCGTTCGTCGGGGAACCGCTCCGGGTCGACGACCAGCCGCGACAGGCCGTTGACGAAGCGCCAGGGGGTCACGGCGCAGGCCGCGGAGGCCCTGGCGGCCAGGTCGGCCGTGTGGGAATCAGTGATGTGGTCGAGTTCGGCGGCGAGGGCCTCGTCGTCGAGCACGATGCCGTCGCGCACGTGCTCCGGTACGACCCGTGAGGAGTGCGGGACGTGCAGCAGCACCGGAGACCCGGCGGCGCCGGGCAGGAGCTGGAACGGAGAAGGGCCGGGGCTCAAGAGCCGGTCCTTGTGCGTGGGGCCTTGGGACGAGGGGCCCTCGCGCAGCCCGCGAGCGCCGGTTCCAGCAGACCCAAGGCGGCGGTCTCTTCCCCGATGACCGCGGCGCTCTCGGGGTCGCCCGTGCCCGGAAGTGTCAGTTCCTGGACGCGCCGGAACAGGAAACGGTGCACCCCGCCGAGCAGGGCGGCCGCGGTGCGCGGGGTGATGTCGTCGGCGGAGGTGCCGGTCGCCTCGGCGAGCACCTCCGCCAGAGCGTCCTCGTGCAGGCCGCGCAGGCACGTCGAGAGCGTCGGGCTGTCGGCGGTCATCCGGGAGAACCGGGTCCGGTGAATCCCGCCACCCGGTCCTGCGCCGCGGTGGAGGCCAGGAATCCGCGACGCAGCGCGGCGAGAGCCGATGCACCGGCGGCGCGGCCGGCGACCGTACGCGCCAGGCTCGCCGCGAACTCGTCCTGGTGGGCCGGCACCAGATCCTCCTTGCACGTGAAGTGGTTGGTCACCGTCTTGTTCGAGACCCGGGCGGCGGTGGCGATCGCGGCGATCGTCGTCCGCCCGAAAACCCTGCTCGACGAAGAGCCCGGTCGTGTGGTCGGAGATCGACCGCCGCGTCCCGCGCATCCTCGACTCGCGGAGTCCGGCGGTCTCGGTGCTCGCCCGGATGCTCATGGGCGAAGCCTATGCTCGTCGTATCTACGCCGACAGGTGTGAGCCCGGATGCCGCCGCCCCGCCGACCGGGCATCCGGGCAGGGGTGGTCAGTCCGCCCAGACCTCGGCGTCGTCCGCCGGGACGGTGGTGGCGAGCTTCAACTCCTCGCGGGCGGCAACCGTCTGGTTCGGGTCGATGCCGGTGAACGCGAGGTCGTAGGCGATGTAGAAGTCGTCGATGCTTCCGGCCGAGGCCGCCTCCTCCCACGCGCCCGCGGTCTCCTCCAGCCGCTTCCGGAGCTTGGCGGTCTCCGGCTGCTCCATGCTCTTCAGGCCGGCCACGTGGGCGTTCAGCGCTGTGGAAACCGCCTCGGCCTGCTCCTTGTAACCGGCCAGGTCGTCCTCTATCTGGTCCGCCTCGGGCTGGTTGTTCCAGAGTGCTTCGTAGACGGCGTTGGAGCCCTTCAGGTATGCCAACTGGTCGGCGCTCAGGGACTTGTTCTCGAGCGATCCGGTGAACGTGCCCGACTCCTTGGCATACGTGCAGCTCACGGCCCGGTCGCCGGTCTTCCAGGTGTCGCTGGTGGGGTAGTAGTAGAAGAGGCCGACGCCCGCCGGGACCGCCCAGGTGTCGGCGATGAACGAATTCACCGGGCACTGCTTGTCGGCGATCTTCGTCGCCCCGTCGTCCCCGGGGTATGCCGACTCTCCCTCGATGGTGAACTCGCCGACCACCTGGCCCTTGTGCGCCTCCTCGCACGGGACGATCTCGACACTGAACTCCTGGCTCGCGGTCGCCCCGCTGTTCGGGTTGTAGCAGTCGCCCGGAGTGAGGGAGAAGACCGACCGCTGACGCATCGCCTTCTTGGCGCCGGCCTTGGCGCTGTCGATGGCGTCGGCGCAGCCCACCGCACCGATCGCGAGTAGGGCGACGGCGGCGGATATGCCGCGCGCTGAACGGGACGTGACACCGAAGAACATGACGTGGGCATCCTCAAGCGGAAGAGCTGTGAACAGGTGTGCGCATCGTATGGCATATGTGTGACGGCTCTGTGTACAGGTCAAAGACCTAGCCGCGTCCAAGGCCTTCCTCACCACCCACCTCGGGTACAGCGAGACCGTCGCCACGGAGGACTTCGCCTCCCTCGCCCGCGAGGACGCCGCGGTGGATATCGTTCTCCTGCGCCGCGGCATCGACGTCCTGTCCGCCGCCCAGCGCGACAGCACGCCTCCGGACTGATCCTCGCCTTCACCCTCACCGGTCCGGAGGACGAGGAGAAGAGGCTGCGCGCGGAAGGCGTCGGGATCACGATGCCGCTGCGCGAAGAACCGTGGGGCGAGCGCCTGTGCCGATCACCGACCCCGACGGGGTCGTCATCCAGTTCGTCGAGTGGGCCGCAGCGCCGGATTCGGAGCACGCATGAGAACACTGCAGACCGTGGTACTCCTCGCCTCCGCCGGGGGAGCGGCCCTGATGGCCGGGCTGTTCTGCGCCTTCTCCTACGCCGTCATGCCAGGCCTCTCCCGTGGCGACGACCGGGCGTTCGTCCAGAGCATGCAGCACATCAACCGGGTCATCATCAACGGCTGGTTCCTCACCCCCTTCCTGCTGCCCCTGCCGCTGCTGGTGCTGGCGACGGTCCTCGCCGCGAAAGGGCACAGCGGGGGAGCCCTGCCGTGGATCGTCGCGGCTCTGGTGTTCTACGGGGCGGCCTTCCTCGTCACCGGAACGCAGAACGTCCCGCTCAACGACGCACTCGACAAGGTGCCGCTCGACTCGGCCCCCGACCGGCTCGGGGAAGCGCGCGCCGCGTTCGAGGACCGGTGGGTCACATGGAACACCGTCCGCGCCGCCCTCCACACCGCGTCCCTCGGCGCCCTGCTGTGGGCGCTCCACGTCCATGGCGCGGCCTGAGGGAGTCGATTTCGCGGGCGTTCCCGCGGAGCCCGGGGATCAGGCCGCGATCACGACCGCCGGCCTGGTCAGGGCGGGGGAGTCCGGCGGTGCGGGAGCCGGCGCGAAGACGGCCACCCGCAGCAGCGCGAACCGCCCCACCCCGGCCGCCGCCGAAGCCGACAGATAGACGGTCTGCTCGACGAGCGCGGAGGGAGCCGACTGCACGGCGTGCAGCACGAGCAGCGCGCCGGTGGTGAACGCGTAACTCACCACCACCGTCAGCCCGGACTGCAGGTGGACCCGCCACCCCCTGCGGTCGCTCCGGAAGGAGATCCGGCTGTGCAGCTCCGTGGCGATCACCGTGGACACGACGGTGATCACGGCGTTGGCGAGGGCCAGGGGTATCCGCTCGCCCAGCAGCACCAGCGCACCACTGGCGGCCAGTCCGACACCGCCCCCGCAGACGACGAAGCGCACGAACGCCGCGGCCAGCGGATGGGCGGTGCGCTTCGTCGGCAGGTGCGCCAGGGCTGTCACGGGGTTCCTCCGGGAGGGAAGCGGGACGGTCATCTGATTCCACCTCACAACCTAGGGACGGCGCGTCCCTCCAGCGATGCAGCCAGGCCCCGACTTATATGGGGGCTATCCCCCAGGGGACCCGGCAGACACCTGTCCCCCCGGCCGGTCGGACGCGCGGCACCGACCGCCGGTCATGCGCACCGCCGCCGCGTGACTCCCGGCGTACCTCTCTCGTTGACCAAGGCCGCGCACCTCCGCCCTGCGGCCCCCGTGAGGAGAGGAGCGGTCATGTACGAATGCCCGCCGCTGAGCCTGTCGCGGAAGACGCCGCCCACCCGGCCGAGCCTGCTGGCATCCGGCCCGTTGCCGTGGCTGACGGCCGTCGCGTCGGTCTTCGCCGCACTTCAACTCGCCTTCGTCGTACCGGGTTCAGGGCTGGCCTGGGACGAGACGGTCTACGTAAGCCAGGTCGGCGGGAACGCCCCTCCCGCCTTCTTCAGCGCCCCCCGCGCCCGGGGAATCTCCTACCTGGTCGCTCCCGTCGCCGCGCTCACCCCGTCCACCACCGCGCTCCGCATCTACCTCGCGCTGATGTCCGCCGCCGCCCTGGTCCTCGTCCTGTGGATCTGGCGGAAGGTGCTGCCCACGCCCGTACTCGTATTCACGGGCGCACTGTTCGCAGGCCTGTGGCCGACCCTGTTCTACGGACCCGCGGCCATGCCCAACCTGTGGTGCGCCCTGGGCGCACTGGCCGCGACCGGCTGGGTCGTGAGGGCCCTGCGCGATGGAGCCGGGCCGACGGAGACGGCAGGCGCGGGGGCGGCCGTGGGGCTGGTCGCCCTGATGCGGCCGGCCGACGGCTTCTGGCTCGCGCTGCCGCTGGCCCTCGCCGTCTCCGTGGGACCCGGCCGACGCCTGCCACGCCTGTTCGCCGCGCTCGTCGGCGGACTCGTGGCAGGCTGCGCCCCCTGGGCCGCCGAGGCGTACGCCCACTACGGCGGCCTCCGTACCCGGCTGCACCGGGCCGGCGAGATCCAGGGCGGGCTCGGGTGGAACTTCGCGGTCGACGACCACCTGCGCTCGCTCGCCGGCCGGACCCTCTGCCGCCCCTGCGACATCGGCTGGGAGAACCCGGCCACGGCCGTGTGGTGGGTGGCCCTGCCCCTCCTCGTGGCCGGCGGGACCGTGGCGGCCCGGCGTGCGGGCCGAGGCGCCGCCGCACTGCTGGCGACGGCGACGGGCGTCTCGTCGGCCCTTCCGTATCTGTTCCTGGTCGAATATGCCGCGCCCCGGTTCCTGCTCCCCGCCTACGCGTTGCTGGCCGTGCCCGTGGCGGAACACCTGGCCCGCCTCTACGCCCGCACACGGCGCTCACACCGCTCCGCGGGAGTCGCCGCGCTGACGCTGGCGCTGGCCGCTCATCTCGCCGTCCAGCTCTCCGTGCTCAGCCATGTCGTCCGCACGAGCCACGCCACCACCGCGGAATTCGCCGCCGTCGCCGGGGCGCTGAACCGGCTGGGTGTGCGCCCGCCCTGTGTGGTCAGCGGGGACCACGCCGTGCCGATCGCCTACTACGCCGGCTGCGCCTCGCGCCAGACCGGCGGACACGACGCGAGCATCACCCCCGAAACCCTCCAGGACCTCGCGCGGCGCGTGCCGACGGCCGTCCTGGTGACCGAGGGCGACGTGCCGCCCCCGGACGTCGGCGGCACCCGGATCGTCCCCCTGCCGGCCGGCCGTGGCCCCGGCCCCCGCCGGACCCATCTGCTGCCGGGCCCCGCCACCGGCTTGACGGCGACAACCGGATGATCCGGCTGACCTGACCGCGGTCGTCGGCGGCCTCTCCATCGCACCCGACGAGAGCGCCGGGAACGCCCCGCGGTTCGTGCTGAGTTCACCGGCGGTCTCCACCGTGATGCCAGGAATGCGCCCCGTACGCGACGTCGAGCGGAACACCGGCCTGAGCGACGGCCGCATCCTCGACGACGACCAGCTCGCGATCCTCGCCGAGCACCGGTGGCAGCGCGACCTCTACGCCTGACGTGACCGGGCGAGGGCCGGAGCCAGCCCTGTCCGCCCCGTCATGAGCGGCCCAGGTCGCCGGGGGCCTCCGGATGCGCTGCCCGCCACGCAGCCATGGAGCGGTCCCACTCGTCCCCGGACAGCGCGGTGAGGGAGGCAGGGAAGAGGCCGTCCTCCTCCTTGGTGATGTGGCGGTGCAACTCGTCGACGGCTTCCCGCAGCTGTACGACGTCCTCCGCGCGGCGCAGATCCACCCGGTCGAGGAACGCGGCGAGCTCGCGGTGCTCCCGCACCAGGGCCTCGATGTACCCGGCGTACTCCGGGTCGCCGCCCATCACCGCGAAGAGCCCGTCCTCCTCGCCCTGCCAGTGGGCGAGGAGCTCCCGCCCCATCCGGGCGACCAGCTCCCCGGCGAGCGCCGGATCACCTTGGTCGAGGGCGCGCACGGCGTCCCCCGCGGTGTCGGTGACGGACTCGTGCTCCGCGATGAACTCCTTGATCAGCGGAATCTCACGGCAGCCGCAGTAGTGGCACATGCGGCCACCGTAACCGGGCATGCGGCACAGGAGCGGCAAGCGGGGACATATCCCCTATGGGGCGGTCACCTCCGACTGCCTCGCGACGATCGGGTGGATCCGCGCCTCCACACGACGCAGATGGTCCCGGTAGTCCCGCGTGTCCAGAGCCAGGGAACGATCGAGCCGCGCGGCGTTGAAGAAGATCTCCTCATGCTCCAGCACCCCCGGATCCACGACGAGTTCGAGATCCGGATGGAAGCTGAACGGCAGAATGGTGCCGCTGACGCTGCCGGACAGAGCCTCGGCCCTGTCCGGCGAGGCGAACGACACGTAACTGCCCTCCGCGAGGGCCTTCAGGCCAGGCAGGTCGACCCGCGCGTCCCCGGGGACCACCGCGAGGAAGTACCGCTTGGTGCGCTTGCCCGTCTTGACCATGACGACCAGGCACTTGGCTCCCTGCGCCACCGGGTGCCCCCTGTGGCGGCTGACCTCCTCGGTGCGCCCTTCCGGGGCGTGGTCGATGACGCGGTACCTTGCACCGCTCTCGTCGAGCAGCGCGATGAGCCGCAGATAGGCGGCGTCGCCGTCGGTGACCTCCGCCGGCTCCTGCGAGACGGACGCGAACTGTTCGGGCACGTGCACCGATCCTTCCTGAAGAGTGCGTTTTCCTCGTGGTGAGCCGCTGCCACGTCGCCACGGTCCGGCCGCCGGCCGACCGTCCGAGATCACCTCGCCCGCACCGAGCTTCGCATCAGTGGTTCGACCACGGGGGCGGCCCCGGTCTTTGGCTGTTCCACCCGGGAACAGCACCTGAATTCCGCCGCGACGCGCCCCCTGCCCGGGAACGCGCGCGAACGGAGTGATCAGGTCCGGCGGAGCCGCCGTTACGCCTTGCGGGCTACCCCGCACCACATGGGCAGGGTGTCGTCCGGAGTGTCGGACGGCCCGGGACGCCAGCGGGTCAGTGTGACCACGCCCGGTTCCAGGATCTCGAGGCCGTCGAAGAAGCCTTCCACTTCCTTCCGGGTGCGCGGGGTCGCGGAGGCGTGGCTGGCGGCGCGCTCGTTGTAGATCCGCATGGACTCGGCGACCTCGGGGGCGGTGACGTCGGCGGCCGGGTGCGACAGGACGAGGTGGCTGCCCGGGGCGAGGCGGTCCAGCAGCCGACGGGTGATGTCCCACGGGTCCTCGGCGTCCTTGACGTACTGCAGGATCGCCACGAGCATCAGGCCGACCGGCCGGTCCAGGTCCAGGGTGCGCGAGGCCGCGTCGAGAATCGTGTCCACGTCCCGCGCGTCGGCCTGCACGTAGTCCGTCTGCCCCTCGGCTCCGCTGACCAGCAGCGCCCGGGCGTGGGTGAGGACGATCGGGTCGTTGTCGACGTACACGACACGCGATTCCGGAGCGGCCTGCTGGGCCACCTCGTGCGTGTTCGCCGCGGCGGGAATGCCCGTGCCGATGTCGAGGAACTGGCGTACTCCGGCGGACGCGAGGTGACGCACGGCGCGGCCGAGGAAGGCCCGGTTGGCCCGCACCGACGGCACGATGGTGGGGTTCGCCGCCGCGGCGAGTTCGGCCGCCTCCTGGTCCACCGGGTAGTGGTCCTTGCCGCCCAGCCAGGCGTTGTAGACGCGGGCGGGATGCGCGTCCGCGGGATGGGGCGTGGGCAGCGGGTATTCGTTCATCGTGCGTCACCTCGTGCGGCCAGGAGGCCAGGTCGGACTCGTGTGCGATCACGGTACTCCTTGATCCGCCGTCCTACGGAGACCGAGGCCACCGCGCCCGTACCGCCAAGTCCGGCGGCACGCAGGCGTGCTGACCGTCGGCCGGATCCGCGGAGGCGCAGTGCGGTGGCCGCATGTGCTTCTACGGCGTGACCTGCTACAAGGTGCATTACGCCTGCGTCCCGTGCCGCGTCAGCTTCAAGCAGCACGCGTATCAGGGGCGGGAGCACCTGTGCCCCAACTGCGCCCGGCCCCTCACCTGCGCCGGCCACGACTTCGCCCCGCCGCCCAGGCGTGATGTCCGCGGCTGGTCCGTGGTGGCCGCCGTCCTCAGGGAGGGGCTGCGCTACGAAGGGCGGTCCGCCTGCGGGTGCGACAGGGAGCCCCGCTTCCGCCCGCGGACACGCGCCGAACTGCGCGCGCGCCGGGCCGTCGCCGCCCGGGACGCGCTGCCACTGGCCGAGGCCCTGTCCCGGCCGGATCCGCTGGTGCCGACCGCCGGCTGAACCGGCGCGGTTCCTTCGGCGGTTCATCGGCCGGGTGAAGCGTTCCTTCGCAGGTCCAGTGTCCTGGCCGCGGCCGACAGGATGCGGTCGGGATCGGCCAGGTCGGCGTCGACGTAGGCGGTCGCGCCCTCGGGGGTCGAGGTGAGCAGGGCGCGGGCGTGCGCGAGGACCAGGGGATCGTGGTCGACGTAGACGATCCTGGATTCCGGGGCGAGCCGCTGGGCGACCTCGTGGGTGTTGTCCTCGGTCGGCAGCCCCGTCCCGATGTCCAGGAACTGCCGGATGCCGGCCTCGGTGACCAGGTGGGCGATGTTACGTCCCAGGAAGGCGCGGCTGCTGCGGGCCACGGTGACGATGCCGGGGAAGACGGCGCTGTAGGCGTCACCGGCCTGCTCGTCGACGGGGTAGTTGTCCTTCCCGCCCAGCCAGTAGTTCCAGATCCTGGCCGAGTGGGGCACCGAGGTATCGATGTCCTGCTGCGCGGAGCCGGGCACTGTCGCGTGGTCGGTCATGAGTACCGTTCCGTTTCAGCCGGGGCGTGATCCGTTCCTCGTACAACCTACGCTCCCAAGAACCCTGGTGAGCAAGCCGGTTCACCTGGCCGGCAGGTCATGACGGCGGTACGGCAGGAGACCGGCCCGGGTCCCCGGAACGGTGTGTTCCCGGCGCTTCCACGCTCTCGGCGGCCGGCGCCGCCGGCAGGGACGAGGACGGCCTGACCAGCCGGTGCTGTACGAGGCATGCCACCACGAGCGTGGCGCCGAGCACCGGCCAGGCGAACGGGCCCGCGCCCACGGCGGCCCCGACGACTACGGGACCGAGGCTGCGCTGCGCGGACTGGGCCAGGCCGTGGACGCCGATGTAGGCACCTTGCGCCTCGCCGGGGGCGAGGGCGATGGAGAGTTCCCACGACGACAGTGAGTGCAGGATCTCGGCGAGAGTGAAGGCGGTGGCCGCGAGGAGGACGGCGGCTGTGGCGAACCAGGGACCGCCGCCCGCCGAGGCGGCCAGGGCCACACCTCCCGTGAGGAAGGCGGCGCCGATCGGGAAGAGCAGACGGCGGGCGGCCGCCCTGGTCTCACCGAAACGGGACAGGGGGACCTGAAGCGCGATCACCAGCACACTGTTGAGGACGAGGACCAGCGGCGCCAGCCCGACCGGCGCGTCGGTGGCGTGGACGATCCACAGGGGGAATCCGACCTGGAGGATGCTGTCGTCCAGGAACAGCCAGATCTCCGACCCCGTGAAGGCGAGGTAGCGGCGGTCCCGCCAGGGTGTCGCCGCGGCGGTCACGGTGGCGGCGGGGCCGGAAGGGGCGCGGAGAACGCCCTTGAGGCCGGCCGGGGAGGTCGTGCCGGCGACGACCCGGGCGGGGGCCGCCGGCTCCGCGCACCGCAGGGTGAGGACGCCGATGACCGCGTAGGAAGCGACGTTGGCGAGCAGCAGCGCCTGGTAGGAGGTGGTGGTGCCCACGGTGAGCGCGGCAGCGGCCCCGGCGGCGCCTACCGCCCAGCCGATGTTCGCGGCGGTGCGCTGGATCGCCTGGTAGCGGATGCGGTGGGGGCCGGCGACACGCGCGGCGAACAGCTTGGTGAGGACGCTCGACGCGCGGTCCGGCAGGGAACCCAGCGCCGAGAACAGCACGAGCAGCGCGTAGTCGTTCGTCGTCAGCAAGGCCAGCAGCGCTGCTCCCCGAGCCAGTTGGGCGGCGAGCAGGATGCGGGTCACGGGGAAGCGGTCGGCGAGCCGCCCCGCGAGCGGCGGCCCCGCTATGCCGAGAATGCCGGACAACCCCATCAACAGCCCGATCTGAGCCACCGACAGATGGGCGACGTAGATGAAGTAGAGCGTCGCCGCTCCGCTCCACAGACCTGTGCCCACCTTGTCGATGACGGAGACCACCAGCATGCGCCGCCCGTCCCGGCCGCCCGGGATGGCCATGCGCCGGGCGAACGGCACGCGGTCCGCCGTCGGTTTCATCGGATTCCCCCCTTGACACGATTTTTGTATCGGTACAAACTGTGCTCTGTGGCAGAACAATATGGGATCGTGGGCGGAACGGCCAGAGAGATTTCGGCGTCCGTCGAAGGCCGCGTGTCGGACGGCACGCTGCGGCCCGGCGCCTCGCTGCCTCCCGTGCGACGGCTCGCCGAGGAACTGGGGGTGAGCGCCGGGACGGTCGCGTCGGCCTACAAGGAGCTGCGCGGGCGCGGGGTGGTGGTGACCCTCGGGCGTGGCGGCACGGTGGTGGCGTCCGCCCCCGTCGTCACCTCGCGGCGCCCTCCGAAGGTGCCCGCAGGGCTGCGCGACCTGGCCGGCGGGCACCCCGATCCCGCCTGCCTCCCGGTGCTGACCCCGCCCGCGCGGGTGGGGCCCCTGCCCGGCTCGCACCGTGCCTCGCCGCGGTTCGCCGTGCTCGAGGACGCCGTCCGCGCCTGGTTCGCCCGGGACGACGTGCCCACCGGCTCGGTGACGTTCGCCCACGGCGCTCTGGACTGCATCGCCAGGCTGCTGTCCACCGAGATCAAGCCCGGTGACGCCGTGGCCGTGGAGGACCCCGGCTTCCACCATCTCCTCGACCTGGTACCGGCCTTGGGCCTTCGCATGCTGCCGGTGGCGGTCGACGACGAGGGAATCCGCCCTGAGGCGCTCCGCACCGCGCTGAGGGCGGGAGCCCGGGCCCTGGTGTGCAGCCCTCGCGGACAGAGCCCGCTCGGCGCGCGCTTCACCCCCGGCCGCCGGGACGCACTCCTGGCCGTGCTGCGCGACTTCCCCGACGTGCTGGTCGTGGAGGACGACCACAACGCGGACATCGCCGGAGCGGACGCGGCGACCCTCGCCTCCGGCGGGCTGCCCCGCTGGGCCCATGTGCGTACGGTGTCCAAGCACCTCGGGATCGATCTGCGCTGGGCCGCCCTCGCCTGCGACCCCGCGACCCTGGCGCGCCACGACGGACGGATGCTGCTGACCTCCGGATGGGTCAGCCACATCCTCCAGGTGACCGTCGCGAGCCTGCTGACCGACCCGGCGGTGACCCGGCTGGTGGCGGAAGCGGCCCGCACCTACACCACCCGCCGCGACGCTCTCGGTGCGGCGCTGGCGGAGCACGGCATCGCCTCCCACGGGGCCAGCGGCCTCAACGTCTGGGTACCCGTCCGGGACGAGTCCGCCGTCGTCAACGCCCTGCGCACCCGCGGCTGGTGGACCGCTGCGGGCACCCGCTTCCGCATCGCGTCCCCGCCCGGGGTGCGCGTCACCACCGCCACCCTCGCACCGGCCGAAGCCGCACGCCTCGCAAGCGACTTCGCGGACGCGCTCGGTGAGTCACAGGTGGTCTACGGCGGTTAGGCACCGCCCGGCGGAGCGGTCGGCCGGGGAGGCGCGCCGGACGAGCAGCGAGAGCAGCGCGGCCCCGGCGCACAGTGCGCCGAGCGTCACCCAGACAGGAGTGTACGAACCGAAGGCGTCGCGGGCGGCTCCCCCTCCGTACGCGGCCATGGCGGCACCCACCTGATGGGCCGCGCCGACCCAGCCGAAGACCACGGCGCCCGCGTCCCCGTAGAACTCACGGCACAGCGCGATGACCGGCGGAACGGTCGCGAGGTCGAGCAGGCCGAAGGTGACGACGAAGACCATCATCGACGGCTGCACCGTGGCGCTCATCAGCAGCGGCAGGCACATCAGGATCAGCCCGCGCAGGGCGAAGAACACGGCGAGCAGCCGACGCGGGTCACGCCGGTCGGTGGCCCAGCCCGACGCGACGGTGCCGATCACGTTGAAGACCCCGATAGCCGCGAGCAGGGACGACGCGGTGGTGGCGGGCATCCCGTGGTCGTGGGCGGCCGGGGTGAAGTGCGTCCACATGATGCCGTTGGTGGAGGCCCCGCAGATCGCGTACGCGCCGGCCATCAGCCGGAACGGGGCGGTGCCCGCCGCGTCGCGCAGCACGGCGACCGCCCTGCGGCCCGCGCCTTCGGTGGGCAGGGGCTTGGGCACAAGACGCTCCGCGCCGTAGGGCGCGCGGCCGACGTCGGCGGGGTGGTCCCGCAGCATGAGCCACATCAGGGGCGCCGTGGCGCACGCCGCGAGTACGAGGGTGACGAGGGACGTCCGCCAGCCATGGTGGTCCACGGTCCAGGACAGGGCGGGAAGGAACACCATCTGCCCGAAGACGCTGCCGGAGGCGAGCACGCCGGTGACCAGTCCACGCCTCCGTACGAACCATCGCTGGGTGACGGTGGCGCCGAAGGCCGTGGCCATGGAGCCCGTGCCCAGGCCGACGAGCATGCCCCAGAACAGGGTGAACTGCCAGGCCGTGGTCATGACGGTGGTGAGGCCGGCCCCCGACGCGATCACCAGGAGGGCGACGACCACCACGCGGCGGATGCCGAAGCGGTCCATGAGCGCGGCTGCGAACGGCGCGGTGAGACCGTAGAGCACCATGTTCGCCGAGGCCGCCAGGCCGATCGAACCGCGGGACCAGCCGAACTCCCGGTGCAGGGGCCCGGTGAGCAGGCCGGGCAGGGTCGAGAAGGCGCCGGCCACGACGATGGCGAGCAGCGCGGCGGCCGCCACCCACCAGGCGCGGTGTCCGAAGCGGCTGCGGTGCGAAAGACCATTGACTGCATCCATGCGTTCGATCGTCGACGTCTCCGGGGGGACCGACCACTGGCGAGATGGACGACTTCTGCAAGAATCTGGCCATGACTGTCACGACCCAGGAAAAGCATCGGGTGGCTGTGCTGGTGCGGCCGGGGCTGCTTCCGATGGAGCTCGGAATCGTGCACCGTCTCTTCGGACAGGCGGTCTCGGCCTCCGGCGAACCCCTGTACGAGGTCGTCACGTGCACCCCGCGGCCAGGCGTCGTCGCGACGGACACCGACTTCACCGTCAACGTGGCCATCGGCCCCGACGCGCTTGAGAACGCGGACACCGTCGTCGTGCCGGCCGCCGAGGAGGACTACGAGCCGCAGGAACGCGGCCGGATCAGCGTCGATATGAAGCGGGCACTGGCCCGTGTGCCCCGGGGGGCGCGGGTGGCGTCGATCTGCACCGGCTCGTTCGTCCTGGCGGCCGCGGGGCTGCTGACAGGACGACGGGCCACGACGCACTGGAAGTCGTGCGAGGAGTTCCGGACGCTCTACCCGGAGATCGAGGTGGACGCCGACGTGCTGTACACCGACGACCGCGGGGTACTGACCTCGGCCGGTGTGGCCTCGGGCATCGACCTCTGTCTCCACATGATCCGTACCGACCACGGTGCGGAGGTCGCCAACCGGGTCGCCCGGGGGACCGTCGTACCACCGCACCGGGAGGGCGGTCAGGCCCAGTACATCGACCGCCCGGTCACCCCGCCCGAGCGGTGCTCCACGGGGCCGGCCCGGGAGTACGCGCTGCGCCACCTGGAACGGCCTCTGAAGCTCGACGAGTTGGCCGGGCGGGCGTCGATGAGTGTGCGTACGTTCAACCGACGCTTCCAGCAGGAGGCGGGGCTCACCCCCATGCAGTGGCTCACCCAGCAACGCGTCGACCGCGCAAGGCGGTTGCTGGAGCGGACCGACCTGCCGGTGGACCGGATCGCCGCCGACGCCGGCTTCGGGACCGGCACCGCCCTGCGGCAGCACTTCCACGCGGCCCTGGGTGTGTCGCCGCGCGCCTACCGCCGCACGTTCAGGGGCGCGGGCGGCGGCCCGGTCACCTGAAGAGTCGTCAGCCGGCGGAGGGGGTGCGGATGGCGGCGATGTCGAACTGCAGGCGGAGCCGCTCGCTGACCATGGCACCGCCCTCGGCCAGGCGGGCGTTGTAGGTCAGACCCCAGTCGGAACGGTTGATGGTCGTGGTCCCGTCGAAGCCGACGCGCTCGTAACCGAACGGGTCGGTGACATATCCGATGTACGTGAGGTCCAGGACCACCGGGTGGGTGATGCCCCGGATGGTGAGGTCACCGGTCATGCGGTAGACGTCCTTGCCGACGAGCTGAACAGCGGTGCTCACGAAGCTGATGCGCGGGTACTTCGCCGCGTTCAGGAAGTCGCGGCCGACGAGGTGCGCGTCGCGCTGCTCGACACCGGTGTCGACACTCGCGGTGGCCAGTGAGATCTCGGCCCGGGAACGTGCCGGGTCGCGCCCGTCGAAGTAGAGACGGCTCTCGTACTCCAGGAACGCGCCCCGCACCGTGGTCACCATGGCGTGCCGTACGGAGAAGCCGATCCTGCTGTGCGCGGGGTCGATCATCCACTCCCCGGAGAGAGCCGCCAGACGGGGATCGTGCAGAACCGCGGTACCTGCGGCCGCGGGGGCGGAGAGAGGCTCCTCCGTGCGGGGCTCCGGGCGGCGGAGCAGGGAGCTGCGGCTGAAGAGGTTCATGAAACATTTAGTTACTCTGAGGTAAGTGGTGCCCGCAAGAGCTGATCAAGGAACCCGAACATTCGTGGTCAGACCTTCACAGGGTGACGCGTCGGCGAAGCGCCGTCGGTGGCCGGGAGTGCGGCAGCGGCGGGACGTCAGGTCGCGGGCCCGTTTCCGCCGAGGCGGGCCGACAGCCGGTTCGAGGCGGCGACCACGGCCTCCACCACCTTCGGCACCGCGCCCGGCGGCAACCGGAACACGGGTGCGGAGACGTTGAGTGCGGCGACGACATCGCCTCGGTGGTCGCGCACGGGAGCGGCGACGGCGATCAGCCCCGGTTCCATCTCCTCGACGGCCACCGCGTGACCACGTGCCCGCTCCGTGCGCAGGCGCTCCAGCACGGCCGGCACGTCCCGGGGCGCGGCCTCCGTCCCCGGCAGTCGCGCGTCGTCCGTGGTGGCCAGCAGCGCCTCGGCCTGCTCGTCGGGGAGCCCGAACAGCAGGGCGCGGCCGCTCGCGGTGCAGTTCAGCGGGGTGGTGCGGCCGACCCACTCGTGCGCCTGGAGCCCACGCGAGGTGCGCTCGGTCAGCACCGTCACCGCCCCGTGCCCGGACAGCACCGTGAGGTACGCGGGCTCGCCGACCTGGTGCACCAGCTCGCGCAGCACAGCCGGGGCCTCGCGGTGCATCCGGTCCTCGCCCGCCGAGGCGGCCAGCGCCAGCAGTTGCCGGCCGATGCCGTAGCGCAGACTGCGCGGGTCCCGTTCCAGGAACCCCTCCTCCGCCAGGACTTTGAGAGTCCGGGACACCTGCGTCTTCTCCCGGCCCACCGCCTCGGCCACCTCCTGGACGCCCAGGGGTCCCTGTCCGAGGACGCGCAGCACATCCAGCGCTCTGCGCACACTGCTCAGGTTCTCGCTCACCATGGCTCCCACTCTGGCAGCGGCCGTGCGTATACAGCAACTGGTGTTGTTCCCTTCGCACCGATCCGCTCTATCGTCGACGGCATGTGCGGAATCACAGCCATATACAGCCCCCAGGAAGACATCCACACCGAGTGCGCCCGCTCGTCCGCGGAAGAGATGCTCGACCGTCTGGCCCACCGCGGTCCGGACGACCGCGGGACGCGAACCGTCGGCGGCCACACCTGGCTCGGACACCGCAGGCTGTCGATAGTCGACCTCGACGGCGGACACCAGCCCCTCGGTGGCACGTACGGCGACGACGACTGGTCGCTCGTGTGCAACGGCGAGATCTACAACCATCAGGCGCTGCGGGGCGAGCTGCCCGCCACCGCCTTCGGCTCGTCCTCCGACTCGGCTGCCGCCCTGGCAGTCCTCCGCACCGACGGGCCAGAGGGCCTGCACCGGCTCCGCGGCATGTGGGCCCTGTGCGCGGCCACGCCCGGCGGACGCTTCGTCGCGGCCCGCGACGCCATCGGCATCAAGCCCCTCTACTGGGCTCGTACGGGTACGACGGTGCACTTCGCCTCCGAACTGCGCGCCTTCGCGCCCGAGGTGCGGCCGACGGCGGAGATCTTCCCGCCGGGGCACCGGTGGTCACCTGAGGACGGCCTGCGGCGTTTCGCGGCCCCGGTCCCCGAGCGTGGCAGGGCGGCGGACCGGAGCGGTGTGCCGCAGGAGGCCGCCGAGAGGGCCACGTTCGAGTCCGTCGCGGATTCCGTGCGCCGGCACCTGATGGCTGACGTCGAGGTCGGCGTCTTCCTGTCCGGGGGCCTCGACTCCGGTGTCGTCGCCGCGGTCGCCGCCGAGACGTACGCCCGGCAGGGACGCAGGCTCAAGACGTTCGCGGTCGGCACCGAGGGCTCCCCGGACCTGTTCGCCGCCCGGGAGACCGCCGCGTACCTGGGTACCGAGCACCGCGAGGCGCTGCTGGACGCCGAGGCGGCGCGCGAGGTTCTCGACGACGTGGTGGCGTGTGTGGAGTCCTTCGATGCCAGCCTCATCCGCAGCGCGGTCCCCAACTGGTTCCTGTCCGAACTGGCCTCGCAGCACGTCAAGGTGGTGCTGACCGGTGAGGGCGCGGACGAACTGTTCGCCGGCTACGGCTACTACCACGAGCGGCACGCCGCACCCGAGGCCCTGGACGCGGAGCTCCGGCGTACGGTGGGCGGGCTGCACGGCCTCAACCTCCAGCGTTGCGACCGCGTCACCATGGCCCACGGCCTGGAGGCCCGCGTGCCCTTCCTCGACCACGACGTCGTCGCCCACGCCATGTCCCTGCCCGCGCACATGAAGCTGCTCGAGGAGGACGGCATGGAGAAGGGGCATCTGCGCCGGGCCTTCACCGGACGGCTTCCCCACCACCTGCTGTGGCGCCGCAAGGAGCAGTTCGGCACGGGCAGCGGCGCGGAGAGCCTGCTCAGCCCGCTCTGGGACACCCGCGTCACGGACGAGGAGTTCACCGCGGCAGCGGCCCGGGAGGACGCGCCGGTACTGCGCAGCAAGGAGGAGCTCGGCTACTACCGCGCGTTCCGCAAGGCTCTGCCGGGTGTGCGCCCGGAGGCTGTGCTCACTCGGTTCGCCACGGGGTGACCACGGCACTCGGAACAGCCGCACCCGGCTCCACCCTTCGTCCGCGCGGCTGCCCATCCGGCGTTCCGATCTGCCCTTGAGTACCTGGTGCCGGTGGAGTGGTTCGGCGTATGCAGGAGGGGTCCGATTCCTGTCCCGGTAGGGAGCTTCCGTGCACGCCCATGAAGACCATCGGTCCGAGGCCTCGAACCTTCGGGTGCCTGTGCGGAGGCCGGCCGGGGGCGCCGCACCGCTCCCGGGGATCCTGGGCCTCCAGCAGGCGGCGGGTAACCTCGCCGTCACGAGGATGCTCCATCAGGGCGCGCACCCCTCGGTCCAGAGGACGGTGACCGAGACGGGCAGTGAGCCGTCCGGCGAGCGGCGGAGCGGGGATGCGCCGGAAGGCAACCCGCAGGTCCTCGTCCAGCCCCACTATGCGTCCGGGGACCAGTTCGCGATCGCGGCGACGCTGATGCATGACACGAGCAAGCACATCTACATCAGCTATACCTCGGACGAGGACAAGAAGAAGGCGGCCGGCCTCCAGGATTTCTACCACCAGTCGAACATCGACCCCAAGCGTGTCCATCTGGTCCTGCAGAGCGGTATAGCGACGAAGTACGGCGAACAATTCGGTCGGCAGCCCTCGGAAAGCGACTTCGAACATCCCACCAACGCAACCGAATACGTGGCCGCGAACTTCGGTGACGAGATGCGCGGAGACACCCGGAAGGGCTGGGGCCTGGAGGAGAAGCGGGACCAGGCGCACGGCAGGGATGAGGCTGTGGCGGAATGGCTGGAGAAGAAGGGTGTGCGGCCCGAGGGGCAGAAGATCGCGATCCTCTGGTCCAGGTTCAGCGGAAAGAACAACGAGGTCCACATCGAGCACGATTCCAGCTATTTCGGGATCGGGCAGATCCTGGCCGGGCTCAACGGGATCGACACGGCGATGATCGTGGGCGACGCCAAGCCGAAGAGAAAAGTGCAGGAGAAGCCGGGCGGCAAGTACGCCGCGATGACGAGGTCCTTCGGCCCCGAGGTCGACGAGGGGAAGCCTGAACAGCCGAAATACCCCACGGGTTTCGATTTCAGGACGGTCGACCTCACCGAGTTCTGGAAGGGATCGGACGTCAAGTCGTGGGGCGGCGACTCCCGCACCGGTCAGTTCCTGGTCTTCGACTACCTGCACCGGCATGCGACGGTCCGTCACCTGGGTTTCCGCAGCGGAAACCTCGAGGCGATGGCACTGCTGGGCTTCAACGTCATGTATATGGAGGAGCCCGGCAGCGACGGCGGGAATCGTATGGCGAAGTGGCACGACCGGGGGGACGGCAAGACGGAATCGGGCGGCGAGGCGCCGGGATACGAACGTCTCGTCGTCAAGGCGCCGCCGACTCGCTCGGGCAAGTTCCAGAAGTCCCTGACGGGCCGGGAGAAGCGCGACAACAAGCACGCCGAGTGGCGGGAAGGCGAAGAGGGTTACAGCCACCTCAAGAGGGAGGGCCGGGACCCGGACAGCAAATCTCTGCCCAGGGGCTTCGAGCCCGAGGACCTGGGGAACATCGACGCCTATCTCCACTCGGGGAACGCGGCGGAAGGGCTGGAAGCCGAACTGGTCGACGGTGTGAAGGAGATCATGGAGAAGATCACCGGCGCCGAGAAGAAGCTTCCTGCGGCCAGGAGGGAGATCGAGCGGGCACAGAAGAGTAGAAGGGAAAACGCGCATCGTGGGGCCAAGGCCGAGGCCGCACTCGCGGAGAAGGTGCGCCAGGCGGAAGTGCGCGAGGAGGAGCTCGGCGGTCAGATCGAGGAGCAGGTGAAGCACTTCCGTGATCTGGCCGAGCAGTTCGGGCGGACGAAGGCCTTGAGGGCGCGCATCCTCTACGCCCAGCCCGTCGCGGACCGTCTCGTACTCTGAGGCCGCCCCCGAGGGCGCCTACGTCTTGACGCCGGGTCAGGCCTCCTCCGTACCCGCGGACCGGTGGCCGGCCCCGTTGCCCGCCTGCGCGCCGAAGCCGTGGCCCCGCCCGTGCCGCCGGCGGCACGCCGCCCTGGTCACAGCCGCCTGGCCACATCGGCCGCGGCCACCCGCACGTCGTCGGCGAAGGTCCGCAGTTCCTCGGGGGAGACGAGGAACGTGAGCGCGGAGACCGAGACGGCGCCCACCGGGTAGCCCTCGCTGTCGAGCACCGGCACGGCCAGTGAGCAGATCGCCTGTTCGTGCTCCTCGTAGTCGGTCGCGTAACCGTCGGCACGTGCCACCGCCAGCTTCTTCTCCAGCGCGCGCCGGCTCGTGACGGTCTGCGCCGTCAGGGCGGTCAGCGCCATGCCGTCCAGCAGCGTCTCGGTCTCCGGCTCAGGCAGACGGGACAGCAGCGCCAGCCCGGCGGCGGTCGCGTGCAGGGGCAGCCGCATCCCGACCTCGGTCGCGATGCGGTACGCCCGGCCCGGGTCGACCTTGTGGGTGTACGTCGCGTGGTCACCGTTGAGGACCGCCAGGTGGACCGTCTGGCCCAGACGCCGCTGCAGTGTCCGCAGTACAGCGCCGATGCCCACGGTGTCCTCCGACAGCACCCGCGCGGCCATCTCCTGCAGCCGGACGCCGATGTCGTAGCGCCCCTCGCCGTCCGGAACGGCGTAGCCCTCGGAGATCAGGGTGCCGAGGATGCGGTGAGCGCTCGCCTTGGGCACGCCGGAGCGCTCGGCGATCTCACCGAGCCGGTGCGGCGCCTCCGGCTGAGCCAGCGCGTCCAGCACACGCAGCGCCTTCGCCACGGAGTTGCCGACGGCTCCCCCTGGGCCAGGTGTCTCGGAAACTGCCTTGTCGCCATCCATTGTCTCTCCGGTTACCTCTCCGCTAACGTCGTGCGAGTCCGCTCTCCGGAACGGCAATCTATCCTACGGAACGCGGGTGAGGGATTCCCGGCCACCCGACCGGGAACCCGCATCCCAAGCGCAAGGCGGTGTCCATGTCCGCGTCCTGCCACGAACCACCCCCGTACGACCTGGTGATCGGCGGCGGTCTCCTGGTCCACCCGCACCGATCCGTGCCCGTGAGCGGCGATGTGGCCGTCCGGGACGGACGCGTCGAGGCCGTCATCACCCCCGGCAGCGCCGACGCCCGGTGCGGAAGGTTCCTCGACGCCCGTGGGCTGCTGGTCACTCCGGGGCTCATCGACCTCCACACACACGTCTACGACGGCCGGACCGGCCTGGGCACCCCGGCCGACACGGTAGGCGTCGAAGCAGGCGTCACCACCCTCGTCGACGCGGGCAGCGTGGGCTGCGACTCCTTCGCCCACTTCGACGCAACGGTCGTCGCCACCGGCAGCACCCGAATCCTGAGCTGGCTGAACATCTCCCGCCACGGACTCACCCGAGGCACCCGGGAGCTCGCCGAACGCGACAGCATCCGGCACGCCGAGACCGTGCGCACCATTCTCGAGAACCCGGCGACCATCCGCGGCGTCAAGGTGAGGATGAGCCGTTCGGTCGTCGGTGACAACGGCCTCGAACCACTGCGCGCGGCCAAGCGCGTCACCGCCGAGGTCGCGGCCGCGACCGGCCGGCCCTTTCCGGTGATGGTGCATGTCGGCAACGCTCCTCCCGCACTCGGTGACGTCTTCGACCTCCTGGAGGCCGGCGACGTCGTCACCCACGCCTTCCACGGAAAGCGCGGCGGGCTGTTCCCGGCCGCCGGTTCCGGTCCGATC
This sequence comes from Streptomyces sp. QL37, assembly GCF_002941025.1. Taxonomy (NCBI): domain Bacteria; kingdom Bacillati; phylum Actinomycetota; class Actinomycetes; order Kitasatosporales; family Streptomycetaceae; genus Streptomyces; species Streptomyces sp. QL37. The sequence continues at coordinate 1,124,324 of NZ_PTJS01000001.1, read as the reverse complement.
TCCCAGGCACTCGCCGCTGTGCGGCGCGGAGTGCGCCTCGACCTCGGACACGGTAGTGCCAGCTTCGCCTTCGACACCATGGAGCGCGCACTCGAAGCGGGCATCGGACCGCACACCATCAGCACCGACATCCACCAGGAGAACGTCGCGGGACCGGTACGCGGCCTCACCACCACCATGACCAAGATGCTCGCCCTCGGCCTCACCCTCAACGAGACCGTACGGGCCGCCACTTCAGCCGCGGCGGAGACCATCGGCCTCGACGGCGAGCTGGGGACGCTGGCGGTCGGCTCCGTCGCCGATCTCACCGTCCTGGACCTGGCCGAAGGCGCCACCCGACTCGTCGACGCCGAAGGCCGGACACGTACGGCCGAGGCGCTGCTCACGCCGGTCGCCACCGTGCGGGCCGGCGTCGTACACGACATCCGAAAGGCCACCGAATGACCGGCACCCCCCACAGCTCCACCCCTGCGCACCGGGTGCTCACCCTGCTGTCCGAGGACACGGACATCGGGGAAGCGGAAGCCGCTGACGTGCGGGAGCTGCTCACCGCCGCCGACCGCTACGCCGACGCCCGGGGTATCCCCATGAACGACGTCCGCCGGCTGGCTCTGGCCGCCCACGGCCTCGCCTTCGTACGGCGGGTACACGCACACGAATATCCGCCGGTGCTCGACCGGGGCCTGTACGAGGAGGTGGGCGATGAGCAGTTCGCGGGGGTCCGGGCCCTGCTCACCGCCTTCTGCGCCGATCGGGGGCACACCGTCACCGATCCGGAGGTGCTGCTTCTCACCCTGCACTTCGAGGCGGCTCTCCAGGAGGGCTCGTCGCCTCCGGGCCACCGCGTATGAGCGCGCGCCGACCGTGACAAACCGTCAACCCGACAGGAAAGAAGACCATGTCAGACACTGTGAAGATCGTCATCGGCAACCGGCTCGGCAAGGGCCAGGCGGTCGCCGAGGGTGTCCGCAAGGCCGGACTCGAACCCGTCCTGATAGCGGGCCCGGGCGCCGACATGAAGGTCGGTGACGTGATGGCGGCGGAAGGCGCCGTCCTCGGTCTCAGCTTCTGCGGCAGCGGCGGGGCCGGTGCGGTGACCGCCAAGGCGAAGTACGGGCACAGCATCGAGTTCGGCATGCGCACCGCCGAAGCGGGGGTCACGGCGATCCGGCAGGGCAAGCGCGTCCTCGGTTTCGGGTTCCTCGACACGGAGGAGCTCGGCTTCAAGATCGCCCAGGCGCTCCAGGCGGAGCTGGACCGCGAGGCGGGAGGCGCCTGATGGACACCACGGAGCACACGCTTCGGCTGACCGGTACGGGGCCGACGAAGGAGCGGGCCTTCGGAGCGGCCATGCGCCAGGTGCAGTCCGCCGCGACCGGCAAGGGCGGCGGACTCGCGTTCCGGGTCGAACCCGTGGCGCTGGACGTGCTCTCGGCCGCCGAGCACCGAAGGACGGAACGTTTCCTCGGGGTGCTGTTCGCCAGGAAGCGGGTCCACTTCGAGATCACCGTGCGCGTACGGGTGCGTGTCACCTCGCTCGACCTCGACAGCGTGGACTTCGCCGTGCGGGAGGAAAAGCTGAGCGCGACGCAGCACCTGCTGCAGCTGAGGTAGGGGGCCCGGCCACTCCCGGCAGTCACCGGCCCGGCGGATCCGGTTCCGCTCTTCGGCGCAACCGCCGGTCGTGGGTACCCCCATGCCTCAAAACCCTCATTCGAGGGCCCTGATGTCCCATTGAAGTGGACCCACCCATGAACGAAACACTCACCATCCTGCTCGAGTCGATCGTCATCGGGGCGCTCGTCGGATTCGGCGCCGGCGCCGGTGTCGCCCGTATGTTCCACGCGCCCAACGCCCAGGGAATGGGCGCCTTCCGCACGCTCGGCGAGCTCAACGCCTGCGAGAACGACCCGATCGCACACTTCTCCTTCGGATTCGGCTTCTTCTTCAACGCCTGGGCCAGTACCGTCGGCGCCGGCGCGCTCTCCGGTGACGTCGACCACCGGATCCTGCCGCACTGGGCGGCATCGGTCTCCATGATCAAGAACCGCGACCTCGCCGAGACCCTGCACAACCCGCGGCGGATGGCCTTCACCGGCATGGGCGTCGGCATCGTCCTGATCTCCGTCCTCAACACCACAGCCGCGGCCATCCCGCACTCACTGCAGAGCGTCGCCGCCCAGGTGCTCGGGCCCGCCTCCGAATGGCTGCTCAACCCCGTCATGCCGATCATCTTCTGGATGGCCGCCATCGACGCCGGCCGGCGGACCGGGGCCTGGGGCACGGTCCTGGGCGGCCTGGCCCACATCGTCATGGGCAACGCGGTCCCCGGCATCGTGCTCGGCATCGTCGTCGGCAAGGGCCTCGACGACATGGGCTGGAACCGCGTCACCAAGAGCCTGACCACAGCCGTCATCGTGCTCTTCCTGGTCAGCGCCTTCCTGCGCGGCGTCGACATGCAACTGCTCCAGGAAATGAAGATCACCGTTCCTGGCTGGCTGAACCAGTTGCACGAGACGACCGGCACCACCGGACAGTGAGAGAGGCAGTGACGTGAGCACCACCGACATCGGAATCAGTGACGACCCCCGGAACGGCAAGGCCGGCCGGCACCCCAAACCGTGGGAGGGCGGCTTCTGGCTCTCCGAATTCGCCTTCCCCTTCTTCGTCGCCGCCCTCGCGTCGGGCATCTTCGCCGGGACCCACCTCTACTACACGTACCAGACCGGTGTGTTCAACGAGGTGGCGGTGGTGGCGCTCCTCAAGGCCGGTATGGAGAACGGGAGTTACGGCGCTGCCGCGGCCTTCGGAGCGGGATTCCTGTTCGCCAGGATCATCGAGGCCCCGATGGTCGGCATCCTCGACATCGGCGGTTCGCTCCAGACCGGTGTCGGCATCGGCATCCCGGCCATGCTCCTGGCGGGTGGGATAACCGCCCCGCTCGAACACTTCTGGGTCGCCCTGCCGACCGGCGCCGTCATCGGCCTGGCCATCGGCTGGCTGGTCCTGGTGATCCGCCGGGTGACCGTCAACTCGGCTAACGCCGGCTCGACGTTCGGCGCGGACGTGATGATGGGTGCCGGTAACTCGGCCGGGCGCTACCTGGGCCCTCTCGTCATCCTCGCCGCCGCGACCGCCTCGATCCCCGTCGGCCTCGGATCGACCCTCGGAGCCATCCTCTTCTACTGGTGGAAGAAGCCGCTGACCGGCGGCGCCATCCTCGGCGCGATGGCGGCGGGGCTCTTCTTCCCTCTCACCGGCGAGTGACCTGCCCGCCCTTCTGAAAAGCCGACGCGCACGCCGGTGCGCGCAACAGGCCGCACGACACCCCGCACGACCGACCCCGAGGAGCCGCCCGCCATGGGTGTGTACGAAGACCTGGGACTACAGCCCGCGATCAACGCCAGCGGAAAGATGACCGCTCTGGGAGGCAGCGTCCTGGACGACGCCGTCGTGGCCGCCATGGGCGAAGCCGCCCGCAGCCATGTGGTGATGGACGACCTGCTGCGAGCAGCCGGCCGGGTGATCGCCACTGCCACCGGCGCCGAGGACGGCTGCCCCACGACGGGTGCGGCCTCCGGCGTGGCCATAGCCGTCGCGGCGGTGATCGCGGGCACGGATCCCGCCCGCGTCGAAGCGCTGCCGGACGCCGGCGGACGGCCCGACGAAGTGGTCCTGATGAAGGGGCACTCCGTCAACTTCGGGGCCCCGGTACGACAGATGATCGCCCTCGGCGGTGGCCGGGCCGTCGAGGTCGGTTCCGTGAACAAGGTGAGCCCCGCGCATCTCGAGGGGGCGGTCGGCGAGCGCACCGCGGCCCTGCTGTTCATCCAGTCGCACCACACGGTGCACAAGGGCCAGCTCTCCCTCGCGGACATGATCGCGGTCGGGAGGCGGCACGGCATCCCGGTCATCGTCGACGCCGCGGCCGAGGACGACCTGCGGCGCTGGCCGGCCGCCGGGGCCGACCTGGTGGTGTTCAGCGGAGGCAAGGCGATCGGCGGACCGACCTCCGGGTTCGTCTGCGGTAAGGCCCCCCTGATCGAGGCGTGCCGTGCCCAGTACGGCGGCATCGCACGGCCGATGAAGGTCGGCAAGGAGACCGTGGCCGGGCTGCTGCAAGCACTCCGACAGTACGGAGTCGACCGCGCGGGCGACGGTGGCCGGGCACGGATGGCCCGGCTCGCCGAGAGGCTCGGCACTCTGCCCGGGATCACCGGGTCTGTGGAACAGGACGAAGCCGGACGCAACATCCACCGCGCCGTCCTGACGGTCGACGCCGCCGAAGCCGGGCGGGACGCGCGGACGCTGGCCGGGGAACTGGCCGGGGGAGCGCCGCCGGTCTACCTGCGTGACCACCAGGCCGGCACCGGGCGCCTGTCGGTCGACCCCCGTCCCGTCACCGCCGAGGAGGAGGAGCAGTTGGTGCACCGGTTCGCCTCGATACTCGGCGCCGGATGACCGACGCCCCACGCGCGCCCCTGAACACGTACTACACCGAGGAGCAGGACATCCCTACCGTAGAACGCCGACTCGTCGTGACCGAGAAAGCGGGCCTGCACGCCCGCCCCGCAGCGCTCTTCGCACAGACCGCGGCACGTTACGAGGGCGAGGTGACCGTGGCGCGGTCACCCGAACCCGCCGACCGGCCCGGCGCGGGCCGCGAGGTCTCCGCCCGCAGCGTCCTGTCGCTGATGACCCTCAACATCCGCTGCGGCGACGAGATCGTGATCCGGGCCCGCGGCGCGGACGGCGCCGAGGTCGTCGACGCCCTCGCCGCCATCGCCGCGCCGCCCCCCGCCTGAGAGGGACACCCGTGTCCACACAACTGACCCCCGCCGTACGTGCTGTCATCGAGCATCTGCGCACAGCCCGCATCGTGCCGACCGTCCGGGCCGCCGACGCCGATGCGGCCGACGCGGTCGCCCGTGAACTCCTGACGGCCGGAATCACCACCTTCGAGTTCACCGCCACCACACCGGGCTGGGAGGGGCTGGTGGCCGGATGGACCGCCGACCACCCCGAAGCCATGGTCGGCCTCGGCACCGTCACGTCGACGCACATCGCCGAACAGGCGCTCACCGCTGGAGCCCGCTTCCTCGTCAGCCCCTTCCAGGTGCCCGAGGTGCGGCCCGTGGCCGACGCGGCGGACCGGCTCTTCGTGGAGGGCGGTCTGACCCCCACCGAGCTGCGTGCGGCCGCGGACCGGGGGGTGGCCAAGCTCTTCCCCGCGCACGTCGGCGGACTCGCCTACCTCAAGTCGCTGCTGGCCGTGCTCCCCGGCGCCCGCATCATGGCCACCGGCGGGGTGACGGTGGACACCGCAGCCGACTGGCTGGCCGCCGGCGCCTTCACCGCCAGCGTCGGCAGCGACCTCTACCGGGGCGGAGACGTCCAGGCCAACGTCGCCCGGCTGCGCGCGTCGCTCCATGCGTGATGAGCGGCCCGGCGCCCTGCGAAGGCGCGACCGGCGTCACCGAATTGTGTTGCCGTGCCCCATGGCCAGCTGATAGCTCTCTGATCATGGACATCACACGTATCCCCGCCGAACCCGAGCCCACCACAGCCGCCGCCGCGGTCATGGAGGAGCTGGCCGGTCTCGGGAGCCGGTCCTTCACGCTCCCGGATGACGCCGAACTGGACCCGGTGCTGCCCGGGAGCGGAGGTGTGACCGCGGTCTGGGTGAGGGCGGCCGGGGCGTCCGTCGAGGAGGGCGTGGTGCTCTACGTCCACGGGGGCGGATTCGAACACCGCATGCCGGAGCTGATGAACCTGACGGCCCACCGGCTCTCCCGGGCGACCGCCCGCCCCGTGCTCGTCGTGCACTACCGCCTGGCCCCGGCCCACCCCTACCCGGCTCCGCTGGACGACGTCGTCGCCGTCTACCGGAGCCTGCTCGACCAGGGGGTGCCCGCTGCGAAGATCGTCGTCTTCTCGGAGTCCTCCGGGGCCACGCTGGCGTTGTCCGCCCTGCTCGCCCTCAAGCAGTCCGGCACCGCCCTCCCGGCAGCCGTCATCGCCAACTCCGCGATCACCGACCTCACCCTGTCCAGCCCGTCCATCGATGCCAACGCCCCTCACGACTCAGGCGTCGACCGCGCGCTGCTCACCCGGCTCATCGGCCAGTACCTGGGGGCCGCCCGGCCGGACCTGGCACCGCAGTCGCCGATCCACGGCAGCCTCGACGGCCTTCCGCCGCTGCTGTTCACGGTCGGCGCCGCGGAGGCGCTCCTGGACGACACCCTGCGTTTCGCGCAGGCTGCCTCCGACGCCGGAACCCGGGTGTCCGTCGAGGTGTACGAGGCGATGCCGCACGTCTTCCAGGTCACGATCCTGTCCGAAGAGAACCCGACAGGCAGGCGCCTGCTGGAACGCTTCACGGAGTGGGTCGCCGACGCCGGGCGGTGAAGAGCGGCTCCCGGCGGACGCGTCGTCCCGTCCGGTCTACGGCGAGGTGGGCAGGTGCGGTGAGCGGAGCACGAGCAGAGTGATCTCGCTGGGAGCGAAGACGCGGAACGGCGGGCCCCAGAAACCGGTGCCGCGGCTGGTGTAGAGGAGGGTGCGGGCGCCGTGGCGGCTGAGGCCGGCGAGGGCGGGCTGGTCGATGCGGACCAGGTGGTGGAAGGGCCAGATCTGGCCGCCGTGGGTGTGGCCCGACAGCTGGAGGTCGACACCGCCTGCCGCGGCCCGGTCGACGAACTTGGGCTGGTGGGCCAGGAGCAGGACGGGCAGGTCCGGATCGGCGCCGGCCAGGGCTCCGGTGAGGTGGGCGCGGTGGCCCGCCAGGCCGGAGGACTCCGCCGTGACGTCATCCACCCCGGCGACCACGAGGGTGTCGCCGCCGCGTTCGAGCAGCAGGTGACGATTGCGCAGCGGCTCCCAGCCCAGCTCGTCCATCAGGTCGACCCAGCCCTGGGCCTCGCTGTAGTACTCGTGGTTCCCGGTGACGTAGACCCGTGCCCGGGTGGCTCGCACGGTGCCCAGCGGAGCGGCTTGGGCGCGGCGGCGTTGCGCCGTGCCGTCCGCGATGTCGCCGGTGTGGCAGACCAGGTCGGCGTCCAGCGTGTTGACCTTCGCGCAGACCCGCTCCGACCAGCGGGCGCGGTCGAGAGGGCCGTAATGCGTGTCGGTGATGAGGACCACGCGGGTGCCGTCCAAGCCGGCTCCCAGGCGCGGGAGTCGGACGTCGAGCCGGCGCACCCGCGGCACCCGGCGGGCCTCGGCGTACCCCCAGGCGAGCAGCGCGGCGGCCACACCGAGCACCGCCCAGGTGACGATCCGGGCCCGGCTCTGCCCGTCGCCCACGCCGGCCACGGCCAGGGCGGGGCGCAGCAGGACGCCGAACAGGACGGACCAGGTGAACAGGATCCAGCCGGCCCCCAGGAGCGTGTCCCCGACGATCGCCGCCCGGTCCTGCTGGCGCCGGCCGTGGCCGCGCACCATCGCGAGCGGCATGGTGACCAGACCGAGGACGAAGAGGGCGGTGCCGCCCAGCGCCACGGGGAGCGGCCAGTGCTGGCCTGCGTGCAGGAGCACCCAGCAGGGCACGGACCACAGCAGGATCGGGGCGATCAAAGGGATGAAGCGCATCAGGCGGCTCAGTCGGCTCGGCCGGGCCGCAGGAGCCGCACCGTCCGCGGATCGGGCTTCGTCGGTGTCGGTCACGCTTCCCCTCCTCAAGGAACCAGGCTGCCGGCGCGCACTGTACCCGGTCGTCCTGCCGGCCTGAGCCGGAGCTCCGGCCGGCGAACTCGCCCATGACCTCAGGGCTCGGGCCCGTACGGCGAAACGGAGGCGCCCGAACCGATTGTCACTGGGGCCGCCTAGAGTCTGTCCCACTCGTCACGGTGCGTTGCCGTCGACGGGTCTCATCAGCGTGCCGCCGGTTCGGCGGCCGTCCGTACAAGGGGGAGAACAGCGCATGGGGTGGGTTCCGGCGGGCGACTACGAAGTCGCCCTGGAGGCGGGCAAGGTGGTCTGCCGCAACGGGAAGGGCCGGCGGCTGAAGTCCGTTCCGGCCAGATTGAAGGACGACCCGGCGGTCATCGGATTCCGGCAGTTGACCGAGTGGCTGGAGCGGCACGAACGCCGGTGCCTGACCGACGTCGAGCAGTGGATGGTGCGTTCGTTGCCCGTCCCCACAGCCGTGCTCGCCCAGGTCTGGCCCGACCCGGCGTGGCAGGCGGCCCTGCGGGACGTGGTGGTCACCGGCGCGGACGGCGGGGTCGCCGGGTTCCTGCGCGACGTCGACCCCGACCGCGGTCTCGGCCTCGTCGACCTGGACGGCGACACGGTCCGCATCACCCCGGACGTCGTCAGCGTGCCCCACCCCGTCCTCCTCGACGACCTCGACGACCTGCGGGAGTTCGCCGTCGAACTGGGAGTGCGCCAGAACGTGGAGCAGTTGTTCCGCGAGGTGTGGCGCCGCCCGCCCGGCCTCGCCCCGGACACCACCTCCGTGGACACCTACGCCGGTGGCGTGTTCAAGGAACTGCGCTTCCTGCACGGCCGCGTCACCCAGCTCGGGTACCGGGCGCGCGGCGGATACGCGGTCTGCCCGGTCATCGAGGACGGGGCCACCGCCGAGGCGCGCATCTGGATCGGCGAGCACGACGGATACGACGAGTACGGCACCGAGACCGGCCCCCTGGGCTGGACCGACCCTGCGGGGCGCGCGCTGACGGCAGCCGAGGTCGGCCCCGTCGCGTGGTCCGAGGGCATGCGCATGGCGGCGGCGCTCTACGCCGGCCGCGACGTGGCGGACGAGGAGCGGGCGGCATGAGCACCACGAACACGAACACCGACACGAACACGGTGGCAGCGGGCACAGTGTCCGTACCCGCCCAGGACCGGGGCGAGGGCGCCTCCGGCCCGGCCGCCGAGGCCCGCGCGGCGGCCCTGCTGGACGCCGGCGCGATCCTCGCGGCGGGCACCACCCACGCGGACGACGCCGACACGCTGACGGCCCGCACCTACACCCACCACGCCCTCGGCGAGCGCCCCGTGGTCCGGCTCGTCCCCGGCACCCTCGGCGAAGCCGAGGACCTGGCCCTGGAGTTCCTCGGGCTGGCCCGGACCGCCGAGGCCACCGTCGTGGGCCAGGTGCGCCGCGAGACGCTGGGCTTCCCGGCCTGGGCGCTGGTGAACGACCCGGCCAACGGGCACCACGCCCTCGCCCTGGTCAAGGACATCGAGCGGCTGGGCAGGCAGGCCAAGACCCGAGCAGGGGCGGCCAAGGAGGGCTTCGACGAGCTCGGCACCCGGCTCGGCCGTGCCGTGCCGCACTTCCTCCCCACCTACTACGAGCAAGTGGCACGCCTCTTCCTCCAGGCCGAGAACACCACTTACGCCGCGTCCTTCTTCGGCAAGGCCCGCGAGGCCGAGCGGGTGCACGGGCTGGTCGTGGACGAGGACCGGCAGCGGGCCGTCTTCCTGGAGTTCGCCTTCGCCGGCGCGCTGACCGTCAAGGCGCTGCGGCAGTACGTGCGGGACCTGGTGGCCCGGCTCGCACCGGCGGACGCCTGGGCGCAGTTCCGCCGTCTGCTGGTCGAGCGCTGCGCCGCCGGCATGCCACCGTACGCGGCGCTGCCGCAGGACGTACGCGCGCTGGTCAAGGCCGCCGGCCTGGACCGCGAGGCCGCCGAACGCGACCTGGTGGCCGATCTGATCGGCTCCCCGGGAGTGGTCCGCGCCCCCGCCTCGTTCTGGGCGGCCTACCGCTCCGCGCTCACAGCCCTCGCCCTACAGGACGCGGCTGTGCGCGCCCGGCTCCTCGGCTTCTTCCCGGAGACCTTCAGCGAGAGCGGCCGGGACACGGACGGCGAATCCGGCTGGCTCGCGTTGCTGGCCGAGTCCGGTGCCGAGGACCTGCTGACCGGCCGCCCGGACACCTCCGACAACACTCCTCCCGGCTCTGCCGCCCCGTCCGACCCGCCCGTCTCCCCGGCGGACTGGCTCTCCCGCTGGGAGGCACACCGCCGGCGCAACCGGGTCAGCCCGGGCCGAAGCCCGCAGACCCTCGACCTCGCCACCCGGATGGCGGACCGGCTGCGTGCCGACGGGCGCCCCGTCGAGCTGTTCCAGGGCCGCTGGCAGCGCACCGCCGACCTCGACCTTCTCGACCTCTGCCTGGCCTCCGGCATCCCCGTCGCCGAGCCGGACGACCAGGACGCGGGCACCGCGCAGTTCCCTGGGCTCCTGCTCGGCCCGTGGCTCACCGACACCGCGCCCGGCGAGCGGGACCTCGTCGCCGTCGCCGAACGGCCGTTCTTCCGCGCCCTTCTGAGCCGGACCGTCGGCGCCCTCGGCGGCGGGCAACGTCAGCGGCTGGACGACGCCGGCATGACGAAGCTGGCGAAGCACCCGGTGCTCTCCGAAATCCTGCGGAAATGGCTGACCGCCTGCGCCGAGGAGTACACGGCCGCCCGAGGGCTCCCCGGGCTGCACACCGCTCTCAACAGGCTCTCGGCGTTCCGCGCCGTGGTCGCGGATGTCGCCCCGGAAGCCGTGCGACTCCTCCAGGGCCACGACGTCGTGCCGCTGCTCGCCTCCACCCTGCGTACCGGCGTCCTGGACGAACTGGGCTGGTCCGCACTGGACGAGGCCTACACCGAACTGGCCGCCGAGGCCGCCGAGGCCGCCGCCGCGGGTCCTCGGCACCGCCGCTCGGAGGGAGTCGGCGTCACCGGTGCCTGGCCCGCGCTGATCCTGAACACGCCCCGACGCGCCGTCGTCGTCGGCCCGGACGGCGTTCTGCTGCGGCACAGCCTGCGGCTGCCCGCCACCGCCGACCAATGGCGGACGCTTTCCTTCCGGTACGCCGACGGCGAGTTGCTGGTCATCTGGTGGGAGGACGGCAAGCAGCGGGGCTACTGGTCGCACCGCCCCTCCGAGGTGTTCATCGTCGGTGGCGAGCAGGCTCCCCGCTGGAGCGGCTCCGGCACCTCGGACAAGGTCTGCCTGCCGCTTCCCGGTGGCGGCCGCGCCACCGGCGGCAAGGCCCTGCACGCGGGCGACACCTCCCTCCCGACCGAGCACGCCGTCATCTCCGACGGCAACGGTTACTGGCGGGAGGGCCACCAGGGCACGCAGCGGGTGTGGCTGGAGTACGACCCTGCCGGCGGCACGCACGGCCGCGCCTCCCTCCCCGCCTTCCTCCGTACCGGGGTGCGGGACGGCACACGGCTGCTCACCGAGCACTGCCAGGTGCTGCCCCTCCAGCCCGGTCTGGAGACCACTCCGTTCGGCACGGACGGCACGGTTCTCGGCCGCTGGGTCCGCCGCACGGTCACCGAGCCCGGCACGGCCGCCCCCGCCGACGGGCACCGGATCGCCGCCGGCACCCCTGACGGCCGCACGGTCACCCTGCCGCACCCGCTGCCCGACGGCGGCTCCCCGGTGCCGCTCGGCGCCCTCGCCCTGCCCGGCGGGTCACGGCCGGTCGTGGCCCTGCGCCATCGCTCCGTCGAGGCGCACCCGGCGGACACGGACGGCGTCGGTGGGGGACTGTGGTCCGTCATCCCCGGCTCCTCCGGCGGGAACAACGCGGCGGGCACCCCCTACCTGCCTCCCGTCGCCTACTGGCACGCCCTGCGCCCGAGGGACGAGCGGGGCTCCGCCGCCCTGCGTGACATGACCGACTCCCGCGCGGACGAGCTGTTCAAGGAGGTCGTCGACGCGGTCGCCCAGCACACGGAGGCATTCCGGGCCGTCGAGGAGTACACCGGGCCCTCCGTACGGGAACTGAGCGAGGAGGCCGTCGCCCGGGCGCTGCCCGAGGTGTCCGACACGCGGCTCCGCGCGGGCGTCACCGCGATCGTCCGGAACGCCGTGGACCGGGCTGTCGCGATCTTCCGGTATCTGGAACCGCCCCAGGCCGCGCAGCCGGCCACCCCCCGGACCACCGCACGCACCCACGGCATGTTCTTCGACCACTCGCCCGAGCACGGCGACGACGTGACCCTGCGGAACGCCTCTGCCTGGGGCTCCAAGCGGATGCACGGCCACTGGGGGGGCGTCGGGAGCCGGTGGACCGTGATCCGGCAGATCCTGGCCATCAATCATGTCCTGGGCGGCGAGCCGGCGTTCGGCCCGGCCATTCCGTCCAAGACCCCGTTCACCGCCGTGGACGGCTGGCAGCGGGACGAGTACACCGTGCCGGCCGACGCCCTGGCCTGGACCTTCCTCCTCGACGAACTGCCCGAGCTGGCCTACCGGGCCGCTTCGGAGGCCACCGCCCCCGAGCACCGCGCCGGTCTCCTCGTGCTGCTGGACACGCTCGCCGCAGGTCCGCTGGCCGACCCGGCGGGCACGGTCCGGCAGGTGGAGCTCGTCGAGCCGTTCGTCGGAGGGGCATCCGGGCCGGGACGCCCCGAGGCCGTGCACCGCCTCGGCCAGGTACTGCGCAAGGGCGCCCGCACCGTCGTGGTCGTCGCCCACCGCGGCCGGAACTCCCGGGAGGACGCGGCACGCTGGCTCGCCCTCGACCACGACCCGACCGGCGTCTTCGGCCCCGTTCCCGGCTTCACCCTGGACCGCGAGCACGTTCACCGGCAGGGCATCGATCCCGACCGGCTCACCCGGCTCACCGCCCTGGTACGGGAGCGGGGCCCGGCGCCCTGGCGCCCGGAAGCCGTCGAGGCGTTCCACACGGCCACCGGGATCGGCCCTCTCCAGGCCGCCGCCCTGCTGTCGGCAGCCGTCGAGGAGCCCGGCACCGAGGCGCTCGCGCTGCTCGGGGCGAAGGCACGTGCCTTCGAGGCGGCCCAGGCCAGGCTTGCCGCCCTGCCCAGTGACGACCGGCACGCCCTGCTCCGAGCGCTGCTGCCGGCGGACCCGGCCGAGCTGTGGTCCACGGGGCCCGACGTCCGGACCGCCGCCGAGGTCTGGGAGAAGCGGCTGGCCTCCCTCGTCCGCGTCCCCGAGGAGCTGGACCTGGATCTGTCGGGCACCACCCCGGGCGCGGTCGACCTGATCCTCAACGCGGGCTCCCGGACCTGGCTCGCCCACGGCACCGAGGTCCAGGACGGCACCGGTCGCCCGGGCCTGCGCAGGGTGAGCGCACGCGGTGTGGTCCACACGGCCCTGACCGCCCTGCGCACCGTCGCCTACACGCTGCCGTACGGGCACCCCCTGCGGGCGCACCTGCCCGTCGGCCTCGCGGCCCTGCGTGCACGCCTCGCCGACCCGGACCTGGTGCTGGACCTCGGTCTGGACTGGACCGAGTCGGGGGGCTCGATCGGCCCCGTGGTCCGCGCCGCCCACGGGCTCCCCGGCTCCGGCGGCGCCGGCGCCGACGGTCTGGTCCGGGCCGGCACGGCGCTGCTCCTCGTCCCCATCCACGGCGACAACGAGCGGCTGCTGATCCGACCGGCGGGCCTGACAGGCCCCGACGACCCGGCGTTCGGCCTCGTCGAGGGGACCGTCGGCCCTCACAGCACCGGCGATCTGCTCGCCCTGCGCGCGCTGCTGGGCGAGGAGACCGACGCGTTGGCCTCGGCGGGCGCACCCGACGGCTCCCAGCACCACCCGGCCCAGGACCCGACGCGTACCGTGCCGGACCTCGTGGCCGAGGCCGCCGACGCCCTCGGCCTGAGCGCGGACGCCGCCGCCCTTTACCTGATGCTGCTCGCCCTGCCCGATCCGACGGACCGCAACTGCGTCCGCTGGACCGGGTGGAAGCCGGCACGGGTCAAGCAGGCCAGGGCTGAGCTCGCCGCCACCGACCTCGTCGTGGAGGCGAAGCGCTCCCGCGCCGGCCGCACCCTGTTCCTCCCCTGCGGCTGGCTCGAACGCGGCGCGCCCGGACTGCCGCTGGAGACCTGGAAGGAATGCCTGTACCCCGTGGCCGGGTCCACCCGGACCCTGCCCCACCTCCCCGTGCCCGCGCTGTTCGCAGCCGCCTGGGCGCAGGTCCGGGGCGGCGACGCCCCCGCCTTCGAAGAACTGGACACCCGCGCATCCCGGAAGGGCCGCCGCCGATGACGAACGACACCACTACCACCTTGGACACCTCCACCGGCGGCGTCCCGGACCGGGCGACGGCCCCCGGCCGGGAGCACCGCCAGGTCACGCCGCCCGAGGACCGGTACGCCACCGAGCTGGCCTTCCTCGCCGACCACGACTCCGGGCCCCGCCCGCCCGGCTGGCTGCTCACCCCACGCGCCGTCGTCACCTTCGTGATGGGCAGCGCGGGCGAGGCACTGAGCCTGCCGAAGGGCGCCCGGCCCGGAGCCGGGGTGCCGCGCCGCCTGGTGATCGAGCAGAAGTTCGTCGGCGAGCGCGCCCTGGTCGAACGGTGCGTGGTCACCCTTGCCGGGGAGCGCGGACTCCTCCTCGTGGGCGAACCCGGCACCGCCAAGTCCATGCTCTCCGAGCTGCTGTCGGCGGCCGTCTGCGGAACCAGCGCGCTCACCGTGCAGGGCACCGCGGGCACCACCGAGGACCAGCTCAAGTACGGCTGGAACTACGCGCTGCTGCTCGCCCAGGGCCCCACCGAGCAGGCCCTGGTGCCCTCCCCGGTACTCACCGCCATGACCCGGGGCGCCGTCGCCCGCGTCGAGGAGGTCACCCGCTGCCTGCCGGAGGTCCAGGACGCCCTCGTGTCGCTGCTCTCCGAGCGGCGGATCGCGGTCCCCGAACTCGCGGGCGGCGAGGGGGCCCAGGTGCACGCGGCCCCGGGGTTCACCCTCATCGCCACCGCGAACCTGCGGGACAAGGGCGTCTCGGAGATGTCGGCCGCACTGAAGCGGCGTTTCAACTTCGAGACCGTGGGCCCCATCGGGGACGTGGACGCCGAGACCGCGCTCGTCCGCCGCCAGTCGCGGGCAGCCGTCGAACGCGTGGGCGCCGCCTACCAGGTGGACGACGCGGTCCTGGAGGCCCTTGTCACCGCCTTCCGGGACCTGCGCGAGGGCCGCTCCGCGGAGGGCTGGGAGGTCGAGCGCCCCTCCACGGTGATGAGCACGGCGGAGGCGGTCTCCGTCGCGGGTTCCATGGGACTGGCCGCCGCGTACTTCCCCGGTGACCGGGACGTGCTCTCGCTCCTGCCCGGCCATCTGCTCGGCGTGGTCCGGAAGGACGACCCCGCCGACGCGGCGCGGCTGCTGGGTTACTGGGACGGGCCGGTCCGCCGGCGCGCGGAGCAGGGGTCGGCAACCTGGCGTGCTCTGTGGGACCTGCGCGCGGTGCTGGAGAACTGACGGATGAGAGAGCCGACCACCCCCGAGCCGCGGTCCACCTCCGAGACCCGGTCCACCCCCGAGCGGTCCACCTCCGAGACGCGGTCCACCCCCGAGCCGCGGTCCACCCCCGAGCCGCGGTCCACGCCCCAGGCGCGGTCCACTGCCGAGGCGCTACCCACCGCCGATGCGCCGGCCGCGTCCCCGGTGCGGGGCCCGGCGGCCGGGCCCGCCACCCCGGAAGCCGCGGTGGCGGCTCTCGCTGCGACGGGACCGGGGTCACCGTTCCTGATCGGTGTGCGCCACCACGCGCCCTCGCTGGCGGCCGCGCTCCCGGCCCTGCTGGACGCGGCTGCGCCCGACGTCCTCCTCGTCGAACTGCCCGCCGAATTCCAGCCCTGGCTGGGGTGGCTCGCCCACGAGGAGACAGAGGCCCCGGTGGCACTGGCCGCCGTGCCCGGCGACGGGCCCGGCTCGGCAGGCGAACGGGGACCGGCCTTCTACCCGTTCGCGGACTTCTCGCCCGAACTGGTCGCTCTGCGCTGGGCGGCACGAAAGGGGATCCCGGCCGTCGCCTGCGATCTGCCGCTCGCCCACCGTGCGTGGGCGGGGGGCGGCCCGGACACCCCGCCCCCCGCCCCGGGCGCCGACTCCGCGTCCCTGCCGGGGGAGGGGCACGGGCTGTCCGCCGCGCTCCGGTCCCGGCTCACCGGCCGGGACGGCGACGACCTGTGGGACCGTCTGGTGGAGGCCGGCGCGCCCGGTTCGACACCCGAGGCGCTCCGCCGTGCCGCTCTGCTCACCGGCTGGGCGCTGCGGCAGGAGGCCGAGGCACGGGGCGGGGTGAGCGGTACGGACCTGGCGCGCGAGTCATGTATGCGGGGACATGTCGCCGCGACCCTGGCGAGCGGCCGGCGGCCCGCCGTGGTGGTGGGCGCCTTCCACACCCCGGCGCTGCTGTCGTCCGCTGCCGGGGACGCGGCACCGGACGCGCCGGACGCTGCCGGTGCCGCGCCGCCGGACGCTCCGTCCGCTGCCGGTGCCGCGCCCGATCCGGCAGTGGACGGCCATGTGAACGGCGCCGCCGGGGCGGCGGCGTGCACGGTCTCCCTGGTCCCGTACACGTACCCGCTGCTCGACTCACGGTCCGGCTACCCGGCCGGCATCCGGGACCCGGAGTGGCAGCACACCGTCCTGGACGCCGCCGGGGACCCGGCCGCACTGCACGAGGCCCTCATCCGCACCGCGGTCCGCGTCTGCGCCGCCCTGCGCGAACAGGGCCACCCCTACGGCCCCGCGGACGGCCAGGAGATCGTCCGGATGGCCGGTGACCTGGCCCGCCTGCGCGACCTGCCGGCCCCCGGCCGCGGTGAACTCCTCGAAGCCGTACAGACGGTGCTGGGGCGCGGCGAGACCTACGGCACGGGCCGCGCCGTCGCCCAGGCCCTCGAACGCGTCCTCGTAGGAGCCCGCACCGGACGGCCCGCGCCCGCCGCTCCACGCAGCGGACTGGCCCCTGCCGTCGAGGCCGAGACCGCGGCGCTCTCCCTCCCCGGCCCGGCGGAAGCGTCGGAGAGGACACCGCGCGACCTCCGGCTCGACCCGGCCCGCTCCACCCTGGACCGGCGCCGCGAACTGCTGCTGCGCAGGCTGACGGTGTGCGGCATCCCCTACGCGCAGGAGCAGGCGGTGACCGGCGCGGCGGGCACCGAAGGACTCACCACGCGCTGGCAGGTGCGGTGGACCCCGGCGACAGCGGCGATGCTCACCGCGGCCGGGGCCCGCGGCGTCACCCCGGCCCAGGCGGCCGAGGGCGTGCTGCGGCAGCGGCACGCGTCCGAGCGCGCGGAGGGCGGCCCGACGGCCGCCCAGGTCGTCCGAGGCCTCACGGAGGCCGCCGGGTGCGGGCTCCCCGCCCTGGCCGACGAACGGCTGACGGAAGTGGCTTCCGTACTCCCCGCGAGCGGTACCCTTCCCGAACTCCTCTCCGGACTCGATCTGCTGGATCGCATCGACGCCGGCCACCTGCCGGGCCTGGCCGCGCCCGGCGACGCCTCGGCCCCGGACGCCACCGCCCGTGCCGCCGGCACCGCGCGCGCAGCCGAACTCCTGACCTCGGCGGCTGTCCGCCAGGTCGACGGCCTGACCGGCTCCGAGGAGCCCGAGGACGCCCGCGCGCTGCTCGAACTGGCCCAGCGGGCCGACCGGGTGGGCGGCATCCGGCTCACCGACGCCCTCGCCCGGCTGGCCGCCGAAGGCACCCCGCTGATCGCCGCGGCCGCCGGGGGAGTCAGGGTGCTCACGGGCCACGAAGAGGCCGAGACCTTCGGGGGACGCGTCGCCTCCTGGATGGACGGAGCCGTGGACGGCGCCTCCCGGGCCACGCTCACCGCCCGCCTCACCGGCGTCCTCACCGTGGCGGGCCCGCTCCTGACCGTCGGCGCCGGCGCCCTGGACCCATTGCTGCACCGGGTCGTCGAGCTGGACGACACCGCCTTCCTGGCCCGGCTCCCTGCCCTGCGCGGTGGCTTCGACACGCTGAGCCCGGCCGCCCGGGACAGACTTCTGGAGACCGTCGAGGAGCGGCTGGGCGAACGGGTGGACACCCTCGACGCGGACGATCCGGCCGAGCAGGCCCGTCGGACGGCCGCCGACCTCGCGGCCCGTGAACTCCTGACCGGCCTCGGCCTGCCCGTCCCGCCACCCGTGCACGACGATCAGTTTCCACCGTCGTCCGGCCACCCCGCCGCGACGCGCCCCCCGAAGGTCTCGGCCTCTTCGTGGCCCGTGAGCACCCTGACTCCCCCGGCGGCCGCGGCGATCAGCGGGGTGCCTTCGGCGGCCAGCCGGGCGAGGGCGTCGGTGAGCCGGATGCCGCCCACCCGGTCGGCCCGCTGGGCCAGTTCGAGCAGCGCGCGGGCGTCCTCGGGCTCCTCGGAGCCGGTCAGGCCGTCGACCTGGCGGACGGCCGCCGACCTCGCGGCCCGTGAACTCCTGACCTCGGCGGCTGTCCGCCAGGTCGACGGCCTGACCGGCTCCGAGGAGCCCGAGGACGCCCGCGCGCTGCTCGAACTGGCCCAGCGGGCCGACCGGGTGGGCGGCATCCGGCTCACCGACGCCCTCGCCCGGCTGGCCGCCGAAGGCACCCCGCTGATCGCCGCGGCCGCCGGGGGAGTCAGGGTGCTCACGGGCCACGAAGAGGCCGAGACCTTCGGGGGGCGCGTCGCGGCGGGGTGGCCGGACGACGGTGGAAACTGATCGTCGTGCACGGGTGGCGGGACGGGCAGGCCGAGGCCGGTCAGGAGTTCACGGGCCGCGAGGTCGGCGGCCGTCCGACGGGCCTGCTCGGCCGGATCGTCCGCGTCGAGGGTGTCCACCCGTTCGCCCAGCCGCTCCTCGACGGTCTCCAGAAGTCTGTCCCGGGCGGCCGGGCTCAGCGTGTCGAAGCCACCGCGCAGGGCAGGGAGCCGGGCCAGGAAGGCGGTGTCGTCCAGCTCGACGACCCGGTGCAGCAATGGGTCCAGGGCGCCGGCGCCCCGACCAACTGCCGTCCGGCGCCGCCCGCCTGGCGACCGCACTGGACGAGCTCTACGGCGCGGGACACGGCGAGGGATCCCGCGGCGGCCTGCCCGGCACAGGTCGCGGTGGCGGCCGGGAACCGTCGTTCCCCGGCGTCCGCGAGTGGTCCGAGGAACTGGCCGCACTGTTCGGCCCCGGCGTCCGCGAGGAGGTCCTCGCCGCCGCAGCCACGACAGGGCGGCAGGACGTCCTCACCGAACTCGACCCGGCGGCCGCCACCCCCTCCGTGGAACTGCTCCGTACGATCCTGCGGTACGCCGGCGGCCTCCCCGAAACCCGCCTCGCCGCGCTCCGGCCCCTGGTCCGCCACCTGGTCGACGAACTGACCCGGCAGCTCGCCACGCGGCTGCGGCCCGCACTCACCGGGACGATGTCCGCCCGGCCCACCCGCCGCCCCGGCGGGCGACTGGATCTGCCGCGCACGCTGCGCGCCAACCTCGCCACCGCCCGCCGGACAGCCGACGGTACGGTCCAGGTGATCCCCGAGAAGCCGGTGTTCCGCAGTCGCGCCCGCCGGTCGGCCGACTGGCGACTGATTCTGGTCACCGACGTCTCCGGATCCATGGAGGCGTCCACGATCTGGTCCGCGCTGACCGCCTCCGTGCTCGCCGGGGTGCCGACCCTGAGCACCCAATTCCTGGCCTTCTCCACGGAGGTGGTCGACCTCACCGGCCATGTGCACGATCCCCTCTCCCTCCTGCTGGAGGTGAGCGTGGGCGGGGGTACGCACATCGCCGCCGGGCTGCGGCACGCCCGCAGCCTGATCGAGGTGCCCACCCGCACCCTCGTCGTCGTCATCAGCGACTTCGAGGAGGGCGCGCCGCTCGGCGGACTGCTGGCCGAAGTGCGGGCTCTGGTGAACACCGGCTGCCACGTCCTCGGTTGCGCGAGTCTCGACGACGCCGGCCGGCCCCGCTACTCGACGGGCGTCGCGGGGCAGCTCGTGTCCGCCGGCATGCCCGTGGCGGCCCTCAGCCCACTCGAACTGGCCCGCTGGATAGGGGAGAAGACCGCATGAACGCCGACCGGTTGCCACCCGTCGCACCGGAGGTCACGGCCACGCTCGTGGAGGACCTCTCGCCCCGGCTGCGCAAGCGGCTGGACGCGGCGGTCACCAAGCTCGGAGCCCGCCCGGTGCACCGCGACGGGGACACGGTGACGATCGCGGTCGACGACGACACCGAGTTGCGCCTGCACGCCCCGGGCGGCGTGGTGGCGGCGGCGGACGCCATCACCTGCGGTTGTCTCCTAGCCCCGGCATGCGTCCACCGCGCGGCCGCCGCCTGCGCCGCCCCCGCGGCGGACCCGGCGACGGAGCCCGCCGATGAGCCCGCCCGCGCGTGCCCCGAACCCCGCTCCGCGACGGAGCCCCTTCCCGACTCCGCCTCCTCGCCCGAGGTGGCGAGTCCGGCGCAGCGTGGAGCGGCCGACGCCCTGTGGTCGGCGGGCGCCGCCGTGCTGGAGGCCGGCGTCGACGGGGCGGGCGCCGTCGCCCAGGCGGCCCTCCTCCGCGCCGCCCACACCGCCCGGCTCCGGCAGCTGCCGCGCGCCGCGGGCACCGCGCTGTCCGTCGTCACGCTGCTGCGCGCGGCCCGGGCCGGGGACCCGTCCTACCGCACCGCCGACCTCGTCACGGCCTTGGCCGAACTCCTGGGCACAGCACACCGGGTCGGGACCACGTCCGGGGCGGAGCTGGCCGCAGTCAGAGGCCGCGTGCGCCGCCCGTACAGCCCGGACGGATCGTTGCGCCTGTACGGCCTGTTCACCGAGCCCGTGGTCACCGACTCGGGGCACGGCGGGGTGCGCACCTGGGTCGCCGGGGCCGACGGCCGTCTCTTCACGGTCGGCGACGTGGCACCCGGCGGCGTCGGGCGCGCCCTGGGCGTGGCCGACCGGGCCGTGCGTCTGGGGGACAGCGCGCTCACCCACCGGGAGCTGGGCCGGGCCGGCCTGGCCGTCTCGGGGGCGACGGTCTCGCCGGACGGCAGACTGGGCGCCGGGAAGGGCGTCAAGGCCGTCACCGCCCGGGGTGCGGCGTGGACGGAGCCGCCGCTCGCCACCCTGTGGGAGACACCGCCGTCCGAACAGGCCGCCCGCGCCCTGCGGTCCACCTCCCGCTACGCGGACCCGGACGGCGGCGGCAGCGACCTGCTCTTCCTGGACGTCGAACTCCTCGGCGCGGTAGGGGAGTCGGGCGGCACCTGCTTGCTCGCGCTGTGCGGGGGAGGCGTCCGCGTCCGGCTCACCGTCGCCGACGACGACCCCGCGCTGGCCCACCGCGACAACCTGATGCTGCTGGCCACGGCGCCGGGGACACGGCTGAGGATCATCGGCCGCCTGGTGCCCGCCCTCCATCCGCGGCTCGCCCTCCTCGCCTGCTCGCACCCCACCGGCGAGGGCACGATCGATCTCGGCCTCGACCGCCTGAGCCGCGCCGACCTCCCGGACCCGGCCGCCCCCGTGCACCCCGCCCCGCCACAGCCCGGAGGGCCCGGAGCGCACTCGCCCCTGTATCTGCTGGAGCGCCGGGTCGAACAGGCGGTCCCGGCGGGCCGCGCCGCCCTCGGCACGCTGGGCGACGTGACCGCCGAGGCCCGTCGCATCCGCCGCGCGGGACTTCCCACCGCCGCCGGTCTCCTCACCGCCCTGTGCGCCTCGGCGGCCCGACGGGATCGCGACCTCTTCGGCCGCCTCCTCCCCGCCGACACCGACGGCTTCGCCACCCACTGGCTCGCCGCCGCCCGTTACACGGCCGCCGTGTCCGAGACCCTGTGCGCGGCGGCCTGGGAGCCGGCGCAGGACGCGGTGCCGGCCCGAGGGCTCAGCTGAGGGCGGCGACCAGCAGGGCGAAGGCCGCGATGATGACGGCGACGCGGATGTAGTGGAAGCGGTCCCAGCGGTTCATCTGCTGCTTCCAGTCGGCGGGCCGATTGTCGGGCGCCCACGTCTTGCTCCGGTTGTTGATCGGGACGAGCAGCAGGATCGACATCAGCACACTGAGGAGCAGCAGCGCGCCGGCGGTGAGGACGAGGCCGGCGCCGTGGTGCTGCCATCCGGCGACGGCCCATATCGCGACGAGGGCGAGCGAGGTGATGTACCAGACAGGCATCACGGCGCCGAGCATCCGGCCCCCGTGGGCGCGGCCGAGTTGGCCGCTGTCGTCGGGGAGTGCGTCGAAGATCCGGTTCATGACGAAGGCGACGGAGAACTCCACCCCCACCATCACGCCGACGACCACGGTGGTGAAGACCTCGAGTGCGTTGAGCATGGGTGATCCCTCCCGAAATCTAGCGTTGATAGCTGATGTGGCAACGCTAGACCTACTGCCGCTCCGTTGTCTAGCGGTGCTAGGATCGACTCATGTCGGTACAGGAACGCAAGGAGCGTGAACGGGCTGCCCGCGAACGCCTCATCTTGGCGACGGCCCGCGAACTCGCCGAGCAGCAGGGCTGGGACGCGGTCACCACCCGCCGTCTCGCCGAGCGGATCGAGTACAGCCAGCCCGTCCTCTACAGCCACTTCCGCGGCAAGCGGGAGATCATCGGCGCCGTCGCCCTCGAAGGCGCCGCAGAGATGGCCGTGGCGCTGAGAGCCGCGGCTCGTGCCGCGGACGGTCCACGTGCCCGGGTCACCGCCCTCGCCCGCGCCTACCTCGACTTCGCCGAACGCAACCCGGCGGTCTACGACGCGATGTTCCAGCTCGACGGCGGCCTGGCCTTCGCGAAGGAGGACACCCCTGAGCCCCTGAAGGACGCCTTCGCCGCCTTGCTGGAGAGCCTCGGCGAGGTCGCCGGGGACGGCGTGCACCCAGGGCTGTTCACCGAGGTCTTCTGGGCCGCCCTGCACGGCCTCGCGACCCTGTCGCGGGCGGGACGACTGCCCCCGGAGGACACGGGCCGGAGGATGGAGCTGCTGGTGGACCGGCTCGCGATGGTCTGACGCACCGTCCCGGCTGTGCCTGCCGGTGGCAACCTGCCTCCGGGAGCCCGAGCCTGCGTTCCGCCGCGGCGACCCTCTTGGCCTGCTTCCCGCCGAACCCGGAGAGGCGCGGGCATCGGCGCAGATACGGCGGCGGGTCTGCGGCGGAGCGTCCCCCGTACAGCCGCACGAAGCGAATGTCGCGCTCCGCGGACCCCGGATCGGCGGGACCACTTCTCCAGCAGCGGCCGGACCCGGACGATGCCCCGGCGGTTGCCGCCTGCGAGCGGCATCGCGTGGTGGTCGACGATCGGACGGTCCCCGGAGCGGCGTCGGGCGCCGCCGGCGGGCGGCGGTGCTGCACGTCCCGTCGGGGACGATGGGACGTGCAGCAGGATCCAGTCAGCCGCATGCCACCGCAGTCGTGCGCCGACGGCCGTCGGAAGCCGTCTTGAGGTTCTTCCGGTGCCGCATCAGGCAACGCTCGATCTGTCGGTAGTGCGCCTCGACGTCGTATGAGGTCACGAAGCGTGTGTCGCCTTCTTGAAGACTTCGAACACGGCCAGGTAGTTCTTGCCGCTGTAGCCCTCGGCGATCGCCCGCTCGGCGATCGCCTGCATCAGCCTCGGCTGGTCGGAGTGAATGCCCTGCTCCACACAAGTGCGGGTGATGTGCTCGAGCGCGTTGAGGTTCATCTCCATGGTGCCCACGTCGCCGGGGTAGTTTCCCTCGTCCAGGTCGGGGGCCTGCTCGGTCAGGGTTGAGTCCACGACCGTGGGCATGAACCAGTTGAGTGCGAGATCGGCGAACGTGACCGCCGAGACGTTCGCTGACCCGACCAGCGCGGTGGCGTGCAGAAAGCCGTTCATGGTCGCGTACATCATGTCGAGCAGTGCCGCGTTGTACAGCACCGCCAGGCTGGGGTCGGAGCCGAGGTACCGGGGGGCGCCCATGCCCGCCAGCGTCGCCCGATGCTTGTCGAAGACATCCTGTGAACCGCTGTAGAGGAAGACGGAGTCGGGGTGCCCGACGAGCGGCGGCGGCACCATGATCGCGCCGTCCATGTAGGCGGCGCCTCGCCCGGTTGCCCAGCTGACCGCTGCGTGCGCCTCATTCGGGGTACCGGAGTTGAGGTTTACCAATGCGCGGCCCCTCAAGGCGTCACCAGCGGAGTCGAGGACCGCGTACATGGTCTCGTAGTCCTTCAGGCACGTGATCGTGACAGGGCTCGCGGACACCGCCTCGGCGACGGTCCCCGCGCGGTGGACGCCCTTGGTGACGAGGCTGTCGGCTTTCTCCGGGGTGCGGTTCCAGACGGTCGTGGGGTGGCCGTGTTCCAGAAGCGTCCCGGCGAGGGCGAGGCCCATGGGGCCGAGGCCGATGACGGTAACGGGTGCGTGCTGCGGGCTTGCTGATCGCTGGTTCGTCATGCGGCATAGACTGCTGTCTCACATCGATGTGAGAGTCAACTGAACGTGGTGGTCGTCACATGCGCATGGGGGAGTTCTCCCGGCGGACCGGGGTCAGCCAACGCCTGCTGCGCTATTACGAGGAGCAGGGGCTGCTCAAGCCAACGCGGCGGCCAAGCGGGTATCGCGAGTTCACGGAAGAGGACATAGCCACGGTGCGGGGCATCCGCATGCTGCTCGGCGCCGGTCTCAACACCGTCACGATCGCCGAACTGATGCCCTGCATGGTCGACGACGGGCAGACCCTGGCGCCGGCCTGTTCTGGCATGCTGCCCGACCTGAACCGGGAACGTGAACGCATCGACGAGGCCGTGGCCGGCCTGCTGGCCGCACGGGACACGCTGGACGCCGTCATCGCCGCCACGGCTCCGGCCGGAGACGACGATCCGGAAGCCTGCTACGCGACCGGTGCCGCAAAGCGGCCCGGCGACGCCACTGCGGAACCGCTCGGCATGAGCTCCGACTAGCGCCGGATCAGGCGACGTCGACCCTGTTCACGACGGCACGGAGGCGCCGGTCGTCGGCGTGGCGGTTCCGCCGGATGATGTAGCGGCGGACCATGCCGCCGTGTTCCCTGTGGTCGGCATGGTCGGCATGGTCGGTGCCGTCGAGGGTGAAGTGACGCAGCACGGATGATCGCCGGCAGCCGCCTGCCCTCGCCGTCATCGATCTCACGCACGTGTACTCGATCTGCCGCCCGCACATCCTGACGGCCATGGGTCGCCCAGGACCAGGACCCGGATGGCGCGTCACTCCACAACAGGGCGAACGTTGCCTGATGCGGTACTAGCAGCTGAGATCGTCTCCGGGGTCGACGCCCAGGACCTGGGTGAAGCGCTCGTAGCTGTCGATACGGCTCTGGACCTGTCCGGGATTGCCGCCGTCGCATTCCAGGCTGCCGTTGATGGCACGGATGGTCTCGCCGAAGCCCGCGCTGTCGAGCATCGCGTCGTGTGGAGTCATGGTGCCGGGTCCGCTCTGGGTGTTCCAGTACCACAGGCCCGTCTTGCAGGCGACGGACGAGTCGTTCTGGTCGTCTGGGCGAGCGCCGTCGGGGCGAGGGCCAGGGTGCAGAGGGCGGCGGCCGCGCCGGTGGTGGCCAGTAGCGCGAGTGTGCGGGACTCCACGAGGCCGACTCCTGTCGGACGAAGGCGAGGTGTGTGAGAGGCCGGGAGGGGCTTGTCGTGGAAGCCCCTCCCGCCGGACGGGCGAGGTCGGCGGGCCCGATGGGGCCACCGCCTTCCCGTCCTCTTCCCTCCACTCGATGTGTCAGGCGCCGACGTTGACGTCGATGCACGCGTAGAACGCGTTGTCGGTGTCGGCGACGTTCCACACGGCGAGCACCTTCTGCTGCCCGGTGAGGCCGCCGAAGTCGACCTCGTGGTTCACCACTGCGCCCGGCTTGGCGCCGCCGTCGTCGAACAGGGCGATCTGCTGACCGCCGACGTAGTACTCCCAGGTGCTGGTGGAGTGCTGAGCGGTGAGCTTCCAGGAGAACGTAGCGTTCTTCGGGACCGAGGTGACGGCCCAGCCCTTGCTGTCGTCGTCCAGCTCCGCGAAGCGGCTGTTCCCGCCGCTGCAGGTGGTCAGGCCCTTGGGCCCTTCCACGCTCTGAGGTTCGTAGGTGATGTCCCCGCAGGACACCGTCCCCGCCGCGCACTGGGCCTGCCGGCTGGGCGGATCCGAGATGTAACCGTGGGCACTCGCCGAACCGGCGGGCAGACTGATCGCGATGACGGGGGCCAGAGCCGCGCCGATCAGTGCCGCTGTCTTCCTGCTGGCGTGCATACGTAACTCCTTCACATCAGGCCGCCCCGGGGCGTGTGCGGTCATATGTGGGGGTGACCGCACGCGCCGGGTACGGCCTCTGGGTGGGGGCCAAGAGGCGCGAAGGTCACGCGCACTCACCGAGCCCGTCGGCATGCGGAGATGCCGACCGAGCTCAACTCCGCAAGCGGAGCGGTGAGTTCTGTTGGCCTAGACCATACAAGCGGACGTGTTCGTGTCAAGCGTGTGTCACGGCTTCGCCGGCGCGCGTCGACGGGCACCGGCCGGCCGCGCCTCGGCCCGGACCACCCCACCGGACCCGAGGCCCGATTCGCTCGAATGCCGCGGTGGCCGAACGAACAGGACCAGCCGGTGAGCCCGTCGGCCCTACGCGTCCACGGCGCTTCGCACGAATCGCCGCAGCTGCGTACGCACGGCGGCGGGCTGCTCCAACCAGGGCTCGTGCCCGGCGCCCTCGATCCTGATCAGGGGGAGAGCGAGCTGAGGAGCGAGCGAATCGAGCGGTCTCAGGCAGAACCTGCTCGCCAGGTCGGTGCCGTAGGAGTGCCCGGTCAGCACGGCCTCGGGCACGTCCCAGGCGTCGAGCAGTGCGGCGAGATCGTCGGTGTGCCGGGCGAAGGTGTGGGGGCCCCTCCACGGGGACCGGCCCGTGCCACGCTGGTCGTACCGGTACACGGGTGCGAGGTCCGCGACCATGGGGGCGACATCGCCCAGATAGTCCGGCAGCCCCGGGCCGCCATGGAGCAGGACCACAGCAGGCCGCCGACTCGTGTCCCCCAACGCCACCCAACGCAAACGCACTTCGTCGGACATCGAAGTGAGGCCCCGCGTCTCCACCAAAGTCACCGCGGAGAACTTACCGTCGTCACCGAAGCCCCGCCAAGGCTGGAACAAGCTGAGCCCGTGCACCCCCAAGGGCACGGTGACCGCAGGGGGAGAGCCGGGCCTTGGTCCGGAGATGCCCGGAACGGCTGGTCGGAGGTGGGGCAGCGGCGGGAGCCACCGGGAGTCGCGCCCCCAGCGCCCCGTGTATCAGAAGTGCTCCAGGGAGGGCGCCCGGCAGGTGAAACACACACCTGGCCAGGCGCCCTTTCCTGCGTCTAGAAGAAGCCCAGCTTCTTCGGCGAGTACGACACGAGAAGGTTCTTCGTCTGCTGGTAGTGCTCCAGCATCATCTTGTGGTTCTCCCGGCCTATGCCCGACTGCTTGTATCCACCGAAAGCGGCGTGGGCCGGGTAGGCGTGGTAGCAGTTCGTCCAGACCCTGCCCGCCTTGATGGCCCGGCCCGCCCGGTAGGCGGTGTTGGCATCGCGGGTCCATACACCCGCGCCGAGCCCGTACAGCGTGTCGTTCGCCGTCCTGATGCCCTCGTCGAAGTCCGAGAAGGACGTCACGGCGACCACGGGGCCGAAGATCTCCTCCTGGAAGATCCGCATACGGTTGTCACCCTCGAAGATCGTCGGCTGGACGTAGTAGCCGCCCTCCAGCTCACCCCCGTGCTCGACGCGCTGACCGCCGGTCAGGATCTTCGCACCCTCCTGCTGTCCGATCTCGAGGTACGAGAGGATCTTCTTCAGCTGTTCGGTGGAGGCCTGTGCGCCGATCATCGTGTCGGTGTCCAACGGGTGCCCGGGTACGATCTTCTCGGTACGGGCGATGCCCGCTTCGAGGAAGTCGCCGTAGTGTCCGCGCTGGATCAGCGCCCGAGAAGGACACGTGCACACCTCACCCTGGTTGAGGGCGAACATGGTGAAGCCCTCGAGCGCCTTGTCGCGGAAGTCGTCGTCCAGCGCCCACACGTCGTCGAAGAAGAGGTTCGGCGACTTGCCGCCCAGCTCCAGAGTGACGGGCTTGAGGTTCTCCGAGGCGTACTGCATGATCAGGCGCCCCGTCGTCGTCTCGCCCGTGAAGGCGATCTTCGCGACCCGCGGGCTGGAGGCGAGCGGCTTCCCCGCCTCCGCTCCGTACCCGTTGAGGATGTTGACGACCCCGGGGGGAAGCAGATCCGCGACCAGGCTCATCCACACATGGATCGACGCGGGGGTCTGCTCCGCCGGCTTGAGGACCACCGCGTTCCCGGCGGCCAGAGCGGGGGCGAGCTTCCAGACGGCCATCAGTATGGGGAAGTTCCACGGAATGATCTGGGCCACCACACCCAGCGGCTCGTGGAAGTGGTACGCCACGGTGTCGTCGTCGATCTCGCTGAGCGAGCCCTCCTGGGCGCGCAGCGCACCCGCGAAGTACCGGAAGTGGTCGACGGCCAGCGGAATGTCCGCGGCCAGCGTCTCGCGCACCGGCTTGCCGTTCTCCCAGCTCTCGGCGACCGCCAGCTCCTCCAGATGCTCTTCCATGCGGTCGGCGATCCGGTTCAGGACGATCGCACGGTCACCCGCGGACACGGCTCCCCAGGCGGGAGCCGCCGCATGAGCGGCGTCCAGGGCGCGCTCGACGTCGTCCTCGGTGCCGCGGGCGATCTCCGTGAAGGGGCGGCCGTTGACGGGGCTCGGGTTCTCGAAGTACTGACCACGGGCCGGCGGGACATAGGCGCCGCCGATCCAGTGGTCGTAGCGGGACTCGTACGAGACGATGGCGCCCTCGGTGCCCGGCGCGGCGTAACGGGTCATCTCTGTGGCCTCCCGGATCCGGTGCCGCCCGCCGTTGGACGGCCCTCGCCGCGAGGCTAGGCGGCGAGACGTTGCAACGCCGTTGCACGGCCCGCCCCGTGAACGGCGCTATGAACGGTGCTCCGCGTCGAGCACCTGCGCCCTGGCCAGCAGTGCCGCCCGCCGCTCCGGAGGCGCCGCCGCGGCGAGGGCCCGCCAGACAGGGAGGTCCTCCGCACCCCACGGGCTGTACGCCCAGTCGGCGAGGAGCCCCGGATCACCGCGCGCGATCAGCGCGGCCCGCAGCTGGCCGCCGATCCGGCGGCGGAGCCGGACGATCGCCGGCGCCTGCGAACGTGGCAGCAGGGGGCCCGCGTACGCGTCGAGGGCCGCCGCCACCGCTCCGGACTCCAGCCTGCGCGTGACGGAGTCGAAGTCGGTGTCCACCGGCACGCCCAGCCGGTACGGACGCGAGCGCAGCAACTCGGGCCCCAGAAGCCTCCGGAGCCGCGCGAGTTCGGCCCGCAGTGTCACCGGGGGGACGGTCTCGTCCTCGTACAGCTCGATCAGCAGCGCCTCCCCGTCGAGGCCCTCCGGGTGGAGGGCCAGCGTCACCAGGATCTCGCTGTGGCGCCTGCTCAGCCGGATCCTGCGCCCGCCCAGAACCAGGAGCGCCTCGTCGCTGCCGAGCGCGGAGAGCCGTGCCGACCCGTCGGCGGCCGGAGGGGCGACGAGTGCCAGCTGGGACTCGGCGGCACGCGCCACAGCCTGTACGAACGCCAGGCTGTGGGGATGCGCGAGACCGTCCCCGCCGGTGATGTCGACGGCACCGAGCATCCGGCCGGTGTGCGGATCGTGCAGCGGTGCGGCGGCGCACGTCCACTGCTGGACCGGCCGAAGGAAGTGCTCGGCGGCGAACACCTGGACGGGACGGTCGATCGCGAGCGCCGTGCCGGGCGCGTTCGTCCCGGCCTCCGACTCGGCCCAGCGGGCGCCTTCCACGAAGTTCATCCGCTCCGCACGCCGACGGGCCCGGGCATGCCCCTCGACCCACAGCAGCCGGCCGTGGGCATCGCATACGGCGAGCAGATGTTCACCATCCACGGCGTAGGCACTCATCAGTTCGCGGATCATCGGCATGACGCGAGCCAGGGGGTGTGCCTCCCGGTACGGCCCGAGTTCGTCCGCGCAGAGCTCGACCAGCGCCGCGCCGTCCGGACTGACCCGCGCCCGGGCGGAGCGCCGCCACGACTGGCCCACCACGGACCGTACCCGCGCCTCCAGCCGCCCGTCGGAGGTGAACACCTCATGCGCACGCCGCAGTTCACCGAGCCGGGCGCCGGGGTTCGCGTCGGCGGCCGGAGCCACCCAGGGATCCGTCAACTGGCCCTCCCGTCAGTGGCGGCATGCCTCCCCATCGTCGGGGCAACGGGCGTCGGCGACAACCGGTGGGTGCGGGGCAATCGCCCCGGCACCCGCCCTCCCCGGACCTCAGCCCTTCAGCTGGGTGAAGCGCAGGTGGTTGCCGAAGGGATCGCGCAGGCCGCAGTCGATTCCGTACGGGCGTTCCGTCGGTTCATCGGTGAACTCCACGCCCCGGGCCAGCAGCGTCTCGTACGTCTTGCGGCAGTCGTCCGTGGTGAGGATGAGCGCGCTGCCGAGCGCGCCCTTCGTCAGCAGTTCGCGGACCTGCTCGGCCGTCTCCTCGGACATCGCCGGAGGGCCCGGCTTCTCCAGCAGGACCTGGCGGTCGGGGTGACCGGGAACGCTGACGGTAAGCCAGCGCATGAAGCCCATGTCGACATCGGCGTTGACTTCGAGGCCCAGCTTGCCGACGTAGAAGTCGAGGGCCTGGTCCTGGTCGAGGACGTAGATCTGTGAGTGCGTGATTGCGTTGAACATGTTCATCACGCTAGTCGGCAGGCCCGGAGAAAACTTATCCAAAACTGCTCAGCCGGCGGCCGGTGCGGAGGCACCGCACCCTCAGTCGCTCGGCCGCGTCCACGCCTTCGTGAAGCACGTGGGTACCTTCGTGGCAGCCGTCTCCTTGCGGTACGTCCTCGGAGACCGGCCGACTATGTCGCGGAACGTGCGACTGAACG
Organism: Streptomyces sp. QL37; assembly: GCF_002941025.1. NCBI lineage: Bacteria > Bacillati > Actinomycetota > Actinomycetes > Kitasatosporales > Streptomycetaceae > Streptomyces > Streptomyces sp. QL37. The sequence continues at coordinate 1,093,686 of NZ_PTJS01000001.1, read as the reverse complement.
TACCGGTGCTGCCGAAGCCGACCTCGTAACAGATGTCCGTGACGCCGCGGTCGGATTCCCGCAGCAGGAACATCGCCCGCTCGACGCGGCGGCGCTGCAGATAGCGGTGCGGGGTTTCCCCGAAGGTCGCGCGGAAGGTACGGGCGAAGTGCGCCGGGGAGACGTGGGCGATCCTGGCCAGGGCCGGCACGTCCAGCGGCTGCGCGTACGCACGGTCCATCGCGTCCCGAGCCCGGAGCATGCGGCGGTTGGTCTCTTCCACGGTGCGGCTCACGGCACCATCCCACCACAGGACCGTCCTGTGCCGGACGGCTCTGTCATACCCCGTCGCTAGGCTCGGGCCATGAGCGTCTCCCTCTACTACTGTGCCGGCCGGGCCACGCCGCTGACGGTTGCCGAGACGGCTGCTGTCGAGCGCATCGTCGCCGCGCACATGGCGTCCTTCCCGTACGAGGACCAGGAAAGCCTGTACCTCTACGACCGCGACGACAGCCGACCGGACGAGATCGTTGCCGGGTCCACCAAGATGCCGTTCGATCCAGGCAAGGTGCTGCCTGTGCTCGACCATGTGCTGGTCTCGGTGACCGAGTTGCGCCGTGCACTGCCAGGAGCGGAGTGGCGCGTGCGTCTGGACGACCTCGACGTCCCGTGGGACGGAACCGGGGGCTACGCCTTCCCCGGCATGCGCGGCGCGGACCTCGCGGCCGAGCTGGGCGGCCTCCAGGGCCCCGGCCTGCCGTCGGCGGTGGCGGTGCGGCCCGCCGCGGCGGGACCCTCCGTCCTGCCGCCCGCCGGCAGCGGCCGGGGCACCGTCACCAAGGGCGAAATCTCCAAGTCGACGCACTGTCAGGAGTGCAAGCGCGTCGGTTGAAACGGGGTGGGACGACGATGCACAGCGGAGTGGGCAGTGAGGAATCCCCAGCACATCAGCCTTACTTCGCTCGCTCCTGCAAGATCCTACGAAAGTAGGAATGACCTGGCTTAATATCGGGATGTTCACCCGAAGCCGGACCTCTCCGGAGGTCTGGGGGACGGCAGTTCGGACTGGGGGAAAACGGCGCTGATGACCACCGATCCCACGACCGCAGCGGATCTGGAAGCGCTGAGGCGTGCAGAGCTCGCGCGACGCGAGGAGCGCCGCAGGGCGCGACAGACCGGACTGATCCCCTCGTTGCGCGCACGGGGCCGTGCCGCGTCGGCCGAGCCGGTGATCTCCGCCATCGAGGCCGTGGTGGAAGACCCCATCCCCGGGCCGGCCGAAGTGCCCGCCCCCCTGCGCCTCTCGGACCGGGCCATGGCGGTACTCGAGCGTGTGGCCGCCGAGGCCGGAGCTCCCGGATTCGTGGGCGAGGCTCTGCTGCGTGCCGGCCGCGAAATCGACCCGGAATCCGCGCTCGCCTACGGCGTATGCGATCTGCTGGCGGGGCTGCCACCGCTGTCCGCCATCCGCCACCTGGTCGATCTCGCTGCGGCAGGTCTGCCCGTCCTGCACGAGGACCAGCGCGTGCGGGCCGAGATGATCTGTTCCGGGCGCGCGCCCGCGCCCGACGTCGCACCGGCCACGATCGACGCCTGGCAACTGCACCTGGAAGCGGTCGAGGCGGAGGGCCACGGCACTCTGCCCACAGTCGCCTGGCAACGTCTGGTCGAGCAGTTGCCGCAGCCGATCGTGGACGACCTCATCGACCGCGGTGTCCTGCGACGGCAGACACGAGTGCACACCTGGCCCCGGGAAAGCGAACGCGTGCGGTACGCGACGGCCAGGCTTTCGCCGCAAGCACTCACCGACGAAGAAGTGGCGGGGCTGGAGTGGCGGGACGAGGCGTGCCGCCGCACCCTCTGGTCCGGAGGAACCGTCGACGTCGTCGACGGCCGTCACGACCAGTGGAGTCTGCGGTCCGCGCTACTCGTCGGCGAGACCGCTGCCTTGGACGACGTCGAACCTCAGACGGACAGCCATTTACCCGAAGACCTGGCCGAACTTGTCGCAGAGCTGAAGGAGGTGAAGCGGGGCGGGCCTGTCGGGTGGCGCTCGGGCCAGGACCCCTCCCTCTTCGGACTTCTCGAAGACTGCCTTCCCAGCGGCCGTCTGATTTCCGGCCGCACGTCCTTCCACTACTGGGCAGGGACGCGCCGTTTGTACCGCCTCCTGGACGATGTGCACTGGGCGATGGCGTGTGATCCGGACGACGTGGCCGATGCCCGGGCGGCAACCGTCCGGCAGGCGGCGGCTCTCCGCAACGGGGACACGCGTAGTTGGGCGGCGTCTGCGGACCGGGAAGCTCGTGCGGTGCAGGCGTATCTCCAATTCCTTGGCGCGCGCCGCAATGACCGTGAACGGTTCGACCGAGGTGTCGGCCTGCTGGAAGAGGTACTCAAGCGCGGTGGGGCGCGGCGCGGAGGCGTCGGCGGGAAGGAAAGGCACCGCATGACAGGCCTCAGCGAACTACTGCAGACGCTCAGGCTCAACGGGCGCCCGAACGACGTACTCAATCCGTATCTGGCACTGTGCGTCGAGCATGGATCGAACGAGTGGCGGCAGGGCTGGCGTGACCTGCGTACGCAGGTGCCCGCGGAGCAGCTGGAGTACATCAACGGCGCCAAGGACCGCATCAAACGCATGGAGACCGCACAACGCCTGGGTGAGCGACCGGAAACCGTCTACGCGCTCCCGCTCAATGAGAAGTTTCTCTGGGTGCCCGGCATCCGCAATGAAGTCCTGCTGCCCGCTCCGCGACCGATGGCGCGCCGCACAGCGGCCAGCACCCAGGAAGAACAGCTGTGGACCGCCACCGGGGCGGCCCGCGAGATCATCGGCCGTAACGCCGAAAGACTGAGGAACAACTGCTGATGCCACCCAAGAAGAAGCCCCGCCGGCCGGCAGGCGAGATCCAGCGCATCGCCGCTTTCGAGGGCGCCCGCTCAAAGCCTCGCACCGGTGCCCGGGCGGCGCGGCCGCAATCCGACGGCGGCCGGACGAAGCCGCAGGAGACGGCACCCGCTTCGGACCGGACGAGCAGCAGTGAGGCCGATGAGCTGGTCGACCCGCGGTCCGACCCGGAAGTGATGTTCCGCATCATCAGCGACAAGATCGCGGCCAAGGTCGACAAGGCGGCGACGAAGGCGGGTGCCAGCGCCGCCCAGGAAGTGAGCCGCCAGCTCACCGCGGAGCTCGACGCCGCGATCGCCGGCGCCCAGTCCACTGCCGGGAAGATGGGAATCCTCGTTCAGCAGGCGGTACAGGCAGCTGTGGACGAGACGCTGCGCACCGCTGTGCTCAACGCGACGCGCGTACGCGAAGAGCACCTCGCCCAGCTGGCCCTCATCGACCGCACGGCCCAGACGACCCAGGACCTCACAGCCGTGCAGTTGCGGATCGATGCCGAGATGAGCCGGTCCGGGCTCACCCGGGTCACCACCGCGGACCCTTCGGCCTTCAACCTCAGCAACCCGGCGGAACACGTAGGCAGCTCTGCCTATGAGGTGCTCACCCCCGCTTACGTGGACATGGCCAACGGACGGATCGTCCAGCGAGGGGAGATGCGCCGGACAGCGGCCGACCCCGTGGACCAGGAAGGGACCGACCGATGACTTTCGGGATCGACTTCGGCACCAGCAACTCGGTGGTCGCCCGATGGACGGGCACCGGCACCGAAGTGATCCGGGTGGACAGCGCCGGATTGCCGGCGGAATGGAACCGGCCAGGATTCGACGAGCTGTTCCCCTCGGTCGTATCGCTGCGCGACATCCAGAGGACGCTCTGCTTCGGCTGGTCCGCCAAATGTGAGACGGCTGATCCCAAGGACGCAGTCAAACGCATGCTCGCATCCCGGCCCACCGGCGAGGACGAACACGACAGCCGCTCCGCCACCACGGTGCCGGAGGAGCACGAACTCTGGCTGGGCGATGAGCCCTTCCGCAGCACGACCGTGGCCGCCGCGCTGTTCGAGAGGATGAGGGACGGTGTCCGGCGCAATCTGCGTGACATGGACGAAGCCGTCGTCACAGTGCCGGCCAATGCCACCGGTGCCGCCCGCTACCGAACCCGCGCGGCGGCGAGGCTGGCAGGCATCAAGGTCAAGGCACTCATCAACGAACCGACCGCAGCGGCCATCAGCTACGCGCACGACTTCCCGGGCGAGGGGTGCTTCCTTGTCTTCGACTGGGGTGGTGGCACGATCGACGTCACCATCCTCGAGCACTACGACGGCATCTTCGACGAGGTGGCGTCGCGAGGCATCACCGCACTCGGCGGCCTTGAGTTCGACGAGGCCCTGGTCAAACTGGTCCTCACCAAACTGGGTACGGACCCGGGCAGACTCACCCGGGCCGATGCGCGTCGCTGGCGCCGCCACGTCGAGTTGACGAAGATCGCACTGTCGCAGCCTGGCACGGACGAGGTGCTCTTCGAACCTCTGGGCGGATTGAAGCCGGTCGTCATCCGGCGTGAGGAGTTCGAGCAAGCCGTCGCCCCACTCGTGCGTCGCGCTCTCGTTCCGCTCAAGGAGTGCCTCCAGGACGTCGGCCTCACGGCTGAAGACGTGGACGCCGTGCTCATGATCGGCGGCACCTCCCAGATCCCCCTCGTACGGAAGGAAGTCGAGCGGATTCTCGGCAGGGAGGTGGTTGACGCCCGGCTGTGCAACCCCATGACGGCTGTGGCGAGGGGAGCGGCGATCACCGCTGCGGAGATCGACGGGCTCGTGCCCGAGACCACCATCTCGGTGGCTACCAGCCACGACCTCGGTCTGTCCTTCGACGCCAACGGCAGACGAGGATTCGCCACCCTGATCCCTCGCTACTCGACCCTCCCGGCCCGCGGGACCCGCAGCGCCATGCCGGCCGCCCGCGGTGCGTCCAAGGTGGTCCTGGAGATCGTCGAGGGTGATGGGAAGCGAGTGGCGGACGATGAACGGACGTTCCTCCTGGCCAGGCTCGAACTGCGCGTGCCCAACCCGAACAGTGATCCTTCCAGCAACACGTTCGACGTCGACTACCACTACGACCGCAGCGGCATCCTCAAGGTGCACGCCAAGGTGCGTAACAGCGGGACCGTCATCCTCGACGAGGAGCTGGACTGCTTCGGTCCCGACGGCACGCCGATCGCGCAAGGCCTAGACCGTGAACTGGAGAGACTTCTGCGGCGTATCGACGAGCCTGCGGCCGGGAGCGTCATGCCCGCCCAGGCGCCGGCGCCCGCGGAGCCGGTTGCTCCGGTGCTTCTGCCGGAGGCCGAGGAGAACGAGAACAGCCCGAGTCTGGTGGTCGACGGGCGCGGCATCGTGACGGCGGGGCGGACCGCTGCTTCGCCTCGCCCACCGAGCCTCAGCCTCCTCGGTTCGGCCCTCAAGGCGATCCGGGGCCGCTACCCGGACCGGCGCGTCGTGGCCGTACTCGGAACCGATATCGTCGACGCCATCGAGTACGACGAACAGCACCTCGTCGATCAAGCCGTGGCAGAAGGCCTGATCGTGACGGTCCCCTCGCCTTCGCCGCAGGCCGTCCTCAACGTTGCACAGCAACTGGACGCGATGGTTGTCTCCATGGAGGACCTGACTCGCTTCCGTACCCCCTTCCCCTGGGTCACCGAGGCCGGCCGCTTCGTGAAGCTTGCGCGCGTCGAGTGGAACTGGGTGTTCGTGTAGGTACGCGTTCGGCGCCCGCAGTAGCGTTCCCATACCCCCGAACCCACCCGCCGGCACCGGGTCATTGGGAGGTGAGCGACAGACATGACGCCCATTCCGGGCGTGGCCCTGTCCGTCACCTCCCAATGACACTGTCGACACACGGTCGGCTGGACGGGAGGAGCGGGCCTGCCTCACCGAGTGGGGCAGGTGGGTCGGGCGTGCCGCGAAAATGGGCCCGGTCCAGGGGAGTTACAGGCGCCACTCCTCGGCCAGCAGGCCGAGCAGTTCGGCCTGTCGCTTCTCCAGGTGCTCCGGTGTCCAGGTGTCCTGGCCCAACACCTGCGTGGTCAGGGGGAAGGCGACCACTCCCCGCCTGAGGTACCTCTCCTTCTTCGCGGTGAAGTCGAGGTTCTGGACCTGCGAGTTCTTGGTGCGGCTGAGCAGCACGAGGTTGGCGAGCCTGTGTGTCCACTGTTTGCGCTCGTCCGCCGTGAAGTCCGCGCGCCACTGCGAGTCGACCCCCGGGTTCTGGGGGAGGACATGCTCGACCGTGATGCGCGGTGCGTCGTACGTCGCCACGATGTCGTCCTCGGAAACCAGCTCGTCCAGCCGGAGCAGGATGAAACGGCGCGTCCTCAGCTCGTAGTACACATCGCCGTCGAGCCTGGACAGAGTCTCGGTCCGCTCGTCATCCGTGAGCTGGAAGGCCGGGGCCTCCAAGCCGAGGCCCTTGTTGAGATCCGTCAGCAGCTCGGCGAAACGGAGCACACGCGGGGTGGTGTAGATACGCCGGACGAACATGCTTGCCGCCAGGCGCTCCAGCAGGCGGAAGAAGGAACCCAGCCACACGGGATCGCCACCGTGGGACCGGAGCGCCCACAACGCGGCCGGCCACCAGTCGTTGTTGTCCAGCTGCAGCAGCCGACGGAACCACGCATTGACCTGCGGCGACCCATCCCCGGCCGCGTACGTCTTGTCGCGGATCACCGCGGACGCTTCGGCATAGGGAACGAGGACCTCGTCGACGAACTCCTTGGCCCGTCCACCCTTGTAGTGGGACAGAACCTGCGCCTGGAACTCCTTGAGCAGTTCCTGTCGTGCCCGCTCGCCGGAGAAGATCATGCGGATATGGGAGAACAGGTCGGAGAACTCCTCGCGGCCGAGGCTCTCCTCTGCGTCTTCCCACCGTCTCGCGTAGGTCTCCGAGGCCTGCTCCTCGATCTCCCCGATGATCTGAGCCTTGAAGATGTCGGCAGGCGCCAGGTCGAGGCCTCGGGAGTTCATCACACTGAAGATGCGGTGAGCACTGTCCAGATCGGGAGTGCTCACCGCGACGAGGAAGGTCTGGACACCCATCAGCTTGCACAGTGCGAGACGCTGCTCGTCTGTCCATGTCGCCAAAGTGGTGTGCAGAACCCGTGCGTTGGCCTGGACGGCCCTCTGCGCATCGGTCCGCAGGTTGTGGGGGTTCAGCTCCAGGAGGGTCCTGATCGAATCGGAGGTCTGAATGTGCTGGTGGAAGAAGTCGGCATCCCGGGGACGCAGAGTGAGCCGCGGTTTGGCCTTCAGGCCCAGAACCGTGTTGCCGGGCTCGGCGATCATCGCCACCAGGTTGGTCACCACATCGGGTTGCTGAGCCAGATCGCGCAGGACAGCCAGCAGGATGGTCAAGGTCGTCAAGCGCTGCTGACCGTCGATGACATCGGCATCGGCTGCCCGGCTGTCCTTGACGAGTACCAAGGAACCGAGGAAGTAGGGCTCGCCGTCGCCCCGGAGGAGAGCTTCCTCGAGATCGGCGAGTAGTTGCTGGGCTTGTTCGGTCTGCCAGGCGTAAGGACGCTGGTAGTCCGGAATCCGGAAGTCGTAATCACTGCAGAAGACCTTGTGCAGCGGCACTTCGCGCGCTTCGAGCTGAGCCATGGTCAGCATGATTCCTCACCAAAGACCGGCTTCGCAGCGATTTGCCGGTCTGGTGGAGAAGGACTCGTGGACTGGTGTCCCGCACCGTGCCGTCATCACCGGCGGGTCCTCGTGTCAGCGTCCGGCAGTGCTGCCGAGGGCGCCGGTGTGCGCCAGGATCGCGTCGGTGAGTGGAGCCAGGACCTCCCGGGGGAGTGCGTGGCCCATGCCCGGGATCTCGACCGTGCGCGCCCCGCGGATCACCTGGGCGAGATGCAGCGGGTGCGGGGGAGGGAACACCGGTTCCGCCGGAGCCGAGATCACGAGTGTGGGCACGTCGGTCCGCGCGAGTTCCTCGGTGCGCAGCATGCCGGAGGTGTCCGCGCGGCCGTGCGCGGTGCTGGAGCTGTGGTGGCCGGTGTGCTCGATGATCCTCCGCTCCAGCTCGCGGGCGCTCTCCGCGTCGAACGGGAGCTGGTCGCCCGCCAGCGCCCGCCAGTGTGCGACGCGGGCGTCTAGCTCGCCCTCCGGGCCGCGCTCCTCGGCCGGCCGGGACCAGATCTCCAGCACATGGGGTGCGATGCCGGGAAGTTCCTCGGGCGGGACACGTGTGCCGTCCGGCCGCACGTACGGGGTGGTGCTGAGCGCGGACGTGCCGATCAGGGTCGCGCTGAGCAGGCGGTCCGGGTGGTCGGCGACGAGCAGCTGGGTGAGCATTCCGCCGAGGGACATGCCCACGACGTGGGCCCGGTCGACGCCCAGGCCGTCCAGGACCGTGATCGCGTCCTCGGCGAGGTCGGTGACGGCGTACGGATGCTGGTCGAAGGCCCAGGTGGACCGGCCGGTGTCGCGGTGGTCGTAGCGGATCACCCGATGGTGCGCGGCGAGGGCTTCCACCAGGTCGTCCGGCCAGCCGAGGCCGGATGTCTGCGCACCCATGATCAGCAGGAGCGGTGGGGCGTCGGCGGAGCCTCGCTCCTCCGCCCACAGACGCACACCGGGTGCCGCGTCCACGTAGTAGTGATTCATGGTGCTCCTCCTGAGCTGACGGCATCAGATAAGCCGAGACGTATCGTCTCGCCACCACTGTAGCGCAGTTGTGTGCCTCGCCGCCGGTGGTTATTCGGGGCGCGGGTCCTCCCTGGTCCTGGCCTGGTGCCGCCGGGCTTTGAGCCGGTTCCCGCAGGTCTTCATCGAGCACCACCGTGCGGTGTTGGCCCGACTGCGGTCCAGGAGGAACAGGTGGCACTCGGGGTTCTCGCACGGCCGTAGGCGGCCGGGCACGCGCTCCTCGGTATCCGCCCACGCGAGCACGAGTTCCACGGCCAGTCGGCGCTGTGGGGGCACCTCCAGGTGCCACGCGATGCCTGACGTGCTGGGCTTCGGCACTTTGTGAACGCCGTCGAGGACCTGCTGCAGGCGGGACTCCGCCGACATGCCCGACGCCAATTCCTGGAGCGCGTCCCGCGTGGAGCGCAGCCATCGGCGCTCCTCGTCGTCGCCGAGCCCTCCGTGCTCCTGCGTCCATCTGTCCATCTCGTGGTCGTCAAGCCACAGATCCTGCTGTCGGCCGTCCGTGACGGGGGTGCTGTTCAGGGCCTGCATCAGCGCCTGGTCGTCCAGCATGGGGCACACCTCCTCAACTAACTCCATCAAGCCGTTTGACAGGTTACTCCAAAGGCGATCTACTGAAAGCCGAGGTAACCACCATAAGTGATTGAAGGGGTTAGTCAGTCATGGTCGAGATCATCCATCGCCACGCCACGGTGCGGGGACACCGCGTCTTCTACCGCGAGGCGGGATCCCGTGAAGCGCCCACACTCGTACTCCTGCACGGATTCCCCACCAGCTCACGCATGTTCCGCCACCTCATCCCGGCGCTGGCCGATCGATTCCACGTCATCGCCCCCGACCACCTCGGCTTCGGCAACTCCGACACCCCGCCTGCGGACGCGTTCCCGTACACCTTCGACTCCCTGGCCGACATCACCGAAGCCCTGCTGGCCCAACTCGGCGTCACCCGCTACGCCTTGTACGTCCAGGACTACGGCGCACCGATCGGCTGGCGCCTGGCCCTGCGCGCCCCGGACGCGATCACCGCGGTGATCACGCAGAGCGGCAATGCCTACGAGGACGGCTTCGTGCCGGACTTCTGGAAGCCCGTGTGGGCGTACTGCGAGAACCCGGGCCCTCTCACCGAACCCGCCGTCCGATCCGCCCTCTCGCTCGACGCCATCCGCTGGCAGTACCTGCACGGAGTGGACCGGCCCGAGCTGGTCGACCCCGACACCTGGGCCGCTGACCACCGCGAGGTCAACCGGCCGGGCAACGAGCTGGCGCAGCTCGCCCTGTTCCGCGACTACGCGAGCAACCGGCCCCTCTACCCTCAGGTGCACGCCTACTTCCGGAAACACCAAATTCCGCTCCTGGCGGTCTGGGGTGCGGGCGACGAGATCTTCGGCCCGGACGGAGCTCGCGCCTTCGCGAGGGACCTGCCGGACGCGGAGATCCATCTGGTCCCCGGCGGCGGACACTTCCTGCTAGAAAGCCACCTGGACACCGTGGCGGGCTACATCCGCGGCTTCCTGACCGCCACCGCTCCGCCGGTGTGAGCCGCGCGGCGTCGCGCTGTCCGGTCGTTGGGAAGGTAGTGACACGCAAAGGGGGTATTTCGGGCGTGATTCTGTCCGCGGGCTCACAACGACGCCCGCATCGCCCGCGCGTCGTTACTGGGCAGCCGCCATCCACAGGTCTACGTCGGAGAGGATCAGGCGACCCGGGCGCTGGGTGGCGCTGTCGGGGACGACGGCCCGCACCACCGGCTGGTCGCCCTTCTCCACCGTCACCTTCGTGCCGTCGAACTTCGGCGACTCGGCGCTGACGACCGCCTGGAGGTCGGACTCCAGGCTCCTGGCCGCCGCGTCGTCCTTGACCACGAAGCAGAGGACCTCGGTGTTCTTGGCCGCCGAGGACGCCTGCTGGCCCAGAGCCGCCAGGCGCACCGGGTTGGGTGAGCTGAGCGGGTTGAAGTCCGCGCGGTAGACGTCACCCAGGCACTCGGCCGCCCGGCGGAACTCCTTGTCGTCGGCCAGCGACGAGCCCTCCTTCGGGTCGACGGCGGCCATGGTGTCGTCGTCCCGGGTGGAGTAGGAGATCTCGTCGTCCGAGACCTGGAGCGACGCCCCCGTGTCCCCGGTGCGCGCCCAGATCTTCCGGCCGTCCTTCTCGCTCTGCGTATAGCCGTCGGACTTCAGCGCCTTGGTGATCGCCGCTCCATCGAACGTACCCGTCCAGTGGCCGGCCTCGCCGGTGTCCACCGCGGTGTCGATCTGGGTCACCCTGAACCGCTGCCCCAGGAGACCGGACTGGTACGGACTCAGAAGGGGACTGGCCGGCTGCGAGACGGAGGTGAACCGCTTCTCGTCGTCCTTGCTCAACTCCCGTACGCGGGCGCCATCGACAAAGGTCACCTGCTTCTTTCCGCTGTCGTCGGCGAGGCTTCCGAGGGCGGTGAGCAGCTTGGATCCGTCGTCACCGTCGGAGGGGCCGGAGGACGAGCAGCCGGTGACCGCGGCGAGCAGGACAGTGACGAGGGCGGTGGCGCCGGCGGCCGGTCCGTGTGCTGTTATGCGCATGATCAGGCAGCGTATACCGGTGCCCGGCGAGGGTACACGTGCGGCGAAAGGGTCCGTCTCCGGTGGGCCGTCGGGCCGGGAGTCCTGCCCCCCCCGCTGTGTGGCTCCCGCAGGAGGTACGGTGACCGGCCCCCCGCTACGACGTGCGAAGGAGCCCGATCATGGCCCTGGTGCAGCTCGACCTTCCCGAACCGATGTCGTTGCGGGGGCGATGGGCGGCCCTCGCGGCCGTGCAGGCCGCCGCAGGGCACGGTGAGCGGTGCCGGGCGCTATGGCCACTCTGGCACTACGACGACGGGCATGGCAGCTGGGCCGACCTGCACCACCTCGACGACGGCCGCGCCGTGTTGCTCGGACAGGACCGCAACGACTCCGAGACCTACTACGCCGAGGCGTCCGACTTCTTCGAGGAGAAGGAGACGGACCTGCTGGCCGGTGCGCCCGAGTGGTGGGAGCCGCCCGTGCGCCGGGTCCGGGACGCGGAGCTGTTCCTGGGGTTCGTGTACGGCTTCGACGGCAGCGCCTGGTACCGCGCCGATTACGAACTCGACGACGGCTTCACGAGCTTGGGACTCCCCGTGCTGGCGGCGACCCTGACCCGGGGGAAGATCGTCGCCACCGTCCAGCGCCTGCCCGACTCCGAGGGGGGCCGGCCCGCCTACGAGGCGATCGACGAGCTGATCGCCGCCGCCGGCGAGGCCGACGCGGGACTGGTGGCCGCTGTCGCCCCCTCCGCGGGCTGGGACGCCGAGGCCGGGGCGGCGGCTGCGCGCGCGTTCCTCACGGCCTGACCGGTGGATTCGCGGAACCTCGCACATGGTCCGGCCGGGCGCACCGCCCGGCCGGACCGTCCTACCGCGTCACCAGGGCCGGAAGGTGGCGTCGGGCCGGTCGGCGGTGGGGACGCGCTCGGTGTACAGCAGTGCGTCGCGGTGCCGCAGGTAGCGGCCGGGTGTGCTGTAGGACTCGAAGGACGCGAGGGACCGGTCCGAGAGTCCGGGTACGCGTCGCCATGTCGCGTCCGCGCGGTAGCCCGCGTCGTCGGCACGAGCGTCTGTCCACACCTCTCCGTCCCGCTGCCGCAGGAAGCGCCCGGGGAAGTTGACCGACTCCAGCGATACGGCCGAAGGGTCCGCCAGGCCGGGGACGACCTTCCACTGCATGTCGGCGTACGGCGTGACGTCGGGATCGACCCGGCCGCGGCTCCATGCGTGCCGGATGAACCGGTTCGGGGTGCCGGCCGCCTCGAAGCTGAACACGTTGGAGCGGATCGAGACGTTGTCGAAGCGCGTGAGTGGCTTGCCCGGCGCTGCCGTGCCGGCCGCCGGTGACGGCTGGGTGGCCTGTACGCCGTTGGAGCCGGAGGCGAACGTCGAGTCCCTGGTGCTGATCCTCGGCTCGGCCATGTCATCGACGTAGACCTTGAGGGACGACCCGATCGCCTCGATCTTCACCCTGTGGGTCCTGCCGGCCGGCCCGGCCAGCCGCGCTGTTGCCAGGGGCGTCCGTTCGTCGCCGGTCGCCTTGCCCAGGACCACGCCCTTCGCGGTGAGGTCGGCGTAGTACCCGTCGAAGCCTCCGCTGCCGGCCTCCGGTTGTGCGGCACGGAAGGCCAGGCCCGATTCGCCGCGGCCGTTCCGCAGGGTCACGTCGGCCTCGTAGATCAGGTCCGAGAAGTCGGTGTCCTGGAGGGCCAGACCGCCGGAGGACGGTGTGGCGGAGTAGGCGCCGTTGTCCGTGGCCCAGTCGGCGTCGCCGTAGGTGCGCCACCCGACGGCGTTGCCGTCGTCGAAGTTGTCCTTGACCTTCATGGTGACCGGCCGGATCGTGCCGTCCTCGTTGAAGTGGATCCGGTCGTACGCCAGAGCACGGTGGTTGCCGTCGGTCTCGCTCAGCGGGCGGCGGTGGTAGAAGATGTACCAGTCGTCCGTGCCCGGCACGTTGAGGACGGAGTTGTGCCCGGAGCCGCGGGCGACGGCCGGGTCCTGTGCCAGCACCTCGTCGATCTTCTTGAACGGGCCGGTGGGAGAGTCCGACATCGCGTACGACACGGAGTAGTCCGGCCCGGTCCAGCCGCCCTCGGACCACATCATGTAGTACGTGCCGTCGCGCTTGAACATGAACGAACCCTCGGTGTAGTTCTCCGGGGTGATCTCCTTGTAGGTCGACCCGTCGGGGAAGGTGCCGAGGCTGGTCATGTCCGGGTTCAGCTTGACGACGTTCGCGTGGCCCCAGCCGCCGTAGTACATGTACGCCTGGCCGTCGTCGTCGATGAAGACGTCCTGGTCGATGGGCTGGGCGCCGTTGTGGAACGCGTCGACGAGGGGCCGGCCGATGGCGTCCTTGTACGGGCCCTCCGGGCGGTCGGAGACGGCGACGCCGATCCCGCCGCGCTCGGAGTTGTTCTGGATGTCGTTGGCGGCGAAGTAGAGGTAGTACTTGCCGTCGCGGAAGACCGGCGCGGGCGCCCAGAGCGCGTACTTCGCCCACGGGACATCGGCGATGTCGAGCACCTCGGGGTGCTTGGTCCAGTGCACCATGTCCGTCGAGGAGAAGGCGTCCATGAAGGTCTGTTCGCCGTAACCGCGGGATGTGGTCGGATAGATCCAGTAGCGGTCGCCGTAGATGGCGACATCCGGATCGGCGTACCACCCTTCGACGAGCGGGTTCCCCGCCTCGGCCGTGCTCGGTGCCGGTGGGGCGGTGGCCCGGGGCGCGGCCGGTTGCCCGGCACCCGCGGGGGAGGGCCCGAAGCCGAGCAGCAGGGCGGCGGCGGCCAGGATGACGGAGAGCTTGCGGATGGTGCGCACCATGAGGACGGAGAGCCTTTCTCGTATTCGACAACGTTGTCGGGCGAGGTGCGTGGCAAGACGTCGGACGTTCTCAGGGGTGATCCGGGGCGGAGGCGAGGAGCCGTCGGTTCGGAGCGGGCCCGCTTCTACTACGTTGGAAATTGAGGCGACGTGCAGCATAAGAACATGGGCGTGGGGCGCTGTCCACCCCGCACGTCGGAACCTGAGGAGGGGTCAGGAGCGGCCATGCCGTTGCCGGGTGTCGTACGGCGGTTGCCGTCGAACGACGCACTTCCCACCGGCATCCGACCGCCGGGCACCACGCACCGGGCGCCCTGCGCCCCGACGAGCACCTGCGCGAGCTGTCGGATTCGCCGCGTCCGATCCGCCGGAGCTGCTGCCCTCGTCCCGGGACGTGAGTCGGACGGAGACCGTGCGACTGCTCCACGCCCCGCACGGAACGGATGTGCGGATCGTGCTGATGCCGGGGAGGGCCTTCCGTCTCCCCGTGCGCGGCGGTCAGTCGTGAAGATGCGCTGCCCGGATCGGTGCCCAAAGCTTCACTCAACCTCCCTATAGTGGTGGCGCGTTGATCGTATGGCCGCAACGCGCGAAGCCGTCTCCCAGGAGTCCGTACGATGACGACCCCGTCCTTATCCGCCGCGTCCGCCCCCGGTGGCGGCTGCCCCGCGCACCCGGCCACCACGCCCGTGCCGCTCGGCGGCCCCGCGTTCCACACCGAGCCGCAGGCCCTGTACCGGACGATGCGCAGCTCCTACGGGCCCGTCGTGCCGGTCGAGCTCCCCGGCGGGTTCCCGGCCTGGCTGGTCGTCGGATACCGCGAGCTCCACCAGGTCACCAGCGACGGCGAGCTCTTCCCCAGGGACGTCGGGCTGTGGAACCAGTGGGAGCACATACCCGAGGACTGGCCGCTGCTCCCGATGGTCGGACGGCCCATGCCGTCCATCTACTTCACCGCGGGCGCCGAGCACCGGCGCCATTCCGAGCTGGTGGTCCCCGCGCTCGAGGCCGCGGACCCGTTCGAGATCCGGGGGCACTGCGAGCAGCTGGCCGACCGGCTCGTCGACGGCATCTGCGCCCGAGGCACCGCCGATCTCGTCGCCGAATTCGCCGAGCCGCTCCCCGTCCTCGTCCTCGCCCGCCTCGTCGGCTTCCCCGACGCCGAGGGCACGGACATCGCCCGGGTCCTGAAGGACCTCGCCGACGGGGGGCCCGGCGCCCAGGAGGCGTACGGCCGCTTCGGCGAGCACATGCGGCGGCTGGTGGAGGCCAAGCGGGCCGTGCCCGGCGACGACATCACCTCCCGGATGCTCGCGGACCCGGCGCCCTTCACGGACGAGGAGTACGCCCTCGACCTCATGGCGGTCACCGCGGCCGGGCACCTCACCACCGCCGACTGGATCAGCAACTCCCTGCGGCTGATGCTCACCGAGGACCAGTTCGCCGACTCCCTCGCCGGCGGGCGGCACAGCGTCGGAGACGCGATGAACGAGGTCCTCTGGGAGGAGAGCCCGACCCAGATCCTCGCCGGCCGCTGGGCGGTGCGGGACACACAGCTCGGCGGCCGGACCATCCGCGCCGGGGACATGCTCCTGCTCGGTCTGGGGGCGGCCAACACCGACCCGTTGATACGCCAGGAGGCGGTCTCCGGGGTCGCCGGGCACCACGCGGCCAATGGGGCGCACCTGGCGTTCAGCCATGGGGAGTACCGCTGCCCCTTCCCGGCGCAGGAGATCGCGGAGACCATTGCCCGTACCGCGATCGAGGTCCTCCTCGACCGGCTGCCCGATCTCGAACTCGCCGTCCCCGCAAAGGATCTCGTCAGGCGGCCGTCCGCCTTCCTGCGCGGCATGAACGCGCTGCCCGTCCGGTTCGCTCCCGTACACACGACAGGAGATCCGCTGTGAACTGCCCGCACGCGACCGTGGTGATCGACCCCATGGTCCAGGACCTCGACGGTGAGACGGAAAGGCTGCGCGCTTCCGCCCCGCTCGCGCGCATCGAGCTCCTCGGCGTCCCCGCGTGGACCGTCACCCGGCACGCCGAGGCGCGCCAACTCCTGGTGGACACACGGCTGGTGAAGGACCTGGACGCCTGGAGCCTCTGGCGGAGCGGGGACGTCACCCACGCCTGGCCGCTGATCGGCATGATCGACGCCGGACGTTCCATGTTCACCGTGGACGGTGCGGCCCACCGCCGGCTGCGGACCAAGACCTCCCAGGCCCTCACCCCGCGCCGGCTGGAGGCGATCCGTCCGGCCATCGAGAAGTTCACCGAGGAGCTGCTGGACGCGCTCGCCGCGCAGGGTGAGGACGGGATCGTCGACCTCAAGGCCGTGTACGCCCAGCCGCTGCCGATGAAGGTCGTCGGTCTGCTGATGGGGGTGGACGAGGCGCTGCACCCCATGCTGACCCGGCAGTACAAGGCCTTCTTCTCGATGCTCACCCCGCAGGAGGACCGGCTGGCGCTGATCGCCGAGCTCGACGTCTTCTACGCCGAACTGGTGCGGGAGAAGACCGCCCGCCCCACGGACGACCTCACCAGCGCGCTGATCCTCGCCGACGAGGGCGGGGAGCCGCTCACCGAGGAGGAGGTGGTCGGCAACCTCAAGGCGATGGTGGCCGCCGGGCACGAGACGACGATCGGCCTCATCCTCAACGCCGTACGCGCGCTGCTCGCCCACCCCGACCAGCTCCGCAAGGTGCTGGACGGGGAGATCCCGTGGGACACGGTCATCGAGGAGACCCTGCGCTGGGACACTCCCACCACCCACCTGCTGATGCGGTTCGCCACCGAGGACATCCAGGTCGGCGACCAGGTGATAGCCGAGGGGGAGGGCGTGGTGATCTCCTACCGGGCCATCGGCCGTGACGTCGTTCAGCACGGCGACGACGCAGATGC
Organism: Streptomyces sp. QL37; assembly: GCF_002941025.1. Taxonomy (NCBI): domain Bacteria; kingdom Bacillati; phylum Actinomycetota; class Actinomycetes; order Kitasatosporales; family Streptomycetaceae; genus Streptomyces; species Streptomyces sp. QL37. The sequence continues at coordinate 1,076,811 of NZ_PTJS01000001.1, read as the reverse complement.
CTTCGACGTCACCCGGCCGACGCCGATCCGGCACATGACCTTCGGCCACGGGCCGCACATCTGCCCCGGTGCCGCGCTGTCCCGCGTCGAGGCCGGCATCGCGCTGCCCGCGCTGTTCGGGCGCTTCCCGGAGCTGAAGCTCGCGATCGGCGACGACGAGATCCGCAAGCTGCCCGTCATGACGCAGAACGACATGGAGGCCTTCCCCGTTCTGCTCCACGGCTGACGGCCGCGGGGGAGGGCTCCGGGCCGGACGCGCGTCAGGGTGGAGCGTGTCCGGCCGCGCAACTAAGGCGATCCATAAGGTCGTTCGGGATATCGGACGGCGTCCGGTTCTTCGGAGAAAGTGGGTGGCGCGCGGCAACCGATGCGGTGCGGGCGGCGACTGCGGGATGCACCTCCCATCCCCGATTCCCGAAGGAGTTTCCTCGTGAGCCGCACTCTGAGGAGAAGCCTCGCCGTACTCCCCGCCGCGCTCCTGCTCGCCCTCGTGCCGGTCAGCGCCTCCGCCTACCCCAACCCGGGTGTCGTCAACGGGGACATCGTCGTCCACGACCCCAGCATGATCCGCAGCTCGTCCGGCCAGTACCTCCTCTACTCGACCGGCGAGGGCCTCCAGCTCCGCACCTCCACCGACCGCACCGCCTTCGGCCGCTCGGGGAACGCCTTCACCACCAAGCCCGGTTGGTGGAAGAACTACTCCTCGGCGTCGGACCCCTGGGCCCCGGACATCTCGTACCAGGGCGGCAAGTACCTGATGTACTACGCCGTCTCGTCCTTCGGCTCCAACACCTCCGCCATCGGTCTGGCGGCCTCCACCACCGGTCAGGCCGGCAGCTGGAGCGACTACGGCATCGTCTACACCTCGAACTCGTCGAGCGACTACAACGCCATCGACCCCAACCTGTTCGTCGACGACGACGGCAAGTGGTGGCTCTCCTTCGGCTCCTGGTGGACCGGGATCAAGATGATCCGGATCGACCCGGCGACGGGCAAGCAGCATTCCGGGGACACCAGCCGCCGCTCGCTCGCCTCCCGGCCCACCGGGACCAAGGCGGTCGAGGCGCCCTCCATCGTGAAGCGCAACGGCTACTACTACCTCTTCGCCTCGTACGACACCTGCTGCGCCGGCACCAGCTCCACGTACAAGATCAAGGTGGGCCGGGCCACCAGCGTCACCGGCCCGTACAAGGACCGCAACGGCGTCAGCATGCTCAGCAACGGCGGCACGCCCGTCATGGAGTCGCACGGGCGCTACATCGGCCCCGGCGGCCAGTCGATCATGGCGGACTCCGACGGCGACCTGCTCGTCTACCACTACTACGACGGCCAGGACAACGGCACCCCGAAGCTCGGCGTCAACCTCCTGAACTGGAGCAGCGGATGGCCCGTCGCCTACTGACCCTGCTGAGCGCCCTTCTGCTGGCGCTCGCCCTCGGGCAGCCGACGTCCGCGTCCGCCGCCGAGGGCCGCCCCTACACCAACCCGGTCAAGGCGCAGAAGGGCGCCGACCCCTGGATCTCGTACCACGACGGCAACTACTACCTGGTGTCGACGAGCTGGACCGACGTCATCACCATGCGGAAGTCGCCTACACTCGCCGGACTCTCCACCGCGCCGAGCGTGCAGGTGTGGCAGGGCGACGCCGCCTCGCGCTGCTGCAACATCTGGGCACCCGAACTGCACTACTCGGGCGGCCGCTGGTACCTGTACTACGTGGCCGGCCAGAACATCACCGACTACAACCCCACGCAGCGTGTACACGTGCTGCAGAGCGCGGGCTCGGACCCCATGGGGCCCTATACGTACAGGAACCAGCTGGGCAGCGGCTGGATGCTGGACCCGAGCGTGCTCACCGTCAACGGGTCCATGTACCTGCTGGGCAGTGCGAGCGGCGGCGGTACGCAGAATCTCGTCATCGCGCCGATGTCGAACCCGTACACCCTCAGCGGGTCGTTCTCGACGATCTCCACGCCCACCTACGACTGGGAGAGGTCCGGGGGCACGGTCAACGAGGGCGCCGAGGTGCTCCAGCGGGGCGGGAAGACGTTCATCGTCTACTCCGCGAGCGGCTGCTGGACCCCCGACTACAAGCTGGGGCAGCTCACGCTGACCGGCTCCAACCCCCTCTCCGCGTCCTCCTGGACGAAGAAATCCACCCCCGTCTTCCAGCGGAACAACGCCGCCGGGGTCTACGGCCCCGGGCACAACGGCTTCTTCACCTCGCCGGACGGCACGGAGAGCTGGATCGTCTACCACGCCAACGACGCGGCGTCCGACGGCTGCGACAACGGACGTACGGCGCGGGCGCAGAAGTTCAGCTGGAACTCGGACGGCACACCGAATCTGGGTACGCCCGTCGCCCTCGGCACGACACTGGCGGGGCCCTCCGGTGAGACGGCGGCGACCCCGACGGCGTACACCGTGGTCAGCCGGGCCACCGGGAAGTGCCTCGATGTGAGTGGTGCGTCCACGGCCGACGGAGCCAACGTCCAGCAGTGGACGTGCGACGGCAGCGCGAAGCAGCGCTGGCGTATCGACGACAGGGGAGACGACACGAGCAGGCTGGTGAACGTCGGATCGGGCAAGGTGCTCGACACGGCGGACTGCTCGACGGCCGACGGCGCCGACCTGCGGCAGTGGTCCTGGCTCGACAACACCTGCCAGCGCTTCCGCTTCGTCACCACCGAGGCCGGGGGCTGGGTACGCATCGTCAACCAGGCCACAGGCAAGGTCGCCGATGTGGCGGACTGCTCGACGGCCGACGGCGCCGACGTGCGGCAGTGGTCCTGGCTGAACAACACCTGCCAGCAGTTCAAGCTCGTCCCGGTCTCCTGAGGCCGCCCGGGCCCGATCCGGGTCCGCCGCGGCTCACGGGTCCAGGTGCCCGTGAGCCGCGGGGGACGGCCGCCCTCCTCGCCCTCGCCCCGCACCGGCGACCGGATGCGGGACACGTGATTCCGGCGGCCGTGACGCCGGGGCGCCCGGCAACCTCCGGGGCGGTCGCGGCGACTACCCCGTGGAACCCCACATCCTCCCCGACGAACGGATCAGGCCATGGCAGCCAGCCGACGACGACGCACCGCCCACCGCCCGAGGCCGCGCACAGCGATGACGGCGGGGGTGGCGGCACTCCTTGCCGCAGCCCCGGCCTGGAGCTCCGGGCCGGCGTCCGCGGCCGAGGCGGCGACCACCATCACCGTCGCCAAGGACGGCAGCGGGCAGTACAGGACCGTGCAGGCGGCGGTGAACGCTGTCCCAGCAGGCAACACCGCGCGGGTGGTGGTCTCCATCAAGCCCGGGACCTACCGCGAACTCGTGAAGATCCCCTCCAACAAGCAGAACGTCACCCTTCAGGGCAGCGGCTCCAGCCGCAACGACACCGTCATCGTCTACAACAACGCCTCCGGCACCCCGAAGCCCGACGGCTCGGGCACCTACGGCACCAGTGGCAGCGCCACCGTCGCCGCCGAGGCCAATGGCTTCCAGGCCCGCAACCTCACGATCTCCAACGACTTCGACGAGGCCGCCAACCAGAACATGAGCGGGCTCCAGGCCGTGGCCCTGCGCACCGCCGCGGACAAGGTCTTCCTCGACTCCGTGATCATCACGGGCGACCAGGACACCCTGCTGCTCGACACCGCCTCCAAAGCGACACTCGGCCGCGTCTACATGAAGAACTCCTACGTCATCGGCAACGTCGACTTCATCTTCGGACGCGCCACCGCGGTGATCGACGCATCCGTCATCACACTGAAGAAGCGCTGGGACGGCAGCTCCGCAGGCTACATCGCCGCACCCAGCACGGCCGCCGACCGCAAGGGCTTCCTGATCACCGGATCCACCGTCAACGGCGACGTATCGGCGTCGTCCTTCCACCTCGGACGGCCGTGGCACGCGGGCGGGGACGCCTCGCTCGACCCGATGGCCACCTTCCGTGGAACGACACTCAGCTCGGCGGTCCGGTCCGCGCCGTGGACGGACATGAGCGGCTTCTCCTGGAAGGACGACCGCTTCGCCGAATACGGGAACACCGGGCCCGGATCCGGCCCGGCGAGCAGCGACCGGCCGCAGCTCACCGACTCACAGGCCGCGGAGCAGGAGACCGCCGACTGGCTGGCAGGCTGGACACCCTCGGCGTCCTGAGTCACGGTGGGTGGCAGCGAACCACTGCCGACGATGCGGTCGAAGCGCTTCGACTCCTACTCTGGACAGTCCCTGTGAGCGAGTCTAGGCTCCACGGTGTCTGTGCATGTCAGAGTGCGAAGGGGAGCACAGCGCGCGCTGTCGAAGCGCTTCACCCGCTCTCCCCTCCGGTCGCCACTGTAGGGGAGAAGCCGAATGGTCACGCTTGCCGAGGTCGCCCAGCACGCCGGAGTCTCCGCGAGCACGGTGAGCTACGTCCTCAGCGGCAAGCGGTCGATATCGGCCTCCACCCGGGAGCGGGTGGAACACAGTATCCAGCAGCTGGGATACCACCCCAACGCCGGTGCCCGCGCCCTCGCCAGCAGCAGGTCCAACATCGTCGCACTGATGGTGCCCCTGCGTACGGACATGTACGTGCCGGTGATGATGGAGATCGCCATCGCAGTCGCCACCAGCGCCCGCACGCACGGCTACGACGTCCTGCTGCTCACCGGAGAGGAGGGCCCGGCGGCCGTCCGGCGGATCGCGGGCAGCTCGCTGGCCGACGCGATGATCCTGATGGACGTCGAACTGCACGACGAACGCCTGCCGTTGCTCCGTGACTCGGGCCGGACCGCCGTCCTCATCGGCCTGCCCGCCGACACCTCCGGGCTGACCTGTGTGGATCTCGACTTCGAGGCCACCGGGGCGCTCTGCGTGGACCACCTCGCGGGCCTCGGCCACCGCGAGGTGGCGGTGATCGGCGAAGCGGCCGCCGTGTACGAGCGGCACACCGGTTTCGCCGAACGGACCGTGGACGGCATACGGGCCAAGGCGCAGGAGGCCGGGATGCGCATCCTGCACCGGCCCTGCGAGGGCGGGTACGCCGCGATGGCCGGCACCTTGGGCCGGATCTTCGACGAGCGGCCGGGGACGACCGGCTTCATCGTCCAGAACGAGGCCGCCGTCGAACCGCTGCTCAACCTGCTCCAGCAGCAGGGGCGAGCCGTGCCGGAGGACGTGTCCGTCGTGGCCATCTGCCCGGAACAGGTGGCCACGCAGGCGTCGGTGCGGCTCACCTCCGTGGCCATCCCTGCACAGGAGATGGGGCGCCGGGCGGTGGAACAGGTGGTCGCGAAGCTCGCGGGCCGGGGTACGGACGAGGTGGAGCTCCTGGAACCGGTTCTGACGGTACGAGCGAGCTCGGGGCCCGCACCGGTGTGACCGGCGAGAGGCAGCGCTCACTCGTCCGGGTGATGTGTCTCCCGGGGCCCGGCCATGGGCTCGCAAGCGTGTGCCGAGTGTGTGTCACAGGTGGTCAACAGGCCCTGCAGTGAAGCTGGTTGCTGAAGATCCGGCGTGATAACTTCGCGATCTGTCATGAAGGTGGTACCGGCTCGACGGGGGTGGTCGGTGGTGGGGAACGGGCTGTCCGGAGGGGATGGGCCGGGCGAGGCCAGGACGCGACTCATCGTCGCGCTGGTCGACTTCCTGTGTGAACAGGATTTCGTGACCGACCGCGACCAGTGCGGACAGTTCATCGCCTTCGCCGCGGAGCACATAGGTGTGGAGATCGTCTACCGGCGGCAGAACCCGCGGGCCGACATGCTGTCATTCCTCCGGGAACTGCTGAAGCACGAGAAGGGTCTCGAAGCGCTGGTCTCCGCCGTGCGCGCCATCGCGGGCCACGAGTGCGCGGCCCGGCTGACACGGATCGTGGAAGCCGTCCTGTCGGCCGAGGAGTTCACCCCCGAGGCGGTGCGGGAGGCCCACCGGCTCCTCGGAGAGGTGTGGCGCGTCGACGGGACCCGCCTGCACACGATCCTGAACCACGAGCTCGGCGCCGACGTGCCGTACGGCCGGACGCCGGTCCAGCTCTTCGACCACCTGTGCGCCGTGAACACCCAGGCCGACGGTCTGCCCCCGGCGCTGGTGCTCGTCGAGGCCACCGCCTCCCTGGCGCAGCCCGTGCTCCGCGAGGAGCTCTGTAACTGGTCGGACGCGTGGGCCCGGGAAGCCGGCCCGGACGCCGTGCGGGCGCTGGAGGAGCGGAGGCGCGCGATGGAGGCCCGGCCGTCGGCCGATCCGTATGTGTCACGTTGTCTCGTCGTGATGGTGGAGCCCGCCGACGACAGTTCGGCTGATGTCTATGTACGTCACTGGGTCAACGCCGCGCCGGGGTACTGGGAGCCCGTGGCGGGAGACATCGAACGCACCAGCCTCGACGCACTGGCCGGTGCTGTCGAACGGGCGATCAGCCAGGGCGCCTCACGCTGGGCGGATGTCTCGGAGAACGAGAACGACCCCCCGGTCCAGATCGAGTTCGTCCTCCCCCTCCAATTCCTCAATCACGACATGGCGGGCATCGAATTGGGTACGCGGTCTCATGTCCGGATGCCGATCGCCCTTCGCTACCATGTCCATCTGCGGAGCCTCGAGCGCATGAGGGCCCGTGACACGGTGGAGCTCGGCCGGTGGCGGGCCCGGTGGGCACAGCTCAAGAAGGTCGGCGTGGCGGAGACGCACCGGTGGCACGGGCAGCAGGGCGACCGCCTGGAGCGCTGGCATGCCGGACTCGCGGGGAACCCGCGTCTGACGGCGGTCATACTCGATGTTCCCGTCCTGCCTGGCCACGGTATGGACGCGCTCAGCATCGCCATCGAGCAGGGGGTCGGACTGGCAGCCTGGGACCGCAGACCGGACAGCCCGGACCTCTCCGGCCAGGTGCTGACCCTCCTGCTCGCGCATCCGCCGGCCCAGCTCCCGTCGAAAGTCAGTCAGATCCGGCAGGAGGCCGAGGAGTTGGGGCGTGACAGCCTTTCCGTGGGTAAGTACATGGCGTTCTTCTGGGACGACCCGTACCGCCTGGTCGACTGCGAGGAGTTGACAGCATGACCGAGCAGGTCTCGGCAGCGCAGTCCGTCACGCCACCCTCCTGGAGGGTGTTCCACGCAACGGGGAAGCCCCCGGCGGGCGGTCCGCCGGAGCTGCCACAGCCGCCGCCCTGGCGGGTGTTCGCCGGAAGTCCGTTGCAGCAGGACCCCCCGGACGACGCGCAGTCGGCGCTGCGCCGGCTCGGCACCGTGCAGGAGGGCCCGCAGTTACGCGAGGAGGAGATCAACGCGGTCAACGCCGCGCTTCTGCTGCGGCGCCCCCTGCTGATCACTGGCCCACCCGGAGTGGGCAAATCCACCCTCGCGTATCTGATCGCCCAGGAACTGGGGCTCGGCAGGGTCCTGCCCTGGAGCATCGTCAGCCGCACCACCCTGCGCGGCGGGCTCTACGAGTACGACGCCATCGGGCGGGCGCAGGCGATCGCCGCCTGGCGTGCCGGGGGTGCCCCGGAGGCGGAGCGCGAAACGGGCAGCGCGCCCGACCTGGGTGACTTCGTGACCCTCGGACCACTCGGCACGGCTCTGCTCGCCTACGGACGCCCCAGGGTGCTGCTCGTCGACGAGTTGGACAAGAGCGACATCGACCTGCCCAACGACCTGCTCCACGTCCTGGAGAACGGCAGCTACGAGATCCCGGAACTGGTACGCGCGGGCGTGGCCGAGCTGTCCGTCTTCACCGACGACCCCCAGGGCCGCGCCGTCATCGAGGCGGGCAGGGTCGAGTGCGCGGAGTTCCCCGTGGTCGTGATCACGAGCAATGGCGAACGTGAGTTCCCCGCCGCCTTCCGGCGCCGGTGTCTGCCGCTGGAGATGCGCCCGCCCAGCCGCGAGCACCTCGTGTCCATCGTCATCAGCCACCTGGGACGGCGCCCCGAAGGCATCGACGACCTCGTGGACGACTTCGTCAGGCGTCTGGAAGGCGGAGGCACCCAGTCCGTCGACCAGCTGCTGAACGCGGTCCAACTCACCACGGCCCATGGATTCCGGGACGACAGTGACGGGCGTAAGCTCATCGAGATGCTTCTCCGCGACCTCTCGAAAGGCCGCTGATGAACGGCTCGCCACGCGAACGCGCCCCGGACACGTCGCCCGCGCCGAGTGGCGGCGACCTCCATGACACCGACGGCGAGGCGAGCTGGCAGGACCTCGCCGACGCCGTCTGGCTCGCGGCGGCCTGGCACCGTGCGGGCCGTGCAGCGGACGGGGGGACCGACCCGGACCCCGCGTCCTTACCGGACGACCTGGAGAGCGACTTCCCCGAGGGCGCGGCTCCTCCGTTCGAGCAGGGCGCGGAGGACACGGTGCCCGCTGCGAGCCACCCGGGAGTCGACCCACGGGACATCGAACTGCTCGACGCTCTCCCCTCGCGGCAGGGCCGGCCCGACACCTTCGCTCCGGACGACGCACGCCCCACGCGGCGCGTCGTGCCGCTGCCCCTGGCCAAGGCCCTGCGCGGCCTGGGCCGGCGCGTGCCGTCACGCCACGAAAGCCGGCTGGACGAGGCCCGCACCGCCGAGAACGGTGTGATCGACGGACTGTGGATCCCCTACCTCGACCCGGTCCAGGAACGCGCCTTCGACCTCATGCTGCTCGTCGACAGGGCGCCCACCATGCCCGTCTGGGACAGCTCCTTACGCCAGCTGACCGACGAGGCGGTCCGCAGCGGTGCCTTCAGGGACGTCCGTACGGTCGACGTCCTGCTGCCCGGTGCGGCACCGCCCGAGCTGCGCTGGCCCGGCAACAGGCGGGCCGACCCGGCCGAGCTCCTGGACGGCAGGGGGACACGGCTGTTCCTCGTCGTGACCGACGGGCTGGCCCCCGGATGGGCCGAGGGCGGCGCGGACGAACTGCTGGGGCGGCTCTCGGCGGCCGGGCCGACGGCGCTCGTGCATCTGCTGCCGCCGTACCTGCGCCACCGCTCGTCGGTCTACCCCTTCCGGGCGCGGCTCGACGCCGCCGGATTCGGGGCGCTCAACCGCCACTTCCTCTGCCACCCGCCGCACGGAGTGCCGGAGCACGCGCACATCCTGCCCGACACGGGTGACGGCTCCGTGGCCGTACCGGTCCTCAGCCTGCGCCCCGGCTCGTTCCGCGCCTGGGCGGACCTGGTCACCGGCGAACGCGGCGTACGCCGGACGCTGCCCGTGGTCCTCGCCGGCGCGATGGCCAAGGGGGTGGCCGCGGCCGGGCTGCGGGCCCCGAGGATCGAGGGCCCCCGCGCGGCAGCAGACGCCGTCCGCAGATTCGTCGCGCTGGCCAGCCCGCTCGCACGGCACCTCGCCGTCCTGCTGGCGGTGGCGCCCCTGCGCTTCGACGTCATCGAGGAGCTGCGCGCCCGGGCCTTTCCCGAGTCCCGCCCCGAGCACCTGGCCGAGGTGATGATGGGTGGCCTGATCGACTGGGAGCGGGACGGAGAGGGCGGTCCCGACTTCGCCGACGGCATTCGCGAGGCACTGCTGGCCACCGGGAACCGCACCCAACTCGCCCGGGCCGTAGGCCTGCTCGCGGAATCACGGGCCAGCCGGGCACAGGGCGTACGGCTGCGCGCCGCGCTGCGTGATCCGGCGCAGGCCGCCCTTCCGGATCCGGGGGGAGGGCCCGCGTGGCTGCGCATCGAACTGGCCGTGCTCCGCGCGCTCGGAGGCATGCCGTACCGGAGGCGCGCGGCGCTCGTCAACAGCGAGCTGCTGCACGGCGCGGGAGCGTCGGCGGGGGCGACAATCGATGATAAAGAGGCATCTGATGTGAATGAGATCGGCCCCGCTTCCCCGTCGCATTCGACGGTTCCACCAGGAGGATCTGTGTCGTCGACGACACCACCCGTAGACACCGAGCAGGATCGGGTCGAGGCGGGCACGCACGCCCTTGCGCCGGAGCTCCGGTTCGTCCGTACGGGCCAGCCGAAGATCATGGGCAACGTGCCACCGAAGAACCCGAACTTCACCGGGCGGGAGAGTCTTCTGGCGGCGGTGGAGCGGCAGTTGCGGGAGGACGAGACCACAGCCGTCCTCCCGCACGCGCTGCACGGCATGGGCGGTGTCGGGAAGTCGCAGATCGCCGTTGAATACGTGTACCGCCACAGCGGCGAGTTCAATGTGATCTGGTGGATCCCCTCGGAGCAGGAGAACCTGATCCTGGGCGCCCTCGCCGACCTGGCCCGCAGCCTCGGCCTGGAGGTGGGGCCGCAGGCCAACGCCGCCGTTCCCGCCGTGCGTGAAGCCCTTCGTACGGGCAAGCCGTTCGACAACTGGCTGCTCGTCTTCGACAACGCCGAGGACATCGAGGCCGTACGCTCCTACTTCCCCAACGGCGGCCCCGGGAAGATCATCGTTACCTCACGCAACCGCGAGTGGGAACGCGTCGCCACCCCCCTGAGCGTCGACGTCTTCGACCGCGAGGAGAGCATCGCGCTGCTCCAGCGGCGCGCCCGGGGCCTCAGCTCCGGAGACGCGGACCGGCTCGCCGCCGCGCTGGGCGACCTCCCCCTCGCCGTCGAGCAGGCGGGCGCCTGGCACGCCGCCACCGGGATGCCGGTGGACGAATACCTCACCCTGCTGGACGAACGCCGGCCCGAGATCCTCGAGCTGGACCCGTCGCCCGACTATCCGCTCCCCGTCGCGGCGGTCTGGGACATCTCCCTCGGGCGCCTCTCGCAGGACAACCCGGCGGCACGCCAACTCCTGGAGATCTGCGCCTGCATGGCGCCGGAGCCCATCCCGCTCAACCTCTTCAGAGGCGGACGCAACGTCGAGGTCACCCCCGAACTCGACCCGGTCCTGCGCGACCCCCTGCTGCTGGCCCGCGCCACCCGCGATCTGAGTAAGCTGTCGCTGGTGAGGCTGGACCACAAGACCGCCACCCTGCAGATGCACCGGCTCATGCAGAACGTGATCGTGGCCAGGATGGACCCCGAGGAGCGGGCCAGGATGACGCGGGCGGCCCACCTGCTGCTCACGACGGCCAAGCCGGGTGCGCCGGCGTCGCCGGACCAGTGGCCCGCCTACCAGGCGATCCTTCCGCATGTGATCGCGTCCGGAGCGGTGGAGAGCTCCGACGCGTGGGTCCGTGACCTCGTCTACGACATGGTGTTCTTCCTCTACTACTGGGGCGCGCACGAATCGGGCGCCGCCCAGGCGCGGCTGGCCTGGTCCGCGTGGCGTGCCCAGTCGGGCGACGAGGACCTGCACGTCATCAGGATCACCAAGCTCCTCGGGTTCTATCTGCGGCTGCTCGGGCGACCCGCCGAGGGCGTCGTGCACAACGAGCGCGCGCTGGCGATCTCGCGCGGCGCGGACATCCCGGACGAGGAACTCGTCGACTCGATGTGGCAGATGGCGGGGGCGCTGCGGCACCGCGGTGAATTCACCCAGGCTCGCGAACTGGCCGAGGAGGCGTTCACCCGGGCCAGTGATCTGTTCGGGCCCGAGGACCCCACAACGCTGAGCGCGGCGCACGACTACGGGGTGACGCTGCGGCTGATCGGTGACTTCGCAGCCGCACGGGAGATCGACGAGGAGACCGCGCGGCAGAGGGAACTGCTGTACGGGCCGGTGAACGCGCTCACCCTCAACACGTTGAACGGGCTGTCCATCGACATGCGTGAGGCAGGGGACTTCCTGGGCGCCCGTGCGCTCCAGGAGTCCAACTACCTCCCCTACGTGACCCACTTCGGTGAGACCAACGCGGCGACCATCCGCGCGGCATTGAATCTCGCCGTGTGCCGGCGCAGGGCCGGCGTGGTCGAGGGAGGGGCCGACCTCGCGGAGCAGACCCTCGAACGGTTCACCACCCGCTACGGCCTGAACAACACCGACGCGCTGGGCGCCGCGATCCACGCCATGGTCGAGCGCCGTCTGAACGGTGACCTGGCGGGGTCCAGGGAGCTCGGCGAGCAGACGCTGGCCGCGTACCGCAAGGTGCTCGGCGACCACCACCCGTACACCCAGTTCGCCAGGATCAATCTGGCCGCGACCCTTCGGGCCCAGGGTGACACGGACCGTGCGGAGGCACTGGACGCTCTGGCGTTGGACGGCCTGGAAAGCACTCTGGGGCCGAAGCACATCAACACACTGACTGCCGGAATGTGCCGGGCCAACGACCATTACGCACGCCTGGACTTCGCACAGGCCATGGCTGCCGACTCGGCCGTGCTCCCCACGCTCACGGAGACGGCCGGGCCCGAGCACCCACTCACCCTCGCCTGCACGGCGAACCTGGCGCTCGACCGGCGCGGGCTCGGTGAGTCCGACGAGGCCGACCGGCTCAACCGCGTGGCTGTGCAAGGGCTTTCGCGTCTGCTCGGAGCGAACCACCCCTGGCACACCTCGGCCAGGCTCCACCAGCGCATCGAATGCGACATCACCCCGCTGCCGATGTGACGACCGGGTAACTGCCGTCCTCGCCCGCCACCCCGTGGCGGGCGAGGAAGCAGCGAAGAGGCAACGGGAGCGGACACATGACCACGGTGGTCTTCATCCACGGCACAGGCGTGCGTGAACCACACCTCGGCGAGCTGCTCGGGCGGATCACATCGGGGCTGGCGTCGACAGCTCCCGGTAGGGGTCTGGTCGCGTACGACTGGGGCGGGCAGTACGGGGCGAGACTCGCGGCGGACGGTGCCAGCATCCCGGCCGCCCCCGGCGCCGGGGCCGCCCGGAGCGCCGGCGACCCGGACGAGACCGAGGAGTGGGCCCGGCTGTACGAGGACCCCTCGGCCGAACTGGCCACGGCATCGGCCGGAACCGGCCCGCGTGTCACACCGCCCGGGGCGGCGTTCCCGGACGAGCGCCCGAGGTCGCTCCTCCACGCGCTCGCGGCACACGGCGAGCCGCGGGCGGACGAGCTGGGCCCCGGACTCCGTGAAGCCGCGACGGAGCTGGCGCGCAGCCCCCTCCTCGGCCCCGCCGCCGAGGCGCTGGACCAGGAGACCCTGGCGTGGGTGCTGGCCCGGGCGCTGGCCGCCACGGCGATCGCCTCCGAACTCGCGGCAGACCGAACCGTGTTGCCCGGCGGCGACACGAGGGACGCAGCCGTCGCCGCGTTGGCCGGACGCCTGGGCGCCGCACCGGCGGGCACCGGCCGGGGCCCGCTGCTCCGGATGGCGGGGCGGCCGCTCGTACGCCTCGGATCCCGCTACGCCGTACGCCGTCGCCGCGCGCTCACGGACGCCGCACACCCGGCCGCCGGGGACATCCTCAAGTACCTCGCGCGGGGTGAGGACATGCGCCGGGGCCTGCGGGACCTCGTCGCCGGGCTGGCGCCGCCCGTCGTCCTGCTGGGCCACAGCCTCGGCGGCATCGTCTCGCTCGACACGCTCATATCCGGCCCGCTGCCCGGCGTCGAACTCCTCATAACCGTCGGCTCGCAGGGCCCCTTCCTGTACGAGACGGGGGCGCTTCCCTCGCTCGCCCATCCGGATCCGCTGCCCGGCCACGTACCACCGTGGCTGAACCTCTACGACCGCCGCGATCTGCTGGGCTACGCGGCCGAACCGCTCTTCCCCGGCCGGGCACAGGACGTCGCCACCGACAGCCGGCAGCCCTTCCCCGTGGCGCACAGCGCCTACTGGACCGATCCGGATGTCTACCGGGCGATCGGGGAGCGGCTGCCGTGAACCGCAGGCCGGTCTCCCCGGACCGCATCTTCGCCCTGGTCGTCGGGATCGAGCAGTACGCCGCGGGCCCCGGCTGGGACCTCCCGGGCCCGGCCCGGGACGCACTGCGCTTCCGCGACTGGCTGCTGGCCCGCGGCGTGCCCGGCGCCAACATCCAGCTCCACCTCGCACCCCTGCCCGGCAGCGCTCCGGACCTACCGTTCCGGCAGGCCGACCACGACTCCCTGCGGCGCGCCCTCATCAAGGACGCCCCGGACAGCGGGGCGGAGGCACTGTGGGTGTGGTGGGGCGGCCACGGAGTGCTGGACACGGACGAGAACACGGCGCTCTACACAGCCGACGCCACCCTCACCGACCGGCGTGCCATAGACGTCGACTCCGCGCTCACACGGCTGAGGAGCGACGCGACGCCGGGTCTCGGAGTGCAGATGTGGATGGTCGACGCCTGCCGGACCTTCGACGAACAGCACCGCTTCCCCCAGTCGCCCTCCACCGAACGCCTTCCCACCGGGGCGCGGGTGGCCGCACACGAGCAGACCCTGCTGTTCGCCGCGGGTCGCGGGCAGCGGGCGGGCAACGATCCGGAGCGCCGGCTCGGCTTGTTCTCGGACATCGTGCTGCGCGAGCTGGCAGACGATCCGCTGCCGGAGCCCCTGCCCCTCTTCGACGCGGTGAAGGCGAGGATGAGCGCGCTCCGGGAGGCCGGCCTCACCGAACAGACCCCAGGACTCCGTCTGGAGACCCCGGGGTACTCCGAGCGCGTTCCGCCGCTCCCGTCCGCCGTCCGGGCACTGTCCGACAGACCCGCGGAGCCTCCGGCCGCCAGGATCGTCACGGCCCTGATGGCGTATCCGCTGATGAGCGACCGTGACGAACGTCAGACGCTGGTCAACGAGTTGCCTGCCGCCATCGTCGCCCGGATGCCGAGGCACCTCGTGCCGCGCACGGATGTGATCGGGATCTTCCGCGCCCTCAAGGCGCATCGGGACGGTCTCCAGCGCCTGTACGAGGCCGTGACGCTGATTGACGAAGATCCCGTCCGCGCGGCCGAACTCAAGTCAGCCATACAGGACTTCCTCGCGGACCCGGGGCCCGGAATGTGATCTGCTGGCGTGATCACACGGGTTTCGGGAAGAGGTCTCAGTCGTCATGATGGAGTAAACGGTGGCATCCTGTGCCACCGCTCGCGAAGGGGGAGCGCGCCTTGTACCAGCCGGTGCCCGCCGACGGCATGCCCGATCACCTTGAGTCCGACCTCATGGACCTGACCTCCGTAGGTGTTGCCGACCTCAGGCGCCTGCCTGCCCCGGAGGGGGCGGCACGGCTGCTTGCCGAACTCCGGCGTGAGCGCACCAACGCGATGGGGGGCGGTGAACCCGGGCGGGCCGAGTAGTGAGGCGGACGCCGCGAAGAATTCCGTCCACGACAGGGAGCGAGATGTACGCCCCGATCCGTATGCCCGGCGCCCTGTTCGACGAGATCGCCACGGGCGGCGGCTCGCCCGAGGCCGTCGCGTTCCTGGTCCGGGGCGAACGTACGCGCCGTCTCCTGCTCCTGCGTGAGCTCTTCGACCTCTTCGACGCGGATCCCCGCATCCTCGGCCCTCTGGACGCAGGGACGGTCTGGCCCGCGCTGGAGGCCGCCGCCGACCGTGCGCCGGAACCGGTCGAGGCGCTCCTGCTGACCCCGCAGGTGGGCAGCTGGCTCGCCCACACGCTCCGCCGGCTGCACGGCACGGCCTCCGGGCCGCCCCTGTGGGCCGACGCCGGGCAGATCGCCGCGGTGGCCGCGGCGGCGGCCGTCCACGCGGGCACGGACGCCGGACTCCTCCTGCCCGCGCGGGGCAGGACGTTAGGACTGCCCGCGCTGGGAATGGTCCGACTGCCCGGCCCGGACGAGGACGCCTACCACCCGGTGCGGGTGACGGTGTCCGGCGGAACCCTCACCGTGCGGACCGGGCATGGACCGGGCATCGTCGTACGGCCGCTCACCGACCAGGAGTCGCCGCACTGGCTGCCCGTGCACCGGCTGGACACCGGCCCGGGGGCGCGCACCGTCCAGCTCGACGACCTCGATCCCTACCGTGACCTGGACGAGCCGATAGCCCCCGGCCGTCTGGAGCCCGGTGAACTGCGTTCCTGGAGGCGGACTTTCAGCGATGCCGTCGCCGTCCTGGGCCGGGGCGCGACGGGCGGCCCCGGCGGGCTGCGGCCCGAGGAGATCAGCCGCATCGTGCCCTGGCAGGCCAAGGAAGGCGGCTCGGCGCTCCCCGTGCCGGCCGAAGGGCTCAGCGCCTCCACCGGTGACGCCTTCGCCTCGATGGTGATCGCCCGGCCGCCGGACGGTCTCGCCCTCGCGGAAACCCTCGTCCACGAGTTCCAGCACAGCAAACTCGGCGCCCTGCTCCACCTCTTCCCGCTCCTCGACGACGACCGGACCGAGTGCCACTACGCGCCCTGGCGCGCCGACCCCCGGCATCTGCCCGGGCTCCTCCACGGTGCGTACGCCTTCGTCGGCGTCACCGGATTCTGGCGGGAGCGGATCGGGGACACCGGGGCCGACCCGGACGGGCGGGCCGCGTACCTCTTCGCCATGCGCCGGCTCCAGACCCGTATGGTGCTGCGCACCCTGGCCACGCAGGCCCGGCTCACCGCACCGGGTCTGCGGCTGGTCACCCGGCTCTCCGAGACGGTCGACGGCTGGCTGAGGGAGCCGCTGGAACCCGCGACCGTGGCCAGGGCGCGGGCATCAGCCGTCAGCCACCGGGTGGAGTGGCGGCTGCGTAACCTGCGCTGCGGTGAGGACGTCCGGGGGACACTCCTCAAGGCGCTGCGCGCGGGCGCCGCCCCCGTACCGGGTGGTGAGGCGCTGGTCGTGCGGGATCCGGGCCGTGCGTACTGGCAGGACGACCGTGCACGTCTCTACCAGCTGCGGGAGTTCGAGGCGGGCCGGTCACCGTCGGCCGACGAGCTGCTGGTCGCGGGGGACCCGGAAGCGGCACGTGCGGCGTACACCGCGCGACTGCGCGGGCCGGGCCCGCTCGATCCGCACGCGCTGTCCGGCTGGCTGCTGGCGCACACGGCGCTGCACCCGGGCGACCACCGGCTGCTGGCCCGTCCCGAACGGTTCGCGGCGCTGGTGGAGGGGACCCCGCCCGACGACTGGACACGCACCGCGCGCTGGCTGGCAGGTGGCCCCGACACGCGCTGACACCGGTCACCCCGACGGGTGCCGACGCCGGTCACGGAGCACGCAACCGTCTCATCCGAGTTGGCGGAGGTAGGCCTCCAGCTCCGCCGCCCCGGTCAGCATGGCCCGCCCCCGGGCGGACAGCCGTCCGTGCCAGTCCCGCAGCGTGGCCTCCAGCGGCTCCGGCCCTCCTGCCGCCCGCACCTGGGCGATCAGCGGGGCGATCTGCTCCAGCAGGTAGCCGCCGCGCCTGAGCTGGTGGGTCATCCCGGCGTCCCGCACGGCGGCCTCGTCGTAGACGCGGTACCCGGTCCGCGGGTCGCGGCGCGGGTGGACCAGCCCGGCGCTCTCCCACTTGCGGAGCGTCGCGGGCCGGATGCCGAGCTTCCCCGCCAGCGGACCGATGAACGTGCCTTGGGGCCCGGACTCGCCGGCAGCCCCTGACCCGGCGGCGGGCTCCAGGTCGCGGAGGGCGCTCTCCACGGCCCGGAGGGTCCGCCGGTCGTCGAGGAGCTGGGCGTGGCTCTCGTCGATGAGGCGGAACGCCTCCTCGGCCGACGCCTCGTTCACGGCGCGCATGATCGCCGTCGCCGTGCGGTGACCGTGGGCGGGCACCAGCGCCAGGAACGTGCGCAACGCCCCCGCGTGCAGCGGCGTGTAGGTGCGGTATCCGTGGGGTGTGCGGTCGGCTGCCGGGAGGATGCCGGCCTCCTCGTAGTTCCTCACCGCCTGGGTGGACAGACCGTGCCCGCGCGCCAGATCGACCGGCCGGAGCCGCACACGACTTTGAAGGTTACGCCCCATAAAACCGACGGTATCGCGGAAAAGTCTCCACCGGAGGTTCAAAGATAGCGTTGAAGCCATGGCTACTGACATCAAGGACACCGTTCATGCCGTCGAGGCCGCCGCCGTGATGGGACTGCTCCCCGCCCGGCCCCGGCTGCTCGCCCTGGGCGAGCCCACCCACGGCGAGGAGACCCTGCTCGACCTCCGGAACGATCTCTTCAGGCAGCTCGTCGAGCAGGAGGGCTACCGGACGATCGCGATCGAGAGCGACTGCGTGGCCGGCCTGGTCGTCGACGACCACGTCACCTCGGGCACGGGCACCCTCGACGAGGTCATGGAACACGGGTTCAGCCACGGCTGGGGCACCTCCGCCGCCAACCGCGAACTCGTGCGCTGGATGCGCGCCCACAACGACGGCCGCCCCGCGTCCGAGCAGCTCCGCTTCGCAGGGTTCGACGGCCCGCTGGAGATCACCGCCGCCGCGAGCCCACGCCACTCCCTCACCGCGCTCCACGCCTGTCTCGCGGCACAGGTGGACGCGGAACTGCTCCCGTGCACCGCCGAAGCGCTCGACGGCCTGCTCGGTGCCGACGACCGCTGGACCGAGCCTGACGCGATGACGGACCCGACTCGGTCCGTGGGGCAGTCGGCCGACGCCGGCCGGCTGCGGCTGCTCGCCGACGATCTGGTGGCCCTGCTCGACACGCAAACGCCCCACCTGATGGAGGCGATCTCGCGGGACGACCTGGACAAGGCGCGTCTGTACGGCCGGACCGCCACCGGCCTGCTGCGCTACCACCACTGGATGGCCGACACCTCACCGGCGCGCATGACCCGGCTCTGCGCGCTGCGGGACGGGATGATGGCCGACAACCTTCTCGCCGTCGCCGCGCGCGGACCGGCGTTCGTCCACGCCCACAACTCCCATCTCCAGCGGGAGAAGAACACGATGCGGATGTGGCAGGGGCCGGTCGAGTGGTGGAGCGCCGGGGCGCTGGTGAGCGCCCGGCTGGGCGAGGAGTACGCCTTCGTGGCCACGGCGCTGGGCACGATCCGGCACCGGGGAGTGGACACCCCGCCCCGGGACACCGTCGAGGGAATCCTGTACGGGCTCCCGGAGGACCGCTGCGTCGTCGACGCCCCGCGGCTGGCCACCGCCCTCGGCGGCACACTGCCGGAGCGCCGCGAATCCCCCTGGTTCGGCTATGCCCCGCTCGACCCGGCCCACCTGGCGGCGGGCGACGGCCTCGTGTTCGTCAAGGACGTCGGGGACGTCCCGCACAGGGGGTAGCACGCACCGGCCCGGGAGACGGGCCGGTGCGTGCTGTTCCCGGCCTGTCCCGGCGCGTCAGCTCGACGAGACGCCGAACTCGTTGGTCAAGAAGTCCAGTCCGCCGGACGACGACGTGATCTCGTAGCCGAACTGGACGTCACCGATGGTCTCGTCGCCCCACCAGCCCTTCGTGTCCTTGATCCACTTCAGGATCGGCAGGATGTCCACGGTGCCCGCGGACGAGTCGGAGGTCCGCAGGAACGAGAAGACCTCGTTGGCGCCGTTGTCACCCTTGTAGACCGCCCAGGTGTGGCCGCCGAGGGTGACCGTTCCCTGGGAGGTGCCGAGCGGGCCGACGGCACCGTTGTAGTTGACCCAGAGCATGACCTCGTAGTCGTAGTCCGTGTCCCAGATGTCGTACGACGTGTTGTACGCGCCGGACGAGGGGACGGTCACGTCGTAGTCACTGGCCAGCGACGAGAGCGAGGTGATCGGCTTGTTGACGATCTTCTTGGCGTTCGGGTACGACTTGATGCCGCCGGTGTCCGGGTGGTTCGCCGTCACGCCCCAGTTGCTCGACGAGTTGGCCCAGATGGTCTGGGTGCCCGCTCCGGAGCCCCAGATGTTGTTGTAGAGGATGTAGTTGTCGGACGTGGTGTAGTTGCCCCACTGCTCCGACGAGGTCCAGATCGCGGCGTGGGCCGGAGCCGCCGCGAAGCCGATCAGCGCGGCCACGGCCGCCGTCGGCGCCAGGAGCAGCCTGGTCAGGGTGGTTCGTGCCATGAGGTGTTCCTTCCATGTGGGGATGGAGGACTGCTACCGCGCCTCCAGGGTGAGGACGCGGTCCACGCCGGCCGTCAGCTCCAGCGGAGCCGGCGGGTTTCCGGCGGAGGTCTCGGTGGGGGCGAACCCGTCGCCCGTACGCAGATCGACGCGGGCGTCGCGGGTGGGACGCAGCACGGCGGTGGCGCCGTCCTCCGACCACCGCAGGTCCAGTCGCGCGCCGAACCGCGTGCGCACGCCCCGGAGTTCGCCCGCCGGGTAGGCCGCCGGGGCGGCGGGCAGCAGCACCAGGCGGCCTGGCGCCGACTGGACGAGCGACTCGATCACGGCCGCGGGCAGGGTGTGCGCCGCGTCCGCGTTGTAGACGTTCCGGGACGGGTAGTGCGCGCTCATCAGGGAGTCGTGGAAGAAGTCACCGCCCAGCACCGCGTCCAGAGCCGCCGACACCCGGGACGGGTCCCGCAGCCGGGCCGCGATCAGCGCGTGGTGCAGATGCCCGTGGGCGGAGTCGTTCTCCGAACCGCGCAGCTCCAGCGCCCGGTGGGCGGCCGCGGCCAGCTCCGGGGTGTCGTACGGGTTGATCCCGTCCAGCGGCCACACCGGGTAGAGGTGGCTGAGGTGGCGGTGGTCGTACGTCTCGCGCAGACCCGGCCACGCCCACTCGGCGAGCGCCCCGTCCTCGTTCACCAGGTACGCCGGGAGCCTGGCCGCGAGCGACCGCCAGAGTCCGGCCGACGGATGCCCGGGGACGTGCTCGGCGGCCGTCGTCAGGGCGTGGTGGGCGGCCGCGATGTCCATCGTGGCGTTGACCGTGCCCCAGCTCGCGTTGGCCGGCCGGTTCTCCGGGGAGTACGAGGGCACGACGGCCACGTTTCCGTCCGGGTCCTCGCGGCTGAGGAAGTCCTCGTAGAACAGCGCCGTTTCGACGAGAGCACCGGCCAGAGCGGCGTCCGGGGCGCCCGTCGTCACCTCGGCGTGCTCCAGCAGCGGTTGCAGGAGCCAGTCCGCTCCCGCCGTCCACAGATGCAGCGGATAGGCGCGCTGGAAGTGCCGCGTATGGCCCGAGGCCCCGTCCGTGTGGGAGGGAGCGACGATGCCCCGGGCACCGAAGAGCGCCCGGGCGTTGTCCCGCCAGTCCGCCAACTGCCCGTGTACGAGGGCGGCGTGGGCCTCGGTGACCTCCGGGAGGGCGGCCGTCGCGGCGGAGGCGATCTGCAGGTTGAGGTTGGCGTTCGTGGTGAAGGCTCCGGACCAGGCGGTGTCCCAGTCACCGGTCCACAGACCGGTCAGCCGGGGCGGCAGCACCCCCGAGGAGGAGAGCAGGTGGTAGCGGCCCGCCGCGAAGAGCCGCTCCAGCAGCGCGGGAGACTTCGGGGCGTGCAGCAGCTCGCTGCCGGACAGCTCCCGCTCCGGCGCGGCGTCCCGCAGCACGAGGGACGCCCGGCCGTACGCCGCCCGGTGCAGCGGCCGGTGGCGGTCCAGGAGCGTGGCGTAGTCCTCGCGGGGCAGCGCGGCCCACAGCTCCCCGAGGTCCGGACGGCCGGGCCCCCTGACGACCCGGGTCGTCAGGGTGAGGCTCTGCGCCCCCTCGATCCGGATCCCCTCGCCCGCCACCGAGACGCGGCCGCCGTCCACCCGCACCACCGTGACGCCCGTGTACCCGAGCTCGCTGCCCGGATAGCCCACCCGCAGCGCCAGGTGCGCGCCCTCCGGGGTCAGCACGGTGGAGCGGCCGACCGCCAGATGCGCGGGGGCGCCCGGCAGCGAGTGGTCCAGGACGAGATCGGCGGTCAGCCCGAGGTCGGTGACGCGCTGCACGACCACGTCGTCGGCCCTCGACACGAAGACGCCGCTGCGCCACGCCTCGTACGACGCGGTCACCTCACCCGTCGTGAAGTCCACCTCGCGCCTGTAACCGGCGACCGCCTCGTGCAGCCCCCGGGCCCTCCGGACACGCGACCGGAACGCAGGGTGGAACGGCTGCACCCACACCAGCGGCCGGCCCGCGCCGAAGTCCTCGGCCGCGGTCGTGTCGCCGGCCAGGAGTGCGTCCTGGAGGCGGCCGAGCCCGTCGGCGAGCTCGGGCGGGCGCAGGTCCTCGCTGCCGTTGGGCCGCACGAGGCCGTGGTGGTTCACGATCACCCGGTCGTCCGCCGGATCGCCGTACACCATCGCCCCGTGACGGCCGTTGCCGCTGAGGAACGCGTCCTCCCAGCGGGTGGCGGGGCCGGGCTCCCATGTGCCGTCGATCATGCGGACGCGTCTCTGAGCACGGCCACGCCGTAGCGTTCCAGCTCGACGACGCCCTCGGACTCGGCACCCGTGAGCAGGTCGACGTGGCGGCCCGGCAGCTCCACCCCGGCCGGGACGAGGCCGTGGTTCAGCAGGAAGAGCAGCTTGCCGCGCCGCACAGCCTCGACACCGGCCGGAAGGCCGTCCAGCACAGGGCGCACGCCGGCTCCGGCCGCCGCCCGGCCGAGCAGGCCGCGCAGCGCCTCGGGCTCGGGCAGCGTCGAGACGTACCACGCGGTGCCCTTGCGGAGCACCGCCGGAAGCCCGTCCAGCTCCCCGCCGCGGTACGCGGAGACCGTCTCGGCGCTGCCGTCGGGTTCCAGCTCCTCCGACCACAGGGTGGCGCGGAAGCCGTCGCACTCCACCGTCGCGCCCTCGTCCAGGGGCCACCACTCGTGCACCGTGCGGATACCGAACAGCTCACGCAGCCGGCCGTCCATGCCACCCGGCCTGATCCGGTCGTCCACGTCCGCGACGCCGGTGAAGAACCCGCACACCAGGGTGCCGCCGCCCCGCACATACGCGACGAGGTTGTCCGTCGCCGCGTCGGAGAGGAGCTGGAGCTGTGGCACCAGCACCATGCGGTACGCGCTCAGGTCGGCGTCGGGCCGGGCGAACTCCGTGCTGATTCCGCCCTCCCACAGCCCTCGGTGCCACGCCTGGACCAGCTCCGTGTACGAGACGAGGGAGGACGGCCGCCCCTCCTGGGTACTGGACCACCAGGCGTCCCAGTCGTGCAGCACGGCGACCTCGGCGGGAACCCCGGTGCCGCTGACCTCCCCGCCGATCAGGGCGAGTTCGGCGCCGATGCGCTTGACCTCGCGGAAGGTGCGGCCGTGTTCACCGGCATGGCTCAGCATCCCGGAGTGGAACTTCTCGGCGCCCTGCCGGGACTGCCGCCACTGGAAGTAGCAGAGGGCGTCCGCGCCCCTGGCCACCGACTGCATCGACCAGAGCCGGTTGAGGCCCGCCGGCTTGGGGTGGTTGACGGGGCGCCAGTTGACCGGTCCGGCCGCCTGCTCCATCACCATCCACGGCCCACGGGCCTGCGAGCGGGTCATGTCGGCGAGCATCGCGTTGTACTGGCCGCCCCGCGGGTCCGTCGGATCCGGGTAGACGTCGACGGAGACGATGTCCTCCTGCTCCGCCCAGGCCCAGGCGTCCTGCCCCGACCACAGCGGCATGAAGTTGGTCGTCACCGGGATGTGCGGGGTGTGCCGGGCGACGATGTCCCGCTCGGCGGTGTAGCACTCCATCAGGGCGTCGGAGGTGAACCGCTTGAAGTCCAGCTCCTGCGCCGGGTTGCGCATGTACTGCGCCCGGCGCGGCGGCAGGATCTCCGCCCAGGAGCCGTAGCGCTGACTCCAGAACGCCGTACCCCAGGCCTCGTCGAGCGCGTCCAGCGTGGTGTACCGGGTGGTCAGCCAGCGTCGGAAGTGGGCGGCGGTCCCGTCGCACCAGCAGTGCGTGCAGTACTCGTTGTTGATGTGCCACACGGTGAGCGCCGGATGCTCCGCGTACCGTGCCGCGAGGTCCTCGGTGAGGGCCGCCGCATAGCGGCGGTACACCGGTGAACTCGGGCAGAAGTGCTGCCGGGAACCGTAGTTGACGAGCGAGCCGTCCTCGGTGCGTGGCAGCGTCTCCGGGTGGAGCGCTCCCATCCAGGGCGGCGGCGAGGACGTGGGGGTGGCGAGCACGACGCCGACGCCGTTGGCGTGGAGCAGGTCGAGCAGCCGATCCAGCCAGCCGAACTCGCGCGCTCCCGGGCGTGGTTCGATCATCGCCCAGGAGAAGACGCCGACGGTGACGGAGTTGACCCCGGCCTCCCTCATCAGCCGTACGTCTTCGGCCCACACCTCCTCCGGCCACTGCTCGGGGTTGTAGTCGCCTCCGAAGAGGACGCGGCCACGGGTGGCGTCGTGCAGGGACGGCATGGACGTCTCGTTCCTCTACTGGGGGTCTGCGTACTGGATGCCGCGGCCGTTGGTGCCCAGATAGACACGGCCGTGGACGCGGGGGTCGCCGGTGATGACCTCACCGGTCCACCCCCACCGGTGGGCGTCGTCGTTGATACGGACCCAGGTCGCGCCCGCGTCGTCGGAGCGGAGCACGGCCACACCGTCGTACGTCGCGGAGACCCGCCCGGTCTGGAAGACCGCCGGGTAGCCCGTCCGTCCCCTCGACGGGGCGGCCTTCCCGAATCCGAGGGCGTGCGAGGCCTGGCAGCCGGCCACCGCCGTGAACGTGCGGCCGCCGTCCGTCGAGCGCAGCAGCCCGTGGTCCTTGGCGGACAGCCACAGGTCGCCGGAGCGCCCCGGAGCCGCGGCGATGCGGAACTGGACGTCCCCCGAAGGGAGGCCGGTCGCGCCCACGGTGAAGGTCGCGCCCTTGTCCGTGGACAGGAGGACGGTGCCCGAATCGGTGTCGTAGACGTAGAAACGCTTCGGGTCGAGCGGGTCGGCGACCGGGGTTCCGCCCTTGGGGAACGTGGCCACCTCGGCCCAGGTCGCGCCACCGTCCGTGGAGCGGTGCGCGGCGTACTTCGTGCCGTCCCAGTGGACGAACGACCACAGCAGCGTCGCGCCGTCGGCGGAGACCGCCACCGGGCCGGGCGCCGAGGAGGCGATCGTCGGCTGGGAGGCGAACGGCTGCCAGCTCGCGCCGCCGTCGTGGGAGCGGGCGCCGGCCGACTCGGACCCCGAGGGCCAGCCCGTCCGCACGACGTACGACGGCTTCAGGGTGGCCAGGGCGAGTCCGGTCGCCGTGCCGAACACCGGGTTCGACGCCATGCCGCGCGACGGGGAGGCGGTCAGCGAGTCGTGGTACATGACCCCGATGTCACCCAGACCGCTCAGCAGCCGGGCTCCCGAGGGCGGTGCGATCAGCTGGCGCACCGCCGACTCCTCCAGGCCTCGGATCTCCGGGGCCCAGTGCACCAGGTCGCGCGTCCCGAAGACCGTGGCCCCGGTGCCGTACACGATGTGCTCCGAGTCGTACGGATCGACGGCCACGGCCTGGATCCACCAGCCGAACTTCGGCTCCCCGCCCCACTTCAGATACGGGGTCTCCGAGACGTCCAGCACCGCCGTGTCCTTGAGCGAGGTCCAGCTCGCCCCGCCGTCCGTCGAGCGGAAGAGAGTGTCCACCGGGCCCCAGCGGTTGTTCGTGGAGACGACGACCGTCCCCGGGCGGGCCGCGTCGACGGCCACCCCGCCGTATCCGAAGGTGTCACCCTCACCGGGAACGGCCGGGGTCACGTCGGTCCAGGTCCCCCTCACCGTGTCGAGGCGGTGCACCGAGCCGTCGGACTGGTTGTTCGGACCCGGCCCGTCCGCGTAACTCACGTACAGCGCGCGGCCGCCCGCGTCGTAGGCCGCGCGGACGGGTACCTTCGTCGACGCTCCGGCGGACGGCTGTCCGGGGACCGCCTCCCAGCCCCCGGACCCGTTCGTCCGGTAGAGGGCCGTGCCGCCGTCGCCCCAGCCCGCGTACACCGTCCGGCCCACCGCCACCAGCAGGGTGACGCCCTGGCCGCTCGCCGACGGGGTGGCGGGGAAGGAGGTGTCGGCGGCCCAGGTGGCGCCCCGGTCCGTGGAGCGCAGCATCCCGTCGTGGCGCGTGCCGAGCCAGAGGGTCCCACTGTCGCGGGGATCGACGAGGAGCCGCTCGCCGCAGCCCCGGCCGTCCTCGTTGGCCCCGAGCCGCACCGTGAGGTCCGTGCGCGCCCAGGTCGCGCCGCGGTCCTCGGACCTGAGCACCGCGCCTGGGGACGCCCACTCCTGCGCGTACGTCCCGAGGGCCAGGTACAGCCGGTCCGGATGTGCCGGGTCGACGGCCATCGCCTCGACGCCCAGCAGATTCCAGTCGTCCCAGCCCAGGTGGTCGGTGAGCGGGGTCCACCGGGACCTGCGGTCGTCCCACCGGTAGGCGCCGCCGATGTCCGTCCGGGCGTAGGCGAGGCCACGCACGGCCGGATGGAACAGGACGCCCGTCACGAAGCCCGTCCCGCCGATCGCCGCGGTGCGCCAGCGGTGCGGCTGCGTCTTCGCGGGGCGCCGGGCGGCCTCGGCCGCGCCCGCCGCAGGCAGCACGGAGGCCGCGGCCGCGGCCACCGCCGCGCCGGCCAGGACGGTCCGGCGGCGGGGGCGCGGTGCGGGTTCTGGCTGAGGGGCGGGTGAAGCGCGCATGACGAGGACCCTCCGGTGGGGGAGTGACGGGTGAATGCGGGGCAAGGGGGCGGGCTCAGCCCTTGACGGCGCCGGTGAGCATGCCTTCCTTGAAGTGCTTCTGCACGAAGGGCGACAGGAACGCGACCGGGATCAGCGCCAGCACCATGACCGCCATCTGGATGGCGAGTGGTGACAGATGGCCCGTGTTGATGGCCTGGGCGAGGCCGGTGGGGCGCTCCTGCTTGAGGACCAGCTGGTTCATCACGTTCTGCAGCGGCAGCATCTGCGGGTCGCTGATGTAGATGGACGCGTTGAACCAGGCGCTCCAGTAGCCGACCGCGTAGAACAGCGTGATCACGGCGATGACCGCGCGGGACAGCGGCATGACGATCTGCCACAGGATGCGGAAGTCGCCCGCCCCGTCGATCCGGGCGCTCTCGATGAGCTCCTGGGCCGTACTCATGAAGAAGGCGCGCAGGACCAGGATGTTGAAGACGTTCAGCGCGCTCGGCAGGATCAGCGCCAGATAGGAGTCGGTGAGACCGAGCCCCTGCACCACCAGGTAGGTGGGGATGAGACCCGCGCCGAAGAACATCGTGGCGAGCATGAACACCAGCAGCGGCCGGTGCAGCACGGATCCGGTACGCGAGAGCCCGTACGCGCACATGATGGACACCGTCATGCTGAAGAGCGTCCCGACCACGGTCACACAGAGGCTGATCACGGTGGCCCGGGTGACCTGGCCGCCGCCGAGGAGCTCCTGGTAGGCGACGAAGGTGACGCCGCGCGGGATCACCACCAGCCCGCCCGCCTCGGTGATGGTCCTCACCGAGGACAGGCTGGTGACGATCACGACCCAGAGCGGGAAGAGGACCGCCAGACAGATCAGGACCAGGACCACGCCCTTGGAGGCGAGACCGGTCCTCGACGGCTCCTCCTCCCACACCGGGCGCAGCCGGCCGCGTGTTCCCGGCTTCACACCGGCCAAGCCGGTCAGTCCGGAGAGCAGGCTGCTCACTTCTTGTACACCCCCTGCTCACCCATGAGATGGGCGACCTTGTTGGCCCCGAGGACCAGCAGTAGACCGAAGACTCCCTTGACGATCCCGACGGCCGCCGCGTAGCTGAATCCGCCGTTGGTGATACCGACGTTCCAGACGTAGGTGTCCAGCACCTCCGAGGCACCCGGTCCGACCGCGGTGCGCTGGAGCAGGATCTGCTCGAAGCCCACGGTCAGCGCGTTGCCGACCTGGAGCACCAGCAGCAGGGCCACGACGGGGCGCAGGGCGGGCAGGGTGATGTGCCACATCCGGCGCCAGCGGTTCGCGCCGTCCATGGCGCTCGCCTCGTAGAGGTCGGGACTGACCGCCGCCAGGGCGGCGAGGAAGACGATGACGCCCCAGCCGGCGTCCTTCCAGATCATCTCGAAGGTGATCAGGAACTTGAACAGACCGGGGTCGGTCATCAGGTCGAAGCCCTCGTGACCGTGCTCCCGCAGCGTCTGCGCGATGAGACCGGCCCCGCCGAACATCTGCTGGAACACGGTCACGACCAGGACCCAGGAGAAGAAGTGCGGCAGGTAGAGGACCGCCTGCGCCACCGCCCGGACCCGGGGCCGCACGAAGCTGTTGATGAACAGCGCGAGCAGGATCGGCACCGGGAAGAACAGGGTCAGCTGAAGGAGGAAGATCGCCAGCGTGTTCCGCAGCGCGGACCAGAACAGCCGGTCGTTCACCATCTGCTGGAACCACTCGAACCCGACCCAGGGGCTCTGCGCGATGGCCTGGAATGCGTTGTCCGCGATGTAGGGGTCGTAGTCCTGGAAGGCGACGACGTTGCCCGCCAGCGGAACGTAGGCGAAGACCAGCAACAGCAGCATCGCCGGCAGGGTCATCAGCAGCAGGGTGCGGTCCCTGCGCAGCCGGTGCCGCAGGGGCACCTTGGTGGCGACGGGCGCGCCACCGGCCGCCCGTGTCTCGACCGGCGGCGTCCGTGGCTCCCGCGCGCGCCGGTCCTCTGTGCTCAGTGACATGTCAGGAAGCCGACTCGCCGGTCTCGTCGAGCAGCTTCTTGTACCAGTCGCGAAGCTTGTCGCCGCCCTTGGTCTTCCAGTCCGAGACCTGCTGCTGCATGTCGCTGACCTTCTTGCGGCCGCGCACGATGTCCTTCTCCAGGTCCTCGAACTGCGCGTTGAGCTCGGTGAAGCGGGTCGGCTCCTGGATCTGCATGCCGTGGAAGAGCGGCTTCCTCAGGTGCGCGCCCTGACGCTGCTGCCACTCGATGACACCCTTCACCACGTCGGGGTGGTCGGGGTAGGCCCGGAACGGCGCCGAGGTGGCGACGTACTCGTAGGTGGCGAAGACCTGGTTGTTGCCCTTCTCCGTCTTGGTGAGCACACCGTCCTTGAGGGTGTGGTGGGTGCCCTCCAGGCCGTACGCCTTGAGGCGCTGTTCCTTGGTGCCGTAGGGGGCGGCGGTGTAGTTGGCGAGGGCGAGGATGTCCTCGACCGTCTTCTTGTCCGCGTCCTTGTTGACGAAGCACCAGATGTTGGAGGGCGCGGCCTCGTAGATGACCGGGTCACCGCCGTCATGGGCGAAGAAGTCCATCGCCCCCATGCGGAAGTCCGGCTTGTCCAGCCGCTGGATCGCGGTGGCGGCGTACCAGTCCGAGATGTCGGCGTTGTACATGAGGGCGTTGCCGGACGAGAAGGTGGTCCGCATGTCACCCGTCTCGGCCTTGGCGTCGGGGTGCACGAAGCCCGCCGAGTACAGGGAGCGCGACCACTCCAGGGCTTCGAGGTACTCGTCGGTCTCGTAGCGGTTGACCAGCTTGTCGTCGACGAGCTTCCAGTAGTACGGCTTCTCCGGCAGCACGCCGAAGAAGACGAACGCCGACCACGTCATGTCGCTGCACGCCCACACCTTGCTCTTCGGGGCGTTGATCTCCTTGCAGAGGTCGTAGAACTCCTGCGTGGTGGTCGGGACCTCGTACCCCTTCTCCTCGAAGATGTCCGCGCGGTAGAAGGGGGTGATGTTCGGGGTCGCCTCGGCCGGCATGGGCAGGCCGCGGAGCTTCTCGGCGAAGACCCCGCGCTGCCAGGCGCCGGTGGGGATGGCCGCGAGGTTCGGGTAGGCCTTCACCTTGTCGCCCGAGAGGTACGGGCCGAGGTCGGCGAACTTGTTGGCGATGGCGGACGGTATCTTGCCGCCCAGCTCCCAGCCGGGGACGACGACGGCGTCCGGGATGCTGCTGGAGGCGAGCACCGCGCCGAGCTTCTGGCCGTAGACGTTGCCGTCCTGGTTCTGCCACTTGACCTTGACGCCGACGGCCTCGTCCATGGCCGTCCAGTACGGATTGCCCTCACCCGGCGAGGTGCCCCACAGCGGCGCCATGATCGTGAGCTCGCTGCCCTTGCCGAGCTTCTTCGGCACCGACACCGCCAGCTCCGAGGCCGGGAGCGCGGTGGTGAAGCCCACCGCGGAGCCGTTCTTGCCGGGGATGTCCGGGGTGACCGCCTTGGAGGGCACATAGGCGGGAAGCAGGTCCTTCAGCTTCTTGCCCGTCGTCGTGCCCTCGTTCTTCGAACCGCCGGAACCGCCGCCGCAGGCGGCGAGGAGCGGCATCCCGCCGCCCACGGCTGCCGCGACAACCACGGAGGAGGCGAGGAATCGTCTCCGACTGGGAGCGGAGGGGGAGTTCGGCGTCATGGGGTCAACCCTTCGTGGTGCAACAGGACGGCCCGCGGCGGCGATTGCCGCTCGGCCCTGTGTCTGAGGTAGGGGGCGTTACCGGCCGAGCCGGCGGCACTGCACCGGCTGAGCTGAAGCGGTCAACGGACTGCCTCGTCGAAGCGCTTCGATGTTGCAGCGAGGTTAAGTGAAGGGTCACGGCCACACAAGAGTTCGTTTCGATATTCCTCGGACCTGTTGCCGAACCGTCTCCCGCCGCGGTGCGGCTCCCGTGCGCCCGGGGGAGTTCTTCGATGCGGCAACGCCCTTGACACCTACGGGGTCGGCCGCAGAGCATCGAAGCGCTTCGAAAGATCTTCTCCTCGCGTCGAAGGATCACTCGGCGCCCACAGAGCCCGAAAACCTCCCACCTCTCCAAGGGGACCCGCACGTGACGGACCATCCGTTTCCCTTCCGCGACCCGCAGCTGTCCTTCTCCCGGCGCACCGACGATCTGCTCGGACGGCTCACGCTCGACGAGCGGATCGCGATGCTGCACCAGTTCGCCCCCGCGGTGGAGCGGCTGGGCCTCGGCCCGTTCCGTACCGGGCAGGAGGCCCTGCACGGGGTCGCCTGGATGGGCCCCGCCACCGTCTTCCCGCAGGCCGTCGGTCTCGGCGCCACCTGGAACGACGACCTGGTCCGCCGGGTCGGCGAGGCCGTCGGCGACGAGGTGCGGGCCAAGCGCGCCCAGGACGACCGCGTCGGGCTCAACGTCTGGGCGCCGACGGTGAATCTGCTGCGCCACCCGCTGTGGGGCCGCGGCGAGGAGGGGTACTCCGAGGACCCGACGCTGACCTCCGCCATCGCCGTCGCCTACACCCGGGGACTGCGCGGGGACGACCCCCGCTACTGGCGCACCGCCCCCGTGCTCAAGCACTGGCTCGCGCACAACAACGAGACCGACCGCGACACGGCCTCCTCCTCGGTCCGCCCGCGCGTCCTGCACGAGTACGACCTGCGCGCCTTCCGCGACGCCGTACGCGCCGGAGCGGTGGCCGGGGTCATGCCGGCCTACAACCTCGTCAACGGCCGCCCCAACCACGTCTCGCCGCTCCTCGGCCGGCACCTGCGGCGCTGGACGGAGCAGCCGCTCGTCGTCTGCTCGGACGCGGGCGCGCCCTCCAACCTGGTCGACTCCGAGCACTACTTCGACACCCACGAGGAGGCCACCGCGGCCGCCCTGAAGGCGGGTGTCGACAGCTTCACCGACCACGGCACGGACTCCACGGTCATGACCGGCCGCATCCGCGACGCGCTCGCCAAGGGCCTCATCGACGAGGACGACATCGACACGGCGGTCCGCCGGCTGCTCACCATGCGCTTCGCGCTCGGCGAGTTCGACCCGGAGCTCGATCCGTACGCGAAGGTGGACGCCCTGGACACCGAGGAGCACCGGGCGCTCGCCCTGGAAGCCGCGGAACAGGCCGTCGTCCTGCTGAAGAACGACGGGCTGCTGCCCCTGGAGCCGAGGCGCGGGCGGACCGTCGCCGTGGTCGGGCTGCTCGGCGACGCCTGCAAGCTCGACTGGTACAGCGGGACGCTCATGCACCGCTCGTCGCCGCTCGACGGGATCCGCGAGCGGTACGGCGCCGAGAACGTGCTCTTCACGGAGGGCGTGGACCGGATCACTCTGAAGTGCTCCGGTGGGTGGCTCCAGGTGCCCGCGACCGAGGGGACGGCGGACGGAGAGGCACGGGGGGCGGAAGGCGCCCTCGACCCGGCCCTCCTCGCCGGCCGCACCGACCTTCCCCCGCTCACCTGCGGCGAGGAGGCCACCGAACTGGCCCTCGTCGACTGGGGCGACGGCGTTCTCACCCTGCGTACCGACGACGGGCTGTACCTCTCCGTCGCCGACGACGGATACGTCAGGGCCTCCGCGGACGAGCCGGGCGGCTGGGTCGTCCAGGAGACCTTCCGCTTCGAAGCGGTGGAGGGGCACGACGGCGGGCACCGCCTTCTGCACATCGGGACCGGTGGGTACGTGTCTGTCGCCGCCGGCGGAGCGAAGGTTGCCGAGTCCGGCGAGAAGATTTCCCGGGACGACGCCACGGTCTTCGAGCGCGAGACGGTCGAGCACGGTGCCGACGCCGTCGCCCGGGCCGCCGCGGCGGCCGACACCGTCATCGTCGTGGCGGGCAACGACCCCCACATCAACGGCCGCGAGACCGAGGACCGCACGACCCTCGCCCTCCCCGCCCAGCAGGACCGGCTGTGGCGTGCCGCGCACGCCGCCAATCCGCGTACGGTCCTCGTCCTGACCTCCGCCTACCCGTACGCGGTCGGCGTCGCGGCGGACGAGCTTCCGGCCCTGGTCTGGACGGCGCACGGCGGCCAGGCCGCGGGCACCGCGCTCGCCCGTGTCCTCGCGGGCGACGTGTCACCGGCCGGACGGCTCCCGCAGACCTGGTACGCGAGCGACGACGACCTGCCCGGCCTGTTCGACTACGACATCATCGGCTCCCGGCAGACCTACCTCTACTTCGACGGCACCCCGCTCTACCCCTTCGGACACGGCCTCGGCTACGCCGACTTCACCTACTCGGCGCTGCGGACCGAGGTGGACGGCGGGCGGCTGCGGGTGTCGCTGACCGTCACCAACGACGGCAGCGTCCCCGCCGACGAGGTCGCCCAGCTCTACGTCCGCGCGGCCGGGCCCGGCGGGACGGACCTGCCTCTGCGCAGGCTGGTCGGCCACCGCAGGGCGCACCTCGCCCCCGGCGCGGCGGAGCGGGTCGAATTCGACGTGAGCGTCGAGGAGCTGGGGCACTGGAGCGTGGCGCACGGCCGGTGGACCGTCGAGCCGGGCGCGTACGAGATCCTCGCAGGCGCGTCGAGCGCCGACATCCGGCTTGCCGCCACAGCGGTCGTCGACGGGGAGCCGCAGGGCCCGCGCCCGGTGGTGACGCGCGGTCTGGAGGCCGCCGACTACGACGTCCAGCAGGGCACGGAGATCGTCGACCGCGCGAAGACGGAGGGGGACGCCGTCACGCCCGCCTCCGTCGGCGGCAAGGGGCAACTCGTCTACCGGGCATGCGACTTCGGTGACGGTGTCGACGGACTGAGGTTCCTGGCCTCGGGGGAGGGGACCATCACCGTGCGCGTGGACGACCGCAGCCTGGAGCTCCGGCTCCCGGACACCGGGGGACCGTACGACTACCGAGTCCTGGAAACCGCACTCGGCCTCCGCGGAGTGCGGGAGCTGCGCATCGGCATCGAGGGCTCCGTGCGTCTCGCCCGCGTCGACGTCGTCCCCGGCAAGGAGTCCGCGTGAAGTTCACCGACGGTTTCTGGCTGATGCGGGAGGGCGTCCGCGCCTCCTACGCGACCGAGATCCGCGATCTGCGGGTCGACCCCGACCGGTTCACCGCGTACGCGTCGGTCAAGCGTGTCGCGACGCGCGGGGACACGCTCAACACCCCGCTGATCACGGTCGAGTGCTTCTCCCCGGCCGAGGGTGTCATCGGCGTACGCACCACCCATCACGCGGGCAGGGTCCGGCGCGGACCGGACTTCGCCCTGCTGGCGGACGACACCACGGCGTCCGGGGCCCGCACCCGCCGGGACGGCGCGGTCACCGAACTCACCAGCGGACCACTGACATTGCGCATGGACGGCGACGGCCTCTGGGGGATCACCTTCCTCGACGGCGACGGGCGGCGTCTCACCGGAGTGGACCCGAAGGGCACCGCCTTCGCGACCACACCTGACGGCATCCACCACATGATCGCCCAACTCGCCCTGGAGGTCGGCGAGAACGTCTACGGCCTCGGTGAGCGCTTCACGCCGTACGTGAAGAACGGCCAGACCGTCGACATCTGGCAGGCGGACGGCGGCACCAGCAGCGAACTCGCCTACAAGAACATCCCGTTCTACCTCTCCTCCCGTGGCTACGGCGTGTTCGTCAACCACCCCGGCAAGGTCTCCTTCGAGGTCGGCTCGGAGTCCGTAGGGCAGGTGCAGTTCAGCGTCGAGGACCAGTCGCTGGAGTACTACGTCGTCGCCGGCCCGACGCCCAAGGACGTCCTGTCCCGCTACACGGCCCTGACCGGCAGGCCGGCGCTGCCACCGGCCTGGTCGTTCGGCCTCTGGCTGACCACGTCCTTCTGCACGTCCTACGACGAGGAGACCGTCACCTCCTTCGTGGACGGCATGGCCGAGCGGGGCATCCCGCTGAGCGTCTTCCACTTCGACTGCTTCTGGATGCGCGAGTACCAGTGGTCGGACTTCCTCTGGGACCCCGAGGTCTTCCCCGACCCGGAGGGGATGCTGGCCCGCCTCAAGGAGCGCGGGCTGCGCATCAGCATGTGGATCAACCCCTACATCGCCCAGAAGTCGGCCCTGTTCGCGGAGGGCGCCGAGCAGGGATACCTGGTGCGGCGGGCCGACGGCGACATCTGGCAGTGGGACCTGTGGCAGCCGGGTATGGCACTGGTCGACTTCACCAACCCGGCCGCCCGCGCCTGGTACGGCGACAAGCTGCGTCTGCTGCTCGACCAGGGCGTCGACTGCTTCAAGACGGACTTCGGCGAGCGCATCCCCACGGACGTCGTCTGGCACGACGGCTCCGATCCGGAGCGGATGCACAACTACTACGCGCAGATCTACAACCGCACCGTCTTCGAGCTCCTGGAGAAGGAGCGGGGCACGGGGGAGGCGGTGCTCTTCGCCCGCTCGGCGACCGCGGGCGGGCAGCAGTTCCCGGTGCACTGGGGCGGAGACTGCTTCGCCTCGTTCACCGCCATGGCGGAGTCCCTGCGCGGCGGTCTCTCGCTCAGCCTGTCCGGCTTCGGCTTCTGGAGCCATGACATCGGCGGCTTCGAGGGGACCCCCGACCCCGCGGTCTTCAAGCGCTGGCTCGCCTTCGGTCTGCTCTCCTCGCACAGCCGGCTGCACGGCAACGTCTCCTACCGGGTGCCGTGGGAGTTCGGCGAGGAAGCCGTCGACGTGGCACGGAAGTTCACCCTGCTCAAGCACCGGCTCATGCCCTATCTGTACGGAGTGGCCGCGGAGGCGCACCGTACCGGCGTCCCGATGATGCGGCCGATGCTGGCGGAGTTCCCCGGCGACCCCGCCTCCCGCACCCTGGACCGGCAGTACATGCTCGGCCCGGACCTCCTGGTCGCCCCGGTCTTCACGGAGGACGGCGAGGTCGAGTACTACGTGCCCGAGGGCACCTGGACCTCCCTTCTCACCGGCGAGCGGGTGACCGGCCCGGCCTGGCGGCACGAGACGCACGGCTTCGACAGCCTGCCCCTGCTGGTCAGGGACGGCGCCGTACTGCCGTGGGGCGCCGACGACCAGCGCCCGGACGGCGACTGGCTCGACGGGCTCACCCTGCGGGTCTTCGGCTCAGGGACCGGCGAGAGCACGGTCACCGTGCCGGACCTGGCCGGAGCCACCGCGGCAGAGTTCCGCGTCATACGGGACGGCAGCGGTACGCGGGTCACGGCGGAGGGCAGCGACCGGCCGTACCGCGTGAGCCTGGAGGAATCCGGTGCGGTGGAGGCGGGGGCAGGGACGGTCACGGTCGTCTGACCTTCGCTCCCCCTGATGAGGCGGCCCGGTGCGCGATGCGCACCGGGCCGCCGGCGTTCCAGCGCCCGGGTTGCGGGCGCCGCGTCGTCGGCGCGGCCTGCGGAGGGGCGGGAAAAGAACTCCCGCCGGGCGCCCATAAGGGTTGCCGAGCCTGGTGAGGAGTGAGTCGCGTCACTCAGAGTGAACTTTTCGGCATACATCTCGGTGGGCCGGACAGGTGTCCTGGCTGCTGGTGCGCCGTACCCCGGACGCCGGCACGCAGCAGTGCTCGGCCGGACCGGTGCGGAGCAATTCAGGCACGGAAGGCAGATCACTACATGTCGGCTTCTCACCCGTCGGCCCCCCGCCCGGACGCACCGCGCGACGCGGTGCTGGAGACGGTGCACATCGACGGCGCCTGGCGGCCCGCGATCTCCGGCGCGACCCGCGAGATCCTCGACCCCGCCGACGCCACCGTCCTCGCCCTCGTCTCCGAGGGCGGGACCGAGGACACCGACGCGGCCGTGGCCGCCGCCCGCCGGGCCTTCGACGACGGGCCCTGGCCCCACCGTCCCGTCGCCGAGCGCGCCGAGCTCCTGCGCCGGGTCGCCGGGCTCCTCCAGCGGGACCGCGAGGAGATCGCGATCACCGAGAGCCGCGACACCGGCAAGACCCTGGAGGAGGGCCGTGTCGACGTCGACGACGTCACCAACGCCTTCCGCTACTTCGCCGACCTCGTCATGAACGAGAGCGGCGGCCGGGTCGTCGACGCCGGCGACCCCGATGTCCACAGCGTCGTCGTGCACGAGCCGGTCGGTGTCTGCGCCCTGATCGCACCGTGGAACTACCCGCTGCTCCAGGCCAGCTGGAAGATCGCCCCGGCCCTCGCCGCGGGCAACACCTTCGTGCTCAAGCCCAGCGAGGTCACCCCGCTCTCCACCGTCCACCTGATCCGGCTGCTCGCCGAGGCCGGACTGCCCGACGGCGCCGCCAACCTCGTCACCGGCGCTGGCGACCCCGTCGGCGCCCGGCTCTCCGAACACCCGGACGTCGACCTGGTCTCCTTCACCGGCGGGCTCGCCAGTGGCACGAAGGTCGCCCAGGCCGCGGCGCCCACGGTCAAGAAGGTCGCCCTGGAGCTCGGAGGCAAGAACCCGAACGTCGTCTTCGCCGACGCCTGCGCCACGGACGAAGGCTTCGACACCACCGTCGACCAGGCGCTCAACGCCGCGTTCTTCCACAGCGGCCAGGTCTGCTCCGCCGGGGCGCGCCTCATCATCGAGGAGTCCGTCCGCGACCGCTTCGTCACCGAACTCGCGCGCCGTGCCGACGCGATCCGGCTCGGCCGGGGCACCGTCGACGGCGTCGAGTGCGGTCCGCTGGTCTCCGCGCAGCAACTCGCCAAGGTCGAGGCGTACGTGGCGTCCGCCCGCGAGCAGGGCGCGGTCGTCCGCTCCGGCGGAGCGCGCCCCGAACCCTCCGCCACCCGGCCCGCGAACGGCTACTTCTACCGGCCGACCGTCCTGGACGGGTGCCACCGCGAGATGAAGGTGGTCCGCGAGGAGACCTTCGGCCCGATCCTCACCGTCGAGACCTTCCGTACCGAGGAAGAGGCCGTCACCCTGGCCAACGACACGGACTACGGTCTCGCGGGCGCCGTGTGGACCACCGACGCGGGCCGCGCCCGGCGCGTCGCCGGCCGGCTGCGCCACGGCACGGTCTGGATCAACGACTACCACCCCTACCTCCCGCAGGCCGAGTGGGGCGGCTTCGGCAAGTCCGGCACAGGCCGGGAGCTCGGCCCCACCGGGCTCGCCGAGTACCGCGAGTCCAAGCACATCTACCAGAACCTCAACCCGCGTCCGCAGCGCTGGTTCGCCGGCTGAGGCGGCCGGCCCCGCCTCCCCACCCGGCCGGTCTCACCGTCCGAGCACAACCGGCTCTCCCCGCCCCGCTGTTCGCAGCACCACGCACACGCCAGCACCTTGCAGAAGGAGCAACCGATGCCCCCGTCCCCCAGCACCGCACGCCCCGAACCTGTCGACTACGTGATCGTGGGAGGCGGCACCGCCGGCTCGGTCATAGCCTCCCGCCTCACCGAGGACCCCGACGTCACGGTCACCGTCATCGAGGGCGGTCCCACCGACATCGACCGGGACGACGTCCTCACCCTCCGCCGCTGGCTCGGCCTGCTCGGCGGGGACCTCGACTACGACTACCCCACCACCGAACAGCCACGCGGCAACTCCCACATCCGGCACAGCCGCGCCCGCGTCCTCGGCGGGTGTTCCTCGCACAACACACTGATCAGCTTCAAGCCGCTGCCCGGAGACTGGGACGAGTGGGCCGAGGCCGGCGCCGACGGCTGGGACGCCGCCGCGATGGACCCCTACTTCGCCCGGCTGCGCAACAACATCGTGCCCGTCGACGAGAAGGACCGGAACGCCATCGCCCGCGACTTCGTCGACGCCGCCCAGGCGGCGGCCGCCGTCCCGCGCGTGGACAGCTTCAACAAGAAGCCCTTCCACGAGGGCGCCGGCTTCTTCGACCTCGCCTACCACCCGGAGAACAACAAGCGCTCCTCCGCGTCGGTCGCCTACCTCCACCCGCACATCGAGGCAGGTGACCGCCCCAACCTCTCGATCCTGCTGGAGACATGGGCGTACCGCCTGGAGTTCGAGGGCAACCGGGCGACCGGGGTGCACGTACGCACCAAGGACGGCGAGGAGACGCTGTTGCGCGCCGCCCGTGAAGTCATCGTCTGCGCGGGCGCGGTGGACACGCCCCGGCTGCTGATGCACTCCGGGATCGGCCCGGCGAAGGACCTGAAGGCGCTCGGCATCCCGGTCCTCCACGACGCACCGGGCGTCGGCGAGAACCTGCTCGACCACCCCGAGTCGGTCATCGTCTGGGAGACCGACGGGCCCATCCCGGAGAATTCCGCGATGGACTCCGACGCGGGCCTGTTCGTGCGGCGCGACCCCGGATCCCGGGGCCCCGACCTGATGTTCCACTTCTACCAGATCCCCTTCACCGACAACCCGGAGCGCCTCGGCTACGAGAAGCCCGAGCACGGCGTGTCGATGACCCCGAACATCCCCAAGCCGCGCAGCCGCGGCCGGCTCTACCTCACCAGCGCCGACCCCGAGGTCAAACCGGCCCTGGACTTCCGCTACTTCACCGACGAGGACGACTACGACGGCCGCACCCTGGTCGACGGCATCAAGCTCGCCCGCGAGATCGCGAAGACCGAACCGCTGGCCCACTGGCTCAAGCGCGAGGTGTGCCCCGGGCCCGAGGTCACGTCCGACGAGGACATCAGCGAGTACGCCCGCAAGGTCGCACACACCGTCTACCACCCGGCCGGCACCTGCCGGATCGGGGCCGAGGGCGATCCGGCGGCCGTCGTCGACCCCCAGCTGCGGATCCAGGGCCTGGAGGGAATCCGGATCGCCGACGCGTCCGTCTTCCCCACCATGCCCGCGGTGAACCCCATGATCGGCGTCCTGATGGTGGGCGAGAAGTGCGCCGAGCTGCTCCGAGCGACCCCGACCACCGGAGGCGATGTCCGATGACCGAAGCCAGTACCCCTGTGTTCAGCGTCAAGGACCTCTGGAAGGTCTTCGGCCCCAAGGCCGACCGCATCCCCGGCAGCGAGTACGCCGGTCTGCCCCCCGCCGAACTGCGCGAGCGCACCGGCTGCACCGCCGCCGTGCGAGACGTCTCCTTCGACGTCGAGAAGGGCGAAGTCTTCGTCGTCATGGGCCTGTCGGGATCGGGCAAGTCCACCCTCGTGCGCTGTCTGACCCGGCTCATCGAGCCCACCAGCGGCACCCTCGCCATCGACGGCGAGGACGTCCTGGCCATGAACACCGACCGACTGCGTGAACTGCGCCGGCACCGCGCCGCGATGGTCTTCCAGCACTTCGGGCTGCTGCCGCACCGCACCGTCCTCGACAACGTCGCCTACGGCCTGGAGATCCAGGGCCTCGGCAAGGCCGAACGCCGGGCCAAGGCGGCCGAACTGGTCGAGAAGGTCGGTCTCGCGGGCCTGGAGGACCGCCGCCCCGCCCAGCTCTCCGGCGGACAGCAGCAGCGCGTCGGCCTCGCCCGCGCGCTCGCCGTCGACCCCTCCGTACTCCTCTTCGACGAACCCTTCAGCGCGCTCGACCCGCTGATCCGGCGCGAGATGCAGGACGAGGTCGTCCGGCTGCACCGCGAGGAGGGCCGCACGATGGTCTTCATCACCCACGACCTCAGCGAGGCGCTCCGGCTGGGCACCCGCATCGCGCTGATGCGCGACGGCGGCATCGTCCAGCTCGGCACGCCCGAGGAGATCGTCGGCTCGCCCGCCGACGACTACGTACGCGAATTCGTCCGGGACGTCCCGC
This sequence comes from Streptomyces sp. QL37, assembly GCF_002941025.1. Taxonomy (NCBI): domain Bacteria; kingdom Bacillati; phylum Actinomycetota; class Actinomycetes; order Kitasatosporales; family Streptomycetaceae; genus Streptomyces; species Streptomyces sp. QL37. The sequence continues at coordinate 1,037,052 of NZ_PTJS01000001.1, read as the reverse complement.
GTGAGCAGGTCCTCACCGTCGCCACCGCCATGCGGCCGCCGACCACCGGCGAGGGGGACAGCGGACCGGCCGTCCGCCCCGGGGCGACCGTCTCCGAGGCGATCGAGGCGGTCTCCCGCTCCGGCGACCCCGTCGCACGCGTGATGGAGGGCGGCAGGCTGCTCGGAGTCGTCGACCACGCGTGCCTGCTCCACGTGGTCGCGGGTTCGGACCCCCGCGGGGTGGCCGTCTGATGGCCACCGCCCAAGCCACCACGCGTACCGCCTCCGGACCTCCGGGGAGCGGCCCGCTCGGTCTCCTTCGCGACCGGCCCGCACTCGGCAAGATCCTGCTGCTGCTGGTGATCGCGGCCGTCGCCGTACCCTTCGCGCACGCCCGCTGGGGCGGCGGACTCTGGCCCGGCGCCCTGACCGTCGACCTGAGCGGACCGCTCGGCGACGTCAACGACTGGATCATCGGCAACCGCGACAGCCACCCGCTCTTCCTGTACTTCTTCGGCCACATCAGCAACGCCGTCGTCCTGTCGGTGCGCGGGGTCTACCTGGCGCTGCTGGCGCTCGGCTGGGCCGGTGTCACCGCCGTGGCCGCGCTCGTGGCATGGCGTACGGCGGGATGGCGCCTCGCGCTGACCGCCGGACTCTCCTTCCTCGTCTGCGGGCTGCTCGGCATGTGGGTGCCGACCATGCAGACCCTCGCCCTGATGACCGTCGCGGTGCTCACCTCCGTGGTGCTGGGCCTGCTCCTCGGACTCGCCGCCGGGCTCTCGGACCGTACGTTCCGTGTCCTGCGCCCCGTCCTGGACACCATGCAGGTGCTGCCCGCCTTCGCCTATCTGCTGCCCGTCGTGCTGGTCTTCGGCATCGGCGTGCCCGGCGCGGTCCTCGCGACCGTCGTCTACGCGGCTCCGCCGATGGCCCGGCTCACCGCGCTCGGACTGCGCGGCGCCGACGCCGGCGTCATGGAGGCCGTCGCCTCGCTCGGTGCGACCGGAAGGCAGAGGCTGTTCAGCGCACGGCTGCCGCTGGCCCGCAAGGAACTGCTCCTGGGTCTCAACCAGACCATCATGATGGCGCTGTCCATGGCCGTCATCGCCTCCGTGATCGGCGCAGGCGGTCTCGGCGACCGCGTCTACCAGGCGCTCTCCTCCGTCGACGTCGGCGCCGCGCTCGCCGCGGGCATCCCCATCGTGCTGCTGGCCGTGGTGCTGGACCGCACGACCGAGGCGGCCGGCCGGAAGGCCGGTACCGAACCCACCGGTCCCTGGGCGCTGCGCGGGGTGCGGGGCTGGGGTCTCGCCGCCCTGATCGCGGCCGCCGTAGCCGTCGTGGGCCGCTTCACCGGAGGCCGCGTCTGGCCCGAGGGCGGCATCGTCGCCATCGCGGAACCGGTCAACACGGCCAAGGACTGGATGGTCGACCACCTCTACACCGGCATCCCCGTCATCGGCGGAACCGCCGACTGGGCCGCGCACTTCACCAACTGGGTCCTCAACCCGCTCCGCAGCGGACTGCAGGGCCTGCCCTGGTGGGGCGTGCTGCTGATCGTCGCCGCCCTCGCCTGGACCATCGGCACCTGGCGCACCGCGCTCACCGCCGTGCTGGCCGTGGCGGCCATCGGGGTCCTCGGCGTGTGGGACCTGTCGATGGACACACTCAGCCAGGTCATCGCCGCCGTCGCCGTCACCCTGGTCCTGGGCTTCGGCATCGCCGTCGGCGCCGCGCGCAGCCGGCGCCTCGAACGGCTGCTGCGCCCCGTGCTGGACGTCTTCCAGACGATGCCGCAGTTCGTCTACCTCATCCCGGTCGTCGCCCTCTTCGGTGTCGGCCGCGCCCCGGCCGCCGCTGCGGCGGTCGTCTACGCGCTCCCCGCCGTCGTCCGCATCACCACCCAAGGGCTGCGGGGAGTCGACCCCGCCGCGATGGAGTGCGCTCGCTCGCTCGGCGCCACCAGCGGCCAGCAGCTGCGCCAGGTCCAGATCCCGCTGGCCAGGCCCGCACTGCTGCTGGCCGTCAACCAGGGCGTCGTCCTGGTCCTCGCGGTCGTCATCATCGGCGGTCTCGTCGGCTCCGGCGCACTCGGCTACGAGGTCGTGTTCGGCCTCGCCCAGGGCGACCTGGCCACCGGCCTCGTCGCGGGCGCCGCCATCGTCTGCCTGGGGCTGATGCTGGACCGTGTCACCCAGCCCACCGCCCGCCGCCAGCGGAAGGAGAGCTGAGATGGCTCGCACCCGTACCCGCGCCCGCCTCCGCACCTCCGCGATCGTCGCCTCGGCCGGCGCGCTGCTGGCCGTCACCGGCTGCGGCGCGGCGGACATGACCAAGCAGGCCTCCCCGTTCGCGGCACCCGCGGACATCAGGACCGTGACCCTCTCGGTCCAGTCCTGGGTCGGCGCACAGGCCAACGTCGCCGTCGCGCAGAAGATCCTGGAGGACGAGCTCGGCTACCGCGTCGACCTCGTCCAGACCGACGAGGTGCCCGCCTGGGACGCCCTCAGCCAGGGCCGGGTCGACGCCATCCTGGAGGACTGGGGCCACCCCGACCAGGAGCAGCTGTACGTCAAGGACAAGAAGACCATCGTCCCCGGGGGCGACCTCGGAGTCACGGGCCACATCGGCTGGTACGTCCCCGAGTACTGGGCGGACGAGCACCCCGACGTCACGGACTGGAAGAACCTCGACAAGTACGCCGACGAGCTGCGCACCGCGGAGAGCGGTGACAAGGGCCAGCTGATGGACGGTTCACCTTCCTACGTCACCAACGACAAGGCGCTGGTGAAGAATCTGGACCTGGACTACAAGGTCGTCTTCGCCGGATCCGAGGCCGCGCAGATCACCCAGATGCAGCAGTTCGCCAAGGAGAAGAAGCCCTTCCTCAGCTACTGGTACCAGCCGCAGTGGCTGTTCAACGAGGTGCCGATGGTCGAGGTGAAGCTCCCGGGGTACTCCGACACCTGCGCCGCCAAGGACCCCGCGGACATCGACTGCGCCTACCCGACGACCCCGCTCCAGAAGTACCTCAACGCGGACTTCTCGAAGCGCGGCGGGGACGCCGCCGCCTTCCTGAAGAAGTTCAAGTGGTCGGAGAAGGACCAGAACGAGGTCTCCGAGCTGATCGCCTCCGAACGCCTGACGCCCGACGAGGCGGCCGCCCGCTGGATCGAGAAGCACCCAGCCACCTGGAAGAAGTGGCTGGACCGGTGACCTGAGCCGAGGACTCCTTCCGCTCCGTCAGCCGCCGCGGCACATGCCGCGGCGGCTGACGCGCGTCCAGGGAACTCGGGCGGCACTATTCACTCAGTACATGTACTGAGGATATAGTCAGCGCATGAGTACCCGTCATGTCCTCCTGGGTCTGCTCGCGGCCGGGCCCTGTCACGGCTACGACCTCAAGCGGCAGTACGACGAACGCTTCCCGCAGGCCCGGCCGCTCGCGTACGGGCAGGTCTACACGACGCTGCAACGCCTGGTGCGTGACGGCCTGGCCGCGGTCGACGGCACGGACTCCGACGGCGGTCCGGAGCGCACCCTCTACCGGTCCACCGGTGACGGATCACGTGAACTGGACCGCTGGGCCGAGGAGATCACCGCGCCGGCCCCCTTCGTGACGAACGAGATCTTCGCGAAGGTGGTGGTCTCCATCCTCGTCGCGGCGGCCCCCGACCGGCCGGGCCAGGACGGACGGAAGCCCGACGCCGCAGCGCACCTGAGGGCCCAGCGCACCGCCCACATGGAGCGCATGCGGGAGCTCACCGCGCTCAAGACCGCGCCGGGCGCCGATCTCAGCACGGTGCTCTCGGCCGACTACGCCCTTGTCCATCTCGACGCCGACGTCCGGTGGATGACCACCACAGCGGCTCGCATCGACATCCTGACCGCGGAGGTCAACGCAGCATGATCACACCGGACGAACGGCTCTTCACGGGGGAGGCCGCGCTGATCACGGCGCGCGGCCTGAAGAAGGCGTACGGGCGGGCCGAGGCGCTGCGAGGCGCGTCGCTCGACCTCCGCGCGGGCGAGATCCTCGCGGTCACCGGCACCAGCGGCAGCGGGAAGTCCACCCTGCTGCACTGCCTGGCCGGCATCGTCCGCCCCGACGAGGGGGTTGTCGCCTACGGAAGGGAACACCTCGACCGTACGTCGGAAGAACGGCTCAGCGAGCTGCGGCGCAGTGACTTCGGGGTGGTGTTCCAGTTCGGGCAGCTGATTCCCGAGCTCACCGCACTCGACAACGTGGCGCTGCCGCTGCTGCTCGCGGGTACCCGCCGTGGCCCGGCGCATCAGAAGGCGGGGGAGTGGCTGGAACGCTTCGGCGTCCGGGGGCAGGCCGGCCTGCGCCCGGGCGAGATGAGCGGTGGCCAGAGCCAACGCGTCGCACTGGCACGCGCCTTGGTCACCGAGCCCAAGGCCGTCTTCGCGGACGAGCCGACCGGGGCTCTCGACTCACTCGCCGGGGAGCAGGTGATGACCGCTCTGGTGCACACCGCGAGGGAGGCCGGCACGGCGGTGCTGCTGATCACCCATGACGCCCAGATCGCGGCCTACGCGGACCGCGAGGTGTGGCTGCGGGACGGTGTGGTCCACTCCGCCCCGGCCGATGTCCTCGACGGGGAGGCGGCTCGCCGTGAAGGCTGACATCCGTATCGCCTGGACACTCGCACGCGGCTCCGAACGCCGCGAGTGGTGGAGGATCCTGCTCACCGCGCTCGGGGCCCTGGCCGCCACGGGCTTCGCGCTCGCGGCGGTGACGATCGCCGCAGTGCGGGGGCAGGTCTCGATCCCGTACGCCCACGGCCTGCTCGACCGGCCCGGCGAGCGTGGGGGTGTGGTGCTCGCGCTCGTGCTGCTGCTGGTCCCGGTTCTCGGCTTCCTCGGACAGTGCGCGCGCATCGGTGCCGTGCACCGTCACCGGAGGATGGCCGGGATGCGGCTCGCCGGGGCGACCCCCGCACAGGTGCGGAGGATCGCCGCGGCGGAGTCCGCGTTCGCCTGCCTGGCCGGCTCGGCAGGAGGGTTCGCCGCGTTCGCCGTGTTCCTGGCCGTAGCGGGACATACTCCGCCTCCGACGGCCTGGGCGGGCTTCGTGGTGGTCGTACTCGCCGTTCCGGTGGTCGCCGCGCCGGTGAGCGTCTTCGTCCTGCGCCACGTCGTCGCTTCACCCCTCGACCATGTCCGCAGGACCGCCCCGGACCAGGGGCGCCGGGCGGCGCTCCTCTCCCTGCTCGCGGTCGGGCTGATGGTCGTGGCGGCACTGCTGCACCTGTCCCCGGCCGGTCGGGACGTGAAGCCGTTCGCGCTGCTGGTCATCGGCCTGGTGCTCCTCACCGGGTCGGGTGCGATCCGGGTGACCGGAGCGTTCGCGGCGTTCGTGGGCCGTAGGCTCACACTCCGTGCCCAGAACCCGGCCGTGCTCATCGCCGCGAGCCGCCTCGCCCAGGACCCGTGGGCAGCCGCGCGGACCCATGCCGCGCTGCTGCTCGTCACCGTCGTCGGCGTGAGCTTCGTGGGGGTCCGGGGAGTGCTGCTCGCGGCACTGGAGAAGGGCGACTACCGGCCGGTGAGCCTGGCCTTCTACACCACCGGTATCGATCTCGCCGCAGGCGCCGTCCTGGTCGCCCTGGCGATCAGCCTCTGCGGCCTCGCCGTGGGCACCGCCGAGTCGCTGGCCACCCGTCGCAGCGGCCTGGCGGCACAGGCCGCCGCCGGGGTGCCCCACAGCGTCCTGGCCCGAGCCGCGCTCCTGGAGACCGCGCTCCCTCTGGCGCCCGCGCTCCTGCTCGCGGGCGCCGGGGGAACGGTGGTGTATCTGGCGTACGCCACGGTCGTGGGCGGGCCGGTCCCCCTGCTCCCGCTCCTCGTACCAGTGGTCGTCTACGCGGCCTGCCTGCTGGCCGCGGCCACGTCCCTCCCGCTCCTGCGGCGCGTGGCGCACCCGGCCGAACTCCGGTTCACGTAGCGCTCTCGGTGAGACCCGCCCTGCCGCGCGCCCGCGCCGCCACCACCAGCGTGGCGGCGACGAGCGCGGCGGCGATGACGCCGGTGGTGAGAACCGGGGCCGGGGCGAACGTCACGCCCAGCACCGCGAGTACGGCGACGGGGTGGATGAGGTCGTTCCGGCTGCGGAGCTCTTCCGCCCGGTGGTGCAGCAGCCACACCAGGGTGATGAAGACGGCCACGGGGACGGTGAACGTGGCCGCGGCGGCGTGGCCGGAGAGGTGGCCGTGACCGGTGGTGTGGCCGACGTTGACCGCGAGCCCGGCCCCGACCGCGGCGGCCGAGGCGAAGACCAGGTAGTGGCCGTAGCCCCACAGGAGCGCCGCCTTGAGGCCGGTGAGCCGTTGCGGGGCGTTCTGCGAGAAGTAGAGCCACCACAGGGCGAACACGGTCAGTACGCCGCCCACGACCAGGGTCGCGATGTCGCCGATCCCGGCCTCGTCGTCGAGGGCGGTACGTACGGCCGCGGTGGCCGCCGTCATGGTCTCGCCGAGCACGATGAGGGTGAACAGGCCGTACCGCTCGGCGATGTGGTGCGGGTGCCAGGTGGTCATGGCAGCGCTCTCGGCCCAGGCCGGCACGGCGATCTCGGCCAGGACCAGGACGGCGAACGTCGCCAGCCCCCAGTCCTCGGGCAGCGCGAGCCGGGCGACCCAGCCGATCTGTACGACGAAGATCCCGACCGCGTAACGCACACAGGAGCGCCGCCGTTCGGGGTCGGAGCGGGCGGCGCGCAGCCATTGGGTGACCATGGCCAGCCGCATGACGACGTAGCCCCAGGTGATGACGGTGAAGTCCTCGTGCTGGAGGGCCTCGGCCGCACCGGCGGCCACGACGAGGGCACCGGCGATCTGGACCAGCGTCAGCAGCCGGTACGGGACGTCGTCGGTGTCGTAGGCGGAGGCGAACCAGGTGAAGTTCATCCACGCCCACCAGATGGCGAAGAACACCATGGCGTAGCCGAGGACCCCGTGGCCGATGTGCCCTTCGGCGAGTTCGTGCTCGAAGGCGGCCGACGCCTGGGCGACGGCCGTGACGAAGCACAGGTCGAAGAAGAGCTCGAGCGCGGTCGCCGTGCGGTGTTCCTCGCCGGTGAGGCGGGCGACCATCGGCCGGCGCCATGCGCCGAAGGCGGAGTGTGACTGACTCATGCGTACCCGGTTTCAGGGATTGGGGGCCTGCCGGGTGGACCGGCTCGACGGACACCGGTCACGTTACGAGCGGGCCACGTAACCACGCAACGCGGACAGGCCGCCTCCCGGTGTCGGCCACCGCACCGTCAGGAGGACGCCTGCCTAGAAGGACGTGATGACGACCCGTGCCACGTCAGGGTCCTGGAGGGCGGCGTAGCCGGCGTCGATCCCGTCCAGGGCGATCCGCCGGGAGACGAGGTCGTCGAGATTCATGCGCCCCCGCAGATAGAGATCCGCGTAACGGGGGATGTCGCGCCGGGGGTTCCCCGATCCCATGATCAGCCCCTGGATCCGTTTCTGCTGCAGCAGCAGCCGGGGCAGTGACAGCCGCAGTTCTCCTCCGCTCCCCGCCAGGCCCACGACGTACACACCGCCCCCCAGGGCCGTCATGCGGAGCGCCAGTTCCGTCGTCGCCCCGGCGCCGACGATGTCGAAGGCGTGCTGCACGCCCCCGCCGGTCAGCTCGCGGACGGCCGCCACGGCGTCCGTGGTGGCGGAGTTGACCACGTCCGTGGCGCCGAAGGCCGGCGCACGCCGCAGCTTGCCGTCCTGCACGTCGACCGCCACGATGCGGGAGGCCCCGGCGATCCGTGCCGCGCTCACCGCGTTGAGCCCCACGCCCCCGGCGCCGATCACCGCGACGGACTCGCCTGCCGCGACGCGCGCGCCGTTGAGGACGGACCCCGCGCCGGTCAGCACCCCGCATCCCAGGAGGGCGGCCTGGGCGAACGGCAGCCGACGGGGTACGGCGGTCAGCTGGTTCTCGTGGACGAGAGCCCGCTGGGCGAAGCCGCCGAGTCCCATCCCCTGTGTGAGGGGCCGGCCCGCGCGGCTGAGCCGTGGCCCGTCCCGCAGGGGATCGCGCAGCGTGGTGCCGGGACGGCCGCACTGGTACGCCCTGCCGCCGAGGCACGCCGGGCAGTGGCCGCACCACTGGACGAGGCAGCCCACGACGTGGTCCCCGGCCGCGAATTCGCCGGCGTCCGGGCCGAGGGCGACGACGACTCCGGCGATCTCGTGTCCCAGCACGACGGGCGGGGGGAAGTCCCCGAAGGCGTGGGTGGCGACGGTGAGGTCGGTGTGACAGAGGCCGGACGCCCTCACCTCCACCAGGACCTCGCGGCCCACGGGCTCGGCGATGTCGACGTCCTGGAGGGCGAACCCACTCCCCAGCGCGTCCACCACTGCGGCTTTCACGAATCAGCTCCGTCCCCGTCGGCCGGGCACCTCGGTCCCGCTCAGACGCGGTCGAGGAAGAAGTAGTAGAAAGGCCCGTCCGGGCCGGTGCCCTTGCGGTTCATGACGCCCATCAGGGTGCGGCCGTCGACCGCCTTGAAATGGTCGAGGACCGGTTGACCGTCGTAGACCATGGTGGCCGTCGACTCACCCCGGAACTCGACCATCCACAGGCTCGCCTCCCCCTTGCCGAGTTCGGTGTCGCTGTAGAGCCGGCCGTCCTCCCCTCGCATCATGAGCGGCTTCGCGTCTCCCGCCGAGTGGAACGTCTTGCCGTACCAACCGGCCTTCTGCAGCATCCCGTTGAGCGGATGCCCGGTGTCGAACTCGCCGCCCTTCCACTCGCCGAGGACGTCGTCGACGAGGACGGTCGGCAACGCGGTCCAGACGGCGTCGAGTTCCTCGGCCGGGACGGCGGATTCCTTGGCGCGCAGTGCGGAGAACAGGGTTCGTGCCTCGTCGATGTCCATCGGTTCCTCCTCAGCAGAGTGAAACAAGCATCCGTAGTATGTATCACTGTTACGGCCGGGGCCAGAGCGCGGGCGGAACGGCTCGGTCACCGCTTCGGCCACGTGCTGTCACGGCACAGCCGCCGTACCGTGGAAGGCGGGCAGTGTTCCACGGACGCGGGAGCCGACATGGCCGGAGAGATCTCGTTCTTCGAACTGGGCGTCGCCGACCCCGAGCGGGCCCGGACCTTCTACGCCGGGCTGTTCGGCTGGTCCTTCGAGCCCGGTACGACGGAGGGCGGAGGGTATGCGATCAGCACCTCCGGACCCCCCGGCGGAGTCCACGGAGGGGACCCCGGAGTCGGCCCGTACGTCTTCTTCCGGGTCGACGACATGCGGGCGGCCGTCGCCCTCGTGCGTGCGCTCGGCGGCACGGTCGACGAGATCGACGCCGGCGGGGACGAGGAGACGGTGGCACGCTTCGGCCGTTTCCAGCTGTGCCGCGACGACCAGGGCTCCCCCTTCGGCCTGCACCAGCCACCGGCCGCCACCTGACACGGAGCCCGGCATACGACTACGGCTCCCGTCCGTACCTGACGGCACGGACGGGAGCCACGGGCGCGCACCGGTCAACGGACGGGCCGGGCCGTCACCTCCGCCCCCGGGCGCTCGAACTGGATGCGGTGCAGCTCCTCGTACCGTCCTCCGGCGGCCAGCAGCTCCTCGTGCGTGCCCCGTTCGACGACGCGGCCGTCCTCGACGACCAGGATCAGATCCGCCGCCCGCACCGTCGACAGCCGGTGGGCGATGACCACGGCCGTGCGGCCCTCCAGGGCCTCGGCCAGTGCCTCCTGGACGGCCGCCTCCGACGTGGAGTCGAGGTGTGCGGTCGCCTCGTCCAGGATCACCACCCGCTGACGGGCCAGCAGCAGCCGCGCGATGGTGAGCCGCTGGCGTTCGCCGCCGGAGAGGCGGTAGCCGCGCTCGCCGACGACCGTGTCCAGTCCGTCGGGCAGCGACGCGACCAGACCGTCCAGGCGGGAGCGGCGCAGGGCGTCCCAGATCTCCTCCTCGGTGGCCTCCGGCCGGGCGAGCAGCAGATTGGCGCGCACCGACTCGTGGAAGAGGTGCCCGTCCTGGGTGACCATGCCGAGGGTCTCCCGGATGGAATCGGCCGTCAGGTCGCGTACGTCGACGCCGTTCAGCCGTACGGCGCCCGCATCGGCGTCGTACAGCCGGGGAAGCAGCTGCGCGATCGTCGACTTCCCCGCTCCGGACGATCCCACCAGCGCGACCATCCGTCCGGGCTCCGCCGTGAAGGAGACGTCGTGCAGCACCTGGGTGCCGCCCCTGGAGTCGAGTGCGGCGACCTCTTCGAGCGAGGCGAGGGAGACCTTGTCGGCCGACGGATAACCGAAGGAGACCCCGTCGAACTCCACGGAGACCGGCCCGTCCGGTACCCGGCGGGCGTCGGGCTTCTCGGCGATCAGTGGCTTCAGGTCGAGGATCTCGAAGACCCGCTCGAAGCTGACGAGGGCGCTCATCACCTCGACCCGGGCCCCTGCCAGTGCCGTCAGCGGTGCGTAGAGCCGGGTGAGGAGCAGGGCCAGGGCGACGACCGCCCCGGGCTCCAGGCCGCCCCGCAGCGCGTAGTGGCCGCCGAGGCCGTAGACCAGTGCGAGGGTCAGCGCCGACACGAGGGTGAGCGCCGTGATGAAGGTGGACTGCAGCATCGCCGTACGGACGCCGATGTCACGCACTCGGCCCGCGCGGGCGGCGAATTCGGCGGATTCGTCGGCGGGACGCCCGAACAGCTTGATGAGCGTCGCGCCCGGTGCGGAGAAGCGTTCGGTCATCTGGGTGCCCATGGTGGCGTTGTGGCCGGCGGCCTCCCGCTGGAGGTCCGCCATGCGGGAACCCATCCGGCGGGCGGGGACGACGAACACCGGCAGCAGCACCAGGGCGAGCAGCGTGATCCGCCAGGAGATCGTCAGCATCACGGCCAGGGTCAGCAGCAGGGTGACGAGGTTGGAGACGACACCGGACAGAGTGTTGCTGAACGCCCGCTGGGCGCCGATCACGTCGTTGTTGAGCCGGCTGACCAGCGCACCGGTCCTGGTGCGGGTGAAGAAGGCGACGGGCATCCGCTGGACGTGGTCGAACACCGCGGTACGCAGATCGAGGATCAACCCCTCGCCGAGGGTCGCCGACAACCACCGGACGAGGAGTCCGAGCCCCGCCTCGGCCACGGCGATCAGTGCGATCAGCAGGGCGAGCCGGGTGACCGCTCCACCGTCCCTGCCCTGCACGATCGCGTCCACGACCCGCCCCGCCAGCACCGGGGTGGCCACCGCCAGCAGCGCGGTGACCACACTGACGAGCAGGAAGCGGAGGATCCTGCCCCGGTGCGGCCGGGCGAACGCCGCGATGCGGCGCAGCGTGGCCCTGGAGAAGGGTCTGCGGTCCTTCTCGGCGTTCAGCGTGCTGTGCAGTGAATGCCACGCGGTGACTTCCATGTCCATGCGGGTGCCTCCGGAGTAGGTCGGTACGCGTAGCACGCTAGAACCTCAAGTAAAGTTGAGGTCAAGCGTTCCCGGTCCGCTCCACCCGTCGGCGTGTTCAGCGCTTCCGTACGGTCGCCATGACGTCCCGGTCCGGCTGCAGCGTCAGGGTCGGCACGGGGTTGACGGTGCCGGGATCCACCTCCAGCCGGAAGCGGCGCGCCAGGACGGCGAGGACCAGCACCGCCTCGACCATCGCGAAGCGCGTACCGAGACAGACCCGGGGACCCCCGCCGAACGGATACCAGGCGTACTCCGGGATCTCGTCCCCGTCCTCCGCGTCCCAGCGCTCCGGGCGGAACGCCTCTGGCTCGGGGAACCACCGTTCGTCCCGGTGCGTGACCCACTGGCTGCTCCACACCCGCGTGCCCTCCGGCATCGGTATGCCGCCGATCCGGGCTCCCTCCTTGGCGATCCCGGTGACCAGCCAGATCGTCGGATACAGCCGGAGGGTCTCCTTCACCACCGCCTGGGCGTAAGGCAGTTGTGCGTAGTCGTCGATGCCCGGCTCGCGGTCGCCGAGGACCCGGTCCAGCTCCTCGGTGAGCGCTGAACGGGCCCGCGGGTTGCGGGAGAGCAGATACCAGGCCCACACCAGCGTCGAACTGGTCGTCTCGTGACCGCCGATGTAGAGCGTGACGGTCTCGTCGCGGATCTCCTTGTCGGAGAGGTTCGCCCCGGTCTCGTCCACCGCGGTGAGGAGCCGGCTCAGCAGGTCGGGGCGCTCCCCGTCGCCGTCCCGGTGCCGGGCCACCACGCGGCCGACCTCCGCGTCGATCACCGCCGCGGCCTTCTTGATCCTGGCCCGCCCGGGCGTGGGCACCCAGTCGGGCAGGACGGCGCCGAGGCCGCTGAACTCCTTGCCGATCTCCTGCTGGGCGATGTCCATCGCGCGGCCCATCGACTCCGTGTCGGCCGGAGTGTCCACCCCGAAGATCGTGCGGACGGCGATCTTCTGCGTCAGGGCCGCCATCTCCCGCTTGACGTCCACGCGTTCACCGACCGACCAGGTGTCGGCCAGCTCCACCGCGCACGCCGTCATCGTGGAGGCGTACGACTTCACCTGCCTGGGCCGCACGGAGGGCTGCACCAGCGACCGCTTGCGCCGCCAGTCGGTGCCGCGCGCGACGACGACACCGTTGCCCATGACCGTACGGAAGGCGATGCCCAGCAGCGGCTGGTCGAAGGTGCGTTCCGTCTCGGTGAGCAGCTCCCCGACGCACTCGGGATCGGCGATGAAGACGCAGTCGTTGCGGCCGAAGCGCCAGCGGACCATGTCCCCGTATCCGCGCAGCCGCTCGAAGAATGCCAGGGGGTCCTTGCCGAACTGCGGCAGGCTCCCCAGCAGGGGGAGGCCGCTGGGCCCCTGGGTGAGCCGGTGGCCGCGCGGTTCGGCGCCGAGGGTCGCACCGGTTTCCGTGGACATGGGAACTCCCGTCATCTGCCGTGCGCAGTACGTGAGTTGCTGAGCCTAATGCCAGGCGTCCATGGGTTCGAGGGGGAGCTCCGGTGCCGGGGCCCGGTGTGCCCGAGGGCCGCAGGTGATGTCCTGCGGCCCTCGGGTCCGGTCCTGCGCGGTCAGGCCCCCGGCGGCACCCGGGAGGGATGTCCGCCGCCGCGGGTGAGGCCGTGGCCGAACACCGCCGCCAGCGCGGCGAGTACGCCTCCGCCGACGGTCCACAGCCAGCGGTCGGTCCACCATCCGGAGGACCAGCCGTCCTCCGGCTCGCCGGCCCCCGGGGCGCTCTGCGCGGAGGCGACGGACACGCCCGGCACCAGGGGTTCGGCGAGGGAGCCGCCCACGTCGTGAGCGCCGCCCCGGGTGTCGGAGGCGACCTCGGTCTCGACGTGGACCGGCAGACCGAGGTCCTCCTCGGCCAGGCCCACCACTGTCAGGCGCACGTAGTAGGTGCCGGGCAGCGGGTCGGACGCCCACGGCTCGGACCAGGCGCGGACCGTACGCAGCACACAGGAGAGCTCGACGGCTCCCGCGTCCGGTGCCGCCTTCCTGGTCTGGTGGCCGTACACGCAGGCCTGCCGTCGGCGGAGCCCGTCGTAGACGTCGACCTGCCAGGTCGACGCGCCGTGCCGGGTGGCGTTCTCCGGAAGGCTCACCTTCGCGCGGACGGTGGGGCGTTGGCCGGAGTCCGCGGGGAACGACCAGTAGAGGTAGTCACCCGTGGACGCTTCGGCGGTGGCCTTCTGCTCCTGGCGCATCGCCGTGGCGGTGCGGAAGGTGGTGCCGGCCTCGGTCGGCCCCGCCGCCCCGTCCTCCGCCGGGCTCGCGCTCGCGGACGGGCCGTCGGCGACGGCGGCGCCCGCCGAGGTGAGCAGGGTGACGGCGGCCAGCAGCGCGCCCGCACACGCGCGCCGGAGGGTGGATCTGCCGGTGGTACGCATCAGTTGGTCCTCCATACGGCAACGCGCCAGCGCGAGATCCAGCCGAACAGCAGGCCCGCGATCAGTCCGGTCAGCACCATGACTCCCAGCAGCCACCAGCCGCGGCCCAGGCCGAAGGCGGCGACGTCGGAGGCGTCGTCGGAAGCGTCCACGACGTCGATGGTGAGTTCGACGGGCATGCCGGGAGTGGTCTTCACGGACGGGGGTGCCGAGAAGGAGTTGCTGAGCTGGAGGCAGACGGCCTCGGCGGCGGGCTTCACGTCCGAGCCGTCCGCGTCGTCCTGCTCGGGCTTCGGGTAGCGCAGCCCGGTGGAGACGGCGTCCGTACGCCCCGTCCCGGACTCCGAGCCCCGGACGATCTCGCGCCCGTGGACGGTCACCGCGCGCAGCAGGACCCCGTAGTCGTCGTTCACGGCGCGGTCCGCCGCCACGCTCACCGAGGCGCGCAGTTCCTGACCGGGCAGCACGTCCACCCGGTACCAGCGGTGCTTGCCGATCTCCTGGCGGTCCGTGTAGAGCCCGGCCTTCAGCGCCGGGGCCGCGGCGCAGCTGCCCGCGCCCTCGGTCGCCACGGGGGTGACGACGGGCTCCGCGGCGCGGTCCACCAACTGCTTGACACGCCCCGAGAGCTCATCGGTGTGCTGGACCGCGGTGTAGGTGCCGCCGGTGGCCTCGGCGATGCAGGTCAGCTGCTGCCGGATCTTGGCGTTCGGCACCAGGCCCAGCGTGTCGATGACCAGGTGGATCCCCCGGGCGGCGATGTCACGCGCGACCTCGCACGGATCGAGCGGGCCGCAGGTGTCCTCGCCGTCGGTGATCAGGACGATCCGCCGGGTGGCGTCCCCGCCATCGAGGTCGTCGGCGGCACCGAGCAGGGCGGGTCCGATCGGGGTCCAGCCGGTGGGCGCCAGCGTGGCGACGGCTGTCTTGGCCTCGGTGCGGTCGAGGGGGCCGACCGGGTAGAGCTGCTTGGTGTCCTTGCAGCCGACCTTCCGGTCGTCGCCCGGGTAGTCGGCGCCGAGCGTGCGGATGCCGAGCTCCACCTCCTCGGGCACCGCGTCCAGGACGTCGTTGAACGCCTGCTTGGCGGCGGATATGCGGGACTCGCCGTCGATGTCACGGGTGCGCATGGAGCCGCTGACGTCAAGGACCAGTTCGACCTTGGGTGATGCGGCGGTGGAGGGTTCGTCTGCGGCGGCCGGAAGGGCGGTGCCGAGCCCGGCGGCCAGGGTGGCGAGCAGGACGCACACCCCGGCCGTCAGCCGTTTTCTTATGATCATCGCCGGATCCTATTGAAGATCCGCAGCCATCCCCAAAACGCGTGCGCCGAACGCGATTTCGGGGTCCCGGCTCATCCGCCGAGCAGGGGCTCCGCGGCCTTGTCCAGCACCGAGCCGACGCGCTCCCAGGTCTCGGTGTCCCGTTCCACCGGCGGGAGTTCGGCGTCGTCCGACTTGGCGTTCCACCGCGTGGCGATGGCGACCGGGTCGCCGCCGCCCGCCGCGGAGGCGGCCAGCGCGGCCGCGCCCAGCGCGACCAGTTCGCCGCTGCCCGGCACGATCAGGGGCCGGCCGGAGAGCCGGCGCACGGTCTCCACCCAGGTGCGGCCCTGGGCGCCGCCGCCGATGAGCCGCAGCGGCCGGCCCGCGACCTCGGGGTCGGCCGGGTCGAGTCCGCAGGCCCGCAGGAGCTCGTCGAGCGCCCGCAGCACGGTGAAGGCCGCGCCCTCGTACGCCGCGCCCAGCAGTTGCTGCGGTGTGGTGTCGTGCCGGAGTCCGGTGAGGAGCCCGGAGGAGGTGGGCAGGTCCGGGGTGCGCTCCCCGTCCAGGTAGGGGAGGAGGACGGCCTCGCCGCCGGGCGTCGCGTCGTCACGGTGCAGTCCGAGCAGGGAGGCCACCTTGTCCACGGCCAGGGTGCAGTTGAGGGTGCAGGCCAGCGGGAGGTACGTACCGTCGGCGGCGGCGAAGCCGGAGAGGGCCGTGGACGCCGGCCGGGCCCGGGAGGCGGCGAAGACCGTGCCCGAGGTGCCGAGGCTCAGGACCGGATGGTCCAGCAGCCCGGCACCGCCCAGCCCGAGACCCACCGCGGCGCTCATGTTGTCACCGGTGCCGGCCGCCACGGCGATCCCGGCCGGCAGGCCGAGCGCCTCCGCCGCGGAATCGGTCAGGGAGCCGATCCGGGTCCCGCCCGTCGCCGCCACCTCGGGCAGCATGGAGAGGTCCAGGCCGAGCCGGTCCAGCAGCTCCGGGTCGTAGGCGCCCGTGGCGGTGGAGTACCAGCATGTGCCCGACGCGTCGCCCGGGTCCGTCGCGGCGACGCCCGCGAGCCGCTCCGTGAGGAAGTCGTGGGGCAGGCGCACGGCGGCCGTCGCCTCGGCGCTCGCCGGGTCGTTCTCGCGCAGCCACCGCCACTTCGTCGCGGTCATGGAGGCGACGGGCACCGTGCCCGTGCGCGCGGTCCACGCCTCGGGTCCGCCCAGCTCGGCGACGAGCGCGGCGGCCTGGGGCGCGGAGCGTGTGTCGTTCCACAGGAGCGCCGGACGCAGCGGCCGGCCGTCCCGGTCGAGTGCCACGAGTCCGTGCTGCTGCCCCGCGACGGCGATGCCGGTGACGGAGGAAGCGGAGAGGCCCGACTCCTTGAGCCCGGCCGCCACGGCGTCGCACAGTGCCCGCCACCAGACCTCGGGGTCGGTCTCGCGCGCCCCGCCCTCGCCGGTGACGACGTGCTGGGCGCGGCCGACGGCCAGCAGCTCACCGGTCTCGGTGTCGGTGACTGCGGCCTTCGTGGACTGGGTGGAGCTGTCCACGCCGATGACGACGGTACGCGGCGGCATGGGCTACCTCTTCTCGTGCGGTTTCCGGCGGTGCGGGTTTTGGGAGTGCGACAAACAAATTACGTGATCGAGGGCGTCCGGAACAGGGGCGGCCCCCGTTTCGCCTTCCGGGGGGTTACGTCCGCGCGGTGCCGTGTGCATAATTAATCATGTCAGTGAACAAATAGGTTCGGGGTACTGGCGACGGCTCCGGACCCCAGGCAGGCGAAGGCGGACACATCATGACGGATCGCTTCACCCCCACCCCCGCGGACAGGTTCACCTTCGGTCTCTGGACCGTGGGCTGGCGTGGCAACGACCCGTTCGGTGACGCGACGCGTCCCGCGCTGGACCCGGTCGAGTCGGTGGAGCGGCTCGCGGAGCTGGGTGCGCACGGGGTGACGTTCCACGACGACGACCTGATCCCGTTCGGGTCCTCCGAGGCCGAGCGGGAGCGGCTGGTCGGCCGGTTCAAGGACGCGCTGGAGCGCACCGGGATGAAGGTCCCGATGGCCACCACGAACCTGTTCACGCACCCTGTGTTCAAGGACGGCGGCTTCACCTCCAACGACCGTGCGGTGCGGCGTTTCGCGCTGCGCAAGGTCATCCGCAACATCGATCTGGCCGTCGAGCTCGGCGCGACCACCTATGTGGCCTGGGGCGGGCGTGAGGGCGCGGAGTCCGGCGGTGCCAAGGACGTGCGGGTGGCCCTGGACCGGATGAAGGAGGCCTTCGACCTGCTGGGCGACTACGTCACCGAGCAGGGCTACGACCTGCGCTTCGCGATCGAGCCCAAGCCCAACGAGCCCCGGGGCGACATCCTCCTGCCCACGATCGGGCACGCCCTGGCCTTCATCGAGCGCCTGGAGCGCCCCGAGATGGTCGGCGTGAACCCGGAGACCGGGCACGAGCAGATGGCCGGTCTGAACTTCCCCCACGGCATCGCCCAGGCTCTGTGGTCCGGCAAGCTCTTCCACCTCGACCTCAACGGCCAGTCCGGCATCAAGTACGACCAGGACTTCCGCTTCGGCGCCGGCGACCTGCGCCAGGCGTTCTGGCTCGTCGACCTCCTGGAGACCGCCGGATACGACGGCTCCCTCCACTTCGACTTCAAGCCCGTGCGCACCGACGGCATCGACGGGGTCTGGGAGTCCGCGAAGAACTGCATGCGCAACTACCTCATCCTCAAGGAGCGCGCCGCCGCCTTCCGCGCCGACCCCGCCGTCCAGGAGGCCCTGACCGCCTCCCGCCTCGACGAACTCGCCCGCCCCACCGCCGACGACGGCCTCAAGGCCCTCCTCGCCGACAAGTCCGCCTACGAGGACTTCGACGCCACCGCCGCCGCCGAACGCTCCATGGCCTTCGAAGCCCTCGACCAGCTCGCCATGGAACACCTCATCGGCGTCCGCTGACCCCACCCGGGGTGCCCGACCGGGCACCCCGGTCCCAGCGGGACCCGCCGTCAGGCGTCCATGGACGCGGGCGGGGCGTACGCCACCGGATCGGCCAGCACGTCCTGCACCACCAGCGCCGCCGCGCCCCGCGCCGCGTCACCCGCGACGGACGACGCGCGCAGTCTGCCGCCGCCCCGGGACCAGAGACCGGACACCACGCGGCCCGTCAGCTCCTCGTCGGCAGGGGGCGAGAGCCACGGCATCAGCCCTCGGTATATCCCGCCGAGCACCACCGCGTCCGGGTCGAACAGATTCACCGCGCCGGACAGCACCTGCCCCAGCATCCGGCCGGCGTCGGCCACGGCGGCGAGCGCCACGGGGTCACCGGCCTGCGCCCGCCGCTCCAGCTCCATCACGCCGGCCGCCCCGCCCGCGGCCTCGTCGATGCCGGTCGCGCGCAGCAGAGCCGACTGGCCGGCGTACTGCTCCAGACAGCCGCGCGAGCCGCAGCGGCACTCCGGGCCCGCGGGGTCCACCACCACGTGCCCGATCTCCCCGGCGAAACCGTGGGCTCCGCGCAGCAGTTCGCCGTCGAGCACCAGGGCTCCGCCGACACCGATCTCGCCCGTCAGATAGAGGAAGCTACGGACCGCGTCGAGTCCTCCGAACCACAGCTCGGCCAGCGCGGCGAGATTCGCCTCGTTCTCCGAGCGCACGGGCAGGGGCGCCGTGCCGGGACGCAGTCCGGCCAGCGCCTCCGCGAACAGTTCCTCGGCGGCGACCTGGTTCCACCCCAGGTTCGGCGCCTGGCGCACCGAACCGCCCGAGACGAGTCCCGGCAGCGCCAGCGCCGTGCCGACCGGGCGCAGCTCCTGCTCCCGCGCCGAGTCCAGGGTGCGGGCGGCGATCCCCGCGGCCCGGGCCAGGACCTCTTCCGGCGGGGCGCCCCGATTGTCCAGGTGCTCGGTCTGCCGTACCCGGCCGGTGCCGGCCAGATCCACGACGCAGACCGACACGTAGTCGATGTTGATCTCCACACCGAGCCCCGCCGGCCCGGTGCGCGCCACTTTCAGTGCCGTACCGGGGCGCCCGGCCTGGCCGCTGAACGTCTTGCCCGACTCGGTCAGGAAGCCGCTTTCCAGCAGCTGTTCGACCAGGGAGGACACCGCGGCCCGGGTGAGTCCGACCCGGGCCGACACTCCGGCCCGGGTCGCCTCACCGGCCTCTCCCTCGTCCCGCACCGCGCGCAGTACGAGGCTCAGGTTGTGGCGCCGCACGGTGTCCTTGTCGGCCTTGGACCCCAAGGGCGTGAGGTAGCTCTTCATATCGTCGACGAGCCTATGCGATGCCCCTCCGCCCACGGCTCGCGCGGTACGAGGCCGGGGCCCCGGGCGCTACATGTCCGCCGCGTCCGTCACCGCGCCCAGGTCGACGAACTTGAAGCCGGTCGCCTCCCGGCCCTCCTCACCGCCCGACGCGGACGTCTCGTGGCCGTCCTGGACCACGAGCAGGCCGCGCGGGTAGAGGGAGCCGAGCGGCGCGTTGAGCACCGCCGCGCCGTCGCACTCCTCGCTGCCGTCGAGGTCGGCGGAGACGGCGGTGACGCGGAAACCGCCCTCGTACTCGTTGTCCTCGGAGACCTCGCGGTCGTACAGCGCGAAGCTGTCGTCACCCTGGCCGGACGCCATGAGGTAGCCGTCTCCGCCGGACTCCCGGAAGAGGGTCAGCCCCTCCACGTCGGCCGCCAGCCGCTTGCCGCCGAAGCCCGGGTCGGCGCCGGGGGCGCACTCCTCGGTCTCCGGGTCGTACGTCCCCGGCACGCCGTACTCCCGGACCTTGTCCACCAGGACCGGGCGCCCGGTCAGCGAGGCGGGCAGCCGCCAGATGCCGACGTCCTCCTGTCCGGCGTAGAGCGTGCCGTCGTCCGGGTCGACGACCATGCCCTCGACCTGGGGCAGCTCGCCCGGCTCGCCGCACGGCGTCCAGGCGGTGCCGTCCGGGAGCCGGAAGGACGAGGGGAGCGAGAGGGCGCGCACCTTCCGGTAGCCCACCGTGCCCGCCGCCGTCGGCCTCAGCTCCAGCAGCGCGAGGTCCGTGGTGTTGCGGCGGCTGACGAGTGCGTACGACCGCCCGGAGGAGCGGTCCTGCCAGGTGGCGAGGCCGTAGGCCGTCCGCTGCTCGTTGATCTCGGCCTGGTCCGAGGAGAAGACGGGGGCGGCGTCGGGGTCCGTGACGTCCTTCAGCGGGCCGCCCGGCTGCGACGGGTCGACGCGGTAGATGCGGAGGCGGTCGTTGCCCCGGTCGCTCACCACGGCCACGTCGGCGCGGCCGGACGGCGTGCGGAGCCCGGTCACGAGGTCGACGTTGTTGAACCTGCCCGGGGCGTCGTCCTCCGTCGCGGGTGACGGTGCCGGGACCGACTGGACCAGGGACGCGTCCAGAGCGTAGGCCCGGAGCCCGCCCTCCTTGGCGGTCGCGACGACCAGGCTGCGCCCGGGGTCGGCGGCGTTGCGCCAGATCGCGGGGTCGTCGGCGTTGGCGTTGCCGCCCGCCTCGTCGTCGTACAGCGGGACGGTCTCGGCCGTCGCGCCGACGGACGGCAGCGGCTGTGCGTGCGCCGGGGACAGCGGCACCAGAGTGATCAGTGCCGTGCCGAGCAGAGCGGTGGCCGCCGGCCAGGGGGAGCGGTGCATGCGCACGGATGCTTCCTGTCGTGAGAGGGACATGTCCATGACTCGTCAGGAAGTGTCGGGCGGGTGAGCGGTGCCCCGGTGTCGTCTCCATGCGGAGGACATGGGCGCCAGGTGAATTCGCGGGGGCGGGCGGGTCCGGCGACGTGTGTCACCGGACCCGCCCGTCGCCCGTCCGGGGCTCAGGGCCGCGCGCCCCGCTCCGCGAGCATGTCCGCCATGAGCGAGATCTCCGACTCCTGGGCACGGGCCATCCCGGCCGCGAGGTCCCTGATCTCGTCCGTGCCCGCCGAACCGGCGGCCGCCCGTGCCATGTCGGCCCCCGCGCGGTGGTGGACGGTCATCAGCCGCAGGAAGCGCACCTCCGCGTCCCTGCCCTCGGCCGCGCGCAGCGCCTCCAGTTCGGTGTCCGTCGCCATGCCCGGCATCAGGGAGCCGTCGGTTGGGGAGACCGGGTGGCCCATCCACTCCATCGGCGGCCGGTCCGAACTCTTGGGCCGGCCCCAGGACTCCAGCCAGCCCAGCATCATGCCCCGCTGATTGGCCTGCGTGTTGATGATGTCGTACGCGAGGCGGCGCACGTCCTCGTCCTCGGTGCGGTCCCGGACGATGAAGGCCATCTCCACCGCCTGCTGGTGGTGGACCGACATGTCCCGCGCGAACCCCACGTCGACGGAACTCTCCGCAGGGGCGGCACCGGGTGCGCCGGGGCCCGGCGACGACGCCGCCGAGGGCCGTACGACCATCAGCAGCACGAGCCCGACGGCCACGACGAAGACCGCGGCCCCCGACCAGACCAGCGAACGGGGGACGCGCGCGGACGAGGTCACTTGGCGACCCCGCCGGAGCAGGCGGCGCCCGGCTCGGGGGTCTGCGCGCCCTGGACGTACTTGGTGAAGAACTGTGCGACACGGGCGTCGGTGGCGCTCTTCACGGTGAGCTGCTTGCCCCAGGCGCTGAGCATCAGCGGGTCCTTCTGGTCGGCCACGGGGCTCATCAGGGAGTAGGGCGTCCTGGCGACGCGCTCGGAGAGCGCCTTCACGTCCGCGTCCTTCGCCTTGTCGTTGTACGTGACCCAGACGGCGCCGTGCTCCAGGGAGTGGACGGCGTTCTCGTTCGGTATCGCCTCGGTGTAGACGTCGGCGTCGCAGTTCATCCAGACCGGGTTGTGGTCGCCGCCGACCGGCGGGTTCATCGGGTAGTCCACGGGTGTCTGGACGTGGTCCTGGGTCAGGTCGTCCCAGGACTTCTCACCGGTGACGGGCGAGGTCCTGGCCTGCTCCTCGGCCTTGTCCTGCTCGTCGGCGGCCGACATCAGGTAGCCGCCGACGGCGACGAGGCCGGCGACCACGACGACGGCCGCGGTGATGGTGATGACGCGGCTGCGGCGCTCACGGGCCCGCTCCTTGCGGCGTGCCTCGTTGAGCTTGGCGCGGCGTGCGGCGGCGGCGGTGTTCTGGTTCTTGGGGGAAGCCATGTCTGGTCCTCGGGTTCGGCGGATCGCGTGCGCGGACGGCGCGTCACGCGGGGGAACGGGCACACGGACGAGCACCTCCCGCGCGCCGGAGGCGGCGCGGAGGGTGGATCGGGCGGCCTAGATCCGCTGGACCTGGAGACGGAGGTGGTCGACAGCGCCCACGCTGTCGTTGGTGGGGCCCCGGATCGCCGCGGCGCCGGTGAGCGGGGCGGTCCGGAGCGCCGCCGAGGGGCAGGGCAGGGCGAGGGGAGCGGGGTGCCCGGGCAGCACGACGGCCGTCGAGTGGTCCGCCGTGCCGTGACAGGAGCTGCCGATCCCGCGTTCGTCAGGGGCGTCGGCCACCACGACCGACGCGGCGGCCGAGGGCACCGGGGTGAAGGCCCTCGCGGCCGTCGCGGAAGGCACCTCGGCACCGGGGGAGGCGGTGGCCGCCGGTGAGCAGCAGAAGAACACCGCCACGAGCATCAGCGCCCAGACCGGGGCGGCGGGCAGGCCTCTGCCCCTCCGTCGCCGGTCGGTCCACACGCTCACTCTGGTCATCGCCGCCATCGTAGATGGTGTGTGAAACTTCAATGAGTCGGCCCACAGATTGGCAGGATACTGTGCCCCGGTGACGACGCAATCGAACGTACCTGCTGGTTGGCATCCGGATCCGCACGGCGCGCCCCAGTTGCTGCGCTACTGGGACGGCTCCCGGTGGACCGAGCACACGCACCCGGCCCAGGGACAGGCAACCGCACAGGCCCAAGCACCCGCCCAGGCCCAGGCTCAGGCGCCCGCCCAGGCGGCCCAGCCCCAGGCGGCCCACCCGTACGCCGCTCAGCCGAACTCCGCGGTGCCGCAGCAGCAGGCCCCCGCCCAGCAGTTCGCTCCCCAGCAGGCGGCCCCCCAGCAGGCCGGCCGCGGTGGCGGCACGCTGTTCGACCAGCAGGTCCTGGTCGTGAACCAGAAGGCCAAGCTGATCGAGCTCACCAACGAGTACAGCGTCTACGACCAGCAGGGCAACACCCTCGGTTCGGTCGTCCAGGTCGGTCAGAGTGCCGTGCGCAAGGTGCTCAGGTTCGTCTCCAGCGTCGACCAGTACCTCACGCACCGCCTGGAGATCCGCGACGCGTACGGGCAGCCGCAGCTGCTCCTGACCCGTCCGGCGAAGTTCATCAAGTCCCGGGTCGTGGTCCAGCGCCCGGACGGACAGCCCGTGGGCGAGATCGTCCAGCAGAACGCCATAGGCAAGATCAACTTCGCCATCATGGCCGACGGCCGGCGGATCGGCGCGATCAAGGCCGAGAACTGGCGCGCGTGGAACTTCGCCATCGTCGACCACAACGACGCCGAGATCGCCAGGATCACCAAGACCTGGGAAGGCCTGGCCAAGACGATGTTCACCACGGCGGACAACTACGTGCTCCAGATCCACTACCAGCTGCCCGAACCGCTGTTGAGCCTCGTCGTGGCGACGGCGCTGACCGTGGACACCGCACTCAAGCAGGACGCCCGCGGCCTGGGCTGATCGCCCCCGGGCGGGCCGCGGCGCCGCCCGGCCTCAGGCCTGCGCCGTCCCCTTCCGCTCCGCCTCCGCCATCTCCGACAGCACCCGCTCGGCCACCGCGAAGGCCGAATTCGCCGCCGGGACCCCGCAGTAGACCCCTGTCTGAAGCAGGGCTGCGCCGATCTCCTGCGGGCTGAGGCCGTTGCGTACAGCCGCGCGGACGTGCATCGCCAGCTCGCCTTGGTGGCCGTGCGCGACCAGGGCGGTGAGCGTGATCAGACTCCGTTCGCGCCGGGACAGCGTGGGGTCGGTCCAGATCTCGCCCCAGGCGTAGCGGGAGATGAAGTCCTGGAAGGGCGCGGTGAACCCGGTGGTCGCGGCCTGCGCCCGGTCCACGTGCGCATCTCCCAGGACCTCGCGGCGCACCACCGTCCCGCTCCCGCGTTCCCCGGGCGCGAAGTGGGCGCGCAGCGCCTCCCGGACGGCCGCCGGACGCTCGGCGGGCGCCAGGTGGGAGGCGCCCGGCAGTTCGGTGAGCGCGGCACCCGGGATCCCGTCGGCGATCTCCCGGGCATGCGCGGGCGGCGTCGCCGGGTCCTCGCGGCCCGCCACGACCAGCGTCGGCGCCCGTACCTCGGAGAGCCCGGGCCGCAGATCACAGTCGGCGAGCGCGTCGCAGCACGCGGCGTACGCGCCGGGGTCGGTGCCCAGGAGATCGTCGAGCAGCCGGGGTTCGGTGAACCCGGGTGTGAACCAGCGGCCCGCCGCGCTCTCCGTGACCTTGCCGAGGCCCTCGGCGCGCACGAGGGCCGCGCGCTCCCGCCATGGCCCCGGGTCGCCGAAGTGGGCGGAGGAGCAGACGACGGCCAGGCGGTCGACGCGCTCCGGGTGGTGGACCGCGAGCCAGAGGCCCACGGCGCCGCCCAGCGACACGCCGGCGTACGAGAAACGGTCCAGGGACAGCGAGTCGGCGAGATTCAGGACCAGGGCACCCAGGTCGGCGATCCCCGCCCCCGGGCCGATCAGACCGGCCGCCGAGCCGCCGTGGCCCGGCAGGTCCCACCGTACGACCCGGTGGGCGGCGGAGAGTTCGGGGGCGACCCGGTCCCAGAGCGCGGTGGAGGTTCCCAGCGACGGGCCGAGCAGGAGCGGGGGAGCGCTCGGCGGCCCTTCGGCGCTGTGGTGGAGGAGACGGTCGGGTGTCATGGTCATCGGCGCTCCAGAGCGCGGTCGGTGAGGGGGCCTGCGCAGCCGGTGTAACGGGCAGGGTCGGTCAGGTCCGCGAGATCCAGGCCCTCGAAGGCGGGTTCCCCGGCGAGGACGTCGGACAGCGGGCCGCCCCCGTCGCGGGCACGGCGGGCGGCCTCGGTGAGGATCTCCTTGGCGCGGGCGGGCCCCACCCGGCGGGCGGCGACGGCGGCCAGCCGCTCCGAGACGATGAGCCCGCCGGTCATTCCCAGGTGGCTCCGCATGGCGGACGGGAACACCCGGAGCCCTTCGGCGAGTTCCGCCGCGTCCCGCGCGGCCCCGCCGGCCAGGCGCAGCAGATCGCGCAGCGGCTCCCACTCGGCGTGCCAGGCTCCCGCGGGCCGTTCGTCCTCGGCGGTGAGCGAGCCGTACAGCGTGGCCGCCTGCCCCGGCGCGCGGCGTGCGGCGGCGGCGATCAGGGTGGCGCGGACCGGATTGGCCTTGTGCGGCATCGCGGAGGAGCCGCCACCGGATCCCTCCGCGAGTTCGGCGATCTCCGTGCGGGACAGGGTGAGCACATCGGCCGCCATCTTGCCGAGCGCGCCCGCCGTGAAGGCCAGGGCGCCGGCCAGGTCGGCGACGGGAGTACGCAGGGTGTGCCAGGGCAGCAGCGGTTCGGCCAGACCCAGCTCCCGTGCGTAGGCGCCGACGAGTCCCAGGCCCGCCCCGTCCCCGTCGGCGGCGGAGAAGGCTGCCAGCGTGCCCGCCGCGCCGCCGAGCTGCACGGGGAGCGCGCCGCGTACAGCCCGCACCCGGTCCCGCGCGTCGAGCACCAGCGACCGCCAGCCGGCGGCCTTGAGACCGAAGGTCGTCGGCACGGCGTGCTGCGTCAGGGTGCGGCCGGGCATCGGTGTGTCGCGGTGTCCGGCGGCCAGCAGCTCCAGCGCGTCGGCGGTACGCCCCAGGTCGTCGAGGACGAGCGCCAGGGTGCGCGACGCCACCAGCATCGCGGCCGTGTCGAGGATGTCCTGGCTGGTCGCACCCCGGTGCACGAACGGCCGCGCTTCCTCGTCGACCGCCGCGGTGAGGGCGGCGACGAGCGGGATCACCGGATTGCCGCCGGACCGCGCGCGCAGCGCCAGTTCCCGTACGTCGAACCTGTCGGGGTCCGCCGCCTCGGTGACCGCCCGCCCCGCCCCGGCGGGTGCGAGTCCGGAGACGGACCGGGCCCGGGTGAGCGCCGCCTCGGCGTCCAGCAGCGCCCGTAGAAAGGCGTGGTCTCCGGTGGCGGTCTCGGCGGCGGAACCGGCCCGCCCGGGGGCGAGGAGACCGGCGTCGCTCTCGTGCATCAGCTGAACTCCAGGAAGACCGTCTCGTCGTCGCCCTGGAGACGGATGTCGAAGCGGTAGGTGCGGGGGTCCGTGCGTGTCGCGATCAGTGTGGCGCGCCGCTCCGCGTCCAGCGACTCCAGCAGCGGCTCGGCGGAGGCCGCGCCCTCGTCGAGCAGATCGGGCAGATACACGCGGGTGTAGAGGTGGTGGACCAGCCCGCGGGCGAACACGGCCGCGCAGAGGTACGGGACCCCGCCGGGGCGGAGCGTACGCACGAACCAGCGCCCGGCCGCGTCCGTCGGCGCCCGTCCGAAGCCGGTGAAGTCCACCCCGTCGCGCCCGATCACCTTGCCCGACGAGGGGTCGTGGCGCAGTGACCCAGGGAGGCCGGTACGCGATCCGTCGGGTGCCGGCTGCCAGGTCTCGACGATCGCGTCGGGCACGGGGTCGCCCCGGCCGTCGAGCACGTGGCCGTGCACGGTGACCGTATCGGGGTGCCCGGCCGGGGCGACCTCACTGCCGCCCGGGAAGGGCAGCGCGTAGCCGTAGAACGGTCCTACGGTCTGGGAGGGGGTCGGGGCGTGGGACATCAGGCTTCGCCTTCTTCCTCGGTCCAGGTGGCGCACGGTCCGTCGAGGACGATGTCCCAGCGGTAGCCCAGGGACAACTCGGGAACGGACAGATCGTGGTCGTACGTCGATACGAGCCGCTCGCGCGCGGCCCGGTCGGTGACGGACCTGATCACCGGGTCGTAGGGAAGCAGCGGATCGCCCGGGAAGTACATCTGGGTGACGAGCCGCTGGCTGAACGACGTGCCGAACAGCGAGAAGTGGATGTGCGCGGGGCGCCAGGCGTTGGTGTGGTTGCGCCACGGATAGGCGCCCGGTTTGACGGTCGTGAACGAGTAGCCGCCGTCGTCGTCGGTCAGGCAGCGTCCGAACCCCGTGAAATTGGGGTCGAGCGGCGCCGGGTGCCGGTCGAGCTGGTGGGCGTACCGCCCGGAGGCGTTGGCCTGCCACACCTCGACGAGCTGCCCCCGCACCGGCCGGCCGGCCCGGTCCAGCACCCGGCCGGTGACGGTGATCCGCTCGCCGAGCGGCTCGCCGTGGTGCTGCGCGGTGAGGTCGCGGTCCAGCGCGGTCACATCGGTGACGCCGAAGGCCGGGCCGGACAGCTCGACCGCCTCCGGGTCGCGTACGGGGATGAGCGAGCGGTGCGGGTGGCGGAAGTGGCTGCTGCGGTACGGGGGATAGTCGCGCGGCGGGTGGTGGGCGCCCGGCTCGGCAGCCGCCTGGGCCCTGGCCACCTCGGAGTCGATCTCCTGCTGGCTCATCCCGTCGGGCAGCGGATATGCGGGAAGGTCACGTGCGGTCATGTCACGGCTCCGTGAATTGCTGAAATGCTCAGTACACTGAGTAAAATGCGATGGCCATGAAGCTACCCAGGGTGCGCTGTTGAGGTCAAGACCCTCAGTACACTGTCTATCTCGGCACCCTGGCCGACGGAGCCGACGGCCGACGGCCGTCAGAGAGAGGGCGGTGCCGTGCAGGCGGTCGACCTGAGCACCCACCCCGGGCATCTGGCCCGGCGTCTCCAGCAGGCGCACCACCTGCTCTGGAACACCATGGTCTCCCAGGAGATCACCTCGCCCCAGTTCGCCGTCCTCAACGCCCTCACCGCGGAACCGGGCCTCGACCAGCGGACGGTGGGGGAGCGGGTCGGCCTCGACCGGTCCACCGTCGCCGAGGTGATCACGCGGCTGCTGCGCCGTGAGCTCCTGGACAAGGTGCGTGACCCCGGCGACGGACGGCGCTTCCTGCTCCGGCTCACCGACGAGGGTGTCCGGACCCACCGACGGCTCGCCCTGCGCACGGTCGGGATGAACCAGGTCTTCCTCGGCCCGCTCTCCGCGGAGGAGCAGGAGACGCTCTTCGGTCTGATGCGCCGGGTGGCGGACGCGGCCGAGGCCTTCCGGGCGCCGGAGGAGCCCGCGCAGCCCGCCCGGCCGTGACGGCGGGGCACCTCAGGGCGTGTGGATGCCGAACCGCGCCCCCTGCGGGTCGCGGAGCACCGCGACCCAGGGCCCTCCCGGGATGTGCGTCGGCGGTGCGAGCGGCTCGCCGCCCGCGGTCAGGGCCCTGGCGGCGGTGGCCTCGGTGTCGGACACCGTGAAGTAGGGCAGCCAGTGCGGTGGTGCCTCGGCCCGTTCGTCGTCGTCCTGCACCTTCATGCCGCCGAAGTCGGCCCCGTCCGCACCCCAGTGGGTGAAGTGCGCGGAGCTGCTCACCGTCCAGTCGAACACCGACGGGTAGAACGCGAGTGCGCCCCGCGGGTCGGAGGTGCGGAGCTCGGCCCAGCCCAGCGCACCGGCATCGTTCAGGCGTCCCGCGCCCCGGAAGGCGCGGGCCTGCCAGAGGGAGAACACCGCCCCCGAGGGGTCGGCGGCCACGGCGAATCTGCCCTGGTCGAACACGTCCATCGGTCCCATCAGCACCGTGCCGCCGGCCGAACGCACGGCACCGGCCGTGGCGTCCGCGTCCTCGGTGGCGAAGGAGACGGTCCAGGCGGGCCGCTGTTCCGGCCGGTAGAGAGGGCTGAAGGCCGCCACGGCGTCCTCACCGAGGCGCGCCGTCGTGCAGCCGCCCGCCTCCGGCCGTGGATCGGTCTCGCACCGCCAGCCGAAGAGGCTCGCGTAGAACGTCTGGGCGGCCTGCACGTCCGGGGTGCCCAACTCGACCCAACAGGGTCCACCTGGCACCGGTTCCGTGGGCTTCATGCAGTTTCCTCCCGAGGCGCGCCGACAGTCACGTTCCTACGCTGTTGTGCAGCACGCTAGGGCCGCGTGGAGAGGGCGGCTACCGGAGACGGCCGCGTGCGATCGACAGATATTTTACGTGTGTAACACCTGCTAAAGTAATTGAGTGAGTGATACAGCCATGCGACCCCGGAAGCCATCCGTCCACAAACTGCCGGTCACCGGTGTCCTGAGGCTGAACAGCCCCGCGGAGATCTGGTACAAGCCCGCGCTGAGCGTGGTGGTCGCCTCGGCCGTCCCGAACCTGCTGCTGTACTCCCTCGACCGCCTCGACCTCGTCATGTACACGATGGCGGGATCGCTCTGCGCGCTCTACGGCCACAACCTGCCGTACGCCCGGAGGGTCCACACCGTCCTCCGCGTGATCCTGGGGATGGCGGCCGGCCTCGCCGTCGCGCTGGTGGCCGCCTCGCTCACCGACTCGACCGCGGTGCTGATCGGTGTCGGCGCGCTGCTCGCGGCCGTGCAGAAGACCTTCTGCGACGCGACGCGCATCGGCCCGCCCGGCAACGTGATCTTCGCCTTCGTCACGTCCGCCGCGCTCTTCGCCCCGCAGGAGCTCGGGCAGGTGCCGGGGCACATGGCCCTGATGCTGGCCGCGGGCGCCTTCTCCTGGCTGGTCACCACCGGCCCGGCCCTGTGGCACAGGGAGGGGCCGGAGCGTCTCGCCACCGCACGCGCGCTCGACGCCGCCGCGGCGCACGCGGCGAGTCCCGACGCCCGGACCCGGCACGCCGCGGCCGCGGCGGTCCAGGCGGCCTGGCAGTCACTGCTCGCCGCCGGACGCCCCACCCCCGTACGCCAGGAGCTGGAGCGGCTCGTCGTCCACGCCGAGCGGGCCCTCGCCACCACCGGGTCCGGCGGTCGTGTCCCCGGCGCCGGACCGGACGAGCTCCGCCGGTGGGCGGCGGGGACCCGGGGCCGCGGCCCCGTACCCTGTCCGCCGCCGGCGCCCGGCACGCTGGAGGAGCTCTTCGGGATCGACGCCGAGCGGGCCGGACAGCGGATGCGGCGGGGCCGGCGCGAGGCCCGGCGCAGGCTGCTCCGCGCACTCGGCCCCGGCTCGCCGGTGCTGCCGGTCGCCTTCCGTACGCTCGTGGGCTGCGCCCTGGCCGGATACGCGTCCTCGGCGCTGGGTGTGGGGCACCCGTACTGGGCCATCGTCACCGCGGCCTCCGTCTACCAGCCCAACCTCACCCTCTCCTGGAGCAGGGCCCTGCAACGGACCGTCGGCAACCTTCTCGGCGTCCTGGTCTTCGCGGCCGTCATCCCGCTCGCCCGGGTGAGCCCGCTCGTCCTCGTCCTGTGCGTCCTGTTCTTCAACTTCGCCGCCGAGGCACTGATCACCCGCAACTACTGGCTCGGTTCCGTCGCCGTCACCCCGATGGCCCTGCTGATCCTGGAATTCGGCGGCTTCCAGCCGGCGGGTGAGCTCATCGCCGACCGCGCGCTGGACACCCTCGTGGGCGTCGCGGTCGGCTTCCTCGCCGCGGTCGCCGTCACCAACCGCCGGGCGTCGGGGCGCGTGGAACGGGCCCTCGCCGCCGCGCTGGATGCCCGGGACCGCGCCGAGCGGGCGGTCGCCGACCCGGCAGCCGACGCCCTCGCGCTCGAGACGGCGCGCAGGAGGCTGACCGCCTCCCTCGTCGAGCTGCGCGACGCCGGCGACATCGCGTCGGGCGAGTGGTGGCAGCGCGCCCTGCCCGAGGAAGAGCTGCTGGCGGCCGAGCAGGCGGGACACCGTACGCTCGCGGCGACAGCACAACGGCAGGGGTTGATCACCCTGCCCCCGGAGAACGGAGCGGTGTGACCGACGACATCGTGGCCTCGGTGGTAAGGCAGTGGCAGGCCGTCAACCCCGGGCTCGACACGGGCCCGATGGAACTCATCGGCCGCATCAACCGCTGCGCGGCCCTGCTCCAGCAGGCCGAGGACGCCCCCTTGCGGGCCGCGGGTCTCACCCGTGCCGAATTCGATCTGCTCGGCGCGATGCGGCGCACCGACCGTGAGCTCACGCCGGGCGAGCTGGCCCGGGAGACCTTCTCGTCCGGAGCCGCCGTCACGAAGCGGCTGCGTGCCCTTCAGGAGTCCGGCCTGATCGGCCGCCGGAGCGATGCCAGGGACCGCAGGGTCGCCCACGTCGGGCTGACGGAGGCAGGGCGTGACCTGGTCGACCGTCTGCTGCCCGAACAGCTCGCGTACGAGCGGTCGGTGCTCTCCGGGCTCGACGAGGAGACCCGTGGCGGCCTGAGCGCACAGCTCGGCGAGCTGCTGGTGCAACTGGAGGGCCGGCTCGGCGGCCGCCGCTGAGGCCGCGCCGCTCCGGCGCGGACCGAGGGCGGGCGAGCCCGGCCCCCGGACGGCCGGGTGTCCTCACCGACGGTGAGGGCCGCGCGGGCGGGCAACGGCGGTGCCGTTCTCGGCCGGCCACCCGGCGACCCTGCGGCGCGGCCCGCGCGGACTCCGCGCCAAAGCTTCGTACACCCGTCCGTCGCTCAGGGATCTGCTCCTTTCGATCCGATTCGATCACATGTGCCCTCGTCCCGCCCTGAGGTGCAGTTCTGTTCGTATACATCGAGTGTTATCGCTCGTGTGTACGTATAATTTCTGGTTTCTGCTGGAAATTCGCCGCCCGGCGTGGCCGCCTCGAAGACCTCGATGTCCCTCAGGATGGGACATCTGAGTGTGCTTTCTCCCGATTCTCGTGAAGCGTCACTCCCCGCGCACGCTCGATGGCGTTGAGTGCGAAAACTGGCGAGTGTATTACCGCCCGCGTGTTCGCGCAGGGGGTTGGGCGAATATGCCGAGGCACTGTTCTGATCTGGCTAGGCTCACGCGCAGTGAAGTCGAGTTGATACGCATCCGAGCACTTGTTCACGAATGTGCGGACAAGTGCCATGCATCCCGAATACCTTCCCGAATCAACCGCCAGAGGGTTTAGATGGTCCGTGTTGAATCACCGCCGACCAAAAGAGACATCCCCGTAGTGCGCGCGGCGCTCCTGCCCGTCGTGCTGATGGCCGGCGCGACCGCCGCAGGCGCCGTGCCGGTCACCGGGGCCACGCGGGCGGCAGTCGTCTGGTGCGGTGCGATCGCCACAGTCGTGGTCGCCACGCTCACCGTCGTGCTGAACCGCCGGCGCCGGGCGATGCGCGTCCAGCGCGCCGAGTACGAACAGCGCATCGCCGCCCTGGAACACCGCGTCGCCACGTACGACCAGGAGACCGAACGGCTCAGCAAGGAACTCCTGCCGGCCGCGATCCGCAGGCTGCGTGCCAGCAACTCGCCGCAGGAGGTGATGCGCGACATCGTCGACGCGGACGCGTCGTACCGGAACCTCCCCAAGGCGCAACGAGCCCTGGTCCTCCAGGTCCTCGACATCATCGACAACGAAGAGGCGATGCGTGACTCCGCGCAGCGCGCCTTCGTCAGCGTCGCCCGCCGGGTCCAGGCCATCGTCCACCGACAGGCCAGCGAACTCCGGGAGATGGAGGACCACCACGGGCGTAACCCCGATGTGTTCGACGACCTGCTCCGCATCGACCACGGCACCGCGCTCATCGGGCGGCTCGCCGACTCCATCGCCGTGCTCGGCGGCGCCCGCCCCAGCCGACAGTGGCCCAAGGCCGTACCGCTGTTCAGCGTTCTGCGTGGCGCGATGTCCCGGATCCTGGAGTACCAGCGGGTCGATCTGCACTCGATCGCCAAGGTCGCCATCGTCGGCACCGCGGTCGAGCCGCTCATCCACGCCTGCGCCGAACTCCTGGACAACGCGACGCGTTACTCGCCGCCCCAGACGCGGGTGCACGTCACCGCGGTCGAGGTGCAGACGGGCATCGCCATCGAGATCGAGGACGGCGGCGTCAGCCTCAGCGAGGAGGCCCGCGCGCGGGCCGAGAACATGCTCGCCCAGGCCCAGGCCGGTATCAACATGAACGACCTGGGGGAGTCCCCGCGGCTCGGCATGGCCGTCGTCGGCCGCCTCGCCCGCATGTATCAACTCCAGGTCTCCTTGCGGCAGTCCGCATACGGAGGGGTCCGCGCCGTACTCATCGTGCCGCGCGACATGATCACCACCGGACCCGCCCCCGGCATCGCGCACGGCATCGGCGCCACCTCGCGGCCCCAGAGCTCGCTCGACATGTCGCAGATGAAGCACGTCGTCCCGCCGCGCGGCAAGCACAAGGCGCGCCCCGCCGCGACCGGGCCCGTCCCGTCGCTCGCGTCCCCGGCCCCCGCGCCGGCCCCGGCGGCATCCGCCGCACGGTCCGCGCCCACCGCGTCGGCCATGGGCGACGACGAGATCGTCGTGACCGAATGGACCGAGGGCGGCCTCCCGCAGCGCCGCAGCCGTGGGCGCGCGCCCCTCGGTTCGCACAACCTCCCGCAGCAGTCGGCGCCGGCCTCGGAGCCCGCCGCCCGCAACGGGCACAACGGACAGGGCGGCGGCGGCACGGCACCGCCCGGTCTCTGGCTGGAGGCCTTCACCCAGGCCGTCAACGGAGTGCCCAAGGAGCCGGAGCACGACACAGAATCTGACGACGTGTGGGACAAGGGAGACGAGAAGTGATCCAGCAGCGGGGAAACATGGACTGGATGCTCAAGGAACTGGCCGACGACGTACCGAGCATCCACCAGATCGTGGTGCTCTCCGCCGACGGCCTCCGCATCGCCCGGCACGGCGGCGACCCCGACGTCGCCGACCGCCTCGCCGCCGCCTGTGCCGGGCTGCAGAGCCTGGCCGCGGCCGTCGCCACCGAAATCCCGTACAGCGACGGCCTGATGAAGCTCGTCGTCATCGAGGTCACCGGAGGGTTCTTCTACCTGATGGCGGCGGGCGCCGGAGCCTACCTCGCGGTCCTCGCCGGCGAGACGGTCGACGCCGGACTGGTGGGTGCCCGCATGCGCGACATGGTCGTCCGTATCGGCGCGCACCTGACGAGTCCTCCGCGCCACGACGGGCAGGCCGGATGAGTCCTCCCCGGCGAGAACGCCGTAAGGCCGACCCGGCGGTGAGCGACCCGGAACGGCTGTACGTGATCACCGGTGCCCCCGACGGTGAAAGAGCTGAACTCGACCTCGTCACGATGGTGGTGGCACAGGCCGAGCCGTCGCCGACGGTCCAGCCCGAGCAGGCCGCGATCCTGCGGCTCTGCAGGGCACCGTTGTCCGTCGCCGAGATCTCGGCCTATCTGAGCCTCCCCTTCAGTGTGGTCACCTCGCTCCTGACAGAACTCCTGGCGACCGAACTGATCGAGTCGCGCGCGCCCATCGTCCGCGCCGCGCTCCCGGACCGGTCCCTCCTCGAAGCGGTGATGCATGGACTTCAGAAGCTCTGACACGATCACGGGCCCGCGCAGCGAGGACGTCCTTCCCGACACGGCCACGGCCGCGGTGAAGGTCGTCGTCGTCGGCGGGTTCGGGGTCGGCAAGACCACCTTGGTCGGCTCGGTGAGCGAGATCCGGCCCCTGACCACCGAAGAGACCATGACCCAGGCCGGTGTCGGCGTGGACGACAACGTGGGTGTGGAGACCAAGACCGCCACCACCGTCGCCATGGACTTCGGGCGGATCAGCCTCAGCGACGAACTGATCCTCTACCTGTTCGGCACCCCCGGCCAGGAACGCTTCTGGTTCCTGTGGAACGGACTCTTCGAAGGAGCGCTCGGAGCCGTCGTCCTCATCGACACCCGTCGGCTCCAGGTCAGTTTCGACGTCATCGGCAGGCTGGAGGAGCGCGGCGTCCCGTTCGTGGTGGCCGTCAACACCTTCCCCGGCGCGCCGCGCCACCCCGTCGAGGCCCTGCGCAGCGCCCTGGACCTGCCGGAGGAGGTCCCGATGATCGACTGCGACGCCCGGCTGCGCACCTCCAGCCGCGATGTGCTGATGACCCTGATGCGCTACCTGCACCGCCTTGCCGTGCCGCTCGCCTGACGACGGCACGCACCTCTGCCTCTGAACGGGCCCTGTCCCCACTCGCCCGGTCTCGGAACGTCTTACCTGGAGCCACTGTGACAACCCCCTTCCAGCACGAACCCGGATCCGCCACCGGTCCGGTGCCACCCCCGCAATGCCCCGCCCACGGCACGGGCATCGGGCCCGGCGGACTGCGCCGGCTGTACGGCCCGGAGGCCGAGGCGGACCCCACGGGTCTGTACGAGAAGCTGCGCGCCGAGCACGGCTCCGTGGCGCCCGTCCTGTTGCACGAGGACGTTCCCGCCTGGCTGGTGCTCGGACACAGCGAGAACCTCCACATGACCCGGACCCCCTCGCAGTTCTCCCGCGACTCCCGGCGGTGGCGCGGACTGCAGGACGGCAGCGTGGCCCCGGACCACCCGCTCGCCCCGCTCTTCACCTGGCAGCCGGTGTGCTCCTTCGCCGAAGGCGCCGAACACGAACGGCTGCGCGGCGCGGTCACCGACAGCATGGCGCGCATCGACACCCGTGGCGTGCGCCGCCACATCAACCGGTACAGCAACCGGCTCGTCAACGACTTCTGCGGGGAAGGCCGGGTCGAGCTGGTCAGCCAGTTCGCCGAGCGTCTCCCGATGATGGTGATGTGCGCGATCATCGGCATGCCGGAGGAGTACGACGACCGGCTGGTGCAGGCCGCCCGGGACATGACGCGCGGCTCGGAGACCGCGGTCGCGAGCAACGCCTACGTGATCGGCGCACTCGACCGGCTGGTCCAGCGCCGCCGGGCGGCCCCCGCCGAGGACTTCGCCACCTGGCTGGTCGAACACCCCGCCGGCCTCACCGACAAGGAGGTCAGCGAGCACCTGCGGGTGGTTCTGATCGTCGCCTACGAGACGACCACCAACCTGATCGCCAACGTGCTGCGCATGGTCCTCACGGACCCCAGGTTCCGGGCCAGGCTCAGCGGTGGGCACATGACCGTGCCCGAGGCGGTCGAGCAGACGCTGTGGGACGAGCCGCCCTTCACCTCGGTCCTCGGCCGGTGGGCGGTGGGCGACACCGAGCTCGGCGGACAGCAGATCAAGGCGGGGGACGCCCTGATCGTCGGCATCGCACCGGCCAACACCGACCCCGCCGTGCGGCCCGACCTCACCGTCAGCATGGAGGGCAACCGCGCCCACCTGGCGTTCAGCAGCGGCCCCCACGAGTGCCCCGGCCAGGACATCGGACGAGCCATCGCCGACGTCGGCGTGGACGCCCTGCTGATGCGCCTGCCCGACCTGGAACTCGCTGTCGACGAGGAGAAGCTGAACTGGGCCGGGAACTTCATGTCACGGCACCTGGTGGACCTGCCGGCGGGCTTCGCCCCCGCCCCGGAGCAGGAGATCGACGCCGAACCGCTGCCCGCGGTGGCCCGGTCCCGGTCGCACGTCGACTGGCAGGTGTCGTCGCCCGTCACCCCCCGCGGCCCCATGGCCGCCCCGGCGGGCCAGGTCCCGGCCGGAGTGCGGACCGCCGAGGCGCAGCACGCGGCACCCGGTGAGGGAGCTCTCATCCCGGCACAGCGGAGCGGGCCGACGAAGCTCTGGCGCGCCGTCATGCGGTGGTGGAGCGGCCACTGAGCCCGTCACCGTCCGCCGCTCCGGTTGCCCCGGGCCTCCGGGTCCGGGGCAACCGGCTGCCGGGCCCGTACCATCGAGCAGCGTGAAGCTGACAATTCTTGGTGGCGGCGGATTCCGGGTCCCTCTGGTGTACGGGGCACTGCTCGGCGATCACGCCGAGGGCCGCGTCTCGCGGGTGACCCTGTACGACACGGACGCGGACCGGCTCACCGCCGTCGCCCGGGTCCTCGACGAACAGGCGCGGGGCGTCCATGACGCGCCCGCGGTCGTCGCCACCGACGATCTCGACGAGGCACTGCGCGGCGCGGACTTCGTCTTCTCCGCGATCCGGGTCGGCGGTCTCGACGGCCGCGCCGCGGACGAGCGCGTCGCACTCGACGAAGGCGTCCTGGGCCAGGAGACGGTCGGCGCGGGTGGCATCGCGTACGGGCTGCGCACCGTGCCCGTCGCGATCGATCTCGCCCGGCGCATCGCGCGGCTCGCCCCCGACGCGTGGGTCATCAACTTCACCAACCCGGCCGGTCTGGTCACCGAGGCCATGTCCCGTCACCTCGGCGACAGGGTCATCGGGATCTGCGACTCCCCGGTAGGGCTCGGCCGCCGCATCGCCCGGGTCCTGGGCGCCGATCCGGACCGGGCCCGGGTCGACTACGTCGGACTCAACCACCTCGGCTGGGTCCGTGGCCTGGAGGTCGACGGCCGCGACGAACTCCCGCGTCTGCTGGCCGATCCCGCGCTGCTGGGCTCCTTCGAGGAGGGCAGGCTCTTCGGGGCGGACTGGCTGCGCTCCCTGGGCTCGATCCCCAACGAGTACCTGCACTACTACTACTTCAACCGGGAAGCGGTCCGCGCCTACCAGGAGGCCGAACAGACCCGCGGCGCCTTCCTCCGCGACCAGCAGGAGGGCTTCTACGCCCGGATGAAGGACCCGGGCGCCCCGGCGCTCACCACCTGGGACCGTACGCGCGCCGAACGCGAGGCCACGTACATGGCGGAGAACCGCGACGTCGCCGGGGCCGGCGAGCGTGAGGAGAGCGACCTGGACTCCGGGGGCTACGAACAGGTGGCACTCGCCCTGATGCGGGCCGTCGCCCGCAACGAGCGCACCTCGCTGATCCTCGACGTACGTAACAGGGGCACCCTCTCGGTGCTCGACGACGACGCCGTCATCGAGGTGCCCTGCCTGGTCGACGCCAACGGCGCCCACCCCGTGGCCGTCGCCCCGCTCCCGTACCACGCCGTCGGCCTGGTCACCGCGGTCAAGGCCGTGGAACGCGCGGTGCTCGAAGCGGCGGAGACCGGGTCGCGCGCCGCGGCCGTGAAGGCCTTCGCCCTGCACCCCCTGGTCGACTCCGTCTCCGTGGCCCGCCGGCTGGTCGACGGGTACGCGAAGGTCCACCCCGGCCTCGCCTACCTCGCGCCGTGACCGGTCAGGGGGCGGGCACGGCCTTCGGCCGGCCGGACGGGTCCCAGGACGGCACGACCCCGGTGACCTGACACACCATGAGGAAGAGCGGAATGGGCGGCGTGTACGGCGTACGGCTGTCGGGCGCGTGGATCAGCCTGGGGCGACCGGCGGGGACGTAGGCCCCGGTGGCGTACGACGCCTGCTCCGGCCAGTCCAGATCGAGATCCGAACCCGACGGGACGATCCACCACCACCGGTCGGCGTCGGCGAACACGCATCCGGCGCGCGGCAGATGAGACATCAGCCTGAAGCCGTACCGTGCGGGCACGCCCACCGCGTCGCAGCCGAGGCTGGCCGACAGCGCGGGCGGCAGCGGAAGCCGGACCCCGCCCGGAGCGCCGTCCTCCTCGGGGACCCGGCCGCGACGCGCGCCGAGCAGCTGGGACAGGGCGTGCTTCAGCATGCCGGCTCCGGGCCGTACGGCAGTTCGGCCCATACGATGCGCCCGGAGTGGTTCCCCGCGTCGTGGGATCCCCACGCCGAACTCATGGAGTCGACGAGCAGCAGCCCGCGCCCGTGCTCCCCGTCGGCGGTGCGGGACAGCCGGGGGCCGCCGGGCTGATGGCCCTGGTCCTGTACGGCTATGCGCAAGCGGCCGTCTTCGCAGCGGAGTTCGCAGACGACCCGGGCGCTCGCGGTGTGCACCACCGCGTTGGTCACCAGCTCGGAGACGATCAGCACCGCCGCGTCGTGGGCATCCCCCGTCAGCCGCCAGTCCGCCAGCCGGGCCCGCGTGAGGCGCCGGGCACCGGCCACCGACTCGGGGTGCGCC
This sequence comes from Streptomyces sp. QL37, assembly GCF_002941025.1. NCBI lineage: Bacteria > Bacillati > Actinomycetota > Actinomycetes > Kitasatosporales > Streptomycetaceae > Streptomyces > Streptomyces sp. QL37. Next base: position 998,249 of record NZ_PTJS01000001.1, on the reverse strand, counting down.
GGCAGCGCGAAGCAGTAACGGAGCGCTTCCGCCCCGGGGCTGAGGTCCATGAGCCGGGGGATGAGCGCACTGCCAGGTGCCACGACCGATTCCTCACAGTGGGGGCTGTGTCACGCTTCGCACCGTCCCGCGACGGGGCGGGCGCAACCACGCGAACTTGGTTCGGTTACCAACTCTCCCCCTGACAAGAACACTTGGCAAGAGGCACTCTGAAAAATTCAGAGTGCCTGTGTCCCTGGAGGCCCGCGCATGGCACACTGCTCGCACACAGCGCATCGGGAGGTCTGAAGTGAGCGAACCGCGGTCGGCCCCGACCGTGGGCCAGGTCGTTCTCGGTAAGCGCCTGCAGGACCTGCGGGAACGCGTGGGCCTGAGCCGGGACCAGGCGGCGAAGGTGCTCCGTGTCGCCCCGGGGACCATACGCAGGATGGAGACCGCCGAGGTCGGGCTGAAGATCCCGTACGTCCAGCTCCTCCTCAAGGCCTACGGGATCGCAGACGACGAGACCGACGCCTTCGTCGAACTGGCGGAAGAGGCCAACAAGCCCGGTTGGTGGCAGCGCTTCCACGACGTGCTGCCCGACTGGTTCAGCATGTACGTCAGCCTGGAGGGCGCCGCGAGCCTCCTGCGCACGTACGAGCCGCACTTCGTCCCCGGGCTCCTGCAGACCGAGGACTACGCGCGCTCCGTCCTGCGCACCGGGGCGGTCGGCCAGACCCGGCCCGCCGACATCGAGCGCCATGTGGCGCTGCGGATGGAACGGCAGTCACTGCTCACCAAGGCGGAGGCGCCGAAGCTCTGGGTGGTCATGGACGAGACGGTCCTGCGCCGCCCCGTCGGCAGCCCCGACGCCATGCGGGCCCAGGTCGACCGTCTGCTCGAAGCGACCGACCTGCCCAACGTGACCCTGCAGATCGCGGAGTTCGCGACCGGCCACCACCCGGGCACGTACGGCCCGTTCGTCCTCTTCCGCTTCGCGGTCCCCGAGCTGCCCGACATGGTCTACAGCGAGTACCTGACGGGCGCCGTGTACTTCGACGCGCGCCCGGAGGTGGCCTCCTACCTCGAGGTCATGGACCGAATGGCGGCTCAGGCCGCAACTGCACAACGCACGAAGGAAATCCTCAGGGACTTCCGCAAGGAGCTGTGATGAACCACATATACAACGGCATGCCGGCCGCCGACCTCGGCACCGAAGGCTGGTACAAGCCGTGGAGCGGTGGTAACGGCGGCAATTGCATCGAGGCCATGAAGCTGGCCGACGGCAGGGTGGCGGTCCGTCAGTCCGCGGACCCGGACGGGCCCGCCCTCATCTACTCCAACGGCGAGATCGCCGCCTTCATCCAGGGCGCCAAGTCCGGACAGGCCGATTTCCTTCTCACCTGACGCACGACCCACCTGATGTCACACCACACGCTGTTCGCCGAAGTCCCCGACCAACGGAGTGCGTCATGACCGGGCAGGACCCCCAGACCGTCGAGATCGACACGAGCAAGCCGCATCCCGCCCGGATGTACGACTGGTTCCTCGGGGGCAAGGACAACTACCCGGTCGACGAACAGATGGCCCAGCAGTTGCTCGCCCTGGACGCCCGGGGCCGCGACATGGCCCGGGTCAACCGTGCCTTCATGCACCGGGCCACCCGCTGGCTCGCGGAGAAGGGCGTGCGCCAGTTCCTCGACATCGGCTCGGGCATACCCACCGAGCCGAATCTCCACCAGATCGCCCAGGGGACCGCCCCGGACGCCCGCGTCGTCTACTGCGACAACGACCCGATCGTCCTCGCGCACGCGGCGGCGCTGCTGCGCTCCACCCCCGAGGGCGCCACCGAATACATCCAGGCCGACGCCCGCAAGCCCGACGCCATCCTGGAGGCGGCGGGCAAGATCCTCGACTTCGACCGGCCCATCGCGCTCTCCCTCCTCGCCCTGCTGCACTTCGTCGACGACGAGGACGGGGCCGCCGATCTCGTCGACCGCCTCGTGGAGCGGCTGCCCTCCGGCAGCTACCTCGTGCTGTCCCACACCACGGGTGACTTCGACCCCGAGGGCGCGGCCCAGGCCCGTGCCATGTACAAGGCGCGCGGAATGACCCTGCGGCCCCGCTCGCGCGCCGAACTCACCGCGTTCTTCCACGGCCTCGAACTCGTCGAGCCGGGCGTCTCGCTCTCCGCGGACTGGCGTCCGGAGCTCGGCGAGGTCATCGACGTACCCGGCGTCGAGCCCATCCCCGGTTACGCGGGCGTGGCGCGCAAGCGCTGACCGCGCCCCGGCGGGGGACCGCCTTGCCCGTGACCCGTTCCTCGGGAGTCCCGGCCGGCAGGTCACAATGGACGCATGTCACGACGCACCTCACGCCCCCGCCGGCCGGACGCCCCGCAGGCAGGACCGCCGCGGATCACCCCGGAGGCACCGTGCCCGTGCGGTCTGCCGTCCGCCTACGGGGAGTGCTGCGGCCGGCTGCACGCGGGCACCGTCGCCGCCCCGACGTGCGAGGCGCTGATGCGCTCGCGGTACGCCGCCTTCGTCGTCCAGGACGCCGGATACCTGCTGCGCACGTGGCACCCGGCGACCCGTCCGCCGGCCGTCGACTTCGACCCGGCTCTGCGCTGGGAGCGGCTGGAGATCCTGGCGACCACCGAGGGCAGCGCCTTCCACACCATCGGTACGGTCACTTTCCGCGCCCACTACACCGACGGCGGCAGGCCCGACTCGCTCCACGAGCAGAGCCGCTTCGTCCGCGAGCACGGTGCCTGGGTGTACGAGACCGCGGTCTTCGTCGAGTAGCCGTCCGCCCTGGTCAGGCCGGAGCCCCCGCCCGCTCGGGCGGAGCGAGCTGCTGCTCCAGGTCCTCCGCGAGCAGCCGCTTGGCGATCACGTCGACCGCCGCGCGCAGCTGCCGGTCGTCGGGCCGGGCACCGTCCTCGGCCAGCCGTTCGTTGAGCCAGCGGCCCCAGGCCGCCGAGATCGTCGCCGCCTCACGGCTGCCCGCGGCCGTGTGCGTGAAGAGCCGGCCGTCCCCGGTGAGATAGCCCTCCTCGATCATCCGGTCGAAGACGGGCACCAGCACCTCCGGCGGGATGCGGTGCCGGGCGGCGATCAGCCTGAGCCCCGCGTGGCCCACCATCCGGGTGAAGAGGTCGACCTGCATCACCGCCCAGGCCCCCGCCATGTCGAGCCGGGTGTCGGAGTCCGCGACGATCCGCCGGGCGGTGTCGGGGCCGGCCTGGTGCAGGATCCGGGCCACGGCGGACTCGAGCACGTTCGCCGCGTCGCCGGTGTTCGGCCGGGCGAAGCCCTCACCCATGTCGGTGGAGCCCGCACGGGCGCTGTCGCGCAGCTTCACCTGTTTCAGGAAGAGCGAGACGACGAACCCCAGCAGGGCCACCGGCACCGTCCAGAGGAAGACGGTGTGCAGGGTGTCCGCGTACGCCTGGGCGAGGGGCGCGGTCTGGTCGGCGGGCAGGGCGTGCACGGCCTTCGGATTCTCCGCGACCCGCGCCAGCGAGGCCGGATCACCGCCGGCCAGGGCCGCCTGCTCGACGCCCTGCGTCAGATTCGGCCGCAGGGCGTTGGCGTAGATCGTGCCGAACACCGCCGTGCCGAACGAGCTGCCGAGCGTACGGAAGAACGTCACGCCGGACGTGGCGGTGCCGAGGTCCGCGTAGTCGACCGTGTTCTGCACGGCGATCGTCAGCACCTGCATCGACAGACCGATACCGATGCCCAGCACCAGCATGTACAGCGACTCCAGCCAGATGCCGCTGCCGGGGCCCATCCGGGACAGGAGGTAGAGGCCGACCGCCATGACGAGCGAACCGATGACAGGGAAGAAGCGGTAGTGGCCGGTCTTGCTCACCACGTTGCCGCTGAAGATCGAGGCCGCCAGCAGACCCACCACCAGGGGCAGGGTCCGCACCCCGGACAGGGTGGCCGAGTCCCCGTCGACGTACTGCAGATAGGTCGGCAGATAGATCATCGCGCCGAGCATGGCGAAGCCCACGATGAAACTCAGGATGGAGCAGACCGCGAACACCGGGTTGCGGAACAGCCTCATCGGCAGCATCGGCTCCTTCGCCCGCGTCTCCACGACGCAGAAGAGCGCCAGTGCGACGAGGCCGCCGACGAAGAGGCCGATGATGACCGGTGAGCCCCAGGCGTACTCGTTGCCGCCCCAGCTCGTGCCGAGGATCAGCGCGCTGGCGCCGACGGCGACCAGCGCGATGCCCAGGTAGTCGATGACCGGCCGTCCGGCCGCGCGCACGGAGGGGATCGTGCGGGCGGCCGCGATGACCACCACGATCGCGATCGGCACATTGACGTAGAACGCCCACCGCCAGGTCAGATGGTCGGTGAACAGCCCGCCCAGCAGCGGTCCGACCACCGTGGCGACGCCGAAGACCGCACCGATCGCCCCCTGGTACTTGCCTCGTTCGCGCAGCGGGATGACGTCGGCGATCAGCGCCATGGCGGTGACCATGAGCCCGCCCGCGCCGATGCCCTGCAGACCACGCCAGATGATCAGCAGCAGCATGTTGGACGCGAGACCGCAGAGGAACGAACCGGTGATGAAGATGACGGCCGAGATCTGGAAGATCAGCTTCCGGCCGAAGAGGTCGCCGAACTTGCCGACCAGGACCGTCGCCACGGTCTCCGCCAGCAGATACGCGGTCACGACCCACGACATGTGCTCCGCACCGCCGAGGTCCGAGACGATGGTGGGGAGCGCCGTCCCCACGATCGTCTGGTCCAGCGCGGCGAGCAGAATCCCCAGGACGATCGTGGCGAACACGATGTTCCGGCGTCTGGGGTCGAGGACGGGTGGCGCTGCGGCACTCTGCGCGGCGGGGGCGGTCTCGCTGGCAGTGGTCACCCTCGCACCCTCACACCCGGTCCGGCCCCACGCATGCGGGACGGGCCGGACGGGTCAGGCGAGCAGCTCCCGTACGGAGTCCCTCATCCGGGCGACGAACGCCTCTCGGACCTCTTCCGGCACCAGGTCGAGCGACAGATACGGATTGAGGTCCTCCAGCTCGACGAGCAGCAGGCCGCCCTCCGGCGTCCGGCAGGCGTCCACCCGCTGGATGCCCCGCGTGAGGGTGTTCCACCCGACGAAGCGGCGTGCGAAGTCCAGGTCCTCGGAGCTGGGGACGTACGGTTCGAGCACCCAGCGCCTCTCCGGACGGGGCGCGTGGAGGGCGTACTGGAAGTCGTGGTCGACGAAGTAGAAGGACACCTCGTAGCGGAAGTCGATCCTGGGCTGGACGAGCAGTGTGCCGTCGGCGCCCCCGGGATACTCCGGCTCCTCGGTGAAGCGCAGACCCACCGAGTCCGCGCCGAGCTTGGGCTTGACCACATAACCTGCCGACCGGGGAAGCAGCCCGAGATCCGCCGCACGGTCCACGGTCGGGATCACCGGGAAGCCGGCCCGGCTCAGATCGACCAGATACTGCTTGCCGGCCATGTCCCCGCGCCCGTCGAGCGTGTTGTAGACCCGCGTCCCCGACTCCCGCGCCCGGGTACGGAACGCGTCGTAGGCCTCCTGGTAGTGCAGGACCGGCCCGCTGTTGCGGACGACGACCCCGTCGAACCCGTCCATCAGCGCCGCCGCGTCCCGGGGATGACAGAGCGCGATGTCGAAGGTCTCGCGCAGCCGGGACGTCAGGAAGATGTCCTCGTCGCTGTAGCGCCGCCCGCGCGCCTCGTAGGCGAGGTCGGTGACGAACAGGACGGACGGACGTGGTGCCTCGGACCCGGCGATCAAGAAGTACTCCCAGGGGGTTCGCTATCCGGCTGACGGTCAATAGCCTTGCTGGTGTTGCCCGTTCACGGCGATGAAGCCCCTGCTCTCTGCCCCACAGGAGTCACACGTGTCCCAGGCGTCCTCACCGCCCGATATTCTCTCCCCCGCCTTCGCCGCTGATCCCTACGGGGCCTACCGGACGATGCGTGAGAGCGCCCCGCTGATCCACCACGAGGCCACGGGGAGCTACCTCGTCTCGCGGTACGAGGACGTCGAGCGCGTCTTCAAGGACCGGGCGCAGGAGTTCACCACCGAGAACTACGACTGGCAGCTCGAGCCCGTCCACGGCCGTACCATTCTCCAGCTCAGCGGCAGGGAACACGCCGTACGCCGGGCCCTGGTCGCCCCCGCCTTCCGCGGCGCCGACCTCCAGGAGAAGTTCCTGCCCGTCATCGAGCGCAACGCCCGCGAACTCATCGACACCTTCCGCCACAAGGGGGAGGCCGACCTCGTCGAGGCGTTCGCCACCCGCTTCCCCGTCCTGGTCATCGCGGACATGCTGGGCCTGGACAGGGCGGACCACCAGCGCTTCCACGGCTGGTACACCAACGTCATCGCCTTCCTCGGCAACCTCGCGGGTGACCCCGCGGTCGCGGAGGCGGGGGAGCGGACCCGCCAGGAGTTCGCCGAGTACATGATCCCCGTCATCCAGCGGCGCAGGGAGCAGCCGGGAGACGACCTGCTCTCCGCGCTCTGCGCCGCCGAGGTCGACGGCGTACGGATGAGCGACGAGGACATCAAGGCGTTCTGCAGCCTGTTGCTCGCGGCCGGCGGCGAGACGACCGACAAGGCCATCGCCTCGGTCTTCGCCAATCTCCTGGCACACCCCGAGCAGCTCGCCGCCGTACAGCGGGACCGGTCCCTCGTCGACCGGGCCTTCGCCGAGACGCTGCGCTACACCCCGCCGGTCCACATGATCATGCGCCAGACGGCGGGCGAGGTGGAGCTGTCCGGCGGCACCGTCCCGGCCGGCGCCACCGTCACCTGTCTGATCGGCTCGGCCAACCGGGACGGGGCCCGCTACTCCGAACCTGACCGCTTCGACCTGTTCCGTGACGACCTGACCAGCACCACCGCGTTCTCCGCTGCCGCCGATCACCTGGCGTTCGCGCTGGGCCGGCACTTCTGCGTGGGAGCCCTGCTCGCCAGGGCCGAGGTCGAGACGGGAGTGAACCAGCTGCTCGACGCGATGCCGGACCTCCGGCTCGCCGACGGATTCACCCCGGCCGAGGAGGGCGTGTTCACCCGGGGTCCTGCGTCGCTTCCGGTCCGCTTCACCCCGGTCGGAGCGGTGGGCGCATGACGTGGGCGGCGCCGCGGATCGAGCGGACCACGTCACTGGGCACTCTGGGTGTGCTGCCTGAGCGTCAACTGCTGGAGGGATGGCTGAACTGGCATCGGGAAACCCTGCTGACCAAGTGCGCCGGTCTCGACGCCGCGCGACTGGCGACGGCGACCGTGGAGCCGTCGAACCTCACCCTCCTCGGTCTGGTCCGCCACATGGCGGAGATCGAGCGGTGGTGGTTCCGGCGCAGCTTCGCGGGCGAGCCGGTCGGCGATGTGTTCACCGGACCCTCGGACGGTGACGAGGGCTTCGACGGCGTGGACCCGGCCGAAGCGGAGAGGGACTTCGGGAGATACCGGGCCGAGATCACGGCATGCGACGCGGCGGTGGCCGGGCACGCTCTCGACGAGACCTTCATGGCCACCCCCGGAACCGCCCTCAGCCTTCGCGCGGTCTACGTGCTGATGATCCAGGAGTACGCCCGCCACAACGGCCACGCGGACCTGCTGCGGGAGCGGACCGACGGGACGACGGGCGACTGACCCGGCGGTCCGGGCTCAGCCGATCCGCGCGCACACGTCGTCGGCGGAGCCGAGGACCAGGTGCACCGACGTGCAGCCGGTGGCGCTGATGTCCATGGTGTACACACCGTCCAGCGCGTACAGGCCCCGTGCCGGATTCCCGGCGTTCTCGCCGACGCCCGCCGGCACGGGGCCGACGACGTACCACTTCCGCGAACCGTCCGCGTGCTGGTCGACGATCGCGCCGCCGCTGACACCGGCGTCGTGGAAGGCGCCGGTGTCGGTGTTGGTGACCCGGACGACGAGGTCGCCGCGGCAGGCGACCCGGGAGGGGGGCCGTCCGAGCGGGCCCCGGCCGGCAGGTCGTACGGAGGGGTCGGGGCCGGCTCCCACCCGTCGGTCCCGGACGACGCGGACGCGGGGGCCGCCCCCAGGGCCACGGCTACGAGAGTGGTCACGGCAAGGGGCGCGCGTCACATGAGTCCTCCGTCGGGGAGGCATGACCGGCACGGCGGACCCGCCCCCCACGCGGTCTGCGGACCCGCCTCCCCGCGCGGTCTGCGGCACCGCACGATCGTGCCGCCTCCGGCTCCCGCTGTCAGCGGATGTGACGCCCCGGAATCGGTCATGACCGGCCAGCCGCTGGTCGGTCATGGGCCACACCCGCCAATTGGTCTGGAAATCGGCCCTTCGATCGGACTGGGTCTCCATACCAATGGCGCCCAGGATGGTCGGTGCCGTAGTCGCGGGCGACATTCCCCGCATGACCCGAAGGAGAATCGACATGCTGAGACGCCGCATCGGAGGTCCGGGTGGACCTGAGGTCAGCGCACTCTGCCTGGGGGCGCTGCCCTTCGGCAGCACCGTGGACGAGCGCACGTCCTTCGCCATCCTCGACCGTTTCGTCGAGGCGGGCGGGAACCTCATCGACACCGCCGACAACTACGTCTTCTGGCTTCCGGGGAGCACGGGGGACGAGAGCGAGACCACGGTCGGCCGGTGGCTGGCCGCCCGGAACCTGCGCGACGAAGTGGTGATCTCCACCAAGTTCGGCGGGCGCCCCACCGTCCCCGGGACCGGGTTGGAGACAGCCGAGGGCCTGTCCGCGCCCGTGGTGCGCAAGGCGGCGCAGGAGAGCCTGCGCCGACTGGGCACGGACCGCATCGATCTGTACTGGTCGCACATCGAGGACCGGACCGTCCCGCTGGAGGAGACCCTCGGTGCCTTGAACGCACTGGTCTCCGAGGGCGATGTGGGCGTGCTGGGCGCCTCCAACCACCCGGCCTGGCGCGTCGAGCAGGCCCGTGCTGCGGCCCGGAGGAACGGTTGGGCGAGCTACAGCTGTGTGCAGCAGCGGTATTCCTACCTCCAGCCGCGGTTCGACGTCGCCCTGCCCGAAGCGGGCCATGTCCATGTGACGCCGGAGATGCTGGATTACGTGGGCAGCGAGCCGGATCTGACGCTCATGGCCTATTCCACCCTCCTGTCCGGTGCCTATGCCCGCGAGGACAAACCCCTGTCGGCGGCCTACGATCACCCGGGCACCGCACCCCGGCTGTCGGCGCTGCACCAGGTGGCGTCCGAGCTGGGTGCCACGCCCAGCCAGGTGGTGCTGGCCTGGCTGCTGCACGGCACCCCTCCGGTGCTTCCCCTCGTGGGCGTCAGTTCCGTCGAGCAGCTCGACGAGCTCCTCGCCGCGGTGGACCTGCGTCTGGAACCCGAGCAGCGCAAGCGCCTCGACGAGGCCTGACGACCGCTCCCGCCGGCTCCGGAAACGACCGCGGCCGGGGGCGGCCGCGGTGAGGCGTCAGCGGATGTGACGCCCCGATATGGACCGGGCGATGACCAGCCGCTGGATCTCGCTCGTACCCTCGAAGATCGTGTAGATCTTGGCGTCGCGGTACATCCGCTCCACCGGGTGCTCCCTGCTGTACCCGGCGCCCCCGAGGATCTGGACCGCCTTCTCCGTCGCGGCGACCGCGAGTTCACCCGCACGGAGCTTGGACATCGAGCCCTGGCCCGCGTCGAAGGTCCGGTCGTTGCGGGCCATCCAGGCTGCCTGCCAGATCAGCAGGCGCACGGCCTCGATCTCCGTACGGATGTCCGCGAGGGCGAACGCGATCGACTGGTTCTCGATGATCGGCCGGCCGAAGGCCTCGCGGTCACCGGCGTACTCCAGCGCGTACTCGTACGCGGCGCGGGCGATGCCCAGCGCCTGAGCGCCTACGGTGGGGCGGCTGACCTCGAAGGTCGCCATCGCGGCCTGGCCCTTGGCGGTGCCGCCCTCACGGGCACGTGCCAGCCGGGCGTCCAGCTTCTCCTTTCCGCCCAGCAGGCAGTGCCCGGGGACGCGTACGTCGTCGAGGAACACATCCGCGGTGTGCGACGCTCGCAGGCCGAGCTTCTTGATGGTGCGGCTCGCCGCCAGGCCTTTCGTGCCGGGCGGCACGATGAACGCGGCCTGGCCGCGGGCGCCGAGCGCCGGGTCGACCGAGGCGACCACCACGTGGATCCCGGCGATCCCGCCGTTGGTGATCCACGCCTTCTGGCCGGAGAGCACCCACTCGTCCTTGGCCTCGTCGTAACGGGCCTTCGTGGTCATCGCGGAGACGTCGGACCCGGCCTGCGGTTCGGAGACGCAGAAGGCGGCCACCTTGGGGTCGTCCTCGTCGCCGTAGCACTGCGGGACCCACTCGGCGAGCTGGTCGGGGGTGCCGGAGGCGAAGATCCCGGCGACCGCGAGCGAGGTGCCGAACAGTGCCATGCCGATCCCGGCATCGCCCCAGAAGAGCTCCTCGTTGGCGATCTGGAGGGAGAGTCCGCTCGGGTCCCCGTACATGTCGGCGAGCGACTCGAATCCGTACAGACCGATCCTGGCCGCCTCCTGGATGACCGGCCACGGGGTCTCTTCGCGTTCGTCCCATTCGGCCGCCGCGGGGCGCACCACCTGGGCGGCGAAGCCGTGCACCCACTCGCGCAGGTCCTGCTGTTCCTCGGTCAGGGCGAGGGAGAAGTAGCTCATGGGCTCAGGCCTTCGGGATGTCGAAGTAGCGGGTCAGGCCCGAGGCCAGGCCGACGTCCCCGGCGACCTTCAGCTTGCGCATCATGAACATCGTCACGGGATTGCCGTTGCCGGAGACCAGCTTGAGGAAGTCGGCGTCGCCCATCACCAGCGTCGTACGGGGCTCGGCGTCGGAGCGGCCCGCGCGCACCGTGCAGGCGCCGTCGGCTATGGAGGTCTCGTAGACCTCCTCGCTCTCGCCCGTGATCTTCCAGCGGATCAGGGCCTTCAGCCGGCCGGCAGCTTCCGGGCGGAACTGCTGCCGCATCCGGCCGAAGACCTCGCTCAGCACCCGGGTGCGCAGGTCACCGTGCATGACCTCGCCGAGCTGCTTGGCGGACAGGCCCTTGACGATCCGCGCGAACTCCTCCGGGGAGACGGCACCGAAGTCGAGCCCGGACAGTTCGTCGGTGAGGTTGCCGCTGCTGTTGTCGGCCACGCCAAATCCTTACTCCAGAGTAAACTTACTTCTGAGTAAGGTAAGGCGGCCGCCGCCGCAGCGCAAGAAGCGTCACCAGGCGCCGTTCGGATGTACCGCGAGGTGCGGGTGATGGGCGGACAGCACCTTGTTGGCCCACGCGAGCTCGGACAGAGCCTGCTCGCGGTCGGCCTGGTCCTCGATGCCGAGCCTCGGCCCCCGGAACCTGCGCACCTCGCGGGCGGCGCAGTCGGCGTCGAACTCCGCCTGCAGGATGTGCGGCGGAGTGCAGGACCCGATCAGTGCGGCTACCCGGTCCGGGATCGGCACGGGGACGAGGAGGTGCGATGCGGTCATGTGGGGGTTCCCTCTCGGATGGTTGGCCAGGAGGTGGCGCTTCGCGGCGGCCGGTGGGCCACCGCTCCTCCCTATGTAACGGGACGCAGTTCCGGGTTTCTTGTTGAGAACGTCTCCGTGTCGCAACCGTTTGGGACTGACCGTCTATTTCGCGTTACCTGGCAGTAAGTTGAATCTTCGCGCGTCGTGTGATGCCTCCTCAGTTCAACGTCTGGCCGCCGCGAGCCCGTAACCGCATGGCGCGCAGCACGGCTTCGGTCGAGAAACGGCTCTCCGGGTCGGTGAGCTGGTCTCCGAAGATGGCCTCCAGGCTGCGCATCCGGTAGCGGACCGTCTGAGGGTGTACGTCCAGCAGCTCGCCCATCTGCGCGGCGGTGCCACGGGTGTCGAGCCAGATCCGCAGCGTCTCGATCAGCCGCTCGCGTCGGGTGGCGCTGATGCCCGAGACCGCCGCCAGTTCACGCTCGGCGAGCTGGTCGAGAAGGACGGGGTCGGAGAGGAGCCACAGCGTGATGAGGTGGTCCTCGCAGGGGATGACCGGCGCGTCGTCGATGACCCCCGCGTCGACGAGTTCGAGGACACGCCGGGCCCAGCGGATCGAGTCGGCGGCGAGCGCGGTCGGCACCGTCAGCCCGATCGCCGCACCGCCACCGGGGATCGTCCGGTCGAGCATCTCCCTGCGCGCGTCGTTCATCGGCCCGGGAATCAGCAGGTGCGGCTGCGGATCGGCGGGGTCGATCAGGACGTCGTGGTCCGCGCTGATCCGGTCCAGGCCGGACGGAGCGCGTACGGCGACGAGCGTGACCTGCTCGGGCAGCGTCCAGCCGGTCTGCTCGCAGAGCTCGGCGATGGCGCTGCGGGGCACGGGTCTGCCCGCGAGGATCAGATGCAGCAGCCGCCGGCGCACCGCCTCGCTCTGCTGGTCGGACTGGGCCTGCACTTCCATGTATCCCTCGCGGGAGAGCGACTCCAGCTCGTCCACGTACGCGAACAGCGCGTCGGCGAAGCTGAGCATCAGCGCCGGTGAGAAGTTGTAACTCCGGCCCACCTTCTTCGCGCGCCGGAGCGCGACGCGCGCGCCCAATCGGTAAGCGCCCTGGAGCGCGTCCATGGTCCGGCCCTCGTAGGCCTCGAACCTGCCGAATCTCCGGCACATGTCGTCGCGCAGGACCGTGGGGGACGAGGGTTCGGCGACCAGGTCGACAAAGGAGGAAAGGCTCTGTTCGACGCCCATGCGGATGGAGGTGCCGTTGGGTCCGTTCAGCAGCCGCGCGTATTCCGGATAGGCGCGGGTCACTTCCATGCCTATCTCTTTGATCAGGCTCGGCAGTTCGGGCCGCATGATCGCGGCGAACTCCTGGGGGAGGGGCCCCAGCGGGTCTCCGGTGTCCAGCGGCTGGATGAGTCTCGGCATGACCGTCCCCTTGCTTCCTGGGCCCGGAGTGGGTGGAACGTGTGGGGGAAAGCGCTCCCACGGACCGGCAGGTGTATACCAACAACGGCGCCGAAGATAGACCAAGTCGGGCGGGGTGCACACCGCCTGGACAGGATCGAAGTGCAGGGGGCACACAACATGGTCCTGTTGTGGGGCTCCGGTGCAGGTGGGGCCGTAAATGCTCACTTCCGGACAATGTTTTCGGCCGTCGGCGCACCGAGGGCGCCGACGGGGTGGTGCGGCGCCCGCCGTACGGGCTGTCCTGAGGGATGCCTCCGGGCTCTCCTCGGCGTCCTCCGATCTTCCCGGAGCTTCCGCGCGGAGGTGGCGCCGGGTCGGCGGGACGACGACGACGCGGCATACCGGCAGGGATATTGCGCAGGAAGTGACAAGTGCGGCAGGCGAATTAGTGACCTACTGACGAGGAAAAAAACTTGCCCAACCAATCTTGACCGGCGGGATTGTGCTCCAAGTTTCCCGCAAGTAACGTCACGCCCTGTCACAGAACGTGTGTGGCTGAAAGCGCAACACGGCCCCCACGCAACACGATTCATCGCGGCACTCCCTGCGCCTTTGCAGGAATTCGGGTGCCTTCCCCGCAACAGTGCTCCCGCACTGGCGAATCGGAGGAACTCACTGTGCGCAACTCCCTCAGAAAGATCGCGATCGCGGCCGGTGCCGCCGCAGCGGCTGTCACCCTCGGAGCCACCACCGCGACCGCCGGCGTCGCCGCTCCGACCTGGACCGTCGGCCCCAACTCGCCGGAGACGTTCTCGGCCACGGCAGGCACCGTCACCCTCACCCTCAACGGCATCCCGATGACGTGTACGTCGTCCGCGGCCCAGGGCAACCTGGCGTCGGCCTCCGGTACGACCAACGTGACCGTCGGCACGATCGCTCCGCTGACCTGGAGCGGCTGCACCAGCCCGTTCGGCGCGGTGACCCCGACCTCCGACACGACCACCCCCTGGAAGCTGAACGCGAACACCTACAGTGCGGGTGTCACGAGCGGCTACATCAGCGGAATCAAGGCCACCCTCAAGGTGCTCACCTGCACCTTCACCGTGACCGGTAACGCCGCCGCCACCTACACCAACTCCACGGGCAAGCTGGCGGTCAGCAACAACGCCACCTACAAGCTGACCGTCGCGACCGTCACCTCCGGTTGCACGGGCATCGCGGCCGTGGGCAACAACCCGACCTACAGCGCCAGCTACACCGCTGTCACGCCGAGCGGCGGCACCACCAAGCCGACCATCGTCTACACCCCCTGATCCGACTGCACGCCGGCAAAGGGGTGGGCCGGGATCGCACGGCGGGGCTCGCCCGCCGTGCGATCCCCGCGCCCGTCCGGGGCGAGGCCGTGCCCGAACGCCCGCTGTCGAATCGGAGGAACCGTCCGTGCGCAGGTCACTCAGGAAGCTCGCAACCGCGGCCGTCGCCGTCGCCGCCATGGCTCTTTCGGTACCCGCCGCCACGGCGAGCGTCGCCGCTCCGGCCTGGACCGTGGGCCCGGTCTCCCCGGAGACGTTCTCCGCAGTGGCGTCCGACCCCCTCTTCGTCCAGGGCGGCGTTCCGCTGAGCTGCACGTCGTCCACGATGCAGGGCACACTCGGGTCCGCCGCGGGCACCGCGAACGTGCCGATCGGCACCGTCACCTCGCTGGTGTGGGCCGGCTGCACCCACCCGTTCGGTCCTGTGACACCTGTCGCCGAGACCGTCCCTCCGTGGGAACTGACGGCGAACACGTACAGCGCCGGTGTCACCAGCGGTGACATGTCCGGCGTGAGGTTGCGGATGACCGTGCTCACCTGCAGCGCCACGGTGTCGGGCCGGCTCGCCGTCACCTACACCAACTCCACGGGCAAGCTGGCGGTCAGCACCGACGCCACGCACAAGCTGACCGTCGTCACAGCTACGCCAGGTTGCTCGGGACTCGTGGTCGTGGGCTCCAACTGGACGTACAGGGCCACCTACTCGACGGTCACCCCGATCGGCGGAACGACCAGGCCGAGCATTGTGTACACCCCTTGATACGGCCTCAGGCGCCGACGGGTGAGCAGCAGGCTTCGGCGGCTCCGGCCGCCATGGGGCGCGCATCGTTCGACCGAGGGGGACATCGTCAGTGAGGGGCAGTCGTATGCAGGGAGCACGACGGCGGACCGCGCGCGGCGCCGCAGTGGGCGCCGCGATCCTGCTGGGAGGGATGATTCCCGGCGCGGAGGCCGCATCCGGTGTGCAGGAGGTCGACGCGGAGCTTTCCTACACGTGCGCCTTCCCGGGCGGCGAGCAGCCGGTGAAGGTCGGGATCACGGCGGAACTTCCCGAGTCCGCTCGACCAGGCCAAGTGGTGCAGCCCGATGAACCGGTCCTCCACCTGACCCTGCCCGAAAGCATGTCGGCCGACCTGGCAGGAGCCGGGGCCGCGACCGTGAGCGCCGAGACGCGGCTCGCCGTCGACGTGTCCCAGAACGAGGGGAAGGCGCGGGCCGAGTGGTTGGGCACCGCGGCGGAGCCGACCCCGCTGCCCGACGCCGGGGCACTCACGCTGAGCACATCAGGGGGTGTTCCGTACGTAAAACCCGGGGCGTCGGGAGACCTGGTGTTCGAGGCCTCCACCCTCACGGTGGAACTCACCCCCGAGAAGGCCGACGGTCTGCCCGCCGGGTCGGCGCCCCTGTCCGCCGACTGTGCTCCGGACCCGGAGCAGGACATGGCCCTGGCGGTGGTGGGCGTCAGCGGAGGCGAGGACGCTCCGGGTGAAGAATCGGAGGCGACCCCCTCCGAGACCTGGCCCGGGGAGCGGGAGCCGGCAGAGGGGAGCGAGGGCGCGCCCGAGGTGGGAGCCAAGGCGGGCCGGTCAGCAGGTGCCGACGCGCCTGCGTGCGTCGGCGATCCCAGCGACGGGGCCAACATGGTCGCCTACGTGACCGGGTACGCCAACGTCACCAAGCTCGACGGGGCCAACAAGTTCCCCCTGGCCTGCGCGCGGATCACGCAGGGGTTCCAGGAGGTCCAGTTCATCGACGGCATCCTGCACTTCCTGCAGAACTCGACGATAGATCTGGACTACCAGGGGAAGCCTCAGCTTCCGCCCACCACGGGGACGTTCCTGACCTTCGGCTTCATGCCGACGACGGCCACCCTGGAGATGACCCAGATTCCCACGGGCACGCGCCCCGACGGATCCCGGATCGAGAACATCCACTCCGACCTGGCCATCGAAGGCGTGACGAGCAAGAACCGCACGGACGTCACCATCGACTTCATGCTCAGGCTGTACGACGTCAAGGTCAACGGCGTTCCCCTGGACGTGGGGGACAACTGCCGCACGAGCAGGCCGTTCAAGCTCGACCTGGTCGGCCTCGGGACGTGGAAGGACAACGTCCTGGACGGCTACACCCTGGCCTCCGGCGGTGAGCTGACCGGTTCGGTGACCATCCCCCCGTTCAGCGGCTGCGGCACCGACGAGGACCTCGACAACCTCTTCACCGCCTCGCTGTCCGGTGTCCCCGGCTACGTCAAGCAGGTACAGGGGGCGCCCTGTGCGGCGGCGCAGCACCCGCCCGAGCCCGGTGGCGATGCTGCGTGCACGGACGAGTACGAACCACTGGACGTCCCTGAGGCGTCCCGCTGACCCCACCGCCTCACCCCGGCAAACAATCACCGAGCCGCTACCGAATTGAGGGAACGATGAGACCTGCCTCGAAGACCTGGATCAAGGCCGGCGGTGCCGTCGCCGCGTCCGCCGCGCTGGTCATGCCCCTTACCGCCACCCCGGCCGGCGCCGCCACGGCCGCCGCCCAGCTGAACGGCTCCTGGGCACCGTTCGACCGCTGTCCGGTGGACGCCCCGGCCATGCTCGCGACGGACGGCGACACCGACGTCCCGCTGTGCGTGACGTCCACCTCGCCCAACGGGACGATCAAGCTGGGCAACACCACGGCGACCACCGGGTCCACGAACCTCCAGTTCGGCGTCATCCAGCATCCGGCCGAGGGGACGTACACGGTCGTGCCTCCGGCGGCCGGGTCCATCATCAGCGGGAAGACCACCATCCCCGGTGGGCTCCTCGGCATCATGTGCCCCAGTAATGTCCCGGTCATCTCGGCCGTCTGCGGGCAGATCACCAACGCCACCCTGAACAAGGTGACGGCCACGGTGGAGTCGGCCGGCACGCCGACCGAATTCAGCCTGGTCGCCGGGATCTCCTCCGGGCCGATCGTCAAGCTGCCCGTCAAGATCCGTCTGGAGAACCCGCTGCTCGGATCCAACTGCTACATAGGAAGCAGCGGCAACCCGGTGCTTCTGCGCCCCGGCAACATCAGTGCCCCGACCATGGCCGCCTCCAGATTCAACGGTGACGGGTCGGCGAACCCCGACGAGGGGTCGATGATCCAGATCGCTCTGTCCGGGGCGGCCCAGGGCGACAGCCAGTTCTCGGCGCCGAAGGCCTCCGGCTGTGGTCTCGGCGGCATCCTCAGCTGGGCGATCGACCTCAAGGTAGGCCTGCCCGCCGGCGCCGGCTCGAACAACCTCGTCCTGAACGACGCGAAGACCTACACGGCCGGACTCACCGCTCCGGGCGTGTCGGTGCCCAACGCCGGCAAGGAGCTCTCCGAGAGCTGGCACTCCGCGGTGAAGTAACCGGTGGGACGGGCGCCGTACCCGGCTTCTTGTCACTTCGTGCGCCCCGGCCCCTGACCGCCCATGAGCCCGCCCCGACCGAATGAACCCTGGTCGGGGCGGGCTTCGGCATGTGCGGACCGGCTGCCGGGGCCTGCCGCTTCGGGCCGGCGACCCTCACTTTTCGATAGGTTTCGCGCGCCGATTACTCAACGGGGCACAAGAAAACGGTGCCGCGCAATTACCTCGCAGAAAGTTCGTGAAGTGCTATTGCGGACTTAGGTTACCGGCCCGTAGCGTCCCGCTTGAGCAGCTCGGAAACGCGTCCGTACCTGCTCGTTCCATGCACGTGGAGTCCTGGTCGCGCCCCCCTGACCCGGGATTCCTCCGGGAGTTTCGCCGGCCCCGGACCCTCCCACCCGGGGCGGGGTTCTCCCGACCGCCGGTGTCTCGTGGCTCCGGCCCCCTGGGCCGCGGGACCCCGGCGCACCAGGAGAGCTTGCGCAGATTCCGACAAAGCCGCCGGACGGGTTTGTCAATCGGTGACAAGTGATCCGAACAGAGATCAACGTTCGGCGATTTCCGCTGTTCAACGGCTTGTCCTCGCGGTTTCGACGGACTTAACGTGCGCCTCCTGGTGCATGTGTGACGAGCCGCCATTGCTTTTACCGGAGCCGGAGCGCTGACAGATGACGTCGTTCACCACCACTTCGAGGGAGGGCCGATGGGTATCGAAGTAGTCGTCGAAGGCCTGACGAAGTCCTTCGGCAAGCAGAACATCTGGCAGGACATCAGCCTCACGCTTCCGGCCGGCGAGGTGAGCGTCATGCTCGGACCTTCCGGCACCGGGAAGACCGTGTTCCTGAAATCCATCATCGGACTGCTGAAACCGGAAAAGGGCCGGGTCCTCATCAACGGCGTCGACATGGTGAACAGCCCCGAGCGCGAAATCATGGAGACCCGGAAACTCTTCGGCCTCATGTTCCAGGACGGCGCCCTCTTCGGCTCGATGTCGCTCTTCGACAACATCGCCTTCCCCTTGCGTGAACACACCCGCAAGAAGGAGTCCGAGATCCGCCGCATCGTCATGGAGCGGATCGACATCGTGGGACTTCTGGGCGCGGAAGGAAAACTGCCGGGCGAGATATCCGGCGGCATGCGCAAGCGGGCCGGTCTCGCCCGCGCCCTCGTCCTGGACCCGCAGATCATCCTCTGCGACGAGCCGGACTCCGGGCTCGACCCGGTCCGTACGGCCTACCTCTCGCAGCTCCTCATCGATCTCAACGCCCAGATCGACGCGACGATGCTCATCGTCACCCACAACCTCGACATCGCGGCGACGGTCCCCGACAACATGGGGATGCTGTTCTGCCGCAACCTCGTCACCTTCGGCCCGCGCGAGGTTCTGCTCACCAGCGACATGCCCGTCGTGTCACAGTTCCTCGCCGGACGCCGCGAAGGCCCCATCGGCATGTCCGAGGAGAAGGACGCGGCCACCCTCGCGGCGGAGCAGACCAGCGGCTTCGTCCACACTGCCGGGCCCCGCACCGTCGTACCACAGCTCGAGCCCTCGGCCGGACTGCCCGTACGGCAGGGCGCCCTGCGTCGCCGGGAGCGGGTCCTCTCCATGATGGGACAGCTCCCGGAGGCCGCACGTACGGCGATCATGAACAGCTACACGCCGACCTTGGACGGTGGGCGCCGATGACGGCACCACTGCCCGTACGCCCGCCCGAGCCCGCCGCCGAAGAGGCGCGGGACAAGACACCGAGGCAGCAGCAGCCCTCGCGGCTCCTCGCCCCGCTGCGCCAGACCGGCCAGCTGTTCGCCCTTGCTCTGGCGGTCTCCCGGGCCGTCTTCCGCCGGCCCTTCCAGGTGCGGGAGTTCATCGAGCAGTTCTGGTTCGTCGCCAGTGTCACCATCCTGCCGGCGGCCCTCGTCTCCATCCCCTTCGGCGCGGTCATCGCGCTCCAGGTCGGCTCGCTCACCGAACAGCTCGGCGCCCAGTCCTTCACCGGCGGCGCCAGCGTCCTCGCCGTCATCCAGCAGGCCAGCCCGCTCATCGTGGCCCTGCTGATCGCCGGGGCCGCGGGATCCGCGATCTGCGCGGACCTCGGCTCCCGCAAGATCCGTGAGGAGCTCGACGCCATGGAGGTCATGGGCGTCTCGCCCATCCAGCGCCTCGTCGTCCCGCGCGTGCTGGCCACCATGTTCGTCGCCGTCCTGCTCAACGGGCTGGTGTCCGTCGTCGGCACGCTCGGCGGCTACTTCTTCAACGTGATCATGCAGGGCGGAACACCCGGCGCCTACCTCGCCAGCTTCTCCGCCCTCGCCCAGCTGCCCGACCTGTACATCGGTGAACTCAAGGCGCTGATCTTCGGTTTCATCGCGGGCATCGTCGCCGCCTACCGGGGCCTGAACCCACGCGGCGGCCCGAAGGGCGTCGGGGACGCGGTCAACCAGTCCGTCGTCATCACCTTCATGCTGCTGTTCGCCGTCAACATGATCCTCACGGCGATCTACCTGCAGATCGTCCCCCCGAAGGGGGGCTGACCGATGTCGATGCTCGGCTGGCTCGACCGCTCGGGTGAGCAACTCACCTTCTACGTACGGGCACTCATCTGGATCCCGCGGACCCTGCGCCGCTATCTCAAGGAGGTGCAGCGGCTGCTCGCCGAGGTCGCCTTCGGCAGCGGCGGCCTCGGTGTCATCGGCGGGACCATCGGCGTGATGATCGCGATGACCCTCGCCACCGGCTCGGTCGTCGGCCTCCAGGGTTACGCGGCCCTCGACCAGATCGGCACCTCCGCCTTCACCGGCTTCATCTCGGCGTACTTCAACACCCGGGAGATCGCCCCGCTCGTCGCGGGCCTCGCCCTCTCCGCGACCGTCGGCGCCGGCTTCACCGCCCAGCTCGGCGCGATGCGGATCAACGAGGAGGTCGACGCCCTCGAAGCGATGGGCGTGCGCTCCATGCCCTACCTCGTCACCACGAGGATCATCGCCGGAGTCGTCGCCATCATCCCGCTGTACGCGATCGGGCTGCTCTCCTCCTACCTGGCGTCCCGCTACATCACCGTCCTGTTCAACGGGCAGTCGGCGGGCACCTACGACCACTACTTCAATCTCTTCCTCTCCCCGGACGACGTACTGCTGTCGGTGCTCAAGGTGCTGATCTTCAGCGTGCTGGTGATCCTCGCCCACTGCTACTACGGCTTCCACGCCACCGGAGGCCCCGCCGGCGTGGGTGTGGCCGTGGGCCGTTCGGTGCGCAACGCCATCGTGCTGATCAGCGTCACCGACTTCTTCCTCTCGCTCGCCATCTGGGGCGCGACGACGACGGTGAAGGTGGCCGGCTGATGTCCTCCTCCACGGCGCAGACGGTGCGCCGCAGACTCGCCGGTGTGGCCTTCGTGCTCGTGCCCGCCGTCCTCATATGGGTGTCGGTCTCGGTGTACGAGAAGGACTTCACCGACGACGCCACCGTGACCGTACGCACCGGGAGCGTCGGCAACGAGATGCACGACAACGCCGAGGTGAAGCTGCGCGGCGTCGTGATCGGCGAAGTGCGCCACATCGCGGCCGACGGCGAAGGG
Organism: Streptomyces sp. QL37; assembly: GCF_002941025.1. Lineage (NCBI taxonomy): Bacteria > Bacillati > Actinomycetota > Actinomycetes > Kitasatosporales > Streptomycetaceae > Streptomyces > Streptomyces sp. QL37. Next base: position 977,148 of record NZ_PTJS01000001.1, on the reverse strand, counting down.
GCACGGCTCACCCTCGCCATCCGGCCGGACCGCCTCGGCGAGATCCCGGCCGACGTCACCGCGCAGATGCTGCCCACCACCCTCTTCGGGGAACGGTTCGTCGCCCTCGTTCCGCCCGAAGTCCCCTCCGCCGAGACGCTGCGGGCCGGGGCGGTGATCCCGCAGGACCGCTCCAGCAACGCCATCGAGCTGGAGGAGGTCCTCGACAACGTCCTGCCGATGCTGACCGCCGTCAAGCCGGAGAAGCTCGCCGCCACCCTGGGCGCCGTCTCCCAGGCGCTCGAAGGACGAGGCGACAAGCTCGGCGACACCCTGGTCACCCTCGACGCGCACCTGAAGGAGTTCAACCCCCAACTCCCCACGCTGAACGCGGACATCAAGGAACTCGTCAAAGTGAGCCACCTCTACTCCGACGCCGCGCCCGACGTCCTGGACGCGCTCACCGACTTCACCACCACCAGCGGCACGATCGCCGAGCAGCAGGCCGAACTCGCCGGCCTGTACGGCTCCACCACCGCCTCCGCGAACGACGTCACCGCCTTCCTGCGGAAGAACAAGGACAATCTCATCCGCCTCTCCGCCGCCGGCCGGCCGACACTGGAACTCCTCGCGGAGTACTCCGACGCCTTCCCCTGCACCCTGCGCACCATGGCCGGATTCGTCCCCGCCATGGACAAGGCGCTCGGCAAGGGCACCGACAAGCCGGGACTGCACGTCACCGTCAAGGCGGTGGAGTCCAAGGGCAGATACGTCGCGGGCAAGGACACCCCGGTCTACGACGCGACCGGCGGCCCGCACTGCTACTCGGTGCCGTACACCGGCAAGGCGGTCCCGACCGCCGACGCGCGCAAGGCCTCCGCCCCGCCGGAGGGCACCGGTGACGGGGAAACGGCCGGAGCACCCGCAGCCGCCGACAGCGCGCTCGGCATGCCGAACTCTCACCAGGAGAGCCGGCTCGTCAACGAACTCGTCGCCCCCTCACTCGGAGTCCAGCCGCAGTCCCTGCCCGACTGGAGCAGCGTGCTCATCGGTCCGGCCTTCCGCGGTGCGGAGGTGAAGCTCAAGTGAAGCGCCGCTCCCTCGCGGGACCGCTCGCGAAATCCCTCGTCTTCGTCGTGGTGACCGCCCTGGCCACCACCGTCCTGGCCCTGTCCATCGCCAACACCGGCGTCGGCGACACCACCTCGTACAAGGCGAGGTTCACCGACGCCACCGGGCTGGTCGTCGGTGACAGCGTCAGGATCGCCGGCGTCAAGGTCGGGCAGGTCGAGTCCATCCGGGTCGCCGACCGACGGCAGGCCGAGGTCGGCTTCGCCGTGCGCAAGGGCCGCAAGCTGCCCGCCTCCGTCACCGCGTCGATCAAGTACCTCAACATGGTCGGACAGCGTTACATCGACCTCGACCAGGGCGTCGGGCCCGTGGGGGCGACCTTCGGGTCCGGGGCGACGATCCCGCTCTCGCGGACCACCCCCGCCCTCGACCTCACCCAGCTCTTCAACGGCTTCCAGCCCCTCTTCGAAGGGCTCTCCCCGCCGGACGTCAACCAGCTCGCCGGGTCCATCGTGCAGGTCCTCCAGGGCGAGGGCGGCACCGTCGACAGCATCCTCTCCCACGTCGGATCGCTGACCGGCACCGTCGCGGCCAAGGACAAGGTGATCGGTGAGGTGATCAAGAACCTCAACACGGTTCTCAAGACCGTCAACGACCGTGAGGCAGGATTCGACGACCTCGTCGTCACCCTCGAGAAACTCGTCAAGGGCTTCTCCGGCGACCGCAAGCCGCTCGGCGACGCGGTCACCGCGATGGGTGCGCTCACCACCGTCACCGCGGACCTCCTCCAGGACGGCCGTGCGCCCCTGAAGGAGGACATCGCGCAGCTCGGGAGACTCAGCGGACAGCTCGACAAGAACGCGCCGAAGATCGAGAGCTTCCTGCGGAAGACACCCGCCAAGATGGAGGCGATCTCCCGCCTGACCTCCTACGGATCGTGGCTCAACCTCTACCTCTGCGAGGCGAAGGTCGCCGGTGTGACGACCGAGGACGGCAGCGCCCCGCCCACCGGCATCACGATCGGCGGACCGAGGTGCACCGGATGAGGATCAAGCCCGTGGGAGAACGCAGCCCCGTCGCCATCGGCGTCATCGGACTCGTCGTCCTGGCCCTCCTCGGCCTCGCCGCCTACCGCGCCGACGCCCTGCCCTTCATCGGCGGCGGCACCGCCTACAGCGCCGACTTCACCGAGTCCGCCGGGCTGGACGCCGGCGACGAGGTGCGGATCGCCGGTGTGAAGGTCGGGGAGGTCACCGGCGTCTCGCTCGACGGCGCCAAGGTGAAGGTCGACTTCAAGGTGAAGGACGCCTGGATCGGCAACTCCTCCACCGTCGGCATCGCCATCAAGACCCTCCTGGGCGAGAAGTACCTCGCCGTCGACCCGCTCGGCGACGCCCCGCAGGACCCGGACTCCCGCATCACGTCGAGCCGCACGACCTCCCCGTACGACGTCACCCAGGCGTTCAACGGACTCGGGGAGACCATCGAGGAGATCGACACCGCGCAGCTCGCCCGGAGCTTCGAGACGATCTCGGACACCTTCAAGGACTCGCCGCCCGATGTACGCAGCGCCGCGCAAGGGCTCTCCGCACTGTCGAAGACGGTCTCCGAACGCGACGCGCAGCTCGCCACCCTCCTCAAGGGCAGCAAGCAGCTCACCAAGACGCTCGCCACCAAGAAGAGCAGCTTCGAGACCCTGCTGGAGGACGGCAACCTGCTCCTCGGCGAGATCCAGGCCCGCCGCGACTCCATCCACCTGCTGCTGACCGGCACCCGTGACCTCGGCACGCAGCTCACCGGTCTCGTCACCGACAACAACAAGCAGTTGCAGCCCACACTCGACTCGCTCGGCCGGGTCACCACCGTGCTGGTGAAGAACCGCAAGAGCCTCGACGAGGTGCTCTCCATGGCCGGCACCTACAACCGGCTCGTCGGCAACACCCTCGGCAACGGCCGCTGGTTCGACAACTACGTCTGCGGGGTCGTCCCGAAGAACTACCTGCCGAAGGACACACCCCCGACGAACGACTGCATGCCGCCGAAGCAGGGGGGCCGCTGACATGAGACGCACCCGCATCATCGGCATCGGAGCAGGGCTCGCCGTCGTGGCCGTGGCCGCCGGCTCGGGCGTGATGGCCAGGGACCAGGAGGGCACGACCACCATCACCGCCTACTTCGACCAGGCCACCGGGGTGTACCCCGGATCGGACCTGCGGATCCTCGGGGTGAAGGTGGGCACCGTCGAATCGGTGAAACCGCGCGGCGAGGAGGTCCGGATCACCCTGCGGCTGGACGAGGGCGTCAACGTCCCCGGCGACGCACACGCCGTCGTCGTCGCCCCCAGCCTGGTCTCCGACCGGTACGTCCAGCTGGCCCCGGCCTACAGCGGGGGAGCGCGGCTGGAGGACGGCGCCGTCCTGCCCGCCGCGAACAACGCCACACCCGTCGAGGTCGACCAGCTCTACGAGTCGATCACCGAGCTCTCCACGGCACTCGGCCCCGACGGTGCGAACGCCGACGGAGCGTTCTCCGAACTCCTGAAGACCGGCTCCGACAACCTCAAGGGCAACGGGGAGGCCATCGGGGACTCCATCGAACAGTTCGGCAAGGCGACGAAGACGCTCGACAAGAGCAGCGGCAACCTCTTCGACACGCTGTCCTACCTGCAGACCTTCACCACCATGCTGAAGGAGAAGGACGGCGATGTGCGGACCGCGGAGCAGCAGCTCAACTCCGTCACCGGCTTCCTCGCCGACGACAAGGAGAACCTCAGCGCCGCACTGAAGGAGCTCGGCACCGCACTCGGCCAGGTCAAGAGCTTCATCCAGAAGAACCGCGGCACCCTCAAGAAGAACGTGGACCTCCTGGTGCCGCTCACCCAGACCCTGGTCGACCAGCGCGCCTCGCTCGCCGAGTCGCTCGACACGCTGCCGCTCGCGGCCGGCAACGTGCTCAACGCCTACGACCCGGCCAACCGCACCCTCAACGGGCGTACGAACCTCAACGAGCTGTCCATGGGCGGCCCCCTCGTCGAACCCGAGACGGGAACCGCGAGCCTCGAAGGGCTGGCCCCGGTGGACGCCACGCGGCAGAAGGCCCTGCCCGTCCTGCCGCTGCCCGCCGTCGGCACCGTCTACGGCACCCCGGCGGACGCGGACACCGCGAAGAAGAAGACCGGTACGGGCGAGAAGAAGGAGGCGGACCGATGAGCACCGCCCTGCGCAGACCGGGCAACCGAGCGCTCGCGGGCCTCGGCGCCCTGGTCGCCGCCGGTGTCTGCTTCGTACTCGTCGCCACGACCACCGGCCTGCCGTCGTTCTCGGGCATCGACCAGCTGCCGCTGCCCGGCGGAGCAGATCTCGGTGACCACCCGTACGAGATCACCGCCGAGTTCGGGGACGTCCTCAGCCTCGCCCCGCAGTCCTCCGTCAAGGTCAACGACGTGGCAGTGGGCCGGGTCACCAAGATCTCCCTCACCCCTGGCAGCTGGACCGCCAAGGTCACGATGCAGGTCAACGGGAAGATCAAGATGCCGGGTAACGCCTACGCCCACCTCGAACAGTCCAGCCTCCTCGGCGAGAAGTACGTCCAGCTCTCACCCCCCGCCGACGGCACGGCCGAGGGATCACTGTCCGACGGCGACCGGATCCCGCTCGTCCGCACCAACCGCAACCCCGAGGTCGAAGAGGTCTTCGGCGCCCTGTCCATGCTCCTCAACGGCGGAGGCGTCGCCCAGCTGAAGACCATCACCACCGAGCTCAACAAGGCACTGGCCGGCCAGGAACCACAGATCCGCTCCATGCTGAGCCGCGTCGACACCCTGGTCACCGACCTGGACACCCACAAGGAGGACATCACCGACGCGCTCGACGGAGTCAACCGGCTCGCCACCACGCTCGCCACCCGCAAGCAGGACGTCGGAACCGTCCTCACCGGGCTCAGCCCGGGCCTGAAGGTTCTGGAGAAGCAGCGCGGATCGCTCCTCACCATGCTGCGCTCGCTCGACACGCTCTCCACCGTCGCCGTCGACACGGTCAACAGGAGCAAGGCGGACATGATCGCCGACCTCAAGGCCCTCGCCCCCACCCTCACCGCGCTCGCCGACTCCGGGAACGACCTCCCCGACTCCCTGCAGGTGCTGCTCACCTACCCGTTCACGGACGAGGTGCTGCGCGGGGTCAAGGGCGACTACCTCAACGTCTACCTGGACGTCACCGCCATGCCCGGCACACAGATCATCCCCGCACTCACCCCGGAAGCCCCGCCGGCGGCCGGCGCCCGGCAGAAGTCCGGCTCGGCGCTGCCCCTGCCGCTTCCGTCGGTCACCACATCCGGCACGGAGGGCACTCGCTGATGATCACCCTCGCCACCCGGCTCAAGAACATCGCCTTCCTGGTCATCGCGGTGCTCGTCCTCGGCTATCTGGGCGTCCGGTACGCCGACCTCGGCCATTACGTGGGCCTGCGCGGCTACTACACCGTCACGGTGCAACTGCCCCGGACCGGAGGGCTGTTCACCCACTCAAACGTCACCTACCGGGGCGTCTCCGTCGGCCGGGTCGGCCCGATCGAGCTGACCGACGACGGCGTCCAGGCCGAGCTGCGCATAGAGAACGACGCGCCGCGCATCCCCGACAGCCTGCAAGCCGTCGTCGCCAGCCTCTCCGCGGTCGGCGAGCAGTACGTCGACCTGCGCCCCACCCGCAAGGACGGCCCGTTCCTGGAGAACGGCTCGGTCATCGACCAGGCCGACACCACCGTCCCCGCACCCGTCACCGACGTCCTCGTCAGTGTCAACGACCTCACGGCTTCCGTCGACACCGAGGCCCTGCGTACCGTCGTCGAGGAGTTCGGCACGGCGTTCGAGGGGCGCGGCGACGATCTCCAGGTCCTGCTCGACACCGGCAGCGAGTTCGTCGACGCCGCCGACCAGGCCCTGCCGACCACCACCAAGCTGATGGCGGACGGCGAGACGGTCCTGCGCACGCAGGCCGAACAGGGCGAGGCGCTCAAGGGGTTCGCGTCCGGCGCCGAGGAACTCGCCGCCGAACTGAAGGGATCCGACACCGATCTGCGCAAGCTGATCGCCACCGCGCCCGGTGCCACCGCCCAGATCAGCGGGCTCCTGCGTGACCTCGAACCCGGCTTCGGAGTCGTCGTCGCCAACCTCCTCACCACCTCCGAGGTCGCCGTCACCCGGCAACGGGGCCTGGAGGAGCTGCTGGTGAAGGTGCCCGCGGTCGCTGCGGCCGGAGCGAGCATCATCGACGAGGACGGGGACGCCCGGTTCGGAATGTCCGTCACCTTCTTCGAGCCGCTGCCCTGCACCGCCGGATACGGCTCCACCACCTACCGCCCCGGCAAGGACCTCTCGGCCGCCCCCGCGGTCAACACCAAGGCGCGCTGCGCCTCGCCGCCGGGCAGCGGCATCAACGTCCGCGGCAGCGGCAACGCCCCCGGGGGCGGCGGCGTGCCGAAGCCGGCCGAGCCCGGCTCGCTGCTCTCCGGCACCGACGGGACCGGGCTTCCCGGAGCCCTCGGCACGACCGGCGGCACCGGGCGCACGGCCGACGGCATGGCCGGCCTGCTGGGCCTGGGAGGTGGCGCGTGAACGCCCGTACCGAGGCCATCGGCGGATGGGCCGTCATGCTCGCGGCCCTGCTGGTCTGCGCGCTCGGCGGCTGGTCCTACGCGCAGGCGCGGGGCGACGGCGATCTGGCATACGCCAAGGCACGTGATGCCGCGCTCGCCGACGGCAGGAGCCACCTCGCGCGGCTGAACAGCATGGACGGCAAGAGCGCCGCGAGCGTGAGGTCCGGGCTCACGGCCTGGCTGGCGGCCTCCACGGGGCCGCTGCACGACCGGCTGGAGAGCAGCCGGAAGAAGGACACCGCCGAACTCACCGAGTCCGGGGCCACCGCACGCGGCAAGGTCACCGACGCGGCGCTCACCGCACTCGACGAACGGGCCGGCACGGCGGCGCTGATCGCCACCGTGGACGTGGCGATCACCCCGCGCACCGGCAAGGGCGGTACGGAGCGCAAACGCTTCGAGGCCACCCTGGCCCGCACCGGGGACGGCTGGAAGGTCAAGGCACTGGACGCGATACCGGTCGGGAGCGGCGGATGAAACAGGCCGGAGGGACCACGATCGAGGACGCCTCCTCCAACCCGTCCCCGGATCAGGACGCACGGGGCGGCGAAGCACACCGGGAGCCGGGCGCGCCCCGCCGCACAGCCCGGCGCCGGATCTTCGCGGCGGCGCTGGCCGTCGCCCTGCTCGCTGCCGGGGGCGGTCTGTTCGTCAAGGCCCAGCAACTGCGCGACACACCCGCCACCTCGAACCGCGCGTTGACCGACACCGCCGAGACCACCCGGGTCGTGGGCGACGTCAGCAGCGCCCTGGGCAAGGTCTTCTCGTACAGCCCGCAGTCCACCGCCACCACCAAGGAAGCGGCGAAGCGACTGCTGGCGGGCAAGGCGCTGCAGCAGTACGCCGCGCTGTTCGGCCAGGTCGAGAAGCAGGCGGCCGACCAGAAGCTCACGCTCACCTCGCAGGCCGTACGCGCCGGGGTCACCCGGCTCGGTACCGGCAGCGCCCACCTCCTCGTCTTCCTCGATCAGGTGTACGAGCGCAAGGGGAAGGCCGCCACCACGGCGGCGGCCCAGCTCTCGGTGACGGCGGAACTGCGCGGCGGCCGCTGGATCATCGTCGACATCACCTCCAGGTAGGGGAGAGGCACCAATGGCACGGGTACGGACGACGAGGAATCCGCTGGTGGTGGCGGCGATCGTGCTGACGGTCGCGGCGGCCGGCGCGGCGGGCTGGGGCGGCTGGTCGCGCTACGACGCGGCGCACGACGACTCGGCGGCCTACGCCGAGGCCCGCGACGACGCGCTGGCCGCGGGGGAGCAGGCCGTGCAGAACATGAACACGCTCGACCACGCACAGGTGGAGAAGGGGCTCGACAGCTGGGAGGAGTCGGCCACCGGCGATCTGCGCAAGCAGCTGGTCGACGGACGGGACGCGTTCGTCAAGCAGATCGAGTCGGCCAAAACCGTCAGCACAGCCAAGATCCTGTCGGGCGCGGTGACCGAGCTCGACGACAGGGCCGGCAAGGCGGGGGTGATGGTGGCACTCCGGGTCACGGTGACCGCTCCTGAGGGGAAGCCCGCGGTGAAGGAGAGCCGGATGCTGGGGCAGCTGACCCGCACCTCCGAGGGGTGGAAGCTCAGCGCCCTCGGACAGGCGCCCGTCGGGAACACCGCCGGCTGACCCCGTCCGACCGCCCCGCTTCGAGAGGAACTCCGACATGTCGACGACCCGCCACCTCGTGAACCGCCGCCGCCGGCTCGCCACCGTCGCCGCGCCGCCGCGTACCGCCACGGCCCCGTCGAAGGATCCGCAGCCCGCGGACACCACCGGGCCGGAACAGGACCACACCGCCGGACCCGCTGAGGAAACGACCGGCGAAGCCGCCGCGGTGGAGGAGCCGGCCGGGGACGCGCCGCGCCGAACCAGGCTGCCGCGCCTCCGTATCAGGCTCCCCGCCGTGCTCTGCGCGGCCACCGTCGTCCTCGGTGCCTTCGCCGCCTGGGCGTTCACCTCCGCCGCGACGCTCCGAGACGACCCCACCCGGCAGAACACCGCCCTCACCGACATCAGCCGGACCAGCGAGGTCAAGGGGCAGATCGCCGAAGCCGTCGGCGCGGTCTTCTCCTACAACTACGCCGCGCCCGCGAAATCCGACCTGGCAGCGCAGAAGCACCTGACGGGCAAGGCTGTCCAGCAGCACAAGGACATGCTCGCCGAGGTACGGGCCCAGGCGCCGAAGCAGAAGCTGGTGCTCACCACGACCGTCACCGAGAGCGGCGTCGAACTGCTGGACGGCGACCGGGCCCGGCTGCTCGTCTTCGCCGACCAGCGCAACACCCGTACCGGCAAGGAGGAGGAGACGACCTACGCGGCCGCCATGTTCGCGGTGGACGCCGTGCGCCGCGGGGACACCTGGCGGATCGCGGCCATCGACACGTTCACGCGATGACCCAGGAGAGGGAGGACACATGAGGCTCAACGGAACCATGCGCCGCGGGCTCACCGGCACGGCCACCGCAGTCGCGGCGATGGCGGCCCTCACCGCGTCCCAGGCCCCCGGGCTCACGGGCGGCGTCGGAGCCGACGACATGAAGAACGTGTCGTCGGACGACGTGGTCTGGACCGAGGTGCCGAACGACGACAGCTACCACACCGAGTTGCCGCCACTGGAGTCACCGGAACCGCCCAGGAGCGTGAAGCCGGGGAAGAGGACCGGCCCCGCCGTCACCCGGTCCTGGGCCGAGGCCGGCATTCCCGCCACGGTCCTGGCCGCCTACCGAACGGCCCAGGCGTCCCTCGGCCGCAGCGACCCCGGCTGCCGCCTGCCCTGGCAGTTACTCGCGGCCATCGGCAAGGTGGAGTCCGGGCACGCGAGCGGCGGGCGGGTCGACGCCTCCGGCACCACGCTCACACCCATCCTCGGTCCCGTCCTCAACGGCGCGGGCTTCGCGAACATCCCGGACACGGACGGCGGCGCGTACGACGGCGACACCCGCTACGACCGGGCGGTCGGCCCCATGCAGTTCATCCCGTCCACCTGGGCGCACTGGGGGCAGGACGGAAACGGTGACGGGCGCAAGGACCCCGGCAACATCCACGACGCGGCTCTCGCCGCCGGCCACTACCTCTGCGCCGGAACACGAGACCTCTCGGTGAGCGCCGACCTCGACCGCGCGATCCTCAGCTACAACCGCTCGGACACCTATCTGCGTACGGTCCGGTCCTGGCTGGAGTTCTACCGCAAGGGCATCCACCCGGTCGCCGACGGCAAGGGCGTGATTCCGAAGAGCCCCGGCGCGGGCGGCCCCCACGCGCCGAAGGCCCCGGTCGGCGGCCCCGGCAGCCCGAGTGCTCCCGGACACGGCGGTGGCGGCATCATCGTCGGCCCGCAGCCCGGCGGCACGCCCGGGCCGTCCACCTCACCCACCCCCACACCGACGGACTCCGGCAGCCCCGACCCGGGCGGATCACCGAGCCCCACGGACCCGGGGCCCGGCCCCGACCCCACCGACAGCGGCCCCACCGATCCGACCACGACACCGGACCCGACCGCGACACCGGACCCGACCACGACGCCCGACCCGACCACGACCCCGGACCCCAGCACGACACCCGACCCCACCACGACACCCGACCCGGACCCCGGCACCAGCGACCCCGGCTGCCCCACGGCGCCCGCGGGGACGGCCGACCCGGCGGCTCCCACGGACGATCCCTGCTCCACGCCGACCGCCTGACGGGTCAGCGGCCGCCGAGCACCTCGGAAAGGTCGTACCGCACCACTTCCTCCAGCTGCGCGTAGGTGCAGCCGGAGGGGGTGCGGTCCGGCCGCCACCGCCGGAACTGGGTGGTGTGGCGGAAGCGGTCGCCCTCCATGTGGTCGTACGCCACCTCGCAGACCCGCTCCGGCGCGAGCGCCACCCAGGACAGGTCCTTCTTGCCGGACCAGCGGCTCGGAGCGCCCGGCAGCCGTGAACCCTCGTGCGCCGCCGCGTCGGCCCAGGCCGCCCAGGGATGCTCCGCGGGGTCGACGCGCAACGGATCGAGCTCCTCCAGGAGTTCCGCACGCCGCTTCATCGAGAAGGCCGCGCACACTCCCACGTGCTGGAGGGCGCCCCCGGCGTCGTACAGACCGAGCAGCAGGGAGCCCACCACCGGGCCGCTCTTGTGGAAGCGGTAGCCGGCCACCACGCAGTCGGCGGTCCGCTCGTGCTTGATCTTGTACATGACCCTGGCGTCCGGCCGGTACGGCAGATCGAGCGGCTTGGCGACCACCCCGTCGAGCCCCGCCCCCTCGTACCGCTGGAACCACTCCCGGGCGAGGGCCGGGTCCGTGGTGGACGGGGCGAGATGGACGGGGGCCGCAGCGTCCGCCAGCGCCCTCTCCAGGACCGTCCGCCGTTCGGTCTGGACGGTGGTGAGCAAGGAGGTGTCGTCGAGGGCGAGGATGTCGAAGGCGACGAAACTCGCCGGGATCTGTCCGGCCAGCATCCGCACCCGCGAATCCGCCGGATGGATGCGCTCGCTCAGCCGGTCGAAGTCCAGCCGCCCCTCGTACGGCAGGACGATCTCGCCGTCGATCACACAGCGCGGCGGCAGATTCTCCCGCACGGCGGTGACCACCTCGGGGAAGTAGCGGGTGAGAGGCTTCCCCGTCCGGCTCCCGATCACCACCTCGTCGCCGTCCCGGTGCACGATCGCCCGGAAGCCGTCCCACTTCGCCTCGTACTGCATCCCGGGGGGAATCGCGGACACGGACTTGGCGAGCATCGGTTTCACAGGAGGCATCACCGGCAGGTCCATGGCCCCGATTCTCACTCACCGATCGGAGCACGTCTTCCGATATGCGGCATATGTGGGCCCGGCCTACGGTGTCCGACATGGGAGCAGGAGCAGCGGTGGAGCTGGACGTGGACGGACGGGCCGTACGGCTGTCCAATCCGGACAAGGTGTACTTCCCGGAGAAGGGCTACACCAAGAAGGACGTGGCCGGCTATTTCCAGGCCGTCGGGCCGGGGATCCTCCGCGCCCTGCGCGAGCGGCCGACCACCCTCCAGCGCTTCGTCGACGGGGTCGAGGGCGATTTCTTCTACCAGAAGCGGGCGCCGAAGAACCTCCCCGACTGGACCCCCACCGCCCGGATCGAATTCCCCAGCGGCCGGCACGCCGACGAGATGTGCCCCACCGAGCTGGGCGCCGTCCTCTGGGCGGTCAATCTCGGCACCCTCACCTTCCACCCCTGGCCGGTGCGCAGGGCGGACACCGACCACCCCGACGAGCTGCGCATCGACCTCGATCCGCAGCCCGGCACCGACTACGCCGACGCGGTGAGGGCCGCCCACGAACTGCGCTCGGTCCTTGAGGACCACGGCCTGCGCGGCTGGCCCAAGACCTCCGGCGGGCGGGGCATCCACGTCTTCGTCCCGCTGGTCCCGGAGTGGACGTTCACGCAGGTCAGACGCTCCGCCATCGCAGTGGGACGGGAACTGGAGCGCAGGATGCCCGACCGGGTGACCACCGCCTGGTGGAAGGAGGAGCGGGGCGAGCGGATCTTCGTCGACTACAACCAGACGGCGCGCGACCGCACCATCGCCTCCGCCTACTCCGTACGCCCCTTCCCGCACGCCCCGGTCTCCGCCCCCCTGCGCTGGGAGGAGATCGACGACGCCGAGCCCCGCGACTTCGACCTGCGCACCATGCCCGTGCGGTACGCCGAGGTGGGCGACCTGCACGCCGACATGGACGACCACGCCTTCCGTCTCGACCAGCTGCTGGAACTGGCGAGGCGGGACGAGCACGAGCACAAGCTCGGCGACCTGCCCTACCCGCCGGAGTACCCGAAGATGCCCGGCGAGCCGAAGCGTGTGCAGCCCAGCCGCGCCCGGCACGAGGACGACGGCGAGGGCGCCGCGTGAGCGCCGACGACGGGACCGAGCCCCCGGCGCACGGCGCCCACGGCAGACCTCCGACCCGGGCCGAGAAGTGGGCGTCGTACAAACAGTCCCCGTACGTGCCCGCCTTCGTGCTGCTCTTCATCCTCGCCGCCGCGGCCGGACTCTTCGCCGGCTCGTACACCTACACGATGGCCGACCCGACGCCGCGTCATATCCCCTCCGCGGTGGTCGGCGACGTACAGGCCAAGGGCGGGAAGAAGTTCATCGCCGGGATGGAGAAGGCCCTCGACGCTTCCCTCCAGCTGCGCCCGTACGCCTCCCGGGCCGCGGCCCGGGAGGCCATGGAGGAGCAGAAGGTCTTCGTGACCCTGCGGCCGGGCGAGCGCGGGGTGGCCATGGACATCGCCGGAGCCGCCGGGGCCACGGTCGCCCAACTGCTCGCCGAGACCGGGGCGGAGGTCGCGAAGGCCACCGGCGTCCCGGTCACGATCACGGACGTCAAGCCGCTCCAGGAGGGCGACCCCCGCGGGCTGGCTCTCTTCTACATCTCGCTGGCCGCCGTCATCATCGGCTTCGTCGGAGCCATCCAGCTCAGTGTGCACGCCCGAGCGCTCAATCCCCTGGAGCGGATCGGCTTCACCATCGCCTACTCCCTGCTCGGGGGCTTCGCGATCGCCGCGGTGGTGGACTGGCTGATCGGCGCGCTGGACCTGCCGTTCGTCGAGTCCTGGCTGATCCTGGCGTTCACGATGTTCACGTCGGGCATGGTCTTCACCATGTTCAACACCATCATGGGACGCTGGGCGATGCTCCCCACCTGGGGGCTCATGGTGCTGCTGGGCAACCCGTCGTCCGGGGGAGCGGTCTCCTGGCCGCTGCTGCCCTCGGCGCTCGGAGAGATCGGGCGCTGGCTGCCGCCGGGCGCCTCGGTCAACGCCCAGCACACGGCGGTCTATTACCAGGGCCATCAGTACGCCTTCCCCTTCCTGGTGCTGGCGGCCTGGTCGCTGGTCTCCTGCACGGTCTTCTGGGTATGGCGCCACCGGCACCCGGGAGGCCGTGGCCACATGCCTGAGCATGCGGCCACGGCCTCGTGAGTGCGCCTCGCCCCTACAGCTCCTGGACGCGGATGTCGCGGTACGAGATCACGTCCGTGGTGCTGTGGACCTGGAGCCCGATGTAACCGGAGGCGTACCGCCGGCCGTCGGTACCCGGGTCGTCGCCCCGCGGCGGCTCGAAGAGCTGGCCGCCGTTGTTGTCGAACTCGTTCAGCAGGACACCGTTGCGGTAGACCGAGTAGTGCTGGTCCACCACCCGGATCTCGTAGTCGTTCCAGGTGCCCTTGGGAGTGACCCCGGCGCCGCCGAGACCGACCCGGTCGAACCCGTAGACGGACCCGGTCTTGTACATGTCGCCGTCGGGCCGGTCGTTGACCTGGATCTCATGGCCGTACTTGATGGCGACCCACTCCGGACGGGACTCCTCCGGGTGGTCGTGGACGTTCGGGAAGCGGACGAAGACCCCGCCGTTGGCGTTGCCGCCCTCCGGGGCGTCGTCCCGCCACTGGAGCTTCAGCGAGAAGTCCCCGTACTGCCGGGACGGGAACCACAGCATCCCCATGCCGTCCACCGTGGTGGAGCTGGTGATCGAGCCCTCCTCCTCGTTCAGCGCGAACTGTCCGCCACCGACCTGCTCCCACTTGGCGAGGGACGCGGCCGTGCCGTCGAAGAGCTTGCGGTAGCCCTCGTCCTGGCCCGGCTTGCCGATTCCGGACTGCTTGGCCGCCTTGTAGATCTTCTTGTGCTCACGGGCGTCGACGACCCCGTCGGTGAGCAGCTTGTCCAGGACCTTGTCGACGTGCTTGAGGAACAGGGCGTGCGAGGACCAGTCCTTCTCGTCCTCGATGAGCTCGTTGATCGTGCAGCGGTTGCCGGTGAGCCGGTTGGGAACACCGGTGTCGACCGTGCCGACGATGACGGTGAGCCGTTCGTCGAACTCGGGGCAGTTGGGTGCCGGGACACCGCCGCTCCGCGCGACGGTGAACGAGCTCTGCTTCGCCTCCGAGGTGTTGCCGGCCTTGTCCGTCGCCCGGTGGGCGAAGGTGTGGTGGCCGACGCGGTCGACGATGACGGGGGAGGAGTACGCGAGGTACGGGCCGCCGTCCAGGGAGTACTCGGCCTTGTCCACACCCGAGTCGTCGTCGGTCGCGCTGAGGGTGACCTCGGCGCTCGTGATGAACGCGCCGTCCGAGTTCTTGTCGCCGGTCACGACCACGGAGGTCTCGGGCGGCGTCCTGTCCTGCGACGGCGGTTCGACGACGGTGAAGTCGACGGACTTCTCCTCGGCCGCGTTGCCCGACTTGTCGGTGGCGCGGTAGCGGACCGTGTGGGCACCGACCTCGTGCACCATCACGGGCGCGGTGTACGGCTGCCAGGCGCCGTCCGCCCCGACCGCGTACTCGATGGTGTTGACGCCTGACCCGGTGTCGGACGCGGTCACGGTGACCGTGGCCATGCCGAGGTAGGCACCCGCGTCGTCCTTCTCGCCCGAGACGGTCGCCGAGGTCTCCGGTGGGGTCTTGTCGTCCGTCGGCGGCGCGGCGACCGCGAAGTCGACGGACTTCTCCTCGGCCGCGTTGCCCGACTTGTCGGTGGCGCGGTAGCGGACGGTGTGATCGCCCACCTCGTTCACCACGACGGGCGCGGTGTACGGCTGCCAGGCGCCGTCCGCCCCGACCGCGTACTCGACGGTGTCGACGCCCGATCCCGCGTCGGTCGCCGCCACGGTGACGGTGGCCTGGCCGATGTACGCGCCGTCGGCGTTCTTGTCGCCGTCCACCGTCGCCGAGGTCTCGGGGGCGGTGGTGTCGTCACCGCCGCCACCGTCCTCGGTCACCGTGAGGACACCCTGCATCGAGCCGTGGCCGGGGATCGTGCAGTGGTAGAAGTACTTTCCGGGGGTGAGGGTCACCTCGACGCTGTGCTTGCCGCCCTCACTGTCACCCGGGTTGGCCAGGATGTTGACCTGGACATCGCTGTTGTACTCCGGGTCCGACACGCTGAACGTCAGCGTGTGCGGCATGCTCGTCGTGTTGCCCGTGGCCTCGCTGTTCTCGAAGACGATGGTGGCGGCACCGGCCACCGCGGTCTCGGGAGCCGTCAGGTAGTGGTCGATGGGATCGCCCGCGGTCCAGGTGAGGACCTGGTCCGCCGCTGCCGACCGGTCGTCGTCACGGCCGTACGCCGCCGTCGACGCCAGCCCGAGGACCATCAGGAACGAACCGAGCAGGGCGAGCCACCACCGGGCGGGCCCGTACCGCCGTCGCGCGAGGAGTGAAGGGTGTCTCACTGCGCTGCCGCCTTCCTTGCCAGGTCTGCGGCAGCCGGGGTCGGTCCGCCGCCCTTGTACGTCACGCGCCACAGCGCGGACTTGGCGTCCGAGGTGAAGAAGCCGCGCCCGTAGTCCAGGACGTAGAGCGAACCGTCCGGGGCGAACTTCCAGTCCATGAGGTTGCGGATGCCGTCCGCACCGACCGGAATGATCTTCTTCAGGGACTCGGCGTGCGTGGGCAGGCCGCCCTTGCCGACCGTCTTCGGGTCGGTCAGCACGGCGTGACGCGGCTGGGTGTCGTCGTAGAAGTCACCGACGAACCACTTCCCGTCCCAGTACGCCGGCCACTTGGCCTCACTGGTGCTCGCCGCGTCGTAGCGGTAGACCGGGCCGTTCATCGTGGCCTGGCCGCCGCCCTTGAGCCAGGGCAGGAGCTCCTTCTGGTCCTCCACCTTGTAGCTCGGGATGCCGTTCTCGTCACGCGGGTAGTCGACTCCGCCGCCCTGGGGCGAGTACCAGATGGTGTTGCCGGTGACCGGCGGCACGTTGACGAGGCCGTCGTTGTTCGGCGACTCGTTCTTCGGCGCGTCGCAGTCGTACCAGTCCAGCGGCTTGGTGGGGTCGGGCAGGTTGCGGTCCCGGTAGGGCTGCTTGTTGCCCATGCAGTAGGGCCAGCCGTGGTTGCCCGCCTTGGTGATCGCCGCGAACGTGTCGTACTTGGCGGGGCCCCACGTCGTGCTGGGCTCACCCGCGTCGGGGCCGACCCAGCCCGCGTACAGCGTGTCGGTCGACTTGTCGATGGAGATGCGGGCGGGGTTGCGGACACCCATCACGTAGATCTCGCCGCGGGTCTTGCCGCCGCCCTCGTCCGGCTCCTTGCCCGTGAAGAGATTGCCCTCGGGCAGGGTGTAGGTGCCGTCGTCCTCGGGGTGGATCCGCAGGATCTTCCCGTTCAGGTTGTTGGTGTTGCCCGCGGTGCGGCGGGCGTCGGCGAAGGACACGCCCTTGTAGTTCGGCTGCGGGTTGTTGCCGGAGTAACCGTCGCTGAACTGGGAGGAGTTGTTGTCACCGGTCGCGATGTACAGGTTCTCCTTCGAGTCCCAGGCCATCCCGCCGCCCGCGTGGCAGCAGCTGTGGATCTGGACCGGCCAGTGCAGGAGCACCTTCTCGGACGCCAGGTCCAGCTTGTTCGTCGCGTGGTCGAAGGTGAAGCGCGAGACCTGGCGCACCGCCAGCTGCTTGTCGCGGTCGATCTTCGCGTGCGGGGTGTAGTGCAGATACACCCAGCCGTTGGTGGCGAAGTCCGGGTCCAGCTCGATCCCGAGCAGGCCCTCCTCCACCTTCACCAGCTCGTCGCCGCCGCCCTTGTTGCCGAAGACGCTCAGCTTGCCGGCGAGGGTGACCTTCTTCGTGGCGGGATCGTAGACGTGGATCTCGCCCTCGCCCTTGCCGACGTTCGGGTCGTTCCAGTCGGTGACCACCGGCACACTGCTGTCCGTGCCGCCGCGCCCGATGTAGAAGATCCGCCCGTCCTTGGCGGTCACCAGGCCGTGCGGTTCGCCGATCTGGTCGTTCTGCCCGGGCTGATTGGGCTGGGTGAGCCGCTCGGCCGTGTAGTTGGAGTCGATGGTGGCCTTGCAGTCGGCCTGCGAGATGCGGCTCGTCCAGGCGAGCGCGCCGCGCAGGTGATCCCGGAAGTCGGTCTCCGCGAAGCTCGCCGCCGTACCGCCCATGGCGGTGTAGAAGGAGCGCCCGCCGTCGTAGTCACGGCACCAGGAGACCGGGTGGTCCCAGCCGTTGGCACTCTTGCCCGGGGTGTAGGTGAGCTCGCGGACGCGGGCCACCGTGTGGACGTCGCCGGACGGGTTGTCCTTCCAGTTCAGCCACTTGTCCGGGCGCTTCCACTCCAGCGGGAGGTTCTTCGTCGCCGGGTGCTGCCGGTCGCCGATCTCCACGGTGGCGCGCTGGACGCCGGTCGGGCTGTCCGAGGCTGGGCGTGCGCCGACCAGGCCAGTGAACCAGTCGGAGTACGGTTCGGTGCGCGCCGCGTCATGGATGCCGAGGAAACCGCCGCCGGCCTCCATGTACGCCTCCAGGCCCGCCTCCTGCTCCGGGTCCAGCACGTCGCCGCCGCCGGTCAGGAAGACGACCGCGTTGTACTTGCCGAGCTTCTTGCCGTTGGTGAAGACCGCGGCGTCGTCGGTGGCGACGGTCTTGAAGCGCCCGGCCTCAGGACCGCTGAGCCCGATCTTCTCGATGGCCGCGATGCCCGCGTCCACGGTCGGCGACTCCTCGCCGGCCGAAGCGTGGAACACCAGGACCTTCACGTCGGCCCCGCCGGGCGGCGTGGGAAGGGACAACGTTGTCGCCATCCGTTCCTTCAGCCCAGGATCCGGATAAGGGCTGGCAGTGGCCGCGTTGCCGCCGAGCAGGGACGCGGTCAGGGCGCCTGCCGCCACGGCCGCCGCGATACCGCGGCGCGATCTGGACCTGTGATGTGGTGTGCGCTGCATGTGGTCACCCACCCCTCTTGGTCACTTCTCTGGTCACTTCTCTCGTCACCGCACCTCTGTGGACACTGGGCGACAGCGCACGAAGCTAGACCTCTTTTCGTGGCTCGCCAATAGCTATGGCAGCAATCGAACGAACTTTGTCCTGAGTGTGGATAAACCAACGGCCCCCGGCTACCGTGTGGGCCGTCCAGGGGAGCAGCGCGTCAGTTTCCGTCTCGCAGTGGGGAGTTCGACATGGACCGAAGGACCTTCAACCGCCGGATGCTGGTGGGCGGCGGGGTGGCGGCGGCCACCGGTGTGACATCGATGTCACTGGGCGCCGTACAGGCCACCTCCGCGGAGAACCCCGCGAAGACGGCCCCCGCGGGCGGCGCCGTCCGCCACCTCAAGCTGTACGCCGAGAAACTGCCGGACGGTCAGCTCGGGTACGGCTTCGAGAAGGGCAAGGCGTCGATCCCCGGGCCGCTCATCGAGATCACCGAGGGCGACACGCTGCACATCGAGTTCCAGAACACCACGGACGTCGACGCCAGCCTCCATGTGCACGGAGTCGACTACGACATCGCCAGCGACGGCACCCGGATGAACCGCAGTCATGTCGAACCCGGAGGCACCCGGACGTACACCTGGCGCACCCATGCCCCTGGCCGCCGTAAGGACGGCACCTGGCAGGCGGGGAGTGCCGGTTACTGGCACTACCACGACCACGTGGTCGGCACGGACCACGGCACGGGCGGCATCCGCAAGGGGCTGTACGGGCCACTCGTCGTGCGCCGCAAGGGAGATGTGCTGCCGGACAAGACGATCACGATCGTCTTCAACGACATGACGATCAACAACAAGCCGGCGGACAAGAGCCCCAACTTCGAGGCCACCGTGGGCGACCGGGTCGAGGTCGTGATGATCACGCACGGCGAGTACTACCACACGTTCCACATCCACGGGCACCGCTGGGCGGACAACAGGACGGGGCTGCTCACCGGCCCCGACGACCCCAGCCGCGTGGTCGACACCAAGATCTGCGGACCGGCCGACTCCTTCGGCTTCCAGATCATCGCGGGCGAACACGTGGGAGCCGGTGCCTGGATGTACCACTGCCACGTCCAGAGCCACTCCGACATGGGGATGGCCGGTCTGCTGCTCGTCGCCAAGGCGGACGGGACGGTGCCGGGCTACGACCCGCCGCACCACGCGGCAGGCGCGGCCGAGGAGCACGCACACTGAGACCGGCCGGCACCCGGGGGGCGGCCGGCCCGGGTCAGGCCCCGGCCGCCATCCGCTGCTGCTCCTCCTCGACGATGCGCCGGGCGAGCGCCCCTTCCGACACGTCGACGGCGTCGGGCGTCGCCTCGGCGAGATCGCTGCGCCGCGCGTAAGCGTCGAAGAGCCGGTCCTTGCGCCCCAGGATGTCCAGCATGCGCTGGTCCACACTGTCCGCCGCGAGCAGCCGGTGGACCCGCACGGTGCGTATCTGCCCCATGCGGTGAGCCCGGGCCACCGCCTGGTGCTCCATCGTCGGCTTGATCTGCGGCTCGCACAGGATGACCACCGACGCGGTCTGGATGTTCAGACCGACACCGCCGGCCTGTATCTGGCTCAGTAGCACCGCGTGACCGTCCACCGCGCCGAAGCGGTCCACGAGTTCCTGCCGGCGAGCCGCCGGAAGACTGCCGGAGACCGGACCGAACACCCCGTCGCCCAGGGCTTCCCGGACGGTCCGGAGCACCTCGCGGAAGTACGAGAACACCACGACCTTCAGCCCGTTGGCCTCGGCCTCCGCGACGAGCTCGCGCAGGCGGTTCAGCTTCGCCGACGTCTCGGGGCGGGCGTACGCGGCGCGGCGCATCCGCATGAAGTGCCCCGAGCCGACCGCCTCGCGGTACGCCTCCAGGTCGGCGGGGGAGAACTCCTCCCACTCGTCGGCCTGCACCAGCGCCGGGAGTTCACCCAGCACGTCGTCCTGGTTCCGCCGCAGATAGGCGGGTGCGACGGCCCTGCGGAAGGCGTGCGAACCGGCGACTCCGTGTGTGGAGGTGACGAGCGGTGCCAGTTCGGGCCGCAGCTGCCGCACCAGGCTCCGGAACTCCTCGACGCGGTTCTCCATCGGGGTGCCGGTCAGGAACAGCACCCTCTCGGTGTGCCGGGTCCAGCCGCCCACGGCCCGCGAGCGCCGGGTCCCGGGGTTCTTCACGAAGTGGGCCTCGTCCACCACCACCATGCCCGGCCTGACCCCGGACTCCGGGCCTTCCGGCAGCGTGTACAGCGCGTCGAAGGTGGTCAGGGCGACCCCGCCCCGCTCACACCACTCGCCGAACGCCCCCTGCCGCTCGGGGCCGTGCACCGGCACCGTCCGCAGGGTCGAGCGAGCGGTGATCTCCCGCCGCCAGTTGATCAGGACGCTCGCCGGGCACACCACCAGGAAGTGCTTCTCGCCCCCGGCCGCGAGGTGCGCCAGCGCGGCGATGGCCTGCACGGTCTTGCCGAGCCCCATCTCGTCGCCCAGGATCACCCGCTTCTGGGCCAGTGCGAAGCGCGCCCCGAAGGACTGGTAACCGCGCAACGAGACCCGCAGGCAGGTGTCGTCGAGCCGCAGCCCGCGGACCCGGTCCGCGATCCCGGTGGGCAGGAACCCCTCGGCCGCGTCCCGGTCCGGTCCGCTGCCGGAGAGTTCGGCGAGCAGGCTGTAGTACTCGGCCGAGCGCAGCTCGAAATCGACCCAGGCCTCCGCCTCCGACGCGGGGCCGCGCAGCAGGTCGACGGAGACCTGCCCGAACAGAGTCCGGAGTCCGCGTGCGTCCGCGTCCCGGACCACCGCCTGTACGGAGGCGACGGCGGCCGGAACCCGGGCGCCGGCGGCCCGCCCCGAGAAGAGCATCCGCAGACGGCTCCGCGCCGGCGCCGCTGCCACGAGCAGCGGCTCCAGCTCCGCGGTCAGGCGGCGGGCGGCTTCGACCGCCCGGCGCACGTCGGGGCCGCCCTCCACCAGCCGGTGCAGGGCGATGAGCAGCCGGTTCGTCGCCGCGTCCGACGCGTCCACGTCTATCCGTACGGCGACGGTGTCCCGGACCGCGTGCGCGATCTGCCGCGCGGCGGCCAGCGCCTGGTCGGCCGTCCGGGCGCCGACACCGGGGATCTGGCGCAGCTCGTACCGTCCCGCTCCGTGGACGCGGCCGACCGTCCGGTACCCGGCTTGTTCCAGCGCGCCGAGCCGCAGCCGGCCCTCCGTGACGTCCCCCAGCCGGGAGGCGGGGATGGCGGCCAGTTCGAGGGCGACGAGGGAGTCCAGCAGGGGGGTGAGCGCGGCATGCGCGGCCTCGACGGCGCCGCGGTGATCGTCCAGCACCGCGACGGCACCCCCGACGAGCGCCTGGGCGTCGTCGAGCAGCTCACGCGCGGCTCTGCCCGTAGGTGTCCGGCCCGCCGGCGATCTTCCCGTCATGTACGTCCTTCTGTCCCCGTGGCGCCTCCGTGACCGGTCGCCGTGCCTCCCCCGGGCGCCTCCCATCGTGCCACGGGCGAGGGGCGGCACCGCGCTCACCGGGCGGCTTGCCGGGTCGCGGAAACGGTGCCTCCGGCGCTGGGTGTCACGCGCTGAGGCGGGCGGCCCCGGCCGGCCCGCCGGGGCTGCGGTTGTCGGTGCCCGGTGCAAGACTCGGAAGGGTCAGGACGTCTGGCGTGAGGAACGCGTGAGACACGGATTCCGCCCGAGGAGCACAGCATGCTCGACCCGGCCTTCGTAACCGGCGCCCCCAACTGGATCGACCTCGGGACCCCCGACCTCGCCGCGGCCACCGCCTTCTACAACGGCCTCTTCGGCTGGGACATGGTGGCCGGCGGCCCCGAGACCGGTGGCTACGGGATGTACCAGCTGCGGGGCAGGACCGTCGCCGGTGTGATGACCGTGCCGGAGGACCAGGGGAAGCCCGCCTGGTCGGTGTACTTCCAGACCCCCGACGCCGACGCCACCGCGCGGACGGTCGAGCAGGCCGGGGGCACCGCCGCGTTTCCTCCGATGGACGTGCTCGACTACGGGCGCATGGGCGGCTTCACGGACAGCACCGGGGCGTACTTCGGCGTCTGGCAGCCCGGGACGAACACCGGCCTCGGCATGATCATGGAGCCGGGTGCGCTGGTCTGGTCCGAGCTGTACACCCCGGACGTCCCCGCGGCGGCCGCGTTCTTCCACACCGTCTTCGGCTGGCGGACCGACGAGATGTCGTACCCCAGCGGCACCTACACGATGATCCAGCCCGCCGGCAGCAAGAGCGCCGACTCCTCCTTCGGGGGGATCGTGCCCCTCGACGCGGTGCCCACCCAGGCCGAAGCGGGGCCGCACTGGCTGCCGTACTTCGCGGTGGACGACGCCGACGCGACGGTCGCCGGCGTGGAACGGCTCGGCGGCCGGGTCACCATGCCGGCCACGGACGTGCCGCAGGTCGGAAGGATCGCCACCTTCGCCGACCCGGCGGGTGCGGCGTTCGCGGTGATCAAGCCGGCGCCCATGGCGTAAGACGGGCCGGGGCAGTCAACGGCCGGCCTGCCGTTGAACGCTCGTTGATCACTTGTTTATCGCGACCGGGCACCGTGTGGCGCATGCCGATCAACACCATGACCGAGTCCGACGAGCTCGCCTGGCAGGAGACCGCGCTGTGCGCGCAGGCCGGGCCCGAGTTCTTCTTCCCGGCACCGGGAAGCTCCACCCGCGAGGCCAAGCAGCTGTGCAACGCCTGCGAGGGCCGGGTGGCCTGCCTGGAGTACGCACTCGCCCACGACGAGCGCTTCGGCGTCTGGGGAGGGCTCTCCGAGAAGGAGCGGTACCGGCTGCGCAGAGGCCGGACCGACCGCGGCTGAGCAGCGGGAGTGCGAGGCCGTTCCTACGGGATCCGGAAGGCCTCGCCGTACACCTGCCACACCAGCGGCTTCTCCAGCCCGAGGTTTCCCTCGCGCAGGAAGACCCGCTGAGCCGTGTCGATCCGGGTCGTGTCGCGCTGCGCCTTCCGGGCCCTGATCGCCGACCGGCTCTCGTCGAGGAAGGCGTTCAGGTAAGCCGTCTCGTCGCCGCCCTCCGCGGCCGTGTCCGCCGAGGACATCGTCGCGTCGCGGATGCCGTAGAAGCCGTCCGCCTCGACACCGGGGCCGTGCAGGACCATCGCGTCGTAATAGATGAACTGCCCCAGGGTGCCGAGGCCGTCCAGCTTCGCCAGACGGACCGCCGGCTCGAAGTACAGCCTGTCGCGCGTCGCGTCCTGGGCCTTCCGGAACGCCGGGTCCTCCGCGGCCCTGTGCCAGGCGTCGGTGAAGCCCGGGTCCAGTCCCTCGTGCGAATCGGTGCCGTCCACAGCGCGGAGGGCGGGGAGGTACGTGGCCAGCGGATTGTCCGGTTGCTCCTCGGTGTACGCCTCGACCAGTTGCAGCATGTCATTCGTGCCGGAGCAGAAGCCGATGATGCCCGCGGTGTAGCCGTTGCCGTCGCCGACGTCCTCGATCGCCCCGTACTGGCTCCGCCAGTCCAGGGTGGAGGCCTCCGCGCTGGCCACCAGCCGGGACGCGGTCTCCTTCATCGCCGGGGCGGCGAGGCCGGGCGGCAGTGCGTCGATCTCGTCCGCGTGCTCGTCGGCCTGCTCGGCCGCGGCCGGAGCCGCCGTGCCGGTCTTCTCGGGCGCCTGCCGGACGACGGTGGGCGGCTCCGAGTCGCCACCGCTGAACAGGATCGAAGCGGCGATGGCGATCGGTGCGCCGAAAAGAACAAGACGCGTCACTGGTTTCACCCGTCACAGAGTACGTTCCGTGAAGCTGTGGGGGACAGCCTGGAAGCGCTGTGGGGGCGGTGTGAACGCGCGGCGGCGGCGCACGCGTGACGCATGCGCCGCCGCTGTCCGGCGGGTCGGGGAGCGGAGCCCGACCCGCCGGGCGGATCAGCCCTGTGCGGCCCGGGCTGCCATGCGGGCCTTGCGGGTCGCCAGCTTCTCGTCGAACTTCGCGGCCTCGCTGTCCAGGCCGTTCATGTACAGCCCGAGCTCCTCCTGCGCCTTGAGGCCCTCCGGGCCCAGGCCGTCGATGTCGAGGACCTTCAGGTAGCGAAGGACGGGCTGGATCACGTCGTCGTGGTGGATCCGCATGTTGTAGATCTCGCCGATCGCCATCTGCGCGGCGGCCCGCT
This sequence comes from Streptomyces sp. QL37, assembly GCF_002941025.1. Classification (NCBI taxonomy): domain Bacteria; kingdom Bacillati; phylum Actinomycetota; class Actinomycetes; order Kitasatosporales; family Streptomycetaceae; genus Streptomyces; species Streptomyces sp. QL37. The sequence continues at coordinate 952,607 of NZ_PTJS01000001.1, read as the reverse complement.
CGAAGCCGGGCATGCCGTGTCCGGGCATCCGGAAGTTGACGACGACGTCGCGCACGGACTGCATCGTGAGGTCCGGGGCGAGTTCGAAGGCCGCGCCGAGGAGGTTGCGGTAGAAGACCATGTGCAGGTTCTCGTCGGTCGCGATCCGCGCCAGCATCCGGTCGCAGACGGGGTCGCCCGACTGGTGGCCGGTGTTGCGGTGCGAGACGCGGGTCGCGAGCTCCTGGAACGCCACGTACGCCACGGAGTGCAGCATGGAGTGGCGGTTGTCGGACTCGAAGCCCTCCGCCATGTGCGCCATGCGGAACTGTTCCAGCTTGTCCGGGTCCACGGCGCGCGAGGTGAGCAGGTAGTCGCGCATCACGATGCCGTGCCTGCCCTCCTCCGCGGTCCAGCGGTGCACCCAGGTGCCCCAGGCGCCGTCGCGGCCGAAGAGGGAGGCGATCTCGTGGTGGTAGCTGGGGAGGTTGTCCTCGGTCAGCAGGTTCACGACGAGGGCGATACGTCCGATGTCGGTGACCTTGGACTGGCCGGTCTCCCACGCCTCCCCGTCCTCGAAGAGGCCGGGGAAGTTGCGGCCGTCGGAGAACGGCACGTACTCGTGGGGCATCCAGTCCTTGGCGACCTTGAGATGGCGGTTGAGTTCCTTCTCCACCACCTCCTCCAGCGCGTACAGCAGCTGGGCGTCGGTCCACGCCTTCGAACTGCCTGTGTGGGGAGAGGTGATTGTCACGGGGGCTCCTGGGGACGGGAGAATTACCTACGGCTTCGTAGGTTACGTGACCGTAGGTTAAGGCGGCAGTAAGGCCGCGGCCAAGCCCGGTCCTCGCGGTACGCGCTCACGTACTGTTATCCATGCAGCTCATGGGCGCCTTTCAGGGGACAAGTCAGGCGCCCTGGCCCCCGATTCCCGGCAGCTGCCCGGGGGCGGTGTCCCGGAGTCCGTCCTCGTCGAGCAGCAGCCACCGGGTGATTCCCAGCGACGTCAGGAACGGCATGTCGTGGCTCGCCACGATCAGGGCTCCCTGGTACGCCGCCAGCGCCGACGTCAGGCGGTGCACACCGGACAGGTCGAGGCTGTTCGTCGGTTCGTCCAGCATCAGCAGCCGGGGCGCCGGATCGGCCAGCAGCAGGGCCGCCAGCGTCGCCCGGAGACGCTCGCCGCCCGAGAGCGTCCCGGCGGGACGGTCCGCGCGGCCACCCTTGAAGAGGAAGTGTGCCAGCCGCGCCCGGATGCCGTTGTCCGTGGTGCCGGGCGCGAAGCGCCCCACATTGTCCACCAGCGACAGCGCGTCGTCGAGGACGTCGAGACGCTGCGGCAGGAAGGCCACGGGCACCTGGGCGGCGGCCTCACCCGACACCGGGTCCAGCTCGCCCGCGATCGTGCGCAGCAGTGTCGTCTTCCCCGCCCCGTTGCGGCCGATCAGCGCGATCCGCTCCGGACCGCGGAGCTCCCACTCGCCCGGCACCCGCGCCCCGTAGGCGAGTTCGAGATCGCGCAGCAGCAGTACGTCGCTGCCCGGATGCACCGTGGTGTGCGGCAGCTCGATCCGGATCGCCTCGTCGTCCCGTACCGCCTCGACCGCCTCGTCGAGGCGCTCCTCCGCGTCCGCCAGCCGTTCCGTGTGCATGATGCGGTGCTTCCCGGCCGACTCCTGGGCGGTCTGCCTGCGCTGGCCCATCACGGCCTTCGGCTCGCGTTTGGTGTCCCACATCTTCTGCCCGTACCGCTTGCGCCGGGCCAGCTTGACGTGGGCGTCGGCGAGTTCGCGCTTCTGTCGCCGTACGTCGGCCTCCGCGACCCGCGCCATCCGCTCGGCCGCCTCCTGCTTTACGGCCAGCGCCTGTTCGTACGCCGACAGGTTGCCGCCGTGCCAGGTGACCGTGCCGTCGCGGAGATCCGCGATCCGGTCCATCCGCTCCAGCAGTTCCCGGTCGTGACTGACCACGACCAGCACACCGGTCCAGGCGTCGACCGCGTCGTACAGCCGCCCGCGGGCGTGGAGATCGAGGTTGTTGGTCGGTTCGTCCAGCAGCAGGACGGCAGGGCGTGCCAGCAGCAGGGCGGCCAGGCGCAGCAGCACGCACTCGCCGCCGGACAGCTCGCCGACGGTCCGGTCGAGACCGATGGCGGACAGGCCCAGCTGGTCGAGCACGGCCCGGGCGCGCTCCTCGACGTCCCAGTCGTCCCCGACGACGGCGAAGTGCTCCTCCCGGGCATCTCCCGCCTCGATGGCGTGGAGTGCAGCCCGCGTCGTGGCGACACCCAGGACCTCGTCCACCCGCAGGGCGACGTCCAGGACGAGGTCCTGGGGGAGGTGGCCGATGTCGCCGGAAGTGCCGATGTGCCCGGCCGTCGGCGTGAGTTCACCGGCGATCAGCCGCAACAGGGTGGACTTGCCGCAGCCGTTGAGACCGATCAGCCCGGTCCGGCCGGGGCCCACGGCCAGTCGGAAGTCGTCGAAGACCTCGCTCCCGTCGGGCCAGGCGAACGAGAGTGAGGTGCAGTGAATATGCGTGGTGGATGCAGGCACAAGGGCCTCCTGGCGGCGTCGAGGAATCACGGAGAACGGCTCGGACACTGGGGTCACGCAGGGCACGCGTGCGGCAGGGCACGCGGCGCGGTACGCGGACACCTCAGATGTGGAGCAACGTCCTTCTCCGATCCGACGACGACAGGGACATCGACGACGCTACGAGCCGGCCCGTGGCCACGCAACCGAATTCCGGTAGCCCTTCAGGGCGGCGGGCCGTCGTCTCAGGCGGACCCGCCCAGGAGATCGCTCAGATCGCCGTCCAGGTCCATGAAGCGGTACTCGTCCCCCTCGGGAACCAGCTCCTGGGCCCGCTTCAGGAAGCGCCGCAGCTCGGACGTCCGGACGTGGACCATGGCGATGCCCTCGACCGCGTGGAACTCCAGCACCGTACGGTCGTACCCGAACGGCCGGACCCGGACGTCCCCGAGGCCGGCCGGCGCGTCCATGCCGGTGGCGAGCAGCTCACGCGCGAACTCCCAGGACACCTCGGTGCCTTCGAGGGTCGCGGGTGCAGGGAACGCCATGCGGACGGCGAAGGGGTCCGTGCGGTCGTAGTGCAGTGTGGCGGGCAGGGTCTCCATACGCGGTGCGGACGCGACCATACGGGCCTGCACGGACTGCTCGATAACGCTGGACAAGACCTGCTCCCTCTCGCCTCGGACGAACGGTTCCCGGCATTGGAGTAGACGACGGAACGCCTCCATCCGTGCACCGGGTGGCAGCGTGAGCTGCGTCACCGCCACGTCTCCCTCCGATCAACTGCCCCGTTCGGGGCGGCGCACCCTGGACGCGCGCCCAACGGTGGGTTAGCTTCCAGCGCCATGAGGGCCATGGGGAAGACGAGACGGCTGATCGCACCGCTCCTGTGCGGGGCGGCGGTGACCGCCGCGCTGGCCGCGCCTCCGGCGCACGCCACGCCGGCCGGGCACCAGGACCGGAAGCCGGAATGGCAGCTCACCGCGACGGGTACGGACGCGCGCTTCCGCGGCCTCGCCGCCGTGGGCCGCGACGCAGCCTGGGTCGCGGGCTCCGGGGGCACGGTGCTGCGGACCACGGACGGGGGGCGCCGGTGGCGCGACGTCTCGCCGGACGGCGCCGCCGGACTGGAGTTCAGGGACATCGAGGCCTTCGACCGGCGGCGGGCGGTGGCCCTGGCCATCGGGGAGGGCGAGGCGTCCCGTGTCTTCCGCACCGAGGACGGGGGCGCGACCTGGACCGAGTCCTTCCGCAACACCGACGCCCGCGCCTTCTACGACTGTCTGACCTTCTTCGACAGCCGTCACGGTCTCGCGATGAGCGACCCGGTGGACGGGAAGTTCCGCATCCTGTCGACCTCGGACGGCGGTCGGAACTGGCGGGTGCTGCCGGATGCCGGGATGCCGGCGGCGCAGCCCGGCGAGGCCGGATTCGCGGCGAGCGGCCAGTGCCTCGTCAGCTCGGGGCGCAAGGACGTCTGGCTCGCCACCGGCGGCGCGGCGTCCGCCCGGGTGCTGCACTCCGCCGACCGCGGCCTGACCTGGACCGAAGCCGGGGCGCGGATCCCGGCGGGCGACCCCGCGCGAGGCGTGTTCGGCCTCGCCTTCCGGGACCGTACGCACGGCATCGCGGTCGGCGGCGACTACCGCGCGGAGCAGGCGTCGCCGGACGCCGCGTCCGTCACCGGGGACGCCGGCCGGAGCTGGCGGAGCGCGGCCACGCCGCCGCCCGCCTACCGGTCCGGCGTCGCGTGGCTGCCGCACGGCCGGGGAGCGGCACTCGCCGTGGGGCCGACGGGCACCGATGTCACCCGGGACGGCGGGCGGACCTGGCGGACCGTGGACACCGGTTCGTACGACACGGTCGACTGCGCCCCGGACGGCGGCTGCTGGGCGTCGGGCGAGAAGGGCCGCGTCGCACGGCTGCGGTAGAGCCCGGACCCGACGAAACTGGACGAAAGGAACGATCCGCAGTGACGGACGCGCATGAGGACGAAGTCCTGGCCCGGATCGCCAAGGGGCTCGTCTACACCGAGTCCGAAGCGGCCTTCCTGGCGCCTCGGCGCCGCACGGAGGAGATCTTCGAGTACAACCTGACACCCCCGAGCCGGCCGGAGAGGCGCCGGTCGCTGCTCGTCGAGATCCTCGGCTCGGTCGGTGAACGCACGGTGCTGCTGCCGCCGTTCAACGCCGCGTTCGGCAGCAACGTCCATATCGGCGACGACTTCTTCGGGAACGTCAACCTGACGTGCGTCGACGACGTGGACATCCACATCGGCGACGACGTCATGATCGCTCCCGGCGTGACCCTGACGACCACGGGACACCCGGTGCATCCCTCACGACGTGCCGACTTCGGGCGGTTCTCCGAACCGATCGTGATCGAGGACAAGGTGTGGATCGGCAGCAACGTGGTGGTCCTGCCCGGGGTCCGTATCGGGTACGGGTCCGTCATCGGTGCCGGCAGCGTCGTCAGCCGCAGCGTCCCCGCGATGACCGTCGCGCTCGGCACGCCGTGCCGGGTGGTCCGCCCCGTCACGGACGAGGACCTCACCACGCGTGCCGGCGGGCAGTAGGGCTGCCCTCCGCCCGGCGGCGCGCGTAAGGGAGACGCGCAGGGCCTCTCGTCGGCTCCGCTCGATCGAGCAGGGGAGACCCCGATCGCTCCGCGTTGCGATGCACGGCACCAGACCCCGCTCCCTGATCCGGCCTGATCCAGACGAAACGCCCTAGCCGGGCAGTTGCTGCCGGTACGGCGCCAGCGCGTCGGCGGTCTTCGTCGCGAGGAACTCCGTGATCCGGTAGGCGCACACCCCGTGCGCCGCGAAGGGATCGGAGGCGGCGATCCTCTCGATCCCGGCGCGGCCCTCGCCCACCGCCAGGATCACACCGCCGTCGCGGGGATTCTTCCGACCGGAGGCGATGAACACCCCGGCCGCGTACTGCGTGTCCAGCCAGGCCACGTGCTCCGTCATCAGGGCGTCGACGTGCTCGACCGGCGCGGTGTAGGTCAACTCGAGTACGAACATGAGCGCCAGGCTACCGGCGCCTAGAGTGACCGGACATGACGACTTTCCGGATGCCCGCCGACGAGGCCGAAGCCCGCTCCCTCCAGGACACGTTGCGGGCGCGGGTGGTTCTGGACGAGCCGGGGCCGCCGGCCGGCACCGGCCGGGTCACGGGCGTCGACGTGGCGTACGACGACGAGCGCGACCTCGTCGTCGCGGCAGCCGTCGTCCTGGACGAGGCGACCCTGGAGGTGCTCGCCAGCTCGACCGCGAACGGCGCCGTGACGTTTCCGTACGTCCCCGGCCTGCTCGCCTTCCGGGAGATACCGGCCGTCCTGGCGGCGCTGGAGGGGCTGCCTGTGGATCCGGGGCTCGTCGTCTGCGACGGCTACGGACGGGCGCACCCGCGCAGGTTCGGGCTCGCCAGCCACCTCGGAGTGCTCACCGGCCTGCCGGTCATCGGCGTGGCGAAGAACCCCTTCACCTTCCGTTACGAACAACCCGGCCCCCGGCGCGGTGACTTCTCCCCGCTCATGGACGGGGACGAGGAGGTGGGCCGGGCTCTGCGCACGCAGGACGGCACGAAGCCCGTCTTCGTCTCCGTCGGTCACCGCACCGGCCTGGACAACGCCTGCGCCCATACGCTCGCGCTGGCACGCGACTTCCGTCAGCCGGAGACCACGCGCAGGGCGGACGCCCTCTGCCGGGCCGCCCTGAAGGAAGCGACCGGCTGACCGCCCCCCCCGCCCGGAGATCTGTTGCCGACTGAGTACAAATACGGATGTTGGTTGTCGAACATCAGGGGCAGGCTGGTACACATGATCGACCACCACGCACCTCAGATGAGCACCGGAACCGTACGTCTCTCCCAGCGCGGCGTCGCCGTGGGCATGACCCTGGGCGTCCTGGCGGGCGCCGGCTGGACCGTGTCCATGGTCGTGACGCTGGCGTCCTGGATGCTCTGACGCTGTGCGCGCGGCCCCCGGGGCTCAGCGCACCGCCGCGACCCGGAAGCGCAGCCCGGCAGCCGTCAGCCGCTCCAGCAGCGCGTCGCCCATCGCCACGGCCGTCGTGACCTGTCCCGACGTCGCCGGCAGGTCGTCGAGGGCGAGCGCCAAGGCCGCTTCGGTCAGCATCTTCGCCGTCTCGTCGTAGCCGGGATCGCCGCCCGACACCTCCGCGAAGACCCGTCGGCCGCCGCCCTCCCCGATGAAGCGGACCGTGAACCAGCTGCGCTTCCTGCGCTGTTCCCCGGGGCCCGTGCCCGGCTCGACCCGGGCGGACAGCCAGTCGCGCGCGGCGGGGATCTGGGCGGCTCCCGCCAGCAGGGCCGTCGCCGCCGTGCCGCCGAGCGCCACCGGCAGGTGCTTCACCGAGGCGAAGTGCCGGTAGCGGAAGTCGGGGCCGTAGCGCTCCAGCCCTCGCGCCGACCGCTCCACCACCCGGGGATCCAGAGTCGGCAGCGGCAGCGCCCAGGTGCCCGTCTCCGGGCTGAAGTGCGGCGCTCCCTGCGGGGCTCGGGCCCTGCGGCCGACCAGGCGCGGCTCGTGCAGGCGCCGTTCCCGTGCCGCCCGCGCCATCTGCGGGCCGCGGCCCATCGCGGTGAGTGCGGAGGCGAACGTACCGCCGGAGAAGACCGCGTTGGTGCGGACATAGCCGTCGACGGTGAGCGGCACCCCCTCGGGAAGCTGCCGGACCGTGAAGTAGGCGCCGAGGTCGTGCGGTACGGAGTCGAAGCCGCAGGCATGCACCAGGCGCGCCCCCGTCTCGCGGGCCCGGCCGTCGTGCGCCAGGTACATGCGGTCGACGAACTCCGCCTCTCCGGTGAGGTCGGTGTAGTCGGTCCCCTCCTCCGCGCAGGCGGCGACCAGCTTCTCGCCGTACCAGACGTACGGGCCGACCGTGGACGCCACCACGTGCGTGGAACCGGCGAGTTCCCGCAGGGCGTCGGTGTCGTCCGCGTCGGCCGTCAGCAGCGGCAGGTCCGCGCAGCGCGGGTGTTGTGCGGCGAGGCGCTCGCGCAGCCGTTCCAGCTTGCCGCGGCTGCGGCCCGCCAGGGCCCAGCGGCAGCCGTCCGGCGCGTGGGCCGCGAGATATTCGGCCGTGAGCGTCCCCACGAAGCCGGTGGCTCCGAAAAGGACGACGTCATAAGGGCGTTCTGCCCCGCTCTGCCTGTTCATGAGTGCCTCCGCCTGCGCCGGCGCCGATGTAGCAGGCAGAGGGTAGCGGAGGCGTTCGTTGTGCCGTGCCGCCGGGGGAGGGCCTCGGTGCGAGAGGATCCGGACGAAGGAACTAAGCGCTTGCTCGGCCAAAAGGGTTGTGCGGAGTGCGGTCCGTTCTTAGCATCATCGATGTTACATCAGTTGTGTCACACCGCTGGGGGCTTGATGGCAACGACAGGACACGGGCCGCAGGGCCCGCTGACCGGGGTGCGCGTCGTCGAACTGGCGGGCATCGGCCCCGGCCCGTTCGCCGCGATGCTCCTCGCCGACCTCGGCGCCGACGTGGTGCGCGTCGACCGGCCCGGAGGTTCGGTGATCGGTATCGAACCCGCCTTCGATCTCACCAACCGCAACAAGCGGTCGGTCCTCGTCGATCTGAAGGCCGAGGGCGGAGCCGGGCAGGTGCTCGACCTCGTCGAGCGCGCCGACATCCTGATCGAGGGCTACCGGCCCGGCGTCGCCGAACGCCTAGGCGTCGGGCCCGACGCCTGCCTGGAACGCAATCCGCGGCTCGTCTACGGGCGGATGACCGGCTGGGGCCAGGACGGGCCGCTGGCCGAACGGGCAGGACATGACATCGGCTACATCGCCCTCACCGGCACCCTGTCCATGATCGGCAGATCCGGCGAACCGCCCACGGTCCCCGCCAATCTGGTCGGCGACTACGCGGGCGGCTCGCTCTACCTCGTCGTAGGCGTGCTCGCCGCCCTCCAGCACGCCCGTACGCAGGGGACCGGACAGGTCGTCGACGCGGCCATCGTCGACGGCGCGGCCCATCTCGCGACGATGATCCACGGCATGCTGGCGGCCGGCAGCTGGCAGGACCGGCGCGGCTCCAACCTCCTCGACGGCGGCTGCCCCTTCTACGGCTCCTACGAGACCTCCGACGGCGGCTACATGGCGGTCGGGGCCCTGGAACCACGCTTCTACGAGGAGTTCGCCGGGCTCCTCGGACTCGGGGACGAGGCCCCCGACCGCAACGACCTCGGACGCTGGGAGGAACTGCGTGCCCTGGTCGCCGACCGCTTCAGCACCCGTACGCGCGCCGAGTGGACCGAGATCTTCGAGGGGACGGACGCCTGTGTGGCTCCCGTCCTCTCGCTCCGTGAGGCACCCCGCCACCCCCACCTCGCCGCCCGTTCCACCTACGTGGAGCACGGCGGACTCACCCAGCCCGCCCCAGCGCCACGCTTCTCCGCGACCCCCGTCTCCGTACGCAGCGCACCCGCGCTGCCCGGAGCGGACACCGAGGCCGTCGCCGAGGAGTGGGACCTGCCGGGCCTGCTGACCACCGGGAAGGAAACGACCGGCTGATGGAACTCTCCCTGCCGCTGAACTACGCGGGCGACCCGCGCGCCGCCTGCGACGAGGTCGCGGAACTCGAGTCCGCCGGACTCGACGCCGTCTGGGTCGCCGAGGCGTACGGCTTCGACTCGCCCACCCTCATGGGCTACCTCGCCGCCCGCACCGAACGCCTGAGGATCGGCGCGGCGATCCTCAACGTCTACTCCCGCACCCCCGCCCTCATCGCCCAGACCGGAGCGGGGCTCGACGCCGTATCGGGCGGACGTGCGCTGCTCGGACTCGGTGCCTCGGGCCCGCAGGTCGTGGAGGGCTGGCACGGCAAGCCGTACGACAGGCCGCTCGGCCGGACCCGCGAGACCGTCGAGCTCTGCCGCCGGATCTGGCGCCGCGAGGTCATCGACCACCACGGCATCACCGACATGCCCCTGCCGAAGGAGAAGGGCGGCAAGCTCGGCAAGCCGCTGAAGATCCTCACCCGGCCGGTGCGTGACACCATCCCGCTCTACGTCGCCTCGCTGGGCCCGGCCAACGTCCGGCTGACCGCCGAGATCGCCGACGGCTGGCTGCCCACCCTCTACATCCCGGAGAAGGCCCAGCAGGTCTGGGGCACGGCCCTGGCCGAGGGCGCGGCGAAGCGCGACCCCGCACTCGGCCCGCTGCAGACCGTCGCGGGCGGCCTGCTGGCCATCGGCGACGACGCCGCCGCCCTCCGCGATCTCGCCCGTCCGCAGATCGCGCTCTACGTCGGCGGCATGGGCGCGCCCGGCAAGAACTTCTACAACGACCTCGCCGTCGCCTACGGCTACGAGAAGGAGGCCGCCACCATCCAGGAGCTCTACCTCTCCGGGAAGAAGAAGGAGGCCGAGGCCGCGGTCCCGGACGAGTTCTGCGAGCTCATGACGCTCTGCGGCCCCGAGGGGTACGTACGCGACCGTATCGAGGCGTTCCGCGAGGCCGGAGTCACCATGCTCAACGTCACCCCTGCCGGCCCCGAGCCGGCGCGGCTGATCTCCACCGTCAAGAACTGGCTCCAGGGGGCTTGAAGTGCAGCGGCAGATCTTCACCGAAGAGCACGACGCGTTCCGCGAGACCGTCCGCACCTTCCTCGCCAAGGAGGTCCTCCCGCACTACGAGCAGTGGGAGAAGGACGGCGTCGTCTCCCGGGAGGCCTGGCTCGCGGCCGGCCGCCAGGGGCTGCTCGGCCTCGCGGTCCCCGAGGAGTACGGGGGCGGCGGCAACGCCGACTTCCGCTACAGCGCCGTTCTCGCCGAGGAGTTCACCCGGGCCGGGGTGTCCGGGCTCGCGCTCGGCCTGCACAACGACATCATCGGCCCCTACCTCACCGGTCTCGCCACCGAGGAGCAGAAGCGGCGCTGGCTGCCCGGCTTCTGCAGCGGCGAGACCATCACCGCCATCGCCATGACGGAACCCGGCGCGGGCTCCGACCTCCAGGGCATCCGCACGAGCGCCGAGGACAAGGGCGACCACTGGCTCCTCAACGGATCGAAGACCTTCATCTCCAACGGCATCCTCGCCGACCTGGTGATCGTCGTGGCCAAGACCTCACCGGAGGGCGGCGCCAAGGGCCTCTCGCTGCTCGTCGTCGAGCGCGGTACCGAGGGCTTCGAGCGGGGCCGCAACCTCGACAAGATCGGCCAGAAGTCCCAGGACACCGCCGAGCTGTTCTTCAACGACGTACGCGTCCCCAAGGAGAACCTCCTCGGTGAGCTCGACGGCGCGTTCATCCACCTGATGACCAACCTGGCCCAGGAGCGCATGGGCATAGCGGTCGCCGGGATCGCCGCCGCCGAACACCTCCTGGAGATCACCACCCGGTACGTCAAGGAGCGCGAGGCCTTCGGGCGCCCGCTCTCCAAGCTCCAGCACATCCGCTTCGAGATCGCCGAGATGGCCACCGAGTGCGCCGTGACCCGGGCCTTCCTCGACCGGTGCATCGTCGACCACTCCGAGGGGACGCTCGACGCCGTCCACGCCTCGATGGCCAAGTGGTGGGCGACCGAGCTGCAGAAGCGCGTCGCCGACCGGTGCCTCCAACTGCACGGCGGCTACGGCTACATGACGGAGTACCGGGTCGCCAAGGCTTTCACCGACGGCCGCATCCAGACCATCTACGGCGGCACGACCGAGATCATGAAGGAGATCATCGGCCGCTCGCTGCTCTCCTGACCCCGCCCAGCACCGACCCGGAAAGGCAGCTGCCTTGAGTACCGAAGCATTCGTCTACGACGCGATCCGCACCCCGCGCGGCCGCGGCAAGGCCAACGGCGCCCTGCACGGCACCAAGCCGATCGACCTCGTCGTCGGTCTCATCCATGAGATCCGTGACCGTTTCCCCGGCCTCGACCCGGCGGCCATCGACGACATCGTCCTCGGCGTCGTCAGCCCGCTCGGGGACCAGGGCTCCGACATCGCCCGTATCGCCGCGATCGCCGCAGGGCTCCCGGACTCCGTCGCCGGCGTCCAGGAGAACCGCTTCTGTGCCTCCGGTCTGGAGGCCGTCAACCTGGCCGCGGCCAAGGTGCGTTCGGGCTGGGAGGACCTCGTCCTGGCCGGTGGCGTCGAATCGATGTCCCGGGTGCCCATGGGCTCCGACGGCGGCGCCTGGGCCATGGACCCGATGACCAGCTTCGAGACCGGCTTCGCCCCGCAGGGCATCGGAGCCGACCTCATCGCCACGGTCGAGGGCTTCTCGCGGCGCGACGTCGACGAGTACGCCGCCCTCTCCCAGGAACGCGCGGCGATCGCCTGGAAGGAGGAGCGTTTCGCCCGCTCCGTCGTCCCGGTCAGGGACCGCAACGGCCTGCTCGTCCTCGACCACGACGAGCACATGCGCCCCGGCACCACCGCCGACTCCCTCGCCTCCCTCAAGCCGTCCTTCGCGACGATCGGTGAGATGGGCGGCTTCGACGCGGTGGCCCTCCAGAAGTACCACTGGGTCGAGAAGATCGACCACGTCCACCACGCGGGCAACTCCTCCGGGATCGTGGACGGTGCCGCCCTCGTCGCGATCGGCTCGAAGGAGACCGGCGAGCGCTACGGACTCACCCCCCGCGCGCGGATCGTCTCCGCCGCCGTGTCCGGCTCCGAGCCGACCATCATGCTCACCGGGCCCGCCCCCGCCACCCGCAAGGCACTGGCCAAGGCCGGGCTCACCATCGACGACATCGACCTCGTCGAGATCAACGAGGCCTTCGCCGGAGTCGTCCTGCGCTTCGCCAAGGACATGGGCCTGAGCCTCGACAAGGTCAACGTCAACGGCGGCGCCATCGCGCTCGGCCACCCGCTCGGAGCGACCGGCGCGATGATCCTCGGCACGCTCATCGACGAACTGGAGCGGCAGGACAAGCGCTACGGCCTCGCCACCCTCTGCGTCGGAGGCGGCATGGGCATCGCCACCGTCATCGAGCGTCTCTGACCGTCCCGGCCCCTCTGCTTACGGAGAACACCGCAATGACCGAGAGCACGACCATCCGCTGGGAACAGGACGAGACCGGCGTCGTCACCCTCGTACTGGACGACCCCGACCAGTCCGCCAACACCATGAACCAGGGCTTCAAGGAGTCCATCGCGGCCGTCGCCGAGCGCGCCGAGGCCGAGAAGGACTCCATCCGGGGCATCATCTACACCTCCGCCAAGAAGACCTTCTTCGCGGGCGGCGACCTCAAGGACATGATCAAGATCGGTCCCGAGAACGCCCAGGCGGCGTTCGACGCCGGAACCGCCATCAAGAACTCCCTGCGCCGCATCGAGACCCTCGGCAAACCGGTCGTCGCCGCCATCAACGGCGCCGCGCTCGGCGGCGGTTACGAGATCGCGCTCGCCGCCCACCACCGCATCGCGCTGGACGCCCCCGGCTCCCGTATCGGCCTGCCCGAGGTCACCCTCGGCCTGCTGCCCGCCGGCGGCGGTGTGACCCGCACCGTACGGCTGATGGGCATCACCGACGCGCTGTTGAAGGTCCTTCTCCAGGGCACCCAGTACACCCCGCAGCGGGCGCTGGAGAACGGCCTCGTGCACGAGGTCGCCGCCACCCGCGAGGAGATGCTCGAAAAGGCCCGCGCCTTCATCGACGCCCATCCGGAGTCGCAGCAGCCCTGGGACGTCAAGGGCTACCGGATTCCCGGCGGCACCCCGTCCAACCCGAAGTTCGCGGCCAATCTGCCCGCCTTCCCGGCGAACCTGAAGAAGCAGCTCGCGGGCGCGCCCATGCCCGCGCCCCGCAACATCATGGCCGCGGCGGTCGAGGGATCGCAGGTCGACTTCGAGACCGCGCAGACCATCGAGGCCCGCTACTTCACCGAGCTGGTCACCGGCCAGGTCGCCAAGAACATGATCCAGGCGTTCTTCTTCGACCTCCAGGCCGTCAACTCCGGCGCCAGCCGACCGGCGGGCGTCGAGGAGCGCCAGGTCCGCAAGGTGGCCGTGCTCGGCGCCGGGATGATGGGCGCGGGCATCGCCTACTCCTGCGCACGCGCCGGCATCGAGGTCGTCCTCAAGGACGTGACCGTCGAGGCGGCGGCCAAGGGCAAGGCGTACAGCGAGAAGCTCCTCGCCAAGGCGCTCTCCCGGGGCCGCACCACGGAGGCGAAGCGCGACGAACTGCTGGCCCGCATCACCCCGACCGGGGACCCGGCCGACCTCGCGGGCTGCGACGCCGTGATCGAGGCCGTCTTCGAGGACACCGCGCTGAAGCACAAGGTGTTCCAGGAGATCCAGGACATCGTCGACCCCGACGCGCTGCTCTGCTCCAACACCTCGACGCTGCCCATCACCGCGCTCGCCGAAGGGGTCACCCGCCCGGCCGACTTCATCGGGCTGCACTTCTTCTCTCCCGTCGACAAGATGCCGCTCGTCGAGATCATCAAGGGCGAGAAGACCGGCGACGAGGCCCTGGCACGCGCCTTCGACCTGGTGCGCCGGATCAAGAAGACCCCGATCGTCGTCAACGACTCGCGCGGCTTCTTCACCTCACGCGTCATCGGCCACTTCATCAACGAGGGTGTCGCCATGGTCGGCGAGGGTGTCGAGCCCGCGTCGGTCGAGCAGGCGGCCGCGCAGGCCGGCTACCCGGCCAAGGTGCTCTCCCTCATGGACGAGCTGACGCTCACCCTGCCCCGCAAGATCCGCATCGAGACCCGGCGCGCCGTCGAGGAGGCGGGCGGCACCTGGGCCACGCACCCGGCGGACGAGGTCGTGGACCGGATGGTCGACGAGTTCGGACGGCCGGGGCGCAGCGGGGGAGCCGGGTTCTACGAGTACGGCGAGGACGGCAGGCGGGGCGCGCTCTGGCCGGGCCTGCGTGAGCACTTCACGAAGCCCGCCGCCGACATCCCCTTCGAGGACATGAAGGAGCGGATGCTCTTCTCCGAGGCGCTGGACAGCGTCCGCTGCCTGGAGGAGAACGTCCTGATGACCGTCGCCGACGCCAACATCGGCTCCATCATGGGCATCGGCTTCCCCGCGTGGACCGGTGGCGTACTCCAGTACATCAACGGCTACGAGGGCGGCCTGCCCGGCTTCGTCGCGCGCGCCAGGCAGCTCGCCGAGCGCTACGGAGACCGCTTCCTGCCCTCCGCGTACCTGGTGGAGAAGGCGGAGAAGGGCGAGACCTTCCACGACTGACGGCCGCCCCGCGGGCCGCGTTCACCCCTCCTCGCCCGCGGTGAACGCGGCCCGCAGTTCCTCCTTCAGCGACCGCTGGAAGGCCGTCAGCAGGGCCTGGAGCACCATCGGCTGCATGTTGGCCGAGAGCGACTTCATCGCCTTCACGTGCTCCGGGTCCGACTCCCGCTCCCGGTAGGGGTTCCACACCTCGTCCCGGAACAGCCGCGACAGTTCGTGGGCGGCCGACCGGGTGTGCTCCAGCAGGACCGTGCGTGCCGCCAGGATCGTCTCGTGGGCGATCGGCACGTCCAGGAGCTCCACCCCGAGCCGCAGCAGACCGGGGTCCACCTGGAAGGGCGCCTCGGGCTTCCCGGGGCGCTCCAGTACGCCCATGGCCCCCAGCCGGTCCACGTCCTGCTCGCTGAGCGGGCGGCCCGCCCGGCGCTCCAGCTCGGCACGCTCCATGTCCTCGGCCGCGTCCGGGGCCCACGACGCCACCAGGGCGCGGTGGATCGCCAGGTCCTGCGCGCTGAGGTCGGGCGGCAGCTGCTGGAGATAGCGCTCGATGGCGGCGAGCGTCATGCCCTGGTGCTGGAGCTCCTCGATGAGGGCCAGCCGGGAGAGGTGATCGTGCCCGTAGTGCCCGACGCGCCGGGGCCCGATGACCGGAGGGGGGAGCAGACCTCTGGTGCTGTAGAAGCGCACGGTGCGTACGGTGACTCCCGCGCGCGCCGCCAGTTCGTCGACGGTCAGCGTCGGCTCGTCTGTCCCGGGTGCCATGGCTGCTCCTTGTCGCGGGCAGGCCCGTCCTGCCGGGCCTGGGTCGATCAGGTGCAACAGTATTGCTGTATCACCACTGTTGTGAAAGTGCCCCGGGGGCGACAGTCCTGGCCCGGGGGCCGTCGGGTGGGGTCCGCGCACGTGCGCGCCGGTCGGAGCCCCGTGCCTGCGGATAGTGTGACGGCCGACGCGGACACGGCGGGGAGGGGGCCACGTGCGGGGCGACGAGGCGGCACGGACACCCGGGCGGCCGGACACGGGGGAACGGGGTGCCGGGGCCGTGATCCCCGCACCCGTGGCCGGCCCGGCGGACTCCTCCCTCCTGACGCTGCTCGGTCTCGAGGAAGCCGAGGACGTGGTCTACCGGCTGCTCGTGGACCGTCCCGACTGCGAGCCGGCAGCCCTCGAAGGGGCGCTGAGCGGCCCCGTGGTGGCCCAGGCCCTCGAGTCGCTCGTCGAGCGCGGCCTCGCCAGCGCCGGCCGGCCGGACGACGACGGCACGGCCGTCCGGTACCGTGCCGCGTCACCCGTGCTGGCACTCGGATCGCTCCTGGAGTCCCGGCGGGCCGCGCTGCGCCAGGTCGAGTCCTTCGTCGGCGATCTCACCGAACGGCACCGGTCGGCCCAGGCGCACGCCTCGGGGGTGCCCGTGGAAGTGCTGACCGGCCCGGCGGCGATCCGGCGCCGCCTGCTGACCATGCAGCGTCAGGCCGTGAGCGAGGTCTGCACCCTGGTCCCGACCCGGCACGCGCCGGAGGTGCTCACCTGCGAGGACAATCACGCCGAGGCGGACGCGGAGCTGACGCGCCGCGGAGTGACCGTGCGCAGCGTGGTCGAACGCGCGGGGCTGGAGCATCCGGCGACGGCAGCGGTGCTGGCCTCGTGCGTCGCGCTGGGCCAGCACATCTCCGTCACGGACCGGCTGCCGATCAAGCTCGTCATCGTGGACCGGCGGGTCGCCCTGCTGCCGTTGAACCCGGAGAGGGAGACCGAGCCCGTCGCGCTGGTCGTGCACCGGACCGGTCTGCTCACCGCCCTCTGTTCGCTGTTCGAGGAGCACTTCGAGAAGGGGTGGCGGCTGAGCGGCTCCGACGCGGGCCGGGAGGACGCGCTCGCACCGGTCGACCGGGAGATCGTGGCGCTCCTCCACATCGGTCTGACCGACGCCGCGATCGCGCGTCAGCTGGGGATGGGGCACCGCACCGTGCAGCGGCGGCTGCGGGCCCTGATGGACGAGGTCGGCGCCGCCACCCGGTTCCAGCTCGGCTGGCACGCCGCCCGGGCCGGCTGGCTCGAATCGCCCGACTCCGTTGCGGCGGAGCACTTCTGAGGCGTAATTACGCCACGGCGCTTTCGCGCCGCCGTCATCCCTTGTTGGCCCGGCCTCGTGTGCCGAAGGATCTACCCCGTCAACCGGCTGGGACGTACAACAGTGCGTTTGGACGGATGGATGTGCGATGGGGAGGGTTCTGTGAGAACTACGAGGATCCGGCGAACGCTGGCGGCCGGTGTCGTCGCGGCCGCCACCGGTTCGGCGCTGCTGGCGGCACCGGCCTGGGCCGACGGCGCGGCGCCCGCCGCGCCCGCCGCGGCCACCGCGACGGCGGACCCGGTCCCGGTCGCCCCGGCCCTGACCCAGGGGCTGGACGCCACGGTCCGCAAGGGCACGCCGGCCGAGGCGGCCCGCGCCCACATGAAGGCGTACAAGGGCACGTACAAGGTCGCCGAGAGTGATCTGAGGACCGTGCGGACCACGAAGGACGGCGAGCAGTCCTCCGTCCGCTTCCAGCAGAAGCACGAGGGCGTACCCGTCTTCGGTGCGCAGTACGCGGTGCAGACCGAGGCCGGTGGCGGCGGTGTGCGGATCACCTCGGCGACCGGGACGCTCTACACGGAGCTCACGGTCTCCACGAAGCCCCTCGTCGACGAAGCCACCGCCGAGCAGCGGATGTTCTCCCTCGACCGCGGCCTCGTCGGGGTCGAGGGGCGGCAGACCAGGGCGCAGGGCCTCACGGTGCTGCCCGACGCCGACGGCGGCCGGCTGGCCTGGCACTTCACCGTCACGGGCGGCAGGGCGGACGGCAGCCCGGTGCGTCAGGAGGTCTACGTCGACGCGCGGGTGGGCGGCATCGCGCTCTCGTACGACAACATCGACGCCGCCGACGTCTCGCCCGCCGAGGGCACCGGTGTCCGCGTGGACGGCACCGAGACGAAGCTGGGCGTCAACAAGGAGGCGGACGGCACCTACACGCTCGTCGACTCGGCCCGCGCCATGTACCCCCGGACCGGCGGCCAGATCCGTACCTACGACGCACGACGCGCCCACTACCAGGACCTGGTGGGCGGGCCCGTCGGTGACCGTGCCCCACTGGGCACCTCCGCGACCGACCGCTTCGACGGCGCCGCCACCAGCTCCGGTGCGGTGGACGCCCATCTCAACGCCACCAAGGTCTACGAGTACCTCCGTGACCGGCTCGGCCGGGACGGCGTCGACGGTGAGGGAGGCTCGATCCACTCCGTCGTCAACGTCTCCAGCAACGGCCAGGACTACGCCAACGCCTTCTGGGACGGCTCCAAGATGGTCTACGGCCACATGGAGGGCATCCCTCTCTCCGTCGGACTGGACGTCGTCGGCCACGAGATGACGCACGGAGTCACCGAGCATTCCGCGGGCCTCGTCTACCTCAACCAGTCCGGTGCGCTGAACGAGGCGATATCGGACTACTTCGGCAACGCCATGGAGACCGCCGACAAGGGCATCGCCATGGACGACCCGTCGTCCGGCCTCATCGGTGAGTACCTCTGCAACGGCACCGTGCCGCTGGAGGAATGTGCCCTGCGCGACCTGAACGACGGCCGCAGCGCGCAGAAGGACTACCTGCCCATGACCCTCGACATCGACAACGGAGGGGTGCACCACAACTCCACCATCGTCGGCGGGGCGATGTGGGACATGCGCAAGAGCATCGACAGCGAGCTCGCGGACCAGGTCGTCTACCGTGCCGCGCAGAACTACCTCACCCCGCTGTCCGGTTTCACCGACATGCGTGACGCCGTCACCCTCGCCGCGAAGTCCCTCCATGTCTCCGAGCGCGACCTCGCGGCGATCGGAGCGGCCTTCGACGCCCACGGCATCGAGAAGGGCTGGGAGCGCAGGAGCGGCACGCACGACGGCACGGTGATCGGCGCCGACGTCCTGCCCGCCTACGAGGTCTACGGCGGCATCGACGAGCAGGCCGCCCAGATCAACGGTGACGTCTACGCGATCCCGCACGGTGACGCCGTCGCCTGGGACCGTGGCAGCGAGGCCTTCGGCATCACGGTGGGCCGCTTCGGCAAGAAGCCGCAGCGTGAACTCGCCCAGAAGGACGCCCATCTGCTCGACCCGTCCCTCGACGACGACCGCATCGTCTTCACCCGCGTCGCCGCCGACGGCGTCGGCGTCTACCGGTCCGGCGACAAGGGCCAGGGCGGGATCAGGAAGCTCGTCGACCTGCCCGGCGCCGACGAGACCGAGCCGGTCACCGACGACGGCGCGCTCGCGTACATCTCCACCACACCCGACGGCGAGCAGGACGTCCTGCTCCGCAAGGCCGACGGCACCACGGTCGAGGTGACCCCCGAGGCCGGCACCACGGCCTCCCGGCTCGCGATGAAGCACGGCCGGATCGCGTGGACGGGCAGCGGCGGCTACGTGTACCTCTACGACATCAGGTCGGGCACCACGCAGAGCAAGCGGATCGGTGGCTGGCTCCTCAACTCCGTCTCCGACATCCAGCTGACCTCCGACCGGATCTACTGGCGCGAGACCGGCGGCCTGCTCCCCAACACCAACTTCGTGTCGGCACCGGCCGACGACCTGTCCGCGGCCGCGAAGCTGCGGTACCCGACGGGCACCTACGTCGCCCAGTTCTCGGTCAACGAGAAGTACTTCGCCTATTCCACCTACGACCTCTGGGGCGGCCTCGGCTCCTGGACCGGCCCCGGCAAGGTCAAGGTCTCCACGACCGCCGACGTCCTCGCCGGTCTGGACGACTTCAGCCGGGTCTCCTGCTCCTCGGGCGCCCAGCTGGCCCCGTCCCTCGGTGACGGCCGGCGGGTCGCCTGGCTGGACACCACGGCCGCGGCCACCGATGTCGCGACCCGCGCGACCTTCGCCGGGAGCTGTGAGGAGTAGGCACTCGCGGACCCGCGCCGGGGCGCCCGCCGGAACTCCGGTGGGCGCCCCGGTGTGTTGACGCCCGCGCGGGTGCCGCGACGGCGGCGTTGTACCAATCAGGTGCAACACTATTGCTGTCTCACCGGTCGTGTGAAAGTCTCCGGCACCATCGAAGCGCGTCATTCCCTCCGGTGCGGACCCGTGCGGTCCGGCCGACGGCAACAGGAGACGGCCGTGACCACGATCCTGCGAGTTCCCACCGAGACCGACCGGCTCACCCTCCCGGCCCTGCTGGCGCGTAACGCCGAGGACCACGGGGACCTGCCCGCCCTCTCCTGGCGGAGCCCGGACAGCACCGACGGATGGACCACCCTGACCTGGCGGGAGGTGCGCCGCGAGACCGCGGTGCTCGCCGCCGGATACACGGCCCGGGGCGTCCGGCGCGGCGAGCAGGTCCTGATGATGATGGGCAACCGCCCCGAACACTGGCTCAGCGACCTGGCCCTCACCCACCTCGGCGCGGTACCGGTCACCGTGTACGGCACCGCCGCCCCCGAACAGATCGCGCACATCGCCCGGCACAGCGGCGCCCGGCTGGCGGTCGTCGAGGGGGCGCGGGAGCGCGCACGCTGGGAGCCCCTCCTCGCGGACGCCACCGTCCCCCTGGAGGCGCTCCTCGTCGTGGAACCGGAGGGCGCCGGTGGCCGGACGTACGCCTCCTTGTACGAGGCAGGGCAACAGGCCTACGACGCCGAGGAGTTCGAGGCGGCCTGGCAGGCCTCCGCCGCCGACGACCCCCTCACGGTCGTCTACACCTCGGGCACCACCGGAGACCCGAAGGCCGTGCCCATCACCCACCGCAGCGTGGTCGTCAACGCGCTGGCCCTGGACCGGGTGGTGGAACTGCCGGACCACGTCGCGCACATCTGCTACCTCCCCTTCGCCCACATCGCCGAGCGGATGCTGGGCATCTACCTGCCGGTCTTCCGGGCCTCGCACGTCCATCTCTGCGCCGACGCCGCGGCCGTCGCGGCCACCGCGCGCGCCCTGCACCCCGCCCAGTTCTTCGGCGTGCCCCGGGTGTGGGAGAAGCTCGCCGCTTCCGTCAGGGCCGCGCTCGCCACCCTGCCCGAGGAGCAGCGGGCCGCGATCGAGGCGGCGGGGGAGACCGCCC
Organism: Streptomyces sp. QL37; assembly: GCF_002941025.1. NCBI lineage: Bacteria > Bacillati > Actinomycetota > Actinomycetes > Kitasatosporales > Streptomycetaceae > Streptomyces > Streptomyces sp. QL37. Next base: position 931,822 of record NZ_PTJS01000001.1, on the reverse strand, counting down.
GCGAGCACGTGGCCTTCCGCGAGCGGGGCGAACAGCCACCCGCTGAGCTGGAGACCGCCTACCGGCACGCCAAGGAGAAGGTCCTCGATCCGGTGCTCTCCCTCGCGGGCTTCGAGCGACTGGTGTGGACGGCCAGCGCCTCCGCGCCCATGCCGCTGGACGTGGTGCGCTTCTGGGCCGGCTTCGGCATCGTCGTCATGGACGCCTGGGGACTCACCGAGACGGTCGGTGTGTTCACCACCAACAGCCCGTCCGGGTTCCGCCTCGGCTCGGTCGGCAGGCCGCTGCACGGGCTGGAGCTGAGGATCGCGGAGGACGGCGAGATCCTGGTCCGGGGCGAGACGGTGTTCTCCGGGTACCTGCGCGCCGACGGCACCGTGGACCGGGCGCTCGACGCGGACGGGTGGTTCCCGACCGGGGACATCGGCCGGATCGACGACGACGGCTACCTGTGGCTCACCGACCGCAAGAAGGAAATGATCATCACCTCGACCGGGAAGAACGTCTCCCCGGCCCTGGTGGAGAACGCCCTCAAGGAACACCCGCTGATCGGCCAGGCGTTCGTCCACGGCGACGGACACTCCTACCTGGTGGCGCTCCTCGTCCTGGACGCGGAGATGGCACCGGCCTGGGCGGCGGCCCGGGGCGTCGAGGGCGGCGACGACATGACGGCGCTCGCCGCCCACCCCGCCGTACGCGAGGAGGTGGACCGCGCCGTCCAGGCCGCAAACGCCCGGCTGAACCGCACCGAACAGGTCAAACGCCACCGGCTGCTGGCCAGGGAATGGGGCCCCGACACCGGCGAGCTGACACCCTCGCTGAAGCTGCGCCGCCGCGTCGTCCGCGAGCAGTACGGAAAGGTGCTGGACGCCCTCTACGAGGAGAGCGGCACCTGACCCGGGGCCGGTTGTCAGTGGGGGAACGTACGGTGAGGGCATGTCGGGGATCACCTACCTGCAGGGCGATGCCACCAGCCCCCGGGGCAAGGGCGTCAAGCTGATCGTGCACTGCTGCAACGACCTGGGCGGCTGGGGCAAGGGCTTCGTCCTGGCCCTTTCCCGCCGCTGGCCCGAGCCCGAGGCCGCGTACCGCCGCTGGCACCGCGAGCGCGCGGGCAACGACTTCGGCCTGGGGGCCGTGCAGTTCGTCCAGGCCGGCCCGTACGTCTGGGTGGCGAATCTGGTCGGTCAGCGGGGGATACGCACCGGCAGCAAGGGCGTGCCGGTGCGTTACGAGGCGATCGACACGGGTCTGGACAAGGTAGCCGCCAGGGCGGCGGAGCTGGGCGCTTCGGTCCACATGCCGAGGATCGGCTGCGGGCTGGCGGGCGGCACATGGTCCCGGGTCGAGCCGCTCCTCATCGACCGGCTGGTGAGCCGCGGTATCGAGGTGACGGTGTACGACTTCGGCTGAGTGCCGCCCCGCGTGGCGCCCTACAGGCCGTAGCTCTTGCCGATGATGTCGCGCTGGATCTCACTCGTGCCGCCGTAGACGGTCGAAACGACCGCGGCCCGCAGATGCCGCTCCATGTCGTACTCCGTCGCGTAGCCGTAGCCACCCATCATCTGCATTCCCTCCAGAGCCGCGTGCCTCGCCGTCTCGGTGGCCTTGAGCTTCGCCATCGAGGCCTCGCGCGGGAAGAGCCGCTCCGGCTCGGCGTCGCAGGCCGCGGCCACGTCGAAGACCAGCAGCCGGGCGCACTCGATCTCGGTCGCCAGGTCGGCCAGCCGGTGCCGCAGCGCCTGGAAGGAACCGACCGGGCGGCCGAACTGCTCGCGTCCCCGCACGTACGCGACGGTGTCCTCCAGGATCCGCTCCGCCAGGCCCAGCATGTTCGCCGCCAGGAAGAGGCGCTCCGCGTTGAGCCCCGCCATCAGCTGGGTCCACGCGCGGTCGGCCGTGCCGACCACCGCATCCGCCGGCAGCGAGACGTCGGTGAGGAAGACGTCGTTGACCTCGCGGCCGCCCATCGTCTCGATGGGCCGGATCTCGATCCCGGGCGTCCCTGCCGGGACATGGAACATGGTCAGCCCTTCGTGCTTCGCCCCGCTCGCGTCGGTCCGGGCAACCAGCAGGATGTGCTCGGCCAGATGCGCGTTGGAGATCCAGGTCTTGTGACCGTTGACCAGCCAGCGCCCGTCCGGCATGCGTTCCGCCTTGCACCGCAGCGCCGCCACGTCGGATCCGGCCTCCGGCTCGGACATCGCGATGGACAGCACCTGGCCGTCCACCGCACCACCGATCGCCGCCTTGCACTGGGCCTCGCTGCCGAAGCGCTCGTACGCCTTCGCCGTGATCACCGAAGTGATGAACCCGCCCGCCGGCACGAGGCCGCGCGCCGTCTCACGGAGGAAGAGGCAGGCGTCCGTCATCCCGCCGCCCGAGCCCCCGTAGGCCTCGGGCAGGCACACGCCGAGCCAGCCGAGCTCCGCCAGCCGGGCGTAGAGGGACGGCGCGTGCGGGCCGCCCGCCTCCGCCGCCAGCGCGTCGCGCTGCTCCCGCGTGCCGCACTCGCGCCGGGCGAAGTCGCGCAGGGCGCCGACGAAGGCGCGCTGCTCGGCGGAGACCGAGCGGGGCAGGGCGTGGTCGGTGGACATGAAGGCCTCCAGGGAAGTTACAAAGAAGCGGATCAGATGACTTTGTCGCACTGTGGATATGGTTGAGTGGTCACGACGGACGGGGAGGGCTCATGGCGGCACCGGGTACCAACGAGACACTGCTGGCCAGGGCGCTCGTCGAGACGCCGCCGTCCGACGCGCTGAGCGAGCAGATCCTGGACGCCGCGCGCGAGCAGTTCATGACCTTCGGGCTGCGCCGCTCGACCGTCGACGACGTGGCCAAGCGGGCCAAGGTCTCGCGGGTCACCGTGTACCGCAGGATCGGCAACAAGGACAGCCTGGTCTCCGCCTGCCTGCTGCGGGAGTACCGCAGATTCGTAGCGGACGTGGACAAGGCGGTGGCGGCACTGCCCACCATGGAGGAGCGGCTCGTCGCCGGCTTCGTCGCGGTCCTGAAGCACATCCGTGAACACCCGTTGGTGGGCGGGTTGCTGCGCCTGGAGCCGGAGATCATGCTCCCCTTCCTCACGCTGGAGAGCGGCCCTTCCTTCCTCGCGATGCGCGGATACCTGGCCGACCGGCTCCGCCACGCCCAGCGCGCGGAAGGGCGGCCGGAGACGGACACGACACCGGTCGCCGAACTGATGGTGCGGATCACCGTCTCCTTCCTCCTCAATCCTGTGAGCTGCTTCGAGCTGGACGACGACGAGCAGGTGCGCACGTTCGCCCGGCGCTATCTGGTGCCGCTGCTCGGCGTCGGGTGAACGCCCTCAGAACCGGGCGTGCAGCTTCCTGCCCAGCTCGACGGCCCGGGCGACCTTCTCCCGGGGCGTCGCGAACGACGTCAGGTCCACCGCCGGTGCGAACCGCCGTACGGTGACGGAGTGCGGCGCCGCGAAGGCCCGCAGCCCCTCCTCGCCGTGGATCCGTCCGTACCCCGACTCGCCCGCGCCACCGAACGGCAGGGACGGGATCGCGGCGAAGCCCAGCACCGAGTTCACCGACACGGCGCCGGAGCCGAGACGTTCGGCCAGTGCGAGCCCGGCCGCCCGGGAGCGGGTGAACACGGCGGCGCCCAGGGAGTACGCCGACGCGTTGGCCCTCTCCACCGCCTCGTCCATGTCGCGCACCGGGTTCACCACGACGACCGGGCCGAAGGTCTCCTCCGTCACGGCCGGTGAGTCCTCGGGGACCCCTGACAGGACCACCGGCCCGAGCACGCGGTTCCGCAGGGCGTCGGGCCCGCCCAGTTCGGCGGTGCCGCCGTCCACCAGGGCCTGCTTCACGTGGTGCTCCACCACGCCGAGCTGGGACGGCAGGGTGAGCGGGCCGTAGGCGTCACCGGGCACCAGCGCCCGCGCGCGGCTCACGATGCGCGCGCACAGCGCCTCGTGGACCGAGGCCACCGCGTACACCCGCTCCACGCCGGCGCAGGTCTGGCCCGCGTTGCCCATCGCGCCCCACACGATCGCGTCGGCCGCCGCGTCCAGATCGGCGTCCGCAGCGACCAGCACCGCGTCCTTGCCCCCGCACTCGGCGAGCAGCGGTGTGAGCGTGGCCGCGCAGGCCGCGGCGACCTTGCGGGCGGTCCCGGGCGAGCCGGTGAAGGCGACCTTGTCCACGCCGGACGGCCCCTCCGCTCCGGCCAGGGCGGCCCCGGTGGAGCCCGGTCCGGTGACCGTCCGCAGCAGACCCGCGTGGTCCGGGACCGCCTCCCCGAAGCTCCGGGCCAGCAGCACGCCGACCCCGGGTGTGAGTTCGGACGGCTTGAACACCACTGCGTTGCCCGCCGCGAGGGCGTAGCCGATCGAGCCCATCGGCGTGTAGAGCGGGTAGTTCCACGGGCCGATGACGCCGATCACCCCGAGCGGGCGGTAGGCCAGCAGCGCCCGCTGATGGACCGACAGCAGGCCGGAGGACACCCGTCGCCTGCCCAGCACCCGGTGGGCGTTGCGGGCCGCCCACTCCAGATGGACCAGCGTCAGCAGCACCTCGGAGCGGGCGTCGTGCACCGGCTTGCCGGTCTCCGCCGCGATCACCTCGGCGAACTCGTCCGCACGGCGCGCCAGTTCGCGCTTCCAGCGCAGGAGCAGGGGGCGCCGTTCCCGCGCCCCGAGCGCGGCCCATCCGTGGCCCGCACCCCTGGCTTGCGCCACCGCGGCGCGGATGTCCTCGATGCCGTGCGCCGCACGGTCTGTTCCGGTCGTCATGACTTCTCCATGGGCAGTGGTTCCAGCGGGCGGCTCTGCGCCCAGTGCGGTCCGAGGTCGTCGAGCTGGTATCCGAAGGGGTAACTGCGTGGCCGGGGGCGGGAGGGCAGCCATCGGGGCCGTGCGGGCAGCAGCCGGACGCCCTGCGAGCGGGTGCGTACCAGGCGGACGGCCGCCGCCCGCATCCACCGCGGCTGCGCCGGGAAGCCCAGCGCCCGCAGTAAGGGCTCGTCCAGCAGGGCCAGCGAGAACCTGGCCACCAGGGGGCGCAGCGGGGCCGGGTACCAGGCGGCCATGACCCGGAAGGTGGCGTTGGCGACGCGCCGGTTCGCCGGGTCGTACGCGAACATCCGGGCCTCGTAGGAGTCCAGCAGCTCCTCGAAGCCCTCGTAACTGCCGGGTGCGCCCTCGATGCCCATCATGGCCGCCATCCGCTGCCCCACCTCCGCCAGCGCCCCCGCCTCCTGAGCGCACAGGGGCCGCCACCCGAACCGGTCGATCCAGCGTTTCGGCCCGACCACCGTGGTGGCCAGCACATAGAGGTAGTCCTCGTTCGGGATGCGGTACCTGCCGTGGATCCGGTTGAGATGGCGGGCGGCGGCCCTGGCCCGCTCCGACTCGAAACCCTCGGCCGCCATCTCGTATCCGAACAGGACGGTGTCGTCGTAGCGTTTCTGGCCGTTGCGCTCGAACTCCTGGGTGCGGTCGAGCAGTACGGAGATCCGCGGAACCCCGTAGTCGCGCAGGAAGGCGACGCTGATGCCCTGCCGGTAGTCCCACGGGAACTCGTACTGGGACATCAGCCGGAGTATCTCGGCGCAGTCGCTGACGGGGTCCATCCGGCGTATCTCGCGCAATCGGCTGTAGCGGCCCATGGTGTGTGCCCTCCTCCGCTCAACACATCTGCTGCATAAGGCATATGGCCGAACCTCTCGCCGTGGAGAGTCAAAGTTACAAATACTATTGACTTGTTTCATGTGGCGCGTCAACACTGCTGCGGGATCGCATACTGGAACACACACGGTCCGGGCGCCGCCCCGAGTGCCCGCCGACCCCTGGGAGCATCCGCATGACCAGCACAGGAGAACCCGCACCGCCCCCGCCGGGCGGGGTTCTGTGGAGCCTCGCCGGTGACATCCGGGGACTGCTGATGCTGCCCGCCGCCCTCACCCTCCAGGTCGCCCACCCGGCCGTCGGCGCCGGCGTCGACGACCACTCGGTCTTCCGTACGGACCCCTGGGGGCGCGGCGAACGGTCCCTGAGCTCGCTCCAGCTCTGGGTGTACGGGGGAGAGGCCGCGGCCGAGGAGGGACGCAGGCTCAGGAAGCTGCACCGTACGATCCAGGGGACCGACACCCGCGGCCGCCGCTACCACGCGCTCACCCCCGCGAACTACGCGTGGGTGCACGCCACGGGCTTCCCCGTCTACCAGCACGCGTCGCGCTACCTGGTCCGCCCGCTCACCGACGCGCAGGAACGCGCCCTGTACGGGGAGTGGCTCCAGGTCGGCCGGATCCTCGGCATCCACGACCGGGACATGCCGCAGACGATCGAGGAGTTCTGGCCGTACTACCGCAGGATGCTGGCCGACGAGGTGGAGGCCACCGTCGTCGTACGGGAACTGGTGGCCGCGGACGCTCCCGTGCCGCCGCCCGACCGGGGGCCCCTCGTCCTACGGCTGGTCCTGAAGGTGCTGTGGCCGGTACTCCTCCCGCCGCTGGCGCGGTTCCGCAGCTTCATCACCATCGGGCTGATGCCGCCGGACGCACGCGAGGCCATCGGGCTCGACTGGACCCCGGACCAGGAGCGTCGGCTGCGGCGCTTCGGCGCCGTGGTGCGGCGGATCGTCCCCCTGCTCCCGGAGCGGCTGCGCTACCTGCCGCTCGCCAGGTCGGCGCGGGCCGGGTGGCGGGCAGCGGGAGGACTCAGGCGGAGGCCCGGCGGACCAGTTCGGTCGGGGTGATCACGGACTCGGGCCATGTCCCGGTGTCGCTGTTCAGCCGCTCCATCAGCAGCCGCACCATCAACCGCCCCATGCCCTCCACGTCCTGACGGATCGTCGTCAGCGGTGGTACGGCGGCCTCCGCCACCGAGGTCATGTCGTCGAACCCCACCACCGCCACGTCCTCCGGCACCCGGACGCCCCGCTCGCGCAGCACCCGCAGGGCGCCCGACGCCATCAGGTCGTTGGACGCGAAGACGGCGTCGAGATCCGGATGGGTGTCCAGCAGGTCCGACATGGCCCGGGCTCCGCCCTCCGCGGTGAAGTCACCCTCCGCGACGAGTTCCGGTCCCGCGTCCGGGAGCACGTCGTGGTAGCCGTCGATCCGGTCGAGTGCCGACGTCTGGTCGCGGGGCCCCGCGATGTGGGCGATGCGCCGCCGGCCGAGCGAGACCAGGTGGCGCACGGCCTCGCGGGCGCCGCCCCGGTTGTCGCAGTCGACGTACGGCACCTGCGTCGTGTCCTCGCCCGCCGCAGGGTGTTCCGGGCGGCCCCCGTAGACCGTCGGGACCCGGAACCGCCGGATGATCGCGGGAAGTTCGTCGTCGGTGTGCAGGGAGAAGGCCAGCACGCCGTCCACGTGACCGCCTGCCAGATAGCGGGTGACCCGGTCGAAGTCGCCGCTGCCCTCCACCAGGAGCAGGACCAGCTGTGCGTCGTGGGCGTTGAGCTCGCGGCTGATCCCGCGGATCTGGCGGGAAAAGAAGGGGTCGGAGAAGATCCGGAACTCGGGCTCGTCGATGATCACGGCGACAGCGCCGTTGCGCCGGGTGACCAGCGTCCGCGCGGCGTGGTTCGGGATGTAGCCGAGCTCGTCGACCGCCTTGCGCACCTGGTCCACCAGGGGCTGACGTACGCCCGCACCGCCGTTGACGACACGGGAAGCCGTCGCCCTGGACACTCCGGCGCGGGCCGCCACGGCCTCCAGGGTGGGCCGGGCATCACGGTGCGGATCGGGGGTCGGGTCGGGCAAGGGTCGCTCCTCGTACACGCGCGCCCGGGCTGGGAACGGCTGGAACCGGCGGGTTTGGGCACGGACGCCGTCAGCCTATCGGCCCGGCCGGAGGCGGCCGACGCCGGAGACGCGGACCCGTTTCCTCCGTAAACGGCCGTGCGTGTACCGCTCGGGGATCCCGGAAGATGCGCACCGAGTGTGGTACTGCCTACGGAGAGCGAAATATTCGCATTGCGTGAAAGGTGCCATTTGTGTCACACGACGAGCAGAGAACGGGTGGGCGAGGGGAGTATCTGCCGGTAACGGCCGATCTGCCCGCCGATCCGCACCACGGCCGCCGTCCCACGACCGACCGGGTGGTGTTCGGCGTCTCCGCAGTGCTCACCATCGCCTTCGTGATCTGGGGTGCCACGGCCACCGACTCACTGACGGACGTCTCCAGCACGCTGCTCAACGGACTCATCCACAACGGCGGCTGGGCCTTCATGCTGGCGGCCTCCGGCTTCGTGGTCTTCGCCCTCTGGCTCGCGATCAGCCGTTACGGGAGGATCTCGCTCGGCCAGGAGGGGGAGGAGCCCGAATTCAAGACGGTCTCCTGGGTCGCGATGATGTTCAGCGCCGGTATGGGCATCGGCCTGATGTTCTACGGAGTGAGCGAGCCACTCGCCCATTTCGTCAACCCGCCCCCCGGCACCCACCCCGCGGACGCGGCCGAGGCCATGCAGACGGCGATGGCGACCACGCTCTTCCACTGGACGCTCCACCCCTGGGCGATCTACGCGGTCGTCGGACTGGCCATCGCCTACAGCGCCTACCGGCGGCACCGGCGCCAGACCATCAGCGCCGTGTTCATCCCGCTCATCGGCGAGCGGCACTCCCACGGGGTGGTCGGCCGCATCATCGACATCCTCGCCATCTTCGCGACGCTCTTCGGCTCGGCGGCCTCGCTGGGCCTCGGGGCGCTGCAGATCGGCAGCGGCTTCCAGGAGCTCAACTGGATGGAGAAGACCGGGACCGGCCTGCTGGTCGCGATCATCGCCGTTCTGACGGCCGCCTTCGTCGCATCGGCGATCTCGGGTGTGGAGAAGGGCATCCAGTGGCTGTCCAACATCAACATGGTGCTCGCGCTGATCCTGGTGATCTTCGTGTTCGTCGTCGGCCCCACGATCATCATCCTGGACCTGCTGCCCACCTCGATCGCGGCGTACATCGGTGACCTCGCCCAGCTCGCAGGCCGGACCGAGGCGACGGGAGAGGGTGAAGTCGCCGACTGGCTCGCCAGCTGGACGGTCTTCTACTGGGCGTGGTGGATCTCCTGGACGCCCTTCGTCGGCATGTTCATCGCAAGGATCAGCCGCGGCCGCACGATCCGGCAGTTCGTCGGCGGCGTGATCCTCGTGCCCAGCACCGTCAGCCTCGTCTGGTTCGCCGTCTTCGGCGGCTCGGCGATCGAACTGCAGAGGGACGGAAAGCTCCGGGGCGTCGGTGACACCCCGGAGGCCCAGCTCTTCGGTGTCCTCCACGAATACCCGATCGCCACCGTGATGAGCATCCTCGTCATGATCCTGGTGGGCATCTTCTTCGTCTCGGGCGCCGACGCCGCCTCGATCGTGATGGGAACGCTCTCCCAGAAGGGCGTCCTCGAACCCGCGAAATGGGTCGTGATCTTCTGGGGTGTCGTCACCGGGGCCGTCGCGGCGATCATGCTGCTCATCGGCGACGGGCAGGGGGACGCCCTGGCGGGCCTCCAGAACCTGACCATCCTGGTGGCCGCCCCCTTCACCATCGTGATGATCGGGATGTGCGTCGCGCTCATGAGGGATCTGCGCCACGACCCGATGATCGTCCGCAGGGAGTTCGGTGTGGAGGCCGTCGAATCCGCCGTCATCGAGGGGCACGCCAAGTACGACGGGGACTTCGAGATCCGGATCGGCCCCGGCACCACGGAGGTCACCACCGACGAACGCCACAAGCACGACCCGCCGGCCTGACCGGGACCGCGGCTCAGCCCACCAGCTGGGCCGCGGCCCGCGCACAGCCCCGGGCCACCGTCACCCCGGCGCCACCGTGTCCGTAGTTGTGCACCAGCAGCCCGCCGCCCGGCAGCTCCTCCGCCTCGATGCGCACCCCGGCGTCGCGGGCCGGCCGCAGCCCCACCCGGTGGCCGATGACCCGGGCCCCCGCGATCTCCGGGCGTATCCGCGCGCACCGCGCCACGATCTCCGCGGCCGTACGCGGATCGGGCCCGGTGCGCGCGTCGTCCGTCTCCGCCGTTCCGCCGAGCACCAGCCCTCCCGGCTGCGGAAAGAGATACGTCGTCGCGCTCGACGCCGGATCCGCCTCGGTGAACCACTCGTCGATGCCAGGGTTCTCCACCACCACCAACTGGCCGCGGACCGGCCGCACCCCGGGGTCGGGAACCAGTTCGCGGGCGCCGAGTCCGGTGCAGTTGACGACCACCCGCGCCTCGGCCGCCGCCTCCGCGAAGCCACGTACCGTACGCCGCTCGACCACGCCCCCCGCGGCGGAGAGTTGGCCCTCCAGCCAGCTCAGATGGGCCGGCATGTCGATCAGCGGAAGCGTGACCCGGAGCCCCTCCGCCACCTCGGAGAGATGCTTCAGGTCGCGGGCCCACGGTCCGAGCGCGGCCAGGCGCTCGCCCCCGTGCACCCCGGGGACCATGCGGACGCCCGTCTCGGCGGGGGCGGCGGCCAGCTCCTCGTACACCCGGAGGGTTTCGAGCGACCAGCCACCCACCAGGGCCTCGGGCTCGATCCGGTACGGCCACCAGAGCGCACCGGCCACGGCCGAGGTCGTGGCCGCTGCGGGGTCCCTGGACCAGACGCGTACCCCCAGGCCGCGCTCCGCCAGCAGCAGCGCCGTGGTCAGCCCGCTGACCCCGCCGCCCACCACGATCACGTCCGCCACCGTGCTCACCCCTGTCTCCATGCCGCCCCGGCGTGTGCCCGAGGGCGGGAGGGGCCATGGTCGCACCCTCGTCCGGCGGGAAGGACGGCCCCCGGCGTTCGTTAGGATCAGCACCCTGATGACTGCCACTCTCGTCGCCAAGGAACTCGCCGCCGGGCACGGCGACCGCACACTGTTCGCGGGACTCGACCTCGTGGTCGCGCCCGGCGACGTGATCGGTCTCGTCGGAGCCAACGGCGCCGGCAAATCCTCGCTGCTCCGCCTGCTCGCGGGGCTCGACCGGCCGGAGGAGGGCGAGCTGAGGCTCTCCCCGCCCACCGCGACCGTCGGGCACCTCCCGCAGGAGCCGGAGCGCCGCGCGGGCGAGTCCGTACGGGAGTTCCTCGCCCGCCGCACCGGGGTCGCCGACGCGCAGGCGGCCATGGACACCGCCACCCAGGCACTGGTCGACGGAGCGCCCGGCGCGGACGACGCCTACTCCGAGACGCTGGAGCGCTGGCTCTCCCTCGGCGGCGCCGACCTGGACGAACGTGCCGAGGAGGTCGCCGCCGACCTCGGTCTGACCATCGGTCTCGACCTTCCGATGACAGCCCTCTCCGGTGGCCAGGCGGCCCGCGCGGGCCTGGCCTCGCTGCTGCTGTCGCGCTACGACGTCTTCCTGCTCGACGAGCCCACCAACGACCTGGACCTCGACGGCCTGGAGCGCCTGGAGCGCTTCGTGTCAGGGCTGCGCGCCGGCACCGTCGTCGTCAGCCATGACCGCGAGTTCCTGATGCGTACGGTCACCAAGGTCCTGGAACTCGATCTCGCCCAGCAGGAGATCAACCTCTACGGCGGCGGTTACGCCTCCTATCTGGAGGAGCGTGAACGCGCCCGGGCCCACGCCCGCGAGGAGTTCGAGGAGTACGCCGACAAGCGCTCCGCGCTCGAGGGCCGCGCACAGATGCAGCGGGGCTGGATGGACAAGGGCGTCAAGAACGCCCGCCGCAAGGCCACCGACAACGACAAGATCGGCCGCAAGTTCCGCAGCGAGGCCAGCGAGAAGCAGGCCGCGAAGGCCAAGCAGACGCAGCGCATGATCGAACGCCTCGACGTCGTCGAGGAGCCCCGCAAGGAGTGGGAACTGCGGATGGAGATCGCCTCCGCACCGCGCTCCGGTTCCGTCGTGGCCACGCTGCGCGACGCCGCCGTCGTCCGCGGGGACTTCTCCTTCGGGCCGGCCACCCTGCAGATCGACTGGGCCGACCGGGTCGCCATCACCGGGGCCAACGGCGCGGGCAAGTCCACCCTGCTCGCCGCTCTCCTCGGACGGCTCCCTCTCGACGCGGGCCACGCCTCGCTCGGCTCGGGCGTCGTGGTGGGCGAGGTCGACCAGGCCCGCGAGCTGTTCCACGGCACGGAGAGCCTGCTGGACGCCTTCTGCGCGGCCGTCCCCGACACCGAGCCCGCCGAGGTGCGCACCCTGCTCGCCAAGTTCGGCCTGCGCTCCGGCCATGTGCTGAGGCCCGCCACGACCCTCTCCCCGGGCGAGCGCACCCGGGCGGGCCTGGCGCTCCTGCAGGGCAGGGGCGTCAACCTGCTGGTGCTGGACGAGCCGACGAACCACCTGGACCTGCCCGCCATCGAACAGCTGGAATCCGCGCTCGACGCCTACACGGGGACTCTGCTGCTGGTCACCCACGACCGGCGCATGCTCGACGCCGTCCACACGACCCGCCGCATCGAGATCGCCGACGGCAAGGTCACCGAGACCGCCTGACGCGGAGGCCCCGCCCGTCCCGCCGTGGGGGAGGAGCGGGGCCGGTACGCCGGGGCCGCCTCAGTCGACGTAACTGATGTCGGACGAGGAGTAGATGCAGTTCGTGCCGTCCGCGCCCGAGCCGATCTCGCTCGGCTCGCCGCTCGTCGTGCCCCTGTACTTGGTGCAGATCTTCATGTCTCGGTCGCCGTCGTCGTAGATCGTGACGTCCGAGATCCGGGCCGTGTCGCCGTAGTTCGTGTTGATGCCGACCAGGCTCGTGCCGGGAGCCGTCGCCCAGATGTTCTGGAGCTGGATGTGCCGGGCGTTCTGCGTGGAGCAGTTGCCGCAGGAACGGACCAGCTTGCCGAAGTCGTCGACCTGGAAGTTCTTCACGACCAGGGTGCCGACGCCGTTGTGCTGGAACACCTTGTCCTCGGCCAGCTTCGCGCCGCCGCCGTCGATCGTGCGGACCGTCGAGGAGGAACCGCCGCGGAAGGTCGCGGCGTCCTCGCCCACGTCCTCCCACCACACGTTCTTGATGGTGCAGGTACCCGCGCAGTGCACACCGTCGGCGGCCGGGGCGCCGAGGATGACGTTCTGCAGGGTGGCGCCGTCCGCCAGCTTGATCATCGGGGGCTGGTCCTCGTCCTGGCCCCCGCTGCCCAGGTCACCGCTGCCGTACAGGCGCTTCATGCCCCCGTCGTACGTGCCCGAGACCTCGATGGTCGACGAGACGGCCTGGCTGCCGTTGGCGGTCGGCCACGACGGCCGGTCCGTGGGCGGGTCGGTCGGCGGGTCCGTCGGGTCCGTGGGCGGGTCGGTCGGAACGGTGCCCGAGGCGGTGAAGGTCCAGCTCTTGCTGCTCACCGAGTCGCAGGAGTTCTGCTGGACCAGGGCGCCGGACGCGGTCGAACTGTCCTTCACGTTCAGGCACTTGCCGCCGTTGCTGTTGACGACGCGGTAGGTGCTGCCGCTGACCGCGGTCAGGGTCCACACCTGGGTGGCCGCACCGCTGCAGTTCTGCTGCTCCACGGCCTTGCCGGCACTCGTGGAGGCGTCCCGCACGCCGGCGCACTTGGCGCTGCTCGCGGCGGCCAGGGTGTAGCCGCTGCCCGAGGCGGTGAGCTTCCAGGTCTGTCCGGCGGAGCCGTTGCAGGCGCTCTGCGCGAGCTGCGTCCCCGCGGAGGTGCTGGAGCCCGGCACCCCCAGACACAGACCGCTGGCGGCGTTCGCCAGGCTGTACGAACCGGCGGCGGGAGCTGCCGAGGCGGATCCGGTCGCGAAGAGTGCGGTGAGCCCTGCGGCGAGCAGCGAGACGATGGCGACGAGGGTGGCGGCCGCACGGCCGCCGCGTCTTCTGACCTGCTGATTCTCTGTAATCACTAGGCATCCCTTTCACCGCCTGCGGTATTCTCCGCAGGCACCTGACGGTGGGTGGTGCGGTGGTTGGCGCAGTGGTGGAACCGTCCCCGGTTCCGGAGCAGCAATCTGCATGATGAACCGAGTTCGTGTACATGAATCGCCGTGAACGTACGGCACTCATCGGGAGCGGTCAAGACAGCAGGACGGACGATCAGAGAAAGCGAGGGGCGGGCAGGAGAAGCTCCTGCCCGCCCCTCGCCGTGGCCTCGGCTCAGCGCTTGCGGCCGCCCGAGTCGGAGCCGCCCAGTCCGGCCCGCCGCAGCGCGTCCGCCATCGCGCTGTTGGCCGGCGCGGCCGCCGGACGCGGCGCGCCGCCCTGGCCGCCGCCCCCACGCCGGTCGCGGCCCTGGCCGCCGCCCTGGCGGGCACCCTGGCCACCGCCCTGTGCCTGCCGCTGGCGTGGCGGACGTTCCCCGCCGCCCTGTCCGCCCTTCTCACGCCGGGGACCCTGTCCGCCGCCGCTACGGTCCGCCCCGGCCTCGTCGTCGAGCCGCAGCGTCAGAGAGACGCGCTTGCGCGGGATGTCGACGTCCATGACCTTCACCTTCACGATGTCGCCCGGCTTCACGACATCCCTCGGGTCCTTGACGAACGTCCGCGACATCGCCGACACATGGACGAGGCCGTCCTGGTGGACACCGACGTCCACGAACGCGCCGAACGCCGCCACGTTCGTGACGACACCCTCCAGCACCATCCCGGGGACCAGGTCGCCGAGCTTCTCGACGCCCTCCTTGAAGGTGGCGGTCCGGAAGGCGGGCCGCGGGTCCCGGCCCGGCTTCTCCAGCTCCTTGAGGATGTCCGTGACCGTCGGCAGACCGAACTTCTCGTCCACGAAATCGTCCGGCCGCAGGGAGCGGAGGGTGTCGGTGTTGCCGATCAGCGAGGCCACGTCGCCGCCCGTGCGCTTCACCATCGTCCGCACCACGGGGTACGCCTCGGGGTGCACGCTCGACGCGTCCAGCGGGTCGTCGCCACCCCGGATCCGGAGGAAGCCCGCGCACTGCTCGTACGCCTTCGGGCCCAGCCGTGCCACGTCCTTGAGCGCTCGACGGGAGCGGAAGGGGCCGTTCGTGTCCCGGTGGGCCACGATGTTCTCGGCCAGTGCGGAGCCGATGCCCGACACCCGCGAAAGCAGCGGCGCCGACGCGGTGTTGACGTCGACGCCGACGCCGTTGACACAGTCCTCCACGACGGCGTCCAGGGAACGCGACAGCTTCACCTCGGAGAGGTCGTGCTGGTACTGGCCGACGCCGATCGACTTCGGGTCGATCTTCACGAGCTCGGCCAGCGGGTCCTGCAGACGGCGCGCGATCGAGACCGCGCCGCGCAACGACACGTCCATGTCCGGGAGTTCCTGGGAGGCGAAGGCCGACGCCGAGTAGACGGAGGCGCCCGCCTCCGAGACCATCACCTTGGTGAGCTTCAGCTCCGGATGCCTGTCGCACAGTTCACCCGCGAGCTTGTCGGTCTCGCGGGACGCCGTGCCGTTCCCGATCGCGATCAGGTCGACCTGGTGCTCCTTGGCGAGACGCTCCAGCGTGGCCAGCGACTGGTCCCACTTGTTCGCCGGGACATGCGGGTGGATGACGTCCGTCGCGACGACCTTGCCGGTCGCGTCCACGACGGCGACCTTCACGCCTGTACGGAAACCGGGGTCGAGCCCCAGCGTCGCCCGGGTGCCGGCCGGGGCGGCGAGCAGCAGGTCGCGCAGGTTCGAGGCGAAGACGCGTACGGCCTCGTCCTCCGCCGCCGTGCGCAGCCGGAGACGCAGGTCGATCCCCAGGTGTACGAGGATCCGGGTCCGCCAGGCCCAGCGCACCGTGTCGCCCAGCCATTTGTCCCCGGGCCGGCCGCGGTCCGCGACGCCGAACCGGCGGGCGATCATGTTCTCGTACGAGGAGGGGCCGGGCTGCTCCGACGGTTCCTCCGGCTCCAGGACCAGGTCGAGCACGTCCTCCTTCTCGCCCCGGAGCATCGCGAGGACGCGGTGCGAGGGCAGCGCCGTGAAGGGTTCGGCGAAGTCGAAGTAGTCGGCGAACTTCGCGCCCGCCTCCTCCTTGCCGTCCCGTACCTTCGCCACGAGCCTGCCGCGCGACCACATGCGTTCGCGCAGTTCGCCGGTCAGGTCGGCGTCCTCCGAGAAGCGCTCGGCCAGGATCGCCCGGGCCCCCTCCAAAGCCGCGGCCGGTTCCGCCACGCCCTTCCCGGCGTCGACGAACGCCGCGGCGGCGGCGAGCGGCTCCACGGACGGGTCGCCGAGCAGTCCGTCGGCGAGGGGCTCCAGGCCCGCCTCGCGCGCGATCTGTGCCTTCGTCCGGCGCTTCGGCTTGAACGGCAGGTAGATGTCCTCCAGCCGCGCCTTGGTGTCGGCCGCCCGGATCTGCGCCTCCAGGGTGGCGTCGAGCTTGCCCTGCTCACGGACGGACTCGAGGACCGCCGTACGGCGGTCCTCGAGTTCCCGCAGATACCTCAGCCTCTCCTCGAGCGTGCGCAGTTGCGCATCGTCGAGCATCTCGGTCGCTTCCTTGCGGTAGCGCGCGATGAACGGCACGGTCGACCCGCCGTCGAGCAAGTCGACAGCCGCCTTCACCTGACGCTCACGTACGCCGAGCTCCTCGGCGATCCTGCCTTCGATGGACGTCGTCACGGTTTTCCCGACTCGCCTTCTCGTACTGGCTGTGCTGGCTGTGCCACTGGGGTGCTCCACACCCGGTGGGCCCCTTCGCCTGCATTGTGCCGGGTGGCCGGGGGCCGTGTCGCGTGACCTGCTCGATCACGGCCCCGACGTCCTGCCGAAGGGCCGGCTCACGCGCGCCGGGTCCTGCCGCTGCGCGAAGCGCCGCCGAAGAGGCTCGCCAGGAGGCGGAAGGGCAGGGTCACCACGGTGGCGATGGCCGAGCCGACGGTACTCAGAACGTTTGCGATCGCACGGAACACGGTGTGCCTCCTTCGTAGGGTGTGTCCTGCGCCTGACCGGTTCCCCGGGTCGTAAACGTCTAGGGGATCAGCCCTTGCCGACCAGGTCGTCCGGGAAGGCGCCCGCCGAGGCCGCCGCGAACAGGAATCCGCGGCCCAGCTCGGTGAGCCTCTCCACGCCCTCGGGGCCCAGGTGTTCGTACGGCGCGGCGTCCATCCGGTCCGTCGCCTCCTCCAGGTCCGCCCTCAGCGCGGTGCCCGCCTCGGTCAGCTCGCCCGCCGCGTCCAGGACGCCCCGGTCACCCAGCCGCTCCACCGCCGCGTCCCAGTCGGCGCGCCGCCAGCCGCGGGTGGCGAGGACCCAGCGCGGCGCCATGCCCTTGCCGGTGGCCGTGTGGCTCACCAGGGCCTCCAGGGGGTCGAGGCCGGCCGTCAGGAGGGCCGCCAGGTGCCCGTCGCCGCGGTGCTCGCGCAGCAGCGTAGCCGCGTGCCAGTAGGCCAGATGCGGCTGCTCCGGCACCTCCAGATCCGCGTGCGCGGCGTACAGGGGCCGGGCGTGGCGGGTGCAGGCCTCGGCGGCCGTGAGGGCCAGGCGGGCCGCCTCCGCCATCTCGGGTGACGCGAGGGTCTCCTCGCCGAGCACCCGGCGCAGGGTCGAGTCGGCCGCCCGCAGCCGGGCGTCGAGCGCCGCCCGCGGGGTGATGTCCGACCAGACGGCCGGCAGATGGCGGGCCACCAGCTCGTGGTTGAAGTTGTAGAAGGTCGCGGTGACCGCACCCGCTCCGACCGCACCCAGGGCCGCGCCGCGCGCGGCGAAGTAGACCCGGCTCTCGTCGTCGATGCCGAGCTCCCCGAACTCCTTGCCGAGGTCGGGGGAGAAGTAGACACAGGAGTGCAGCGGATTGAGCGCGTTGTGGCAGCGCCGTCCGGCACGTGGCGGAAGAGTACTCATGCCCGCACGTTACCGACTGGTTGGTACGTAGGACAGGGCCGGGGCGGCCGCAAGGCACTCATGGCAGGAAAGGTGGGAAACTCGTCATTGCGGCCATCGGGCCGTCCGCCCAGGATGAGGGGCATGAAGCAGCGATCCGTACTCGTCGTCCTCTTCGAGGGCGTGCAGAGCCTCGATGTGAGCGGCCCGATGGAGGTCTTCGCCGGTGCCTCCCGTTTCCCGGGCGTCTCGTACGACCTGCGCACCGCCTCGCTCGACGGAGCACCGGTTCGCTGCTCCAGCGGCCTCACGCTCGTCCCCGACGGCAGGCTCGAGGACGCCCCGGCGCCCGATCTGCTCCTCGTGCCGGGAGGCGCGGGCACGAGGACCCCCGCGCCGGAGCTGGTCGACTGGATCCGCACCCACGGCCCCCGGGCCCGGCAACTGGTTTCGGTGTGCACCGGCGCCCTCCTCCTCGCCGAGGCGGGTCAGCTGGACGGCCACCGGGTGACCACCCACTGGTCCGTCTGCGAGACGCTCGCCCGGACCTACCCGACGGTGCGCGTGGACCCGGACCCGATCTTCGTACGCGACGGACGGCTGGCGACATCGGCCGGCGTCACCGCGGGCATCGACCTCGCGCTCGCCCTCGTCGAGGAGGAACACGGACGGGACGTGGCGCTCACCGTCGCCCGCCATCTCGTCGTCTTCCTGCGGCGCCCCGGCAACCAGGCGCAGTTCAGCGCACAGCTCACCGCACAGACGGCCGTCCGTGAACCCCTCCGCGAGGTCCAGCACTGGATCTCCGAGCACCCGGACGCCGACCTCTCGGTGGAGGCACTCGCGGAACGCGCGCGGCTCTCGCCCCGCCACTTCGCCCGCGCCTTCCAGGCCGAGACGGGCCTCACCCCCGGCCGGTACGTCGAGCGCGTACGTCTGGAACAGGCCCGCCGGCTGCTGGAGGACACCACCGACGGTGTCACCGGGATCTCCCGGGCCAGCGGTTACGGCACTCCGGAAGCGATGCGGCGTGCCTTCGTCAAGGCCGTCGGAACGGCGCCCGCCGAATACCGGCGCCGCTTCCGGTCCCAGCTCGCCTGAAACGCCCCGACCACGGCAGCACCGACGGAAGGAACACCATGCAGATCGCCATCGTGCTCTTCGACCGCTTCACCGCCCTCGACGCGGTGGGCCCGTACGAAATGCTCAGCCGGGCGCCCGGCGCCGAGACGGTCTTCGTCGCCGAGCGGCCCGGGCCCGTGCGCAACGACAGCGGCAGCCTCTCGCTCGTCGCCGACCGCGCCCTCGCCGACGTGCCCGCCCCGGACGTGGTGATCGTGCCGGGCGGGCCCGGGCAGAGCGACCAGATGGAGAACGAGGCGCTGCTCGGCTGGCTGCGGACGGCGGATGCCACCAGTACCTGGACGACCTCGGTCTGTACGGGTTCCCTGCTGCTCGCGGCCGCCGGGCTGCTCACCGGCCGTCGTGCCACCTCGCACTGGCTGGCCCTGGACGTGCTGAAGACCTTCGGCACCGAGCCGGCGGACGAGCGGGTGGTGGCCGACGGGAAGTACGTCACCGCCGCCGGTGTCTCCTCCGGCATCGACATGGGCCTGACCCTGCTCGGCCGGATCGCGGGTGACGAGCACGCCAGGACCGTCCAACTGCTGACCGAGTACGACCCCCAGCCGCCCTACGACTGCGGTTCACCGGCGAAGGCCCCGGCGGCCATGGTCGAGGAGTGGCGGGCGAAGAGCCGCTTCATCCTGACGTAGGTGAGGCCCCCGCATCCCCCGCGTCCCCCGTGGTCCAGGTGAAGCGGGGAGTGCGGCGCTCCAGGAAGGCGGCGACCCCCTCCGCGGTGTCGCCGCTGCCGCGTGCCTGTCGCGCCCAGTACGCGTCCCGGTCCTCGCGGCCGTCGGCGAACTCCTTCGCCGCGGCCTGGGTCAGCTGCGAACGCGACGCGAGGACCCGTGCGAACGCGGAGACCCGGGCCGCCAGCCCGCCCTCCGGCAGGACCTCGTCCACCAGTCCGGTGCGCAGGGCCCGTTCCGTCCCGATCAGCTCCCCGGAGAAGAGCAGGAACTTGGCGGCGGCGGGGCCGACCAGCGCGACCAGCCGACGCGTGGACGACGAGGGATAGACGATTCCGAGCTTGGCCGGGGTGACGCCGAAGGAAGCGCCCTCCTCGGCGAACCGCAGATCGCAGGCGGCGGCCAGCTGGCTGCCGCCGCCCACGCAGTACCCGCGTACGGCGGCGAGGGTGGGCCTGGGGAAGGCGGCCAGGGCCTCCTCGGCCCGGACGGCGAGCGCCTGCGGCCGCCCGCCCGGATCCTGGAGGGAGGCGATGTCCGCGCCCGCGCAGAAGGTGTCACCGGCGCCGGTGAGCACGAGGACGCGTACGCCGGGGTCGGCGGCCAGCCCTTTCAGGAGCACGGGCAGCGACTGCCACATCTGCGCGCTCATGGCGTTGCGCTTGGCGGGGTTGCTGATGACGACGGTGGCGACGCCGTCCACGACCGTGTGCTCCAGTCGCGGCTCCGTCCGAACCGTCTGCTCCCTGAGGTCCATGCGCCGGATGCTATCCGTACGGTGCGCACCCGTGGGCCGACTACTGCGGGCGACGGGGCGTCAGCCCGGTGAGGACCAGATGACGCCCGAAGAGGGCGAGAAGTAGTCCAATCACCTGACGCTGTCATACTCACTCGGTCAAATTGCTTACAGAAGTGACCACTTGTGGTCAGGGTGGCAGTCCGGACCACGCTCTTCCCGACACTCATTACTCGATAGTCGGTGAATGCGAATCGAGAGCGGGTGGCGGTCCATGGAGAGCCGTGGGAGTGTTCCGGCCCATCCCGTGCCGTACGAGGGGGTGTGGCGCTTCACAGCCCCCGCCGTCGACGTCTCGGTGCCGCAGGCCCGGCACGCGGTCCGGGACCTGCTCGACCGGCAGGGCGTACCCGTCGAGGACGACATCCTCCAGGGGCTGCTGCTGATCCTGTCGGAACTGGTCACCAACGCGGTCCGGCACGCTGCGTTGCTCTCGCCCGAGCTGGCCGTCGAGGTGGCCATCGGCGCGGAGTGGATCAGGGTCTCCGTCGAGGACAACCACCCCTACCGCCCCACGGCACTGGTCACCGACTACGCGCAGACCGGTGGCCGCGGGCTGCTCCTGGTCCGTGAGATCACCGCCGAGGCGGGGGGCACCTGCGACGTGGAGCACACCGCGGGCGGAGGCAAGATCATCTGGGCGGCGCTGCCCCTGAAGACGCAGCTCTGACCGCCCTCGGCACGGCGGGCGGCTTCACCAGCCCGCGGACGGTCCCGTCAGCTCCCTGATCGCGGGCCGCGCGGCATCCAGCACGGTCATGAACCACGCCGAGAACGGTGCGGCGGCGTGCCGCTCCGCGAGCTCGGCGGCGGTCACGAAGGCCGTCTCGCCGACCTCCTCCTCGTCCGGCCGCAGGCGCTCCTGCACCATGCCGACGAAGAGGTGGTTGAACTCCTGCTCGACCAGGCCGGACACCGGATCGGGGTGGTTGTAGCGGACCGTGCCCGCCGCGGCGAGCAGCGAGGGCGAGACCCCCAGCTCCTCGTACGTACGCCGGGCGGACGCCGCGAACGGCGCCTCTCCCGGATACGGGTGGCCGCAGCAGGTGTTCGACCACACACCGGGTGAGTGGTACTTGCCGAGTGCCCGGCGCTGCAGCAGCAGCCGCCCCTGCTCGTCGAAGAGGAAGACGGAGAACGCCCGGTGGAGCTGGCCGGGGGCCTGGTGCGCGGCGAGCTTCTCCGCGGTGCCGATGGTGGTGCCGTTCTCATCGACCAGTTCGAGCATGATCGCGTCCGCTGTTCCGTTCGACGAGCTGTTCGCCGCGGTGGCTGGTGTGGTCGGCATACCCATCCTTCGCTTTGGTTCCCGGCCTCGTGCGCCGGGCCCCTCGAGTGCGGTCAAGTCTGCCGTACAAAAGCCGCTTGTCCGCACTTCGGGTGCTGGCATGTCCGTCCCGCCGCGCCGGACGGACGCGGCGGGACGGACACGGCGTCAGACTCCGAAGGCCGCCGCGTAGCGGATCGTGCCGCTGGGCACCGGGACGGAATCATCCATGACCAGCGCCATCATCGCCTCGTCGGGAACCTCGAAGCCCGGCCTGATCCCGAACCGCGACGCCGGAACGAATCCGAAGGCCGGGTAGTACTCCGGATGCCCGAGCACCAGGACGAGTGACTCGCCCCGCAGTCGCGCGGCGTCCAGCACCGCCCGGACCACCGCACGCCCGGCGCCGCCGCGCTGGTGGCCCGGCGAGGTCGCCACCGGGGCCAGCGCGAGCGCCGGGGCGTCCCCGACATGGCACCGGGTCAGCAGGGCGTGGGCCGCCACGGAACCGTCCCGGGCCTCGGCGACGTACGAGAGGCCGGGCATCCAGGCACCGGGGTCGCGGCGCAGGGCGTCGACCAGATCGGCCTCGTCCCGCGTCGGGAAGGCAGCAGCGACGACCCCGTGCACGGCGTCGCGGTCCGCCGCCGTCTCGGGACGGGTCCTCCAGCGGGGATCGAAGGGGCGCAGCACATAGCTGTCCCGGTCACCGCCGGGCTCCGTCGCCACCCCGACCACATGGCAGCCCGCCTCCACGGCCAGGGACGGCGAGCCGGTGGCGCGGTCGCAGCCGGTGATCACCATCGAGCCGCCGGGGGCGAGCAGCCGCCGCAAGTCCCGCAGCGCGGTGTCGGACCCGGTGAGGTACGCGGAACCCTCGGCCCGGACCAGATCGTAGGACCCGTCGGCGAAGCCGGCCCCGACGAGGCCGGCCGTGTCCGCCCGGACCGTACGGATCAGGTCACCGAGTCCACGGGCCGCGGCGGTCTCGGTGAGCTCGTCGAGGAATGGCTGGTGCGGATCGACCGCCGTCACCTGGGCGCCCGCCTCGGCGGCGAGCAGCAGAGCGGCGCTGCCCGGACCGCAGCCCAGGTCGAGGACGCGCGGACGATCCGGCAGCGGGCCCGCCAGGGCGAGCAGCCGCAGAGTGGTGGCATCGGAACCGGGGCTCTTCGTGGGCAGCCGGTGACGCCGTCGGGAGGGAGTGTCGTACGTGTGGTCGGTCAAGGTGGGAACCCTTTGGATGACAGGGCCCCGGCCGGCGCGGCGTGTGGAGTGCCGAGCGGTCAGCCGGTGACCCGGAGGACGATGGAGGAGGACCGATCGCTGCACCGGGCAGCCGTCGTCGCGACAGTCATCGACCTCAGCTCCTTCTCTCCCACCGGCCTCCGGACCCGAAGACACGCCGCAGACCCTAGCACCGGGCGCCGGCCGTGCTGCGGCGCCGTCAGTGGCAGAGCCGCGCCTCGTGCTCCTGGTGACCGCTCGGCTCCAGCTGGAAGGTGCAGTGCTCGACGTCGAAGTGGTGACCGAGACAGCTCTGGAGATCGTGCAGGAGCTTCTCGTGACCGATCGAGTCCAGCATCTCCTGGTGCACCACCACGTGGGCGGAGAGGACGGGCATGCCCGAGGTGATCGTCCAGGCGTGCAGGTCATGGACGTCCAGTACGCCGGGCAGGGCCGTGATGTGGGCGCGCACCTCGTCCATGTCGACCCCCTTGGGCGCCGACTCCAGCAGTACGTCGAGCGTCTCCCGCAGCAGTTTCACCGTACGGGGGACGATCATCAGGCCGATCAGCAGCGAGGCGATGGGGTCGGCGGCCTGCCAGCCGGTCGCCATGATGATGCCCGCCGACACCAGCACCGTCACCGATCCGAGCGTGTCCGCGACGACCTCGAGATAGGCGCCCCGCACATTGAGGCTGTCCTGCTGCCCGCGCATCAGCAGGGACAGGGAGACGACGTTGGCCACCAGACCGACGGCGGCGAACGCGATGGCCAGGCCGCCTCTGGTCTCCGCGGGGGTGATGAATCGGTCGACGGCCTCGAAGACCAGATAACCGCCGACGCCGAGGAGCAGCAGGCAGTTGGCCAGGGCGGCGAGGATCTCGGCGCGGGCGAAACCGAAGGTGCGGTTGGGGCCCGCGGGCTTGTTGGCGAAGTGGATCGCCAGCAGGGCCATGCCCAGCCCCAGCGCGTCGGTGGCCATGTGGGCCGCGTCCGCGATCAGGGCGAGCGAGTCCGCGAGCAGCCCGCCGACGATCTCCATGACCATGACGCCGAGCGTGATGCCGAGGGCCACCCGGAGCCGGCCCCGGTACGCGGCGGCGGCCGTCCCCGTCGGGGGCGGACCTCCGTGCGTGTGCCCGTGATCGTGGCCAGCCCCCATGTGAACGCCTCCGTACAGCCGTCGTGTCCTTCGGACACGTCTGACGCACCTCGCCCGATGCGGCCAGTGAACTACGGGGGCGGGGTAGCGGGCAACACGGCACTGAACACCGTTGTCATGTGCTCTGACCTGCGGAAACGATCGCAGGTCAGAGCGTCGCCGGTCCCCGCTCCCTCACCGTGCGGCGCGGGCCTCCGGGTGGTGCAGGCACCAGCCCTCCCAGGCCGACTCCACCATCTCGCGCATGTCCCGGCGTGCCGTCCAGCCCAGCTTCTCGGTCACGCGGGCCGCCGACGCGACCGCCCGGGCCGCGTCCCCCGGCCTGCGCGGCTCCACCACGGGCTCCGTGCGCAGACCGGTGACCTCGCCCACCAGCTCGGCGAGCCGGCGCACGGACACGCCCTCGCCCCGGCCGATGTTCACAGTGAGGTCTCCGCCGTCCGAGGTGCCGTCCAGGTGCCTGGCGACCGCCAGGTGCGCCTCCGCGAGATCGGCGACATGGATGTAGTCGCGTACACCGGTGCCGTCCGGCGTCGGATAGTCGTCACCGAAGAGCCGCGGCGCCTCGCCCCGCGTCAGCCGGTCGAAGAACATCGGTACGACGTTGAAGACACCGGTGTCGGACAGCTCGGGCTCGGCGGACCCCGCCACGTTGAAATAGCGCAGGCAGGCCGTCGAGATGCCGTGGGCCCGCCCCGTCGCGCGCACCAGCCACTCCCCGGCGAGCTTCGTCTCGCCGTACGGATTGATCGGCGCGCACGGTGTCTCCTCCGTGATGAGCTCCACGTCCGGGACGCCGTACACCGCCGCGGACGAGGAGAGGACGAAGCGCGGCACACCGGCCGCGACCACGGCCTCCAGCAGCACCCCGAGCCCGGCCACGTTCTCCCGGTAGTAGAGAAGCGGCTTCTCGACGGACTCCCCGACCTGCTTCTTCGCCGCGAGATGCACCACACCCGTGACGGCGTGTTCCGCCAGAACCCGGTCGAGGACCTCGCGGTCCGAGGCCGACCCCCGCACGAGCGCGACGTCCGCGGACAGCCGCGCCTCGATGCCCGTCGAGAGGTCGTCGAGCACGACCACCTTTTCCCCGGCCCGCATCATGGCCTTCACCACATGTGCCCCGATGTAACCGGCTCCGCCAGTGATCAACCACGTCATGCACGTCAGCTTATGCGTTCTCCCCGACGCGGTTTGTGGGGCGAGGCCTTGATCGACGATGATGATCGCGAACGGCGCCGCATGATGGCCGATTCGGCCGAACGGAGCACGAACGGGCGGTGAACTCGGTCTTCCGTTCATCCGATAGCCTCAGCCGACGCGCCTCCGGCCCACCTCCGGGCCGCATGTCCGCGCGCCGTTCCCGTTCAGTGCCAAGGAGTGAGTTCGTCTGTCGACCGCCATCCTCACCGGTGCGCCGGTACCCGGATCGTCGCTCGAGGACGATCTGCGGGCACTCGGTTTCGACGTGACTGCCGCAGCCGACGCCTCCGAGGCCGCCGACCTGCTCGCCGCAGTCCCCGCGAGCAGGCGCGTCGCGCTCGTGGACCCCCGCTTCGTCGGCCATGTCCACGCGCTCAGGCTCGGACTCACCGACCCCCGCTTCGTCGCCGCGTCGATCCCCGGAGCGCTCACCGCGCAGCCCGAGGCCCGACCCGCGCTGCTCCGCGCCCTGCAGCGGGCCGTGGCCGCCGTCGGAGCCGGGAGCCCCGTCGCTCCCCCCGGTGCCGAACCCGTCACCGAGGACCGCACCGTGCCGGGCCGGCTGGCCGTGGCGCTGGACGCGGAGGGCACCACCGTGCAGCGCCCCGAGCTCGGTTCCCTCACGGCCTCCGTGCCCACCGGCCCCGAGGAGCGGAGCGCCGCCCAGGCCGCCGTCTCCGCCGTCGACGACGAAGCCGTGCGGCTGCGCAGCGCGGTCAAGGCCCACGACGGCTTCTTCACCACCTTCTTCATCAGCCCGTACTCCCGCTACATCGCCCGCTGGTGCGCCCGCCGGGGCCTCACCCCGAACCAGGTCACCACCGCCTCGCTGATCACCGCGCTCATCGCGGCCGGCAGCGCGGCCACCGGCACCCGCGGCGGCTATGTCGCGGCGGGAGTGCTCCTGCTCCTCTCCTTCGTCCTGGACTGCACCGACGGGCAGCTCGCCCGCTACTCGCTCCAGTACTCGACGATGGGCGCCTGGCTGGACGCCACCTTCGACCGGGCCAAGGAGTACGCGTACTACGCGGGTCTCGCCCTGGGCGCCGCCCGGGGCGGCGACGACGTATGGGTCCTGGCGCTCGGCGCGATGGTGCTCCAGGCCTGCCGCCACGTCGTCGACTTCTCGTTCAACGAGGCCAACCACGACGCGGTCTCCAACACGAGCCCCACCGCCGCGCTCTCCGACAAGCTCGACAGCGTCGGCTGGACGGTCTGGCTGCGCCGGATGATAGTGCTGCCGATCGGCGAACGCTGGGCCATGATCGCCGTGCTCACCGCCGTGACCACGCCCCGGATCGTCTTCTACGCCTTGCTCATCGGCTGCGCTCTGGCCGCCTGCTACACCACGGCGGGCCGGCTGCTGCGCTCGCTGACCCGCAAGGCGCGGCGTACCGACCGCGCCGCCCGCGCCCTGGCGGAGCTGGCCGACTCCGGTCCGGTCGCCCAGGCCGTCGCCGCCGTGCTCCGGCGTCCGGGCGGCGGCTTCACGGCCCCGCTCCTGGCGTTCGCCGGAGCGCTGGTCATGGTCGCCGCGGCGCTGTTCGCCCCCTACGGCGGCTGGCTGACCGTGGGGGCCGCCGCGGTCTACGCGGCCCTCTCGGGACTGGCCGTCTCACGGCCGCTCAAGGGCGCGCTCGACTGGCTCGTCCCCCCGTTCTTCCGGGCCGCCGAATACTGCACGATCCTGGTGCTGGCCGCCCGCAGTGACGTACCGCACGCCGTTCCCGCGGCATTCGGCCTGGTTTCGGCCGTCGCCTACCATCACTACGACACGGTGTACCGCATCCGGGGCGGCACCGGAGCGCCGCCCCAGTGGCTGGTGCGCACCATCGGCGGACACGAGGGCCGGACCCTGGTCGTGGCCGTACTCGCCGCCGTACTGACCTCCGGTTCAGGTTTCACCACGGCTCTCACCGCGCTCGCGGCCGCCGTGGCTCTGGTGGTGCTCGTGGAGTCCATCCGCTTCTGGGTGTCCTCCTCGGCCCCCGCCGTACACGACGAAGGAGAACTCGCATGATCGGCCTCGTACTGGCTGCCGGTGCCGGACGCCGCCTGCGTCCCTACACGGACACGCTGCCCAAGGCCCTGGTGCCGGTGGACGGCGAGAAGACGGTCCTGGACCTGACGCTGGCCAACTTCGCGGAGGTCGGACTCACCGAGGTCGCGGTCGTCGTCGGTTACCGCAAGGAGGCGGTCTACGCCCGCAAGGCCGAGTTCGAGGCGAAGTACGGCGTGACGCTGACGCTCATCGACAACGACAAGGCCGAGGAGTGGAACAACGCCTACTCCCTCTGGTGCGCGCGTGAGGTCCTGAAGCAGGGCGTCATCCTCGCCAACGGCGACACCGTGCACCCGGTCTCGGTCGAGAAGACCCTCCTGGACGCACGGGGCAAGGGCCGGAAGATCGTCCTCGCCCTCGACACGGTGAAGACCCTCGCCGACGAGGAGATGAAGGTCATCACCGAGGACGGCAAGGGCGTCCGGCGGATCACCAAGCTGATGGACCCGGCCACCGCGACCGGCGAGTACATCGGCGTCACGCTGATCGAGCCCGAGGCCGCCGAGGAGCTCGCCGACGCGCTGAGGACCACCTTCGAGCGCGACCCCGACCTCTACTACGAGGACGGCTACCAGGAGCTCGTGAACCGCGGCTTCACCGTGGACGTGGCCCCCATCGGCGAGGTGACCTGGGTCGAGATCGACAATCACGACGACCTCGCCCGCGGCAGGGAGATCGCGTGCCGGTACTGACCCGCCTCATCCCGTCCCCGGTCGTCGTCGACATCCGGCGCGGCGCGATGGACGATCTGGCCGGTCTCCTCGCCGACCAGCGGATCTCCGCCTCGGGCAAGCTCGCCATCGCGATCAGCGGAGGCTCCGGGCGCGCCCTGCGCGAGAGGCTCGCCCCGGTGCTGCCGGGGGCCGACTGGTACCCGGTCGCCGACGGCACGATCGACTCCGCGGTGCGGCTCGCCGACGGCATCAAGGGCAACCGCTACGACGCCGTCGTCGGCCTCGGCGGCGGCAAGATCATCGACGTGGCGAAGTACGCCGCGGCGCGTGTGGGCATGCCCATGGTCGCCGTCGCGACGAACCTGTCCCACGACGGGCTCTGCTCGCCGGTCGCCACCCTGGACAACGACAACGGGCGGGGCTCCTACGGGGTCCCCACCCCGATCGCCGTCGTCATCGACCTCGACGTGATCCGTGAGGCGCCCGCGCGCTACGTGCGCTCGGGCATCGGCGACGCGGTCTCCAACATCTCCTGCGTCGCCGACTGGGAGCTCGCCCACGAGGTGCGCGGCGAGGACATCGACGGCCTCGCGGCCGCCATGGCCCGCCAGGCGGGCGAGGCGGTCCTGCGCCACCCCGGCGATATCGGCGACGACGCGTTCCTCAAGGTGCTGGCCGAGGGCCTCGTCCTGACCGGCATCTCGATGTCGATCGCGGGGGACTCGCGTCCGGCCTCGGGCGGATGCCACGAGATCAACCACGCCTTCGACCTGCTGTACCCGAAGCGCGCGGCCAGCCACGGCGAGCAGGTCGGCCTCGGCGCCTGCTTCGCCATGCACCTGCGGGGCGCGCACGAGGAGTCGCTGCTCATGGCGTCCGTACTGCGGCGCCACGGGCTGCCGGTGCTGCCCGACGAGATCGGCTTCACCCCCGAGGAATTCGTGCGGGCCGTCGACTACGCCCCGCAGACGCGCCCGGGACGCTTCACGATCCTGGAACACCTCAACCTGTCCACCGACCAGATCAGGGACGCGTACGCCGACTATGCAAAAGCCATCCATAGCTGAACTCCGTCCGGTCGTTCACCCTCCGGGCGTGAAGGACCGGCGCAGTGGCGAGCACTGGGCGGGTCGGCTCTACATGCGCGAGATCTCCCTGCGCATCGACCGGCACATCGTCAACACCAAGATCACGCCCAACCAGCTGACCTACGTGATGACCGTCGCCGGTGTGCTCGCGGCGCCCGCCCTGCTGGTCCCGGGGATCCCCGGGGCCCTGCTCGGCGTGCTCGCCGTCCAGCTCTACCTGCTGTTCGACTGCGTCGACGGCGAGGTGGCCCGCTGGAAGAAGCAGTACTCGCTGGGCGGGGTCTACCTGGACCGGGTGGCCGCCTACCTGTGCGACGCGGCGGTGCTGGTCGGCTTCGGCCTCCGCGCCGCCGACCTGTGGGGCCCCGGGCGCATCGACTGGCTGTGGGCCTTCCTGGGCACCCTCGCCGCGCTGGGCGCCATCCTGATCAAGGCGGAGACCGACCTCGTCGGCGTCGCCCGTCACCAGGGCGGGCTGCCGCCGGTCAAGGAGGCCGCTTCCGAGCCGCGCTCCTCCGGAATGGCGTTCGCCCGGCGTGCCGCCGGCGCGCTCAAGTTCCACCGGCTGATCCTCGGCATCGAGGCGTCGCTGGTCATCCTGGTCGTCGCCGTTCTCGACACCGTCAGGGACGACCTCTTCTTCAGCCGCCTCGCGGTCGCCGTCCTGGCCGGCATCGCCCTTCTCCAGACCGTCCTGCACCTGGTGTCGATCCTGGCGTCCAGCAGGCTGAAGTGAGCTCACCCATGAAACTCGGCGCGGTCATCATCACCATGGGCAACCGCCCCGACGAACTGCGCGCCCTTCTCGATTCGGTCGCCAAGCAGGACGGCGACCGGATCGAGGTGGTCGTCGTCGGCAACGGTGCCCCGGTCCCCGACGTCCCCCCGGGCGTTCGGACCGTCGAGCTGCCCGAGAATCTGGGGATCCCCGGCGGCCGCAACGTCGGCATCGAGGCGTTCGGCCCGTCCGGCGCCGATGTGGACGCACTGCTCTTCCTCGACGACGACGGGTGTCTGCCGAACACCGACACCGCCGAGCTCTGCCGGCAGGCGTTCGAGGCGGACCCGAAGCTCGGGATCGTCACCTTCCGCATCGCGGACCCGGACACCGGCGTCACCCAGCGACGGCACGTGCCGAGGCTGCGTGCCTCGGACCCGATGCGCTCCTCCCGGGTCACGACGTTCCTCGGCGGCGCGAACGCCGTGCGGAGCCAGGTGATCGCCGAGGCGGGCCCCCTCCCCGCCGAGTTCTTCTACGCGCACGAGGAGACCGACCTCGCCTGGCGGGCCCTGGACGCCGGCTGGATGATCGAGTACCGCTCGGACATGGTGCTCAACCACCCCACCACCGCTCCCTCGCGGCACGCGGTCTACCACCGCATGGTGGCCCGCAACCGCGTCTGGCTCGCCCGCCGCAACCTCCCCGCCCCGCTGATCCCCCTCTACGTCGGGGTCTGGCTGCTCCTCACGCTGGTCCGCAGGCCCTCGGCGCCCGCCCTCAAAGCATGGTTCGGGGGTTTCCGGGAAGGCTGGACCAAGCCCTGCGGACCCCGGCGCCCCATGAGGTGGCGTACGGTATGGCGGCTGACCAGGCTGGGCCGGCCACCGGTGATCTGAGAGGCTCTCCTCTGAGACCATGCACCGTATTCATTCCGTACGGGGAACCTGTCCGCCTAGGCCGCGCCCGCGACCGGCTGCGCATTGTGAAGACGAGAGTTCTTAACTGTGAGTGACACGACCCATGACGGCGGGATTGCGCTGAGCAGCCCGCCGTCCGCCGACGAGGGACTGAGCGCGTCCCAGCTGGCCGACAAGTACGGCTTGACGGTAAGCGGCGCCCGGCCAGGGCTGTTCGCGTACATCCGGCAGCTCTGGGGCCGTCGGCATTTCATCCTGGCGTTCTCGCGGGCGAAGCTGACCGCGCAGTACAGCCAGGCCAAGCTCGGCCAGCTGTGGCAGGTGGCCACGCCGCTGCTGAACGCCCTGGTCTACTTCTTGATCTTCGGGCTGATCCTGGGCACCCGGAAGGGGATGACCCAGGAGGTCTTCATCCCGTTCCTGGTGACCGGTGTCTTCGTCTTCACCTTTACCCAGAGCTCGGTCATGGCCGGGGTGCGCTCCATCTCGGGCAACCTCGGCCTGGTCAGGGCGCTGCACTTCCCCCGGGCGTCGCTGCCCGTCTCCTTCTCGCTCCAGCAGCTCCAGCAGCTGCTGTACTCGATGATCGTGCTGGTGGCCGTCGCGGTGGGCTTCGGCAGCTACCCGGCGCTCTCCTGGCTGCTCGTCGTCCCGGCGCTGGCCATGCAGTTCCTCTTCAACACCGGCCTCGCGCTCGTCATGGCACGGCTGGGCAGCAAGACACCGGACCTCGCCCAGCTCATGCCGTTCGTGATGCGTACCTGGATGTACGCCTCGGGCGTGATGTTCTCGATCCCCGTGATGCTGGCGGACAAGCCGCAGTGGATCGCCGACGTGCTCCAGTACAACCCGGCGGCCATCTACATGGACCTGGTCCGCTTCGCACTGATCGACGGCTACGGCTCGGAGAACCTGCCGCAGCACGTCTGGGCCGTCGGGCTCGCCTGGGCGCTCGTGGTGGGCGTCCTGGGCTTCGTGTACTTCTGGAAGGCAGAGGAACGGTACGGCCGTGGCTGAGGAAAAGTCCCAGGGGCACATCCCCACCGTGATCGCGGACGACGTGCACATCGTGTACCGGGTCAACGGCACGGGTGGCGGCAAGGGAAGCGCCACCGCGGCACTGAGCCGGATCATGCGCCGGGGCAAGGGCGAACCGCGCGGTGTGCGCAAGGTGCACGCGGTGCGGGGCGTCTCCTTCACCGCCTACCGCGGCCAGGCCATCGGCCTCATCGGTACCAACGGTTCGGGCAAGTCCACCCTGCTGCGGGCCATCGCCGGCCTGCTGCCGACGGAGCAGGGCAAGGTGTACACCGACGGCCAGCCCTCGCTGCTCGGTGTCAACGCGGCCCTGATGAGCGACCTGACCGGTGAGCGCAACGTCGTGCTCGGCGGTCTCGCCATGGGCATGAGCCGCGAGGAGATCCGCGCGCGGTACAAGGACATCGTGGACTTCTCCGGGATCAACGAGAAGGGCGACTTCATCACGCTGCCCATGCGGACGTACTCGTCCGGCATGGCGGCCAGGCTGCGCTTCTCGATCGCGGCCGCGAAGAACCACGACGTCCTCATGATCGACGAGGCGCTGGCCACCGGTGACCGCAAGTTCCGGGTCCGCTCCGAGGAGCGGATCCGCGAGCTGCGCAAGGAGGCCGGCACCGTCTTCCTGGTCAGCCACAACAACAAGACCATCAGGGACACCTGCGACCGGGTCCTGTGGCTGGAGAAGGGCGAGCTCCTGATGGACGGCCCCACCGAAGAGGTGCTGAAGGCCTACGAGCGGGAGACGGGCAAGTAACCGTCGCGTGCGTGTGGCCCCCGCCGGAGCACAGCGGCGGGGGCCCCGTGGTGTGCGGGCCCGCAGGGGCTGTAGGCGCCCGGGTGGATCTCCTCCCGGCGGATGACGTCAATTGCTCCGGATACGGGGAAGGTTGACGGCGGCCGACGCGTTGCACGAGGGCGCGCTGTACCCCGGCGCAGTCCTGTGAGCTGTACAACGTAAGCTGTAACGGTGCTGATTCGCGGCTATGTGGGGTGATACGTCCCCGCGCATCGCCCGTTGTGTGCGTGTCGCACTCGGCCGGACGAGCGGCGTGTCCGAAAAGGGATGTTTTGGGTCAGCAGTGTAGAACGGGAGATATGACGGCAATGATGGAAAATCTCCAGCTCCGACGTGGTTTCGCCGTCCCCGCGTCGGGTGGTACGCGGTGACCCGTACCCAGCAGGCGCGCGCCGACGCCGCCACCGCCACGCTCGACAAGGCCGCCGACGAGAACTTCCCCGTGGCCCCCTTCTTCCTGCCCCGCGCATGGCGCGACGACCTGATGGCCGTCTACGGATTCGCCCGCCTGGTCGACGACATCGGTGACGGCGACCTGGCTCCCGGTGGCGCCGACGCCCGCCACCTCGGCCTGGAACCCGGAGAGGCCGAGGACCGGCTCGCCGTCCTGGACGCACTCGAAGCCGATCTGTACCGCGTCTTCCGGTCCACCGGCGACGGCCCGCGCCACCCCCTGATGCGCGCCCTGCGCCCCACCGTGCGGCGCTGCGCGCTCACCCCCGAGCCCTTCCTCGGGCTCGTCGAGGCCAACCGGCAGGACCAGAAGGTCCGCCGTTACGGGACCTACGGGGACCTGCTGGCCTACTGCGAGCTCTCCGCCAACCCGGTCGGCCGCCTCGTCCTGCAGATCACCGGCACCGCGAGCCCCGAGCGGATCCGCCGCTCCGACGCCGTCTGCACGGCGCTGCAGATCGCCGAGCACATCCAGGACGTCGCCGAGGACCTCGGCCGAGACCGGATCTATCTGCCCGCCGAGGACATGGCCCGCTTCCACGTCGGCGAGCCGGACCTGGCGGCACCGTCCGCGGGCGCGGCGGTGCGTGCGCTGATCGCGTTCGAGGCGGAGCGCGCCCGTGACCTGCTGGACGAGGGCGTCCCCCTGGTGGGCAGCGTCCACGGCCGCCTCAAGCTGCTGCTCGCCGGATTCGTCGGCGGAGGACGGGCCGCCCTCGGCGCGGTCACCGCCGCCGGTTTCGACGTACTGCCCGGACCGCCCAGACCCACCGCGCCCAGGCTGCTGCGCGAGGTGGGAGCCGTCCTGCGAAGAGCGCAAAGAGAGGGGTGAGCCGGACCGTGGAGGGACAGACGACGTACATGTCGGCACCGGTACAGGCCGCGTACAGCTACTGCGAGGCCGTGACCGGACAGCAGGCCCGCAACTTCGCGTACGGCATCCGACTGCTGCCGTACGAGAAGCGGCAGGCCATGTCGGCGTTGTACGCCTTCTCCCGTCGGGTCGACGACATCGGCGACGGCGAACTCGATCCGGAGACGAAGCGCACCCGGCTGGAGGACACCCGGGGGCTGCTCGTCCGGATCCGGGACAACGCGGTCGAGGAGGACGACACCGACCCGGTCGCGGTCGCGCTGGCCGACGCCGCGCGCCGGTTCCCGCTGCCGCTCGGCGGTCTCGACGAGCTCATCGACGGCGTGCTGATGGACGTGCGCGGAGCGACGTACGAGACCTGGGACGACCTCAAGGCGTACTGCCGGTGTGTCGCGGGTGCGATCGGGCGGCTCAGCCTGGGCGTTTTCGGGACGGAAGCGGGCGCACCCGGCTCCGAACGGGCCGCGGAGTACGCCGACACCCTCGGCCTCGCGCTCCAGCTCACCAACATCCTGCGCGACGTCCGCGAGGACGCGGGCAACGGGCGTACGTACCTGCCCGCCGACGACCTCGCGAAGTTCGGCTGCGCCGCCGGATTCCACCGGGCCACCCCGCCGCCCGGGTCCGACTTCGCCGGCCTGGTCCACTTCGAGGTCCGGCGCGCCCGGGCCCTCTTCGCCGAGGGCTACCGGCTGCTGCCCATGCTGGACCGGCGCAGCGGCGCCTGTGTGGCCGCCATGGCCGGCATCTACCGCCGCCTCCTCGACCGGATCGAACGTGATCCCGAGGCGGTCCTGCGCGGCAGGGTCTCGCTGCCCGGCCATGAGAAGGCGTACGTTGCGGTGCGCGGCCTGTCGGGTCTCGACGCGCGTTACATCTCACGCCGGACGGCGAGGGGGAGG
Organism: Streptomyces sp. QL37; assembly: GCF_002941025.1. NCBI lineage: Bacteria > Bacillati > Actinomycetota > Actinomycetes > Kitasatosporales > Streptomycetaceae > Streptomyces > Streptomyces sp. QL37. Next base: position 897,159 of record NZ_PTJS01000001.1, on the reverse strand, counting down.
GTCTGATGACGGGTCCGATCCGGGTCCGGGGGCGGTCAACCCCGGGGCGCCGCGGTGCGTCCCTGTCTGCGACGACACGGCGAAGGGAGCAGGCATGACCGGCCGGAACTCCCCGTGCTCCCGGGCAGTGGTCGTCGGCGGCGGGCTCGCGGGCGTCACCTCGGCGCTGCGTCTCGCGGACGCGGGGCTCGACGTGACCCTGCTCGAAGGCCGCCCCCGGCTCGGCGGGCTCGCCTTCTCCTTCCGGCGCGGCGACCTGTCCGTCGACAACGGCCAGCATGTCTACCTGCGCTGCTGCACGGGCTACCGCTGGTTCCTGGACCGGATCGAAGGGGCCCACCTCGCCCCCCTCCAGGACCGGCTCGACGTGCCCGTACTCGACGTGGGCCGGCCCGCCGGACCGCGGCTCGGACGGCTGCGCCGCACCGGACTGCCCGTGCCGCTGCACCTCGCCGGCGGGCTGGCCGCCTACCCGCACCTCTCGCTCGCGGACAAGGCCCGGGTCGGCCGTGCCGCACTGGCGCTGGGCCGTCTCGACCCCGCCGACCCGGCGCTCGACGGCATCGACTTCGCCACCTGGCTCCGCCGCCAAGGACAGTCGAGCCGCGCCATCGAGGCCCTCTGGGACCTCGTCGGCGTCGCCACGCTCAACGCCACCGCGCCCAACGCCTCCATGGCGCTGGCCGCGAAGGTCTTCAAGACGGGGCTCCTCTCCGAGCCGGGCGCCGCCGACATCGGCTGGGCGGCCGTGCCGCTCGGGGACCTCCACGACACCCTCGCCCGCAAGGCGCTCGAGTCGGCGGGCGTCGAGATCCACGTGCGCACCCGGGCCGGCTCCCTCACCCGCACCGAGGACGGCGGCTGGACCGTCGGGACCGACACCGAACGCTTCGAGGCGGACACCGTCGTCCTCGCCGTGCCGCAGGGGGAGACCCACCGGCTGCTGCCCGACGGTGCGCTCGACGACCCCGGCCGGCTGCTCGACCTGACCGACGCGCCGATCCTCAACGTGCACGTCGTCTACGACCGCAAGGTGCTGCGCAGGCCGTTCTTCGCCGCGCTCGGCTCACCCGTGCAATGGGTCTTCGACCGCACGGCCTCCTCCGGACTCCAGGGCGCCGGGCAGTACCTCGCCGTGTCCCAGTCCGCGGCGCAGGACGAGATCGACCTGCCCGTCGCCGAGCTGCGCAAGCGGTACCTGCCCGAGCTCGAACGCCTCCTCCCGGCAGCGCGAGGAGCCGGGATCCGCGACTTCTTCGTCACCCGGGAACGCACCGCGACCTTCGCACCCACGCCGGGTGTGGGCCGGCTGCGGCCGGGCACGCACACCCGCGCCCCCGGGCTGCACCTGGCGGGAGCATGGACCGCCACCGGCTGGCCCGCCACGATGGAGGGTGCCGTCCGCAGTGGCTCCATTGCCGCGGACGCCGCGCTCCAGGCCCTCGGCCGGCCACAAGAACATCCGCTGCAGGAGGCGGCATGAGCAGTACCACCGGAACAAGAGGAGAGTCTGTGACCCCGGCGAATCCGGCTTACGACACCGTGGCGGACACCACGGACGTCACCGCGCTTCTGGAGCGCGGAAGGGCCCTGTCAGCGCCGGTGCTGCGAGCTGCCGTGGACCGGCTGGCGCCGCCCATGGACACCGTCGCGGCCTATCACTTCGGCTGGATCGATGCCCAGGGCAGGCCCGCCGACGGCGACGGAGGCAAGGCCGTGCGTCCCGCACTGGCCCTGCTGTCCGCGGAAGCGGCGGGCGCCCCGGCAGAGGCCGGCATCCCCGGAGCCGTAGCCGTCGAACTCGTGCACAACTTCTCGCTGCTGCACGACGACCTGATGGACGGCGACGAGCAGCGCCGGCACCGCGACACCGTATGGAAGGTGCACGGCCCGGCCCAGGCGATCCTCGTCGGCGACGCGCTCTTCGCGCTGGCCAACGAGATCCTGCTGGAGCTGGGCACCGTCGAGGCCGGCCGGGCCGCCCGCCGGCTGACCACGGCCAGCCGCAAGCTGATCGACGGTCAGGCCCAGGACATCTCCTACGAGCACCGCGAGCGGGTCACCGTCGAGGAGTGTCTGGAGATGGAGGGCAACAAGACGGGCGCGCTGCTCGCCTGCGCCGTCTCCATCGGCGCCGTGCTCGGCGGAGCCGACGACCGTACGGCCGACGTCCTGGAGGCGTACGGCTACCACCTCGGCCTCGCCTTCCAGGCGGTCGACGACCTGCTCGGGATCTGGGGCGACCCGGAGTCCACGGGCAAGCAGACCTGGAGCGATCTGCGCCAGCGCAAGAAGTCCCTGCCCGTCGTGGCCGCGCTGGCCGCGGGCGGACCGGCCTCGGAACGTCTGGGCGAGCTGCTCGCCGCCGACGCGAAGAGCAACGACTTCGACAGCTTCTCCGAAGAGGAGTTCGCCGCCCGTGCGGCACTCATCGAGGAGGCGGGCGGCCGTGATTGGACCGCCCAGGAAGCCCGCCGTCAGCACGCGGTAGCCATCGAGGCGCTGCACGGCGTCGACATGCCGGAACGAGTGCGGGCGCAGCTCACCGAGCTCGCCGACTTCGTGGTCGTACGAAAGAGATGATGACCATCCAGATATGACTCGCAGTCGCCGGCGGGCGCCCCACGGGGCGCCCGCCGACGGAGACCCCAGCACAGCAGAGGACCAGACTGCACGAAGGGGAAGCCATGACAGCGACGACCGACGGAAGCACCGGGGCAGCGAACCTCCGCGCAGCCTCGGCCAGCGATCCGACCGAATCCACCAACGCCGCGGACGATATCCTGGCCGTCGCGCGGCAGTCCGCGGAACGCTCGGTGGAGCACCTCCTCGGCAGGCAGGACGAGCAGGGCTGGTGGAAGGGAGACCTCGCCACCAACGTCACCATGGACGCGGAGGACCTGCTGCTCCGTCAGTTCCTGGGCATCCAGGACCCGGACACCGTCAAGGCCGCCGCCCGCTTCATCCGGGGCGAGCAGATGGGCGACGGCACCTGGAACACCTTCTACGAGGGGCCGCCCGACCTCTCCGCCACCATCGAGGCGTACGTCGCGCTGAGGCTCGCCGGAGATCAGCCGGACGACCCCCACATGATCCGCGCGGCGGGCTGGGTCAGGGACCAGGGCGGCATCGCGGAGTCACGGGTCTTCACCCGGATCTGGCTGGCGCTCTTCGGCTGGTGGAAGTGGGACGACCTGCCCGAGCTCCCGCCCGAGCTGATGTTCTTCCCGAAGTGGGTCCCGCTCAACATCTACGACTTCGGCTGCTGGGCCCGCCAGACCATCGTGCCGCTCACCATCGTGTCCGCGAAGCGGCCCGTACGCCCCGCCCCGTTCACCCTGGACGAGCTGCACACCGATCCGGCGCGCCCCAATCCGCCCAGATCCGCTGCCCCGGCCGCCAGTTGGGACGGAGTCTTCCAGCGGCTCGACCGGGCGCTGCACCTCTACCACAAGGTGGCCCCGCGCAGGCTGCGGCGCAGCGCCATGAACGCCGCCGCCCGCTGGATCATCGAACGCCAGGAGAACGACGGCTGCTGGGGCGGCATCCAGCCCCCCGCGGTGTACTCCGTCATCGCTCTGCACCTGCTCGGCTACGACCTCGACCATCCGGTCATGCGGGCGGGGCTCGAATCGCTCGACCGGTTCACCGTGTGGCGTGAGGACGGCGCCCGCATGATCGAGGCCTGCCAGTCCCCGGTCTGGGACACCTGCCTCGCCACGATCGCCCTCGCCGACGCGGGGGTGAGCCCCGACCATCCGGCGCTCGTGAGAGCGGCCGACTGGATGCTCGGCGAGGAGATCGTGCGGCCCGGGGACTGGTCCGTACGCAAGCCCGAACTCGCCCCCGGGGGCTGGGCGTTCGAGTTCCACAACGACAACTACCCCGACATCGACGACACCGCCGAAGTCGTCCTGGCGCTGCGCCGCGTCCGCCACCCCGACCCCGCCAGGGTCGAGGCGGCCATCGAGCGCGGCGTGCGCTGGAACCTCGGCATGCAGTCACGCAACGGCGCCTGGGGTGCCTTCGACGCGGACAACACGAGCCCGTTTCCCAACCGGCTGCCGTTCTGCGACTTCGGTGAGGTCATCGACCCGCCGTCGGCCGATGTCACCGGGCACGTGGTGGAGATGCTCGCCGTCGAGGGACGGGCTCACCACCCCCGCACCCGCCGGGGCATCGAGTGGCTGCTCGCCGAACAGGAGGCCAACGGCGCGTGGTTCGGGCGGTGGGGCGTCAACTACATCTACGGGACCGGTTCCGTGGTGCCCGCGCTGATCGCCGCCGGGCTGCCGGCCGCGCACCCCTCCGTGCGGCGGGCCGTCGAATGGCTGAAGTCGGTCCAGAACGACGACGGAGGCTGGGGCGAGGACCTGCGGTCCTACCGTGAGGAGAAGTGGATCGGCCACGGCAGCTCGACCGCCTCCCAGACCGCGTGGGCGCTTCTCGCCCTCCTTGCCGCGGGGGAGCGGGAGAGCAGGTCCGTGGAACGGGGCGTCGCCTGGCTGGCCGAGACACAGCAGCCGGACGGCTCCTGGGACGAACCGCACTTCACCGGGACCGGTTTCCCGTGGGACTTCTCCATCAACTACCACCTGTACCGGCAGGTCTTCCCCCTCACCGCACTCGGCCGGTACGTGTACGGGGATCCCTTCGCCACCGCTGCCGGTATCGGCGCGGGCGCCGGCAAGGGGGCCTGAGCCGATGGGGGCTCCGCAGGAGCCGCCCGGCCCCACCACTCCGCTGCTGATCGCCTGCGCCCTCGGCATCGAACGCTTCGCCCTGCGCACCGGCAGGAGGGGCGGGGCCCCGGGCCCCGGGCCCGTGAGCATCATCAGGTCCGGGATGGGCCCCCGGGCCGCGGAGAGCGCCGTCCGGCTCGCCCTGGGGCAGGACGGGGCCGGAGGCACCGCGGTCATCGCCTCCGGCTTCTGCGCGGGGCTGGAACCCGGTATGCACCCGGGTGATCTGGTGGTGGCCGAGGAGACCCGGGACCACGGCGGGACCACCGCCTGCACGGGTACCGGTCTGCTGGTCGACGCACTGGTCAGGGCGGCCCCCGGGCGTACGGTCCACACGGGCCCGCTGAACGGCTCCGCACATGTCGTCCGGGGCCCGGAGCGGGCATCGCTCCGGGCCACCGGCGCCATCGCGGTGGACATGGAGTCCGCCGCCACCCTCCGCACCGCCGTACGGACGGGGCCACGCCCCGTTGCCGCCGTACGGGTGGTCGTGGACGCTCCAGAGCATGAGCTCGTCCGCATCGGCACGGTCCGCGGTGGAATATCGGCATTCCGTGTTCTCCGTGCTGTCCTTCCGGCTTTCCATGAATGGCACCGATCTTTGCTGCTCCCCAGGAGGTGAGCCCAGATGGCCATGCCGCTCCGTCAGTCCATCAAGGTTGCGACGTATCTCTTCGAACAGAAGCTCCGCAAGCGCGAGAAGTTCCCGCTGATCGTCGAACTGGAGCCCTTGTTCGCCTGCAATCTGGCGTGCGAGGGCTGTGGGAAGATCCAGCATCCGGCCGGGGTGCTCAAGCAGCGCATGCCGGTCGCACAGGCGGTCGGGGCGGTGCTGGAATCAGGCGCCCCGATGGTCTCCATCGCCGGTGGCGAGCCGCTGATGCACCCGCAGATCGACGAGATCGTGCGTCAGTTGGTGGCGAAGAAGAAATACGTCTTCCTCTGCACCAATGCCATGCTGATGCGTAAGAAGCTCGACAAGTTCACCCCGTCGCCGTACTTCGCCTTCGCCGTGCACATCGACGGGCTGCGCGAGCGGCACGACGAGTCGGTCGCCAAGGAAGGCGTCTTCGACGAAGCGGTGGAGGCGATGAAGGAGGCCAAGCGGCGCGGCTTCCGGGTCACGACCAACTCCACCTTCTTCAACACCGACACCCCGCAGACCGTCATCGAGGTGCTGAACTTCCTCAACGACGAGATGAAGGTCGACGAGATGATGATCTCGCCCGCCTACGCCTACGAGAAGGCCCCGGACCAGGAGCACTTCCTGGGCGTCGAGCAGACCCGCGAGCTCTTCAAGAAGTCCTTCGCGGGCGGCAACCGGAGCCGCTGGAGGCTCAACCACTCCCCGCTCTTCCTGGACTTCCTGGAGGGCAAGGCCGACTTCCCCTGCACGGCCTGGGCGATCCCGAACTACTCGCTCTTCGGCTGGCAGCGCCCCTGCTATCTGATGAGCGACGGGTACGTCCCCACCTACCGGGAGCTCATCGAGGACACCGACTGGGACAAGTACGGCCGCGGCAAGGACCCGCGCTGCGCCAACTGCATGGCGCACTGCGGCTACGAACCCACGGCGGTGCTCGCCACCATGGGATCGCTGAAGGAATCCCTGCGAGCGGCACGGGAGACGATCGGCGGGAACCGGTGACGTCATGACAGAAGGAGAGCCGGTCGTACTGGGTCTCCCGGAGCTGCCGGCCCGGCCTCTCGCGGTGCGCCGCCCCTCGCGGCGCATCCAGGTCGGGTCGGTGGCGGTCGGTGGGAACGCACCGGTGTCGGTGCAGTCGATGACGACGACGCGTACGTCGGACATCGGTGCGACGTTGCAGCAGATCGCGGAGCTGACGGCGTCGGGCTGCCAGATCGTGCGGGTGGCGTGTCCGACGCAGGACGACGCGGACGCGCTGTCGACGATCGCGAAGAAGTCGCAGATCCCGGTGATCGCGGACATCCACTTCCAGCCGAAGTACGTGTTCGCGGCGATCGACGCGGGCTGTGCGGCGGTCCGGGTGAATCCGGGGAACATCAAGCAGTTCGACGACAAGGTCAAGGAGATCGCGAAGGCGGCGGGGGACGCGGGTACTCCGATCCGTATCGGGGTGAACGCGGGTTCGCTGGACGCGCGGCTGCTGAAGAAGTACGGCAAGGCGACGCCCGAGGCGCTCGTGGAGTCGGCGCTGTGGGAGGCGTCGCTGTTCGAGGAGCACGGTTTCCGGGACATCAAGATCTCGGTGAAGCACAACGACCCGGTCGTGATGGTGAACGCCTACCGTCAGCTGGCGGCGCAGTCGGACTATCCGCTGCACCTGGGTGTGACGGAGGCGGGTCCGGCGTTCCAGGGGACGATCAAGTCCGCGGTGGCGTTCGGTGCGCTGCTCTCGGAGGGGATCGGGGACACGATCCGGGTGTCGCTGTCGGCTCCTCCGGCGGAGGAGGTCAAGGTCGGTCTGCAGATCCTGGAGGCGCTGAATCTGAAGCAGCGGCGTCTGGAGATCGTGTCGTGTCCGTCGTGCGGGCGTGCGCAGGTGGATGTGTACAAGCTCGCGGACCAGGTCAGTGCGGGTCTGGAGGGCATGGAGGTCCCGCTGCGGGTGGCGGTGATGGGCTGTGTCGTGAACGGTCCGGGTGAGGCCCGTGAGGCCGATCTGGGTGTGGCGTCCGGCAACGGCAAGGGTCAGATCTTCGTGAAGGGCGAGGTCATCAAGACCGTTCCCGAGTCGAAGATCGTGGAGACCCTCATCGAGGAGGCCATGAAGATCGCGGAGGGTATGGAGGAGGCGGGGACACCCAGCGGGGCCCCCGCCGTGACCGTGAGCCGATAGCAGGAGCAGAGAGAGGGGCCCGGGCGTGACGATGCTGGAATCCATCAAGGGGCCGCAGGATCTCAAGGCACTGAGCCGACCGGAACTCGGTGAACTCGCCGAGGAGATCAGGGCGTTCCTCATCCGGGCGGTGACGAGGACGGGCGGTCATCTCGGCCCCAACCTCGGCGTGGTCGAACTCACCATCGCCCTGCACCGGGTCTTCGACTCACCGGTGGACCGGATCCTGTGGGACACCGGGCACCAGAGTTACGTCCACAAGCTGATGACCGGGCGGCAGGACTTCTCCAAGCTGCGCGGCAAGGGCGGCCTCTCCGGCTACCCGTCCCGCGAGGAGTCCGAGCACGACGTCATCGAGAACTCCCACGCCTCCACCGTGCTCGGCTGGGCCGACGGCCTCGCCAAGGCCGACGAGGTGCTGGAGCGCGGGCGTCATGTCGTGGCGGTCATCGGCGACGGGGCCCTCACGGGCGGGATGGCCTGGGAGGCGCTCAACAACATCGCCGCCGCCGGGGACCGCCCGCTGATCATCGTCGTGAACGACAACGAGCGCTCGTACGCCCCCACCATCGGCGGGCTCGCGGACCACCTCGCCACCCTCCGCACCACCGACGGCTACGAGCGTTTCCTGTCCTGGGGCAAGGGGGTGCTCCAGCAGACGCCGGTCATCGGACAGCCGCTGTACGGGTCGCTGCACGGTGCGAAGAAGGGCTTCAAGGACACCTTCGCGCCGCAGGGCATGTTCGAGGACCTGGGCCTCAAGTACGTCGGCCCGGTCGACGGGCACGACACCGCGGCGGTCGAGTCCGCGCTGCACCGGGCAAAGCGCTTCCACGGCCCGGTGCTGGTGCACTGCATCACCGAGAAGGGCCGTGGCTTCGCGCCCGCCCTGGCCGACGACGCCGACCGCTTCCACACCGTCGGCAGGATGGACCCGCTGACCTGCGAACCACTCGTCGTGCCCGCCGCGCCTTCCTGGACGTCGGTCTTCGGCGACGAGATCGCGGAGATCGGGGCCGAGCGCCCGGACGTCGTCGCGATCACCGCGGCCATGCTGCATCCGGTCGGGCTGACCCGCTTCGCGGAGGAGTTCCCCGACCGGATCTGGGACGTCGGGATCGCCGAGCAGCATGCGGCGGTCTCCGCAGCCGGGCTGGCCACCGGGGGCCTGCACCCGGTCGTCGCCGTCTACGCGACCTTCCTCAACCGGGCCTTCGACCAGTTGCTGATGGACGTGGCCCTCCACCGGTGCGGGGTGACCTTCGTGCTGGACCGGGCCGGCGTCACCGGGGCCGACGGCCCCTCGCACAACGGCATGTGGGACATGTCCGTGCTCCAGGTCGTCCCGGGTCTGCGGATCGCGGCCCCGCGCGACGCCGACCGGCTCCGTGAGGAGCTGCGCGAGGCCGTCGACGTCGACGACGCGCCCACGGTGGTCCGGTTCCCCAAGGAGTCGGTGGGGGAGCCGGTCGCGGCCGTAGGGAGGATCGGGGGGATGGACGTCCTGCACCGGGCCCCCGACCCGGACGTCCTGCTGGTGGCCGTCGGCGTGCTCGCGCCCGCCTGCCTGCAGGCCGCCGACCTGCTCGCCGGATCCGGAATCCGCTGCACGGTCGTCGACCCGCGCTGGGTCAAACCGGTCGACGAGCAGCTGCCCGCGCTCGCCGCGCAGCACCGGATGGTGGCGGTCGTCGAGGACAACAGCAGATCGGGCGGGGTCGGCTGGGCCGTCGGACAGGCCCTGCGGGACGCCGGCGTCGACGTACCGCTGCGGACGTTCGGCATTCCCGAGCAGTTCCTCGCGCACGCCGGGCGCGGCGAGGTACTCGCCGAGATCGGGCTCACTCCGGTGGAGATCGCCGGAAGCATCAGCGCGGCGCTGGAGCGTCGCACGGCAGTGGGAGAGCGGAACATGCCGAAGGAGAACGGGGCATGAAGGACGAACAGCTGGGTTTCGACCTGACGCGGCTCCTCGCGGAACGGGGGGCCGAACGCTACGAGCTGCACACCCGGCATCTCAACCACCAGCTGCCGCGGATGCTCCACACCCTCGGCTTCGACAAGGTCTACGAGCGGGCCGAGGGCGCACACTTCTGGGACGCGGAGGGCAACGACTACCTCGACATGCTCGCCGGCTTCGGCGTCATGGGGCTGGGCAGGCACCACCCCGTCGTACGCAAGGCGCTCCACGACGTCCTGGACGCCTCCCTGGCCGACCTCACCCGCTTCGACTGCCAGCCGCTGCCCGGGCTGCTGGCCGAGAAGCTGCTGGCGCACAGCCCGCACCTCGACCGGGTGTTCTTCGGGAACAGCGGTACGGAGGCGGTGGAGACCGCGCTGAAGTTCGCGCGGTACGCCACCGGGAAGCCCCGGATCCTCTACTGCGACCACGCCTTCCACGGACTGACCACCGGCTCGCTCTCCGTCAACGGCGAGAAGGGCTTCCGCGACGGGTTCGCGCCCCTGCTGCCCGACACGGCGATCGCGCTCGGCGACCTCGACGCGCTGCGGCGCGAGCTGAGGCGCGGCGACGTGGCCGGGCTGGTCGTGGAGCCCATCCAGGGCAAGGGCGTCCACGCCGCACCGCCCGGCTTCCTGCGCGAGGCACAGGAGCTGCTGCACCGGCACAAGGCCGTGCTCATCGCCGACGAGGTGCAGACCGGGCTCGGCAGGACCGGCGACTTCTACGCGTACCAGCACGAGGAGGGCGTCGAACCCGACCTGCTCTGTGTCGCCAAGGCGCTCTCCGGCGGGTACGTCCCGGTCGGGGCGACGCTCGGCAAGGACTGGATCTTCAAGCGCGTCTACTCCTCCATGGACCGGGTCCTCGTCCATTCCGCGAGCTTCGGGTCCAATGCCCAGGCCATGGCGGCCGGGCTCGCAGTCCTCGCGGTCATGGAGCAGGAGGAGACCGTCGCGAACGCCCGCCGCACCGGTGACCTTCTGCGCGAGCGGCTGGCCGCGCTCGTCGGCCGCTACGAGCTGCTGCACGAGGTGCGCGGCCGGGGCCTGATGATCGGCATCGAGTTCGGCCGGCCGTCCTCCCTCAAGCTCCGCAGCCGATGGACGATGCTGCAGGCCGCCCGCAAGGGGCTCTTCGCCCAGATGGTGGTCGTGCCGCTGCTCCAGAAGCACCGGATCCTCACCCAGGTCTCCGGTGATCACCTGGAGGTGATCAAGCTGATCCCGCCGCTGGTCATCGGGGAGCCGGACGTCGACCGTTTCGTCACCGCCTTCACCGCCGTCATGGACGACGCGCACAGCGGGGGCGGGCTGATGTGGGACTTCGGCAGGACACTGGTGAAACAGGCCGTGGCCAACCGCTGATGTTGCCTCTGAGGCAAATTATTTGCCTCAGAGGAAAGATCCTGGCCCAATGGAGGCATGAATCCTCCTGACGGAGGGGTGGCCGACGAGCTCCCGGGGGTCGCGCCACGCCTGCGCGACCTGCGCCGTAACCGCGGCCTCACCCTGGAGAGCGCGGCGGGACGGGCGGGACTCTCCCCGGCCCACCTCTCCCGGCTCGAAACGGGCCGGAGGCAGCCTTCGCTGCCGATGCTGCTCGGCCTCGCCCGGGTCTACGGTACGACCGTCTCCGAGCTCCTGGGCGAGATGCCGCCCGAACGTGACGCGATCGTCCGCGGCGGCCCGCCCGTGGGTCCGCCCCGCTCCACCGAGGGTGGCGGCTGGCTCTACCGGCAGGCGGGCGGTCCGGGCCGCGCCATGCAGGCGCTGCACGTCCGTGTCCCGTACGGCGTGGAAGGCGACCTCGTGCGCGTCCACCCCGGAGAGGAGTGGCTCTACGTCCTCGACGGCCGGCTGCGGGTCGTGCTCGGCGAGACCGTGCACGACCTCGACCCGGGCGACAGCGCGCACTTCGACTCGCTGACCCCGCACCGGATCGCGGCTCCCGACACCGGTGGGGCTCGACTGCTCTTCGTCCACACGCTGCTGCAGAGCCCTGCGGCCGAGCTGTGCCTGGGCAGCGGGATCCACCGCCTCTGACCCCGCACACCCACACCGCGCGCACCCTTCGCCACCCCGGCCCGAGCGGCCGGAAGAGAGGACTGCCATGTCCGATTCGGAGTACTACGACCCGCTCACCCCGCGCAGGCCGAAGAGCAAGGACACGCAGGAACGGCGGATGCCCCGCGGCGTCGTGATCCGGCTCTTCGCCTATCTCGTGGCCGGACACGTCGTCGCGGGCTTCCTCTTCCTTCTCTTCACCGTGGCCGGCAAGGGCTGACGGCCGGCGTCACGCGCCCTCGACGAGGCGCTCACGCAGCTTCGCGCGGGTCTCGTCGCTGATTTTCAGCCCTTCGCGGAGATACCGGTCCGTGCTGCCCCAGACCTCGTCGATGGTGTCGAAAGCCGCGGCGAGGTATTCGGCGCGGGCGCCGAAGAGCGGATTGAGCAGTTCCATCACCTCGTCGGACATTCCTACCGGTGAGGTGTCGCTGCGACGCACCTTGTAGCGGCGGTGCGCGTCGTTCGACTTGAGGTAGTCGGCCTCGATGGCCTCCTTGCCGACGCCGACCGCGAGCAGGGAGACCGCGATCGACAGGCCTGCCCGGTCCTTGCCCGCCGCGCAGTGCATCAGTGCCGGCACGCTGTCCTCGGCCAGCGCGTGGAGCACGCGGCTGTGTTCGGCGGTGCGGTCCTTGATGATCGAGCGGTACGAGGCGACCATCCGCCCCGTCCCCTTGCCGTCGGCCAGGATCGAGCGCAGCTGCTGGATGTTCCCGTCGCGGACCAGCCGCCAGAACTCCGCGCCGTCCGCCGGGTCCGAGAGAGGAATGCTGACATTCCGGACGCCGGGCAGCTCCACGTCGAGGCCGTCGAGCTTGTGGTCCGCCGCGTTGCGGAAGTCGAAGATCGTGTGCAGGCCGAGCCCGGCGAGGAAGGTGGCGTCGGCCTCCGTCGCGTGGGCGAGGTGGCCGCTGCGGTAGAGGCGCCCGTACCGCACGGTGCCGCCGTCGACGGTCGGAAGCCCGCCGACGTCGCGGAAGTTGCGGACACCGGTCAGGTCGACGTCCGTCGGCTCGGGGCCGGCCGGCGGGACCTCTGGCAGCTGCGTCACAAGGGCTCCTGGGGTGTCGGGCGCCGGCGCCGCTCGCCGACGGGGGCACGCCCGCGACGATACGACATCGCTGCATCGGGCAACTGTCTCGGTCGTCGTGGTCCCGGTCCCCACCGGAGGGCGGCGATCGCGCCATGTCCGTATTGGTGTATTTAGCAGAACATGCCCCGCTTGTGCGGGAGATGGGGTGAGGCGGGTGAGCGGGATCATATCCGTGACGGTGCGTGGTGAAGACGCCGGGGGGTATTCCGGACGCCGTGCGGAAAGCCAAGATCCGTAATCCACGGAGTGTGACGGGAATTCCGCGCCGGAAATGAAGTGCCGATTCCGGTTCGGAATCGGCGGCTTGTTCGCGACGACCTGGCTCGCTTACGGTCACGGTCAATCCGGACGGAACGCCTAATCCTGCCGCCGCCCGGAATCCGCACCGACTCACGTGTGGCAGGAGCGGGGGAACCAGGTAAGCCGCCGGCCGGAGGGATCCGGTACGGCTCGGGGTGAAGACGCGCAGCGCGCGGCCGGGCATCTCCAGTCCGAACCCGACAGCTCACCTCGCAGGCGCCGGAGAGGAAATCCCCATGCCCGCAAAAGGCAAGCACCGTCGTACGAAGACCGGCCCGATCTCCCGAGGCGTACTTGCCGCAGGGACCGGCGGCGCCGTTCTCGCCCTCCCGCTGATCGGCGCCACCGGCGCCCACGCCGCCGAGCAGGCCGCGCCGGCCGCCAAGCCCGTCGCCGCGCACAGCGCCGAGGCTCCGGCGAAGAGCGCCCCGAAGACCTACTCCGTGGTCTCCGGCGACTACCTGGCGAAGATCGCGGCCGACCAGAAGATCAAGGGCGGCTGGCAGAAGCTGTACCAGGACAACCGTGACGTCGTCGGCGAGAACCCCGGCCTGATCCTCCCGGGCATGAAGCTGACCCTCGGCGCCAAGACGTCCGGCTCCGCCGAAGCCGCGCCCTCCAAGTCCGCCTCGTCGGCGGCGAAGAAGGCCGCACCGGCCGAGAAGAAGGCCGCACCGGCCGAGGAGGCGTCCGCTCCGGCGGCGAAGACCGCCGACTCCGGTGCGTCGCAGGAGAGCACCGGCTCCGGCTGGGCCGCCCCGGTCGAGAACGCCAACGTCACCACCCAGTACCGCGCCTCGGGCGCCAGCTGGTCCAGCGGCTACCACACCGGCTCCGACTTCCAGGCGGCCTCCGGCACCAGCGTCCGGTCCATCGGCCCGGGCACCGTGGTCTCCGCCGGCTGGAGCGGCTCGTACGGCAACGAGGTCGTCATCCAGCACAGCGACGGCATGTACTCCCAGTACGCCCACCTGTCCTCGCTGGAGGTCTCGGCCGGCCAGACCGTCACCGGTGGCCAGCAGATCGGCCTCTCCGGCACCACCGGCAACTCCACCGGCCCGCACCTCCACTTCGAGGTCCGGACCGGCCCGAGCTACGGCTCCGACGTCGACCCGATCGCCTACCTGCGTTCGCACGGCGTCTCCATCTGAGACACGCCGCCCGAGGACACCATCACGGGCTGAAGGAGAGGGGCGGTGCGCGCTTGCGCACCGCCCCTCTCCTTATTCCGGCTTTACCAAAAACTGACCGGGTGGTCTTTATCACCACCCGTCAACCCCTTATTACGGTCGCGTAGGTCACAATCGAAGGTGCAAGATAAGCCCTTGTGGCAGACGATTCGAGAAACAAACAACGAGGCATCATCGGGTCGTACGCAGCGATTGGCGACAGCTTCACCGAGGGCGTCGGAGACCCCGGCCCGGGCGGGACACTCGTCGGCTGGGCCGACCGGCTCGCGGTGCTCCTCGCGGACCAGCTCCCGGTCCCCGACGCGAAGGTCGCCCCCGCGGACGACACGCACGGCAACTTCCGGTACGCCAATCTCGCCGTACGCGGACGGCTCCTCGACCAGATAGTCGCGGAACAGGTCCCCCGCGCCAAGCAGCTGGCACCTGATCTGGTGAGCTTCTGCGCCGGCGGCAACGACATCCTCCGTCCCGGCTCCGACCCGGACGACGTGGCAGAACGCTTCGAGCGTGCGGTCGCCGACCTGACGCAGGCGGTCGGCACGGTCATGGTCACCACCGGCTTCGACACCCGTGGCATCCCCGTGCTCAAACATCTGCGGGGCAAGATCGCCATGTACACCGCCCACGTCCGGTCCATCGCCGACCGCTACGACTGCCCGGTGCTGGACCTGTGGTCCCTGCGGTCCGTGCAGGACAGGCGGGCGTGGGACAACGACCGCCTGCACCTCTCGGCGGAGGGTCACACCCGCGTGGCGCTCCGGGCCGCCCAGGTCCTCGGCCTCCGGGTGCCGGCCGACCCCGACCAGGTGTGGCCCCCGCAGGCACAGCGCGGAGCGCTCGAGGTCCGGCGCGACGACATCCAGTGGGCGCGCGAATACCTCGTCCCGTGGATCGGCCGCCGGCTGCGCGGGGAGTCCTCCGGGGACCACGTCGAGGCCAAGCGCCCCGACCTGCTGCCGCTCTGACCGCTCGGCCGGTGACCCGTCGTCAGGGGCCGGCCAGGGGGAGCGGACGCCGGGCCGGGCCCGGCGGAACGAGCCCGTCCGATGCGGACCCCCGCACCGGGCGGGCGGGTATCCGCTCCAGTACACCGCCCGCGAAGACGTCGTACAACGGCAGTGTCTCCAGGTGTACATAGCCGATGTGGCAGTCGCAGACACCGAGCGGGCAGCCGCGCGGGCGGAGTGAACTCCGATAACTGCCGTCGTAGAGATTGCCCAGCTCCTCACGGACGAAGTGACAGCGCCGCACGGTCCCGTCACCGTCCACCGAGATCACCGACTCACCGGTCCGGCAGGGCAGACCGGCCGAGCGGTGCGGGTGTCTGCTGTAGGGGAACAGCGGGTCCAGAGCCGTCCAGCGGGCCGCCTCCTCGTCCGTGTAGGTGTGCCCCTCGGCGGCGTTGACCCAGAGATACACCTCGGGAGGCAGCGCGGACCGCAGCCTTCCGGCCTCCTCCAGATGTTCGTCGAGACCGACGACCCCCACGCTGTAGCGCACCCCGAGCGCCGTCAGCTCCCGGCACCGGCCGAGAAACCGCTCGTACGGCGTCTGCCCCGGGTGGTACGTGCACCACAGGGCGACCTTGTCGCGGTCCGCCCCGGCCAGCCAACCGGTACGGCCGCTGAGGTTGGTCTGGATGGCGACCCGGCCGATGTGCTCCAGCCGCGACAGCTCGACGAGCGCCGTGCGGTACCAGGACCGCACCAGGCCCTCGCCCCACGGGGTGAACAGCACCGACAGACGGTCACCGGTGTGTGCGGAGGCCCACGCGGCGAACCTCTCCAGGGCCGCACGGTCGGACCGGAGCTGTTCCACGCTGTCCCGCCGCTTGGCGAACGGGCAGTAGGGGCAGTCGTAGTCGCACGAGGCGAGCGGGCCCCTGTAGAGGATCGTCAGGTCCGTCGAGGCGGTGGGCACGTCGCTCATCCGCCGGTTCACTTCGCCTCGTACGCGGCCATCGCGGCCCGCACCGCCGGGGAGAACAGCTCCGGTCCCAGGGCGTCGGAATGGGCCAGACCCTCGGGGGAGAGACGCAGCAGCGCATGGCCCGTCGCCCCGTCCAGCCATCCGCGCGCCGCGAAAAGCTCCAGCTCGGCCGGGAAGTCCTCGTACGGATCGGTGCCGAAGCGCTCTCGGTACTCGGCGGGCCGCATGCCCTCGGCCTGGAGCAGTGACTGGAGCAGGTGACGCCGGCGCGCCTCGCCCTCGTCGACGTACCGGCCGACCTCCGCCCGGGAGAAGTCCCTGGTGGCGGTGAAGCCGTCGATGATGCCCCGGATCTCCCGCATCTCCACCGCGTAGTCGAAGGAGTAGTGGAGGGAGGTGGTGTACGAGCGGGCCCCGCAGCCGAGCCCGATCATGCCGTCCGTCTGGCAGGCGTAGTCGTCGGGGCCCGCGTGCGGGGCGTCCGTGCGGCGGAACATGCGCATCGACACCTGCTCGTAGCCGTGGGACAGCAGATGGTCGCGTCCCGCGCGGTACAGCCGCAGCCGCTGTTCGTCCCACGCGGTGTCCGGCCCGGCCGGTGTCTCCGCTCCGGCACCCAGCCGGCCGAGCCCGGTCAGCGGGCGTACGTACAGCGGGTAGAGGTAGAGCTCCTCCGGGCGCCAGGCCAGGGCGGCGTCCAGGGAGATGCGCCAACTGGCCTCGGTCTGGCCCTCGATGCCGTAGATCAGGTCGATGTTGAGGACCGGGATGCGGGCGTCGCGGATCCGGCCCAGGGCCGCCTCCACCTCGGAGCGGTGCTGCGGACGGACCGCGGCCCGGGCCTCGGCGTCCACGAAGCTCTGCACACCGATGCTGATCCGGGTGGTGCCCCGGCCGGCCAGGACCGCCAGCCGGTCGGGCGTCGCCGTCGACGGCGAGGTCTCCACCGAGAGGGGCACAGCGCTCAGATCGGCGCCCATCCGCTTCTCCGCGATGTCGCAGAGGCGCTCCAGCTCCCCGGCGGTGAGGAAGGTGGGGGTGCCTCCGCCGAACGCGGCTGCGGCGAATCGCACCGGCTCGTCGTCGCCGAGCGCGTCCCGGACGGTGGTGGCCTGCCGGTCGAGCGCTTCGAGGTAACGCGTCGTCAGCTCATCGGGGGCGCCGATCCGGGTGAACAGATTGCAGAAGCCGCAGCGGACCTCGCAGAACGGTATGTGGAGGTAGAGGGAGAGCGCGTCCTTGCGCTCCGCCGCCCAGAGCTCGCTCAGCCGCGGACGCCCGGCGCGGTGGCCGTCGAGCGGGCGGTATGCCGTCTTGTGCGGGTAGGCGTAGACATAGCTGCGGTACGGGCTGGTGCTGTGCGTGGTGACGGTCATCGGGACGCCCCGGGTTCGAGGAGGAAATGGGCATAGGGCACGGTCCACACGGCTTCGTGGCCGATCCGGTGCCCGGTGTAGCCGTCGTCGCCGTACGCCGTGCCGTGATCGGAGCAGACGATGGCGAAACACCGGCGTCGGCTGCTCGCCGCCGCGAAGAGGCGCCCGATGTGCCGGTCCACGTACTCCAGGGCCGCGGCGTGCGTGGCCATGGAGTCACCCGTTTCGGCGGTGGCGCCGGGCAGGTGGAACCAGTTGGGCTGGTGCAGCGCCGACACATTGACGAAGAGGAACAGCCTCTGTTCCTCCGGGAGTCCCGCGACCACCTGCTCGGCGCGTGAGACCTGCGACTCGAAGGAGGTCGGCGACGCGACACCGAACTCCGGCTCCCAGTGGCTCTCCTGGAACATGCCGGGCAGCACCGAGCCGAGCGGCGGTCGGCGGTTGAAGAAGCCCACGCCGCCGACGCACACCGTGCGGTAGCCCACGGCGGCCAGGCCGGAGAGAAGATCGGGGCTCTCATGGACGAAGGTGCCGTCCGCGGTCGACTCACTGCCCGCGAAGCGTGCGGCGAACAGCCTCGGGTGGGGGCCGGGCGCGGCAGGCGTCGGCAGGAAGCCGGCGAACATCGCCTGGTGGGAGGCGTAGGTGAAGCTGCCCGGCGCATGCCTCTTCTCCCAGACGCCGCCGGGCAGGTGGCGGGCGAGATGAGGGATGCGCCCGGCCGCGGCCAGTTCCGCGGCCACGTCGAACCGCAGGGTGTCCAGGGTGACGAGAAGGAGATCGTGGCTGCCCACGATCGCGTTCATGTCGGGGTTCCGGGTCCCGGCGTCGCGGGAGATGGGGTCAGGGGACGTCGATGGCACGGTCGTTCCTTGCTCGTTCGTTGCTCACGGGGCCGGCCTTCGGCGGTCGTCGCCCGCCCGGGCCTCGGGTGATGAAGTCGCCGGCAGGGCGGCGATCTGCGCGCCGTACGTGTCCAGGCCCTCCGCGCCGCTGCTCGGCAGGCCGGTCAGCCGGGGGAGGAGATCCCCGAACGCGTTCACCTCACCGACGGCGAAGCGCCGCCAGCCGGCCGTGGGCAGCAGATCGACGCCCACGCACAGCGTGTCCGGGAAGCAGGCCGCGGCTTGCTCGCACATGGCCAGGGCGGCGCTCCAACTGCCGCCCGCCGCCTCGACGGCGGCCCGCACCTGGTCCAGATCGCCACGGGCACCGCCCAGATGCAGATTCGTCATCGGGGACCGGCTGGTCCGGACGACCGCGTGCGTCGCCCGTCCCGCGACCACCACGACGCGGAGGTCGGCAGCCCGTCCCCGCTGGGAAGCCTTGGGCAGCCAGCGCTCGATGTGCAGCCCGTCAGGGGCCAGGGCGTCGACGAGGTCCGCCACCTCCTGCTCCGTCGTGCAGCGGCGCACCCGCAGCGAGTTGAACAGCCGGCCCTCCTCGTCCCGCTCCACCGAGGTGGCCGCCCGGATCCTGTCCGCGCCCGCCGTCTCCAACGCCATCACCCCGGAGGCGGACGAGCCGTGCGCGGGCTTCACGAAGACTCTCGGCATGCGATGGTCCGACATCAGCCGGCGCACATCCGCCCATCCCCGCACGGGGTTTCCGCCGGGGCCCGAGGTCGGGGACTCCGGCACCGGCACCCCCGCGGCGTCCAGCACACCGTGGCAGAGCCGCTTGTCGAACATCACCGCGATGTCCTCGGGGCCGTCCAGCAGCACCGCACCCGCCGCCGTGGCCGCCCGCGCCACCTCCCGCACGGCCGAGGTGAAGCGCGCGTACCAGCGGGCCGACCCCTCGACCCTGGTCGGATCGTCGACCTCGCGCAGCAGCCGGTCCACCTCGGCGTCCTCACCGGGCGAATCGATGCGCACGGTCTCCCCCGGAAGGAAGACCGCCTCTCCCCGCAGCACCTCCAGCCAGGACACCGTACGTGCGGCGGGCAGCCCAGCGGCGCGAACGGCGTCCTGGAAGAGGCCGACCCTGCGGTTGGCGGGAATGCCCACCACCGCGAGGCGCGGCACCCGGTCACGCGCTGAAGGCGACACAGCGTGCCTCGCGGTCCTCGAAGCCCCGGGCGCGCACCGGCAGGCCGTGAGAGGTCTCGGGGCGAATGGCGTCGGTCATGGCGCTGTCACTCACTCCGCCACCGCGGTGTAGCGCCCCTCGGGACCCCGGCCGTCCCACGGCTCGCAGCGGTCGGACAGGTCGACCGAGACCCCGTGCGGCTCCAGGGCCTCCGCGAGCCGGCGCTCCATCGGCGCGGTCAGGAAGTGGTGGTGCAGGTCCAGCGAGGTGAGATGGGTGAGCGGCTGGCCTTCGAGCAGCGCCGACGCGCCCTCGTCGCCCAGCGTGCCGTTCGACAGGTCGAGCGTCCGGAGCTGCGCGACGACCGGTGCGGAACCGATCGCGGCCGCGATCTCGTTCTGCAACTCGCTGTTGCGCAGGCCCAGGTGGTGCAGCCGGGGGAACCGGGCACCGCCGAGCAGCGGGGCCAGGTCCGGGACCACCGCATCGCCCCCGTACGCGGAGACGCCGAGCCAGAGGTCCAGACGCTCCAGCGCCGGCAGCTCGCTGCCCAGCACTCCGCGCAGCGCCTCCCCGGGCAGGCCGCCGCTCTCGATGGTGAGCTCACGCAGGGCTTGGTGCCTGACGGGAGGGAACACCAGGCCGGTGCCGCCGCGTATGCCGAGATGGGTCAGAGCCGGGAAGGCGGTCAGCAGAGCCGTGACATCGGACTGCTCGATCCATGAGATCTCGGCCTCCTCCGCCACGAGATCTCCGACGAACACGGCCTTGAGCGAGGTCAGCCGGTCCGCCGCGGCCACGACGAGCCCGATGGGGTAGGCGGAGTTCTCCTCGTACGACTCGCCCCACTGGCTGATGATCAGGGCTGCGACGCGTGACGGGTCGACAGCTTCGAGGAAGGCGTGGAACTCCTCCTCCCAGGTGCCGTCCTCCTCGTACGGGTCGACGCCGACGCGCCAGGCCGCGGCATCGGCCGGGGGACGGGGCGACCCCTCTTCCTCGCGCCGGAAATCGACGGCCGGAAGGCCGAGCAACTCGTGCAGACGGTCCGCGTCGGACATGACACCGATCTCCTGATGCTGGGGAGGACTGATGTGGGCAAGGTCTATCAAGCGGCACTGACAACGGAGCGACCGGCCCCGGACAGCCGCCGATGTCAGACCCCTCTCGTAGCGTTTTCCCCATGACCGGCGCAGTGGGTGCCGGGGCCGAGGGGAGACGTCTGTGTATCGGCAGGGCGACGTACTGATGGTGGCGCTGGAGGAGTCGGACGTGCCCGCGCACTTCCTCGACGCACCGGGCGAACTGCGCGACGGGCGGGGGAGGCTGGTCCTGGCGCTGGGTGAGGTCACCGGCCACGCACACGCCGTGCAGGGACCGGGCCGGCTGATGCGGGAGGCCGGACCGTTCGGCCCGATGCTGCTCCATCTTCCCGAGGGCGGACGCGTGGTCCACGAGGAGCACGCCGCGATAGCGCTGCCGAAGGGCTGGTTCCGCGTCGTGCGTCAGCGTGAGTACGCCCCGGGCGCGGTCCGGATCGTCGCGGACTGATCCTTCCGCTGCATGTGGCGGTCCGGTGATGTGCGGTCAGGAAACAGGAAAAGGGGACGGGGAACACCGATGCAGTACGTGAACGCGTGGCGGGCCGTGGCGGCGGCGACGGGCAGGGCCGACCGTGGCGCGGCCGAGGACGGGGTGCGGCTCGCCTACCGCAGCGCCGGGCTCGCGGAGCCGGGGCGCATCATCTGGGCGGAGTCCCCGAGGGCGGCCGTCGAGGCGGTGGAGAAGCTGTCCGGCGCGGGACGCTCGGTGCGCGAAGAGGTCCGCACCCGCCCCTGGGCGGAGGAACGGCGCCGGATGTACGACGAGCTGGGCCCGGCCGGCTGGTGCGCCCTCTGGTCCGCCACCGGCGCCCAGCTCTGGGAGACCACGGCCGCACTGGCAGAGCGGATACGGGTGGGGGTCGTCGCCGAACTCGCCACGCGGCCCGAGGACGAGGCCGATGTCCGCCTCGTGCTGCTCGACGCGGTCCTCGGCCAGCACGACGCGGCCTGGCTCGCGGCCTTCGACGGCCGCGGCCACCGCCTGACCGGACTGTCGGAGGTCGCCAGGCACGCCGGCTGGTGGTGGCCCTACGAGCACGCCGTGGTGATCAGCGAGCGCCCCGGAGAGCTCCACCGCGACGAGGCGGGACGGCTCGACCGGGGCGACGGACCGGCCCTGGCCTACCCGGACGGCTTCGCCCTGTACGCCTGGCGCGGCATGCCCGTGCCGGTGGAGTTCCTGGACGGCCTGGCGAACCTGACCCCGGAGCGGATACGCGCCGAGGAGAACGCGGAACTGCGCCGTGTGATGCTCGAGTACTACGGCTACGACCGCTACCTCGCGGAGTCGGGAGCGGAGCCGGTCCACCGGGACGAGAGCGGCATCCTCTGGCGCATCGCGATGGAGGGTGACGAGGACGTCGTCATGGTCGAGGTCGTCAACTCCACCCCCGAGCCCGACGGAACGCACCGCGTCTACTGGCTACGTGTGCCGCCCAGGACCCGGACCGCGAAGGAGGGCGTCGCCTGGACCTTCGGGATCGAGGGGGACGCCTACGCTCCGGTGCGCCAGACCTGACCCGCCCGTCGCCTCAGGCGGTGAGGACCTCGTGGTCGATGCCGAGTTCGCGGGCGAGCGCCTCCTCGGCCCACTGCAGCATGGTGGCCCGGGAGAGCGGACCCGCGTACGACGTCATCTGGACGGCCAGCCCGTCCAGGAGGGCTGTCAGCCGCCAGGCCACGGACATGGGGTCCTCGCAGTGGAACTCACCCGCCGCGGCACCCTCCTCGATCACCTCGGCCAGCTCGGCCTTCCACTGCTGGTCGAGGTCTCCGGCCACCTCGCGCAGCACCGGGTCTCGGAGGGCGGAGGCCCAGCCCTCGATCCACAGCCGCCAGCCCTTGGCCTGTCCGGTCGGCGCGTACCAGCGAACGGCGGACCTGAGCCGCCGGACCGCGCTGGTGCGCCGGGTCAGCAGCTTGCGCAGATGGGCGAGATCGGCCTCCGCCGCGTAGGCGAACGCGGCTGCCACCAGCTTCTCCTTGGACGAGAAGTGGTAGAGCACCAGCGCGTTGCTCACCCCGAGAACGGCTGCCACATCGGCGATCCTGACCGCGGACACTCCCCGGACCTCGATCTGCTCGACGGCAGCGCGCAGGAGCTCCTCCCGCCGCTCCGCCACACTCAGCCGCACTCTCGCCACGCCGTTACCCTAGCCAACGCTCCGGCGCCGGCATCCGGCCCCCGTGCCCGGGGCCTACCGGTACCAGCCGAACCGCTCCGCCATCACCGGCAGACGGTCCGCGACGAGCGAGTGCGCCGCCGCCCGCGGGGTGCAGCCGTCCGCGGCCGCCCGCTCCAGCACGAGGTCCATGAGGACGCGCATCGAGCGGCGGGTGTGCCCGAACGCCTCCTCGGCATGAGGGCCGATGTCCCCGAACAGAGTCCACCACCACCACGCGTTCGTACCGGAGTTGACGACCACATCGGGCAGGACCGTGATCCCCCGCTCGGCGAGCAGTGCCTCCGCCTCCGGGAGCACCGGCATGTTCGCCGCCTCGACCACCCAACGGGCCCTTACCGAGGCCTGGTTCACGGCATCCACCGCGTACGACACCGCGGCCGGAACCAGCACCTCGACGTCGGCGGCCAGCCACGCGTCGGGCCCCAGCTCCTGGTCCCCGTCGCGCAGCGCGCCCCGGTCCACCGTCCCGTGCGCGTCCCGGGCGGCCAGCAGGTTCTCGACGTCCAGGCCGGCGGGATTGGCGATGGTGCCCCTGATGTCCGCGACCGCGACGACGTCCAGCCCGGCCCGGGAGAGGAAGCGGGCCGTAGCCCCGCCCATGGTGCCGAACCCCTGGAGGGAGGCCCTGGCACCGCCGGGCGCCACACCCGCCCGGTCCAGTGCGGCGAGCGTGGCTTCCGCGACCCCGCACCCGCCGACCAGCTCGTCCAGCCCGATCCCGTCGACCGTGACGGCGAAGGCGTCCGCGAGCCGTCGCCGCGCGACCGCCTCGTCCTCCAGCAGGGGATAGACCGCCTGGACCGTGGACACGAGGCCGGCCTCCGCCGCGGCCCGGTCGACGAGGTCCTGGCTCAGCCCGAGATCCTCGCCGGTCGTCCAGACGTTCTCGATGTACGGACGCATCGCCCGCAGGAAGCGGACGAGCACCCCGTAGGCGGCCGGATCGCGCGGGTCGCAGTCGATGCCACCCTTGGAGCCGCCCAGCGGGATGTAGCGCGTCCGCGGGTCCCCGGCATCGAAGTGCAGGGCCTCCTTCATGGTCATGCCCCGCGCCAGGCCCGCCACCTCCGTGAGAGTGCAGCCCTTTCTCATCCGCAGGCCCCCGCTCGACACCCCGCGCACCAGCCGGTCGACGACGAGATATCCCTCGGTGCCGGTGACATGGTCCGTCCAGGTCAGGGACACCAGCGGGGCGGGGGAGGGGGACTGCATCGGGCGGCTCCTGTATCACCTGAGTCGATTTACTGAACAGCGAGTCAGTATCGGGATGCGGGGACACGGCTGTCAACGCGTGCGGAACACCGGATGTGACGTCGTCGTACGCCGGATGCGGAATCCTGCGGGAGGCACGGACGTTGGAGTCGGCATGACGGAACCCTCACGTGCGGCACTGCTGCGACTCCTCGGGGAGCACGACGGTGGGGTGCTGGTCACCCTCAAGCGTGACGGCAGGCCCCAGCTGTCCAATGTGAACCACGCCTACTACCCCGAAGAGGGGGTGATCCGCGTGTCCATCACCGAGGGGCGCGCGAAGACCCGCAACCTCCGCCGGGACCCGCGGGCGAGCTACCACGTGACCAGCGACGACCGGTGGGCCTGGACCGTCGCCGATGTCACCGCCGAGCTGACCCCGCCCGCCGCCGACCCGCACGACGCGGTCGTGGAGCAGCTGGTCTCCCTCTACCGGGACGTGCGGGGGGAACACCCGGACTGGGACGACTACCGCCGGGTGATGGTCCAGGACCGCAGAGTCGTCCTGACCCTGCGGATCGAGCATGTGTACGGGCAGCCGCGCGTCTGAGAAGCCCCCCCCGGCGGCGGGTCCCGGGCTGTGCTCCGTTCACCGCCGAGCTCTCGCTCCGTCCTGATTCCGGACCATAATGACGACACCGACTCCCTCAGGAGATGTAGTGACCGGCGCCGACAACCAGCCTTCGCTCCGTACCAGACTCCGCTCGCTGCGCCCCGACGCCTTCGGGGCGGACCCGGCGGGGGCGCGGATGGAGCGGATCCGCCGCTCGCCCAATTTCGCCGACGGCGTCTTCCAGAACCCGGAGGGGGCCCGGACCAGGCCTTCCGGCTCCATGCTCGAATTCGCCAAGGTGTACTTCCAGAAGGAGCAACGGGCCCGTAGGTCCCCGCTCGGCACCGTGCCGGTCCATGCCACGACCTTGGCCGACCTGGCCGCACCACCGGCGACGGGCCTGCGGGTGACCTGGCTGGGCCACTCCAGCGTGCTCACGGAGATCGACGGCCGCAGGGTGCTGTTCGACCCGGTCTGGGGCGAGCGCTGCTCGCCGTTCGCCTTCGCCGGTCCCAAGCGACTGCACCCCGTCCCACTGCCGCTCGCCTCGCTCGGGCCGGTCGACGCCGTGGTGATCTCCCACGACCACTACGACCACCTCGACCTGCCCACGATCAAGGCCCTGGCGGGGACGGACACGGTCTTCGCGGTGCCGCTCGGTGTCGGCGCCCACCTGGAGCGGTGGGGTGTGCCCCTGGACCGTATCCACGAGCTCGACTGGAACGAGACCGCGGAGATCGCCGGTATCAGCCTGACGGCCACCCCCGCCCGCCACTTCTGCGGCCGAGGGCTGCGCAACCAGCAGCACACGCTCTGGGCGTCGTGGGTCGTCGCGGGCCCGCAGCACCGGGTCTACCACAGCGGGGACACCGGCTACTTCTCCGGCTTCCTGGACATCGGCACCGAGCACGGCCCCTTCGACGTGACGATGATCCAGGTCGGCGCCTACTCGGAGTACTGGCCCGACATCCACATGACACCGGCCGAGGGCCTGCGCGCGCACCTGGACCTCCAGGGCGGCAGGCCGCACGGCGCGCTGATGCCCATCCACTGGGGCACCTTCAACCTCGCCCCGCATCCGTGGGCGGAGCCCGGGGAGTGGATGAAGGACGTTGCCGAGGAGGCGGGGCAGCCGGTTGCCTTCCCTCGCGCGGGGGAGCCCTTCGAGCCTTCTAGGGAGATTCCCTCGGATGCTTGGTGGCGTGCGGTGTCGGCGCCGGTTGCGCGCCCGTGGCGTCGCCCGAAGGCGACGGATGGGGCACCGGTGCACCGGGAGGAAGTCGATCTTGCGGGCGAGCGCTGACGATCCGTCCAGTCTGCCGCGAAAAGAGTGCCGTCGGTGTGGGAGCGTGCGCTGCTGGTGAGGCCGGTGACGGGCGAGCAGGCCCAGGATGTCGCCGCGGAGGCTGCGGTTTCGTTGCGTCGAGCCGTCCTCACGCCGCAGCACCGGCGTACCAGTGGGTCTGAGCGCCCTGCTGACCGCTACGCCGCACTGTGCGGGTCCGCCGGGCTCGCTCGGCGGAGCGTTCAGTTTCCAGTTCGGTCCGATCGGGTACTCAGTGCCGGGGCGCGGCAGCCCGTCACGAAAGTCATGGAACCTCTTTCGAGGATGACTGCGGAACCAGCGAGAGGATCGGTGTGTGCGACCACGAAGCAGCCCGGTACTGGTGACTGACGCGGGGTCATCGAGCCTGCGTCTGACGGTCTTCGGCGACGGTGGCCAAGTCCTCAACGAGCACCACAGCGACTCTCCGCCTGGCGAGGGGGCATCCGCCTCGCTGCGGCAGTTGCTGAAGGAAGGGCCGGCTCCCGCAGCAGTGGGTCACCGCATCGTCCACGGCGGATCGGAGCTGCGCAGCCACACTCTGCTCGATGACGATGTGCGTGCCCGCTTGGACCGGGTGGCAGACCTCGCGCCACTGCACGTCCCGCAAGCACTGACAGTTCTGGACACGGCTCGGGATCTGCTGCCGGGAGTGCCGCACGTCGCCTGCTTCGACACCGTCTTCCACGCCGGCTTGCCAGTCGCCGCACGAGAGTACGCGGTGCCGGCCAGTTGGCGCGATGCGTACGGACTGCGCCGCTACGGCTTCCACGGTCTGTCCTATGCCTGGGCTCTGGCACGCACTGCTGAACTCCTCGGCCGCCGTCCCGAGGAGATGCACCTGGTGATCGTGCACCTCGGCGGTGGCTGCTCCGCCTGTGCGGTGCGCGATGGGCGCAGTGTCGACACGACGATGGGCTTCACGCCCTTGGAGGGGCTGGTGATGAGTCATCGCAGCGGCAGCGTCGACCCTGGCGCCCTGACCTGGCTGCTGACACGGAAGAATGTGTCCGCGGACGAGATCGAGGACGCTCTGAACCACAGGTCCGGTCTGCTCGCCCTCTCCGGTACTTCGGACGACACGCGCGACCTGGTCCGAAGCCGGGCGGCAGGCGACGAGCGTGCCGCACTCGCTCTTGACGTCTTCACCCACCAGTGCCGTCGTGGTATCGCCGGGATGGCCGCATCCTTGAGCCGTCTGGACGCTCTCGTTTTCACCGGCGAGATCGGCGAGGACCAGCCTGAGGTCCGTGAAGAGGTGTGCGCCGGGCTGTCTGTGTTCGGCCTCACGGGCGGCCTGCGACCACTGGTCGCCGAACGTCCCGAAATCATCAGCGAGCCCGGCGCGCGAGTTCCCGTCGTGGTCGTCCCCACCGGTGAGGCTCAGCAGATCGATATCGAGACCCGGACTCTCCTGGCTCACCGCTGAGAAGGGCCGACGCTACCGCCACGTCGGCAACCGGAGTCCACGTACAGGGCCTGACGCCTGCGAGGGATGTCCGATGCCTTCACGAAACCTGGGGGCCAGGCGATGTCGAGAGTGCAGGTCGAACGGCGGCCACGATGTACCGGCTCTTCTGGACGCGTTCTACGAACCGGATCCGCCCAGCACGATCTTCCACACTCGGGTCGCCACCTGAAGGTTGAGCCGGTCCTCGACGTTCGCGAGGTTGTTGCCGCTGATGTCGCGGATGCGCTGGAGTCTGTAGCGCAGCGTGCTGCGGTGGATGGCGAGGGACGCGGCGGTCTCGTCGTAGTTGCCGCCACAGTCGAAGTACCGGGCCAGGGTCTCGACCATGGCCGCGTGGTGTCGGGCGTCGTAGTCGATGAGTTGCCCGAGCCACTCGTGGACGAATGCCTCCAGTTCCCGGTAATCGTTGCCAGGTCCCAGGATGCGGTAGAGGCCGAGTTCGTCGAAGAACGTCATGCCGTATCGCTTGTGGGAGTGGAGGCGCACCTCCCGGGCGCGCTTCGCCTCCCGATAGCGCTGCGGAATGTCATTCGGGGAATCGCACGAGGCACTCACGCCGATGCTCCCGGACGGTGTCCCCGTCTCCACGGTGAGCGCCTCGTACAGCGCTCGGGCGTGCGGTCTCTCGTCAGCGATCAGGACCACGTGCTCGGCACTTCGGGTCAGCAGTGAGCGCATGCCCACCGCAGAGGCCGCCCGGCCTACGGTCTGCGCGAAGGAATCGTCCGCAGTCCGGTCCGACCACTGCACCACCACGATGTAGTGGCTGCGGTGCAGGTCGTGTCCGACTGCCTCGGACCGGGCGTAGGCGCTTGTCTCGTCCGTTCCGGCCAGTAGGTCGTCGGCCAGCTCGCGGTGCAGCCGTAGCTCCACCTCGGCCAGATTGCGCAGGTGCGCCAGTTCCGGGGCGAGCGACGTGGCGGCCTGGTCCAGCGCGAGCACGGTGTGCTTGTCCGCCTCGCCCTGGGGATCGACCAGAGCCAGCAGGCCCAGGATCTCGCCGTGCTGGCGGATCAGAGTGATCAGTCGGTCCTTGACCCGTGCCGGCCCGGCCTCCCGGGCGACGGCGTTCAGCAGTTCTTCCTGGCGCACGGGGTCCGGTTCCGGATACGGGTCGGGTCGGCTGGGGCCTGTCCAGGCCCTCAGCCGACCGAAGCGGTCCTCGACCAGTGCGGGGAGTCCGGTCAGCCCGTGCAGTCCGCGGGTGACGGCTTGCTCGCCACCGCCCGCGGCAGCGACGTCGGCCATGAGCGCGTGAACGGCGTGCCGGTACGCCAGCTCAGCCATGACAGCGACCAGCTGCCGCTGGAGGGTTGCGCGCTCCTCCCTGAGCCGGTGAAGCTCCAGGGTCTCCTCGCGCCGGCGGCGGCGGGCGAAGGCGACGGACAGCGCAGCAGCGGTGTGCCGGACGAGTGTGGCGAGCAGGGACTGCTCGGCTTCGGTGGGCCTGGAGCGGGACGTGACTACGAGGTAACCGCGGAGTCCCTCGATTCCGCGCAGGCCGAGGGCTTGGGCCCAGGGCCTTCCGGGTACGGCCACAGAACCGTCCCGCCCGGCCAGCTCCCGCACCCTCCGGTCCACGGTCGAGGCCTGATCCTGCCGGTTCCTCGGGCTGGGGACCAGGTCACCGTCCGCTTCGAGATAGCCGGCCTCGGCGGTGTACGGCCCGATGCCGGCTATGTGGTTCATGGCCAGGCGCAGGATCTCGCTCTCGTCCGGGGTGTCGAACAGGGTGGAGGACAGGAGCGTGAGTGTGTGGAGGGCATGGTCGGCGGAGGGCTGAGCAGGCCGGTGGGGCTCTTCGCGCGCGGCTTCGGGGGCCCGCCGGGGGATGTCCCGGTCGGAGCGGCGGTGCAGGTTGTGCGGCCGGCTCCCGGCCATGGGATCACTCCCGGTCCTCGGAGGGCGGGACCAGCGGTCTTTCGGCTACCCACTCACGTTCCACCCGTGCGACATATCCGTATTTCCACTCTAGTGCTCGTGGGGTGACCGGGCACGTGTACTTCTGACCGGCCAGGCGCAGGCGTGGAAACACGCGGTCCCCCATGCTGGGGTGCGTTCGAAGCCCTCCGCGTGTAAACCGGCACGAGGGGCAGGGCGGTAGCTGAGCTGAATGACAGATCGCCCGCCTCGCCGTTGCGCGCCCTGCTGGTGCGGTTGCCGAGGTTGAGCGTCGCTCCGCTCGAAACGGCCGAGCCGGTACGAGGTGATCGAGGCGACGCAGTGGCTCACGCGCCGCGGGCTACCTGCGGAGGCCCTATCCGTTCCTGAACGAAGTGAACCGGAGAGTCGGCGCAGGCCGCAGCACCGGGAGGAGTTCGTCATGGCCAGGGCAGTGGGTATCGACCTGGGTACCACCAATTCGGTGATCGCCGTGTGGGAGGGCGGCGAGCCGTCCGTCGTGCCCAACACCGAGGGCAACCGGACGACACCGTCCGTGGTTGCCTTCACCGACACCGGGGAGCGCCTGGTGGGCCAGATGGCCCGGCGCCAGGCGATCCTCAACCCCAAGGGCACCATCTACTCGGCCAAGCGATTCATAGGCCGGCACTTCGACGAGATCTCCGACGAGGCGAAAGCGGTGGCGTACGACGTCGTCGAGGGTGAAGGCGGGGCGGCCCGCTTCAAGGTGCGCGACAAGCTGTACGCGCCTGAGGAGATCAGCGCACAGGTGCTGCGCAAACTCGCCGACGACGCCTCCAAGCAGATGGGGGAGCGCGTCACGGAGGCGGTCATCACGGTGCCCGCCTACTTCAACGACGCCCAGCGCACCGCCACCAAGGATGCCGGCCGGATCGCGGGTCTGGAGGTGCTGCGGATCATCAACGAGCCCACGGCGGCCGCCCTTGCGTACGGCATGGACAAGAAGGAGCACGAGACCGTCCTCGTCTTCGACCTGGGCGGCGGCACCTTCGACGTGAGCATCCTCGACGTCGGCGACGGCGTGGTGGAGGTGCGCTCCACCGCCGGGGACAGCCACCTGGGCGGCGACGACTTCGACCGGCGTCTGGTGGACCATCTCGCAGACGGCTTCCAGAAGGAGAACGGCATCGACCTGCGTAATGACCCGCAGGCGCTGCAACGACTGTTCGAAGCGGCGGAGAAAGCCAAGACCGAGCTCAGTTCGGTGACGCAGACGCAGGTCAGCCTGCCTTTCATCACCGCCGACGCGGCGGGCCCCAAACACCTCACCGACTCCGTCATGCGGTCCACGTTCGAGCAGATCACCGGCGACCTCGTGGAACGGTGCCTGGAGCCCGTCAAACAGGCAATGGCCGACGCCAAGGTCGGTGAGAGCGACATCGACGAGGTCATCCTCGTAGGCGGCTCCACACGCATACCAGCGGTCCAGGCCCTGGTGCGCCGGCTGACCGGCGGCAAGGACCCCAACATGAGCGTCAACCCCGACGAAGTCGTGGCCCTGGGCGCCGCGATCCAGGCCGGGGTGCTCAAGGGCGAGGTCAAGGACGTCCTGCTGCTCGATGTCACACCGCTGTCGCTGGGCGTCGAGACGCGCGGCGGAGTCATGACGAAGATCATCGAGCGGAACACCACCATCCCGGTGCGGCGTACCGAGACGTTCTCCACGGCCGAGGACAACCAGCCGGCCGTCGATGTAGTGGTCCTCCAGGGTGAGCGCGAGCGGGCTGCCGACAACCGGGTGCTCGGCCGGTTCCAGCTCACCGACATCCGGCCGGCCCCGCGAGGCGAACCGCAGATCGAGGTCACCTTCGACATCGACGCCAACGGCATCCTCAATGTCAAGGCGCGCGACGGGGACACCGGCAAGGAACAGGGCATCACCATCAGCGAAAGCTCCAACCTGGACCGCGGTGAGGTAGAACGCATGGTCCAGGAGGCCGAACGCAACCAGGGCCAGGACCGAGAGCTCCGCGAGGCCGTCGACGCCCGCAACGAGCTCGATGCCGTCGCGTACCAGGTCGAGAAGAGCCTCGCGGAACTGGGCGACGCAGTTCCCGCGCACGAGAAGGCACGTGCCGAGCTGCTCGTCTCCGATGCCCGGGCGGCGGTCAAGGAAGAGGCGGGCGTGGAGCGTGTGCGGCCGCTGGCCTCCGAACTCCAGCAGGTCCTCGCCGGTCTGGCTGCCCAGCAGGGTGCCACCGCCACGGGAGGCCCGGGCCAGGACGCCGCCGCCGGCGGTTCCCCGAGTGGTGGCAACGGTGACGACGATGTCATCGACGCCGAATTCGACAAGGGTTGAGGCCGCCATGCCCCGACACCCCGACGAACCCGACCGGGTCATGCCGGCCGAACCGGCCCCGGAAGGCGCCGTACACCCTCCCCGCGAGGACTCGCGTCAACCCACCACGCCTCTCCGGCCGCAAACGACGAACGACGAAACGGGATCCGACGCCGTCGGCCCTGCACCCGCGCAGGACGAGCACATCGCCGCGATGCAGGAACTGGAGGACCGCTGGCGGCGTGCGCTCGCCGACCTCGACAACCTGCGCAAGCGTCACGCCAGGGAACTGGAGCGTGAGCGGACGGTCGAGCGTTCCCGTACCGCCGCAGCCTTCCTGCCCGTCCTGGACAACCTCGAACTCGCCCTGTCCCACGCCGACGCCGATTCAGGCGCGGTCGTGGAAGGCATCCGAGCAGTCCGCGACCAGGCGGTGAACGTCCTCGAACTGCTCGGCTACCCGCGGCACGCGGAGACCGGCGTCACCTTCGACCCGGCCCGGCACGAGGTGGTCGGCGTGGTCGATGACCCCGACGTCGAGCCAGGCACCGTCGTGCAGGTACTGCGCCCGGGCTACGGCGACGGCGATCGGCAGCTCAGGCCCGCCACCGTGACTGTCGCGAAGCGGGAGTGAGCTGTCATGGCACGGGACTTCTACGAAGTGCTGGGAGTGTCGCGGAGCGCGAGCCAGGACGAGATCCAGCAGGCGTATCGCAAGCTCGCCCGCAAGCACCATCCCGACGTCAACAAGGATCCGGCGGCGGAGGAACGCTTCAAGGACCTCAACGAGGCATACAGCGTCCTGTCCGACCCGAAGACCCGGGCACGCTACGACCGCTTCGGCGAAGACTTCCGCAAGATCCCCGAAGACTTCGACGACCGGGTCGCGGCCGGAGCGGGTGGCGGACCCCGTGCCCGGCGGACCGCAGGCGCGGCCGGCCCCGGCGGCCGGTACACCACCGGCTTCGGCGATGGGTTCTCAGCCGAGGATGTCGACATCGAGGATCTGCTCGGCTCGCTCTTCGGCGCAGGCGCCGGCTCCGCGGGCGTACCGGGAGCCGACCAGGAGGCCGAACTGCCGCTCACCGTCGAGGAGGCGTACAAGGGCGGCCGCCGTGCCGTCACACTCGCAGGACCCACCGGGCAGCCGCGGCGCTACGAGGTCGACGTCCCACCGGGCGTCACCGACGGGCAGCGCATCCGGCTGGCGGGAGAGGGAGGCCGGGGCAGTGGTGCCGCACCCGCGGGCGACCTGCACCTGCGGGTGAGGATTCAGTCCCACCCCCGGTTCCGGCTGGACGGCCGCGATGTCCACGTGCAGATCCCGGTCACCCCCTGGGAGGCGGCCCTGGGTGCGACCGTGCCGGTGCCCACCCCCGGCGGTGGCACAGCCAAGGTCACAGTACCCGCCGGTTCGTCCAGCGGCCGTCGGCTGCGGCTGCGCGGAGAGGGCATGCCGAACCCGCGCGGTGCGAACGGCGACCTGTACGCCGAACTCCGCGTCATGGTGCCACCCACGCTTGGCGAACGGGAGCGTGAACTGTTCGAGGAGCTCGCCGCGATCTCCTCGTTCGACCCCAGGAGGACGCGATGAACGACCGACCCACGGGAGCGGCAGGCACTGGCCGGTCCGGTGCAGGCGACCGTCCGGCACAGCCGGTCACCTATGTCGCCACCGCTTCGACGGTTGCCCGGTATGCGCTCGTTCCCACGCCGAGACTTTCCCTGGAGGCCGTGGCCCGTCGATCGGGTCTCCATCCTGATCTGGTCCGCCGGTTCGTCGCCCTCGGGCTGGTCGACGCCGAACGCGACGCCGCCGGCCACCTGGTCTTCCACCGCGACGCCCCAGCGGTACTGGCCCGCATTCAGCGGCTGCGTTCCGGACTCTGCCTCAACTACGCATCCATCGGCCTGGTGCTCGACCTGCTCGACCGCATCAGCCTGCTCGAAACCGCCCTGCGCGGCCGCGGCACGAGGAGTGATACACCCCCATGGACATGAACCGTCTCACACAGAAATCCCAGGAAGCCCTCCAGGAGGCCCAGAGCGCGGCCGGCCGCATGGGGCAGACCGAAGTGGACGGAGAACACCTGCTGCTCGCACTCCTCGATCAGGAGGACGGGCTGATCCCACGGCTGCTGCAACAGGCCGGAACCGAGCCGAAGGAACTGCGCGCGACCGTGCGCGAAGAACTCTCCCGCCGCCCGAAGGTCACCGGCCCCGGTGCGACACCCGGCCAGGTCTTCGTCACTCAGCGCCTCGCCGGCCTGCTCGACGCCGCTGAACGGGAGGCCAAACGCCTCAAGGACGAGTACGTGTCCGTGGAGCACCTCCTGCTCGCCCTGGCCGAAGAGGGGGCATCGACAGCCGCCGGACGTCTGCTCAACCAGGCAGGTATCACGAGGGACTCGTTCCTGGGCGCGCTCACCCAGGTCCGCGGCAACCAGCGCGTCACCTCCGCCAACCCCGAAGTGGCCTACGAGGCTCTGGAGAAGTACGGCCGCGATCTCGTCGCCGAGGCCAAGGAAGGCAGGCTCGACCCGGTCATCGGCCGGGACGCCGAGATCCGCCGCGTCACCCAGATCCTGAGCCGCAAGTCCAAGAACAATCCGGTCCTCATCGGAGACCCCGGTGTCGGCAAGACCGCCATCGTCGAAGGCCTCGCCCAGCGCATCGTACGCGGCGATGTCCCCGAAGGACTCCGCGACAAGATCGTGTTCGCCCTCGACATGGGCTCCCTGGTCGCCGGCGCCAAATACCGAGGCGAGTTCGAGGAACGCCTCAAGGCCGTGCTCAGCGAGGTCAAGGCCGCACAAGGCGGCATCTTGCTCTTCGTCGACGAACTGCACACCGTCGTCGGTGCGGGCGCCGCAGAAGGGGCCATGGACGCGGGAAACATGCTCAAGCCGATGCTCGCCCGCGGCGAACTGCACATGATCGGCGCCACCACCCTCGACGAGTACCGCAAACACATCGAAAAGGACGCAGCCCTCGAACGACGGTTCCAACAGGTCCTGGTCGACGAGCCGAACGTCGAGGACACCATCTCCATCCTGCGTGGACTGCGTGAACGCCTGGAAGTCTTCCACGGCGTCAAGATCCAGGACACCGCGCTGGTCTCCGCCGCCACGCTCAGCCACCGCTACATCACCGATCGATTCCTGCCCGACAAGGCCATCGACCTCGTCGACGAGGCATGCGCCCGGCTGCGCACCGAGATCGACTCCATGCCTGCCGAACTCGACGAGATCACCCGCCGCGTCACCCGCCTGGAGATCGAGGAAGCCGCCCTCTCCAAGGAGACCGACCCCGCCAGCAGAACCCGCCTGGAGGAACTGCGGAAGGAGTTGGCCGACCTTCGCGGTGAGGCCGACTCCAAACACGCCCAGTGGGAGGCCGAGCGGCAGGCGATCCGGCGGGTGCAGGAACTGCGCCAGGAACTGGAGCAGGTCCGCCACGAGGCGGAGGAGGCCGAACGCGCCTACGACCTCAACCGCGCCGCCGAACTCCGTTACGGCCGCCTCCAGGACCTGGAGCGCCGACTGGCAGCGGAGGAGGAGCAGCTGGCCACCAGGCAGGGACAGAACCGGTTGCTGCGCGAGGTGGTCACCGAAGAGGAGATCGCCGAGATCGTCGCCGCCTGGACCGGCATCCCGGTCTCCCGCCTGCAGGAGGGTGAACGCGACAAGCTGCTGCGCCTCGACGAGATCCTTCGCGAGCGCGTCGTCGGCCAGGACGAGGCCGTCCAGCTCGTCGCCGACGCGATCATCCGTGCCCGCTCCGGCATCCGCGACCCTCGCCGCCCCATCGGCTCCTTCATCTTCCTCGGCCCCACCGGCGTAGGGAAGACCGAGCTGACCAAGACCCTCGCCCGGGCGCTGTTCGACTCCGAGGAGAACATGGTCCGCCTCGACATGAGTGAGTACCAGGAGCGGCACACCGTCAGCAGGCTCATGGGCGCACCACCCGGATACGTCGGCTACGAGGAAGGCGGCCAGCTCACCGAGGCCGTACGCCGCAAGCCGTACTCGGTTGTGCTGTTCGACGAGATCGAGAAGGCGCACAGCGACGTCTTCAACACCCTGCTGCAGATCCTCGATGACGGCCGCATCACCGATGCTCAAGGCCGCACAGTCAACTTCCGCAACACCGTGATCATCATGACGTCCAACATCGGCTCCGAACACCTCCTCGACGGCGCCACCGCCGAGGGTGAGATCAAGCCTGACGCCCGCGCTCTGGTGATGGGCGAGCTGCGCGGCCACTTCCGTCCGGAATTCCTCAACCGCGTCGATGACATCGTGCTGTTCAAACCGCTGGGTGAGCGGCAGATCGAACGAATCGTGGAGCTGCAGTTCGACGAACTGCGTCAGCGGCTGGCGGATCGCCGCATCACCGTAGAACTCACCGATGCGGCCCGGGAGCTGATCTCCCACCAGGGCTACGACCCGGTGTACGGGGCCCGGCCGCTGCGGCGATACATCTCCCACGAGGTCGAGACGCTGGTCGGGCGTGCCCTTCTGCGCGGCGACGTCCAGGACGGCGCTACGGTCCGCGTCGACGCCGAACACGGAGAGCTGGTGGTCACCTACGACCAGCAGGAGGATTTCCGGGAGGCGAGGGCGGCGTGAACACCACCCGGACAACGACGGTGTCCTGCCCGCACTGCGGGCGCGACAACCGCATTCCTGTTGCCTCCGAGGGGCGCCCGAAATGCGGCCACTGCAAGCAACCGCTGCCGTGGGTCGTCGACGCGGGTGACGACGACTTCACCGAAGTCGCCGACAACGCCGTCCAACCCGTCGTCGTCGACCTCTGGGCCACCTGGTGCGGCCCCTGCCGCATGGTCAGCCCCGCCCTCGAACAGGTCGCCCAGGACCTCGCCGGACGGATCAAGCTCGTCAAGGTCGACATCGACAAGAACCCCGGAGTCAGCCGTCGGTTCGAGGTCCAAGCAGTGCCCACGCTGCTCGTACAGGACCGAGGCGAGACGGTCGCCCGGCAGGCCGGTGCGGCACCCGCGCACGTCCTGCGTCGGTGGGTCGAACAGGCCCTGGAAGGCCGGCAGACCGCTGCGGGGCGGTGAGCCACCTGACCCGGCCACCACAAGGGCTCCCCGAAACCGCGCGGATGACGGCCCGTCACCGCCCACCTCCGGTAACGAAAAGAGCCGTGAAATGAGTGAAACGACATTCTCCTCCTTCGATACCATGGTGGACAAAGCCAATCGGCTCCTCAGGGACATCGAGGAAGCCAACGGCTGGCCCAAGGAACGCCGGAAACAGTCGTACGCCGCTTTGCGCGCCGTCCTGCACCGGCTACGGGACCGTCTCTCCGTCGACGGGGCCGCGCACCTGGGGGCGCAGCTTCCGACTCTGATCCGCGGCGTCTACTACGACGGATGGAAGCCGTCGGAGACACCAGTGAAACTCAGTGGCGAGGAATTCTTCCAGCGCGTAAGGGACGACTTTCCCTACGCGGTCGACGGCGGCATCGAAACGGTCGTGCGCACCGTGCTGGAGTCCCTGAAGCGCTACGTCAGTGAAGGGGAGTGGGATCACCTCAAGTCCGGCCTGCCCAACTCGCTGGCAGCCGTACTGCCGTAGCCGTTGGACTGATCGCCACGGCTTGGGCTTTTGCGTGAGCACCCGCGACCGGACTGAAACCATCGCGGGGCCGCAGCCGAGTAACCATCCACAAGAGGAGAACGTCATGGCCACGATTCCGGATCCGCACCTGGCAATGGTGCGGCCAGTGACGCCGCGTACCCCACAGGGCTGCGAGGAATGCCTCAGGGAACATTCCCCGTGGGTGCACCTGCGGCTCTGTCTCACCTGCGGGCACGTCGGCTGCTGCGACTCCTCACCCCTCAAACACGCCCGCCGACACGCGGGCAGCGCCGAGCACCCCATCGTGCAGTCCTTCCAACCGGGAGAGGACTGGCGCTGGTGCTACGTCCACGAGGCTTTGGTCTGATGAGTACTGCCCAGCACGACAATGGTGCCGTCCGCGAGACGCCGGACCGATACGGGGCGTTCCCGCGCCTGACACCGGAACAGCTTCAGGACCTGACCGCGCACGGTGAGCGCCGCAGGACCACGGAAGGTGAGGTGCTCTATCAGGAGGGCGAGCCGTTCCGGGAGTTCCTCGCCATCCTCAGCGGGACGGTCGAGATACTTCAGGACCACGGCGGGCCGGAAGAGCGCACCGTGGGGGCACACGGACCGGGCAGGTTCCTGGGTGAACTGGGCATGCTGGAGGGGCAGGCGGCGTTCGACACGGCCGTGGTACGTGAGGCAGGAGAAATCCTGGCGATACCGGTGGAGCGTCAACGCACCTTGGTCGGTCGCGACCCCGTACTCGGCGACGTGATACTCCGCGCCTATCTGGGCCGACGGTATCTGCTCATCGGCCTCGGCGCAGGATTCCGCATCCTGGGATCGTGCTATTCGCGGGACACGCTGCGCCTGCGTGAGTTCGCTGCGCGCAACCGGCTGCCCCACCGCTGGCTGGATCTGGAAAGGGACAAGGAGGCTGAGGCGCTGCTGCGTCGGTTCTCCATCCGCCCCGAGGAAACCCCGGTGGTCCTCTGGAAGGGCGAGCGGGTGCTGCGCAATCCGAGCAACGCCGAACTCGCCAGGCTCATCGGGCTGCCCGCCCCCACGCCGAAGGCCGCCCAGTGCGAAGTGATGGTGGTCGGCGCCGGCCCCGCGGGACTCGCGGCCGCCGTGTACGGCGCCTCCGACGGTCTCACCACGATTTCCGTCGATGCCGTGGCCACCGGAGGCCAGGCAGGCACCTCGTCCCGCATCGAGAACTACCTCGGCTTCCCGTCGGGCATCTCCGGAGGCGAACTCATCGAACGCGCGGTGCTCCAGGCCCATAAATTCGGTGCACGCCTCATGGTGCCGGCCCGGGCCAACAGCCTCGTCCCGGAGGACGACGTGTACGTGGTGACCTTCGCGGACGGGGCCCAAGTCCGGGCGGACACCGTGGTGCTCGCCTCAGGTGTCCGGTACCGCAGGCTCGAAGTGCCCGGCGTCGACCGTCTGGAAGGCGTCAGCGTCTACTACGCGGCGACCGTGCACGAGGCCAGTCTATGCGAGGCGGACCCGGTCGCCGTTGTCGGCGGGGGCAACTCCGCCGGACAGGCGGCGCTGTTCCTGGCCCACCACGCGTCCGGAGTCCACCTCCTCGTCCGGGGCAGCGACCTCAACGCGGACATGTCGCGTTACCTGGTGGACCAGGTGGAACGGCACCCGAAGATCGAGGTGCTGCTCCACACCGAAGTCCGGGGTGCCTCCGGGAAGGAGCGACTGGAGTCGCTGAGCGTCGAGGACAACGCAAGTGGTGAGCGCCGCACGCTGCGGGCCGCCGCGCTGTTCGTGTTCATCGGGGCTCGCCCGCGCACGGAATGGCTGAGGGGCGTGCTCGCCCTGGACGAGAAGGGCTTCGTCCTGACCGGGGCGGACGCCCAGGCTGCTGCCGACGCGACCCGGTGGGACTCGCTGGGCCGTGGTCCAGCGCTGCTGGAGACCAGCCTTCCCGGGGTCTACGCAGCCGGAGACGTCAGGAGCGGCTCGGTCAAACGAGTTGCCTCGGCCACCGGTGAAGGTGCCATGGCGATCCGCCTCGTACACGAGCACCGGGAAAACGCCGGCAACCTGGTCCGCACCGCGGGCCCTGAGGGGCCTCGGCCGTGACCGGCCGGTCCGTGCCCTGGCACTGACTTCTCATCGGCAGACCCTCAGGCGGCCGGACCCCACCCGGTTCAGTGCCGCAGCGGTGAGTTCTTGCCCGCTTGTGATGTGACGTGCCGTCCGGGGGTCCTGGGCTGACTGGCGGGCGGCGAGTCCCTCGGCACGTCCCCTGCCCACAGTGATCACGACCTGGTCGCATTTCTTGCAGGTGCCGGCATCGCTGATCCGGAGGCCGCCCTGCCTGGACGAGCCGCATCGGGTGGAGTGGGTGGCCCCGCGCACGAATTGAGCGCCGCCTGACGCCGGCGAGGCACGGGGGCCGGACAGGTGGGCCCTGCCCGACCCCGTCGGGCAGTCGAAGAGGGTCAGCCCGCCGAAGGCGATACCGACGCCGATGGCTGGCACACACTTCGGCAGCGGGCTTCCTCGCCGGGCGCTGCCGCTGCCGTCGGTAGCGGAGTTCAGGTCTACGCGGGCACGGACCCGGGGTGCAGGACCACCTTCGTCCACCCGGACCGCCGTGTGTCGAAGTTCTCGTACGCGCCGGGCGCCTCGTCGAGCGGGAGCTCGTGCGAGACCAGGAACGATGGTTCGGCCTCGCCGCCGGCGATCAGATCACGCAGCGCCCGGTTGTACCGCTTGACCGGTGCCTGCCCGGTGCCCATGCTCTGGCCCTTGAACCACATGAGCCCGTAGTCCAGAGGAATCTTGCCCTGGGCCTCCAGATCGTTCTGCGCTTCCTTCCCGCCGGGGTCCTCGGGCAGGAACACGCCGACGACACCGAGCCGGCCGGTGAAGCGGACCGAGTCGATGAGCTGGTTGAGCGTGAGGGACGCGTCCTCGTGGCCCTGGGGATCGTGGGCCTGGTAGCCGACACACTCGCAGCCGTTGTCCGCGCCGAGCCCGAGAGTGGCCTCCTTGACCACCTCGGCGGGGTCCTCCTCGCTCGTGTCGATGGCGATCGCGCCCACGTGCTCGGCCAGCGCGAGCCGGTCCGGATGGTGGTCGGCGACCCACACCCGCCCCGCCCCCTTGAGCACGGCGGAGTACGCGGCCATCAGCCCGACCGGCCCGGCCCCGAAGACCACCGTCTGGTCGCCCGGCTTCACCCCGGCCATCTCCGTGGCGTGGTAGCCCGTCGGAAAGATGTCCGCGAGCATCACGTAGTCCTTCTGCCGCTCGGCGGCGTCCTCGCCGAGCCGGAGCGCGTTGAAGTCACCGAAGGGGACGCGGAGGTACTCCGCCTGGCCACCGGCGTACGGCCCCATCTCCGCGAACCCGTACGCCGCTCCCGCCATGGCCGGCTCGGGCTGCATCGTGAGGCAGTAGTTCGTCAGTCCCTGCTCGCACTGCTTGCAGAATCCGCAGGCGATGTTGAAGGGCAGGACGACGTACTCTCCCACCTTCACCTTGCTGACCCCGGAGCCGACCTCCACCACCTCGCCCATGTTCTCGTGTCCGAGGCTGCGCCCCTGCTCGAAGGACGTACGCCCTTCGTACATGTGCAGGTCAGAGCCACATATGTTCGTGGAGGTGATCCGGACGATGATGTCGTTGGGATGTTCGATCCTGGCGTCGGGGACCTCGCTGACGCTGACGTCGTGCGGGCCGTTGTACACCACTGCCTTCATGCCGAGCCACGCTTCCCGATCACTCGGCCACAACCCCGAGTCGCCGTCCCCGGCGGCAGGGCACGGGTGATCCGCTCACTTCTCCAGGGCACTCGTCGCGGCCGTTCGTCGGCGCCGGTCCGCGCCGGGCTCATCCGACAAGTTTGGCACCGGCCGGACGGTGTGGCGAACGCGCGACGAGCACCCGGCCGGGTGTCCTACGGGGCCATGGAGATTCCCGGCCCGTCCGTCCCTGCCGCCGTGTGTACCGAGGATGGTTGCGGGACACTCCGGACGCTCGTGTGAGCGAGGCCCGGTGACGGCGCCTGTCGCGCGGTTCCCGGCGCAATCAGGTACCCAGGAATGGTGAACAAGGACGCGAGCGATCCCTTTGTGCATGTCCATGGCGCCGGTGAGAACAACCTGCGGAACATCGATGTCGACGTTCCACGGGACATGATGGTCGCCTTCACCGGCGTCTCCGGTTCGGGCAAGTCCTCGCTCGCGTTCGGCACGCTCTACGCCGAGGCGCAGCGGCGCTACTTCGAGTCCGTAGCACCGTACGCCCGAAGGCTGTTGCAACAGGTCGGCGCACCGCACGTGCGGGAAATAACCGGACTGCCACCGGCCGTGGCCCTGCAGCAGCGACGCGGGGCGCCCAGTTCGCGCTCGACGGTCGGCACCATCACCACACTGTCCAATCTGCTGCGCATGCTCTACTCCCGCGCCGGCACCTATCCGCCCCGGGCCGCACGGCTGGAAGCCGAGTCGTTCTCGCCCAACACCGCGGCCGGCGCCTGCCCGGAGTGCCACGGATTGGGCGTCGTCCACGACGTCGCCGAGGACCTGCTGGTCCCGGACCCCTCGCTGAGCATCCGCGAGGGGGCGATCGCCGCCTGGCCGGGCGCCTGGCAGGGCGCCAACTTGCGCAGTGTCGTGAGCGGCCTGGGGATCGACATCGACCGGCCATGGCGCAGGCTCAGGAAGAAGGATCGGGACTGGCTGCTGTACACGGACGAGCAGCCCTCCGTGTACATCGAGCCGGAGGAGGACCGCGTCGACTACGGCTACCAGGGCAAGTTCTGGAGCGCCCGTAAGCACGTCATGCACGTCCTCGCCGACTCCAAGAGCGAGAAGATGCGCGAACGGGCGCTCCGATTCGTCAGGAGTGTGCCCTGCCCGGAGTGTCACGGCAGCGGACTGCGGCCCGAGGCGCTTGCCGTGACCTTCGCCGGGCATTCCATCGCCGAGATCAACGCGATGCCGCTCATCCAGGTCGTGGCGCTGCTGCGCCCCGCCGCGGGGCGGTCCGAGGCCGACGCCACCACGTCGACCGCCCGATCCGGGGAGACGACCGAGGTCGCGGTCCGGATCTGCGGCGATCTGGTCGCGCGGGTCGACGTACTGCTCGACCTGGGCCTGGGATATCTCAGCCTCGGGCGCCGCTCGACGACCCTGTCGCCCGGCGAGGCGCAGCGCCTGCGGATCGCCACTCAGCTGCGCTCGGGGCTGTTCGGTGTCGTCTACGTCCTCGACGAACCCTCCGCGGGCCTGCACCCGGCTGACGCGGAACCTCTGCTGGACGTGCTGGACCGCCTCAAGGAGGCGGGTAACTCCCTGTTCGTCGTGGAGCACGACATGGACGTCGTACGGCGGGCGGACTGGGTGGTCGACATCGGCCCCGGCGCGGGCGAGGGCGGCGGGCGCGTGCTGTACAGCGGCCCGGTCGCCGGTCTTGAGCGGGTGGGGGAGTCGGCCACGAGCCAGTACCTGTTCGGGCGCGCCGAGCCGCTCGATCACCGCCCACGCACACCTCACGGCTGGCTGCACCTGAGCGGCGTCTCCCGTCACAATCTGCGCGACGTGTCCGTCGACGTACCGCTCCGCGTGCTGACGGCGGTGACGGGCGTGTCCGGTTCCGGAAAGTCGACGCTGGTGACGCAGGTGCTCGCGGAGGTCGTCCGCGGCCACCTCGGACTCGTACCCGAGGAGCCCGACGAGGCGCGGCTGGAGGTCGATGTCCAGGACGCGTCGGGGGTCGAGTCGTTCGACCGGCTGGTGCGGGTCGACCAACGGCCCATCGGCCGAACTCCCCGGTCCAACCTGGCCACGTACACGGGGATGTTCGACACGGTGCGCAAGCTGTACGCGGCGACGGACGAGGCCAGGGCACGCGGCTACTCGGCCGGGCGGTTCTCCTTCAACGTGGCCGAAGGGCGGTGCGAGACCTGCCAGGGCGAAGGATTCGTCGCGGTGGAACTGCTTTTCCTGCCTGGCACCTACGCGCCGTGCCCGACCTGCCAGGGCGCCCGGTACAACGCCGAAACGCTGGAAGTCACCTACCGCGGCAAGAACATCGCTGACGTGCTGGGGCTGTCCGTCGATGCCGCCGCCCAGTTCCTGTCCGCCGTCCCGGCCGCCTCCCGCAGTCTGGAGACGTTGCGCGAGGTGGGACTGGGGTACCTGCGGCTGGGTCAGCCCGCGACGGAGCTCAGCGGTGGTGAGGCGCAGCGCATCAAACTGGCCACCGAACTGCAGCGAGCCCGCCGCGGCCACGCGCTCTACCTGCTCGACGAGCCGACGGCGGGGCTGCACCCCTCGGACGTCGCACTGCTGTTGCGACAGCTGCACCGGCTCGTCGACGCGGGCAATACGGTCGTCCTCGTCGAGCACGACCTGGACACGATCGTCACCGCCGACTGGGTCATCGACCTCGGGCCGGGCGGCGGCGACGCCGGCGGGCGGGTGGTAGCGGCGGGGCCGCCGGCCAAGGTGGCGAGGGCCCGCCGCAGCGCCACCGCGCCCTATCTCGCGGCCCGGCTCGCGGGCCCCTGACGCCGGCGCGAGGGGCTGAGCACCGGTCACAGGGAGCAGGCGCCGTACTGGGAGGACGAGGAGATCCGGCCGCGCCCCCTGCACCGGCCGACGGGAGCCAGCGTGTCACCGCAGCGCCGACGCCACCCCGGGGGCATTCTGTGGGCACTTGCGGTCGCGGGGACAGACAACGAGAAGGATTCAGTCATGCAGGCGTCGTCGCAGGGCGTTACGGTCGTGGTCCTCCTGGCGGATCCGGACGCACCGACCGAGATCGCGAAGCGCATGGCCCGGACTCTTCCCGATCGGCTCGCCGACAAGTCTGGCCAGGGGCAACGGTTCGATGTCGAGGTTGTCAGCGAGCCTTTCACCGCAGGGGCCGAGGACCCGCCCACCTTGATGCGCCGGATCGTAGACCGCGGAAGTGCGGAGAACTGGGACATCGTCGTGGCTCTCACCGACCTTCCGCTGCACTCACACAGACGCAAGCTCGTTGTGGATCTGAGTCACGAACACGGGGCGGCGTTGCTGTCCCTGCCGTCACTGGG
This sequence comes from Streptomyces sp. QL37, assembly GCF_002941025.1. Lineage (NCBI taxonomy): Bacteria > Bacillati > Actinomycetota > Actinomycetes > Kitasatosporales > Streptomycetaceae > Streptomyces > Streptomyces sp. QL37. Next base: position 852,883 of record NZ_PTJS01000001.1, on the reverse strand, counting down.
GGGCTGGAGGCTGCAGAGAAAGGCCCGGCGGGCCGTGGAAGAAGCCGTGCTCAGCTTGACAGGCCCGCGGGCCACCGGGGCTGAGAGAGCTCCGCGAAGCCAGCCACCGCCGGGACCGTTCGCCGGACGTCTCGCACCTATCCATCCCGGACCGGTCGATGAGGAGGAGTTCGCCGATCTGCGCTACGTCGCCAGCGGGCCGCGCGGTTACCTCAGAGTGCTCGTCGGTATGGTCCGCGCCAACCGGCCGTGGCGGCTGGTGCCGGGCCTTTCGAAAGCCCTGGCGGCCGCACTCGCCACGGGAGCCGTCGCCACTGTGAACTCCACCGTCTGGAGCCTGGCTGCTTCCCTGAGCACGCCACGCCTCGTCATCGCCACGGTCGGTTCTGTCGGGCTCATGATCGGCTGGCTGATCGTGGACGCGAACCTGTGGCATCGAACAACGGAGGGCTCGCCGGAGGCGAGGCAGAGAGCGGCTCTTTACAACACCTCGACCGTAGTGACCGTGGGCATCGGGGTACTCGTCTGCTACGTAGGCCTGATGGTCATCAACTTTGTGTGGGCGCTGTTCATCCTCAACGACCAAGTGTTCGCCTCCATGACACGAGACCCGTTGAACGCAACGGACTACTGGACGTTGTCGTGGTTCGTGGCTTCGACCGCCACAGTGGGCGGCGCGCTGGGATCAGGCCTGGAGAGCGACGAGGCGATCCGAGCAGCCGCCTATTCCAAGCGGGAACAGGAACGTCGCCACATGCTCCAGGACGAGCACGATGGCTAGCTGTACGAAGGTGCCGGCGGAGGGCAGATCGGTTGTTCAGCAGTACATCGGCTCGTCGGCGTTCGCCGGACCTTCGGCCGGCGGTTTCCGCGGTAGCGGCGTCCTGTCCCGGCACCAGCGGCCGTCCCCCTGTTCTTGGGCCGTGCGGGAAGCTCTCTCGCACGACGGCCGAACCAAAATCCGGCCGACGCGAGCCGGTATGACCTTCCGGCTGGGCTCCCGCCCGTGACGTGGCCGCTGGCCTTCAGGGAAGTCCTTCGGTCCGGGCTCAGAATCGAGGAGACGCGGTTGGAGCCCCTGCTCGCGCTGCGCACGGCCGTCGGTGTGGCGATCGTCATCGGGCCGGCGCTATGGCTCGGCTCCCCTGCGTACGCCGCATCCGCCGCCCTCGGCGCCTTCTCCGCGGGTGGGGCAACCTTCCAGCGCACCTGGCGCCCACGCAAGGTGATCGCGCTCGCCGCCGGCGCGGGGCTGGCGCTCAGTACCCTGGTGGGCTACCTGGCGGCGGGGCGACTCGTGACCTTCCTTCCTCTGCTGGCCCTGTGGACTCTTGTCGCGGGGCTGGCGTGGGCCGTCGGATCGACCGCTGGGATCGTCGCTGCGACGACGGTCGGCAGCATGCTGGTGACCATCACCCTGCCCACGAGCGTCGGACGAGCCCTGGAGCACGCCGGGATCATCGCGCTCGGCGGAGTGGCGCAGGCCCTGCTGATCTTGCTGTTCCCGATCCGCCGATGGGGGGCGCATCGTGACGCGCTCGCCGACGCCCTGGCCGCCGTGGCGGACTACGCCCGCCGGCTCCGGCACGACCCGACCGCCCGGTTCGACCCTGAGCCATTGATGACAGCGCGGGACGCGGCCGCCGTCACACCATCACAGGCTCGCACCCGCCCCACCGTCCTCCACGGCCCGCGAGGACTTGCCGAGCGCATTCTGCCGGTCGTCGCCGCGCTCGCCGACCCGGACATCGGCGCCCCGGCGGAGGGACCCGGGCGGGACCGCGCGCGGGAGGTGCTCGACGCGGCCGCCGAGGTGCTGGACGCGGCCGCCCGATCGATCCGCCGCGGCACCCCCGTCGATGTACCGCCCAGGGCTGTGGACCTCCTGCGTGGAGACGAGGAGCACGAGGTGCTCGAGGGACCCGCGCGGCAGGCCGCCGAGAGGCTCGCGGGACTGCTCGGTGAGGCGCTGGAGATCGCTGAGTGCGGCAACGCGCACAGAAGCCCGCCCGCGCAGCGGGGCCCCGCGGGCGTTCAGTTCCTGGTGCGCCCGACCATGTTCCGGTTGATCCCGGTCATCGTGCGGGCCGTCCGTCGTGAGCTCCGCCACGACTCGCCAGTCTTCCGGCATGCCGTTCGGCTGGCGGCGGTAGCCACGCTCGGCTACCTGATCGCCGCCCGGCTACCCCTGGGTCACGGCTACTGGGCGCCCCTCGCCTCGGTGATGGTGATGCGTCCAGACTTCCACCGGACGTACGCGCGTGCGGTCGCCCGTCTCGCCGGGACCCTGGTGGGGGTCGCGCTCGCCACCGGGGTGGTGCAGGCCCTGGGCCCGGACGCCTATGTGTTCGGTGCGCTGGCGGTGGTCTCGGCGGGCCTGTCGTACACCCTGGTCCGTACCGGCTACGCCTACTCCCAGTGCTTCACTGCCGCGTACGTCGTCTTCCTGCTCGGCATGGGCGGCCAGGCATGGGAACAGACGGTCCCGGAGCGGATGGTACTCACCTTGCTGGGCGGGGCCCTGGCGGTGCTGGCCTATGCGCTGTTCCCGTCATGGGAGACGCCCCGGCTGCCGGGCCGGCTTGCGGACTGGCTCGCCGCCGACGGCCGTTACGCGGCCGCGGTGCTCCGCAGCTACGCCGAACCGACCAGGGAGCGCCGTGCCGACATGCGCAACGCCCAACTGGCGAGCAGGAAAGCGCGTGCCGCTTGGCAGGAGGCGTACGACCAGGCAAAGCAGGAACCGGTCCGTCCCAGGGGCCTGACTTCGCGTGAGGCGCAGGAGGCACAGGAGGCGCTCGAAGGGTTCGACAGGGCGGCGACGCTCATGCAGAACCACGTTCCGCAGGACGACGACCTCTCCGCTCTCGAGGCGGAGCGGCTCGCCGAGGCCCTGGAAGCGGACACGGCGCAGGCTGCAGCCGACATGCGCGAGCACAGGGATCCGGACTGGGGCCGCGTGGAGAGAGCTCTCCAGGCGTGGGACGGCGCCGGTGCCCGGAGCCCAGCGCTACGGCGCGAGGCGGACCTGCAGAAGCGCGCCCTGGATGATCTCGCGACAGCCGTGAGCCGCACCCCCTTGGAGCGCGATGTCGGCTCCGTGCGTGAGGAGCGGCGGGTACGGGAGGCCGTGGGGGCTGAAGGCGATGGCTCAGGACCCGCGCACCGGGGTGGGTGACTGTCCCGACGAACGCAAGCGCTCCAGTAGGCGACGCGGTCCGCGACACACGCAGTCAGTCGAGCCGGCTTTCGCGCCCACTCCACTGCGCCTCGGTCATGCCCATCCACTGGGGCACTTCGAACCTCGCCCCGCATCCGTGGGCGGAGCCCGGGGAGTGGATGAAGGACGTTGCCGGAGGCGGGGCAGCCGGTCGCCTGGGAAGAAGCCGACCTCGCGGGCGAGCGGTGACGGGAGGCAGGGGCGATCTTCAGTAGCTCGCCCGTACTTCTCGGGGAACCTGCCCGGCGAGGAAGGGCGATCTGCCTGGATCACATGTCTTCTGGGGGCAACTCCTCGTCCACAGGGGCCGGTCGGGAGTGCCCGGCCTCGGGGGCAGCCGTTGCTACGGTGACCGAATGGCGATACGAAGACATGAGGACGAAGCCCTTGCCGAGGCATGGGAGGCTCTCACCCGTTGGCTGGCGGAACATGCTCCCACCTCGTATGCCTCCCTGCTCCCGCCGGCACCGGAGGAGGACATCACCGCGGCGGATGATCAGCTGAGACACCACCTCGGGTACGGGCTGCCTGCCGAGTTGAAGGCGCTGTGGCGGCTTTGCGGCGGGGTGGAGCATCAGGAGATCGAAGGCGACGAGCAGGAGGAGGTCGGCTCGGGGGCCTTCCTGCCCGGCGGGATCATGTTCACTCCGGAGCAAGCCATGTCCGCGGTGCTTCTCGGCGGCAGCAGCGGGTGGGGCGCACCGGTCGTTCCCTGGCTCACACGGGACGAAGCCGGGCCTGAGTCCGGCCACTACGCGGGCCCTGACGGCGTCGGGTCCTGGGAGCTCCCCGAGGGGATCGACGATCCGCGGTATCCGTCGATCGCCGCCTACCTGGGCGCCGTGCACCGCACCTTGACGGTGGGGCCCGCTGATCTGATGGGCTCGTCCGGCGTGCCGGGCATCGTTTACCGCTGCCTGATCTGGGACGACCCGCAGAGGCCGTGGCTGACGGATGCGGCCGAGGACTGGGCGCCGCTGCACTGAACGCGGCCGGCCGGCACCGGGCCAGGGGCCCGGTGCCGGCCGGCCTGGTGCTCAGGGCTTGGCCATCGTGCAGACGAGGTCGGCCTTGGTGGTGTCGCATCCCTTGAACCAGGCATTGCCCGGGTCGAGGGTGTACCTGTCCTTGTCGATGATCCGGAACTTCTTCAGGAACGCCTCGTAGAAGTTGTCCAGGCTCATCGAACCGGAGTTGACCTTCAGCGACATGGACGACCGGCCGCAGTTCTCGTCGAACGTCGGCGCGTCGTACCGGGTGTCGTCCAGAAGATGTTCACTGCCGTCATCGGTCGTGGCCGCGACGGTCTGGATGCACTCGCCGCCGCCGTTGGCACCGGCTGGGTTCTGTCCGCCGTTCGCCGCCGGAACTCCCGGAGACTGGTAGGTGGAGGAGAACGGGAACTCGTCACAGGACACCGACTCGGCGGCCCCCTCGGTGATCTCCGGGTGCAGAGCGGTCCACGGGTGCTTGAGGAAAGGCTTGTTCGGGACCCAGCCGTCGGTCCGCTTGGAGCGCGACTTGGGGCACATCACCTTGTCCCGGTTCGCCTTTCGCTCGTACGACGACTCGTTGCGCTCCTTCCTCGGAAGGTACTGCAGGGCATCGGAGCGGGTCTTTCCGCTCCCCTTGACCTTCGACTTGTTCTGGACCAGCCAGGCATGCGCCGCGGCCGACGGGTACTTGGCGGTGTTGAATTTGTATTGGGGGAAGTACTGCGGCAGTACACAGCCCGCATCCGTACCGTTCGCCGCGACCTTGTCGCACCGCACGTCGATGGCGGGGGATCGCCACGGTCCGGTGTCCTGGTCCTTGTCGCCCTTGCCGTCCGGCGGGCCCGACTCGGTGACGAAGTGGCCCACGAACCACACCGGGAGTTCCTTCGACAGATCGATGTCGCGCGCGCCCGAGGAGTTGGCGACGCTGCCGTTCCACTTGTGGTCGGCGGTGCCGGTGGCCATGTGCCCGTCCGTCGGGTCGTGCTCCCCGCCGCCCTTCCAGCTCAGGTCGTTGAAGAAGTCGAAGTTCTTCGCTCCCGATCCGCCTTCACAACCGTCGCTGTAGCACATGGAGTCGATGAAGGCGTCCTCGCCGCCGTCACCGAGCAGCACGGCCCGGTCATCCGGCGGGAAGTTGTTGTAGACCGGGTTGATCTCGATCCAGGTTTTGATCTCAGCCGTCTTCGGGTCGGTCTTGACCTGGAAGGCGAACTCGAAGTCAGCGCGGTACGTGGCGACCGGGAGCCCTTGGTAGGTGTACGTCACCTCGTAGCCCATGTCGTAGAAGAGGCACGCCTCGTTACGCGTGATCAGCGACTTCTGTGCCTCACCGAACAGCGATGGCTGGCACCACGAGCCCTTGATGATCGGGTCCGGGTAGGACGGTGCCCTGGTGCGCATGGCCTGCGCAGCCTTACGGGTGCCGTCGAGGGACCGTTCCATCTTGGGTGTGACGGTGACCTTCGTGCCGCCCTCGGCGAAGGTGCGGGGCTCCCAGCCCTTCCAGCCGACAGCATCGGCGCCGGGCTTCGGCGGCGCCTGCGGTGTGTCGGTCTGGGCCGGCGGTGCGGCGTTCGGATCCAGCTGCGGGATCGCGATGTCGATCTTCTGCTTGCGGTTGTAGTCCCGGGTCCCGGAGGTGAATCCGTAGTCCTTGATCGGCCCCACATTGGCTGCCCGGTCGACCGTACGGGTCTGCACCGTGTGGTTGCCGTCCGCCGCCGGGGTCAAGGTGTACGTGGCATCCACAGCCGCGGCCTTCGCCGTACCGGTGGTGGTGGCTACCGACTGCCAGCCGTAGTCGGCCGCGTCGTCCTCGTACGGGTCGAGGCGGAACTGGACCTTGTCGGCGTCCGGGGCACCGGTGGTGACGTCGAAGGTGCCCGCCACACCGGAGGCTCCGCCCCAGTCCTCCGGATAGGTCTGGGAGGTGATGGTCTGCGGCTCACCGGGGGCAGTGGTGTCGACGACGAACTGGGTCCAGCCGGACCAGCTGAGGTTGTAGTGCGTGCCGTCGTAGGCGTTGGTGCGGAACTTGTAGGTCCTGCCGTCCTTGAGCTGTCCTGCCGGGACGGTGACGGAGGCGGGCTTCCCGGAGTCGACGAAGTCGGACACGAGCAGGCCCTCACCGGAGGGTGTGGTGATCGGGGTGTTCGTGGCGGCGTCGTAGACCTGGAAGGTTCCGTTGACCTTGTCCCCGTCCGGGTCGGTGAACGTATCCCGCAGGACCGGAGAGGTGGTGTTCACCGCCCACACGCCCGCGTACGACTTGAACGGTGCGCCGGCCTGCCGGTTCGTGCCGTCGGAGGGGCGGTAGTTGTACGTGACGGACAGCTTGGGCTGATTGGCCGTGCTGTTCGCGGAGTTGACCCGCTTCCAAGCCTTGACGTCGTCGGTGGCGGCGCGCAGGCCCATGTGGCCGCGAGTGGCCTTGGCGGACGCCCAGGACTGTACGAGGGTGTCGACGTCGGCGTTGATCCAGCCGTCGGGCTGCGTGGCGGTGCAGTCCGGGTTGCCTGCGGTCTGCGTGGAGGAGTGGTACTGCTGATTCCACGTGGGCTGCGACGTCCACCGCGAGGAGGTGGAGGGGGCGCTGGTGTCCCAGACGGTCCAGGACTGGGCGGTGCAGTCCGTGTTGCCGGAGTGGAAGTTCCACAGGGCCAGGTTGGTGTCGACGATCAGCGCGTCCTGGATCGGCGTGGTGTTCCACGTGATGAACGAGCGTGCGGTGCGGGGGGTGCCGTCGGCGTTGGTGGTCCCGGGGTTGCCCAGGTCGAGTTCGGTGTCGTTGGACCAGTCGACGGTCTCGCCCTGCTGCACATAGGTGTCGAAGGTGTTCGCGAGGGCCGAGGTGGACGGGTCGACGGTGACCGGGAACTTCGTGTCCGGGTCGGCGAGGAACTTCGCCGAGGGGGTGACCACCAGGTCGATCCGGCCTGTGCCCCTGTCGACGACCTCCATGTCGACGCGCGCCCGGTTCGTGTGCTCGCCGGAAGCCTTGTCGACGGCCGCGTCCCACATCACCGGGGCCGGCATGGTGGCCCGGGCCTGGCCCGTCCTGGCATCGGTGAAGGTGACCGAGCCGTCCTTGTTCGCCCGCGCCTTCAGGCCCTCGGCCTTGACAGGCAGGGTGTAGGCGTAGGATCCGGCCGGTCGCTCACCGATCTCGACGAACTGCTCGAATCCGGTGCGGGTGGCATCGATGATGACGTCGGCGCCGGGCACGACGTTCGGGTAGCGGGCGCGGGTGCCGTCCAGTTCGGGCTCCGGAAGACCGCCCTTCCACTGCAGCGTCACGCTCTCGTCGCCTTGGCCGAGGGTGACCAGGTCGCGGGGCGCGGCGTCCTCGGCAGCGCGTAAGGAGGTGGCTCGGGCGCCGCCCTGACCGGCCAGGCGCAGGCCCTTGGGGTGGTTCTTCGCCCCCACGGAGCCGTCCGCCGCGCGGTCGAGGGTGACGTCGACCTGCTGCCATCTCCCGTCGCGCCAGACGCGTTCGGGGCCGGCGGTGAGCTCAGTGGTCAGGGTGCCCTGGGGGTTGGCGACGGTGTAGCTCGTCTCGGTGGTCTCGTCGGTGACGACGACCTTCTTGCCGGTCTTCTTCGCCTCCAGGATCGCCCAGGCCGCGGAGCCCTCGGCGTGGGCGGCCGCCCACGCCATGTCGGAGGCGAAGATCTCGCTCTCGGAGGGCTGTCGGGCCGTCGTCGTGGCCACTTCCGGCTCGGGGGTCGCCGCGACGGCTGTACCGCCGGCGACGAAAGCCGCCTCGGCGAGCAGCAGCAGGGCTGCTGCCGCGGCTGTACGGGACGTCCGTCCGCCCCGTCTCCGTCTGGACCGGGAGAGCTGTGTGTCAGGAGACACGAGGTGCTGCCTTCCTCTTGAAAATTCGATCGTTTGTGCAGAGCGCACAATCGAAAGACGGTATGCGAGACAAGCCGACGGCAATAGCACGGTTCCGGCCGCGCGAAGGGCTCTGAAAATGCGCAGGCCGTGGCGGCGTTGATCTTGCAAAGGGGAGGCGCCTCAAACATCGCCTTGGTCACACGTGGAAGGCGCGTGAGACGGTGCGCCCGCGCACTCACCGGTCGCCGATTCGCGGACATTCCGTGTGCGGTGAGCGGACATTTCGCGAGCAGGTAGCGAATGAGGTGGTGAACCTCGCACAAGCCTCAGGCCCGTCCGAAGTCGTCGCGCCCGAAGGTGAAACCTGGCTGGGAAGCGAGCTTCCGGGCTGTCGAGCCGGAACAGGGGATGGGGCAACTGACCGACACCGGGGCGGACGAGCGGACGAACTCGCCGACAAGAGCCACAACTCCCGGCTTCCGCGGCTCGGCACCGCCCGGGCGGACCGAGCGGCTCGTCGAGCCGGCGAATCCCCGCGAGGCCCACCCGGTGGCCACGCGGCGTGTCCGGGCTCCCCGGATCCGGCAGCGTCGGCACCGCGAGCACGCGACGCCCGATTGAACGCGCCACAACGTATCCCGCGGCATCCGCGAGAAATTCTCCCGCTGCACCCCTTCCGTTGGCCGGGCCCGGCTACTTTTCGCCTCCCCCGGTCCGGTAGCAGGAGAGGTACATCCATGAGCACCCCGATCCACCGCACCTCGACACGACGGTCCGCGGCCGCCCTGACGTCGGCCCGGCATGGTCGGGAAGGGAACCGGACCGGGAGTACGTCCGCACGTTCGACGGAGCACGCCCTCCTTCAGATGCAGTCCCACGCCGGTAACCGGGCCGCGACCGCGGTGGTGCAGCGCGCCCGGGACACCGGGAGTGGGAGGGCGGCGGAGAAGGCCGACGCGTCCGCCGCGGCGAAGAAGAACTATCGCGACCGGATCGCCGGGCTCCTCGACAGGTTCAAGAAGAATCTCGAGCCCATCGACACCTTCATCAAGGGCATCCAGACCCCCACCAACGCGGCCTTCACCCAGCAGGCCGCCGCCGCGGCCAACGAGGGCCTCAAGCACTCCGCAGCCGCCTCGGGCACCTCCGCGGCGTCGGGGAACCTCCTCACGGAGGCCGCGGGCACCGTGGTCAGTGGCATGGACGCGTACAAGAACATGAAGGGCGCCCGGAAGCACCAGACCGGGGCCGGCCATCACACGGCGAAGAAGAAGGCCAGGACCAAGGGGACCGACGCGGTCGTCGGCGCCGCCAGTTCGGGGAGTTACAGCGCCGCCATCGCCAAGGAGGTGACCAAGCTCCAGAAGGCGGCGGACGCCGCGGTGGCGTCCGAGGCGAGCGGGATCGCCAGCGCGTCCATCGGTGCGGTCAAGGGCATGCGGGCCGTGTTCCGGGCCGGGGGAGCGGCCCGCAAGTACAAGCAGATCAAGGAACTGGGGGACCCGCACCTCGTGCACGCGGGGTCACTGGCCCGGCTGAACGAGTCGCGCGAGCAGGCCGACTGGGCCGCTGCGGAAGCCTACGTCGCGCTGGACGCCTACTGGAAGGACGACGAGGGCCAGGGACGGCTGGAGCTCGTTTCCGAGGCCGTCGACGCCGCCTGGGAGGCGATGGGTGAAGCCCGCGACGCCGCCGAGAGCCTCCAGCGCGCCGAAAGAGACGTGGAAAAGCTGAGTACGTTGCAGGGGTACGCGAAGAAGAAGCAGCTCACCAAGATCGGCAAGGAGACGGTCGGCGGCGGGTTGGGCGAATCGACCAAGGCGGCGGCCGGCGTCGTGACGGCGGTCGCGGCGGGAACCGCCGGGCTCGCGAGCAACCCGGTCGGATGGGGCCTGGCCGGGGCCGGGGCCGGCCTGGTCCTCGGCGTCACCATGTACAAGGCGCTCCGCGCCGCCACGAAGCGCTACGAGGAGGTCCGCCATCCCGAGCGCTGGTCGCCGGAGGCCGAGACGCCGGCGGATGCCGCGTCCCGCAAGGAGTCGCTGCAACATGCCCTGAGGTTCTGGAAGAAGGTGTCGAAGGGCGAACGCCAGGCCATGGCGCGCGAGATCTACGCCTTGGCGGCAGGTCCCGACATCTCCGGGAGTGGCAGAACGACGGCAGAGATGCGGGAGTCCGCCAGGGCCCTGCTCGTCGCACTCAAGTCCGGCCCGGCCAAGCACGAACTGGAGCCGGAAGCATGGGCCGATTCCCTCAACGACCCTGCAAAGACAGCTGGTTGGATTCAGGAGATAGCGGAGCAACTGGCGTCGGGGTGACCAGGAGGCTCTGCGGCTGTCGAGAGGCGCTGCGGGCGCGTGGTCGAGGTCCTGGACCACCGATGTCCCTATCGTCCACGGCCTTTCACGGCCGCTGCGATGGTCACGGCGGTGCCGGCGAGGAGCGGCAGGGTCATCGCCGCGAAGAACCACGCCGGCACGTTCGGGTCCGGTGTGGACCGCCAGAGTATTCCGCAGCCCGCGAGGAACGAGACGCCGATGCAGGCGTTGAACAACAGCAGAGCGCGTGCGACCCGGCGTGCCGATTCCCGGCTGACGGGCCTGTTGAGCAGGGGCGATGTCGCCTGCGCGGCGGCGAACGGCGAAGCGCCGGGGTCCGGCAGTTCGTCGCGCGGCGTCACTCGTAGTGTCAGTTCCGCGCAGCCGGCCATCAGAAGCGTCGTTCCCGCGTACAGAAAGACCAGCAGGAACGCGCTGCCGATCGACCTGTCCGTCCAGGCGTCCACTCCGTCGGCGCCGATGTGCTTCGGTATCCGGCCCGGTAGGTGCGGGTAGCGGAGCGCTCCCCAGGCCGCCGACCCGATGAGAAGGACGGCGCTGGGGATCAGCCACAGCCGGACGGAGGAGGAGAAGAACGCCATGGGACCGATCATCCGACGGACGCACGAGGTTGGGAAGGCTCCCATGACACCGCCTTTGACGGTCAGGGCATGAGCGCCCGCACATCCTGCCTCAGTGCGGGAAGCGGCGGGGCGGCCGGGTCACCGTGGAATCGCGGAACTCGGCTATACGCGAATGGACTTGGCGCATCAGGTAGGTGTCCTCGATCCGGTCCAGGTACAGACAGCGGGCAGCCAGGCCCGGGAGGTCGAAGGAGAAGTACAGGGACATCAGCGGGTTCACGAACAACTCGCTGCCGCGGGTGCGATCAGTGAATCGGACATCCCCGAATGAGCCGCGCACGGCTGCCGCGATCGAACCGTTCACGATGCTCGGATGCTGCGGGGTGTGTTGCTGCGCGTGCTCCACCGCGTCGAGGTAGAGCGCGCCCTCGCGGGTGGCGCGCGGTATCGAGAACGCACCGAGGTACGCGCCGTCGCGCTCCAGCGCGGCGATGTTCTCCAGTACGTGCGAGTGGTTGACGCCGTGGTACGCGTCCACACCGAACCCGACCGACACGACGAGCCGGGTCCGTATGTCGTCCAGCGCGGCCAGCGCCGCCACGCTGGCCAGATCCTCCTCCGGAGTGCCGAGCCCGGCCTCGTCACCGCGCATCAGGATGTCCGTACCGCCGTCGACCAGCACCACGGCGTCGATGCGGTGCAGCTCGACCAGTGCCTGGTAGGCGCTGCGCAGCGGACGCACCCCGGTCTGGGGGAAGGCGTACACGGTGGACGGGTAGTCGTGCTGGTGCAGCCACTGGGCGAGGGTCCGCTCCGGGAAGTAGCTCTGGTGCGGAGCGGAGTCGGGAGTGACGGCGGCCAGGTCGGGTGCGGCCCAGCCGTCGGTCGGGAGACCTTCGAGTGCGCTGAAGGAGAGGTTCGCGAGATGCACCTGCTTGCCTTGGTGCAGGAGGGAGAGAGCCAACGGCAGGCCGGAGTAGATGTCGAAGCCGCCTCCCGCGCCCGCGACGAGGATCCGTTCGGCGTCCGCGAGCCGGGTGAAGAGCGGGTTCGAGTGAAGGGAGGTCATGCCGGTCATTGTCCAAGGCCCGGTACCCCGTGTGTTCTCATCGTGGCGACCGGGGGTACGGAGCATCCGGGCCCCGGACCTCCGACTCGGTGATCTCCTCCCGTTCCGCGACGACTTCGAGCGGTGAGTACGATCACGTACGCCGGTGCGAGTACGCGAGCGGTCGCCCGCCGCACGGCGCCGAAAGGGTGGAGGCATGCGCCGACTGCTGCTGATCGCACCGCTGTTGCTGTTCACCGTCGCCTGCGGGGTGGTGCAGTCCTCCGAGGGTGTGGCGACGGATGCCGCACGGGAGGTGGCCGGGAGGGCGGGCGAGCGGCTCTACGGCCAGCGTCCGCGTACGGCGGAGGAGGCGGGACGCGCAGCCTCCGGCATCGACGGGGTCGAGGTAATGCGGGTGACGGGTACCTCGACTCACGACGGGGACGGCGTCGACGTCGTCGTCCGCACGTCGGGGTCGGCGTACAACGGATGGTTCGATGTCGAGGAGGTCACCGTGCGGCGCTGCTTCGAGGTGCGGGTGTCGCCCGAGTCGGAGTGGCGTGAGGAACCCCGCGACGTGGACTGCCCGGACAGCCGTCCGCTGACCTTCGCCCCACCGCCCGAACCGCCCCGGCTGCCGTACGAGGAGCTCCGCGCGAGACTCCCCAGGGTGCCTGAGCGCGGCCGCGTGGACGAGGCCGAGGTACGCCGTGTGCTGGCCGCCCTGGACATGGATCCGGCGATACGTACCGAGGTGAAGGCCGACGGCGGCCGGGTCGGCGTCCTCCTGTCGGTGAAGGGCAACGGCTTCGACCCGCAGGACTGCCTGCTTGCCCGCGTGGGCCCGGGAGCCACCGAGGTGTGGACGCCGCCCAGGATCCAGCGGATGCCCGGAGAGGGCGGCTGCACCGTCGGCAACGCCCTGGACCCGGCACCGGCACCGCATTGAACGGGCGCCCTGGGCAGAGGCCCGCTGCTGTCGCCGACGGCCCCGGTCCCCGGCCGATCGACGCGGCAGCCTGTGGGTACGCCGGGCACGTGGCGGTTGTCGTCCTGACCGAAGTGGACAGTTCGTGCCGGCACGTCAGGGCCGCCGACGAGCGTGTGCTGAGCGGACTTCGGCGCCACTGCCCGGGCGCCGAAGACCTCCGAGCCGACCGTCACGCCTGCTTCCGCCCCGAACACAAGACCGGGTGAGGCGTGGTTAGGGTACGGGGGTTGCCCTTGCCGTCCTGCCACGGAGTCCCGCCCTCATGGAGCCCACCCCTCCGGACCAGCTGATCCGTCGCCACCGCAGGGCCCTGCAACTCTGCTTCGCGATACCCGGCCTGTCGCTCGCCACCTGGGTGACCCGGACCCCCGACGTCCGGGACCGGCTCGGTGCCTCCACCGCCGAGATGGGTCTGGTGCTCTTCGGCATGTCGATCGGCTCGATGATCGGCATCCTGGTCGCAGGCGCCCTGGTCGCGCGGTTCTCGACCCGCCCCGTCATCGTCACCGGCATGTGTCTCGTGCTGGCCGGTGTGGGAGTGATGGCCCTGGGCGCGATGGTGTCCTCGGCGCCGTCGGTGGCCTTCGGCCTGCTGCTCATCGGTGCCGGTGTCGGCCTCTCGGAGGTCGCCAGCAACGTCGACGGTGCCGTCGTGGAGCGGGAGCTCGCCCGGCCCGTGTTGCCCGCCCTGCACGGTTGCTACAGCCTCGGCACCTTGGTGGGGGCAGGCCTCGGGGTGGCCGGCGCCGCGGCCGGCTTCCCGGTTCCCTGGCACCTGGCGGCCGTGCTGCTCCTCGTGGTCGGGATGTTCGCCTGCGCGGTGCCAGGGCTGCGTCCCGGCATCGGTCGCCCCGGGACCGCGGACACCGGGGTGGCGACCGACACCCCCGACACCACCGCGGAGGCCCGGGAACGCCGGCTGTACCTCGATCCACGCCTGCTGATGATCGGCGGTGTGGTGCTCGGTATGACACTGGCCGAGGGCGCCGCGACCGACTGGCTGCCGCTGCTGATGGTCGACGGCCACAACATGCCCTCCGGCCTCGGTTCGTTGGTGTACGCGGGTTTCGCCGCCACCATGGCGGCGGGCCGCTTCGCCGGCGGTCCCGTCGTGGCCCGGGTCGGCCGTCCCGCGGTGCTCGGCGGCGGCGCACTGCTGACCGCCGCCGGCATCGCGCTGGTGTCCTTCGTGGACTCCCCGGCAGCAGCCGGCTGTGCCGTGCTGCTCTGGGGGCTCGGCACCTCCCTCGGCTTCCCGCTGGCCCTCTCCGCAGCCGGCGAGTCCGGCCCGGACACCACCGGCCGAGTCGCCCTGACCTCCCGGATCGGCTACGTCGCTCTGCTGGCCGGACCGCCTTCGCTCGGCTTCCTCGGCGAGCACCACGGTCTGCGCGCCGCGATGGTCCCGGTCCTGCTGCTCACGCTCGTCGCCGCGGCGCTCTCGCCCACCACCGCATCCCGGCCCCGGCGCACCGAGGTGACGGGCGACCGCCACGAGTGGGCCGGGTGACCGGGTGACCTGCCTCGCCGAGTGCCGCGAACGGAGCCGTGCACCGGTGATGGCTGCGACGGCCGTGGCCCGCAACCCTCCCTGAGAGGCGGCAGTATGGCCGCATGACGACACGACCGACGATCACCCTCGTACGCGGGGACATCACAGAGCAGCACGCCGACGTCCTGGTCAACGCCGCCAACTCCTCACTTCTCGGCGGGGGCGGGGTGGACGGCGCGATCCACCGGCGGGGCGGGCCCGAGATCCTCGCCGCCTGCCGTGACCTGCGGGCCTCGCACTACGGCAAGGGACTGCCCACCGGGCAGGCGGTGGCGACGACGGCCGGCCGGCTGCATGCGGGGCATGTCGTCCACACGGTGGGTCCGGTCTGGTCGAGCACCGAGGACCGGTCCGCGCTGCTGGCCTCCTGCTACCGGGAGTCCCTGCGGGTGGCGTCGGAGCTGCGCGCCCGGACGGTCGCCTTTCCGGCGATCTCGACGGGCATCTACGGCTGGCCGCTCGACGACGGGGCCCGGATCGCCGTGCGTACGGTCCGTGAGGCAGCTCTCCCACCGATCGCGGAGGTCCGGTTCGTGCTCTTCGACGAGGAGGCGTACGCCCGTTTCGACCAGGCGCTCGAGGAATAGTGCGAACTGCGCCGGCGCGGCTTCCGCCCCGACCCCCCGGCTGTCGTGGCCCCGTGGAATCCGACACCGGAACATTCCCGCCGCACCCGATCCGGGGTGTCCGGGCCGTGCACGCGCGGCAGGCAAGCTGTCCTTCCGACTTCGCGGAGGTCACTGTGGACTTCGAGCCGTGGGAGGCGGGCGTCGTGTTCGAAACCGCCGCTGATCTGGCCGTCGACGGCGACGACGATCCGGAGTGGCAGGCCGAGTGCCGGGCCGCTGTCGAGGCGGGAATCCGCGACGAACTCACTCGGCCAGGGGCGGAGTTGTCTCCGGCGGCAGCGGTCGTCCTGCGGCGCATGCGCTTCCACCCGGTCGATTCCCACCCGCGCGCGTTCCTGCAGGCCGGCCGTCTCGCTGTCCGCAACGCTCTGGCGGCTGCCCACCGGCCACCGCAGGCGGCAACGGAGCGCCGGGGCTGACAACACGCGAACGCGCTGCCGCCCACCCGTTGCCGTGCTCCTGGTCCCAAGCGTGCCGACGACGCCCGCCCGGCGCGCCGGCGGTCCGCGGAGGATGCCAGGGCGGCCCTGCCTCAGCGCGTGGGCACGGGTACCACCTCTCCCGAGAGGGGCAGTCCCAGCCCCGCCACGGCCCTCGACACGAGACGGGCCATCTCGACGGCTCCTCGCTCCTGGAAGTGTGTGTCGTCCTGGACACCGTCGGGGAAGTTCGCGTACTGCCCGGCGTTCAGCCACAGGAAGATCCCCTTGGACGCCTCCACCCCGATCCCGTCGAGGTAGGTACGGCTGGCCGCCGAGAGGTCGACCAGCGGGGCCCCCTCCTCCCGTGCCACCGCCTTCGCGGCGTCCACGTAGGCGGGGAACGAGACGTTGAACTTCCCGGTGGAGGCGTTGTAGGAGCGCCGTGACACCGGCGTCACCACGACCGGTGTGGCGCCCAGGGCCCGGGTCGCGCGGATGTAGTCGTTGCGCAGGTACTCCTTGTAGTCGGCGGGCGGCGTGTAGCGCTCGGCATTGCCGACGGTCGCGTCGTTGTGCCCGAACTGCACGAAGAGGTGGTCGCCGGGTCCGATCACGTCGTGGATCGCGGCCAGCCGCCCCTGCTCGATGAACGACCGCGAACTGCGGCCGCCGATCGCGCGGTTGACGACGGTGATGTTCGAAGTGAAGTACGAGGAGAGCTTCTGGCCCCACCCGGCCTGCGGGTAGTAGCCCGAGTTGTACGTCTGCGCGGTGGAGTCGCTCGCGATGTACACGGTGCCGGTCGCCGCCGCGCGTCTTCCGCCGGGCGTGGACGAGGCGACGGCGGCTGCGGTGCCGGGAACGCCCAGCGCGCCCACGACGCCGGCGCCGAGCGCGCCCGCGGCGCCGAGGAGCAGATGTCTGCGGCTGGTGCTGCTGACCGTGGCTGTACGGTTCATCCGGCCTTCTCCGTGGGTTCGTCGAGGAATCGTCGACATCCAGTGGCAGCAGGCACGGAATAGGTTGCCGGGACCGGTGGACGGATTCGAGAAGGGTCCTGGCGCGAGGGTCAGCCGACCGTGAGCACGATCTTGCCCTGGATATGTCCCCTGGCGGCGCGTTCGTGTGCGGCCCGGGCCTCCGCCAGCGGAAACGTGCTGTCGATCGCGACGCGGACCGTGCCCGTGTCGAGCAGACGCCCCAACTCGGCGAGCTGCGCTCCGTCGGAGCGGACCTGGGTCCCCGTGACCGTGACGCCCAGCTTCGCGGTCTCCTCGTCGTCGAACTCGCCGAAGAACACCGGGAACTGGGACCCGCCGCGCTTGAGCGTGCGCAGGAAACGGTTGCTGTGAGGGCCGCCCACGGTGTCCAGGACGAGGTCGACGTCGCGTACGAGATCCTCGGGGCGGTCCCTGGTGTAGTCGATGAACTCGTCGGCGCCGAGCTCGCGCAGGAACGATTCGTGCGCGCCCGATGCCACGGCGATGACGCGCGCGCCCTGCCACTTGGCGAGTTGCAGTGCCAAGTGCCCCACGCCGCCCGCCGCACCGTTGACCAGCACCGTGACGCCGTCGCCGAGTGGCACCGGACGATGCCGCGCCGCCTGGAAGGGCGAGGGGTGATCGTGTCCGAGCTCGATCAGGAACTGCCATGCGGTGAGCCCGGCCATCGGAGCTCCTGCGGCGTGCACGTGATCGATACCGGCCGGCTTGCGGGCGAGGTCCGACACGGGAGCGGCCACGTACTCGGCGTACGTGCTGCCGCCGAAGCCGGGGAAGCGGAGGAGGCCGAAGACCTCGTCGCCCACGGAGAAGCCGTCCACGTCCGCGGCGACGGCCGCGACGACGCCCGACAGGTCCGTCCCCGGGATCACGGGAAGGCCGAACGTCGGCCTCGTCTCCGGAGGCAGGTTGGACATCCCGTCGCGCAGGTACCAGTCCGGCGGATTGACGCCGACCGCGTGCACGCGGACGAGCACCTCACCCGGCCCCGGTTCGGGAACCGGCACCTCGTCGTAGCGAAGGACCTCGGGGCCGCCGTGCTCATGGAGCCGGACCGCCCTCATCGTGTGTGTCGGCATCGTATTCTCCTGCCCGCGCTGCGGGATAGGCTTATCCGGACCAGCGATCCGAATAAACGGATCACTGGTCCGAATATATGGATCGCTGATCCGGACAGTCAAGGGGAAACAGATGCGGGCCGACGCCAGGAAGAACCGCGACCACTTGCTCGCAGTCGCGGGTGACGCCATCGCCGAACAAGGCGTCGACGTGTCCCTGCGCGACATCGCACGCAGGGCGGATGTCGGGCTCGCCACACTGCTGCGTCACTTCCCGACGCGAGAGGCACTGCTCGAGGCCCTGCTCCGCACGAGCTTCGACGAGCTGACGGCGCGGGCGGCCGGGCTGGAGACGTCGAGCTCCCCGGCGGACGCTCTCGTCTCGTGGCTGCGCGGCTGCGTCGCGTGGACGACCGAGTACCGGGGCGTGACCGTGCTGATGGCGGCCGCCATCGAGGACGCCGAGTCCGCACTCCATGCTTCGTGCGTCACCCTGCGCGCGGCCGGAGCGCGGCTCCTCACCCGCGCCCAGGCCGCGGGCGTGGCGCGGACCGACATCGACGGCGCCGACCTGTTCGCGCTGGTGGCGGCGCTCGCCTGGCTCGGCGATCAGCCCTCGCTCGCGCCGCGCGCGGATCGCCTTTTCGGGGTTGTCGCGAGCGCGGTCCTCGCGGGCGAGGGGAGCGGCGGTGCCGAGAAGGAGCGCGGGACCGCCCTTGGCTGAGGGACCGGCGGCCGGTGGCT
Organism: Streptomyces sp. QL37; assembly: GCF_002941025.1. Taxonomy (NCBI): domain Bacteria; kingdom Bacillati; phylum Actinomycetota; class Actinomycetes; order Kitasatosporales; family Streptomycetaceae; genus Streptomyces; species Streptomyces sp. QL37. The sequence goes on along the minus strand of NZ_PTJS01000001.1, from coordinate 834,475 downwards.
TCCGGGCTCAGGGCTTCTGCGGAGGGACCAGGGTGTACAGCGTCTCCTCCGGGACGTGGGCCGTGTTCCGGCGTGCCAGCAGCCAGTACAGCGCCGCCGGGACCGCCAGGCCCACGATCCAGGAGATGTCCGCACCGCCCAGCGGATCCGCCAGCGGTCCCGTATAGAAGTGCGTGACGAGGAAGGGCAGCTGGGCGAGGATTCCCACCGCGTAGACCCCGAGAGCGTCCCAGCGCCAGGCGCCGTAGCGGCCCTCGGGGTCGGACAGCGCCGGTATGTCGTACCGCTCCCGTGAGATCAGGTAGTAGTCGACCAGGTTGATCGCCGACCACGGCGTGAAGAACGTCAGCAGGAACAGCAGGAAGTCCTTGAAGGACGTCAGGAAGCTGTCCTTGCCCAGGAGCGCCACCACCGTCCCCGCCACCATGATCAGCGCGATGTACGCGGTCCTGCCGCGCTGCGAGAGCGTCTTCTGGCCGCGGAACCCGCTGACGCTGGTCACCATCGACATGAAGCCGCCGTAGGTGTTCAGCACGTTGATGGTCAGCTTGCCGAGCGCGATCACGAAGTACAGGAACGACGCGACCAGACCCGTGCCGCCCAGACCGACCACGTAACCGACCTGGTTGACCAGGAACGCCTCACCCGCGCTCGCCGCCACGAGAACGCCGAAGGTCATCGACCACTGCGAGCCGACGGCAGATCCCGAAAGGGTCCACCAGAACGTCACCCGCCCCGACGTCGTACGCGGCAGATAGCGCGAGTAGTCCGCGACGTACGGCCCGAAGGCGAGTTGCCAGGACGCCGAGAGCGACACCGCGAGCAGGAACATCGGCAGGTCGAAACGCGCGTCACCGAGCAGCGCCGACAGGTCCGCACGATCCAGCAGGCGGATGCCCAGGTAGATGAACGCGAGCGCGCAGACCACGCTGGCCACCCGCCCCAGGACGTGGATCACCCGGTAGCCGACCGCCGCCGTCACGGCCGTCACGAGGGCGAAGACGACGATGCCGGTGGTGTCGTCGGTGTGCGTGAGCTCGGCGGTCGCCTGTCCGGCGAGGACACTGCCGCTCGCGAAGAAGCCCACGTACATGAGGATGACCAGGAGGAGGGGGACGACCGCGCCGCGCACCCCGAACTGGGCGCGCGACTGGATCATCTGGGGCAGGCCGAGCTTCGGCCCCTGCGCGGAGTGCAGGGCCATGACGGCGCCGCCCAGGAGGTTGCCGAGCAGCAGGCCGACGGCCGACCACACCACGTCGCCGCCGAAGACGACGGCGAGTGCGCCCGTGACGACCGCGGTGATCTGGAGGTTGGCGCCCAGCCAGAGGGTGAACTGACTGAACGCGGTCCCGTGCCGTTCGTCGTCCGGGACGACGTCGATGGAGCGCCGCTCCACCAGGTCTTCAGCTGCCATGACTCGTCTACCTGGCCTCTCGGTGGTGTGTCCTGCCGCTCGGTCCGGCGGCGGCTACTTCTTCCTGATCCCGTGCTTCGCCGCCCAGTCCTTCGCGACGTCCTCGGGGTCCTTCCTGTCCTTGTCCACCAGGCGGTTGAGCTCGGTGAGGTCCTCGGTCGTCAGCGTGCCGCCGAGCCGGGCGAGCGCCTTGCGGACCGTCGAGTCGGCCTTGCGGTCTGCGATCAGCGGGACGACGTGCTGGCCGGGGACGAGGTTCTTCGGGTCGGTGAGGACGACCCAGTGCTCGGCGGCTATGTCGGTGTCCGTGGTGAAGAGGTTCGCCACGTCGACGTCGCCCTTCCGCAGGGCGCCCTTGACCAGCGGACCCGAGGAGTCGAGGGACTTGAACTCCTTGAACTCCACGCCGTACACGTCCTTGAGTCCCACCGCGCCCACCGTGCGCTTCTTGACCTCCGGCGCCGCGCCGATGACGAGCTTCCCGTTGTGCTCGGCGAGGTCGGCGAGGGACTTCAGGCCGTACTTCTCGGCGGTCTCCCGGGTGACGACGAAGGCGTCGGAGTCCTCCGCCATGCCGTAGGGCAGGATCTGGAGGCCGCGCGGCAGGGACATGGCGAGGGCGTTCTGCATCTCGCCCTCCTCGGTGGCCTTCGCCTCCGCGTCGAGGTAGTGCAGCAGGGCCCCCTGGTACTCGGGCAGAAGGTCGATGTCGCCGCCCTCGAGGGCGGGTATGAGGATCTCGCGGGTGCCGAGGTTGGGGCGGACGGTGGTCTTCACGCCCTCCGCTTCGAGCGCCGCCGCGTAGAGGTGTCCGAGCACCTGGTTCTCGGTGAAGTTGGCGGTGCCGATGGTGACACCGCCCTTGCTGGAGCCTCCGCCTGCACCGCCGGATCCCTGCCCGTCGAGGGAGGTGATCCCGCCGCCGCAGGCAGCGAGCGCGGGGACGGAGGCGGCGGCGAAGAGCCCGCCGAGAAGAGTTCTGCGGTTCATCGTGCTTGCTCCTGGGCCGGCTTGGCGGGGCGATGACGGAAAAGGGCGCGCTGGAGCGCGGAGAGCGTGAGATCGAGTACGACGGCGACGACCGCCACGAGCACGGCGCCCCCGAGCACCTGTACGAGGTCGCGCTGGGCGAGCCCGTCGAAGACGTACCGGCCGAGCCCGCCGAAGGAGACGTACGCGGCGATGGTGGCCGTCGCGACGACCTGGATGAGCGCGAGCCGCAGCCCGGTCATGATCAGCGGGAGCGCGAGCGGGAGTTCGACCTGGAGGAGGACCTGGTGCCCGCGCATGCCCTGCCCGCGCGCAGCGTCCCGCACCTCCGGGTCGACGGCGGTCATGCCCGCGTACGTGTTGGTGACGATGGAGGGTACGGCGAGCGCCACAAGGGCGATGTAGACGGGCCACATCGACAGACCGCTGGCGAGGAAGACCAGCACGACGAGGCCGACGGTGGGCAGCGCCCGGCCGAAGCTGGAGAGGTTGATGGCGACGAACGCGCCGCGCCCGGTGTGACCTATGAGCAGGCCGATCGGCAGTGCGACGGCGGCGGCGACGAGCGTGGCCAGCAGTGAGTACTGGAGATGCTCGGCGAGGCGGTGGCCGATGCCGTCCGCCCCGGCCCACTGTTCGCCGCCGACGAGCCAGGCGCCGAGGTTCTTGAAGAGTTCGTACACGGGTCAGGCCCTCTGCTTCTGCCGGCGGGTCCAGGGGGTAAGGACGTACTGAAGGGCGACGAGAAGAGCGTCCGCGACGAGCGCGAGGAGCAGGGTCAGTACGACGCCGACGATCACGGGGGTCGGGAAGTTGCGCTGGAACCCGTCAGTGAAGAGCTGTCCGAGTCCGCCGTCGCCGATGTACGTGGCCACGGAGACGAGGGAGATGGCCATCACCGTCGCGATCCGCACGCCCGCCATGATCACCGGGAGGGCGAGGGGCAGTTCGACGGTGAGCAGGGTGTGCAGCGGCCGGGAGCCCATGGCCTTCGCGGCCTCCTTCGTCCGGACGGGGACGGAGTCCAGGCCTTCGACCGTGTTCCGCAGGAGCACGACGAGCGTGTAGATCGTCAGGCCGATGACGGTGGTGGTGCGGGTGAGACCGCTGACCGGCAGGAGGAGCACGAAGACGGCGATGGACGGGATGGTGAACAGGACGTTGGACAGGCCGAGGAGGAGCCCGCGCAGCCTCCGTACCCGGTGCGCGACAACAGCCAGGGGGAGCGAGACGATCAGACCGAGGAGCACGGCGGTGAGTGCCGCCTGGAGGTGGGAGAGGGCCAGGGCGGTGAGGTCACCGGTGTGGTCGGATATCCACGACCCGTCGACGGTCATGCGAGCACCGTGCTTGCCTCGCTGTGCACGTGACCCGCGTGGTCGTGGATGTCCTCGCGTGACGTCACGCCGGTGAGGACGCCCTCCGCGTCGACCCGGGCCACCAGGCCGCTCGGCGCGGCGATCGACTCGTTGAGAGCGGAGAGCAGCGAGTCCGTGTCCCGCAGGGGGCGTACCGGGGTCTCCGCACGGGTCTCGCTGTCGCGCCAGGCCAGCGGCTTCCGGGCCGGGTCGAGGGTCAGCTGCCAGCGGGTGCCCACGGGGGCGGGCCCCTGCGGCAGCTCCGCGAGAGTCGAGAGGGACAGCAGCTTCAGGCCTCGCTCCGCGCCCAGGAAGTCCGCGACGAACGCGTCCGAGGGCCGGGCCAGGAGCTCGGCGGGGCTCGCGCACTGGACGAGGTGGCCGCCGGTCCGGAACACGGCTATGCGGTCGCCGAGCCGTACGGCCTCGTCGATGTCATGCGTGACGAAGACGATGGTCTTGTTCAACTCCTTCTGCAGACGCAGAAGTTCATCCTGGAGCTGGGTGCGGACCACGGGGTCGACAGCGCCGAACGGCTCGTCCATCAGGAGCACCGGAGGGTCCGCGGCGAGAGCGCGCGCCACGCCGACCCGCTGCTGCTGGCCACCGGAGAGCTGGTGCGGGTAGCGCTTCCCCGTGTCGGCGGAGAGGCCGACCGTCTCCAGGAGTTCGGCGGCCCGCGTCCGCGCCTTCCTGCGGCCCCAGCCGAGCAGTAGCGGCACGGTCGCGATGTTGTCCAGGACGGTGCGGTGGGGGAAGAGCCCGGACTGCTGGATGACGTAACCGATGGAACGGCGCAGTTCGGCGGCGTCCTGTTCCAGGACGTCCTTGCCGTTGACCCTGACCGTCCCGGAGGTCGGATCGACCATCCGGTTGATCATGCGGAGGGTCGTCGTCTTGCCGCAACCGGAAGATCCGACGAGGACGGTCACACCCCCTTCCGGCATCTCAAGAGTGAGGTCGTGCACCGCCGTTGTGCCGTTCGGGAAGCGCTTGTGGGCCTTGTCGAATTGGATCATGAGGAGTCCCTTGCCCGGCTGCATATCATCATGCAGAGTTCTCGGTGACTGAATAGGTTGTCAATAGCTGGTCGCCGCTCAGGCGTAAATCCCTGGTTACGAGTGGCCGTAAGGCAAGACGAGGCGCCTGATTGAGGAGGAATTACGAGTGATGTCGTCTCGTATGGTGAACACGGCGGTCGAGGACGACGGTGCGATCGTCGTCCTCGACGGCCGCGGACTGATGGTCGCAGATGTCGTACGCATGGCCGAATCCGCAGCGAAGCCCGTCCCGGCGGCGGACGGGATGAAGCGCGTCGAGGCCTCCTGGGTCGCCGCACGGGAGATCGCGTCGTGGGGTCGCGTCTACGGTCGTTCCACCGGTGTGGGTGCTAACCGGAATGAGTCCGTGCCGACGGACGCCGCAGCCGACCACGGCCTGCGGCTGCTGCGCAGCCATGCCGGGGCGATCGGCGAGGAGCTGCCGGCGCGGCAGGTCCGCGCCATGCTGGCGGTCCGCGCCAACCAGCTGCTCGCGGGTGGCGCCGGCCTGCGCCCCACCGTCGTCACGGCCCTGTGCGAGGCGCTGGAGACGGGCGCCTACCCGAAGGTCAACGAATTCGGCTCGGTCGGCACCGGCGACATCGCCGCGCTCGCGCAGATGGGACTCGCGCTGGCGGGTGAACACCCGTGGGAGGGGACGGGGACGGCCCCCGGCCCGCAGCCCCTCGACAACAACGACGCCCTCGCCCTGATCAGCAGCAACGCCCTCACCCTCGGCCAGTCGGCGCTCGCGGTGCACGAGCTGCGCGGTCTGATCGCGGCCACGCAGGTGGTGGCTGCGCTCTCCCTGATGGCGATCGACGGTTCGTACGAGGCGTACGCGCTGCCCGTGCACGAGGCGCGCCGGCATGCCGGCTCGTACGCAGTCGCGCAACGCATGCGTCTGCTGCTCGGTGCGCCCGACCGTCCCACGCCGCCGCTCGGCCGCATCCAGGACCCGTACGGCTTCCGTTGTGTGCCCCAGATCCACGGGCCCGCGCATGACGCGGCGGACGCGCTCGAAGAAGTCCTCGCGGTCGAGATCAACGCGGCGGCGGAGAACCCGCTGATCTCGGCGGACGACATGGCGGCGTATCACCACGGCGGCTTCTACCTCGCGCAACTAGCCCTTTCGCTGGACCACTTCAGGCTGGCGGTGTCGCAGGTGGCGCGCCTGTCGACCTCGCGTCTCTCGACGCTCAACGAACCGGGATTCACGCGTCTGCGGCCGTTCCTCGCGGACGGAGAGCCGGCGTCGTCCGGCGTGATGATCCTCGAATACGCGGCCGGGGCGGCGCTCGGGGACCTGCGGGCCTTCTCGGCGCCCGCGTCGCTCGGTCACGCGGTGCTCTCGCGAGGGGTCGAGGAGCAGGCCAGCTTCGCCTCGCTGGCGGCGCGCCAGACGCTGCGGGCGTGCGAGGCCTACCGGCTCGTCGTGGGCTGCGAACTCGTCGCGGCCGTGAGGGCGTTGCGGCAGCGCGACATGCGGCTCGATCCAGGGCTGCCCGTCGGCCGCGCCTTCGAGCTGGCGGACTCGGTCCTCGATGCGGAGCTGGCCGACCGGCCGCTGACGGACGATGTGACCCGGGCGGCCGGGCTGCTCGACCGGTTCACCGACCTGTGGCTGGGGCTCGGGTCAGGGGGCGGAGCGGCTTTCGACGGTCAGGGTGTGGTGAAGGGGATGGTCCGAGCGGCGGCCGTCGTCGATCCGTAGCCGACGAGCCCCCTCCTCCCTCCTTGCGGATTGTCACCAGGGGGGATGAGCGAGCAGCGACGTGCCCGGTTGCCGCTTGGTGGCACTTCCGCAGCGAGGAGAGCTGTGCCGAACCGGTCGTCGTGCAGGGCTTCGTCACCTCGATGACCGTGCGCGCAACTGGCCCCGGAGGAGCTCGCGTGAGGACCACCTGGCCGCCGAACCGGGCGGGCTCCGTCACGGGACGCCGCCCGTCGACCTGGCCGACGAGATGCTCGCGATGAAGACTCGCCGACACCGAGCCGGCGCTGCGTAGGGCGTGGCTGATGGCGTGCGACCAGGTGGAGCGCCAGATGTACGGGGTCGACGGCGTCGTGCCCGGCCTGCGCAAGGCGCCGCGCGACTCGTATCTGCCGAGCGGGGCGGCAGGCGGCGGCTGGGGAGCGTGAGCTCGGGCCCGCGGCGCACTCCACCGCCCGCACCGTCGACTACGGGGTCAGCACGATCCTGCCGAAGACCTCGCCCGCGTCCATCTTCCGGTGCGCCAGCACGGCTGCGTCCAGGGGGAGCGTCTCGTGCACCACTGTTTCGATCTCGCCGCGGCTCGCAGCCGCGAACTGCTCGCTCCGTACGGCACGCCGCTCGGCTCCGCTGACCGTGGCCGCGCTGAAAGCGGCGAACGACAACGACTTCCGGAACGCCGCCATGATCTTCGTGCCGAAGTCCGCCGGCGGCTGACCTCCGACAGCTCCCACGGCCACCAGGCGGCCGTTCGGGTTGAGCCGGTCGAAGAACGACGGCATGTCCCCACCCGCCACCACGTCGATGATGACGTCGTAGTACGAGGGGGCCTGATCCCCTCCCTCTCCGGAGCGGTCCAGCACATGGCTCGCGCCGAGACGCCGCAGCCGCTCGCCGCGCTCGGCGGAAGAGGTGGTGACCGCCACCGCGGCGGCACCGCCGCGAGCGGCGAGTTGTACGGCCATGATCCCGATGCTGCCGGCCGCCCCACGCACCAGGACCGTCTCCCCGGGAGTGAAACGGGCGTGCCGGAGCCCGAAGTGCGCCACCACGCCGGAGCTCCCCAGCGTCACCGCGTCGACGGTGGAGAGCCCCGCGGGCAGGGGGATGGTCTCGTCGACCGGCGCGACGGCCCGTTCGACGTAGCCTCCGCCGGTTCCGGTGAACGCCCACACCCGTCGGCCGACCCAGGAGGCGTCGACCCCGCCGCCGACCGCGGTCACGGTGCCCGCCACCTCGCTGCCCGGGATGAAGCCCTTCTCGAAGCCGTAGGCGGCCAGGGCGCCGCTCCGGATCACGGTGTCGACTCCACCGACGCCCACCGCCTCGGTGTCGATCAGGACCTGTCCGGCGGCGGGCGTGGGCGCCGGCATGTGGACCACCGCCAGTCCTTCGGGGCCTCCGTACGTCTGGATCGTGATTGCCTTCAACGTCGTCTCCCATGTTCTCGGACCGTCCACACGCGGTCGTGCTCGGCCGCCGCCCGCCGCCGACGGGGGAGGGCCTCACGGCGCGTGCCCGGCCCCGGTGGTACGCGCCCCGATGACCCCGGTGCGCCGCTTCGTTCCGGACGGTAGTGGACGCCCCCGTCCGTTTAGGTAAAGTGAGAGCGTGGACGACGGTTTGCCTCACACACTGCGCTCCGACGCGCTGGACAACCGCGAGCGCATCCTCGAAGCGGCCCGGGTGCTGTTCTCCGCCGAGGGTCTGGACGTGCCGATGCGGGAGATCGCGCGCCGTGCGGAGGTCGGACCCGCCACTCTCTACCGTCGCTTCCCCACCAAGCAGGCGCTGGTCGCTGAAGCCTTCGCGGACCAGTTGCGCGCATGCCGCACCATCGTCGACGAGGGGTGCGCCGATCCTGATCCGTGGCGTGGCCTCTGCCTGGTGATCGAGAAGATCTGTGAGCTGCACGCCCGGGACCGGGGCTTCACCGAAGCCTTCCTGTCGACGCTCCCCGGGGCGCCGGATGTCGCGGGCCGCGAGTACACCGTGAGGGCACTCGCCGGACTGGCCCGGCGAGCCCAGGAAGCCGGGCGTCTGCGGTCCGACTTCGTCCTGGACGACCTCATTCTCGTCCTCATGGCCAACAAGGGGATCAACACCAGATCGGCGGCCACCCAGGTCATGGCCTCCCGACGCTTCGCGGCGCTGGCGATCCAGGCGTTCGAGGCCTGTCCTCGGCACGCACCGCTGCCGCCGGCGGCGCGACTGGCATCCGAAGCCCAGCCCAGCGCCTGACCGTGGCGAACGATCCCCGCCAGGCCGTTCCGAGTACGCGGCTCAGCTGCCCAGGGAATGCACGTAGGGGGACGCCTTCGCGGTGGCCCTCAACAGGTCGCGCACCAGGCCGAAGCCGATCCCCCTGCTCCGGCCATGAAGGCGGATGTCCCCCGCCGCGGTGGGGCCGGCGGGGGACGGGACCGGGTGCACCGGGGCAGGTCAGCCGAACTGGCCGGGCTGGTAGTCGCCGGCGGGCTGCTGATTGATGACGTTGATGCGGTTGTAGGCGTTGATGACGGCGATGAGGGAGATCAAGGCGATCAACTGGTCCTCGTCGAAGTGCTTGGCGGCGTCCGCCCAGGCCTCGTCGGTGACGCCCCCTGCCGCGTCGGCGATGCGGGTGCCCTGCTCCGCGAGTTCCAGGGCCGCGCGCTCGGCCTCGGTGAACACCTTGGCCTCCCGCCAGGCGGCGACCAGGTTGAGGCGCTGCACGGTCTCTCCGGCGTGCGCGGCGTCCTTGGTGTGCATGTCGGTGCAGAAGCCGCAGCCGTTGATCTGACTGGCGCGAATCTTCACCAGTTCCTGGACCGTGGGGGAAAGCGTCGAGTCCGCCACCGCCTTGTTGGCCGAGTTGATGTGCTTCAGCACCTTGCCCGCGAGGGGGTGGCCGAAGTAGTTGAGACGTGATTCCACGATGGTCTCCTAGCCGTGTTGCGGATACACACTGCTGACCGGGGAGACCCCTGAGGTGTGACAGGGCGCGGGATGTGACGTGCGTCTCTCCTCAGCGTGCCGCAAGCCAGTCCGCGTAGCGGGTGGGGGCGAGCGAGGCGTCGTCCTTGCCGGTGAGGACGTCTCCGTGGACCACGGCGAACATGCCGGCGGTGTCGTCCGTGATGACCGTACGGCTGTCCGCTCCGGCCGCGAGAGTGATCCTGCCGAGCTCGTCGAGAGGGAAGACCTCGGGGCCCGCGATGTTGTGGATCCCCTGCAGAGGAGCGCCCACGGCGGCCTCGGCGACCGCGTCGGCGACGTCCTGGGCGGCGATCGGCTGGATCGGGGTGGCGGGCAGCCGGACGGTGTCGCCGTCGGCCGTCCAGCTCATCACGGAGTCGATGAACTCCATGAACTGGGTGGCGCGGACGATGGTGTACGGGATCGGCCCCGCTGCCAGAATCTCCTCCTGGAGAGCCTTCGCACGGTAGTAGTCCAGTTCGGGCACCTGGTCCACGCCGACGATGGACAGCACGACGAAGTGACGCACCCCGGCCTTCTGCCCGGCGGTCAGGAGGTTTTCCATCGACTGCCGGAAGAAGGCCGGTGCGGCTTCGTCGAAGGTCGGGGAGTTGGTCAGGTTGACGACGACGTCGGCTCCGGCCGACGCCCTCTCCAGGCCCTCGCCGGTGACGACGTCCACGCCCGTGGACTTGGAGTGCGGCACCGCCTCGTGCCCGTCGGCGGCGAGCTTCCTGACGACCTTCGAACCGATCAGCCCCGTACCGCCGATCACCGCGATCCTCATAACGGGCCCTTCTGCCGGGAGACGTTCTCGCACCTGCTGCGATTCACCGGTCCACTGAAACACGCCCGCCTGTGGGCCGCACGCGCTCGCCCCGCCGGTGGTCAGCCGGCCGTCATGGCCGCATGGTGTTCCGCGAGACGTTCTCCGGACACTTCCCTCGGGTGGACGGCGACCTCGCCGACACCACCGAGGAAGAAGGAGCGCGGGAGCGGCGCTCCCGCGGCGGACGCCGCGAGGCGAGCGGAGTGCGCGGGAGCGTGGCCCCGGCAGGAGGCGCCGGGCGGCCGGCAGGACCGACCGCAGCTGATCACGGCTGCGGGGGATCGGCCCATGTTCTCCATCTCGGCGGGGCCCTGCGCGTACTCGTCGGCGACGAGGTGACCGTCCTCGGGGAAGGTGACTTCCTGGCCGTACCGCCCCACACCCCGCACGCTTTCGCGGCCGCCCCCGGCTTCACCGCGGACGTCCTGTTCGTGTTCGACCGGCGCATGGACCGTTTCGCGTACCTGCGTCTGCTCGGCAGGGTCATGCGGGGGGAGGCGGACCCGCAGGAGATCACCGAGTCGGCCGAGCGCTTCGACAACCACTACGTGGAAAGCGCCGCCTGGCAGGACGCGCTGAAGGTCGGGTGAGTACGGGCGGTACGACCGGGAAGGCGGAGGTGCATGCGTGTACAGCCGGCCATCCGGTGGCCGGCAGTACACGGAACAGCCGAGCTGAAGAAGGAGTTGTTGTTCCATGTCCTCCTCCCTCGTGGAAACCGTCGACATCAAGGCTCCGGTCAGCGTCACCTGGGCTCTGTGGAGTGATGTGACGCAGTGGCCGAAGTTCCTGAGCCACGTGCGACGCGTGGATCCGATGGACGAGCGCCGGTTCTCCTGGCAGCTGTCCCTGCCGGGCGCCGACAAGGGCTTCGTCGCGGAGCTCACCGAGGTGGTTCCGCAGGACCGGATCGCCTGGAAGACGATCGAGGGCGTGCACCACGCGGGCGTGGTCACCTTCCACCGGCTCGACGAGACCTCCAGCCGGGTCGCCCTGCAGATCGAGTACGACCCCAGCGGGTTCGTCGAGCGCTTGGGCGCACTGACCAACCTGGACTCGGCCCTGGCCAACTACGACCTGGGCGAGTTCCAGAAGCTGGCCGAGACCACGGCAGCGGGTGACCGCCCCCGGGGGGTGTGACGACGCCCCGAACGGCCCCTGCGGACGGGAACGGCCGGTGCGCACCTCCATGGTGCGCACCGGCCGTTCCCGTCTGTCGCTGTCGCGGGCCCGACAGGGGGTCAGCGTCGCGACGGAGTAGAGGAATCCGGCCGGCCGGCCGCCGCCTGTTCACCGTCGGCACCGGTGTCCGCGCCCGGTCCGTGCGGGGCCTCGTCCGTCGGGCCGGGCCCCGCAGCCCGCTCGCGCGCCTCAGCCGCCTGGCGTGCCGTGCGCAGCGGGGACTGGGTCCACTCGGCGAACCACCAGACGCCGGCCACCACGCACGCCCACATGAGGCCGCTCAGCACGGCGCTCGGCCACGCCGCCCCCTCCGCCCATCGCTCCACGCCGGTCAGCACCAACCAGCCGCTGAGCAGCACGGTCAGGACTCGTACACGCCTGTATCTGAACATCTCCGCCCGGTACCCGGTCGACGGGCGGGTACGCGGGGTGCCCCCGAAAGATTCCCGTGGTCCCTCCACGGTCCTCCGTCTCTTCCCGTGGAAAGGGGGTTGTCGGCAGGGGAAGGAGCGGGTGGGATGATCGCATGAAGAAAGCGCTTTCATCGCTCTCCGCCGAACCCCTGGCGTCCTTCGACCACCTGGATCACCGCTACCGCGGCGAGAACCCGGTCCGCACCCTCGGCCATCTCTTCCGCCCCGACCGCGGCAAGCTGGTCCTCGCCGTCGCCATCTTCGTCGTGAAGCACAGCCCCATCTGGCTGCTGCCACTGATCACCGCGACCGTGCTCGACGTGGTCGTCCAGCACGGTCCCGAATCGGGGATCTGGAAGTCCACCGGAGTCCTGCTGTTCATCCTCGTGATCAACTACCCGCTCCACCAGTGGTACGTGCGGCTGCTCGGGGGCAGCATCCGCCGCATGGGCACGACGCTGCGTTCGGCGCTCTGCCGCCGTATGCAGCAGCTCTCCGTCGGCTATCACGCGCGGGTCAGTTCGAGCGTCCTCCAGGCCAAGGTCGTCCGCGACGTCGAGGCCGTGGAGCAGATGGTCCAGCAGAGTTCCGACATGGGCCTCGGCGCCGTCGTCACGCTGATCGGCGGACTCGTCGTCATCGGCGTGCGGGTGCCCGAGTTCCTGCCCCTCTTCCTCGTCGTGGTCCCCGCGGCCGGCTTCCTCGTGATGAAGCTGCGCAGCCGGCTGCGCAGCCACAACGAGTCCTTCCGCCGCGAGGTCGAACACCTCTCCTCCCGTGTCGGGGAGATGACCACGCTGATCCCCATCACCCGCGCCCACGGACTGGAGCGGACCGCGCTCGGCCGGGTCGACGGATCGCTGCGCCAGGTGTTCGCGGCCGGGCTGCGTCTGGACATGATCAACGGCCGGTTCGGGTCGCTGGCCTGGGTCATCCTCAACACGCTCGGCGTCCTGTGCCTTTCGGGCTCGGCCCTGGTCGCCTACCACGGCTGGATGCCCATCACCGCCGGTGACGTGGTGATGCTCAGCGCCTTCTTCACCGTGCTGACCGGCTCCGTGACGACCCTGCTGGGTCTGGCTCCGGTCCTCACCAAGGGCCTGGAGTCGGTGCGTTCGGCGGGTGAGGTGCTGCAGGCGCCCGACCTGGAGAACAACGCCGGCAAGGCGCGGGTCGAGAGCGTCGTCGGCCGCATCGACTTCGAGGACGTCGGGTTCGCCTACGAGGACGGGGAGCCGGCGGTCGACGGGTTCACCCTCTCCGCACGGCCGGGCGAGACCATCGCGCTCGTCGGGGCCTCGGGCGCGGGCAAGTCCACGGTGCTCAACCTGCTCATCGGGTTCATCAGGCCCACCTCGGGCCGCATCCTGCTGGACGGGGCCGACATGGCCGGACTCGATCTCCGGACCTATCGGCGGTTCCTCTCGGTGGTGCCCCAGGAGTCGATCCTCTTCGAGGGCAGCATCCGCGACAACGTCACGTACGGCATGGGGGACACGGACGAGGAGATGCTGATGCGCGCTCTCCGGGACGCCAACGCGCTGGAATTCGTGAACGGCCTGCCGCGCGGCCTCGACACGGTCATCGGGGAGCGCGGCGCGCAGCTGTCCGGCGGGCAGAAGCAGCGGCTCGCCATCGCCAGGGCGCTGATCCGTGATCCGAGGGTGCTGGTGCTCGACGAGGCGACTTCGGCGCTCGACAACCGTTCCGAAGCCCTCGTGCAGGAGGCGCTCGCCAGGCTCGTGCACGGCAGGACCGTCTTCGTCGTCGCCCACCGGCTCTCCACCATCCAGGGTGCCGACCGCATCGTGGCCATGGAGGGCGGCAGGATCGCCGAGGTGGGGACGCACGAGGAGCTGCTGAGCGCGGACGGTGTGTACGCGGGGCTCCAGCCCGCCCGTCCGAGGTGATGTGCCACGTCATGACCTCGCTCCGGGAAACCCGGCTTGATAGGCAAGTCGATGCTTGCCTATGGTGGTGGTCATGGCGGAAGATGTCTTCAAGGCCCTGGCCGACCCCACCCGCCGGCGCATTCTCGACGAGCTGGTGGAACGCGACGGCCAGACCCTGTTCGAGATCTGCGCGCGGCTGGTGACCAAGTACGGTCTCGGGCTGTCCCGCCAGGCGGTCAGCCAGCATCTGTCCGTGCTGGAATCCGCCGGCCTGGTCCTTGTGCGGCGCCAGGGCCGTTACAAGTTCCACGACCTGAACACCGAACCCCTTGAGCACATCGTGACCCGGTGGCTCAGGCCCGAAACGCCGGAGAGCACCGCATGAAGATCCACCTGTCCAGTGTCTTCGTCGATGACCAGGAGAAGGCCCTGCGCTTCTACACGGATGCGCTGGGCTTCGTGAAGAAGGCCGACGTCCCGCTCGGGGCGGACCGATGGCTGACCGTCGTCTCGCCGGAGGACCCCGACGGGACCGAACTGCTGCTGGAGCCCGACGGTCACCCGGCGGCCAAGCCGTACAAGGACGCCTTGGTCCAGGACGGGATCCCGGCCACCTCCTTCGCCGTGGACGACGTGCACGCGGAGTTCGACCGGCTGCGTGGGCTCGGCGTGCGCTTCACCCAGGACCCGCTGGAGATGGGCCCGGTCACCACGGCGGTTCTGGACGACACCTGCGGCAACCTGATCCAGATCGTGCACAGCGAGCAGTGAACCGGCGGCGGGCGCGGGCGGGTCATCCGCCCGGCTCCTCCGCCGGAACGCGAACGAAGGAGCGGTGAACCCCGGGATGTCCGGGGCTCACCGCTCCTTCGCGCTTACGGGGCCTTCGGCGCGGGCTGTCCCGCGTGGATTCGTACGGGAGGCCGATGCCCGGCCACCCGTGCGGAGTTGACGGTGGACGGATTCGGCTGCCCGTGCGAGGCCTCATACCAGAGCGGGACGCCTGGCGGGCAACTTCGACAACTGCACGTCGAGCACGGGCCATTGACGACTACCGTGTGTTGCCGGTGATCAACGGTGGGCTCATATCGGTCGAGCCTGCCCCAGCCGTTGACCCGGGCCTGACCGACCACCGTAGGTGTCACCACACGAATGCCGATTCCTGGTGCCCCACGTACCGAGGACGATGATGTCTCAACTTCGCGCACCCAACGCGCGACCGGAACGCCGCGAAGGCGGACGGCACGGCCGTCCGGGTGGCCGTTCGCACTCGGCCGCGAGCCGGCCGCGAGCCGCGCAGCCCGTTCCCGACAGCCGGCTGCGACCACAGCTGCTGCGCACCGCCCTCCTGCCGACCGTCGCCGCCGTGCTCGGTGGAGCGGCGGCCGTCATCTTCACCATCCGGGCTTCCGGGGTGCGCCCCTCCGGCAGCCTCCTGGCGGCGCTCGGGGGATCCGGGGCACTCGCCGTGGCGGCCGTGGCCGCGGCCTTCATCGGCTCCGGCCGTGTCGCCACCGGGGTGCTCGACCGTGTTCTGGCACTTCGGCGCACAGGCGCCCAGCACCAGGCCGAGCTCCAGCGCGTCGTGGAACAGCTGCGCGACGGTGAACCCCTGCCCGCTCGCCGGCCGACGCCGGCCGCGGCCGACGACGCGGACGCCTTCGACCTGCTCGCCCAGGAGATGGGCCACTCGCAGGACGAGGCGGTGGCGGCCGTCGTCAAGGCCGCGCAGCTGTTCCGCGGCAACGGGAACGAACAGAAGGTCGAGGTCTTCGTCAACCTCGCCCGGCGGTTGCAGTCCCTCGTGCACCGGGAGATCCAGATCCTCGACGAGCTGGAGAACGAGGTCGAGGACCCCGACCTGCTCAAGGGCCTCTTCCACGTGGACCACCTCGCCACCCGCATCCGCAGGCACGCCGAGAACCTCGCCGTGCTCGGCGGCGCCGTCTCACGGCGGCAGTGGAGCAATCCCGTGACCATGACCGAGGTGCTGCGCTCGGCGATCGCCGAGGTCGAGCAGTACCCACGGGTCAAGCTGGTCCCGCCGATCGACGGCACCCTGCGCGGACACGCGGTGGCCGACGTGATCCACCTCCTCGCCGAACTCGTCGAGAACGCCACGGTGTTCTCCGCCCCGCACACCCAGGTACTGCTGCGCGCCCAGCGTGTCACCGCCGGGCTGGCCCTGGAGGTGGAGGACCGGGGGCTCGGCATGCCCGGTCCGGAGCAGAAGCGGATGAACACCCTGCTCGCCGACCCCGACCAGGTCAACGTCGCCCATCTCCTGCAGGACGGGCGCATCGGGCTGTTCGTCGTCGCCTCCCTGGCCCGGAGGCACGGCATCGCCGTGCGGTTGCAGAGCAACATCTACGGGGGCACGCAGGCGGTGCTCGTGCTGCCGGAGATCCTCCTGGGCATCGACATCGATGCCACGGCGCCGGCCGGAGCGTCGACGCCCCCGCCGTCCGGAACCCACGACTCATCGCCCGGGACCCCACCGCAGGCGGAGGTCGAGTCCCCACCGCGCCTGGACCGGGCCCCGGGGGAGGGGCCACCGCTGCCGCTGCGTGCCGAGCGGGTCGACCGCCCGAACCTCGCGGCGTCCCCGCCGGGTGTGCGGTCCGTCGAGAGCACCGAGCCCACCCCGTCCGCCGACCCCACTCCGTCCACCCCGACAGCCGAGGCCGCGCCCTCGGCAAGGCCGGCTCCCGCGGCCGTGCCCGCGTCGTCGGCAGGAGCGGCCCCCTCGGGCGTGCCGACCCCGTCCGTCGGGTCCCTCGCGTTCGTCCGGTCGGCCACGGACACCGGCGCCCCCGCCGAGGCGTCACCGGCGGCCGCGGCTGCCCCGGACCGCCCCCAGCTCCCCAGGCGCAGCAACCAGGAGCATCTGGTTCCGCAGCTCAGGGAGGCCCCGGTGCCGCGCGCCGAGGACGCGAACGCCCTGCACGACCCCGGGCTGATGGCTGCCTTCCGGCGTGGGGTCGACCTCGCGGAGGCCCAGACCGCCGAGGAGTCGGAACCGTCGGACGCATACGGCGCACCGGGCGCCGGGCCCGCTGCCCCCGGCCCGAGCGTGATCGTCGGGGCCCAGCGGTCCCACGGCCTCGCCCCGCTGCCGTTCCGTGCCCCCGCGACCACAGCGACAGCCGGTACCGAGCGGGTGGACCCGGGGCACCGGGCACCGCGGACGCCCGAACCGGATCCACGAACCGAGAACATGTTCAAGGAGTAGATGCACCATGACGAGCGAAATGCCGTCCGGTCAGGTCTCGGACCTCGACTGGCTGTTGAGCGGCCTGGTCCAACGCGTGCCCTACACGCGCAGCGCCGTCCTCCTCTCGGCGGACGGCCTGGTGAAATCCGTACACGGCATGGACGCCGACAGTGCCGATCACATGGCCGCCCTGGCCGCCGGCCTGTACTCACTGGGCCGAAGCGCCGGTGCCAGATTCGGTGACAACGGCGACGTGCGGCAGGTAGTGGTCGAGCTCGACTCGACGCTCCTGTTCGTCTCCACCGCCGGCGCCGGCACCTGTCTCGCCGTCCTCGCCGGCCGCGAGGCGGATGCCGCCGTACTGGGATACGAGATGGCCATGCTGGTCAAGAGCGTGCGCCCCTACCTGATGACGCCGCTCCGGCAGCCGGCCGGAGCGCCGTTCACCCCGGGGCTGTGAGGATGCCGGCCCCGCAGGACGGGCCGTTGCTCGACGATGCGGCAGGCCGGCTCATCCGCCCGTACACCGTGAGCAACGGCCGGACCAGGCCGACCACCGTGCTCGACCTGCTCTCCCTGGTGATGGCCACGGGGAGCGTGCCCCAGGCCCACCTCGGCCCTGAGCACACCGTGGCCCTGGAGCTCTGCGGCGGACCCACGTCCGTGGCGGAGATCGCCGCCCACCTGCGGCTGCCCGCCGTCATCACCAAGGTCCTCCTCTCCGACCTGGTCGACTGCGGAGCGGTCACCGCGCACGCCCCCGCGTTCCATGACATGCCAACCGACCGATCCCTGCTGGAGGCAGTGCTCGATGGTCTACGACGACAGCTCTGACAGCTCCGGAAGCTCCGAATACTTTCCCGTGGCCCTCAAGATCCTGGTCGCGGGCGGTTTCGGCGTCGGCAAAACGACGTTCGTGGGTGCCGTCAGTGAGATCGCACCGCTGAGTACCGAAGAGCTCCTGACGCAGGTCAGCGCGGCGACCGACAGCCTCGAAGGCATCGAATCCAAGTCGGCGACCACCGTGGCCATGGACTTCGGCCGGATCACGCTGTCCGAGCAGCACGTGCTCTACCTCTTCGGAACCCCCGGGCAGGAGCGCTTCTGGTTCATGTGGGACGAGTTGTCCAAGGGTGCCCTCGGGGCGGTCGTGCTCGCCGACACGCGCCGGCTGGCCGAATGCTTCGCGGCCGTCGACTTCTTCGAGCGGCGCGGGATCGGCTTCATCGTCGCGGTCAACGAGTTCGACGGTGCGTACCGTTACGAACCGGAAGAGGTGCGGGCGGCTCTCGATCTCGGGCCGGCGGTGCCGGTCGTCCTCTGCGACGCCAGGATCGCCAGCTCGGGCACCGGGGCACTGGTCACCCTCGTCCAGCACCTCATCAACGCCACGGCGCCGGCGCCACTCTCGGGTTTCGGAGCCCACCCGTGATCCCGTACGGGACGGGCCGGCCGCTGCTCACCCCTGTCGACCTGGACGGGTCGCGCAGGAGCGCACGGCTGCGGACGCTCGGCCTGGGGGAGCGTGCCGACGCCTCGTTCGACAGCTTCGACGCCTTCGCCGACAGGGTGGCGGAGGTCACCGCGACGCCGTTCTCGATAGTCAACTTCATCGACGGGAACCGGCAGTTCTTCGCGGGGCTGCACACCCCGGCGGGCAGCCGGGACGGAGCGGACCTGGGTGCGGTTGCCGCGGCCGGGAGCGGCGGCCGGCATCTGGCCAGGGATCACGGTTACTGCCCGCACGTGCTCGTGCGGCGTAAGGCCCTGGTGCTGGAGGACGTCTGCGACTACCCGCGGTTCGCGGGCAACCCGGTGGTCGACGACATGGGCATCCGCTCCTACCTCGGCGCCCCGCTCATCGACCGTACGGGTGTCGCGCTCGGCACCGTCTGCGCCGTGGACACCGTGCCGCGTGCCTGGGGCCGGGCCGGGCTCGACACCATCAAGCTGCTGGCCCGGGAATTCGTCGTACAGATCGAACGCCGGGAGGCAGTGAACCCCTGACGCCGAGCACGGCTCGGGGGCGGTCCCGGGTGTCGTCGGGGGCGACATGGCCCGGCACAGGGGCGCCCTGGATCAGCAGGTAGCGTGCGGCTCCCGCCGCCGCCCGGGCACGGTGGGCGCCGCCCGGTGCGTCCAGCCGGTCACGTGGGCTCCGCCCTGTCCGCTTCGGCGACCGCCGTGGCCGCGTCGTCGTAGGCGTCCCTGATCAGGGCACTCAGCAGATCGTCGCGGCCGGCGAAGGACCGGCGGAGCGCCGGGCCGGAGGGGCCCCGTCTCCCTGGCGATGCGGGTCAGCGCGAGGCCGCCGGCTCTGGCGATGCGGGCCGGCGCCCCGGCTCCTGACAGGCCAGCTGCCGAAGCGCCGTGTGCCTGATCTTTCGTCACTCGGCCTGACAAGGTTCGCGCCACCCCGCCGGGCGGGTGATGCCGTCCATCAGGAGGTCGAGCAGCCGCTCGGCCTGTGCGCGCTGGTGGGCGGCCCCGGCCACGAGGGTGACCCCCGCGAGGTTCATGAGGATGTCGGTCGAGGGCACGTCCCCCCGGAGCACCCCCTGGGCGATCCCGGCGAGACGGAACTCCTCGATCGCGCCGGTCAGCTGCTCACGCGTCCGTGAGCTGAGCTGCTCGTCGTCCCGCAGGAGGGTCTTGAGCGTGTCGGCCATGCCGTGCTTGGTGGCGATGTGGTCCAGCACCTCGGACATCCACGTGCGCAGGGCCCGGTCGGCGGGCAGCTCGCCGAGGAGGTCCGGAGTCCGGGCGGAGAGGCGGGCCGTCTCGTAGCGGTAGGTGGCGTCGACGAGCTGCTCGCGGGTCGGGAAACGCCGGTACAGCGTGGCGATCCCGACACCCGCGTCCTTCGCGATCTGCTTCAGGGTCGCGCCGTCGCCGTCCCGTGTGAAGGCCTGGGCGGCCGCGGCGAGCAGCTTGTCCTCGTTGGCCCGGGCGTCGGCCCGGACGGGGCGGCCGGACGGATCAGGCATGCGTTTCTTCCTCTCGACTTGCTATGTGGAGTCGGCTCCGTTTAGCTTGGCGGCCAACAAGCGGAGTCGACTCCGCTTACCCGGACGGTAGCAGGTCGCCGCCGTCCGTCCGCCGCACCGTCTCGATCGAAGGAGGCCCTGCTCATGCGGTACCGCACGCTGGGTGGCACCGGAGTCCAGGTCAGCTCGCTGTGCCTGGGCGCGATGATGTTCGGGGAGTGGGGAAACCCCGACCACGACGAATCGATCGGCATCATCCGCATGGCGCTGGACGCGGGCGTCAACATCATCGACACGGCCGACGTGTATTCGGGCGGCGAGTCGGAGGTCGTCGTCGGCAAGGCGATCGCCGGGCGGCGCGACGACGTCGTCCTTGCGACGAAGGTGTCGAGCCCGATGGGCCCCGGAATCAACGAGCGCGGCGGCTCGCGGCGCTGGATCGTCCGGGCGTGCGAGGAGAGCCTGCGCCGCCTCGGTACGGATCACATCGACCTCTACCAGGTGCACCGGCCCGATCCCGCCACCGATCTCGACGAGACCCTGGGTGCGCTCTCCGACCTCGTCCATGCCGGCAAGATCCGTTACGCGGGATCCTCCACGTTCTCCCCCTCGTCGATCGTGCGGGCGCAGTGGACCGCCGAGCGTCGGCGGCGGGAGCGCTTCGTCTGCGAACAGCCGCCCTACTCCCTCCTGGTCCGGGGTGTCGAGGCCGACGTGCTGCCCACCTGCGAGGAGTACCGGATGGGGGTGCTCGCCTGGAGTCCGCTCGCCGGAGGCTGGCTTTCCGGCCGCTGGCGCCGGGGTGCGGACGGTCTGTCCAGTCACCGCACGCGGACGATGCCCTTCCGTACCACCACCGCCCATTACGACCTGGAGGTCCCGGGCAACCAGGCCAAGCTCGACGCCGCCACCGAACTCGCCGCCATCGCCGACGAAGCGGGCCTGACGCTGGTCCAGCTGGCACTGGCCTTCGTCACCACGCACCCCGCGGTCTCCGCGGCGATCATCGGCCCGCGCACCGCCGACCATCTGCGCGGTCAGCTGAGCGCCGCGGACATCGTCCTGGAGCCCGCCGTGCTGGACCGCATCGACCGCGTGGTGGCACCGGGCACCGACCTCAACCCGGACGACGCGGGCTACGGCGCCGCGGTCCTGGCCGATCCGAAGCGCCGTCGCCGCGGGCCGGAGTGAGGGCGGGCGGGGCCTGCCGGGCGGCGTTGCCATGCCTCTGGCGCGTGGGCCGCCGTCACCGGACCCGGGCCGTCCCCGGGTCCGGCCCGTCGAAGCGCAGCCAGTCCACGGTGAACAGGTCCGGCCTCTCGCTGTTCCACGACGGGTCGGTGAACACCACGTACAGCGCCACCCCGCCGCCCGGGCTCTTCAGTGCGGCCGTCGGTGACACGGCCCCCTCCCCGGCCGTCCCGTCTCCTGACGCCCCGTCCTCCGCGCCGGGGACGGTCAGCGAGCCGAGCAGCGGGCCGTCAGGCGAACCGGCCCGGAATTCGACCGCTCCGCCGGTCCCGGACGCCGTCGCACCGACCGTCACGGACCGGATGTTCCGCAGGCTCACCGGATCGAAGGCGATCCAGTCCCCGTCCTCGATCTCCGTCAGCGCTCTGCCGCCCGAGGCCTCCGTGCGACTGCCGGCCACGGCTCCGCCGTGGGTGCCTCCGGTCGACGTGAACCGCTCGGCCTCCTGAAAGGCCGTACGCAGGGTGAGCGAGGCCGAGCCCGTGAGCTCCGGGGCGTTCGGTGTGCCCTTGTCCGTGTACCGCACCGTGACGCTGTGCGAGCCGGACCGGGACACGCCCCCGGCCGCCATGACGATGGAGCCCCCACACCCCGGTTCACCTCCCCGGGAGCCGGTGAGGGGGCGCAGCGCGCCTGCGCGGCCGACCTGTGAGCGTACGAGAATCCGCGAGCAGTCGACCGGGCTCCCGTCCTCGTCGTCCCTCACGTCCACCCTGAGGGGAATCGTGTCGCCGGGCCGGAAAAGGCCGCCGTCCGCCGGCTGGTGGACCGAGATCCGGGGCCGGGTGTTGCCGACGGTGATCTCCTGACCGGCCATGGCCGTCGTACCTTCGGGACCGGTCACCGTGAGGCGCGCCGTGAACTGCCCCTCCGCACGGTAGGTGTAGGAGGGGTCCGCCTCCGTGGAGTCGGTGCCGCCGTCACCGTCGAAGTCCCAGGCGTAGCTGACCGGCACCCCTCCGGGGAGCCCCGAGCCCGCGCCGGTGAAGGCCACGGTCAACGGGGCGGGGCCGTTGTTCCGGTCGGCGGTGACGGCCGCACCGGGCGGCCGGCCGTCGCCGACATGGTCGATCCGGAAGACCCCGGCGCCCTCGTCGCCGCCCGCACCGCTACCGGGCCCCGAGTCGATGACGTACAGCGCGCCGTCCGGACCGAAGGCGGCGGCCGACGGCCGGTTCCATTCCATGTCGTCGAACACGCCGTTGACGGACTGGAGTTCACCGGCCTCGACCGGGCCGAAGCGTGGGTCGGAGAACGTCTGGTTCCCGCGTTGGAACGAGTGCGTGGTGAAGCGCCGGCCGGCCGGGTCGTACGTCAGCAACTTCCCCGCGAAGTATTCGGGGAACTTCGTGCGGTAGAGGCTCGCCGGCTCATAGGCGTAGACGGCGCCGCTCATCACGCCAGCGCTGCCCGGGACGGTGTCCGGCGGTGTGCCGTCGGCCCGCGGGGCGCAGTCCGCCGCTCCGCGGGCGGTGCCCCCGGAGCAGTACGGCCGGCCCACCTGCCCCGCTCCGGCGATCCGGAGGTGGCTCACAGTGCCGTCGGCGCCTGCCTCGGCGGCCAGCAGATCGCCGCCGACGGGGTCGACGGTGAAGCTGTAGGGATTCCGCATGCCCGTCGCGTAGATCTCCGGGCGGGTGCCGGCCGTGCCCGGTTCGAAGAGATTGCCCTGGGGCACGGTGTAGCTGCCGTCGTCCTGCGGGGTGATCCGCAGGATCGCGCCCCGCAGATCATCCGGCGCCCCCGAGGCCGGCGGCAGGCCGACGTCCCCGGTCGCCAGGTACAGCCGGCCTTCCCGGTCGAACGCGAGCGAACCGGATGACGCGGGAGCCCCGCTGTCCGTGGACCGCCGGCCCGGAAGGGTGAGCAGGCGCTTCTGCGAGGCGGGATCGACCGTGTCGCCGTCGGCCGTGAAGCGGGAGAGAGCCAACCGCTTTCCCGTGGGGTCGGAACCCAGCAGGTAGAGCCAGTTGTTCTCCGCGAAGTCCGGATCCAGGGCGAGACCGATCAGCCCGTCCGAACGGGCGGCCGTTTCCGGGTGGTACGCCAGGTCGAGTGCCGTGGAGACCTTCATGGTCCGCTGGTCGACGACCTCGACCTCGCCGGTGCGCCGGGCGACGAACACCCGGCGGTCGGGGGCGACCGCCATGTCGACCGGATCGGTGAGCCCGCCGGTCACGAGCGGGGTCCGCTGGAAGGCCCCGGCACGGGTCGCCGTGCAGTCGCCCGGCCTCGCGCCCGCGGCCCACTCGATGCCGCCCAGCAGGTGGGCGAGAAAGGCGTCCTCCTGGAAGGCCGAGGGCGCGTGGCCCCCCGCGGTGAACCATGAACGCCCGCCGTCGTAGTTCCGGCACCACGACCAGGGGTGGTCCGTGCCCTCGTCCAGGCCTGTGACGCCGTCACGCACCCTGATCCGGGCGAGGGTGTGCACGGTGCCGGCCGGATCGGTGCCCCAGTTGTGCCATTCCTCCGTACGTTCCCAGAGGTCGGGAAGAGCCACCGTCGAGGGATGCGCGTGATCGAGGACCTCGACCCTCCCGGTCCGCACCGGCGTGCCGCGGTCGAAGGTCGCGCCGACCAGACCTTCGTACCAGTCCCAGTCGGTGCCGGTGGCGGCATCATGCAGGCCGACCCAGCCACCCCCCGCCCGGATGTACTTCCGGAGGGCGGCGCGATTGCCGTCGTCGAGGCCCCCGCTCCTGCTGGACGCGGGTGCGGCGTTGTTGAAGACGACCGCGTGGAACCGGGCGAGCGCGGCGTCGTCGAACACATCCGGATCGTCCGTCGCCTCTACCCCGAAGCCGTTGTCGGCCCCGAGCCTCCTCACGGCGTCGACACCGGCGCGGACCGAGTCCTGGGAGGCGTGCGTCCCCCCGGAGTAGACCAGCACGCGGAACGGCTCGGCCGGAGTCCTGGGGAAGGAGGCGGCCGCGACCGAGCCGATGATCAGCGCGAGAAGCGCGAGGAGGGCCAAGAGGGCGATCGACGCCGGGGGAGAAGCGTGGGGCGCGGGACTCCTGCGTAACGGGCGGGTGCTCATGAGGGCGCTCCCGGTGCGGTGGGGCCGGGCATGGGGGTAGAAAGCGCTTTCTGATGTGCGTGGTTCAGCGTAGGTTCACGGCAATGCCGGGTCAATGGGCCGACGGGTCCGCCGCGAACCCTCACGGGGCGTGGTGCGAGCGCTGGGGTCGCACCGGACGCAGCCTTCGGACCGGAGGCCGTGGACGGCCCTCACCGCCGGCGGCGTCCGCACCGTCGCGCTGTCGCTGCCCGAAACGGCGGAGAAGCTCGCCTGGGGGCAGGGCCGCCCCGCGTGGGCTCCGCCGCCGCACATCCAGGGCTCGGCCTGCCGCCCGGCGACGGCTGAGGCGTCGTGCTCGGCCCGTGACCCGGCGTGCGCAAGGTGGCATCAAGCACGGTCGAGGCTCCTGCACCGAAACGGGTTCGTGAGCACCGGTCCAAGTGCGGTATTGTTCTCATGCGCGTTCGGCCAGGGGAAACCCCAGGTCAGGCGGGCATCGGGACGTGGCGCAGCTTGGTAGCGCACTTGACTGGGGGTCAAGGGGTCGCAGGTTCAAATCCTGTCGTCCCGACTGGAGACAGTCGCAGTTCAGGGCCGGTTTCGGAGAAATCCGAAACCGGCCTTTGATCATTTTGGGGACCAGTCGGGGGCCAGGTGGAGCACCCGGCGCGGCGGAGCGCCTGACGCCCCGCCGTCATCCGAACCGCCCCGTCCTCCCGTCCGGCGAAGCCCCCCGGCTTCTCGGAGCGGCCGGGCTACGTGACCCTGCTCTCCGCTTCCCCCGCCGTTCCCCGCGTCACCGACGACGGCACCCGCGCCCGCAGCCGGTCCGGCGGGTAGAACTGCCGGGCCCAGTGGCGGAACGGGCCGATCGGGCCGTCGCCGCGGGCCAGCCGGGGCGGAGACACGTACCGCTTCGTCGCCCAGACCGGGAAGTCCTGGGACACGAAAGCGCAGTTGCCCCGGAACATCACACCCGCCAGCAGCCGGTGCACCGAGCCGCTCACCCAGCGGGCCAGCGGGGCCGGGAGGGCGGCCGGCTCGGCCACCTCGAAGCGGCTCGTCTGGCGCAGCTGGAAAGCCGCGGGCGCGATCATCGTGGTCGTGTATACGGCACAGGTGCGCACCCCGAACCGAGGGAGCGCCGTGCACACGTGCACCCGGCTGATCCCGTTGCCCTCCAGCGTCACCTCCAGCGGACTCGCGCCCAGCAGCGGCACCCGCTCCTCGGAGCGCACCGAGATCCGGAAGGACCGCCCCTCGAAGACCGCCGGCTCGGCCACCTCCGACGCGCCCCAGCCGTGCAGCGGCGTGAAGTGCCCGATGTCCACCGTGTTCTCGACCACGTCCTGGCTGTGCCCCGCCATCTCCCACGCGGCCAACCGCGGCGCCCGCGTCCCGAGCGTGTGCCAGGGCGTGAGCTCCCAGTCCGGCTCCCGCCCGTCGTGGTGCCGCCACACGAAGACGGCGCCGTCGACCTCGCGCACCGGCAGCAGGGTCAGGTCCGAGGACGGCGGCGGGGGCGTGCCGTACCCCGTCCGCGTGCAGGCGCCGTCCGGGCCGAAGGCGAAGCGGTGGAAGGGACACAGCAGTTCGTCGCCCTCCAGCGCGCCGAGCCCGAGGTGCGCCCCCAGGTGCGGGCAGTACGGGCGGACCGCCCGCACCTCGCCGTCGCGGAGCCGGTAGAGCACCACGTCCTCGCCCTGGAGCGGCCGGGTCAGCAGCGCCCCCCGCACCACCTCCGAGGAGAACGCCACCGAGAACCAGCCGTCGGGGTACGGCAGGACCGGCTCGTGCGCGTCGGCCGGGCTGGGGCCCTCCGTGAGCGCCCGGGTGTGGCCGCGCCTCACAGCTCGACCAGCACCTTGCCGAAGGACGCCGCGCGGTCGGTGTACAGACTGCGGTAGGCGGCGGGAATGGCGTCGAAGCCGTGGTGCACGGTCTGCTGGTAGCGGATCTCGCCGGCGCGCACCAGCGGCCCCAGCTCGGCGTGCAGCGCCGCCCAGTTCTCCTCGGTGAACCACTCCAGCGCGAAGATCCCGCGGATCGTCGTGCGCGGGAACATGATGTACGGCAGCAGCCGGGGCCCGGTCCACTCGCCGCCGACCTGGCTCGCCCACTGCCAGCACACCGCGACCCGGCTGTCCACGGTGAGCATCGTGAAGACGGTGTCGGTCATGACCCCGCCGAGGTTGTCGAAGTACCGGTCGACGCCGCCGGGAGCCGCCTTCGCCAGGTCCTCGCGGAGCTGCGCCGGGTCCCCGCCGTGCCGGAAGACGACGACGGCGTCGAAGCCGAGCGCCGTCAGCCGCGCCGCCTTCTCCGGCGAACCGGTCGTGCCCACCACCCGCGCGCCCGCCCGCTTCGCCAGCTGCCCGACCAGCGTGCCGATCGCGCCGGACGCGCCGCTGATCAGGACCGTGTCGCCGGGCCGTACGGCCAGGAAGGTGGTGAGGGCGCCCCACGCGGTCATCCCGGCGCCGCCGAGGATGCCGAGCGCGGTGCTCAGCGGCAGCGCCTGGTCGTAGTGGGCCGGGTCCAGCTTCCGGTACGCGGGGAAGACCATCGGGAACGTGCCGGTCTGCCACAGCGCCCCCGCGCCGTTACTGACCAGGTGGGTGCGCCAGCCGCCGAAGCCCTGCACGAGGTCCCCGACGCCGAACATCGCCCGCGGTCCGGCCGCCAGCACCTCCATGATCGAGTCGGCGCCCATGTGGTCGCCCACCGGGGTGTCCAGGGCGATCCCGTGGAGGTACGGGTCGACGGAGACGTACCGCGTGCGCAGCAGCATCTCGTCCTCGGCCAGGTCGGTGTCGAGCTCCTCCACCACCTTCACGTACATCCGGTCCACGTCCGGCACGCCGTCGTTGTGCTCGCTGACGATCCACTTCTCGGTCTTCACGGGGTCGCTCCTGCGGGTTCGATGAGTTGTACGGGGAGAGGGGCGCTGTCGTCGACGGAGGCGGTGAACGGCCGCCCGTCGTCGCGGCAGACGAAGTGCATGACGTGCCGTCCCGAGGCCGCGGCCCGGATCAGGCCGCCGGTGGTGGCCCAGACGCCGGACAGATAGAAGTCCGCGAGCCCCGGTAGTCCCGGACCGTGACGCTTGACCTCCTGCTCCACGGTCTCGCCGCTGTCCACGAACGGCTGCCAGCCGAGTACCGTGCCGTCGTAGTTGCCGGTGTAGCGGACCTGGGTGAGCGGGGTGGACACGTCCCGCACCACGATCGCGTCCCGCAGCCCGGGGTGCCGCTCGTCGAGGAAGTCCACGATCGTGTCCCGCACCTGCCGTTTGGCCCGCTGGTAGTCGCGCCCGCGCCCGACCGGCAGCGTGTGCAGCTCCTCGCCGCGGCGGATCCGGGTGAACTGCTCGGGACCGGTGCTCAGCTCCCGCCACGGCGCGATGTCGCAGAAGTACGTGGCGTACACCACGGAGGTGCCCGGCGGCGACAGCTCCGGGTAGTGGCGGCTGCGGAACTGCACGTTGACGCTGGGGTGCCGGATGCCGGTGAGCCGCTGCGCGACCGCGTCCTCCAGGAGGTACGTGGTGCAGGGCTCGCCGTCCGGGAAGGGCCGGCGCAGCCCCAGGAAGACCGTGAGGTAGCCGGGGAAGACCATGTCGGGTTCCGTGATGGTCCGGGTGTACAGCTCCCGGTACGTGTCGGTGAGGTAGCGGCCCTTCAGCAGGTCGAGGAGCGTGGTGCGCCCGTCGCAGGCGGAGACCACGATGTCCGCCCGCAGCTCCGTGCCGTCACTCAGCCGGACCCCGGCCGCCCGGTCGTTCTCCACCAGGATCTCCACGACCCTGGCGTTGTACATGACCTCGCCGCCGAGCCCCCGGTAGCGCTCCTCGACCGAGCGGGCCAGGCCCAGCGAGCCGCCCTCGGGGACACCGGCCGAGGCGTCGGCGTGCGCCGCGAGCTGGAAGTAGAACGGCAGCACGGGGAAGTTGGGATGCTTCTCGTACAGGATGAAGTTGAACGCCTCGCGCAGCAGCGGGTCCCGGAAGCGCTGCGAGTAGTCCCGCATCAGCGTGCCGATGGAGCGCCGGATCACGTTGAAGTAGGGGACCAGGGACGCCAGCATCCGCCAGCGCTCCAGGCGGCCCATGAGCCCGACCGGGGTGAGGAACGGGTAGCGGGCCAGTGCCTTGCGGAAGGTCCGCAGCCCGGCGCAGAAGTCGCGGATCACCCGGGCGTCGCCGGGGGAGAGGGCGAGCAGGTGCGCTTCGAGGCGGTCCGGATCGGAGTAGAAGTGGACCGCCCGTCCGTCCCGGCCGCGCACCGTGTTGAACACGTCGAAGTTGCGCATCCGCTTGCCCTGGAGCGCGCCGAGCTCCAGCCAGATCTGGTGCATCTCGTTGCCCGGCCCGCTGCCGAGCAGCCAGCTCACACAGCAGTCGAGGGTGAAGTCGCCCCGGTCCCAGGCCGTGCAGGAGCCGCCCGGGATCTCGTGCATCTCCAGCACTCTGCTGCGATAGCCGTTCATCTGGGCGTAGCAGCCGGTGGAGAGCCCGCCGAGCCCTCCGCCGACGATCAGCATGGTCCTTCTGGTCATTCGGCCACCGCCGCCTTCCCGGCGTCGCCCCGTTGTTCGAGTAGTGGCAGCCGGCCCAGCTTCCCGGGATGCCACGGCCCGGCACCCTCGCTCGGCCAGGCCCGGAACTCCCGGCCCAGCTCGTCGCAGAGGAACTGGACCGCGTACCGGCCGCTGGTCGCGGCCCGGATCAGGCCGCCCATCCCGGTCCACTGCCCGGCCATCGAGAAGCCGCTCAGCCCCGGCAGCCGCATCCGGTCCCGGTCCACCAGCGCGGTCGACACGTCGTCGGCCTCGGAGAACGCCTTCCAGGCCAGGATGCTGCCGTAGGTGTTGCCGGTGTACCGCTCCGTCGTCGCCGGCGTCGCCACGTCCACCAGCTCGATCCGCTCCTCGAGGCCCGGATGACGCTCGGCCAGGAAGCCCCGCAGGAAGTCGACGACCTCCTGCTTGCGTTCCCGGTACGCCCGCCGGTCCGCCTTCCGCAGATCCTGCCAGGACCGGTGGTCGGTGAAGTACGTGCAGTGCAGCACCGACTTCCCGGCCGGCGCGAAGCCGTCGGCGTAGTCGGACCGCCGCTGCACCACCAGACTGTGCTGGAGGCTCCCCGGCAGCGCCGCGCCCCGCTCCGGACCGAGGAGGTACGTGGTGCTGTGCGGCTCACCGGCGGGCAGCGGGCCGTCGATCCCGACGAACGCGGAGACCACCGCCGGGTACAGGTTGTCCGGCCGGTCCAGCAGCTCCGTGTACAGCCGCTCGGTGTGCGGGCTGCTCCACCGCCCCTCCAGCAGCCGGTCCAGCACCGTCGGCCCGTCGCAGGCCGCGATCACATGGTCGGCGAAGTGCTCCTGCCCGTCCCGCAGCCGTACGCCGACCGCCCGCCCGTCCTCGACGAGGATCCGCTCCACCCGGGCGCGGTAGCCGATGTGCCCGCCGAGCCCCGTGTACCGCTCCTCCACCGACCGGGCCAGACCCAGCGAACCGCCCTCCGGGAAGCCCGCGTTGCCGTTGAAGGCGCAGGACATCGTGAAGAGGAAGGGGAGCAGCGGGAAGCCGGTCAGCTCCTGGAGGAACATGTTCGGGAACGCCTGGCGCAGCAGCGGGTCCTCGAAGCGGTCCGCGAACCGGCGCATCGGCGTGGCCGCGGTGCGCCAGTACAGCCGGAACGCCGGCAGGATCGAGAGCAGCGTTCGCGCCTTCTCCGTCAGGGACTTCAGCGGCGGCGGCTTCAGCTCCCAGTGGGGGGCGAGCCCCGCGAAGCGCCTGAGGTCCCGGCAGAACGCCCGGATCAGGCGCTCGTCGCCGGGCGAGAGCTCCAGCAGGTGCTTCTGGAGCCGGTCCGGGTCGTTGTAGAACGTGACGGACCGGCCGTCCTCCGTCACCACCCGGTTGAACTGGTCGAAATGGGTGATCCGCTTCCCGTCCAGCGCCCCGAGCTCGCGCCACACGTCGTTCGCCCCGGTCCCGGGTGCCGTGCCGATCAGCCAGTCGATGCAGTAGTCGAAGAGGTAGCCCTGCCGAGTCCAGGCGGTGCAGCAGCCCCCTGGCAGCACGTGCTTCTCGAAGATGCGGCTCTCCAGCCCGCTCATCTGCGCGTAGCAGCCGGCGGCCAGACCCGACATGCCCGCGCCGATGATGATCACCCGGGGCCGCCCGCCGGGAGGCCGGGCCTCCCAACGGGGCCCGCCGTCACGCACGCCCATCCGTGGCACCTCCCGCCAGCAGCGCCCGGACCAGCTCCGCGTTCCCGTCGAGGAACGAGCCGTCGAGCATCTCGGCGTGCCGCCCGTGCCCCTCGCGTACGGTGCACCCGCCGGCGGTGACCCCGTGCCAGCCGCCGGGCTCGTCCGCCGCGAAGCGGAGCAGCTTGTCCTGGTCGGAGATCACCGCGATCGGCGCGCCGAGCACACCGAGCGACGGGTGAGCACCGCAGTGCGCCAGGTACTCGCGGGCCTGCTCCACGGTCTCCCGGGCGACGATCTCGGAACCGGTGTGCCGCCGCAGGTGCTCCGCGAGCTCCGCCTCGAACTCGGCCAGGTGCTCCTCGCCGAGGGCGACGGCCTCGGCGATCCGGTACGAGTCCATGATCAGCACGAGGTCCACCGCGCGGCCCCGCCGCTCCAGCTCCCCGGCGATCTCGAACGCGAGGTTGCCGCCGAGGGAGTAACCGAACAGCGTGTACGGCCCGCCCGGGTGCAGCTCCTCGGCCAGATCCGCGTACCGGGCCGCCTTGTCCGGACCCGACAGGTAGTTGAACGCGGCGAAGCGGTGTTCGGGCAGCCGCGCCGCGAGCTGCCGGTACACCAGCCCGTGCCCGCCCGCGGGCGGCAGGCAGAACACCGTCGCCGCCGGGTCCGCGCCCGGGTTGAACCACAGGTACGGCTCGGCGCCGGGCAGCCGCCCGGTGACGACGTCCTCCAGGGTGCGGGCCATGCCGTGCAGGGTGCTGGTCCGGAACAGCCGCCCGACCGGCACGGACGCGTTGAACTCGGTCCGCAGGTGGTGGATCAGCTCGATCAGCTTGATCGAACTGCCGCCCGCCTCGAAGAAGTCGTCCCGCAGCCCCGGCCGCTCCAGCCCGAGCAGCGTCCGCCAGTGCGCCGCCATCCGTGTCTCGTACAGCGTCACCGGCGGTTCGTACCTCTCCGGTCCCGCCTCCGCGCGCGGCTCCGGCAGCGCGCCGAGATCGACCTTGCCGTTCGCGGTCAGCGGCAGCGCGGACAGCTCCGTGAAGTGCGCCGGGATCAGATACGTCGGCAGCTGCTCCGCGAGGTGGCGGCGCAGCTCCCGGGCGTCGGCCACCGCGCCCGGCGCGGGCACGCAGTAGGCGCACAGCACGTTCTCGCCCGTCTCGTCCCGCCGTACCGTCACGCACACCTGCGCCAGCTCGGGCCGGGCGGCCAGCCGCGCCTCGATCTCCCCGGTCTCCACCCGGTGGCCGCGCACCTTCACCTGCCCGTCGGCCCGCCCGAGGAGGTGCAGCATCCCCTCCGCGTCCCAGTGCCCGAGGTCCCCCGTCCGGTACAGCCGTACGGGTTCGCCGCCCGGTTCGAGGGTCACGAACCGCTCGGCCGTCCGCTCCGGATCGCCCAGGTAGCGGTCGGCGACGCCGGCGCCGCCGATCCACAGCTCACCGGCCACCCCCGGCGGCACCGGCTCGCCGTGCCGGTCGAGGACGTACAGCTCGCTGTTGGGCAGCGGCCGGCCGACGGGCATCATCCGGCCCGGCTCCAGCCCCTGCGCCGGCCCCTCGTAGTAGGCGCTGTCGATGGTGGCCTCGGTCAGCCCGTACGAGTTGACCACCCGGGTCCCCGGCCCGCACAGCGCGACGAGCCTCCGGTGCTCGCCCGCCCGCCAGGCGTCCGAGCCGACGATCACCAGGCGCATGAACTCCAGGCCCAGCCCTTCCCGCTCGCAGTGCGCCAGCAGCCCGCGCGCCGCCGACGGCACGAACTCGCCGCAGTCCACGCCCTCCGCGCGCATGGTCCGGTAGAGCCGTGCGGTGTCGAAGAGGAGGTCCCGGTCGACGAGGACCAGGGTCCCGCCCGAACACAGCGCCCGGACCAGGTCGCCGGTGAACACGTCGAAGGAGACGCCCGCCATCTGCAGGTGCACCCGGACGTCGGTGTCCAGCCGGTACTCCTGCTGCCAGGCGACGAACACCGAGGCCAGGTTGCGGTGGCTGATTCGCACCGCCTTGGGGCGGCCGGTGGAACCCGAGGTGTGGATCACGTATGCCGTCTGGTCGAGGCCCACGGCCGGCTCCGGCCGCTCCTCGGTCCCCGGCCGGTCCAGCTCGTCGAGGGTGACCGGCCGTCCCGGCAGCCGGGCCGCCCGGCCCCGCCGCCCGTCGGTCAGGACCAGCGTGGCCCCGGCGTTCTCCATCAGCTCGGCCAGCCGCTCCGCCGGGTGGTCCGGGTCCAGCGGCAGATACGCGCCCCCGGCCCGCCACACCGCGAGCAGCGCGATCACCAGCTCCGGCGACTTCGCAAGTCGCACCGCCACCACCGTCCCGGCGCCCACGCCGCGTTCGCGCAGCGAGGCCGCCACGCGCCGCGAGCGCTGGTCCAGCTCCCGGTAGCCGAGCCGACGACCGCCCGGCACGGACACCGCGACCGCCTCCGGGAACTGCGCGGCGATCTTCCCGATCAGCTCGTGCACCGGCACGTCGTGGTCGATCCGTCGGCCGACGCCGCCGAACCCGGTGACGATCCGCTCCCGTTCTCCGGCCCCCAGCATCGGCAGCCGTCCCGCCGGGCGCTCGCCCTCCGCGCGGGTCAGGCCGTCGAGGAGGTTCCGGTAGTGCGCGGCCATCCGACGCACCGTCGCCGCGTCGAACAGGTCGGTGTTGTACTTCAGCACGCAGTGGAAGCGTCCGTCGGACCGGTCCTCGTACGCGGACAGCGTGACATCGAACTGCCCCTCTTCCTCCGGGAGTTCGATGTAATCCAGGGTGTACCCGAAGCGCTCCACGGCCACCTTGTGGGTGAGCAGGATGAACATCGCCTGGAAGACCGCCGAGCGGCTCGGGTCGTGCTGGAGGCCCAACTGCTCCACGACAAGCACGAACGGGTACTCCTGATTGTCGAGGCCCCCGAGGACCGTGTCCCGCACCCGGCCCAGCAGCTCGGCCACCGACGGCTCCCCGGCCAGGCTCACGTGCAGCGGCAGCGGATTGACGAAGTAGCCGTAGACGGAGGCGAACTCCTCCTCGGTGCGCCCGGTGACGGGGCTGCCGACCACGATCTCGTCCTGCCCCGACCAGCGGTGCAGCAGCAGGTAGTACGCGGTGAGCAGCACCGTGAACACGGTGACGTTGTGCTCCCGGGCCAGCGTCTGCACCCGGGCGCTGAGCTCGTCGTCGAGCTGGAAGAACTCGGAGGCGCCGTTGTCGGTCTGCACCGGCGGGCGCGGCCGGTCGGTGGGCAGTTCGAGCGCCGGGACCTCCCGCGGCAGGTGCTCCCGCCAGTACTCCAGCATCCGCCGCGCCTCTGGCCCGGCCAGGAAGCGGTTCCGCCGGTTGAGGAAGTCCAGGTAGCGGGCCCGGACCGGGGCCAGCTCCGCCGGCCGGCCGGTGCGCAGTCCGTGGTAGACCTCGAACAGCTCCTCGATGAAGGTGAAGGTGGAGATCGCGTCCGAGACGATGTGGTGGACCGCCTTCATCAGCACCCAGCGGTCCGGGGCCCGCCGGAACAGCCGCAGCCGCACCAGAGGATCCCGCTCCAGGTCGTACGGCCTGCGGTACTCCGCCACCAGCCGGGCGCGGACCTCGTCCCAGGGCAGCCCGGACACATCGAGAAGACCGGTGTCGGCGACGGCCTCGGGCCGCACCCGCTGGACCGGACGCCCGTCCTCGGTGGTGATGTTGACGCGCAGGCTCGGATGCCGGGCGATCAGCGTCCGGAAGGCATCGAACAGCAGCTCCGGGTCGAGCTCCGCGCGCACCTCCACCGCGCCGCCGATGTTGTACGCGAAGCCGTCCGGGTTGAGCTGCCGGAGGAACCACAGGGCCTGCTGGTTGTGGGTGAGTGGGTAGCACGCCTCGTCGGTGAACAACTCCACCGCCGTCTCCGCCACCGGACCCCCGGCCGCCGCGAGCTCGGTCAGCCCCGCGTGCAGCCGCTCGGTCAGCTCGCTCACCGGCCCGTTGCTGAGCAGCGCCACCACCGGCAGCGAGACCCCCAGCTCGGTGTGGGTCCGGGCCCGCAGCTCCATGGCGAGCAGCGAGTCCAGACCGAGCGAGCCGAGCCGGGCGTCCGCGTCGACCAGCTCCGGCCGCACCCGCAGCACACCCGCCGCGAGGGCCGCGAACCGCTCGGCCACCAACGCCGTACGCGCCGCCTCGTCGGCGGCGCGGAACGCGTCGAGCAGACTGCCGCCCTGCCCCGCCGGGACCTCCCGCGCCGCCGCGGCGGCGAGCGCCGACACCAGCGCCGGCGGGGTGGGATACCAGGACAGGAACACCGGCCAGTCCACCACCGCGGCCACCAGCAACTGGGCCCGGTCCTGCCCGATCACCCGCTCCAGGACCGCCATGCCCGCCTCCGGCGCCAGCGAGCTCATCCCGCGCGCGTCCCGGTAGTGGGCGACCAGCCCGAGCTCCTCGATCATGCCGGTGGCCCACGGCCCCCAGTCCAGGCTCAGCGCGGGCAGACCGAGCGCCCGGCGGTGATGGGCGAGCGCGTCCAGGAACGCGTTACCGGCCGCGTAGTTGACCTGACCGGCCGTGGTCAGCAGCGAGGCGACCGACGCGAACAGTACGAAGTGCTCGACCGGCTCGTCGCGCAGCAGCCGGTGCAGCAGGTACCCGCCGTGCACCTTCGGCCCGTAGCCCGCGTCGAACGCTTCGCGGTCCAACGACGGCAGCAGGACGTCCCGCACCTGTCCCGCGAGGTGGAACACGCCCCGCACCGGCGGCAGACCGGCGGCCCGACGCCCGGCCAGCCAGCTCTCCATGGCCGCCGCGTCGGTCACGTCCACCGCGGCGACCAGCACCTCCGCGCCGAGCGCTTCGAGCTCGCGCAGGAACGCGACCCGCCGCCCCTCGGGGCCGCCCGGATCGAGCCCCCGCCACGCACCGCGCTCCGGCACGCCGGTGCGGCCGAGCAGGACCAGGCGCCGGGCCCCGCGCCGTACCAGGGTGCGGCAGAGCAGCCGCCCCAGCGCCCCGAACGCGCCCGTGACCAGATAGGCGCCGTCCGCGCGCAGCCGCAGCGGCAGCGGACGGGTCAGCCCCGCGGGCGGACGCAGCCGGCTGAGGTGCCGCCGCCCGGACCGCAGCGCGATCTCGCCCTCGCCGTCGTCCGCCGTGAGCGCGCGCAGCAGCACCTCGGCCTCGCCGGGACCCCCGGCCGGGTCGAGATCGATCAGTTTGCCGCTGTGACCGGTGAGCTCCTGCTGCCACAGCACCCGGCCGATGCCCCAGGCGGGCGCGCCGAACGGCTCCACCGGCTCGCCCGGCACCACCGCCTGGGCCCCCCGGGTGACGATGTGCAGGCGCCCCTGCGGGCACGCCTCGGGCAGCACCTGGGCGAGCAGGGCGAGCGAGTAGCCGCCGACCGTGCCGATCCCGTCGAGGTCCGCCGCGCCGACCGTGTCCAGCGGGGGCAGATCGAGGTTCCACAGATGCACCACGGCTCCGAACCCCGGCCCGAGTTCGTCGAACAGCCTGCGCAGATCGGCCGCCGAATCGGGTCGCACGGTCATGTGCCGGGCCCCGCTCCGGTATCGGCTGCCCGGGCGGACCAGCCGGCACCGCCCGCCGCGCGCCACGACCGCCTCGGCCATCCGCGCGCCGAGCCCGCCCTCGTCGGCGAAGACCACCAGGTCGGGCGCGGGGGAGCCGTCGGGACCGCCCCCGGTCCCCTCGGCGGCCCCGCCGTCCTCCGGTGCCTCGGTGGGCGTCTCCTCCCAGACCACCTCGGCCAGCCAGCCGTCGATGGTGCCGAGCTTCACCGAGGAGGCCACCCGGTCCACCGCCGCCGCGCGGAAGCCGCTGATCCGGCCGAGCGGCGTCCCGTCCTCGGCGTACAGGGCGAGGTCGCCGACCAGTTCCTCGTCGCTCTCCGCGGTCACCGTCGCGTGCGCCCACAGGGCCCGGTCGCCGACCGCGTCCAGCCGCAGCTCCGCGATGCCGACGGGCAGCCGGATCCCGGCGGACCGGCCGTCGTCCGGCGTCATCGCAGTGAGCATGGTCTGGAAGCAGGCGTCCAGGAGCACGGGGTGCACATGGCAGTCCGCGGCCCCGTCGCCCATGCCCGGGGTGGGCCGGATCAGCGACAGCGCCTCGCCGGGCGCCGTCCACACCTCGCCGATCGCCCGGAACGCCGGGCCGTAGTGGTAGCCGAGCGCCGCCAGCTCGCCGTAGCACGCCTCCCGGTCGAGCCGACGCCCCGCCCGCGCCCGTACCGCGTCCGTGTCCAGCGGTTCCGCGAGCCGGCGTGGCTGCCCGGTGCGGACGACCCCGCTCGCGTGGACCGTACGGTCCGGAGCCCCGGTCCCGGAACCGGCGAGGGAGGCGATGGTGAACCCGGCCTCCTCCGGCGCGAAGGCCAGCTGGACGGTCGTCGCCTCGCCGTCGGGCAGGAACAGGGCCCGGGAGAACTCGACGTCGGCCAGGGTCGCCGTGTCGCCGCCGGTCAGCGCCCGGACCGCCTGCGCGGCCATCTCCAGGTACCCGGCGGCCGGGAAGACCGTGCTGTCCTCGATCCGGTGGTCGGCCAGGTACGGCAGCCGCTCGGTGTCCAGGCGGCTCTCCCAGGTCGGCTGCAGCGCGGAGGTCCGCCGGCCGAGCAGCGGGTGGTCCAGCCGGCCGAGCCGGATCTGCTCCACCGGCGCGGGCTCCACCCAGTACCGCTCCCGCTGCCACGGATAGCCCGGCAGCGGCACCGGCCGCCCCACGGGCTGGAGCACCGACCAGTCCACGTCGACGCCCAGCGTGTACAGCTCCGCGAGGGAGCGGGCGAACCGCTCGGGCTCGTCCTCCCGGCGCCGGATCGACGGCAGCGTCACCCCCTCGACGGCCCGGCCCTCCAGGGACTCCCGGATCGAGTGGCCGAGCACCGGGTGCGGACCGATCTCCAGGAACAGCGTGTACCCGTCGTCGACCAGCCGGTCGACCGCGGCACGGAACCGGACGGGCCGCCGGACGTTCTCCCACCAGTACGCGGCGTCCAGCTCCGGCCCCCGCGCACGCCCCTCGCGGGCGGTCAGATACAGCGGGAGACCGGCGGCGCGCGGCGCGATCCCGGCCAGCGCCTCGTGCAGCTCGGCCTCGATCGGGTCCATCCGCACGCTGTGGTACGGCACTTCGACGTCGAGGAACCGGGCGAAGACCTGCTCCCGCTCCAGCCGCCCGGCGAGCTCCCCGAGGGTGTCCCGGTCCCCGGACAGCGTCACCGACGCCGGGCTGTTCACGGCGGCGACCGACACGTGGTCCCGGTACGGGCGGACCAGCCGCTCGGCCTCCTCCTCGGACAGGTTCGCCGCCAGCATCGCGCCGGTGCCCGCGAGCCGGTGCTGGAGGGCGCTGCGCGCCAGCGCGATCCGGACGGCGTCCTCCAGGCCGTACACCCCGGCCTGGTGGAAGGCCGCGATCTCGCCGGTGCTGTGCCCGACGACGGCGTCCGGCCGCACCCCGTGGTGTTCCCACAGCGCCGCGAGCCCCGCCTGGACGGCGAAGTTGGCGGGCTGGGCGAGCCAGGTCTCGGCCATCCTGGACTCCGCCTCGGGCCGGGTCAGCTCGTCGAGCAGCGACCAGCCCGCCTGGCGCCGGACCTCCCGGTCGCAGCGCTCGACCGCCTCCCGGAACACGGGCTCGGCGTCCAGGAGTTCG
Source organism: Streptomyces sp. QL37 (assembly GCF_002941025.1). Lineage (NCBI taxonomy): Bacteria > Bacillati > Actinomycetota > Actinomycetes > Kitasatosporales > Streptomycetaceae > Streptomyces > Streptomyces sp. QL37. The sequence goes on along the minus strand of NZ_PTJS01000001.1, from coordinate 796,338 downwards.
CGCCCCATGCCCCACCACTGCGGCCCCATGCCGGTGAACACCCACACCAGCCGCTGCCCCCCGGGCTCCCGGAGGCGGCCCCGCACGGCCCGGGGGTGCTGCTCCCCGCGCTCGCAGGCGGCCAGTACCTCGTCGAGGGAGCCGGGCGGGCCGAGGGGGGAGTGGACGACGGCGAGGCGCTCCTCGAAGTGCTGGCGGCGGTGGGCCAGGGTGTGCCCGAGGTCCGCGAGGGGCACTCCGGCGGCAAGTTCGCGGCGGACGCCCGCGGCCAGTTCGGCCGGGCCCGACGCGTGCCGGGCGCTCAGCGGGAGGACCGAGCGGGTGGGCGTCCGGGCCGTCGCGCGCGGCTCCTCCGGCGGGCGGGGCGGCGCCTCCTCCAGCAGGACGTGGGCGTTGGTGCCGCCGAAGCCGAAGGAGTTGACGCCTGCCCGCGCGGGTCCCTCGTGCTCCGGCCAGTCGACCGGTGCGGTCGGGATCTCGAAGGGGAGCGCGGCGAAGTCGATGGCCGGGTTGGGCTGTTCGAGGTTCAGGTGCGGTGGGATGCGGCGGTGCCGGAGGGCCAGCGCCGTCTTGATCAGGCCCGCGACGCCGGCGGTGGCCTCCGTGTGCCCGATGTTGGTCTTGACCGAGCCGACGTAGCACCGCGCCCCGGGCGCCCGGCCCTGCGCCAGCACCCGGCCCAGCGCCCGCGCTTCGATCGGGTCGCCGACGGGGGTGGAGGTGCCGTGCGCCTCGACGTACTGGAGGCTGCCCGGTGTCACTCCCGCCTCGGCGCAGACCCGCTCGATGAGCGTGGCCTGGGCGTCGGCGCTGGGCACGGTGATGCCGTTGGTGCGTCCGTCCTGGTTCACCCCGCTGCCGATCACCACGGCGTGCACCGGGTCGCCGTCGCGCAGCGCGTCCGAGAGGCGCTTGAGCGCCACGACGCCGACACCCTCGGCCCGTACGTAGCCGTCGGCGGAGGCGTCGAAGGCGCGGGAGCGTCCGTCGGGGGAGAGGAAGCCGCCCTTGGTCTCGGCGATGGTGTACTGCGGCGCGAGGTGCAGCAGGGTACCGCCGGCCAGGGCGAGTTCGCTCTCGCCGCGCTGCAGGCTCTGGCAGGCCAGGTGGACCGCGACCAGGGAGGAGCTGCACGCCGTGTCGATCGAGACGCTGGGGCCGCGGAAGTCGAGGCAGTGCGAGATGCGGTTCGAGACCATCGTCATCATCGTGCCGGTCGCGGTGTGCGCGGCCAGCGTCTCGAAGCCGAGGTCGGCGAACTGCAGGATCTTGTAGTCCAGGGTGAAGGCGCCGATGAAGACGCCGACGTCCCGACCGGCCAGTTCGGCGGGCCGCTGCCCGCCGTCCTCCAGCGCCTCCCAGGACACCTCCAGGAGCTTGCGCTGCTGCGGGTCCATGTGCTCGGCCTCGCGCGGGCTGATCCCGAAGAACTGGGGGTCGAACTCGTCGAAGCCGTCGATGTAGCCGCCCCGGCCGCCGGTCAGCCGGCCCGGCTTGGCCCGGTCGCGGCTGCCGAGGGTCGTGGTGTCGTACCGGTCCGCCGGGGTGGGGACGAGACAGTCCCGGCCTTCGATCAGATTGCGCCAGAAGGACCGGTGGTCACCCGCGTGTCCGGGGAGCCGGCAGCCGATACCGATGATGGCGACCTTGTCGCGGTGGGCGGCGCTGGGTGAGTCCGTCATGGTCCAATCCGGTGGGGACGGCGCCTCGGTACGGGCCGGGCGGGGCCCCGCCCGGCCCGTACCGAGGCGCCGTCCCCACCCCGGCGGACCGGTACGACACCACGACCCTCGGCAGCCGCGACCGGGCCAAGCCGGGCCGGCTGACCGGCGGCCGGGGCGGCTACATCGACGGCTTCGACGAGTTCGACCCCCAGTTCTTCGGGATCAGCCCGCGCGAGGCCGAGCACATGGACCCGCAGCAGCGCAAGCTCCTGGAGGTGTCCTGGGAGGCGCTGGAGGACGGCGGGCAGCGGCCCGCCGAACTGGCCGGTCGGGACGTCGGCGTCTTCATCGGCGCCTTCACCCTGGACTACAAGATCCTGCAGTTCGCCGACCTCGGCTTCGAGACGCTGGGGCCGCGGAAGTCGAGGCAGTGCGAGATGCGGTTCGAGACCATCGTCATCATCGTGCCGGTCGCGGTGTGCGCGGTGAGGGGGACTACGCGGTGTGGGGCGGGCGGCGCACGGGGTGGAGCAGGCTGGCGACGATCGAGCCGGTCTCCGGGAACGGGGCGGGAGGTCGCGGTACGGGGCGGGAGGTCGCGGTACGGAGCGGGTGTGCGCGGTGAGGGGGACTACGCGGTGTGGGGCGGGCGGCGCACGGGGTGGAGCAGGCTGGCGACGATCGAGCCGGTCTCCGGGAACGTGGCGGGGTCCTTGACACCGACGGTCGCCGGGCGGCGCTCCGGTCGCCAGGTGAAACTGCCGAAGAGGCGGTCCCAGACCGAGAGGTCCACGCCGAAGTGACCGGCCTCGGCCAGGTCGGCGCTGTGGTGCAGCCGGTGTTGCTCGGGGCTGGCCAGGACATGGTGGAGCGGACCGAGTCGGACGTCCACGTTCGCGTGCACGAAATAGCCTTGGACAAGGGTGAAGAGCGCCACCGCGAAAAGGCAGTCGGCGGAGAATCCGAGAAATCCCAGTGTCAATTGGACCGTGCCCTGTTTGAAGGCGACATCCAGTAGGTGGTTGACCCCGTTATTGGCGACGTTCACTTTTCCCGGGACGTGATGAATTCCGTGTACCTTCCACAGCCACCGATTGGAATGCGCCCAGCGGTGGGCGAGGTAGCCGGTCAGTGAGGAGGCCAGCAGCGCGAGGGGCACCTCGGCCCCGAGCGTGAGCCCCGGTCCCGTGACGGGGGTCGCGGCCAGAACGGCCGCGACGACCGACTGGCCGAGCACGGCGCCGGCCATGGTGAACCCGAAATAGGCTGCGTACCAGCACAGTTCCCGGCCGCTCGGGTGCCAGTCGGTCCGGTGCGGGATCAGCCGCTCCAGCGCCGCGAGATAGACGATGGTGCCGATCAGGAAGAGCTGGACGGCCCGGCCCCGGTCCCAGTCGAAGCGCAGAACCGAGGTGAAGAGCCAGACTGCGGAAAGGAGCAAAATCGGGTACGCGGCATAGCGGAGACACTCGCGGGCGGACGCGCCGGTGGTCCACGCATTCGCCGGCAGCGACCCCGTATCGGGTCGATCTTCCATGCGGAGAATCTCCATCACATCCGAATAGGGAGTTCGCAGAGTAGCAGCGGACGTGAGGGGCCGTGAATGGGTGGACGGCGTTTTCTGGCCAGCGCGCCAAGGGGGGCGCGCGAGGGTAATTTATAAGAAGAAGTTCTTTTCATTGTTCGGTGCGCGTGGGGCGGGGTGGAGGGCACGGGGTGCCGGTGACCGGAAGTAACGATTCCGCATTCGCGTGGGCGGCGCCGGTCATGCCGGTCGCCACCCGTGCGGAGAGCGGTTACCGCGGGTCCCGGGCCCGGCGGATATGCCCGAAACCATCGCCCCGTGGGAGCGCGTGTGGGGCCACGGGACGGTACACGAGCCGTACAACTCGGGCGGCCGGACCGCACAGGAGCCCGCAAGGAGAGAATTGCCCGGGTATACAGGCCCACCGGCCCGGCGACCCGTCAACGATGCGGGCGATCGAACCGACGCACGGGTGCGCGTGGGAACCGACGTAGACGGCTCGGCCCAGGTCCCGATCCCGGACAGCGGCCTGTCCCGGCCGTTCCTGTTCCTGGGCAGGCAGGCTCAGTACAGCCCGGGGAGCGGTGGCGACGCCACCTGGGAACGCGACTGGCAGCGCCTGACCGGGGGGAAGCGGTGGCTCGTGGTGGAAGGAGCCGGACACGCCTCCTTCACCGACCTCGGACTGCCGGCGGAGCAGTTGGGAATCGATATCGGCGCCGGCCTGCAGACGGCCCGTGCCTCGGGGATCGTTCGAAGGTGCACCCCGCTCGCCTGTGAGCGAGCGGCAATCGCTCCCCTGCCGGACCGCATGCCGTGAGCGGCGGTCAAGACGTACGCACGCCAGGCCGTACCGGGACTCCCCGGTACGGCCTCCGTCCGTGATCGGGTCACTCAGGCGGTCTCACCCGTGCCGGAACCGGCGCCCTCCGCTTCCTTGATGCCCTTGGTGATGTCGTCCAGCACCGAGAGCTTCGGCGCCTCGGCGTTGACGTCGAAGCCCGAGCGGACAACCACCAGCATGCCGTCGACGTTGGGGGACGGGAACGCGAGCGACTCGACGTATCCGTCGTCGCCGTTCTTCGTCACCACCTTCCAGCGCACCTGATAGCCCTTCTGCCCGGCGACCGTGACGGCCCCGGACTTGAGCTCCTCGTGAGAGGTGATGCCGCCGTAGATCTTCTCGCCGTACGACTCCTCGGCGTTGGCCTTGATGTCGGCCTCCGCCGCGGCCTTCGCCGTGGTCGCCTCGACCTTCAGGGCCTGAGCCGGCGCGGAGAACACCCCGCCACGCACGCACTTCTCGGACTCGTCGCCGGGGCAGGCGTACTCGCCGGTCGTCACCCCCGCGCCGACCGGTCCGGACTGGCCGGTCCAGCCGTCCGGTACGGGGATGCTTATGCCGCTGGCCGCGTCGGTGGCGTACCCGTCCTCGGTCTGCGGCATCTGCTGATCGGGGCTACGGCCCCCGTCGTCGTCGTCCTGGCCGCCGCTCCCGCCGCCGTCCTGACCGCCGCCGTCCGGGGCGCCGGGCAGACGTGGGCCTCCTGAGGGGGCGGAGTCCGTGGACGCGGTGTCGGCGCGGTCGCCCGAGCTGTCGCCCAGCAGGTACCCGCCGCCACCGACGGCCGCGAGTACGACGATGCCGGCGGCTATGCCCGCGCCGATGCGCATGCGGCGGCGCCGGACCGTCGCGGGGGGTATCCGGAGCTGGTCGGTCCAGCGGCTCCCGTCCCACCAGCGTTCATGAAGGGGGCCGATTCCTGAGTGCCCGGGGTCTGGATGCCAGCCGGGCGGGGTCGTCTGGGTCACGAGAGAACCGTAGGCGCACTGGGTGAGAATCCTATGAAACGCACAGCGTGGTCGTAGTCACTCCCGAGGCCGCCGTGTCCGTCCGGAGTGAGTCACCCTGCGTGTACCGCCAGGCCGTCTTGCGGCCGATGCCGTGGCGTGAGCATCCTGGACGACTCTTCGCCGCACCGTACCGGGGCGTCAACTGCGCTTCTGCGTGCGGTGGTTGGCTTCGAATTCGCCGCACGAAGGAGAGCAGATGGCAACCAGGAGCTGTCCCGTGCTCGACCCCACCGGCGCCGATCTCCACGCGGAGGCCGCCAGTCTCCGCACCCGAGGCTCCGCGACGCCGGTGTCACTCCCCGGCGGGGTCACGGCCTGGTCGGTGACACGGCACGACACGATCAAACAACTCGCCGCCGACCGGCGGGTGTCCCGCGACCCCCGGCAGCACTGGCCGGCCCTCGGCGCCGTACCCGAGGACTGGCCCCTCAACGCCTGGGTCCGCGTGGTGAGCGCCTTCACCTCGTACGGCTCCGAGCACCGCAGGCTGCGCAACCTCATCTCCTCGGCGTTCACCCCACGCCGCACCGAGGCGCTGCGTCCCCTCGTACAGGCTCTCGTGGACCGGCTCGTCGCGGAACTCGGTGAGGTCCCCCGCGGGGAGAGCGTCGACCTGCGTGCCCGGTTCGCGTACGTCATACCCACCGAGGTCATCTGTGACCTCTTCGGTGTGCCGGCCGGCATGCGCCCCTGGATGCGGCGGGTCATCGACGCGGCCTTGGACACCGGGGCCACGCCCGAGCAGGCGGCGGCGGACTACGGTGACCTGTTCGGCTGCATGGCGGCCCTGATCGCGGCCAAGCGTGCCGAGCCGGGCGAGGACATGACCAGCGCCCTGATCGGTGCCCGCGACGGCGAGGCGAAGCTGGACGAGGAACAGCTCGTCTCCACCCTGATCCTGATGATCGGCGCCGGTTCGGAGACGGCGGTCAACCTCATATCCAAGGCCGCTCTCGCCCTGATGACCCACCCGGACCAGCTCGCGCTGCTCCGGGCCGGAGCGATCGGCTGGGGCGACGTGACCGAAGAGACCCTCCGGCTCGAAGCGCCGATCATGCACATGCCGCTGCGGTACGCGGTCGAGGACATCGACCTCGGCGACGTCCGCATCGAAAAGGGTGACGCGATCCTGCTCGCCTTCGGCGCCGCCGGCCGCGACCCCGCTCTCCACGGCGACAGCGCCTGCGAGTTCGACGCCGCACGGGAGTCGTCCGAGCACCTGGCCTTCGGCCACGGCGTCCACTACTGCCTCGGCGCGCCCCTCGGCCGCATGGAGGCCGACATCGCCCTCCGGGCGCTCTTCGCCGCGTTCCCGGACATCGCCCTCGCGGTACCGCCGGAACAGCTCGTCCCTCAGGCCTCGTTCATCGCCAACGGTCACCGGGAGCTGCCGGTGGTGCTGCGGCCGGCGAGCGTCTGACGCCGCTGTCCGGACCGAACCGCGCTACGGCTCGATCAGCCCGGCCCGGATCGCGTACCGGGTCAGCTCCAGACGGTCGCGGAGTCCCAGCTTCTGCAGCAGATTGGCCCGGTGCCGCTCGACGGTCTTGACGCTGATCACGAGCATGCCCGCGATCTCCTTCGACGAGTGCCCCTCGGCGACCAGTTTGAGGATCTCCTCCTCTCGCTCGGTGATCGCCCGCTCCGGGACGTCGCCGCCGTCCCTGACCCGGTGCAGATAGTTCCGGATCAGGGCGGTCACCGCGCCCGGATAGAGGAACGGCTCGTCGCGCATGGCCGCCCGGCACGCCTCGACGAGATCCCGGTCGGCGACGGACTTCAGCACGAAACCCGAGGCGCCGGCCTTCAGCGCCTCGAAGAAGTACTGCTCGTTGTCGTACATGGTGAGCATCAGGATGCGCAGGTCCGGCATGACGCGGGACAGCTCACGGGCTGCCTGAAGGCCGGTCAGGCGCGGCATCGCGATGTCCAGGACGGCCAGGTCGGGCCGCTCCGCGCGCGCCATCTCGATGGCCTCGGCGCCGTCACCCGCCTCGGCGACGACCTGGAGGTCCGGCTCGCCGTCGAGGATCAGCCGCACACCGCGTCGGACCAGGGCGTGGTCGTCGGCGAGCAGGATGCGGGTCTTCCCGGACCCGGTGGGGGAGTGGGACATGATCAGGCGCCTCCGTTCCGTACGGGCACATCGAGGCGTACGTCCGTGCCGCCCGTGGCACCGGTACCGAGAGTGAGTGCAGCGCCGATGAGCAGAGCGCGTTCGCGCATGCCGCGCAGGCCGGCGCCCTCCGGGGCGTCCCCGAGGCCGCGGCCGTCGTCACGGATACGCAGCTCCACCCCGCCGGGGCTGCGGAGCAGGGAGATCTCGAGCAAGGTGGCCCGGGCGTGCCGGACGGTGTTCGTGACCGCCTCCTGGGCGATGCGGTAGACGACGAGCTCCGCCTCCTCGCCGAGCTGGGGCAGATCCTTCTCCGTCCGCCGTCTGATGGTCAGCCCCTTCGGCGTCGGTGTCTCGGTCGTCAGAGCTGTCAGCGCGCTGACGAGTCCCAGCTCCTCCAGCACCCCGGGGCGCAGCCGGCGCGCGATCCGGCGGATCTCGTCGAGGCTGCCCCGGGTGATCTCCTGGACCTGGGTGAGTTCCTCGCGCAGCGGCTCCGGAGCATGACCGGTGACCCGTTTCAGCTCCAGCAGGACCGCGGTCAGGGTCTGGCCGACCTCGTCGTGCAACTCCTGCGCGACCCGGCGGCGTTCGGCCTCCTGGGCCCAGAGGGCCCGGGCGCTGCTCGTCGCGCGCTCCGCCTCCAGCCGGTCGAGCATGCTGTTGAACGTCTCGATCAGGGCCGCGACCTCACCCTCGCCGGCGACCTCGGGACGCGGCCGCGGGCTCAGCAGGTCGATGGTCGTCATCGCCCTGGTGACCCGTTGGAGCGGAGCGAGCCCCAGGCGCAGGAGGAATGCGTTCGCGCCGAGCATCAGGGCCATCCCACCGGCCAGGATGAGGGCCTCGGTCAGCACCACCGGGGCGGAGACGGTGATCGGGCCGAGCAGCAGCAGGGCCCCGGCGGCGACCAGCACCGCGGCGTTGAGCAGGAAGATGCGCCAGAACAGGGACAAGACCGCACGGCCTCCTTCGGACGGGTGCACTGGTGAGTGCCTGCACCCACTATCGCCGGTCGGCGGCGGCGAGTGACCGATGACCGCCCCGCCGTGGGCCCGTGTACAGGGCGGCACCCCCCGGAGATGGGTGTCAGCCCCGATGGCCCCGGGCACCCGTACCCCCGGACGATGGAGTCCGGCCCAACGGATCTGATCCGGGAGGGAGTCACCATGCCCCATCACGACGAGCGGCTGCGCGGCACCGAGGACCGGCTCGGCAGTGACCGCCCCGAAAGCAACGGCGGCCCGGTGCGCAACGCTGCGAGCGGGGAGCGGCCCAGCAGCACCTGGCTCTGGCTCACCGTCGGAATCGTCGGCCTGGTGTCCGGCATCGTCATCGGGCACGGTCTCCTCATCGCCGCCGGGCTCGTGGTGGCGGGGATGGCGGGGCAGCTCCTCGATCCGCAGCGCCGCAGGCCTCGGGACAGCGCCCCGCGCCCCCGCTGAGCGGCCTCCGGGGGCCGGCCCGGACACCCTGCTTTGGTCCGACCACATGTCCTGTGTGACATAGTCGGGATATGCGTATCGCCCGGAACAGGGAGTAGCGGATGCCCGTCGAGTGGCAACCCGTACGACAGTCCCGCACCCATGAGCTCGTGCTCCAGAGCATCGAGGAGCAGGTCTTCGCCGGAGAGCTCAAGGCGGGCGACCGCCTGCCGCCCGAGCGGGAGCTCGCGCCGGTGCTCGGCGTCAGCAGGTCCGCGCTGCGCGAGGCCCTCAGGGTGCTGGAGACCATCGGTGTCCTGGTCGCTCAGCCCGGCCGGGGTCCGGATTCCGGGGCCCGCATCGTGCGCAACCCGGACGACGCGCTCGGCCGCCTGCTGCGCCTGCACTTCGCGCTCGGCAGCTACAGCCTGCACGACGTGCTGGAGGCGCGCGTCGTCCTGGAGCGGTCGAGCTGGGAGGCCGCCGCCCGGCACGCCCGGGCCGAGGACCTCGACGCGGCGGAGGAGCTCGTCCGGCGGATGGGGGACCCGGATGTGGGTGTGGACGAATTCAACGATCTCGACACCCGCTTCCATGTGCTGATCGCCGGGAGTTCCGGCAACGCCCTCACCTCCACACTCACCTCGGCGGTGCGTGAGTCCGTCCGCCCGCTGATCCTGCGGGCCCTGGAGGACTCCGACGACTGGCCGCGGACTGCGGGCGCGCTCAACGCCCAGCACGCGCGACTGCTGCGACTGGTCCGCGAGGGCAGGGGTGGCGAGGCCGCCGACCTGGTGGAGGAGCACATCCGGGGTCTCCACGGAACGCTGGTCGACGAGAACGACGCCCGGTAGGGGCGAGCCGCGACTCCGGCCGAACGGGAGCGGGGACGGTGCACACGCGCCGTCCCCGCTCCCGTTCGGCGTTTCCCCGGCCCGGCGTGCCCGCAGGCTTTCCCATGCGGACCGAGGCTAGTATGGTCGGACCATAAATCGATCGAGGAGGCCCCATGCGCATCGGACTCTTCGCCACCTGCCTGGGAGACACCCTCTTCCCGGAGGCGGTGAAATCCACAGCGGTGCTGCTCGCCCGCCTGGGCCACGAGGTGGTCTTCCCGCCCGACCAGACCTGCTGCGGTCAGATGCACGTCAACACCGGCTACCAGCGCGAACCGGTCCCGCTGGTGCGCAACTTCGCCGAGCAGTTCGGGGACGCCTCGATCGACGCGGTCGTCATGCCGTCCGGATCGTGCGCCGGCTCGGTGCGCCACCAGCACGGGATCGTCGCCGAACGGTACGGCGACGCCGCGCTCCGCGCCGGGGTCGCCACGGTCAGGGCCAAGACGTACGAGCTCTCCGAGCTTCTCGTCGACGTACTCGGAGTCACCCAGGTCGGCGCGTACTTCCCGCACCGCGTCACCTACCACCCCACCTGCCACTCCCTGCGCATGCTGCGGGTCGGTGACAAGCCGCTGCGGCTGCTGCGCGCCGTCGAGGAGATCGACCTCGTCGAGCTGCCGGAGGCGGACTCCTGCTGCGGATTCGGCGGCACCTTCGCCGTCAAGAACGCCGATACCTCCACCGCGATGCTCCAGGACAAGATGCGCAACATCTCCGCCACGAAGGCCGACGTCTGCTCCGCGGGGGACTCCTCCTGCCTGATGCACATCGGCGGCGGGCTCTCCCGTATCAGGTCCGGTACGCGCACCCTGCATCTCGCCCAGATCCTGGGTTCCACCCGCACCGCGCCGTACGCCCTGATGGAGGCCGCCCGATGAGCACGTTCCTCGGCATGCCCGCCGCCCCGCCCCGCTCCCCGTACGGGACCGGGAACCTGCGGGGGGAGCGCAAGTTCCCCGAGGCCGCCCACGACGAACTGCGCAACGAGCAGCTGCGGCGCAACCTCGGCCGGGCCACCCACACCATCCGTGCCAAGCGCATCAAGGTCACCGGCGAACTCCCGGACTGGGAAGAGCTGCGCGACGCGGGATCGGCCATCAAGACCGACACCATGAACCGGCTGCCCGAGCTGCTGGAGCAGCTGGAGCGGAAGGTCACCGAGCACGGCGGCACCGTCCACTGGGCGCGCGACGGCGTCGAGGCCAACGAGATCGTCACCCGGCTGATCAAGGACACCGGCAGCAGCGACGTCATCAAGGTCAAGTCGATGGCCACGCAGGAGATCGGCCTCAACGAACACCTCGAGGCCGAGGGCATCACGCCCTACGAGACCGACCTCGCAGAGCTCATCGTGCAGCTCGCCCACGACAAGCCCTCGCACATCCTCGTCCCCGCGATCCACCGCAACCGCGACGAGATCCGGGAGATCTTCCTCAAGGAGATCCCCGGTGTGGACCCCGCGCTCGACAACGTGCCCGCGCATCTGGCCGCCGCCGCCCGCGCCTACCTGCGCGAGAAGTTCATGACCACCAAGGTGGCCGTCTCCGGCGCGAACTTCGGCATCGCCGAGTCCGGAACCCTCTCCGTCGTCGAGTCCGAGGGCAACGGCCGGATGTGCCTGACCCTGCCCGACACCCTGATCACCGTCATGGGCATCGAGAAGGTCCTGCCGCGCTTCCAGGACCTGGAGGTCTTCTTCCAGTTGCTGCCGCGTTCCTCCACCGGCGAGCGGATGAACCCCTACACGTCGATGTGGACCGGGGTGACCCCCGGCGACGGGCCGCAGGAGTTCCACCTCGTCCTCCTCGACAACGGGCGCACCGCCGCGCTCGCCGACAAGGTCGGCCGCGAAGCCCTCAACTGCATCCGCTGCTCGGCCTGTCTCAACGTCTGCCCGGTGTACGAACGGGCCGGCGGGCACGCGTACGGATCGACCTACCCCGGCCCCATCGGAGCGGTCCTCACCCCGCAGCTCGCCGGCATGCACGCGGCGAAGGGCGACCCCAACAGCTCGCTGCCGTACGCCTCCAGCCTCTGCGGCGCCTGCTTCGACGCCTGCCCGGTCAAGATCGACATCCCGTCGCTGCTGGTCGAACTGCGCCACCAGAACACCGAAGAGGCCGGCACCACGGTGGAGAAGCTGGCGATGAAGGCCGCCGCCACCGTGATGAAGTCGCCGAGGATCTACACGGCCGCGCAGAAGGCCGCCTCCCTCAGCCGCTCCGTCGGGATCGGCGGACGCGACCGCACCATCTCCCACCTGCCCGCACCGTTCGACGGCTGGAGCGACAGCCGGGACACCGCCGCACCTCCCAAGCAGTCCTTCCGCTCCTGGCTGGCCTCCGCCGAGGGTGCGGCCACCATGCGGGACGCCTCGGAGGAGGGCGCCGCCCGGCGCGCCGACGACCACCAGGAGGAACAGTGACGACCACCGCGCGCGACACGGTGCTCGGCCGGATCAGGGACGCCCTGGCCATCGCCCCCACCCCCGGCGTCGAGATCCCCCGCGAGTACCGCACCGGTCGCACCCTCCCCGACGACGAACGTCTGGAGCTGCTGACCGACCGGCTCGTCGACTACAAGGCGCAGGTCCACCCCTGCACCGCCGACCGCACGGCGGAGGTGATCGCCGAGATCCTGCGGGAGCGCGGTGCCCGTCGCATCGGCGTTCCGGACGGCCTGGACGAGCAGTGGCTCACCGCCTACGACGGCGAGATCCAGCGGGACTCGGCCGACATCCCCGCGCCGAGCCTCGACGCCCTGGACGGGGTGGTGACGGCCTCCGCCGTCAGCTGCGCGGAGACCGGCACGATCTTCCTCGACGGGTCGCCCGAGCAGGGCCGGCGCGCCCTGTCCCTCGTCCCCGACCTCCACGTCTGCGTGGTCGACCTGTCCTCCGTCGTGGCCGGCGTCCCGGAGGCGGTGGCCCGGCTGGTGCCCCAGAGGCCGACGACCCTCGTCAGCGGCCCCTCGGCCACGTCCGACATCGAACTGGAACGGGTGGAAGGCGTCCACGGCCCCCGCACCCTCGCGGTGGTGATCCGCACCGACGCCTGAGCCCGCGGGCAGACGGCGGCCAGGCGCGTCAGTAGCCTGGACCGGCACGTCCCCGGGGTCCGAGACCCACGGACCCCGGAGACGTGTCAGGGCGTCAGGCGTCGAGGTCGTAGAGGACGAACTCCTCCCAGGCACCGGTGATGTCGGCCGACCGGGCGCGCAGCACGTACTGGAGCGATCCGGTGTAGCTGTTCTCCATGGTGACGAACAGCCCGTTCAGCGTGGACTGGAGAGCCCAGCGGTCCAGGACCTCGTTGTAGTACAGGACGAACCGCTCCCAGCCGCCCACGCTCGTGGAACGCGCGCGCAGCACGTTCTGCGCGCTGCCGGTGTAGTTCTTCTCGACCGCCACATAGCGGTTGTTCGCGAGGGACTTCATGGCGAACGTCTCCGAGGCGTCGTCCCACTCGAAGGCGAACCCCTCCCACGAACCGCCGAATTCCGGGGAACGGGCCCGGAGTGCACCGGTGTTCGGAGCGGAGTAGTTCACCTCGGTGGCGACGAACTGCGCGTTCCGGCCCGACTGCAGGGCCACGAGTTCGGTCACCCCGGCCGCGGCGGAGACTCCCTCACCGGAGGCGAAAGGCGCCTGCCGGGCGTCTGTCCCCTGGGCGGTACGCGCCAGCTCGGCGCCGTCCACCGCCTCCCAACCGCTGGGTACGGCGGCCGGTCTGTCCGCCGCCGGCGCGGCCCCGGCCACAGGTGCGGCCACCGCGGAGGCCGCAAGAACGGCAGTCAGGGAAAGAAAAACGGACGTGATGCGTCGCACAGGTCTTCCTCACTTGTCGTCGAAGAATTCCGGGCCTGCGGGACAAAGGGTTCGGCATGGTTTCCTGGCGCTTGTCGACGTAATGGTCGAATGAACGGCACGTCCCCAGGCATGCGTCGTCAGCCGTCTCCACGGCATGGCGGCGCGCCCCCTGAATTCCCCACCCCGAAACTGCTGTCCACGCCCCTCCCTGGGCGTTTCGGCAGCCGCTCCACCACCCGGCGGAGCGGCCTCAGCCTAACGGTGTGCAGTGATATTCGAAAATGAATTCAGGGGATTCCGTGGAGTTCCGCAGGAGGTTCCGACGCATTACCGGTTCCGCAGTATTCAGTTAAGGAAAGTGAAACCCTCCGTTCACCGAATCACGTCAGCGACGTGCCGCCGTGCGGGTTCAGGGAGCGTGGGTGACCTCCAGCGGCGCGAAGCCGATACGGGTGGTCGCACCGTCCTCGGCCCAGCGCACCGAGACCGTCTCGCCGTTCACGTCCACCCCGCTCACCGCCGCGCCGAGAGGTCCGGCGTCCGTCTCCCCGGTGAGCGAGGCCAACGCCACCAGCATCTCGGTTCCCTCCACGTCGGCAGCCAGGCGGGGCAGCACGGCCCACCGCGTGAACGCCGTGCCCTGCGGGGCCCGTACGTCCTCCTGTTCCGGCCAGCCGTACAGCCCGTGCAACGCGGAACGCACCGGGCCCCGGGGGTCCGTCGCCCAGCCCGTCAGCTCGGCCCGTGCCCCGGCGGGGGCGCCCAGGACCCGGTGCACCCGCAGTTCGTACCTGCCCCGGACGACCGTCACGCTCTCCACGCGCAGCCCCGGCACCGTCGGCGGGCCCTCCGGGAAGACCGGGCGGTGCCAGGACGCGGCCCAGCCCCAGCCCTCGCCGTGCCCCGCGCCCAGCGGGTGGATACGGACCCGGCTGCTGCGGGAGCCACCGATCCGTACCGACAGATGGTTGTCCGCCGTGTTCGCGGAGGCCGTGGGGCCGGTGGCCGTCGAATACGCGAGGCGCGCGTAGAGCGGGTCGGCGACATCCGCCGTCTCGCCCTCGTGCGGCCGTACGTGGTCGCTGCCGTGATTGTGCAGCCGCACCACGCCGTCCGCCCGCGTCGACTGCACCAGCAGTCCCGGCGACGGCAGCGCCAGCACCCGGTCCGGGCCCTCGCTCGGCGCGGGGGCCTCGTCCGCCGTCCACAGCGGGTGCTCCGCCGGGGCGAGCAGGGCCACGAACGCCTTCGACGCCCAGTACGGCGACGACGGACCCGAGTACACCTGGAGCGTCGCGTCGTGCGGACCGTGCCAGCCCAGGCTCAGCAGACCGTCGTCCCCGGCCGACCCACGCTCCAGGAAGTACCGCAGCGAACCGCTGATCAGCCGGCGCGAGACACCCGGAGCCAGCGGGGTGTGCCCCGCCACGGCGCCCATACCGACCGCCGCCCCCGCCGCGAAACGGTAGGTGAGGGAGCGCCCGAAGTGCAGCGGAGCGCCGTCCGCCCCGAACATCAGCGAGAAGCTCTCCAGATGCTCGCTCAGCCGTGCCCCGTGGTGCGCGGACAGCTCCGCGTCGCCCGACAGATACGCGTCCAGCACCGGATACAGGTGCAGCGCCCAGCCGTTGTAGTGATCGAAGGCGCGCCCGTCCCCGTCGGCGTACCAGCCCTCGCCGCGGTACCAGACCTCCAGCAGGTCGAGCGCCCGCTGCCGGGCACGGGCGGTCTCCGCGTCGCCCCGGCCGACCGACTCCAGGAACCCGGCGACGGAGAAGGGGAAGAGGTACCAGTTGTTGGGTGCGGGCGTGTGCCGCAGGGCGCCCCGCAGCCACTCCTCCGCCCGGTCCTGCGTGGCCGCGTCCAGCCGGTCCCACAGCCAGGGCCGGGTCAGCCGCAGCCCGATCGCCACCGAGGCCGACTCCACCATCGGCTGGCCGAAGACGGTGTGGTCCAGGATCAGCGGCCAGGACTCGGCGTCGTCCCGCCCGGCCGAGCGGGTACCGGCGGTGAGCCCGTCGGCGTACCGCTCCAGCCAGTTGTGCGGGTCCTTGCCCTCCGCGCCGGCGACCCGGAACGCGGCGGTGAGGAACGTACGGGCATAGCCCTCCAGGCCGTCGGACCGTACCCCCGAACGGGAGGGGCGGCCCGGCAGGTCGAGGAGGGCCCGGCCGGGGGTTGCCCACTTCCACGCGGCATCCAGCAGTCCGTCCGCCACCGCTTCCCAGTGGTCCCGGGTGTAGCCGGTGTACGGGCTCCGCGCGCGGTCCTCGGAGGGGAGTCGGAAGGGAGTGGAGGTCATGCGAGAAACGCCAGCCTTTCGCGTCGTACGGGATGGGTGAAGCCGTCGCCCGCGGCCCACCGGGCGACCTCGCCGACGGCCAGATCGGCCAGCCGCCGCAGCTCGTTGCCCTGGGAACCCGCGAGATGGGGGGTGATGAGCGCGTTGTCGCAGTCCCACAGCGGATGGCCGGCCGGCAGCGGGTCGGGGTCGGTGACGTCGAGCACCGCCCGGATCCGTTCGGCACGCAGTACGTCGGTGAGGGCGTCCTGGTCGACGACCGCGCCCCGGGACGTGTTGATCAGGACGGCGTCGGGCCGCATCGAGGCGAGCAGCCCGCGGCTGACCAGCCCTGTCGTCGCGGGCAGCAGCGGGGTGTGGACACTGACCACGTCGCTCTCCGCGAAGAGTCCGGCCAGGGAGACGGGGCGGACACCGAGCCCGGCGGCCTCCTCGTCCGTGACGTACGGGTCGTGGAGCAGCACCTCCAGGTCGTACGGCCGCAGCAGCTCGATCACCCGTCGGCCGATCAGGGAGGCGGACAGAATGCCCACCGTGCGGCGGTAGTTGCCGACACCGGGCGGCATCGCGAGCCAGTGGTCGCGAATGCGGGTGGCCCGGTACTCCCCGGCCCGCTCGATGGCCCGCTTTCCGGACAGCAGGATCATCGCGACGGTGTACTCGGCGACCGGGAGCGCGTTGGCCGCCGCGGCCGACGACACCTCGATGCCCCTGTCCCAGCAGGCGTCGGTGACGTGGCCGCGTACCGAGCCCGCCGTGTGCACGACGGCCCGGAGCGCGGGAGCCGCGGCCAGGACACCCGCGTGGATCGGCGGGCAGCCCCAGCCGGTGATCAGGACCTCCGTGTCCGCGAGTACGGCCCTGGCCTCCTCGGTCGTGAAGTCGTCGATCGCGGGCAGGGGTGCGAGATCGCACACCTCGGCCAGCGCGGCCAGGGAGTCGGGGGAGAGCACCGCGGCTGCGGCGTCCGCTCCCATGGCGAGCGCGGCACGCGGCCGGCGGGGTGCGGGGGGAGTGCTGGGCATGGTTCTCCTGTGCGGTGGTCCGGGCGGGGCGGCACGGCTACTTGACGGCACCCGCCGTCAGTCCGGACCGCCAGAATCGCTGGAGCAGGGCGAAGGCGAGGATCAGGGGCAGCACCGCGAGCAGCGAGCCCATGACGACGACGGGGTAGTACTCGGGTGACACGGACGCGGCGCTGTTCCAGGAGTACAGGCCGAGACTGACCGGATACAGGTCCTGGTCGGAGAGCATCACCATGGGCAGGAAGAAGTTGTTCCAGATGGCGGTGAGCTGGAAGAGGAAGACGGTGACCAGCCCCGGTCCGAGCATGCGGAGCGCCACCCGGAAGTACGCGGCCAGTTCGCCAGCCCCGTCCATCCGCGCGGCTTCGAGCACCTCGTCGGGCACATACCCCTGGCTGAAGATCCGGCCGAGATAGACCCCGAACGGATTGAACAGGACGGGGATGAACACCGCCCAGAAGGTGTTCACGAGCCCGGCGCCGGAGGCCATCAGGTAGAGCGGCAGGGCGAGCACGGTCTGCGGCACCATGACGGCGGCCAGCACCAGGCCGAACAGCTTCTCCTTGTGCGCGAAGCGGTACTTGTCGAAGGCGTAGCCGCAGGCGACGCTGATCAGCGCGCCCAGGGCCGCGCCGAGCACCGCGTACAGCAGGCTGTTGCCGTACCAGCGGCCGTACAGCCCGCCGTCGATGGCGAAGAGGTCCTTCATGTTCTGGACGAAGGAGAAGCCGCTCGTCGACAGGATGTCGCTGCTGAACAGGGCGTCCCTGTCCTTGGTGGAGGCGAGCACCAGCCACAGCACCGGCAGCAGGGTGTACAGCACCGAGACGAGGACCACCAGGTTGACGACGGAGCGCCCGAGGAGGCGGGGCCG
Organism: Streptomyces sp. QL37; assembly: GCF_002941025.1. Classification (NCBI taxonomy): domain Bacteria; kingdom Bacillati; phylum Actinomycetota; class Actinomycetes; order Kitasatosporales; family Streptomycetaceae; genus Streptomyces; species Streptomyces sp. QL37. Next base: position 778,847 of record NZ_PTJS01000001.1, on the reverse strand, counting down.
CAGGGGCGAGGCGGGACGGGAGACGGTCGACGCACTCATCGTGAGCCCTCCTCGGCGGCGTTGGCGCGGTTGGTCCAGCGGGTGACGCCGTAGGAGAGGGCGATCGTGCAGAGGAGCAGGATGACCGAGGCGGCTGCCGCGAGACCGTAGTTGTTGCGGGTGAAGGCCGCGTCGTAGATGTACATGCTGGGTGAGAAGCGCGAGTTGATCATCGGGGTCGACTGGCTGAGCAGCATCGGCTCCGTGAAGAGCTGGAGCGCGAAGATGAGCGTGAACATCGCGACCATGACGATCGACGACCGCACCAGTGGGGCCTTGACCTGGAGGGCCGTGCGGACCGGCCCCGCGCCGTCGACGACCGACGCCTCGATGACCTCGCGGGGGACCGCCTGCAGGGCGGCGTAGAACACGACCATGTTGTAGCCGAGGTTGCTCCACAGCGCGATGTTCACGATGGACGGGAGCACCATGTGCACCCCGAGGAAGTCGACCGTGATGTCGGCGCTGCCGAGCAGGTCGATGACCGGACTGATGCCGGGGGTGTACAGATACAGCCAGATCAGAGCCGCGATGATCCCCGGCACCGCGTGCGGGAGGAACAGGGCGAGCTGGACGGTGCCCCGCAGGCGGACCACCCCGGAGTCCAGCAGCAGTGCCAGCACGAGGGCGCCGATCACCATCAGCGGGATGTAGACCAGGCAGTACAGGGCGACGATGCCGAGACCGCTGAGGAACGTGGGGTCCGCCAGCACGGCGGTGTAGTTGCGGAGCCCGGCGAAGACCGTGTGCTCGGGGCCGAAGCCGAGCCCGGGCTGGTCGTCGCTGAAGAAGCTCAGATAGACGGCGGTGGCGACCGGGATCAGGAAGACGGTCACCAGAAGGACGAAGAACGGCGTCATCAGGACGCCGCAGGCGCCGAGTTCACGACGCCGGGCGGACCTGCGGGCGGTGGGCGCCGGCGCGGCGGCGGCCGGACGCTTCGGCGACGGCCGGGCGGGGGCGTCCGCCGGTACGGACACAGGGGTGGCGCTGGTCATGCTGTCACCTGCCTCTCTGCTGCTGGGGAACGGGATGCGGATCGCCTGTCAGGTGGAGCGCCGGGTGGTGGTGAGACCGAGCGCCTTGAGGTCCGGCATGGTGCCCTCCTCCGCCGCCCGGACCGCTCCGAGGATGGAACCCTGGCCTCCGCTCGCCCGCGCCAGCCCGTCCTTCATGAGCCTGCCGGTGGCCGTCATGCGGGGGCCCCAGACCCAGCCCGGGCGGATCTTCTGCGCCTCCTGCTCGAAGAGGGTGTAGATGTCCTGCCCGCCGTAGTAAGCCCGGTCGAAGGCCTTGCGGCCCACGTCGACGAGGCCCGGCGCGGCGGGGTACTGGCTGCTCGCACCGCTGGAGAGCCGGGCCCGCAGAGCGTCCGGATGCGAGACCTGCCACTCGATGAACTCCATCGCGGCCTCCGGGTGCGCGCTGTCCTTCGTGATCGCGAAGGTCGAGCCGCCATGCGTCCCGACACCGGGGTCGGCCGGATCCCACTGGGGGATCGGCGCGAGTGCCCACTTCCCCGTCTGCTTCGGGCGGGCCTTCATCTGGGCACCGGCGTCCCACGCGCCGCTGAGCCTGCTGAGCACCAGGCCGTTGCCGATCTGGACATCGCTCTGACGGCTCTCCACCGCGTTCATGAAGACCAGGTCCTGGTCGGTCAGCCGCTGCCAGAAGGCGGACACCCGTCGGGTGGGCGCGTCGGCGAGCGAGACGTTCCAGGCGCCGCCCGCCGTGTCGAACCACTGGGCGCCGGCCTGCCACGCGAACGCGGCGAGGTGGGTGTCACCGTCCGTCGGGAACAGTGCCATCCGGCGGTCACCGCTCCTGCCCCGCACGGTCCTGGCCGCGTCCTCGAAGTCCTCCCAGGTACGCGGGACGGTCAGCCCGTACCGCTCGAAGAGGTCCGTGCGGTAGTGCAGCACCATCGGTTCTATGTCGAGCGGGACGCTGAACACCCGCTTCTCGAAGGTGGTCAGCCCCAGGGCCTGCGGCAGCAGCTTCGCCCGCAGCCCTTCGCCGACCAGGTCCGTGATGTCGCGGCAGACCCCGTCGATGGCGAAGCCCGGGACCTGCGGGTATTCGAGGGTGGCGATGTCCGGGGCGTTGCCGGCCCGTGCGGCGCTGCTGAGTTTCGCGTAACCGCCCTGGGTCCCGGACGGGACCTGTTGGTAATCGACCTCGATGGTGTCGTGTCCGCGGTTGAACGCGTCCACGACCTCCTGACTGCCCCGCAGGGCGGACCAGAAGGTGATCCGCGTCTTCCTGCCGGTCCTGCTGCTTACGTTCCTGCCGGTACTGCTCGTACCGCCCGATCGTGTGTCTCCGTCACCACCTCCGCAGGCGCTGAGCGCGCCCGTCAGAGGCAGTGCGGCGATCGTGGCGAGCACGGATCGACGGCTCTGTCGACCAGGCATGTGCGCCTCCCGCGGCTCCTGATTCGAGACACGGGGAATACTGTTCGGCTGATCGATAGCGGTCAATAGATCGATCAAAAGAAGATTGAAGTGTTCAAACGATCAGTTGTCCTGGTGGGGCAACTCCCGAGTCGATCCGCGCACTTCGAGGCGGGGGAGGAGCTCCACCCTGCGCACCGGACCGTTGGTGCCGGAAGGGTGCGCCAGCCGGTGCATGAGCAGCTCGGCCGCCGCCCGTCCGATCTCGGCCCTCGGCGGGGCGATCGCGGTCAGGGCAGTGCTGCCCAGTGCCGCGACGACATCGTCGTACGCCACCACGGAGCAGTCCCGCGGTACCCGGATCCCGTTCTCCGCCAGCCGCTGGACCAGCATCAGGGCGTCCTCGTCGCCGTGCAGGACGGCGCCGGTCACGCCGCGCTCCCTCAGCAGCGCCGTGAGATCGGGGACCGCTTCCCGCGTGCCGGGTTCCCCGGGGCCCGCGTTCGGGGAGCTGAGCACCACGGACCAGTCCTCCACCTCGGGCCTGGAGGCGGCGATGTCGGTGAACGCGGAACGTATGGAGCGCGCCGTCGGACTGTCGTTCCTGGCGGCGAGTACGAGCCGTCGGTGGCCGAGCGATATCAGGTGGTCCACCGCCAGGTGGATGCCGTACCAGTGGTCGGAACACACCGAGTCCAGGGCGTGCAGCCGGCTTCCGGGCCGGGGCCGCCGCTCCATCAGGACCGTCGGCACCTCCAGTTCGGCGAGCCAGCCGTGGTCCGCCTCCTCGCCGGCGGCACTCCGCCACCGGGGGGCGATCAGCAGGCCGCGAGCCCCGCCCGCCAGCGCCCGCTCCACCTGTGGCCGTTCCGCCCCCGCCGCCTGCGGGGCGATGTGCAGGGTGATCCGTGACCCGGCCTCCTCCAGGGCGGTCCTGGCGCCGTGCAGGGTCTCGTAGAGATACGAATGCCGCTCAGGCACGACCAGGGCGATCGCGGCCCCGTCACCGGCCGATCCTCCCCCGCGGGCGGCCGGAACGGCCTTCGCCGGGCCGTCGTCCCCCATCGGCCGGACCACCCCGTGCCCGCGCCGCAGCATCCCCGTCCTCGCCAGTTCCTCCACGTCCCGCCGCAGTGTCACCGCCGAGACGTCCAGCTCGTCGGCGAGCGAACTCACCTTGACGGCACCGCGTGCGTGCACCACCGCGAGAATGCGCTTGCGCCTCGTCTCAACCGGCTCCCGCATGCTGGCCCCCTTGCCCACTGCTGTGAAATGTTCGTTTGAACGTTTCGAGTGATCGCAGCATAGCGATGGACCGCCGCTCCAGACGCTCAGAGGATGGAACGATGATCCGCCGAGGGGAAGATGTGTCTACCATCTGATCCGCAATGGACACCATCACACTGTGGCCACTGGCCGCGCTCGCGGCGGCATCCCTGCTCGTCGGCTTCTCCAAGACGGCCGTCAGCGGCGCCAACACGATCAGCCTCGCGGTCTTCGCGGCCGTACTGCCGGCCCGCGAATCGACCGGAGTCCTGCTCCCGATCCTGATCGCCGGCGACATCCTCGCCGTGCTGGTCTACCGCCGGCACGCCCACTGGCCCACGCTGCTACGGCTCTTCCCCGCCGTCGCCGCGGGCGTGGTGGCGGGCACGGTCTTCATGCTGTGGGCCGACGACGAGGCCGTGGCCCGCTCGATCGGTGCGATCCTGCTCTTCATGGCGGGCGTCACCCTCTGGCGCCGGCGGGCCCGGCCCCAGCCGTCCGCGGAGGAGGACACCGGCGAACCCACGCGCGGCGGGCGCCTCAAGGCCCGGACCTACGGCGTGCTGGGCGGCTTCACCACCATGGTCGCCAACGCGGGCGGCCCCGTGATGTCGCTCTATCTGCTCTCCGCGGGATTCCGGAAGCTCGGCTTCCTGGGAACGTCGGCGTGGTTCTTCCTGATCGTCAACACGTCCAAGGTGCCCTTCAGCGTGGGTCTCGGCCTCATCGACGCACAGTCCCTGATGCTGGACGCGGCGCTGGTGCTGTTCGTGATCCCGGGCGCCTACCTCGGCCGCGCCTGCGTCGGGCGGATCAACCAGAAGCTCTTCGACCGGATCGTCATCGGAGCCACCGTCCTGGGCGGCCTCCAGCTGCTGCTGCGCTGAAGACCGCCCGGGGGAGCGCACGTCAGACGATGCCCTCGGCGATCTCCGCCTGCTCACGGGCGTTCCCGTAGGCGGCCGGAGTGCTGTACGAACGGCGCGCGACGAACCACCACACCGTGGCCAGGACCAGCACGGCGACCAGGGCGATCGACGCGTAGTTCATCGAGTCGATCGTCACCGGCGAGGACTGCGGCAGCAGGAACAGCACGGTCACCACGGCGACCCACACCACGGCGATCCAGCCGATCGGCTTCGACCAGCGGCCGAGGTGCCAGGGGCCGCGCTGGAAGCGGTCCCCGGCGCGCAGCTTCAGATAGATCGGGATGGCGTACGCGGGCGTGATCCCGATGACGTTGATCGCCGTGACCGCGCCGTACGCGGTCGCGGAGTACAGCGACGGCACCGCCAGCAGCGCCGCGACACCGACCGAGAGCCACACGGCGGGCACCGGGGTCTGCGTACGGGCGCTCACCTTGCGCCACAGCGCCGAGCCCGGCAGCGCGTTGTCCCGGCTGAAGGCGAAGACCATCCGGCTCGCGGCCGCGACCTCGGCGTTGCCGCAGAACAGCTGGGCCGCGATGACGATCAGCAGCATGGCGGTGGCACCCGACGTGCCCAGCGCGTCGATCAGGATCTGGGCGGGCGGGACCCCGGTGGCACTGTTCTGGGTGCCGGCGTAGTCCTGGATGGCGAAGGTCAGTCCGGCCAGCAGGACGAAACCCGCGATCCAGGAGACCCAGATGGCGCGGACGATGCCTTTCGCCGCCGTCACCGAGGCGTTCGAGGTCTCCTCGGACAGGTGGGCGGAGGCGTCGTAGCCGCAGAAGGTGTACTGCGCCAGGAGGAGACCGATCGCCGCCACGTAGATCGGGTTCTCCCAGCCCGTGTCGTTGACGAACTCGGTGAAGACGAACGACGGCGACTGGTGGTTCGCCGGCACGATCGCCAGCACCGTCACGATCACGGCGACACCGGCCAGGTGCCACCACACGCTGATCGAGTTGAGCACACTGACCAGGCGCACCCCGAAGAGGTTCAGGACGGCGTGCAGCAGCAGGATGCAGAGGAAGATCACCATCGTGGAGCCGGGGGTGGGATCGAACCCCCACTGCAGATTGAGCAGGGCGCCCGTGAACAGCGCCGCCCCGTAGTCGATGCCGGCGATCGCGCCCAGCAGACCGAGCAGGTTCAGCCACCCGGTGTACCAGCCCCACTTGCGGCCACCGAGCCGGTCGGCCATGTAGTAGAGGGCCCCGGACGTCGGGTACGCGCTCGTGACCTCGGCCAGCGCCATGCCGACACAGAGGACGAACAGACCGACGCCGGCCCAGCCCCACAGCATCACGGACGGGCCGCCGGTCGACATGCCGAATCCGTACAGCGTCATGCAGCCGGAGAGGATCGAGATGACGGAGAAGCTGATCGCGAAGTTGCCGAAGCCGCCCATGCGACGTGCCAGCACCGGCTGATAGCCGAGCTCGCGCAGCCGCTGCTCTTCGTCCTTGTGCGGCGTGGGCTCCGTGCTCGACGGGGTCGAGGCGGATATGGACATGGAGACGACCTCCAGGTGGGGGGAAGGGGACGGGGAAGGAGCCGTGGAGCACGGGCCGGTCAGCCGTGCGGAGGCTCCCTCCCGGGCTCGGGCTCGGCGGCCAGACAGCGGCTCCGGGCCCGGAGGAAGACATCCTCGGCACCGGCCGGATCCTGCGGGGTACGGGTGCGGTGGGCCCAGGGCACGGACGTGTAGTACGGACCCATCGCCCGGAACACCGGGGCGGCGTCGGCGAACCGGAGGGAACCCCAGAGGGCGTGCGCCAGGTGGTTGAGGTCGAGCAGGGACCGGGCGGCCGGGTCCGCCTCGGCGAACCAGACACCCAGAGCGCGCCGGGCGTCACGCTCGCCGTCCTCGGTGACCCAGTGCAGGTCGAGCGCCCGCTCGTTGCCGTGCTCGCGGCGGTAGCGCTCCACCCGGACATACAGCGGCAGCACATGGAGCGCGGAGCCCGCCGGAGCGGAAGAGGCCGCCCACTGGACGAAGTTGACCGCCTCGGAGAGCGTGCCGCCCGTCTGCCGGGCGTAGACGAACTGCAACATCCGGTGGTACGCCTCCCGATTGAACGGATCGCGTTTGTCCGCCTCCGCCAGCAGACCCCACGGCCCCGGGAACAGCATCGGGCCCGGCGGCAGCAGACGGTGCTCCTCCAGACGCTGTCCCTCGTCGAGCTGGGACAGGGCGAGGAGGCACACCCATGGCACCGGGTCCGCGGGCGAGGCGTGTGCGGCGGAGCGGCACCCCTCCCACGCCTCCTGCCACAGCTCCTGGGCCCTCGGGCGCCTCTCCCGGTGGGCGCGGACGGCGCGTTCCACCGTCACCCGGGCGTGCATCACCGCCGCCGCCACACTCCGGGGCTCCTCGGTCCGCCAGGCGTGCACCGTGTCGGAGCCGGCCGCGACGGCCGCGAGGACCTGGGTCCGCTGGGTCCACAGCGCCCAGTCCGGTGTGCTCTCCAGCAGATTCCGCATGGCGAGCCAACGGCCGGTACGCAGGTCCTGTAACGCCACACGCAGCTGGTGATCGTGCCCCGCGGGGTGGTACACCGGCCGGAAGTCACCGGTAGCCATGTATGCGCCCCGCCCCTGAACACGCGGTGGGGGAGGGGCGGAGAGCCGGGCACAGCGGCACGGCGCAGGTTCTTCTCGTCATGAATCCTCAAGGAACGTGGGGGGTTGGGCGGTTCGGTCATGAACTGCCGGTGGTCATCATCCGGTTGTCCATACGGCGGTGAGTGTAGAACGCCGTGTGCCCGCCTTCCGGCGACTGTGCGGATCTTACTCAAGTAGCCTGCATATACCGGACGTTGATCACCCCCGGCGGCCCCGGACGGGATGTTCTGGCAGGCTTGACGCAGGGCGTGGTCTGCACGACTGTGGGCGCAAGGACCAGATGATCACGATTCCGCCCGGGTCCGGGCGGCCCGCACGGCTGGAGCGTGGATTGACAGGACCGGTGCTCGCCATCGACCAGGGGACGTCCGGAACCAAGGCGCTGGTGATCTGTCCCGAGCGCGGCGTGATCGGTTCCGGTTCCGCACCCGTACGCCCCCGGTACGGCGCAGGGGGCCTCGTGGAGGCCGACCCCGCCCAGCTGATCGGGTCGGTCCTCGACGCCGGCAGGCAGGCGATCGAGGACGCCGCCGAACCCGTGGCGGCCGTCGGCCTTGCCAACCAGGGCGAGACGGTGCTGGCCTGGGACCCCGCCACCGGCCGGCCGCTCACCGACGCCGTCGTCTGGCAGGACCGGCGTGCGGAAGGGATCTGCGGCGCCCTCGCCGCACACGGCGACGAGCTGAGACGGCTCACCGGGCTGCCGCTGGATCCGTACTTCGCCGCGCCCAAGATGGCGTGGATCCGCCGCGAACTGACCCGGGAGGGGGTCGTCACGACCAGCGACTCCTGGCTGGTCCACCAGCTCACCGGCGCCTTCGTCACCGACGCGGCCACCGCGGGACGCACCCAGCTGCTCGGCCTGAACGACGTCGGCTGGTCGCCCGACGCCCTGAAGATCTTCGGCCTGTCCGACGAGCGGCTGCCCACGGTCGTCGACTGCGCCGGGCCCGTCGGCACCACCACCGCGTTCGGCGGGGAAGTCCCCCTGACCGGCCTCATCGTCGACCAGCAGGCCGCCCTGCTGGCACAGAACGCGCTCGAACCCGGCCAGGCCAAATGCACGTACGGCACCGGGGCGTTCCTCCTCGCCCAGACCGGCCGCCGGCCCAGCACCGGCTCCACCGGCCTGGCCAGCTGTGTCGCCTGGCGCCTCCGCGGGCAGACGGACTACTGCCTCGACGGCCAGGTCTACACGGCGGCATCCGCCGTGCGCTGGCTCACCGACCTCGGGGTGATCTCAGGAGCCGCGGACCTCGACCCGGTGGGCGCCTCGGTCGACGGCACCGGGGGCGTCACCTTCGTCCCCGCGCTCGCCGGCCTCGCCGCGCCCTGGTGGCGCAGCGACCTCCGCGGCTCCGTGACCGGCCTCGGCCTCGACACCACCGCGGGCCACCTGGTCCGCGCCCTCTGCGAGGGCATCGCCGCGCAGGTCGTCGCCCTGGCGGACGCGGTCGCCACCGACCTGGGGGCCCCGCTGACCGAGCTGCGGGTCGACGGCGGCCTCACCCGCTCCTCGCTGCTCATGCAGACCCAGGCGGACCTGCTGCAACGGCCGGTCGAGGTCTCGGCGCTGCCCGACGTGACCGCGCTCGGCGCCGGCGTCGTCGCCAGGCTCGGGCTCGACCCGCGGCTGCCGCCGGGCAGCGCCACCCCGGAGTGGCGGCCCTCCGCCGTGTACGAACCACGGATCGGCCCCGAGGAGGCGTCGGAACGCCTCACCGGATTCCGTACCGCGGTGGACAGCCTGCTGGAGCGCCCGTGACCGTCACCCTCACCGGCCCGCTGCCCTCCGAGCAGGACGCGGAGGGCACGTACGACGTGACCGTCGTCGGCGCGGGCGTCGTGGGCACGGCCATCGCCCGCGAACTCGCCCGCCACCGCCTGCGCACCGCCCTGGTCGACGCCTCCGACGACATCGGCAACGGCACGTCGAAGGCGAACACCGCGATCCTGCACACCGGCTTCGACGCCGTCCCCGGTTCGCTGGAGGCCCGCCTCGTGCGCGAAGGACGGGATCTCCTCGCCGACTACGCCGCCGAGACCGGCATCCCGGTCGAGCGGGTCGGCGCCCTCCTGGTGGCCTGGGACGAGGACCAGCTCGCCGCGCTGCCCGGGCTCCGGGACAAGGCCGAACGCAACGGCTACCACGCGGCCCGCATCATCGGCGCCGACGAACTGCGGTCCGCCGAACCGCATCTGGGGCCCGGCGCGCTCGGCGCGCTCGAGATCCCCGACGAGAGCGTCATCTGCCCCTGGACCACCCCGCTCGCCTTCGCCACCCAGGCCGTGCGGGCAGGCGTCCACCTGCACCTCAACTGCCGGGTGCAGGACATCGCGAGCGACGCCGAAGCCCACACGCTCACCACCTCGCGCGGCCCGCTGCGCACCCGCCACCTGGTCAACGCCGCAGGGCTGTACGCCGACGAGATCGACCGGCTCCTCGGCCACGACGTCTTCACCGTGACCCCTCGCCGAGGCCAGCTCATCGTCTTCGACAAGCTCGCCCGCGGCCTCGTCGGCCACATCCTCCTGCCGGTCCCTGGCCCGGCGGGCAAGGGCGTCCTGGTCGCACCGACCGTCTTCGGCAACGTCCTCCTCGGCCCCACCGCCGAGGAGCTCGACGACAAGACCGCCACCGGGTCCACCGCCGACGGCCTGGACCTCCTGCGCGAGAAGGGCCACCGCGTCGTGCCCGCGCTCCTCGACGAGGAGGTCACCGCCGTCTACGCCGGTCTGCGCGCCGCCACCGGGCAGGAGGACTACCGCATCCAGGAGTACCCCGAACTGCGCTACGTCGCCGTGGGCGGCATCCGCTCCACCGGTCTGACCGCGTCCATGGCGATCGGCCGCCATGTCATGGGTCTGCTGGCCGCCACCGGCCTGGACCTCACCGAGCCCCGCCCGCTCCCGCCCGTCACGATGCCCAACCTCGGCGAGGCGTACCCCCGCCCCTACCGCGACGCCGACCTGATCGCGGGGGACCCGGCGTACGGCACCCTCGTCTGCCACTGCGAACAGGTCACCCTCGGAGAGATCCGGGACGCGCTGTCCTCCACGGTCCCGCCGCACTCCCTGGACGGCCTGCGGCGCCGCACACGCGCCCGTGGCGGCCGGTGTCAGGGCTTCTACTGCGGCGCCGCCGTCCGCGCCCTGTTCGAGGAGGCGCGACCGTGACCGGACACGCACGCGACGTCGACGTCCTGATCGTCGGCGCAGGCCCCGCCGGTCTGGCGGCCGGCGCCGAACTCGCCGCGGCGGGAGCGGGCCGGGTGGAGATCCTGGAACGCGAGCAGGAGGCGGGCGGAGTCCCCCGCCACTGCTGTCACGGAGGATTCGGCGGACGCCTCGAACGGGCCGCCCACGCCTGGGCGTCGGCCACCGCGTCCGCGTACGCCCAGGGAGGGACGAGCGGGCCGGTCTACGCCCGGCGGAGCGTGGCCGCGGCCCTGGACGCGGGCGCCGAGCTCCGTACCGGCGTCACCGTCACCGGCTGGGCGGGCCCCCGCACCGTCGAGACCACCGGGCCCGCAGGAGTCGAGCGGATCGCCGCCCGGGCCGTCGTCCTCGCCACCGGCGCCCGCGAACGGCCGCGCAGCGCCCGCCTGATCCCCGGCACCCGGCCGGCCGGCGTCTACACCACCGGCGAACTCCAGCAGGCCGTCCACCTGTACGGGCAGCGGATCGGCACCAGGGCGGTCGTCGTCGGCGACGAGCCCGTCGGGCACGCGGCCGTCGCCACCCTGCGCGCCGCCGGGGTCCACGTCGTCGCCCTGGTCACCGATCAGCCACCCCGGCCGGTCCGGCTGCGGAGCCCGCACACCCCGCTGCTCACCGCCGCCACCGTCACCGGGCTCACGGGCAGGACCCGGCTCTCCGGAGTGGCCCTGCGCCACGACGACGGCCGCACCACCACGCTGCGGTGCGACACCGTCGTCCTGACCGGCGACTTCGTCCCCGACCACGAACTGGCCAGGCGCGGTGGGATCCTCCTCGATCCCGGCACGCGAGGACCGGCGTACGACGCGGCGTTCCGCACCTCGCGGCCGGGCGTCTTCGCCGCCGGGAACGTGCTGCACGCCGTCGAACGCGCGGAGTTCGCGGCGCAGGAGGGACGGGCCGTCGCGGTGCCCGTGCTGCACCGCCTGGCCGGCACCGACGAACCCGCGGGCGGCGGCCGGCCCGTGGTCGTCGACGCGCCCCTGCGGTGGATCGCCCCCAACGTGACGGGCCCCGACGGCGCGCGCCCGCAGGGGGACCGATTCGTCCTGCGCACCATGCGGAGGCTGTCCAGGCCGCTGCTCGTCGTCTCGCAGGACGGGCGTGAACTCCACCGGCAGCGGCTGCTGTCGGCCGCCGTTCCGGGCAGGCCGTTCCATCTGGCGGCCGACTGGACCGACCACGTCGACCCGCACGGCACCGCAGTACGGATCAGGGCGCAGTGACGGCGGGGAGGGGCAGGGGCTGGGTCAGGGGATGAGCAGCCAGTCGGCGCCGACGGCAGCCAGCAGTCCCGCTCCCAGCAGCCAGCTGCCGAGCCGGGTGCGGCCGTTCCTGCTGAGCTCGATCACCACACCGCAGAGGATGAGGGCGAGTCCGTAGACCCCGACGACCAGGACCGACGAACGGCTGGCGATCCGGAGAGCCAGGACGACGGCCATCACCGCCATGCCCACCGAGGAGAGAACGATCCGCAGCCGCCGCGCCTGACGCGGAGTGAGTCTCCGCTCCTGCGCCGCGGCCCCCGGTATCGCCGCGGGGCTCTCTCCCGGCTCGTGGTCCTGCTCTTGCCGGTGGTCCTGTTCCTGGTCCTGGTCAGAAGTGCTCATGACGCCGGATCGTAATGGCTGCGCACCGTGGTGTTCGCCGGACCGGGGGATCCCGGGGCGATCAGGCGATCGACGCCGACACGATCGCGGACACCGCCAGGTTGCAGGCCGCCGTCACCCACACCGCCGGGTGCGGCTCCCGCTCCACCAGCGTGGTCCCCAGCTTCCCGGGCGTGACCAGGTCCACGACGAGGAAGGCCACCGCCATCATGATCAGACCGAGCAGCCCGAACGCGGCCGTGGATGCGAGCCCCTTGCCGAAGTCCTCGTACGTCGTCCAGATCGACGTGAACACGATGCCGCCGATGCCCAGCAGCGCCGAGCTCAGGAGCAGCGCCGCGTTGCGGTTGCGCTCCTCCCATATCTGGCGGCCGAGCTTGCCCGGTGTCAGGGCGTCGATCAGAAATATGCCGAGAACGAGCAGTACGACGCCGAGGGCCCCGTACGCGGTGGCACGGCCGAGGCCGTTGATGATGTCGGTCATCGGGGCGTCCGTCTCCTGAGCGAGTGGTCGAAGAATGGAACGTGAACGTGACCGGCGTGATCGACACGCCGTCAAGAAGTAGCAAAACCTACCCCATTCGTGTTCTCACTCCCCGGGCCGGTCTCCCCGGCGCAACCGGGGCGCCTCCGCGGCCGCGTCCACGGCCGGAGCGCCCTCCTGGCGACGGCCGGATCCCCCGGGGCCGGAGGGATCCACCCGGCCCGCCAGCTCCCCCGCCCAGCCGATCAGCCCGTCCACACCGATCCCGTGCGGGTCCGACGCCCGGAACCCGTCGACGGCCGCGGCGCCCCGCCTCAACAGCCGCGCCCCGCCCGCCGTGTTGCCCCGAGCGGCATGCGTCAGCCCCACCGCCATCTGGGCGAGGCCCCGCCACAGCTCGCGCTCCGCGTCCGGCCCCGACTTCCAGGCGTCCTCGAACACCTCGTGGGCATGGAAGGGCATTCCCGCGTCCAGCAGCCGCTGGGCCTCGCGCACCGTCTCGTCGGGGGAGCGCACCACACCCTCGGGCTGCCGCTCCACCCCCGGAGCCCCGTAGGGCAGGGGGCGCCCCAGCCCGTCCCGGGGGCGCGCATTGCGCGCCCGCCCTTCCTCGTCGCGGTCCCTGCGAGATTCGTCCACCCCCCGATTGTGCCTCGCACCTGCGGAGAACCGCGGGAACCCTGTCCGTCCGCACCCGCGCACGGTTAGGCTCTGTGCTCTTCGCAACCACCCTGGGAAGGGGAGGCATGAAGCCGTCCCGGCCGTTGTACGAGCGCGAACCGGAACTCGCCGCAGCCGCAAAGGCGTTGGACGCCCTCTGTGGCGGACAGGCAGCCGGCGGACTACTGGTCTTCAGCGGAGAGGCCGGCATCGGCAAGACCGCGCTGCTCGGAGAGATCCAGGTCATGGCCGCCGACCGCTGCACCATCTGGTCCGCGCGCGGCGGCGAGACGGTCACCTCGGTGCCGTTCCACGTCGTACGCCAGCTGCTCCAGCCCGCGCTGGCCAGGTTCCCCGCCGACGAGACCCGTGCCCTGTTCGGCGACTGGTTCGAGATCGCGGCACCCGCACTGGGCCTGGCCGATCCCAGTGGCCCGCAGCCCGACCCGCAGGGTGTCAGGGACGGCCTCGACTACGTCGTGTCCCGCCTCGCCTCCCGCCTCAGCCACCGGCCGCTGCTCCTCATAGTGGACGACGCGCACTGGGCCGACGGCGAATCCCTCGCCTGGCTCGCCGGATTCACCGCGCGGCTCTCCGAACTGCCCGTGCTGGTCGTCCAGGCGCACCGCCCCCAGGAGGCAGCCGACCGCGACGCCGACTGGGCCATGGCGCGCCCCAAGGAGAACAGCACCACCGGCCATCCGGCGCTGACCCGGGTCGCGTTGCGCGCGCTCACCCCTGAGGCCACGGCCGAACTGGTCCGCGCCGGGCTCGGTGACCACGCGGACGACCCCTTCTGCCGCGAGGTCTGGGCCGTCACCGGAGGGAACCCGTACGAGGCGGTCGAGCTCGTCGCCAAGGCGCAGGACCGCGAACTGGCACCGGTCGAGGAATCCGCCGGCCTCCTTCGCGAGCTCGGTGCCTCGGCCCGGGGCAGCGGGCTCGTCGCCCGCCTCGAACGCCTCGGCACCAACGCCAACCGCTTCGCCTGGGCGGCGGCCGTGCTCGGCACCGAGATCTCCCAGGAGCTCGCCGCGACCCTGGCGGGAATGAGCTCGGCGGAGGCCGCCGACTGCACGGCCCGGCTGCGGGACGCCCGCATCGTCAGCGGATTCGACCCGCTGGAATTCGTCCACCCGCTCATCGCCACCGCCGTCTACCGCTCGATCCCTCCGGCGACCCGCACCGCCATGCACGGACGGGCGGCCTGGGCGATCACCCAGGCCGGGCTGGGTGCGGCTGCGGCCTCCCGCCATCTGCTCGAAGTCCACCCGGACGACGACCAGGAGCTGGTCGCGCAGCTCCGCGATGCGGCACGGCAGCACCTCGCCGTCGGCGCCCCGGAAGCCGCCAGACGCTGTCTCGAACGCGCCCTGGACGAGCCACCGCGCCCTCAGGACCGAGCGGAGCTGCTGTACGAACTGGGCTGCGCCACGCTGCTCTCCTCGCCGGCCACCACGGTGCAGCACCTGCGCGCCGCGCTCGACACACCCGGGCTCGACGAGACGCTCCGGGTCGACGCCACCTTCCGGCTCGCCTCCGCCCTGTCCCACAACAACCAGCTCAAGGACGCGGCGCTCTCGCTGGCGGCCGAGGCCTCGCGAACCGCTCCCGGCCCCGGCCTGATGCGTCTGCAGGCCGCGCACTTCCTGTGGGAGGGCATGCAGGCAACCGAGGACGACGGGCCCGCACGGTCGGCCCGTCTCGCCCGCAACGCGGACCACCTCAAGGGCCGCGACAACGCCGAGCGTGCCCTGCTCACCCTGCGGGCCTTCGACGCGATGCTCCGCGGCGAGAACGCCCAGCTCGTCGTCGGCTTCTGCGAACGCGCCCTCGTCGACGGGAGGCCCGCGCGCGGGCTCGGCTGGACCGACTCCGAGTGGGGCTTCGAACTCCCCACGATGGTGGGCATCACCTACGCGTTCACCGACCAGCTCGACCGGGCGGAGGCACTCTTCGGCGAGGCCGTCCGTGCCTTCGAGATCTCGGGCTGGAGCGGTGCGCACCTCGCGTTCGCCCACACGCTCCTGGGCCTCGTCCACCGCAGGCGCGGCCGCCTCGCCGAGGCGGAGGGCTTCCTGCGCGAGGGACTGCGCCTCGCCGACCGGGCCGGCAGCGGACTGCCCGTCCACTGGGACGCCACCTGTCTCCTCGTCGACACCCTGCTCGCCCGCGGCCGGACGGCGGAGGCCCGGCTGGTCGCCGACCGCTACGCCTTCGGCCCGCCGTACCCCAGCGCGATGGTCCTGCCGGACGCCCCGTGCGTACGCGGACGGCTGCTGCTGGCCGAAGGGCGCACGGAGGAGGCCGTGGCCGAGCTGGAGTCGGCGGGAGCGGCACTGGAGCCACGGGGCCGGTTCAACGGCGTCTGGGCGCCCTGGGCCGGGGATCTCGCCCGGGCCCTGGCCGACACGGACCCGGCACGGGCCGCACAGCTGGCGACCCGGGCGCGCGTCCACGCGGAACGCTTCGGCACGGACACGGCGATCGGTGAGGCGCTGCGCTGCGTGGCCCTGTTCGCACCGGAGGAGGAGGCCACCCACCTGCTGGCCGAGTCCGTACGCCACCTCGAGGGCTCCTCGTCGGCGTACGAGCACGCCGTGGCCCGCTTCGAGTACGGCACGGCGATCCGCTCCCGGCGGGAGCTCGCCCGGGCCGGGAAGCTCGCCACCGCCTGCGGCGCCGAAGGGCTGGCGAACCGCGCGCACCAGGTGGGGGCGTCGATACGGTCCTCGGAGTGAGGTAATGTTTGTCCTGCGCGGTCACCCGGGAAGCCGGGGGAATCGCATCGGGACGTGGCGCAGCTTGGTAGCGCACTTGACTGGGGGTCAAGGGGTCGCAGGTTCAAATCCTGTCGTCCCGACTGGAGACAGTCGCAGGTGAGGGCCGGTTTCGGAGAAATCCGAAACCGGCCCTCAGTCGTTTCTTGGGACCAGCTGGGGACCAGCCTTCTTGACCGACGTCAGCGGGTCATGGCGATCGGGCTCGGCAGAGAGCGCGGTGCGCCGAGCGCGCCGAGGTGCGCGGAGAGTGCTGTGCCGGCTGCCGTGATCTTGTGTACGTCCGGATGTAGGTAGCGCTGCGTGGCCATCGGGGATCCGTGGCCACCGATCCTGCGAGGGACGTGCATCTGAACCCCGGCATCGGCGAACCAGGTCAGGCCCGTGTGCCGGAGATCGTGGCGGCGCACGTCACGGCCGTCCTGCGCGACGCGACTCAGTAGGACGACGTGGTCAGCAAGCTCGGCCCCGGGCGTGCTCCAGTCAGCTCACGGCAGCATCTGGGAGTTACATGCACTTCCGCCAGGGTAACTGAGTGGTCCTTTCATGCGTGTGTGGCGTAGTTGCCTGCCGTTGTGCCCTCTGCTGGGCACCTGCCTCGTCCGCTGCCCTGTCATCTTGGGGTGTGACAGGGCTGGTCCTGTTGTGACGGAGAGGCGGCGGGTGACGTGTCCGGATCAGAGGTGCGGAATGAAGTAGCTCTGTCTTGCGATGCGGTGGGCAGAATGCGTATGAGGGCAGCCGAGTTGTTCGTGGAGGTGCAGCGGGCCGACACCAAGGCGACCGTGCTGTGTGGTTTGGACGCGGCCCTTCTGGCTGTCGTGGTCGCGGCGCTGCCAGTGGCCGCAGAGGCTGGCTGGGTGGTGAGGGCGGCCCTTGTGGTGACGAGCGCGGGGGCCGCCGCCGCACTCATCACGGCACTCCTGGCTCTGCGTCCTGTCCTGCCGGATGGTACGGCGCTTACGGGGATGGACGGCCCATGTCCCAATGAGGTTCCTGAAGCTGTCGTCGCCACCGCGACGTGGCAGGCTGCCGAAGGACGGATCCAGGCGGACGCCCGCAATGTGGCGCGGCTGGCCGCTCTCGCGCACCGCAAGTTTCGGATCATCAGGGTGGCCGTGGACCTGACGGTCATCACCCTGGGGGTGGCCGGAATCGGTGTGTTGATGTGCTGCTTCGTCTCTTGAGAGCATCCCGCCTCTGACGCTTCCTCACACCGGAGGTGCTGTGTATCAGCCGCTCGTCGTCGTGTTCGACAAGGTCCTGTGGGAGAAGCTGCGCGATTTGGCCCCACTGCGGTCACGGCCCGCCAGAAGTGTCCTTCTGCGACAGGGGGACCCAGGGACGCACGTCCTCCTGCTGGAGTCCGGCTCCGCCATTGTGACCCTGACCGGTGGGAAGGGTGAGCGGACCCTGTTGGCCGTCCGGGGGGCGGGTGAACTCCTGGGGGAGCTGGCCGTACTGGACGCTCAGCCGCGCACGGCGTCCGTCATCGCGGCGGAGACGTGCCGGGTGCGGGTCATCCCGGCTCCCGAGTTCCTCGGTTTCGTCGACGAGCACCGTCTCACGGCTTTGATACTGCGCCACGCCATCGCTCGTGTGCGCGAGGCGGAGGCGGTACGGCTCGAACTTGCGACTGCCCCGGTGCCGGCGCGACTCGCGTCGGCTCTGGAACGGCTGGTCCAGTCGGCTTCCTGTACGGCTGGTGACATCCATGTGCGCCTGACGCAGATGGAGCTCTCCCAGCTGATCGGGGCGTCGCGAAATGCGGTCGGAACGGCGATCAAGGCGTGGCGCGATCACGGATGGCTGGAGACTGAGGCCGGGGGCGGACTGCTGATCAGGGACATCGAACGGATCAAGGCCCATCCGCTCGGCCGGGGGTGACGGAACGCACCGGGTCGGTGCCCAGTAGTGGGCACCAAGCTGCCTTCGGCGCGGCCAGCATGGTGCGCCAGCCACGAAGGTCGTGGCGGAAGGGCTGGTGTTCCATGAGGATTCCTGCGCAGCCGGACCCGGTCGACGTGCCACGGGAGCACGCACTGTTGGTCGTCGACATGAAGGGGTACAGCCGGATCCCCGAAGCGCGGATGGCACCGGCGCGCTCCGACCTGGACAGCATCCTCGACACCGCGTTCGAGCAGAGCGGGGTGGAAATGCCTCAACGGGTAGACGGCACGTTCGACGACACCGGTGACGGCGCCATCTTTGTCCTGCCGGCCAGTGACACCACACGGCTGATCGATCCGCTGCTGGGGAACCTCAACGCGGCCCTGTGCCGGTACGACAGGAAGTCGCGGCTGCACAGCGCTCCCCAGATCCGTGTGCGGTCGAGCGTTCATGTCGGGCCGGTGTCTTTGCCCGACCGCCGCAATCGTGCGGTGGTCGAGGCATGCCGACTGGTCGACAGCGAGGCGGTGAGGGAAGCGCTGGACGCGGCCGAGGCGCATGGTGCCTACCTGGCGGCTGCGGTCTCGGAGATCGCCTTTCGCCGGACTGTGAGGGACGGCCGCACCCTCGATCTCGATGAGTCCCACTTTCTGTCGGCCGCGGCTCGCGTGAACGGTAAGCCGGAATTCGAGGAGCCCTGCCGACTTCTCGTCCCCGGAGTCCCACCGGTACTGCTGGGCCCCTCGATTACGGACGCGCGCGGCCTCCGGCCATCGCCCGGTCAGGCCCCCGCGCCGGCGCGCGGAGCCGCGAACAGTTCCTCTGTGGTGGCGGGTCACCGCGGCCCTGTTCTGAACTTCCTCGCTGCCATGGATCACCCGACAGTCATCGGCGAGCTCGACACGCTCAACCTCGACCAGCGACAGCGCTGACAGGCACCGTCGTCCTTCCCTCCTGCCTTTCCAGAAGAGGAACGAATCCATGGCAGAGAACACCTTCGTCTCGCCCGAACCTGACGAACCACAGAATCCGGAATTTGGCGGCACGTCTCCGGACCCCACCTCGCCGGCTTCTGTCCCCACCCTCCGGCCAGGTGATCTCCACATCCAGCAGGCCGGCGTGGCTGCCGGGTACGTCCGCGAGCTGAACGTGCAACAGGAGTTGCGCAAAAGAGACGTGCTTGAGGGCGTGGCGCGGGATCGGCAAGAAATCTTCGAGCAGCCCTTCGTCCTGTCGGGGCGCTGGAAGGAAGCCTGGGATCAAGCCGTCGACGGGGAGACACACCTTCTACGGCCGCGCATCCTGCTGGTCGTGGCACCCCGCTCGTTCGGCTCCACGACCTTCGCCCTTCAGCTGCTGGCACGCCACACCGAAGCGGACACCACGCTCGTGAAGCTGGATGCGGACTGGAGTGCGCCCAGCAGGGGCCGACTTCCGCTGGGTCGTCATCACGCCTACCAAGTCGATCTGAAGGACACGCGTACGGATCGACTTTCGGCCGACTTCCTCGACTCGCTCACCCGGCATGCCGAGAACCTTGCGTCGGCGCGCTCGTTTCTGGTGATTACCGTGGCAAAGGAGCTCTGGCCAGGCCACTACCTAAGTCCACGTGGCGACGTCAAAGTCGTGCACCTCGACGAGCCGCCGGAGGTGGAACTTGTGGTCAAGGAGCACCTGGAGTACCACGGGCACCCTCAACTGCTGTCCCACCTACAGTCCCTCGACGAGGCGGTCGTCTCCCTTCGCGGGCTCAACGCCGTGGAAGCGGTTCGGGCCGTTCTCACCGCCATGGCGGTGTGGGAGGAGTATCACGGCGGGCACCCGCACCTGTCGGTCGCCGGTGTGCGCGCAGGTGGACAGGAGCGGTCCGCCAGCTTCGCGGAGCGTCTGACCGCCGCGCTATCGGACTGGAGGGAGAAGCTGGACGGCCTGTTCGGGGAGACGACCGCGACGTACGACGGGCTGACTTCCTCACTGACTCTGGAGGACCGCTGTCTGCTGCTGGCCCTGGCCGTCCGTCAGTCCGCGCCCATGACAGAGGTGGCGGCCACGGCGGGCAGCCTGCGGTCCCTGCTCGCGGTGCCGAACAGCAACACGACTGCCGCGGAAGCCTTGGCCCAGTCCGTCTTCGCCGGGCGCGGCCTGCGCCGACGTATCCATGACGTCGGCGCGCACGTGAACACGCACGACTCAGTGGTCTTCGACCAGCCTGCCTACGGGCGGGCGGTCCTTGCCTATGTGTGGGACAACTACGCGGTGATGCGCGCCCCCTTGCTCACCTGGCTCACCCAGCCCGATGACGGCCCCGTGTCAGCCCAGCCGACTGTCGACGCCCTGACCGGTCTCGTCCTGCGACACGGCACCGCCGATCATCTGGACACGCTGGGAAGCATCGCCTGTGACAAGAATCCGGAGTTGCTCGGCGCCGTGCTACTGCGCGCCGTGGGGGATGAGCACGTCGGCCGCGCGGCCTGGGCCACGCTTTATCGATGGGCCGGACAGCATCAGTACACCCGCACAGTGGTCGACACCTGCCGCAGCGTGCTTATGGAGGAGACGTCGGGTCCGTCCGCAGCCAAGATGGCTTTGGTCCGGCTGCGCCGGGTCGCACGGAAGGAGGAGGACCCCGCGACTCGGCTCCGTGTTCTCGCAGTGATGAAGGAGTTGGTCACGCGGCCGGCCCGCACCGCGATGCTCGTCACCGAAGTCGCCGCTTGGCAGGCGGCCAAGGTCTCCGCCAGGTCCGGCAGCCTCGCCTTCCTCGCTCTGATGGAGAAGGAGCACTCCAAGGTGCCGTGGCTCATGTCCGAGGAAGCGGTCGGCATCGACGTCGACCGCGCGTTGCGGGACCTCCTCGGTGACGCCGCCACAGCTCAGGAGGTCATCCCTCAACTGACGCAGTGGGTCGGTTCGTACGCCACCGACGCCGTCGGGTACGAGCTGTTGCGCGACCGGCTGGTCCACATCCTGCGGGGCAACGGCATGTTCCAGGCGTATTGGTCCTTCATGCGGGCCCTGGCCGAGGCACCCGTGACCGTCGAGGGGGTCGATGTGGCGGAGGACTTCCACCAGCACCTCGTCGACCCGCGGCTTCACTCGGTGTTCGGGCCCGGAACGGGGTCTGCGTGAGATGGCCTTGGCAGCGCGCGGAGCGCATCAGCGACTGCCCGCATCAGCGCCTCCTACCGAGCGCCACGGTCGGAGTCCCCTTCGAGGCAGTCTTCATCATCGTCTGGCGGCCCGGGTGGCGCACGGGCTCCAATCTCGAGGACCTTGTACGTTTCCGGGTCCAGGAGCTGGCGGCAGAAGCAGCCGAGCGCCGCGGGGCTGCCGATCCGCATGCTGCACAGGACGCCGTCAACGCTGCCCTGCGTGATCTGCGCGGGAGCACTGGTGGCTCCTACAAGATCCTGCACGCGCGTGTCACACTGCGGTTGTCCGCAGAGAGCCGCCAGGCTGTCGCCCAGAGCCGGGCAGATGAGGACCGCGTTCGGCGCCTGCGTTTCCTGAAGGCCCACCTTTACGACCATCCCGACCTGGTGGTCCTGGACCGACTCGAACAGACACCCGGCACGTTGACGGAAGAGCACGTTGTCGAACTCCAACGCCTTGCACGGTCCATCAGAGCGTGTGAGACCTGGTGGCAGCCCTTGCTCGAACAGTGGGAGTTGGTCGGCTGCGGCTTCGGCGACGCCGACCGGCAGCAGCGGGCAATGCTCGCCCTGCTCGATTCCCTGCGGGCTTTCAGCGACGGACCGGCGTCGCACCCCGCTGACCCTGGGAGGCCGAGCCCTCTCATGGCGCCCGGGGAGTCCAAGCGGGGGGCCTCCTGGTGAGGGCTCTACTCTGGCGGGCACTGCTGGCACCGCTCACCAGCGTGCGGGCGTTTCGCCTGTGGCGCCATGAGAAGGGGGCGGTCTCCTACGACACCGCGTGGCGAGAGGCCCGCATGGTCACGTCTCCGGACGAGATGGTGTACCGCCTGCACGGCCATCACCCTCCCCCACCGCGCGCCGCACCTGAGGGCGGTCCGTGACTCCGGCGAGACGGGCTTCGCGCAACGTCTGAGGGGCTCGGTGCCCCCATGCAGAGCGGCATCGAGGGCGAGGAGCGTTTCCGCATGTGTGCCATGGGGCGGGCGGCGGCGGGCACGCGTCCACCGATGTCACGCGTGAGTACTCGTCCTCTGTGCCTCAGCGAGGGGAGGCGGACGAGTCGCCAGTTGCCCACGCAAATGGAATGACCGGACGATGCCATGGGAGCCCGGCCGTCGGCGCGGTGAGCCTGGGGACCACACCGTGCGCGCGAAAGCGCACGACAGACACTGCTGCACACTACTCGCGCTCCGATTGAGTCTGTTATATCCAGAAGATACCCTCGCCCCTACTCCTGGGGGTCAAGGGGTCGCAGGTGCAAATCCTGTCGTCCCGACTGGAGACAGTCGCAGGTGAGGGCCGGTTTCGGAGAAATCC
The DNA here is from genome assembly GCF_002941025.1 of Streptomyces sp. QL37. Lineage (NCBI taxonomy): Bacteria > Bacillati > Actinomycetota > Actinomycetes > Kitasatosporales > Streptomycetaceae > Streptomyces > Streptomyces sp. QL37. The sequence continues at coordinate 756,483 of NZ_PTJS01000001.1, read as the reverse complement.
GAAACCGGCCCTCACCCATGTACGCGGCCGATCCTGAAACTTCCTGGACGGCCGTGAACGGCCGGAGGTGACGAGCCCGCTCATCGGACCGCTCCGCCCTGGTCCGCCGGCCAGCAGGTCACTCTGTCGAGATACCCGGGTGCGAGGCGGGCCGGGTCTCCTGTCTGCAAGCGGTGGTCGGCGCCGGGGAACACCTCGACCGTCAGTGTCGCCCGGGGTGAGCGGGCCGGGTGGCAGGCGGCGGCAGCGAACACGTGGACGCTCTCGGCGACCGGTACGGCCCTGTCGGCTCCGCCGAAGAGCGCCAGATGCGGGCAGCGCAGCCCGATGAGATCCGCGGTCGGGTCATGGTCCTGCTTGCGTTTGAGGAAGGACCAGAGGCGTTCGTCCACACCGGACCAGTAGCAGGCCAGTCCTGGCGGCCCACCCGCCGCTTCGACGAGCTGTGTCGCCGTCAGGAAGTCGGCATCGCGACGTCCTGCCTCGGTCAAGCGGTCGTACAGGGCCAGGGTCCTGTCGATGTCCGGATGCCCGTCGCCGTGCAGCTCCTGCAGGTGGTTGGCCAGCGCGTGGCGCTCCTGTACGGCAGGGTTCGTTCCCGGACAGCTGTTGGTGATCACCCATGGCAGGTCGTCCCGCGCCGTAGAGGCACGCAGGGCGACCCAGCCGCCCTCACCGTGGCCGAAAAGCCCTACGGCTCCGGGCCGTACCCCGGGCCGGGCGCGGAGGAAGTCCAGTGCGGCGGCGGCGTCAGCGGCAAGGTCGTCCAGGGTCGCTGCGCGCCAGTCGCCGGAGGACCGGCCGACACCCCGCTTGTCGTACGACAGCACGGTGAATCCGGCACTCATCAGGCGCTGCCGAAGCGGTGGGAAGTACGTGCCGTTGTCTCTGTCGGACGCCCCGGAGCCGCCGACAAGGACGATGCCCGCACCGGTTCCTCCGCCCCGGTCCGGGACTCCCAGCGAACCCGAGAGCCGCACCGGCCCATCGGCGAACGAGACGTCACGCACTCGCGCGGTCTTCATGACAACAGTCTCGTGGCTCCGCCTCCGCCCGCGTGGCGGTTCGTCCGATTCGGGGGCTCCCGGGAGGCCGGGCGGCACCGGCGTGCACGAGTGCCCCGACCCGGGACCGTGCCCGCGCCCGGCGATTGGCGCCGACGCCCCTGAGCGGGCGACCCGCCGCTGAAGTGGTCTCCACACCGTCACCGAATCTGCACAGCACGCGGCTCGGTGCGGCCCCTGTGAACGGGGCGAGTGCCACTAGGTTTATTCGCATTCCTATGGCCCCTACTCGTCATGTGTGTGACGTGGAGACCCTGTGATACCCAGTTCTGACGCCGCGCCCGTATCCTCCACCGGAGGCCGTCACCGAAAGGTCCAGCCTGTGAACAGAGCCGTCCGCCGGACGCTCGTCGCCGCGGTTCTCACCCCGGTCGCCGGCGCGGTCATGGCCGGTCAGTCCGCCTTCGCCGCCGATCAGCCGGCGGTGAGCAAGGAAAGCGTCAGCAGACTCGACTCCACCGACCAGAAGCTCGTGGACAACCTCAACACCCGGTCCCAGGACAAGAACATCGGCACCACCTTCAGCGGAGTGGTGCTGGACGCCGAGTCCAACGAGGTGATCTGGGGTCACGACGCGAAGACCGCGCTGATGCCGGCGTCCAACACCAAGCTCGCCACCGCGACCGGCGCTTTGACCCTGCTCGGCCCCGACCACAAGTTCACGACCAAGGTGGTCTACGGCGACGGCACACTCACCCTGGTCGGCGGGGGCGACCGCACCCTGACGACCGCCGATCTCACCGAGCTCGCCAAGAGCGCGGCCGCGGGTCTGAAGAACGCCGGCCTCGGCACGGTGAAGGTCCGGATCGACGACAGTCTCTTCGCGGCGCCGACGCTGGCCGAGGGTTGGAACAGCAGCTACTACGACGACCAGATCGCACCCGTGCGCGCCCTGGTGGTGGACGGGAAGCTCGTCCAGGACACCGCCATCGACGCGGGGAACGTCTTCGCCGCGCAACTCGCCGAACAGGGCATCGGCGTCACGGGTGACGTGACCCGCGGCCAGGCCGCTTCGACGGACTTCCCCGTGGCCGAGCACCGGTCCGCGGAGCTGTCCGTGATCGTAAAGCAGATGCTCAAGACCAGTGACAACGACATCGCCGAGACGCTGCTGCGGGCGACCGGACTCGCCTCGGGCCGGGCCGCCACCTACGAGGGCGGCACTGCGGCCGTCCGTGACGTCCTCACCGGTTGGTACGGGATCTCGGTGTCCAACTTCGAGATCCACGACGGCAGCGGGCTGTCCCGCTCCAACCGCATCACGGCCCAGACCGTCGCCGAGATCCTCGATCTCACCACCGACCCCCGGCACAGCAAGCTGAAGTCCGTCTCCGAGGGCCTGCCGGTCGCGGGTGAGGCGGGCAGCACGCTCGGGCCCGAGTGGGGGCGGTTCGACACCGCCGACTCCCAGTGTGCCGTGGGCCAGGTCAAGGGCAAGACCGGCACCCTGACGGGGGCCACCGCCCTGAGCGGGCTCACCCAGGGGAAGGACGGCCGCTGGAAGATCTTCTCCTTCATCGAGAACAACTCCACTGCGGACGGCGCCGCGATCAAGGACTCCCTGGACGGCCTCGCCGCCACCGTGAACGGCTGCTGGGCCTGATCGCATGACACGGTGACACACGTGGAAGCGTCCTGCGACCTGCCGCGACGGGAGCCGTTTCGCGGCTTCCGGTACGCGCGGTCGGCAGGGCACTTCCACTGTCTGCCCGGCGGGGAAAGCTGCGTGCCCGGCGGGGAAAACCGGTGGCCTCCGCGAACCACCTGAGTAGGGTGGGGCGATGCCCGAGCTGATGAGGCTGCACGTCAGCCATGCCCCGGCGGTCCTGGCCTTCGAGTTGGCGAACCGCGCCTACTTCGCCGCAGCGGTCCCCGACCGCGGCGACGACTTCTTCGCCCGGTTCACCGACAGGTTCGACGCCTTGCTGGCCGAGCAGGAGGCAGGAGTCTGCGCCTTCCATGTGCTCGTCTCCGACGACGGCTCGGTGATCGGCAGGTTCAACCTCGTCGACATCGAGGACGGCACCGCGGAACTCGGCTACCGGGTCGCGCAGCACACCGCCGGCCGCGGCGTGGCGACAGCGACCGTCCGGGAGGTGTGCCGCCTCGCGGAGGCCGACCACGGGCTGCGCACCGTGCGGGCGGCCACGACCGATCGGAACGTCGCGTCCCGGAAGGTGCTGACCGGAGCCGGGTTCGTCCCCGTCGGCCCCGCCGATCCGGACCGCATCGGCGGTGAGCCGGGCACCTGGTTCGAGCGCGACCTGGCTGCTCTGCTTCCTACGTCGCTTCCCGGCCCGGTGGAAGGGTGAACGCGTAGGCGCGCTGCGCCGCGCAACCCTGGCAGGTGCCGACGAAGCGGGACAGCAGGCGCTCGTCGGCCTGGACAACGGTGTTGCGCCAGAAGCAGCGGAACTCCCCGCAGGCACAGGTACGTCGAACGACAGCGGCGAGGGCGCCGGTGCTGGAGACGTGACCGTCCTCAACCGGTGTCCGCCCGGCCGTGTCACCGCTGTCGGCGTCGGGCAGCCCGTACCGCCTCCGCCTCCACGACATCTCGGCCGCGGTGAAGACACCCCTGCCGCGGCATTCCACGCATCTGCCCGGCCCCGCGTTGTTCGCGGCGCACCAGCAGCGTCCGTACCCTCCACGACCGCCGCTGTAGGCCCTGCCCTCGCATTCCAGGCACACCCCCCAGCCCTGACAGTCGTCGCAGAGCACCCCGTCGGCCGTGCTGAGCGTGAACGGCGGCTGGGGCAACTGCCGTTCGGTGTACACGACCGGCGTCCAGCCGGTGAACGTCACGAGCCTCCGCCCGCTTCCCTCGTAGACCCTCACCTCGAAGCCCTCGTGCGCGGCCGTCGCGCAACTCTCCCCAGGCAGGCCCGGGGGCCGTCGTCGCACGGCCCAGCCGGCAGCGGCGAAGGCGTTCACGGCGTCGTCGAAACCCGGGGACGAGGAGTGGCCGTCCCCGTCGACGCCGAGGAGGAACAGGAACCGGTGGCCCACCGGCGCGGGGTCGCGCAGCCGCACCGGGTCGGTCCACTCATGGGCCGTCACCGGCACGCGGTCCGCAGAGAACGCCGCGGCGATCTCCAGTAACCGCCCCTTCAGCCACGCCGCGCTTCCCGGGACCTCGGGCGCGCCGCCATCGTGACGGTCATCGGCCGTACCGGACATGGTGTGCCCCCTCCGGAGAGATCAACTGCGGTCGACGACGCACGGTGGACGGCCCCGGGCGTGCCCGCCAGTAGCCGTTGGAGAAAACGTACGGACGACTGCTCCGGCCGCCCTCGAACAACGCCACTCCCGCCGGCGTTCTGCTGCGACCGGTTACCCGGGCCCGGCGAACCTGGCCCTGTGGAGGTCGCGGAGCACCGCGATCTCGGCCATGTGGTGGATGAATTCGAGGTTGGCCCCCGCCAGCACACTGATGAAGGGGTCGTCGGGATCGGAGCCGTACGGGTACTGCGAGAGGCCGACCGTGTCGAGCTGCTCGTCGGTGAGGTCGGCGACGCTCCTGCGCCAGCGGTCGACCAGCTCCCAGAACCGCTGGAGCGCGAGCCCGGCGGAGGGGGTGAAGTCGACCAGCAGCTTCGGCTCCTCGCGGCGTTCGCCGAAGGTCCACTCCCATTGGCCCGCCAGGCACGAGTGCAGATGGCCCAGCCGCCACGCGATGGTGGTGACCGGTGTCTCGTCGGGTTCCGGCGCTCCGGTGTGCGCGAGGATCTGCTCGACCCGCTCGACGCTCACGCTCCAGTCGTCGGCGATCCTGGAGACGGCCATGCCCCCGGCGGCCTGCCGGACTACCTCGGCGTACTCGTTCGCCGGGATGTCAGGGGCGCCCTTGTCGAGCACCCACTCGCCCGGCCCGTACGCCCGGGGGGTCGTGGCCTCACCGCGGCGCCGGACCGACCAGCAGCCGGCCACCGGCTCCCACAGGTACTCCTCGTCACCGAGCCCTGTCAGCCGCACCTGGGCCATCTCCCTGGCCTGGTCGAACTGGCTGAGCAGCAGCCCCAGCCGGTCGGTCCGCGCGCCCTCGGTCTCCACGTCCGGTCCCCTCGCCGTCATGTCCCGCAGCCCATCGGGCTCAGGCGGAAGGTAACGGCTCTCGTCGCGGGGCGCCACCGGTTTCCGCGCCCGCGAAGGGGCACCCCCCCCGCGGTCAGGGGCGCGCCGCGAGTGCCGTGCGGATTTCCCCTACGAAGGCGTCCAAATCACCCGGGTCGCGCGAGGTGATCAGCGTCCAGCCGCCGGAACCGTCCGTCACCACCGGCTCGTCCGTCCATTCCCCGCCCGCGTTGCGGATGTCGGTCCGCAGCGACGCGTAGGAGGTCAGCCGCTTGCCCGTGAGGACGTCCGCCTCGACCACGGCCCAGGGGCCGTGGCAGATGGCCGCGACCGGGCGGCCGGAGTCCGTGAAGGAGCGGACGATCCCGGTGGTGGCGCTCTGGAGCCGGAGAGTGTCGGCGTTCAGGGTGCCGCCCGGGATGAGCAGCAGGTCGTAGTCCGTGGGGTCGGCGTCGTCCAGCGTGAGGTCGGGACGGACGGTCTTTCCCGGATCCTTGTCACCGACCAGCGTCATGATGTCGTCCGTCGACACGGCGGCGACGTCGACCTGGACCCCCGCACCGCGGAGTCGGTCGACGGGCACCACGAGCTCGTCCTGTTCCACGCCGTAGTTGGTGACCACGGCCAGTACCCTGCGCTGCTTCTTGCCGTTGTCGGTCATCGGTTGTCACCTTTCCTGCGCGCGGTCCACCTGGTTGCGGCCCGCGATGGTGACGTTCCCCTGATCGGCCGGGGCATGTGTCCCGACGGCCCGGGCACAGCCCGGGCGCTCAGGTCCCGTCGTCCTCCTGGATGTGGACCGCCGCCTCCTCGGCGGAGGCCGCGCCCCCGTCGATACCGACGTCCCGGCCCAGCACCCTGTTGTTGCGCGCGGCTCCGGGCTCCTCGTCGGCGGTGGTGACGCGACCGGCGCGCTCGGCCCCGGCGTCGTCCTCCTCCGGGCCGTTGTCCTCCGGCCCGTCGTCGGCCGCGCCGGCCAGCAGCGGGTCCTCCTCGGGCACCTCCTGTGCCAGGCGCCCGTCGAGGGACTCGCCCTCCCGCTGCTCCTCGCCGGTCGTGCCGTACTTCGACACGCCCAGGGGCTTCTCCGGCGGGGAGTACCCCGTGTCCATCGTGTCGTCGAGGTCGGGCTCGTCGATCACGTTCTCCGGGTCGAGGTCGTCCGTCGGACGGTTGTCCGCGTCCGAGCCGTCGGGCTGGTAGACGTCGTCACCGCGTCCTTGTTCCGACATGGGGCGCTCCTTCTCTAGAGGTCTGCCGTACCCGCCGCCGACCGTGGGGGGCCGTGCGGCGTCGCCGCTCTCCTGCCCACCCGCGCGCATGTCAGTGATGCGGATTTCCGGGTGGCCGCCCGTCCTCCCGGGTGTGCGGTTCAGCTGCCTGGCGGAGCGGAACCCCTGGTCAGGCCCGTCGCGGTCGCACCCGTCGGCCCCGGCAGCTTATGGCCGATCCCCTGCCGCTGCGACCGGGGCGGCCGCCGGCCCGGTCGCAGCGGCAGGGGAACCCGACCGCATGGCCCGGCGCCGCCTACGGGAACGTTTGTTCTAATTGCCGGGTAGGCTTGACCCATGTCCGTTCATCTCCAGGGTTCGCTGTTCGACCAGGCCGACCGCCCGCACCTGGGCCCGCTCACCGGGGTGCGCAGGACGGTCCTCGGCGACGGTGCGTGGATCGACCTGCTGCCGGGCTGGCTCGCCGGCGCCGACGAGCTCTTCGCCGAGCTCGCGGACAACGTGCCCTGGCGGGCCGAGCGCCGGCAGATGTACGACCGGACCGTCGACGTCCCCCGGCTGCTCGCCTTCTACCGCCCCGAGGACGCACTTCCGGACCCGGTGCTGGACGAGGCCCGCGACGCGCTGTCCTCCCATTACGGTGACGAGCTGGGCGAGCCCTTCACCACGGCCGGGCTCTGCTACTACCGGGACGGCCGCGACAGCGTCGCCTGGCACGGCGACCTGACCGGCCGCAGCTCGCACCAGGACACGATGGTCGCGATCCTCTCCCTCGGTGCCCCGCGTGACCTGCTCCTGCGTCCCTGTCGCGGCGGCGACACCGTGCGCCGGCCGCTGGGCCACGGCGACCTGATCGTCATGGGCGGCTCCTGCCAGCGCACCTGGCAGCACGCCGTCCCCAAGACCGCGCACGCCCGCGGGCCGCGGATCAGCGTCCAGTACCGCCCCCGGGGAGTGCGCTGACGCGGGAGCGGATCGGCATCCCCGGAGACGGCGCCGCATGTCGGCCGTGCGGCAGGGCAGGCGCCCTCGGTGTGCAGGAAGCACTTCTCACCGAAGGGACAGCCATATGCCGCAGGTACAGCGCAAGAACATCTTCGTCGTCGGCCTCGACGATTCGAATCTGCCGACTCTGGAGGCTGTTCCGGACGCGGACTCCTACCGGTTCCACCGCCTGCTGACCGTCCAGGAACTGCAGGAGGGCGAGGTGTCCGTCCCCGCGCTGATGGACCGGGCCCGGGCTGTGCTCGACGCGCACGACGGCAGCGTCGACGCGATCGTCGGATACTGGGACTTCCCGGTGAGCACTCTCGTCCCGATGCTCGGCAAGGAGTACGGCGTGCGGACGACCAGCCTCGAGTCCGTCGTCAAGTGCGAGCACAAGTACTGGAGCCGGCTCGAACAACAGAAGGTCATCGACGAGTACCCGCGCTTCGGCCGGGTGGATCTGGAAGCGGACGACCCGAAGCCCCCTGAGGGTGTGAGCTTCCCCATGTGGCTCAAGCCGGCCCTCGCCTACTCCTCCGAGCTGGCGTACGGAGTCTCGGACATGGAGGAGTTCCGGGCAGCCGTCGACAAGATCAGGGCGGGCATAGGCAGGGTCGGCCGGCCCTTCGACTCCGTGCTCGGCCTTCTGGACCTCCCCCCGGAGATGAAGGACGTAGGAGGCCAGGTCTGCCTGGCCGAGGAGGCCATGACAGGTATCCAGGTGGCCGTCGAGGGCTATGTGTACCGGGGCAGGGCGCATGTGTACGGCGTGCTGGACTCGATCAACTACCCGGCCTCCCCGTGCTTCCTGCGCCACCAGTACCCGAGCAGCCTCCCCGCCCCGGTCATCCGCAAGCTGCACGAGGTCAGCGAGCGGACCATGCAGCAGATCGGCATGGAGTCGGCAACCTTCAGCATCGAGTACTTCTACGACCCCAAGACGCAGGACATCAAACTCCTGGAGATCAACCCCCGGCACTCCCAGTCCCATGCCGAACTCTTCGACTACGTCGACGGCGCGCCCAACCACCACCGCATGATCAGCCTCGCGCTGGGGCGCGACCCGGCCCTGCCCGGCGGGCTCGGGCGCTACGCCATGGCCGCCAAGTGGTACTACCGCTGGTTCGGCGACGGGAAGGTGCACGAGGTGCCCGGCCCGGAGCGGATCGCCGCCATCGAACGTGAGATACCCGGGGTGCGGATCGAGGTCGTGCCCGAGGAGGGGCAGAAGCTCTCGACCGTCTCCGGACAGGACAGCTACAGCTACGAAGTGGCGCACATCTTCACCGGAGGCGACGACGAGGAGGACCTGCGGCGCAAGTTCGACCGGTGCGTGGCCGCCCTCGGCCTCACCTTCGACGAGACGGAGCCGGGGAGCCGCGGCACGAAGACCCGGTGACCCGTCCGGTCCAGCACGACGAAAGGAGGTCGCACAGGCATGCGCCACGTCGACCAGCTGCCCTTCGCGATCCAGGAAGAGAAGCACGTCACGATCCCCATGGAGGACGGAGTCGAGCTCTCCGCGCGGATCTGGCGTCCCACCGCATCGGACGCGGAACCGGTGCCGGCGGTCCTGGAGTACATCCCGTACCGCAAGAACGACCTCACCTCCACACGTGACGCCATCCACCACCCGTACATCGCCGGCCACGGATACGCCTGCGTGCGTGTCGACCTCCGGGGGACGGGCGAGTCGGAGGGGGTGCTGCTGGACGAGTACCTCGAACAGGAACAGAGCGACGCCGAGTCGGTCCTCGCGTGGATCGCCGAGCAGCCCTGGTGCGACGGCAACACCGGGATGATGGGCATCTCCTGGGGCGCCTTCGCCGCCCTGCAGACGGCCGCACGCAGGCCGCCGAGCCTGCGCGCCATCTGCATCGCGTCGTTCACCGACGACAGGTACGCGGACGACATGCACTACCTCGGCGGCGCGATGCTGTCCGACAACCTGGCCGAGGCCGGGACCATGTTCGCGTACGCCACATGCCCGCCCGACCCGGCCGTCGTCGGTGAGCGCTGGCGGGAGATGTGGCGGGAACGGCTCGAAGCCGCACGCCCCTGGGTCCTGGAGTGGCTCCGCCACCCGCACCGGGACGACTACTGGCGCCACGCGAGCCTGAGCGAGGACTACTCCGCCCTGCGCTGCCCGGTGCTCGCCTCCAGCGGCTGGGCGGACGGCTACTCCAACGCCGTGACCCGCCTGCTGAGCCACGTCGACGTACCGCGCAAGGGACTCATCGGCCCCTGGTCGCACAAGCTCCCGCACCTCGGAGAGCCGGGCCCCGCCATCGGCTACCTCCAGGAGGTCGTGCGCTGGTGGGACCACTGGCTCAAGGGCATCGACAACGGCGTCATGGACGGCCCCATGCTCCAGGCCTGGATGCAGGAGAGCGTCCCGCCTTCGACCTCCTACGAGGAACGCCCCGGCCGGTGGGTCGGTGAGCCGTCCTGGCCCTCGCCGAACGTCGGCGAGACCGTCCTCCCGCTGCGGGACGGCGGACTGGGGGAGCCGGAGGACCTGGAGAACCAGGAGGACCGCGTCCACACGGTGCAGTCGCCTCTCTCCGTCGGCCAGTTCGCCGGCAAGTGGGCCTCGTACAACGCCCCGCCGGACCTGCCCTACGACCAGCGTGAGGAGGACGGCGGCTCGCTCGTCTTCCAGACCGCGCCGCTCGACGGACGCGTCGAGATCCTCGGCGCCCCCGTCGTCGTCGTCGAGGTGTCCGCGGACGCCCCGGTCGCGCAGCTGAACGTCAGGCTGTCCGACGTCGCACCGGACGGACGCTCCACCCGGGTGACCTACGGGGTGCTCAACCTGACCCACCGCGACGGCGAGGAAGCCGCCGAGGCCCTGGAACCGGGCCGGCGTTACCGCGTCCGCGTACCGCTCCACAGCGTCGCGCAGGCCTTCCCGCCCGGCCACCGCATCCGGCTGTCGCTGTCCACCTCGTACTGGCCGCTCGTGTGGCCCGCGCCCGGACCCGCACTGCTGAGCGTGTACGAGAAGGGCAGCACCCTCACCCTGCCGGTCCGCCCCGACGACGTACCGGAGGACAAGGCCCTGCGCCCCTTCGGGGAGCCCGAGGGCTGCGCGCCCCCCGAGGTCACCCGGCTGAGCGAGCCGGAGCAGGCGTGGACCGTGACCAGGGACCTGGTGGACTACCGGTCCGTGCTGGACATCGTGAAGGACCGTGGACTCCAGCGGTACGAGGACAACGGGATGGAGACCGGGCTGAGGGCCTGCGAGAAGTACAGCTGGGTCGGCGAGGACTTCGGGTCCGTGCGCGGCGAGTCGGCCTGGGAGATGCGCTTCCGCCGGGCCGGCTGGGACGTCCGGGTCGAGACACGCACCGTGCTGACCTCGGACGACGAGGCCTTCCACGTGGACGCCACGCTCGACGGGTACGAGGACGGGCGCCGGGTCTTCTCCCGCACGTGGAACGAGCGGATCAGCAGGCGGAACGTCTGACCCGCCTCCGCGCGGACCCGCGTGCCACGCCCCGAAGGATGCTGCCGAAGGAGTGACGACACGGCGCCCGGCGTGGCACGCGGGCCCGGCGGCGGGAGGTATACGCACGCCCACGCGGCTCGGCGCGTCGAACTCATCCGCACGTCGGTCCGGCGACGAGCTACGTGTCAGGAGACGAGAAGTGACGGAGAGACCAGGTCAGCAGCCCATCCCGGGCGCCCCCAGCAGCTTCCCCCCGTCGGAGGAGGAGCCGACCCGGCCGCGCGAGCCGCTGCCGCCCAAGGATGACCAGAACGGCCCCGAGACGGTCAGCCCCACAGGTCAGCCCACCGGCGCCGAACCCGCCCGCAACGCGCAGAGCGGCCCTTACCTGACGACGGCACAGGGGGCGCGGCTGTACGACACCGACCACTCCCTCAAGGCGGGCCCGCGAGGGCCGGTGCTGCTCCAGGACCACCACCTGCGGGAGAAGATCACCCACTTCGACCACGAACGCATCCCGGAGCGTGTGGTGCACGCGCGCGGCGCCGCCGCCCACGGTTTCTTCCGGGGGTACGGGTCCGCGTCGAAGATCTCCAAGGCGGCCTTCCTGGCGAGGGACGTGGAGACTCCGGTCTTCGTCCGTTTCTCCACCGTGCTCGGCTCACGGGGATCGGCCGACACCGTGCGCGACACCCGCGGCTTCGCCACCAAGTTCTACACGGAGGAAGGGGTCTTCGACCTCGTCGGGAACAACATCCCGGTCTTCTTCATCCAGGACGCCATCAAGTTCCCGGACGTCATCCACGCCGGGAAGCCGCACCCGGACCGGGAGATCCCGCAGGCGCAGAGTGCCCACGACACGTTCTGGGACTTCGTGACCCTGCACTCCGAGGCCACGCACCACACGCTGTGGAACATGTCCGACCGCGGTATCCCGCGCTCGTTCCGCACGATGGAGGGCTTCGGCGTCCACACCTTCCGGCTCGTCGACGCCGAGGGGGCCTCCACCCTGGTGAAGTTCCACTGGAAGCCCAAGCTTGGTGTCCACTCCCAGGTCTGGGAGGAGGCCCAGATCGCGGGTGGCGTGGACCCCGACTTCCACCGCAGGGACCTCGCCGACGCCATCGAGGCCGGTGCCTACCCCCAGTGGGAACTCGGCATCCAGACCTTCCCGGACAACCCCGAGCAGATGTTCCAGGGGATCGATCTGCTGGACCCGACCAAGATCGTGCCGGAGGAGCTCGCGCCGGTACAGCCGATCGGCCTGATGACGCTCGACGCCAATCCGTCGAACTTCTTCGCCGAGACGGAACAGGTCGCCTTCCACGTCGGCAACATGGTGCCGGGCATCGACATCACCAACGACCCGCTGCTCCAGGGCCGCCTGTTCAGTTACGTCGACACCCAGCTCACCCGGCTCGGCGGCCCCAACTTCCCGCAGCTGCCCATCAACCGGACCCACGCCCCGGTCAACGACATGCTGCGCGACGGCATGCACCAGACGGCGGTCCACCGGGGCGTCGCGCCGTACCGGCCCAACTCCCTGGACGGCGGCTGCCCGTTCCTGGCGGGAGCCGACACCGGCGCGTTCGTCGAGGTGCCTGCCGAGATCGCCGCGAGCCGTAAGGTGCGCGAGGCGCCCGAGTCGTTCGACGACCACTTCAGCCAGCCCCGGCTCTTCTGGCTCAGCATGACTCCGGTGGAGCGTGAGCACATCATCGCCGCGTACACCTTCGAGCTGGGCAAGTGCTACGAACAGGCGATCAAGGAACGGGCGTTGAAGGTACTCGCCCGCATCGACGCCCGGCTGTGCGAGCAGGTCGCCGCCGGTCTCGGGCTGCCCGCGCCCGAGCCGGACGGACCGCTCGCGGATCCCGAGCCGAGCCCCGCGCTGTCGCAGGTCGGCGGCGTCTGGCCGCTCGACGGCCGTGTCATCGGCATCGTCGCCGACAAGGACGCCGACCTCGACGGTGTCCGGGCGGTACGCGCAGCCGTGCAGGCCGCCCGCATGGTGCCGCTGGTCATCGCTCCCGCCGGGGGAGTCCTCGACGCGGACGGCGACCCGGTCACCGTGCAGCGCACCTACGCCACCGCCCGCTCCGTCGAGTTCGACGCCGTCCTGCTCGCCGGCGCCCCCGGAGCGGGAGCCGACGCGATCGGCGCACGGGACGCCAAGGCGGGCGCGGCGGGCACCGCCATCGATCCCCGGGTGCTCCTGCTGCTGAACGAGACGTACCGGCACGCCAAGGCGATCGGGACGTGGGCGGGCGGCGACGCCGCCCTCGTCTCCGCCGGTGTGACCGCGGACGCGCCGGGCGTGGTCGTCGCCGGCACCGGCGAGGAGGTGCTGGAAGAGATCAAGCAGCTCCTCGGCAGGCACCGCGTCTGGGACCGCTTCCCCGCCACGGTCTGACCCGGCGCACCACGAGCACCAGGCGGAGGCGGCGCCCGCGAACGGGCGCCGCCTCATGGCCCCGAGGGAGGTAAGGTAACCCTAAGTCTTTCTTTCCCCGTACTTCGGAGTCCCTCTCGTGATCACGTCGGTGCCGCCGCAGGGCACCCCGCGCCGGCCGCCGAGGACCGCGCGCCCGGATGAGGTGCCGCGGCTCCGGGAGCCGGGAATCCGGCTTCCGGAGCCGGGGGAGACCGAGGAGTTCTGGGCGGCGGCGGTCGACAGCGGCACGCCCCTCGTCTCTCCGGACCCGCACGGCAGCGCCGATCACCGGGCGGTGACGTTCCTCTGGCGCGGCACGGCCGACACCCGCGCCGTACAGGTGCTCCCCAACAAGCTCGGCGATCCCCGCGCGCCCGAGGGCAACCTCATGGAGCAGGTGCCCGGTACCGACGTCTGGCACTGGTCGCTGCGCCTGCGGCACGACTGGCGGGGGACCTACGACTTCTACGTGGACGAGGGTGGCGGCCCGGAGCCCGGCACGGCCGGCCACTGGCAGTGGCTGCGTACCCAGCGCCGGCACGACCCGCTCAACGGCCGTGCGCTGCCGCGCCGCTGGGACGGTGAGCCGGTGTCCTACGCCGAGCTCCCCGGGGCGCCCGGAGGGCAGGACTGGCAGCCGAGGCCGGGCGTGGCCCGCGGCGGGGTGGCCGCCCACGAGGTGCCGACCGGGAAGCTGGGCGGCGGCACGCGCCGCGTCTGGCTCTACGAACCGCCTGTGGACCCCGGGCACTCGGCCGAGCTCCCCGTCCTCGTCCTCCTCGACGGTGAGCACTGGCAGCCGCGGCTCGGGCTCGCGCACCTGCTGGACAACCTGATCGCCGACGGCCGGATCCCGCCGCTCGTCGCCCTGCTGCCGGATTCCGTGGATGCCGGCACGAGGTGGACGGACCTGACGTGCCGCCCGGAGTTCGCCGCCTTCCTCGCCGACGAGCTGCTCCCCTGGGCGGCGGACCGGCTCCCGGTCACGGGTGACCCCGCCCGTACGGTCGTCGCCGGACAGAGCCTGGGCGGTCTCTCGGCCGCTCACGCCGCGCTCTCCGTGCCCGGCCGCTTCGGCAACGTCCTCGCCCAGTCGGGCTCGTTCTGGTGGCCCGACGGGCCGCGGGCTCAGTGGCTCACCGACCGGATCGCGCGCGCCCCGCGCCTGCCGGTCCGCTTCTGGCTCTCCTTCGGCGAGCAGGAGTGGGTCGCGCTGCCGGCCGCCAGGCGCCTGCGCGAGGTCCTGGAGGCGGCGGGCTACGACGACGCCTCCTACCGGGAGTTCAACGGCGGCCACGACTATCTGTGCTGGCGCACGGAGCTGGTCGACGGCCTCGTGGACCTGCTGGGCTCCTAGAGTGCGGCCCGGTGCCCGCACCGTCCCCCGTCACTCGCCGAGGGCCTCGGTCATCGTGTCGAGGTCGGCCAGGAGGGCCGTCAGACGCCCCTCGGGAATGTTCCTGATCATGCGTTCCTCGATGGCGTAGACGGCGCCGCGCGCCGCTCGCAGGCGCCGTTCCCCGGCGGGGGTCAGATGGGTGGGCAGGGCGCGTCCGTGCTCGGTGGTGAGCGGCCGCGTGATCAGTCCGGCTTCCTTGAGGCCGCGCAGGACCACATTGGCCGACTGCCGGGTGACGAAGGTGCCGCGGGCCAGGTCGGCGTTGGACAGGCCGGGCTTCTCGTCGAGGAGTTCGAGGCAGGAGTACTGCGGGACGGTGAGGTCGTGCTCGCGCAGGGCCCTGTCCATGGCGTTGCGCAGGGCGGCCGAGGCGCGTTTGAGGCGGTATCCGACGTGCTCGGTGACGTCTTGGGCCGGGTGGGGCGCGGGCACGGGCGCACGGTCTTCCATGTCAACATTTTGACATACCCGGGACCGGTGCCTATCGTCAGGCATGTCAAAGTCCTGACATCGAGGCGTTGTGTCACCCAGGAGGAACCATGACCGCCACTGTCGAAGGCCCCGACTTCATCGCTCTTCAGGTGAAGGACGTGCCCGGCGCGGCCGCCTTCTTCGAGGAGCGGCTCGGGCTGCGACGGGACCCCGCCGCGCCGCCCCACGCCGTTGTCTTCGCGACCAGCCCGATCCCGTTCGCCGTCCGTGAGCCGCTCCCCGGCGTCGACCTGGACGGCGCCGGGCGTCCCGGTCTCGGGGTGGCCCTGTGGCTGCGGACGACGGACGCCGGGATGCTGCGGGAGCAGCTCGTGGCGGCGGGCACGGAGGACGTCACCCCTTTGCAGGACAGCCCGTTCGGGCCGGTGTTCTCCTTCACCGGCCCCGAGGGCTACCGGCTCACCGTCCACGGAGGCTGACTTCGCACGCGGCGTCCCGGAGCTCAGGCCCGGCCCGGCGGCACCAGCGCGGCGGCGCACGCCTCGTGCGGGGCCGGGCCGAACCGTACGGACCACCCTGCCGGGATCTCCCGCCAGACCGGCCACAGGGACAGCTGACCGGCGGTGTTCTCCAGCACCAGGTGCGTGGCGCGGCCCTCCGGGCCAGGGTCGAACGGGCCGCTCATCGCGCTCATGCGTCCAGCTCCTTCAGACGGGCCGCCAGGACGGCCGCGATGTCGTCCAGGTGGCGTTCCCGCATCAGCTGCGGGTGGGTGCAGTCGAGGTCGTGGTTGTCGATGGACCCCGTGACATGGGCCCGCCACGCCTCGCGGGTGAGCCAGTCCTCCGCACGCGGGGCGGCGGCCGTGAAGAACAGCAGGTCGCCGTCGTAGCCCCGGTGGTGGTGCTCGCGCATCATGCGGGCGTGGTTCGGGACGATGTCGACGATCCTCGACAGCGCGCGGTCGCCGATCCCGGCGAGCGGGCTCCCCGCCCGGCGCAGCGTCGCCAGCACCTCCTCACGGTTCCGCTCGTGCGTGCGCTCGAAGCCCGCCATCCGCAGCACCGCGGTCAGCGCGTCGCCCTCCTCGGGCGCCGGCCGCTCCCGCCACTGCTCGGCGGGGAACGAGTCCAGCAGCGCGAGCAGCTCGACCTCCTCGCCCGCCTCCTGGAGCAGTACGGCCACGGTGTGCGCCAGCACCCCGCCGACGGACCAGCCCAGCAGCCGGTAGGGGCCGTGCTCCTGGACCGCGCGGATGTGCCGGAGGTAGTCGGACGCCTCCTCCTCCAGGGTGCGCGGCAGCGGCTCGTCCCCGGCCAGCCCGCGGGCCTGGATGCCGTACACCGGCTGCTCCGGGCCGAGGCGGGCCGACAGCCCGGCGTAGCACCAGGCGATTCCGCCCGCCGGGTGGATGGCGAACAACGGGGTACGCCCCTCGCCGCCGCGCAGACGCAGTACGACGTCCAGGGCGTCCTCGGACGCCGGGCCCGTGGAACCCAGCCGTGCGGCGAGCGCGGCCGGGGTCGGGGACTCGAACAGCGAGCCGACGGTCAGCTCCGCGCCGAACTCCTCCCGCACGCGGGCCACCAGCCGCACGGCCAGCAGTGACGTGCCGCCGAGGTCGAAGAACGCGTCGTCGGGACCCACCTGTCCGACGTCCAGCACCTGCGCGAAGAGCCGTGTCAGGGCCTCCTCGCGCGCGTCCGACGGACGCCGCGCGCCCGCGCCGCCGCCGAACACCGGGGCGGGCAGGGCGCGCCGGTCCAGCTTGCCGTTGGGGCTCAGCGGGAAGGCGTCCAGGGTCACCACCGCCGCCGGCACCATGTGCTCCGGCAGCTCCCGCGCCAGAGAGGCGCGTACGGCCACCGGATCGGCGCCGCCGGTGATGTAGCCGACCAGTCGCTGCTCGCCCGGCCGGTCCTCGCGTACGAGGGCGCGGGCGGCTTCCACCCCGTCCCGGGCCGTCAGCGCCGTCTCGATCTCGCCGAGCTCGATGCGCTGCCCGTGGAGCTTGACCTGGTCGTCGGTGCGGCCCAGGTGGACGACCTCGCCCTGCTCCGTCCAGTGCGCCAGGTCGCCCGTGCGGTACATGCGCTCCGCCGGCCGGCCGAAGGGGTCGGCGACGAAACGCGACGCGGTCAGCTCCGGACGGTTCAGGTAGCGGTCGGCGAGCTGACGGCCTGCCAGGTAGAGCTCCCCCGTGATTCCCGGCGGGCAGGGCTGCAGCGCCGCGTCGAGCACGTACAGCCGGGTGTTCCATACCGGCCGTCCGATCGGTACGGGGCCGGTCGCGTCCGCCGCGCACGCGTGGAAGGTGACGTCGACGGCCGCCTCCGTGGGGCCGTACAGATTGTGCAGTTCGGCTCCGGGCAGTTCACGCCCGAACGAGTCGGCGATGTCGCGGGGCAGGGTCTCACCGCTGCAGAACACCGTCCGGAGACTTCCGCACGCGGCGGTCTCCGCCTCCGCGAGGAAGACCTGGAGCATCGACGGCACGAAGTGGCAGATGGTGACGGACTGTTCGCGGATCAGCCGGGCCAGATGGGCGGGGTCCTTGTGGCCGCCCGGTTCGGCGACCACAAGCACCGCGCCCTGGCGCAGCGGCCAGAAGAACTCCCACACGGACACGTCGAACGACGACGGTGTCTTCTGGAGGACCCGGTCGTCCGCGGTCAGCCCGTAGGCGCTCTGCATCCACCGCAGCCGGTTGTCGATGGCGCCGTGCGACACGACGACGCCCTTGGGGTGGCCCGTCGAGCCCGAGGTGTAGATGACGTACGCCGGATGTGCCGGGGTGAGAGGCCGCGACGGGTTCACCCAGAGGTACCCCGAGACGTCGAGGCCGTCCAGTACCACCAGGGGCGTCCCGGTGTCGTGCGGAAGCCGCCCCGCCCGGTCCGTCACCGCGCACACCGGCGCGGCGTCCCGCAACATGTACGCCAGGCGCTGCTCCGGGTAGTCCGGGTCCAGCGGCAGATACGCGGCCCCCGCCTTCAGCACGGCGAGCAGCGACACCACGAGCTCCACCGAACGCGGCACCGACACCGCCACCACCGCGCCCGGCCGGGCGCCGAGTGTCCGCAGGTGCCGGGCCAGCCGGTTGGCCCGGGTGTTCAGCTCCTCGTAGGTGAGCGAGGTGCCGCCGTACACCAGGGCGGTCGCGTGAGGGGTACGGGCGGCGCGCGCCTCGATCGGGCCGATCAGCGTCGTGGGCGGCAGAGCCCGTTCGGTGTCGTTGAACGTACGGACGACCAGTTCGAGCTCGGCCTCGGTGGCGATGCCGTGCGCGGCTGTCGGGAGATGCGGGTCGGCCCGGCTCAGCCGCTCCACCAGATGCAGGAAGCGCTCCTGGTGGGCGGCCAGTTCCTCGTCCCCGTACAGCGCGGGATTGCCGTCGTGGTCGATGCGCAGACCACGCCCGTCGGACCGGTCGTAGATGTTCACCGTGAGGTCGTCCACCGGTCCCGCGGACAGGTTCCGCGCCCGTGCCGGGGCGCCCGCGAAGTCCACGTCGTAGTCGAAGGGCATGACGTTGACGAGAGGGCCGACCAGGCCGCGGTTCTCCCCGAGGAGCCGCAGATCGCGGCGGATGTCCTCGTAGCGGTACCGCTGGTGGCGGCGGGCCTCGCGGACGCCGAGCACCACCCGGCGGACCAGCTCGGCGAAGGTGGCGTCGGGGGAGACGTCCAGCCGGAGCGGAAGGACGTTCATGACCATGCCCGGCACCCGCAGTGAGACGGAACCCATGCGCCCCATCATCGGGAGGCCGAGCACGACCTCCTGACGCCCGGTCGCCCGCGAGGTGTAGAGCGCCTGGGCGGCGATCAGGACGTCCGGCCAGGAGGCACGGAGCCGGTCGGCCAGGTCCCGCACACCCTCGGTGGCCTCAGGACCCAGGTGGGCGGTGCGGCGGAGGAACGTCCGCGAGGGCAGCGCCCCGCGACCGCCGAGCCGGGGCACCTCGGGACGGTCCGCGAACGCCTCGGCCCAGTGGGCGCGGTCGGCGGTGAACGCCTCCGACGACCGGTACGCCGCGTCCTCGGCGACCAGATCCGCGAGTGTCCCGAAGGCCTGGGGCCCGGGCTCCTCCCCCCGCACGAGCGCCGTGTAGACCTCGGCGGTCCGGCGTACGAGGAGCGAGTAGCCGAAGCCGTCCATGACCAGGTGGTGGATGCGCTGGTACCAGAGCCAGCGCTCCTCGCCCACCCGGAAGGGGGCGTGCCGGAACGGCGGACCGGTGGCCAGGTCGAAGGGCTCGGCGAGGTCCGCGCGCATCCATTCCTCGGCCCGCCGGCCCGCGTCGGAGGCCTCCCGCAGATCGTGCGTGGTCAGCGGCAGCCCGACCGAGGGCAGGACGCGCTGGCGCGGACCTTCCGGCGTGTCCTCGACGCACACGCGCAGGGCGTCGGCCTCGGCGGTCACGCGGCGCAGAGCCGCGGCGAACAGCTCCGGGTCGAGCGGACCGTCGATCTCCAGGCACTCCGCCGTGTTCTGCGCCGGGCTGAGCGGATCGAGCGACTGAGCGAACCACATGCCGGACTGGGCGGCGGTGAGCGGCAGTACGACGGGCGGGGCGTCCTGACCCGACCCGGCCCCTTCCGCGTCGCCGAGCAGGACGGTCACGCGGCCTCCAGCAGTGGTGCCCAGACGTCGATGGCGGGCTGCTCGGCGAGGTCGGCGAAGTCCGCCACGACACCGTGGTTCCGGCGCCGGCGTCCCAGCAGCGACATGATGCGGACCGACTCCATGCCGTGGTTCAGGAGGTTCTCGTCGAGGGGGATGGCCGCGGGGCCGGGGATGGCCGCGGGGTCCTCTCCGAGGGCGTCGGCGACATCGTGACGGATCAGTTCAAGGGTGAGCGTCACGGTGTTCAGACCCCCTTGAGGAGGTTGTCGGTCGATATGACGACCGCGCAGCGGCCGGCGGCCCAGCGCAGAGCCATGTCGTGGTCCTCGCGCGAGAAGTCGGCCACGGCGTCGGCGACCACGAAGGCCTGTATGTCGCGCATCCACGCGTCGCACGCGCTCATGAGCACCCCGATGTGCGCGTAGACGCCGGTGATCACCAGCTGGTCGCGGCCGGACTCACGCAGCAGGGACTCGAGTTCGGTCCGCACGAAGGCGCTGTACTTCCACTTGGTCAGCACCGTGTCGCCGTCCGCCGGTGCGACGGAGCCGGGAATCGACAGCGCGTCGGGGTCGTCGGCCGCACCGGGACCCCAGAAGTCGAGCTGGAGACCGCGCTCCTGGGCCGTCTGCCCGCCGCGCTGCACGGAGTAGACGACCGGCACACCGAGGCGGCGGTACTCCTCGATGACCCGGGAGGTGTTCCCGAGCATGCCGGTGAGCGGCTGCTCCCCGGGCGGGAACGCGCCGAGGAAGTGGTTCTGCAGGTCGTGGACCAGGAGCACGGCCCGCGTGGGGTCGACGGTCCAGTCCACGCGGTTCGCGGGCAGTTCGGCTTCGGTCGGCAGTGCGTACGAAGCGATGGCGGGAAGAGCCATGGGGTGGAACCTTTCGGTGCCGCTCGGGGCGGAACTCGGTGCTGATCTCAGTACTGATCTCAGTGCTGATCGGGTACGACGGGGCCGGGCGCCGCGTCGGAACGCAGCCCCTTCTTGCTGACCTTGCCGATCCCGGTCTGCGGGAACGCCTCGACGAACTCGACGAGGTCGGGAACCTTGTACGCGGCGACCCCGCGCTCACGCACGAGGCGTTTGACCGCGGCCGGCTTCAGCGGCTCGGCGCCGTCGCGCAGGATGACGTAGGCCAGGGTGCGTTCGCCCAGGTACGCGTCGGCCACACCCACGACGGACACGTCGTGCACCGACGGATGACCGAGGATGATGTTCTCGATCTCCTCCGGCGCGACCTTCTCCCCGCCCCGGTTGATCTGGTCCTTGGCACGCCCCTCGACGACCAGGTGGCCCGTCGGGGTGCGGCGCACGATGTCACCCGTGCGGTAGAAGCCGTCCTCCGTGAAGGACTTCCGGTTGTGCTCGGGCGCCCGCCAGTAGCCACGGATCGTGTACGGGCCGCGGGTCAGCAGGTGCCCGAAACCCCCCTCCGGCACGTCCACGTCCGAGTCGTCGACGACACGGACCTCGTCGTCCTCGGAGATCGGCAGGCCCTGCGTGGTGACCACGGTCTCGTAGTCGTCGTCCAGGCGCGTGTAGTTGACGAGACCCTCGGCCATGCCGAAGACCTGCATCAGCTTGCAGCCCAGCGCCGGTTCCAGCCTGCGGGCGGCCGCCTCGCTGTACTTGGCGCCGCCGACCAGGACCAGCTCCAGGCTCGACAGGTCGTGCTCGGCGCCGGGGCCGGCCTCCGTCCAGATCAGTGCGAGGGGCGGCACCATCCCGGTCATCGTGACGCGTTCGGCTTCCACGAGCGGGAACGCCGTCGCCGGATCGGGGCGGGGGCACAGGACCACGGTCCCCCCGGCGTACAGCGTTCCGAGCCAGCCCGGGGAGCTCATGGGGAAGTTGTGCGCGGCGGGGAGCAGGACGAGGAAGCGGGTGTCACCGTCGACGCCGCAGATCTCGTTGGATCCCCGCAGCGAGTAGATGTAGTCGTCGTGCGTACGGGGGATGAGCTTGGGAACGCCCGTCGTCCCGCCCGACAGCTGGAGGAACGCCAGATCGTGCGGCTCCGGCTCGTACCCGCTCCCGGCGGGCGCGCACGGCACCTCGGACAGGGCGGTGTGCTCACCCGGCGAACCGATGACGAAGACGTGCTTCAGGGTCGGCGTACGCTCCTTGACCCTCGACGCGAGCGCGAGGTGGTCGAAGCCGGCGTGCCGGTCCGGGACCACATAGGCGACGGCCTCGGTGAAGGAGCAGAAGTACTCGATCTCCGTCTCCCGGTGCGCGGGGAGCGCGTAGACCGGCAGGGCCCCGATCCGGAAGAGGGCGAAGACGACTTCGATGAACTCGGCGATGTTCGGGAGCTGCACGACGACCCGGTCACCCGCGGAGATGCCGCGCGCGGAGAACCCGGCGGCCAGCCGGGAGGCACGCTCGTCCAGCTCGCCGTACGTCCATTCACGCCGCTCGGGGGCCGGGTCGACGACCGCGACGCGGTCCGGGTGCGCGGCGGCCCGCTCGCGCAGCACTCCGCCGAACGTCTCACCGCGCCAGTGGCCCGCGGCGCGGTAGCGCTCGGCGAACTCGGCAGGCCAGGTGGGGGCGTCGGATGACTGGAGGGCGGTCACAGGGCGGCTCCCACGGCGCTCAGGAAGGTACGGAACTTGGCTCCGGTCTCCGCGGTCTCGGCGGCCGGTGAGGACTCCGCCACCACGCCCGCGCCGGCGAACAGCCGCAGGGTGCGGCCCTCGGCCTCGGCGCAGCGGATGGTCACCACCCAGTCGCCGTCGCCTTCCGCGTTCTGCCAGCCGACCATGCCGGTGTACGCGCCGCGGTCGAAGGGCTCGGAGTCCGCGATGACCTGCCGGGCCACATCGGTCGGCGTACCGCAGACCGCAGGGGTGGGGTGCAGGGCCGACGCCAGGTCCAGGGCGGTGGACGAGGGATCGCGCAGCTCGCCGGTCAGGGTCGTCGACAGGTGCCACATCGCGGCGGTCCGTACGAGTGTGGGGCGTTCGGGCACATCCAGGCTCACGCAGAACGGCGCGAGCGCCTCGCGGATGGCGTCGACCACGACCGCGTGCTCGTGGAGGTCTTTCGGCGAGTCCAGCAGCGCGGCGGCCCTGCGGACGTCCGTGGCCAGGTCGTCGCTGCGCTGCGCGGATCCGGCCAGCGGGTTGGCGACGAGCCGGTTGCCGCGGCGGGACACGAGGAGCTCGGGGCTCGCACCCACGAGTGTGCGGCCCGGCCCGCTGGGAACGGCGAAGGTGTAGCCGTCCGGGTCACGGCGGGCCAGCCGGCTCAGCATGGCGGGCAGATCGAGGTCACGCGCCGAGGTCAGTTCCAGCGTGCGGGCGAGCACGACCTTGTCGAACTCACCGGCGCGCATCCGCTCCACGGCGGCGGCGACCGCCGCGGTGTACTCCTCCGCGGCCGGTACCTCACGTATCTCCCAGGCCTCGTCCTGACCGGTGTCGGAGCCGTGCAGTGCGATGAGCGGGTCCTCGCGCAGGGCGCTCGCCCACCGGACGGTCTCCGGGACGGCCAGGGCGGCCGCGCCGTCGGGCGCGAACGGTACGGAGCCCACGACGACCGGGGCCGGGTCGCCCGCGCGCCGGGCGGCGTCCAGGGTCTCCCGCACCCGCAGCGGGAGGGGGCGTGCGTCGTGCGGAACCAGCGCCGTGGTGCCGGAGCCGAGCAGGGTGTGCCGGGGCGTGGCGAGGAAGCGGTCGGTGCCGGGCCGGTAGGCCTCGAGCAGGGCTGTGGCCGCGCCGGGGGAGTCGAGTGGGGGAGGAGCGGCGGGGACGCGAAGAGATGCGGACATGGGTGGTCTCCAGTGGGGAGGGCTCGAGCGCCGGCAGGATGATGGGCGGGGGCGGGGATCAGGCCCGCAGGGTGGCACCGCCGTCGACGTACAGGTCGTGCATGGTGATGTGACGCGCACGGTCGGACACCAGGAAGGCGACCGCGTCGGCTATGTCGGAGGGGTCCGCTATCCGGCCGAGCGGGATACCGGTGCGGTACGTCGCCGCGTCCCCCTCGACGACACGGCGGGCGGCGGCTTCCTCGTCCCCCGCCGCCCACATGCCGCGCTGCATGTCGGTGAGGGTCGAGCCGGGGGAGACGGTGTTGCACCGCACCCCCAGGGGCGCGACTTCGAGGCCGAGACACTTGGTGAACATCACGGCAGCGGCCTTGGAGGCCGCGTAGGCCGCCATGTTCGTACGGGGGATGCCGGCGGCGTTGGAGGCCACGGTGACGATGCTGCCCGAACCCCGTCCGGTCATCCGGCGGGAGACCGACCGCGACACGTGGAACACCCCGTGCGTGTTGACGGCGAAGGTGGCCGCCCACTCCTCGTCCGACAGGTCCGCGACCGGCGAACCGAGGAGGATTCCGGCCACGTTGACCGCGATGTCCAGAGGGCCGAGCGTGTCCTCGGTCTCCGCGACGAGGTTCTCGACGGCCGTGGGGTCCGTCACGTCGAGCGTGCGCGCGGTCACCTGTCCGTCGTACGTCTTCGCCAGCGCGGCGATGCCGTCCGGGGCCACGTCGGTGGCGAGGACGCGGGCACCGCGGGCGGCGAGTGCGTGTACGACCGCCTCGCCTATGCCGCGTCCCGCTCCCGTCACGAGGGCGAGCCGGCCGGTCAGTTCCTGCTCGGTACTCACTTGACCATCGCCTTCCGGATGTCGTCGAGCACCGAGACGGCTGCCTGCGCACCACCGAGGCTGGTCCACCTGGTCCCGTCGACGACCGTCGCGTGCATGTCACGCACGGCGCCCAGCTGCTGATAGGCGGGCTTCTTCGTGAGCTCGGCGAGCAGGTCGGCGTCGTCGGAGTCGAGGGAGCCGATGAACAGCCAGTCGCCGTCGATCTCCTGGAGGTTCTCGTCACTGAGCCGTGTCGAGTGGCCCTCGCCCTTGTCGTTCTGGATGCCCGGCCGCCCGAATCCGAGGTCCTTCAGGACGTCGCTGATGAAGACGCCCTGCTGCATGACCGCGGTGCCCTTGGCCGAGTAGCGGGCGACGGACACGTCCGCTCCGGCCTGTGGGCCGAGGTCGGTCCTGAGAGAGGCGGCCTTCTTCCCGTAGTCGGCGAGGAACTTCTCGGCCTCGTCGGGCCTGCCGAGCGTCGTGCCGGTGAGCTGGAGGGCCTTCTTCCAGTCCTTGGTGCCGTCGATGGTGACGACCGTGGGCGCGATCTTCCGGAGCTGCGCGAGCACCTGCTCGTCGGCGAGCTGCCCGGCGAGGATCACGTCCGGCTTCACCCGCACCACCTTCTCGATGTCCGGGCCGGTGACTGCGCCCACCACCGGGATGCTCTTCGCCTGGTCCGCCAGGTACTGGGGAGCGCCCTTCTGACCGCGTCCCGCGGTCAGGCCCACCGGCTCGACGCCCAGGGCGAGCGAGGCGTCCAGGTCCATCTCGCTGAGGGCGACCACGCGCTCCGGGTCGGCCGGAATCTTCACCTTCGTCCCGGTCGCGTCCGTGACCTGGGTCGTCGTCGCCACCGCGCCCGAGCCGGCGGACGCGGCTTCGTCCTCGGCTCCGCAGGCGCTCAGGGTGAGAGCGCCGAGCGTGAGCAGGGCCGCCGATATGACGGGGCGTGCGATACCGCGGGACGCGGGGGGCGAATACGGCGCCATGGCCTTGGATCTCCGTTTGCGTTCAGACGAAGTCAGTTCCGGCCGGGCGCCCTCCGACGGCTGAATCGGAGAGAAGAGGTACACATCGCGCCACTTCAGGGCATAGGTCTGCCCATGACCCGCCAGAACCGGACGAGTGCATTTAGGTTAGGCTAACCTTATGTCCTTCGCGCAAGGGGGTCGGCCAAGGTCAGCCGGATCCCGCCCATCCGAAACTCCCCCGTCCCAGGGCCTCTCAATCCCCTCGGTCACCACGGGACTTGTGCTGCTCCTTGTGGCCCTTGCGCTGCTCTCCCTCGTCATCGGCACCGGTGAGAGCCCCGCGACCCGCGCCTGGGACTTCCTTCTCGGGGACCCCGCCGCCCGGGCCGACGCCCGGATCCGGCTGGCCGTCATGGACGTACGCCTCCCGCGCACCCTCGCCGCGCTCCTCGTGGGCACCTGCCTCGGTGCGGCCGGCTGTCTGCTCCAGGCCGCCACCCGCAATCCCCTGGCCGAAACCGGCCTACTGGGCGTCAACTCCGGAGCGGCGCTCGCCGTTGTCCTCGGGCTCACCTTCTTCGGTGCCGACTCCCCGGGCACCCTGCTCGTCTGGGCGCTCGTCGGCGGCATGGCGGCGAGCGCCGTCGTCCTGCTCCTCGCCGGCTCGGGACGTACGGCGGGCTCACCGCTGCGTCTCGTCCTGGCCGGATCGGCGCTGGGCGCCACCTTCCACGGCTGTACCTCCTACGTCCTGCTCGGCACCCAGTCGACCTTCGACACCTACCGGTACTGGACGATCGGCTCGCTCGCCGGCGTGGAGACCTCCGATCTCGTCCCCCTGCTGCCGCTGGTGGCCCTCGGCCTGCTCACCGCGCTCGGCTGCGCCCGCCCCCTCGCGGCGCTCGGCCTCGGTGACGACGGCGCCCGCTCGCTCGGGCACCACCCCGGCCGCATCCGCCTCGTCGTCGCCGGAGCGGTCTCCCTGCTCGCCGGCTGCGGGGTCGCGGTCGCGGGACCCGTCGCCTTCCTCGGCCTGCTGGCGCCGTACGCCGCGAGGGCGCTGACCGGGCCGCGCATGACGGCCCAACTCGTCCTCTCCGCGCTGATCGCCGCCGACCTCATGATCCTGGCCGACATCCTCGCCCGGGTCGTCATCCGGCCCTGGGAGACACCGGTCAGCGTCCTGCTCGCCTTCGTCGGCGGCCCGCTGCTCGTCTGGATCGCCCGCTCCTCCCGCCTCTCCACCGCGGGGGCCGGGGCGTGACCGGCGTGAGGAGGACGGCCGGGGAGAAGGCGCCCCGCAGCGGTCCCACCGAGGTGACACCCCCGGACAGCACAGTGCTGCGCAGGGGCACGTTCTCCTGGCTGCTCCCGCGCCGCAGCGCGCTCGCGGCCGCGGTCCTCCTGCCGGTCGTCGCCGTCCTCATCGCCCTCGCGGTGATGGCGAGTTCGACCGGGATGAGCCTGTCGGAATCCCTCTCCGGGCTCATCGGTACGGGCGACCCCGGCACCGTCATGATCGTGCGGGACTTCCGGCTGCCCCGCGTCCTCACGGGTCTTCTCGTCGGTGCCGCACTGGGCATCGCGGGCTGCCTCACCCAGACCCTGGCGGGCAACCGCCTCGCCACACCCGACCTCGTCGGTGTCAACGACGGTGCCACCGCCGCCGTCGTCGCAGCCGCGGCGGGTTCCTCCACCGGCATGGTGGGAAACTGGTGGCTGGGTCCGGCCGGCGCCGTCGCGGCAGCCGTGATCGTCGTCCTGTGCGCGGGCGGAGCCGGGAGCGCCGGCTACCGCGTCCTCGTGACCGGCATCGGTGTCTCCACGTTCCTGGGCGCGGTCGGCGACCTGATCATGTCCCGCGAGAACGACAACACGGCGGGCGGGGTCTTCCTCTGGGCCGTGGGCAGCCTCAACGGCCGTGACTGGGGCGTCGGTACGCCGCTGGCACTCGTCCTGCTCGGCCTGGTCCCGCTCGCCCTGGCCGTCGGTCACCGGCTGCAGATCCTGCGCTTCGACGACGACGTGGCGGCCTCGCTCGGCGTCGACCTGCGGCGGCTGCGCGCGAGCGCGCTCGCCCTCGCCGTCGCCCTCGCCGGCACGGCCGTCGGCGTCGGCGGCCCCATCGCCTTCGTGGCACTCGCCGCCCCGATCCTGGCCCGGCGGATGTCCGGGCCCACCCGGGTCCCGGTCACCGGCTCCGCACTGACCGGCGCGGCCCTGATCGCCGCGGCCGATGCCCTGGGGCGGGTCACCGCCCCGGTCGAACTGCCCGTCGGCGTCGTCACCAGCGTCCTCGGCGGCCCCTTCCTGCTCTGGGTCCTGTTCCGCCCGGACCGTGCCACCGGAAAGGCCTGACCCACCCCATGACCGACGCATCACGCGAGTCCCCCGGACTCGAAGTCACCGCGCTCCACGCCGGATACCCGGGCCGGCCCGTCGTCGAGAACGTAGGCCTCACCGTGCCCGCCGGACAGGTCGTCGCGATCGTCGGACCCAACGGCTGCGGGAAGTCGACCCTGTTGCGGGCCGTCGCGCGCCTGCACCGCCCCGAGTCGGGAACCGTACGGGTCGGTGGAGAGGACATCTGGGAGCTCGGCAGGCGCCGGGCCGCCCATCGCGTCGCGCTGCTGCCCCAGTCGCCGCGCGCCCCCGAGGCCGTCACGGTGGCCGGGCTCGTCCGCTACGGCCGCCACCCCCGGCAGGGCCTGCTGCGCCAGTGGTCCAGGGAGGACGAGAACGCCGTACGCGACGCACTGGAGG
The DNA here is from genome assembly GCF_002941025.1 of Streptomyces sp. QL37. Taxonomy (NCBI): domain Bacteria; kingdom Bacillati; phylum Actinomycetota; class Actinomycetes; order Kitasatosporales; family Streptomycetaceae; genus Streptomyces; species Streptomyces sp. QL37. The sequence goes on along the minus strand of NZ_PTJS01000001.1, from coordinate 728,433 downwards.
CCACCGGAACGACCGAACTGGCCGCCGAGCGCCTGGACAGGCTCTCCGGCGGCCAGCGCCAGCGCTGCTGGCTGGCGATGGTCCTCGCCCAGCGCACCCCCGTCATCCTGCTGGACGAACCCACCAGCGCCCTCGACCTCGGCCACGCCGTGGAAGTCATGGAGCTGGTGCGGGAGGTGGCCGCCGCCGGCCGCACCGTCGCCATGGTGCAGCACGACCTGGCAGCCGCGGCCCGCTACGCCGACCTCCTCGTGGCCATGAAGGACGGCCGGGTCGTCGCCCGGGGCAAGCCGGACGAGACCGTCGACGAGGCGCTGGTGAAGGAGCTCTACGGGGTGGACGCGGACATACTCCGCGCACCGGGTGACGCTTCCCCCGTCGTGGTGCCGAGAAGCCGGCTCACGACGCGGACGTGACGGGCTTCGGCTTCCCCACGGCCGGGCGGGACGGCCGGGTCCGGGGACCGAACACGGCCAGGGCCACCGCTCCCACCATCCAGACGCCCGCGATGAAGTAGAAGACGCTCTGGTAGCCGGTGCGGTTGTAGAGCGCCGCGATGATCAGCGGACCCGCGGCGTTCGACAGCCGGCCGATCCCGTAGGTGATGCCCGTCCCCAGGGAGCGGCTCCGGGTGTCGAAGAGCTCGGGGGAGTAGGCGTACGCGAGGGCGGTGTAGCCGCGCTCGAAGAGGTTCACCAGGAAGCCGAAGATCACGATCAGGATCGGGTCGAAGGTCAGCCCGTACAGCAGACCGCACACCGCGATGACCGTGCCGAAGGCGACGAGACACCACTTGCGCTCGAACCGGTCGGTGACCAGCGAGGCCAGATAGGAGCCGAGGGGCGCGCCGACCGTGGTGAGAGCGACGTAGAAGACGGACTTCTCGACGCTGAAGCCCTCCTTGGAGAGCAGGGTGGGCGCCCAGCTGGAGTAGCCGAAGAAGCCGATGGTCTGGGTGACCCACAGGACGGTGAGCAGGAGCGTCGGGGCGAGGTACCTCTTCCGCAGCAGCAGACGCAGCGGGGCCTTGACCGCCGGGGGCTCCTCGACGGGCTCCGCCGGTTCGGCCAGCGGTCCCTTCTCGGCGCTCACCGTGGCCTCGATCTCCCGCAGGACCGCGTCGGCCGCGGCGTGGTCGCCCCTGCTCTCGTGCCAGCGGGGGGACTCCTTGAGGTGCCTGGAGAACAGCACGAGGAGGATGCCGAGCGCACCCCACAGGTACACCAGCCGCCAGGACCAGTCGCTGAGCGGGACGACGAGACTGGCGATCAGGTTGGTGGCCGGCGTGCCGCAGATGCCGATCACCATGGCGTACGCCTGGTACTTGCCGCGTACGGCGGCCGGATACATCTCGTTGACGTAGATGACCGCCACGACGGTCATCGCCGACAGGCCCGCCGAGGTGAGCACCCGGAAGACGCCCAGCGAGACGATGTCCCACGCGAAGACGGAGACGAACGAGAAGAAGCCGAAGAACAGGGTGGTGCGGAGCAGGGTCTTCTTGCGGCCCCACCGGTCGGCCACGGCTCCCGCGACGACGGAGCCGAGGAACATGCCGACGAACGACAGCGAGGTGACGTAGGCGACCTGGTCGACCGTCACACCCCAGAGGTCGATGAGCTTGGGTGCGGTCGTCGCGAAGCTGTTGATGTCCGCGAACTCGAAGAAGTACGCGAAGGCCACGGCCAGCAGGGTGGTCTTGTGGAAGCGGGAGATCGGCAGCCGGTCCAGCCGGTTCGCCGCGTTGGCGTGCTGCATGGGGACGGTCCCTGTCGGAGTGCGGGTGCGGGCGGGGAGGGGCCTCAGACGCCTTCGCCGGGCCAGTACAGGCTCATCGGATTGCCGACGAGGAGCCGGTGCTGCTGCTCGGCGGTGACCGCGATCCGCGGCACGTGGTCGACGAGGAGACCGTCGTCGGGCATGTGGTCCGTGAGATTGGGATGGGGCCAGTCCGTGCCCCACAGCACCCGGTCCCCGAACTCCTCGACCACGCGGCGGCCGAAGGGCACGACATCGGCGTAGGCGTGCCTCTCGCCGTCGAGGGCGGGGGGACCGGTCACGCTCAGGCGTTCGGGGCAGCTCACCTTCACCCATACGTCGTTGGAGTCGACGAACCGGAGGAAGCGGGAGAACTGCGGGCCGTCCACCGGCAGGGTCACATCCGGCCGGCCCATGTGGTCGACCACCAGGGGAGCGGGCAGGGAGCCGAAGAAGCCGCCCAGTTCGGGGAGATCGGCGCTCTCGAAGTAGAGCACGATGTGCCAGCCCAGCGGGGCGATCTTCTCGGCGATCCTGGTCAGGTCCTCCTTCGGGGAGGTGTTGACCAGACGCCGGAGGAAGTTGAAACGGACCCCGCGCACGCCCGCCGAGTGCAGCTCGCGCAGTCCGGCGTCGGAGATGTCCGGCCGGACGGTCGCGATGCCGCGTGCCCGGTCACCTGCCGCGCGGACCGCGTCCGTCATGGCGGTGTTGTCCGCACCGTGACAGGTGGCCTGGACGATGACGGCGCGGCTGATGCCCAGATGCTCGTGCAGCGCGGCGAGTTCAGTCCTGCCGGCGTCGCAGGGCGTGTACTTGCGCTCGGGGGCGAAGGGGAACCGGTCCTGCGGCCCGAACACATGGCAGTGGGCGTCGACGGTGCCCGCCGGAAGCCGGAACGCCGGTACGGACGGATCCTGGTACCAGTCCAGCCAGCCGGGGGACTTGGGGGAAGGCACACTCATGAGATCTCCTGGAGACGCATGGGGGAAATGGCCGGGGTCGTGGGTCCGCCCGCGTGGTCAGCGGCCCTGACGCTTCAACAGGGCGTCCAGGCGCGGGTACACGGAGCGCGCGTTGTGCTCCTGTATGTCGGCCAGCCGGTCCGGGGACAGCCCGGCGGCGTCGGCGTAGCGGCGGGTGTCGTCGAAGTGGTGGCCGGTCCGGGGGTCGATGTCACGGACGGCGCCGATCATCTCCGAGGCGAAGAGGATGTTCCGGGTGGGGACGACGTCGAAGAGGAGGTCCGAGCCGGGCTGGTGGTAGACGCAGGTGTCGAAGAAGACGTTGTTCAGGAGGTGCTCCTCCAGCGGCGGCTTCCCGAGGGCCATCGCCAGTCCGCGGAACCTGCCCCAGTGGTAGGGGACGGCCCCGCCGCCGTGGGGGATGATCAGCCGCAGCGTGGGGAAGTCCCTGAACAGGTCGCCCTGCACGAGCTGCATGAACGCGGTGGTGTCGGCGTTCAGATAGTGCGCCCCCGTCGTGTGGAACGCGGGATTCACACTGGTGCTGACATGGACCATCGCCGGGACGTCGTACTCCGCCATTTTCTCGTACAGGGGGTACCAGGACCGGTCGGTGAGGGGCGGGGAGGTCCAGTGCCCTCCGGACGGGTCCGGATTGAGGTTGAGCGCGACGGCGCCGTACTCCTCGACGCACCTGGTGAGTTCGGGAACGCAGGTGGCGGGATCGACGCCCGGGGACTGCGGAAGCATGGCGGCGGGGACGAAGCGGTCCGGGTAGAGCCGGCTGACGCGGAAGCACAGCTCGTTGCAGATGGCCGCCCACTCGGCGGAGGTGTCGAAATCACCGATGTGATGCGCCATGAAGGACGCCCTGGGTGAGAAGACCGTCATGTCGATACCGCGCCGGTCCATCAGCCGCAGCTGGTTCGACTCGATGGTCTCGCGCAGCTCGTCGTCGCTGATTCTCAGATCGGCCCTGCGCGGGGAGACGGACGGGTTTGCGAGCCCTTCGATCTGCTGATTCCGCCAGCCTTCCAGCGCGGGCGGGGCCGTCGTGTAGTGGCCGTGGCAGTCGATGATCATCGCGGTTCCTCTTCGAAGTGCCTGCGTGTGGTGCCGGCGGGTACGCAGCCGGAGGGCTCCTCGCCGACACGTCCTGCCCGGTTGTTCACGCCACCGTAACCGTCGATGAAATTGTTGACAATATGCCTGACGAGAAAGTTTCAGGCATCATCACTGAATGTCCCCGCGTGCGCCGCACGCGGCGGCGAGGATGTCCCGACGATGTGAGGAAGGCGGAGGGGTGACGGCGAATCAGGCCACCGGCCGGACGGGCCGGAGCGCGGTCTCCAGCGGTATCCGGGAAGCGCTCGCGGCAGGCGACATGGTGCCGGGACAGCGCCTGGTCGAGCAGGAGTTGTCCGAGGTCTTCCGCGCGACGCGGAGCTCGGTGCGGGAGGCGCTGCAGGACCTGGCGGCCGAGGGCCTGGTGGAGCTGATCCCGCGGCGCGGCGCGCGGGTGCGGGTGATCTCCGTCGAGGAGGCGATCCAGATCACCGAGTGCCGGGCCCTGCTGGAGGGCCTGTGCGCCAGGCGGGCGGCGGAGTACGCCTCGGACGAGGTGCGCCAGGAGTTGAAGGGCATCGGGTCGGCCATGAGTCGGGCTGTCGAGCAGGGTGACCCGGATGCCTACTCGGTACTGAACCGCAGGCTGCACGAGTGCATCGGCGAGGCCGGCGGCCAGAAGGTCGCCCAGGCCCTGCTCGACCGTATGAACGGCCAGATGGTGCGCTACCAGTTCCGCCTCGCGCTGCGCCCCGGGCGTCCGGCGCAGTCGCTGCCGCAGCACCTGGCGATCATCGACGCGGTCCTGGCCGGCGACCCGGAGGCGGCCGAGGCCGCCGCGCGGGCGCATGTCGAGAGTGTCATCGTGGCGCTTCGGGAGACCCCGGCGCCGGTCCGCCTCGGCTGACCGGGAGGCCCCGGCGTCGGTCCGCCCCGGCTGAGTCCGCCTCGGCTGATCGGGAGGCCCCGTCGCCGGTCCGGTGCGCGTGACCGGGCCGGGCCGGGGCCGGCCTGTCCGGTCAGGCGGCGAGCAGGTCCAGGAACGCGGTGAGCTTGTTCCTCGTCCGCTCGATCTGCTGGTCGACGGTGAGCGACTCCTCGAAGCGGCCGCCGGGAGCCGGCGTCTTCCTGCCGCGTACGTACAGCGAGCAGTCGAGGTCGGTGCAGAGGTAGATGCCCACCGAATTGCCGTCCCTGCCCGACTGTCCCCGCTTCCGGGCGGTCATCAGCGAGACCCCGCTGCCCGGGTGTGTGGTCAGGCAGACCGAGCACATGCTGCGGTGCAGGAAGCCGCGCTGCTGGGACGGGAAACGGAGCGTGATGCCGGTGAGCTCGCCGCGCAGCTCCGTGACGATGTAGCTCCGGTCCGGAGCCGAGAGGTCGCGCCAGCCGAGGAAGTCCAGGTCGTCCCAGCGGCGCTCGTCGAGGTCGCGGGGGAGCGGCAGGCGCTTCGCCTCCCCCTTGGAACAGTTGACGAACGACGCGCGGATGTCCTGCTCATTGACGGCTCTCATGGATTCGACGCTAACTCTGCCTATGAGGCCTAGGCAAATGTTTATCTGCTCTAGGCCTGATCCTGGGGCGGTGTGACCCGCAGGTGGTGGGCCGCCGGATGCTCGACGGCGAGATCCGGGCGCCACACGGCCAGGATCTGCGCCGAAGGGTCGAACAGGGGGCCCGGCAGTTCCTCGGGGTCGGTCCACCGCCATTCGCCGACGAGATGCGGCTCGGTGACCTGCGGGACCGCGGTGTCCACCCTCACCAGCGCGGCCATGCTGATCCTGTTGATGCCGCCCGCCACGTCGTGCACCATCGCGAAGACGGTGACGGCGTCCACGGACACCCGCAGTCCCGTCTCCTCGCGCAGTTCGCGGGCGGCGGCCTCCGCGACCGACTCGTGGGTCGGGTCGATCTTGCCGCCGGGCAGCTCCCACGTGCCGCCGCGGTGTCTCCCCAGCAGGATCCTGCCGGCCGCGTCCTGCACGACGACACCCACGCCGAAGGCGGCCTGGGCGAGCGGAGGACGGGAGTTCCGGGCCGGGACGTTCACGGAATCGCTGGTCATACGCTGCTCTGCCCCCAACTGGTCGGTCGCGTCCGCCCCCACTGATCGGTCACGGGTGACGCGGTCCTCCTCATCCTCACACGGCGATCACGCCACCAGATTGAGTGTGGTGCCGGCGACACCGAGCCGGACGGACTGGCCCCACGTCAGCTCCAGTGCGTCGGACTCCATCCCGTCGCCGAACACCACCATGCGGTCCGACTCGACGGTGATCCTGAGGCCGTCCCCGTGCCCCAGTTCGCCCGCGGTCATCGAGGTGCCGGTGGCCGGTGACGGCCAGGCCTCCCGCACGAACCAGACCAGTCGCGGGTCGGAGGGGGCCGGCAGCCGCAGGGGGCTGCCGCGCTCCAGCCAGAGCGAGCGCAGCCAGCCGGTCGAGCCCGTGCCGGTGCCCACCAGCACGCCCGAGGACGCCTGTGACTCGCCGGCGGGCGAGGCGCCGTCGGGGCCGATGCGGTAGCGGGCGGTCTGATGGCCGGGCGGTCCGAGGTAGATCTCGTTGAGGGCGAGCAAACGCTGGGTGTCGTCGGCGACGGCCTCGGTCATCGTGAGGGCGTCCACCCGTCCACCGGGTGACGCGGCGGCCCGGCACAGTGCCGCCGTGTCACGGGCCCGATGGCGCACGAGAACTCCGGGGTTGCGGCCCGGATCGGTGTCGATGCCCACCACGGGCTGCCCGGACAGGTACTTCGCGGCGTTGGCGACCAGGCCGTCCTGTCCGACCACGACGACCACGTCCTCGGGGCCGAAGAGGAAGCGGTCGAGGTCCGCCCGTTCCACCCGGGTCCGGCGCCACCGCAGCGGCAGGGCCGCCGCTACCTCGGTGAGCGCCTGCTCGTGGCGCCGGTGCCGCTCGGCCACCTCGTCGAGCGACCGGCCGCGTCCGGCGAGCACGAACGCGGCCTGCCCGTGCGTCCCGTGCCGGGCCAGCAACTCCTCGTACTCCGTCGTCCGGTGCACCAGCACCGCCCGCGGGGCCAGGCTCACGCCCGCGCCTCCGGCTCCGGGCGGCCGAGCCTGGCGAGCAGACCGGTCAGGACGTCGGGGGAGAGGGTGAGGCTGTCGATGCGCGGGAGATTCTCGGCCAGCCGCGTCGCGGCCAGGGCGTGCAGTGTGCCGGGGTCGACGTCCGCGTGCGCCCTGAGCCAGGCGGCCTGAGCCTCGGCGCGCGCCGCCCCGACGTCGCGGGCGGCCTCCGCCTCCGCGCGTGCCAGGCGCACGGTCCGGGCGGCCTCGGCGGCCGTACGCACTCCGTCGGCGGCCGACTGCTCCTCGGCCTCCCGGCGGGCGTTGATGCCGCGCTGGTCGACCAGCTGCTCCTCGCGGCGCGCGAGCTCGATCTTGCTGGCGAGTTCGTTCTCGGCGATGGTGCGCTCGCGCTCGACCGCGACCGCCCGGCGCTCGTACACCGACCGGTCCGCCTCCTGCTGGATCTGCTCCCTGGCCGGGGTGCGCAGGGCGCGTTCGACCTCCGCCTCGGGGCGGATGGCGACGACGCGCACGGCGACCACGTCGATGCCCGTGGCGGGCAGCCGGGGTTCGGCGGCGAGCCCGGCGGCGACCCTCTCCCGCACGGCGGCGACCCCGTCCACGAGGGCGGTGGCGAGAGGGGTGCGGGCCAGGACGTCCAGGGTGTGCTCCTGCGCCGTCCCGGTGAGCAGGGTGGCGATCTGCTCCAGGGGCGCACCGCGCCAGATCCCGGTGTCGGGGTCCACCGAGAAGTCGAGCCGGGCGGCCGCCTCGGCGGGGTCGCTGATCCGGTAGGTCACCGTCGCCTGCACGGTGACGTCCTGGAAGTCGGCCGTACGGGCGTGGAACGCCATCGCCAGCTCACGGTCGTCGACCGGGACCTCGGAGAGCGCCGCGGAGAGCGAGCGGTACCAGAAGCTCAGTCCGGGGCCGTCGTGGGTGAGCGTGCCGCGCTTGTGGTGGCGGATGTGGGCGGTGGGCGCGGAGCGCAGGTGGCGCCAGCCGAAGCGCCGGGTGATGTCGGCCATCTCGGGACCCCCTCTTTCTCGTCATGACGACGATAACGAGTCCAGAGGATATCGTCAAGTGGACGAGAAGGGGGGGTGGATACGAAACGGCCGGCCGGTGGGCTCCTCGGAGACCACCGGCCGGCCGGTGGTGCGCCGCCGACCCCGTCCCCACGGTGCGGCGCGCGGGTGGACCGTCGTCATCCGCTCGGGCGACGGTCCACGTTCATCAGGTCCCGCTTCCCTGAGGAGCGGGCGGGGAGGCGGGGAGTCCGAGTGCCGGAAGTACGGCGCACTCGATGAAGCGGGTCAGGAAGGCGTCGTCCGCGTACCGGCCCTCCAGGAGCGGCCGGGCGCGCATGATCCCGAGCACCTGGGCGGCCACGTAGTCCGCGGCGGGGTTGTCGGCGTCGATCTCGCCGCGTGCGACGGCGCGCTCCACCATCGCGTCGATCGCGGTGATGGCCGGAGCGATCAGGGTGGAGCGCATCGCGCAGAGCAGGTCGGGATTCTGCAGTGCGGCGTGACTGAGTGCGTGCATCAACGCCGTGTCCTGGCCCGAAGCGGCGTCCACCACCCGTGCCGTCGCGCGAAGGTCGCCGGCCAGGCTGCCGGTGTCGATGTCCGAGAACAGTGTCCTGCGGGTGCCGTGCAACGCGGCGACCACCAGCTCCGGCTTGGATCCCCACTGGCGGTACAGCGTGGACTTCCCGCACCGGGTGCGCGAGGCGACGCCCTCCATCGTCAGCGAGTCGTAGCCGCTCTCCCGCAGGAGTTCCAGTACGGCGGTGTAGAGCTCCTGGGCCCGTTCCGGCGTGATCTTCGACCGGCGTGACGCGGGTACGGACTCCTGTGCTGAACCGGGCGACGGCATCTGCTTCCCTCTCTGCGACTCTGCGGCTGGGGACCCTCGATACGCCAGTGTACCGATACGCACGTGTACCGATACGCCGACGTATCGGTACACTGGCGTATCGATACGGCATGGACTGGCCATGCCGACGTCGTGACAGCGCACCGTCAGCAAAGGGGCACGGGTGATGCACACCCGCAGCGAGCCTGCGGAGCGGGAGCCGGACGCCTCAGCCCGACCGCCCCTCGTCCGCGAGCTGCTTCTCATAGCCGGGCTCTTCCTCGTCTACAAGCTCGGCCGTCAGGCCGCCAACGGCCATGTCGAGGAGGCCTTCCGCAACGCCGGACACGTCTGGAGCTTCGAAAGGGCTCTCGGCCTTCCCGGCGAAGGAGCCGTACAAGGCGTTCTGCTGCACGGCGACACACTCGTCGAGGCGGCGAACACCTACTACGCGACCGTGCACTTCCCGGCCACGGTGGCGTTCCTGGTCTGGCTGTACTGGCGCCGCCCGCGCCACTACGTCTGGTCGCGCCGCGTCCTGGCCGCACTCACCGGCGCCGCGCTCGCCCTGCACCTGCTCTTCCCGCTCGCCCCGCCGCGCATGCTGCACGCGGCCGGCCTCGTCGACACGGGGCAGGTCTACGGACCGACGGTGTACGGGGAGACGCCCTCGACCGACTCGATGGCCAACCAGTTCGCGGCCATGCCCTCACTGCACTTCGGCTGGGCCCTGGCGGTCGCCGTCGGGCTGATCGTCGCCACACGCTCCCGGTGGAGCCTGCTCTGGCTGCTGCACCCGCTGGTCACCCTGTTCGTCGTCGTGGGCACCGCCAACCACTACTGGCTCGACGTGATCGTGGTCTCCGCCCTGCTCGCCGTCGCGTACGCCGCGCTGAGGCTTCCGCGCACGCCGGTCCGTACGCACCTGCCGTGGCCGGGCACCGTCCCGGCCCAGAACTACGCGTCCCCCGCGTACGCACGATCCGGAGCGCCTCGATGAACGCCACCCTCCTAGCCGTCGCGCTCTCCCTCGTCTCCGCCGGCGCCTACGCGACCGCCGCGGTGGCCCAGGCACGGCTGGCGGGCCGGACCGACTCCTCCGCCGGGGCACTGCGCCTGATGGGCCGCGGGGCCTGGTGGTCGGCGGTCGGCCTGAACGCCGGCGGGGCGCTGCTGCACGTCGCCGCGCTGAAGTACGGGCCGCTCACCCTGGTCCAGCCGCTCGGCGCGCTCACGCTCGTCGCCGCCGTCCCGCTCGGCGCCCGTTCGGCGGGCCGCCGGGTCAGCCGTACCGAATGGCGGGGCACGCTCCTCACCCTCGTCGGCCTCGCCGCGCTGCTCCTGGCCGCCGGCGGAGCCGCGCCGCACGACACGCTGAGCCTCCCCGAGGCGCTGGGCGTCGGGGCCGTCACCATGGCGCTCGTCGCCGGGCTCAGCCGCCCGGGCACCCGGCCCGGCCTCCGGCACGCCGCCGCGTCCGGCATCACCTCCGGGGTGGCCTCCGCCCTCACCCAGACCCTCACGGTCGCCGCGACCGACCACTCGGGTCCGCTGCTGAGCTGGCGGCTGGTGACCGTGGCGGTGCTCGTCTCCTTCTTCGCGCTGGGCGGCCTGATGCTGTCCCAGACCGCCTACCGGGGCGGCCTCGGCGCCCCGCTCGCCGTGGTCACCCTCGCCAACCCGGTCGCCGCCGCCGCGATCGGCCTGATCCTGCTCGGCGAGCGCATCCAGGGCGGGGCACTCGGCCTGATCCCCGCGCTCATCGGCGCCGTGGCCGCCTTCCAGGGAGTGATCCTGCTCAGCCGCGCACAGACGAGGGGCACTGCCGGGGACGTGCCGGTGCCCGGGGCCGTCTCCGGCCCGGCCGTCACCAGGACGCCGTCGAGGGTCGTCATGACCGGCCCGTCCGTCACCGCGCCACGCCCCGCCGAGCCCTTCACACTGCACCCGGAACCGGTCGGCAGCGCGGGCGGGCCCGGCTGAGCCGGCCCGTCAGCCGGCCGGACAGCCCCCAGAGGCGCCGTCGAGCTCGTCGATCGCATTGGTCAGCCAGCCCGTCCAGAACGTCTCCAGATCGATCCCCCCGCGCAGCACCAGACGGCGCAGCCGGTCCTCCTCCGTGGTCCTCTCCGGAGGGAAGTCCCGCTTCTCGATCTCCAGATACTCCGCCAGCCGCTCCTGGTGCAGCAGCAGGTGCCTGCGCAGCTCCCCGGCCAGGCCCGGGGCGCCGACGACTGCGGCCGCCCGCATCCTCAGCAGCAGGGGATCGCGCACCGGCCGCGGATCCTCGGGGAGCGACACCCAGGCCGTCAGCGCCTCGCGGCCGGCGGGCAGCACCTCGTACTCCTTCTTCTGCCCACGGGCCGGCTGCGCGGCGGGCAGGACCCGGATGTGACCGGCCTGTTCCAGCTTTCCCAGCTCTCGGTAGATCTGCTGGTGCGTGGACGGCCAGAAGTAGCCGATCGACCGGTCGAACCTGCGCGTCAGTTCGAGACCGGACGACGGCTTCTCGAGCAGGGCCGTGAGGATCGCGTGCGGGAGTGACATGCGGTGCATCCTAGGGACGGCGGGAGCGGGTGATCACAGCTCCGCGGCGAGCTCCGTGCCCTGACGGATCGCACGCTTGGCGTCCAGTTCCGCGGCCACGTCGGCGCCGCCGATCAGATGTGCCGGACGGCCCGCGGCGAGCAGCTCCTCGTACAGCTCACGCCGCGGTTCCTGACCCGCGCACAGCACCACGGTGTCGACCGGCAGCAGGTGCTGCTCGCCGTCGACGGTGAGGTGCAGGCCCTCGTCGTCGATCAGGTCGTACGACGCGCCCGCGATCATCGTCACACCGCGGTGGCGCAGCTCGGTGCGGTGGATCCAGCCGGTCGTCTTCCCGAGACCGGCCCCGACCTTGCTCGCCTTGCGCTGGACCAGATGGACCGTGCGCGGGGACTTCGGCCGCTCCGGGGCCCGCAGCCCGCCCCGCTCCGCGTAGTCCGTGTCCACACCCCACTGCCGGAAGAAGACCTCCGGGTCCAGGCTCGCCGCGTCGCCCCCGTCGGTCAGGAATTCCGCGACGTCGAAGCCGATCCCGCCCGCGCCCACGACCGCCACCCGGTCACCGACCTCCGCGCCGCCCCTCAGGACGTCCAGATAGCTCACCACGCTGGGATGCCCGACGCCGGGGATCGCGGGAGTGCGGGGCTCGACCCCGGTGGCCAGGACGACCTCGTCGAAGCCGACGAGCGCGGCGGACGTGGCCCGGGTGCCGAGCCGGAGCTCGACCCCCTCCTCGGCGAGGCGCGTACGGAAGTAGCGCAGCGTCTCGTCGAACTCCTCCTTGCCGGGGACCCGGCGCGCGACGTTCAGCTGGCCACCGATCTCGTCGGCCGCGTCGAACAGGGTCACCGCGTGACCCCGCTCGGAGGCCGTGACCGCGCAGGACAGTCCGGCCGGCCCGGCGCCGACCACCGCGACGCGCTTGCGGACCCGGGTCGGCGAGAGCACGAGCTCGGTCTCGTGGCAGGCGCGCGGATTCACCAGACAGGAGGTGATCTGCAGGCTGAAGATGTGGTCCAGACAGGCCTGGTTGCAGCCGATGCAGGTGTTGATGGCGTCGGCGCGGCCCTCGGCCGCCTTGGCGACGAAGTCGGGGTCGGCGAGGAACGGCCTCGCCATCGACACCATGTCCGCGCGGCCCGACGCGAGGACCTCCTCCGCCAGTTCGGGGGTGTTGATGCGGTTGCTGGTCACCAGCGGTACGGAGACCGCGCCCCGCACCTTCTCCGTCACCCAGGTGAAGGCGCCGCGCGGCACGGAGGTCGCGATCGTCGGGATGCGGGCCTCGTGCCAGCCGATCCCGGTGTTGATGATGGTCGCCCCCGCCGCCTCGATCTCGGTGGCGAGACGGACGACCTCCTCCAGCGTGGAACCACCGGGCACCAGGTCCAGCATGGACAGCCGGTAGATCAGGATGAAGTCGGGGCCGACCCGCTCACGGACGCGGCGCACGATCTCGACGGGGAAGCGGATGCGGTTCTCGTACGAGCCGCCCCAGCGGTCCTCCCGGTGGTTCGTCGCCGCGACGATGAACTCGTTGATCAGATAGCCCTCCGAGCCCATGATCTCGACGCCGTCGTAGCCCGCGAGGCGCGCGAGCTCCGCGGCCCGGACGAAGTCCTCGATCGTCTCCTCGACCTCGTCGTCGTCGAGCGCGTGCGGGGTGAACCCGCTGATCGGGGCCTTGAGCGCGCTCGGCGCCACCAGGTCGGGGTGATGGGCGTAGCGCCCGAAGTGCAGGATCTGCATCGCGATCCGGCCGCCCGCCGCGTGCACGGCCGCCGTGACCTCGGAATGCTGCTCCGCCTCGGCCTCGGTGGTCATCTTGGCGCCCCCGGGGAAGGAGCACGCGCGCTCGCTGGGCGCGATCCCCCCGGTGACGATGAGACCCGCCCCGCCGCGTGCGCGGGCCGCGTAGAACGCGGCCATCCGCTCGAAGCCGCGCTCGACCTCCTCGAGACCGATGTGCATCGACCCCATCAGCACCCGGTTCGGGAGCGTGGTGAATCCGAGGTCGAGCGGGCTCAGCAGGGTGGGGTACGGGCTCATCCGGGTCTCCTCGCAGGTGTCGTCGAGCCAGTTCTAGACCACGCGTACGTCATTGTGCAACTAGTTGCACAATGACGTACGTCGCAGTCCCCGCAAGGCCCGGTCCACGGATGGCGTAACACCATCGGCCCCCGCGGCCCGCCCCGGACGAGAGTGGATCCGTACGGCTCACCACCGCTGTTCCTCCTTGTCGACAGGAGACACCCCATGGCCTGTATCAACCGACGTGACGTCGGCCTTCTCGTACTCAGGGTCGGCACGGGAGCCGTCCTGGCGGCCCACGGGAGCCAGAAGCTGGGCGGGTGGTTCGGCGGCGGGGGCATCGAGGGGACCACCGCGGCGATGGAGGCCATGGGCTTCCACCCGCCGAAGCACAGCGCCCTGGCGGCAGGACTCGGCGAGGCCGGAGGCGGGATCCTGCTTGCGCTCGGCCTCGCCACCCCCGCGGCGGGTGCCGCCGCGGCGGGCACGATGGCGGGCGCCGTCGCCGTGCACGCACCGGCGGGCTTCTTCGCGATGGGCGGCGGCTACGAGTACCCGGCGTTCCTCGGCTTCGTCGCAGCCGCGATCGGGGTGACGGGGGCCGGCCGCTACTCCCTGGACCATGCCACCGGGCACGTCCTCGACCGCCCGTGGGTCGTGGCCCTCGCGTTCGCGGGCAGCGCCCTGGGGGCCGCCGCCGTGGTCGGCCGCCGCGCCAAGGGGCAGGCAGCCAAGGACGAGCCGGCGGACGAGGGCGTGTAGCCTCCCCGCATTGATCGCCGATTCAGGGGCATCCGGCAGTGCATGAATGCGAACGCGCTGTCGATGAACGCACGCGGCAAGGCGAGAAGAGCCTCGCGCAGCCGGGCCATGGATGTGGGCGCCCGCGCCGGCTTCGTGGCGCGCGGGGTGATCTACCTCCTGGTGGGAGTCCTGGCCCTGCGCATCGCCTTCTCCGACGGAGGCGGAAAGCAGGCCGACCGGGGCGGCGCCATCGCGGAGATAGCCGAGAAGCCCTTCGGGAGCGTCCTGCTCCTGGTGCTCGGTGTGGCGCTGGCGGGAATGGCGCTGTGGCGACTGTCCGAGGCGGCCTTCGGCCAGGCGGGTCCCGACGGCGGCAAGGCCAACAAGCGCGCCATGGCAGCCGCACGCGCCGTCTTCTACGCCTTCGTGTCGTACTCCGTGCTCTCCTACGCGCTCGGCGACAAGAGCAGCGGCAGCGGATCGAGCGACCGTCAGACCGACGACGTCACGGCGCGGGCCCTCCAATGGACCGGCGGTCAGTGGATCGTGGGGGCCGCGGGCGCCGTGGTGGTCGGCGCGGGTCTGTGGATGGCCTACCGCGCCCTCGCACGCAAGTACCACAAGCACCTGAAGATGGGCGAGATGACGAAGAGGACCCGTCAGGCCGTCGACGTCGTGGGCGTCCTGGGCGGCACGGTCCGTGGCGCTGTCTTCGTCACGGCGGGCGGGTTCGCCGTAGCCGCCGCCGTCCAGCACGAACCGGGCCGCGCCAAGGGCATGGACGACACCCTGCGTTCCTTCACCGACACGCCCGCGGGGCCGTGGCTGCTCGTCCTCATCGCCGTCGGCCTGGCCGCCTTCGGTCTCTTCTCCTGGGCCAACGCCCGCTGGCGCAAGATCTGAACGGGGCGCCGCCCCGGCTCAGTCCAGCCCCCGTGCCTCCTTGAACCTGGCCAGCCCCTCCGGAAGCGTGACGACCGGCTCGGGGTAGTCGTAGCGGGCGCGCTCCGCTCCCGGCAGTTTCCACGGCTCGTGCACGGCGGGCCCGGAGACCTCCGCCAGCTCGGGTACCCAGCGGCGCACGTACGCACCTTCGGGGTCGTACCGCTTGGCCTGTGTCACCGGGTTGAGCACCCGGTTGGGCCGGCTGTCCGTGCCCGTGCCCGCCACCCACTGCCAGTTGAGCTGGTTGTTCGCGATGTCCCCGTCGACCAGCAGCTCCAGGAAGTGGCGGGCTCCGGCCCGCCAGTCCACGTAGAGCGTCTTGGCGAGGAAGCTCGCGGTCAGCAGCCGCCCGCGGTTGTGCATCCAGCCCTCGTGCAGGAGCTGGCGCATGGCGGCGTCCACCACCGGATATCCCGTGCGGCCCTCCTTCCAGGCGGCGATGTCGTCCTCCGCCGCCCGCCCGGTCCGCCAACGGTCCTGCCGCGGGCGGTAGTCGGCGCGGGCGGCCGCCGGGCGGGCGGCCAGGACCTGCTGGTGGAAGTCCCGCCAGCACACCTGCCGTACGAAGGCGTCCGCACCCGGTCCGCCTGCGGCGCGGGCGCGGTGGACCACCTCGGTGGGGGAGAGCGTGCCGAAGTGCAGGTGCGGCGAGAGCCGCGAGGTCGCGTCGCCCGCGAGGTCGTCGTGACGGTCCTCGTACGACGAGATTCCCTGACGGCGCCACGCGGCGAACAGCCCGCGCCCCTCGGCCTCGCCGCCCTCGGCCAGGCCCGGGGACAGCCCCCGCAGACCGGAACGCGACGGCAGCGCGGCGGACGCCGGACCCTCCGGTACGCGTACGGTGCGAGGCGCCTTGAACGGGGAGCGGAGGCCTTCCTCGGACCACCGCCGGAAGTACGGGGTGAAGACCGCGAAGTGATCCCGGCCCGCCCCGGAGGGAACCACCGCACCGGGCGGGACGACGTTGGCCGTCGCGTCATGCACGCTCAGCCGGCATCGTACGGAACCGAGAGCCTCGCGCAGCCGCTCCTCCCGCTGTTGCGCATAGGCGCTGACGCCCGCCGCCACGTGGACCGAGTCCGCCCCCGTCTCGGTGACGACTCCGCCGACCTCTTCGGCCACGTCCCCCTCGCGGACGACCAGGTGCCCGCCGCGCTCACGGAGCCCGGCGTCCAGGTCCCGGAGGCAGTCGGCCAGGAACGCGCGCCGGTTCGGAGCGCCGAACCCGGCGGCCTCCACGCCCTCGTCGAGAACGAAGAGGGGCACCACCTCGTCCGCCGAGGCGAGCGCCGAGTGCAGCGGCGGGTGGTCGTGCAGCCGCAGGTCGGAAGTGAACAGGACGATCGCCACGGTCATACCCGGCCACCCCCCGCCCCCCGGCCCGCCGCGAGCGCGATGTTGCGGGCCATCCCGCCGAAGACCACGGCGTGGAAGGGCGACACGCTCCACCAGTACGCGTGACCGAGCAGTCCCGACGGGTGGAAGACAGCCCGTTGCCGGTAGTGCGACCGGCCGTCCTCGCCCTTTTCCGCGTACATCTCCAGCCACGCCAGACCGGGCAGCCGCATCTCCGCGCGCAGCCGGAGCAGCCGGCCGGGCTCGATCTCCTCGACCCGCCAGAAGTCCAGCGAGTCCCCGACCCTCAGCCGTTGGGCGTCCCGCCGTCCCCGGCGCAGGCCCACTCCGCCCACCAGCCGGTCCAGCCAGCCCCTGACCGCCCAGGCCGGCGGGAACGAGTACCAGCCGTTCTCACCGCCGATCCCCTCGACGACCCGCCAGAGGGCCTCGGGGGAGGCGTCCACATCGCGCTCGCGCACATCGGTGTAGAGGCTCCCGCCCGCCCAGTCCGGGTCGGTGGGGAGCGGATCGCTGGGAATGCCCGGGACGGACGCGGAGGACCACCGCGTCGTCACCCTCGCCTCCCGCACCCTCTGCAACGCGAGCGAGAGGGCGGTGGCGAAGGAGAACGGCTGCCCGGGGCCGTCCGGGACATGATCGGCGATGTCGTGCTCCTGGCACACGACTTCGTAGCGCAAGGACTCCGCGAGCGGGCGGGCGATCGACGCGGGCACCGGCGTGACCAGCCCGACCCAGTGGCTGGACAGGCCCGGTGAGAGCATCGGCACCGGCAGGATCAGCCGGTGGGGGAGCCCGGCGACCTGGGCGTACTTCTGCATCATGTCGCGGTACGTCATGACGTCGGGTCCGCCGATGTCGAAGGTGCGGTTCACGTCGGCGGGCATGTGCGCACTGCCCACGAGGTAACGCAGCACGTCCCGCACGGCGATGGGCTGGATCCGTGTCGACACCCAGCTGGGGGTCACCATGACGGGCAGCCGCTCGGTGAGGTAGCGCAGCATCTCGAAGGACGCCGAACCGGAACCGATGATGACCGCGGCGCGCAGCACGGTCGTCCGTACCCCCGAATCGAGCAGGACGCGCCCGACCTCCGCGCGCGAGCGCAGGTGCGGGGACAGTTCCGCTTCGGGGACGTCGGGGGGTGTGAGCCCGCCCAGATAGACGATGCGCCGGACGCCGGCCGCTCTCGCCTGTTGGCCGAAGTTCCGTGCCGCCTCGCGGTCGGTCCTCTCGAAACCCGGCCCGGCGGCCAGCGCGTGGACCAGGTAGTACGCGACGTCGATGCCGCGCATCGCCGCACCCAGGGACTCCGCGTCGGTCACGTCCCCCTTGACCACCTCGGCCTCGCCCGCCCACGGGTGGTCCCGAAGCTTCTCCGGGGTCCGCGCCAGGCAGCGAACCCGGTGGCCGGCCTCCAGGAGCTCGGGTACGAGGCGGCCCCCGATGTAGCCCGTCGCGCCCGTCACCAGGCACCGCAGCCCACCGCTGTCGTCCTTGCTCTCCATGACGCCTCGCTCCGGATCGGGTCTCCTCCGTCCACGGTCTCCCCGCGGGGGCGATTCCGCTTGCGGACACGCCGAGGTCCACCCCTGCGGGTGGCGGAGCGGCAGGGATCAGCGGGGTCCGGGCTTCTCGGTGGCCGTCCCCCTGATGACGCGGGGGTCGTCCGCCCCGTCGGCCGGCGGGTCCACCGGGACCGTGGGGGAGATGCCGTCGGACTTCAGGGCCCGGGCCTCGCTCTTGAGGATCCGGGCCGACCTGCCCAGGGAACGGGCGAGTTCGGGGAGCTTCCTGGCACCGAATATCAGGATCGCGATGATGAGGAAGATCGCGATCTCGCTGATTCCGAACATGACGGCTGTCTTCTCCCTGTGGGTGTGAGGAGCTCTCCCGGCCACCCCGGTCCGCGGCGGCGCGCCAAATCTACAGCACTGTAGAAGTCCGTGGCAGGGTGTCTTCCGGACCGGGCGCTGTCTCCTGTCCGGCGATCGTGGTCCCGTCGTGCGCGCCTAGTATGGGGCGGTGGACAGTGCAGACGACCCTCGCGACGGATCGGGCGCGGATGCGGCGGGGGTGTCGGATCTCCAGGCTCTCGCCGTGCAGTTGCGCCGGATGAACGGTGAGATCAACCGTCTGGTCCACGGCTTCGCCCACGCGCAGGGCCTGCATGCCACGGATGTGCAGGCGCTCGGCGCGATCCTCGACGCGGACACTCCGCTGACGCCGGGACGGCTGCGCGAGCACCTCGGCCTGACGTCCGGCGCGGTCACCGCGTGCCTGGACCGGCTGGAACGGTCGGGCCACATCAGGCGCGCCCGTGAGAGCTCCGACCGCCGGGTCGTGCATCTCTACTACGAGCCCGGGGCCAAGGCGGCAGCGCGCTCGTTCTTCATGCCCCTCGCGGAGGCGGCGGACGGCGCGCGTTCCGCGTCCGCCCCCCAGGAGTTGGAGGCCGCGCTCCGCTTCCTCGGCCGGATGAACGGCGAACTCGCCCGTATGCAGGTTCCTCGGCGCTGAAGCGCCATGCCGGTGGGAGGGTGGACCGTCCGGGCATGTAATCTCAATCATTGAGATACATCATGATTGAGAGATCGCGGCCGACCCAGGAGTGCCATGTCCACCGCATCGAAGCCGTTCCGCCGGCTGTTTCTTGTCCCTGTGTTCCTAGTCCTCGCCTGGCTCGTCGTCGGCGGTGCCTTCGGCTCGTACGCCGGGAAGCTCGGGGAGGTGGCCACGAACGACCAGGCCGCGTTCCTGCCGCAGAGCGCGGAGTCCACCCGGGTCGTCGAGGCCCAGAAGGCGTTCAGCAAGCAGGAGACCGTGCCCGCCGTCGTGGTCTGGACTTCCGCCGAGAAGGGCGAGGAGCTCGGCCCCGAGCAGCAGAAGGCGGCCACGGCGGCCCTCGCCTCGGCCGAGGGCGGTCCCGGAGTCGCCGGCAAGGCGAGCCCGGCACTGCTGTCCGAGGACGGCGAAGCACTGGAGGGCGTGGTCCAGCTGCGGCCGGATCTGGGGGACGAACTCCCTGACGCCCTCGCGCATGTGCGGAGCCTCGCGGAGGACGTCCCGGGAACGGTGGTCGGGCTCGCGGGCCCCGCGGCCTCCCAGGCCGACCTGTCCGACGCGTTCGCCGGGATCGACGGACTGCTGCTGGGCGTCGCCCTGGTGACCGTGCTCGTCATTCTGCTTTTGGTCTACCGGAGCGTCCTGCTCCCTCTGATCATCATCATCGGCGCGGTCTTCGCGCTCGGTGTGGCCTGCGCGATCGTCTACGTACTGGCCGACCACGACATCGTCCGGGTCGACGGGCAGGTCCAGGGCATCCTGTCGATCCTGGTCATCGGGGCCGCCACCGACTACGCGCTGCTGCTCACCGCGCGGTTCCGCGAGGAGCTCGGGCGCAAGCCCGACAAGTGGACCGCGATGCGCGCGGCACTCCGTGAATCCGCGGGGCCGATCACGGCCAGCGCGGCCACCGTGGCGCTGGGACTCCTC
Organism: Streptomyces sp. QL37; assembly: GCF_002941025.1. NCBI lineage: Bacteria > Bacillati > Actinomycetota > Actinomycetes > Kitasatosporales > Streptomycetaceae > Streptomyces > Streptomyces sp. QL37. The sequence goes on along the minus strand of NZ_PTJS01000001.1, from coordinate 708,633 downwards.
GCTCTCCTGCTCAGCGACCTGACCAACAACCGCGCCCTCGGGCCCGTGGGCGCCATCGGCATCGTGTGCTCCGTCCTGAGTGCCCTGACCTTCCTGCCCGCCGTCCTGGTCCTGCTGGGCCGGGCCGCGTACTGGCCGTCGGGTCCGAAGAAGGGCGGGGCGGAGTCCGAGTCCGGCACCGGTTCGAAGGGGATCTGGTCGCGGATCGCGGCGCTGGTCGACCGCTCCCCGCGCAAGGTGTGGGCCGTCACGCTGGTCGGTCTCCTCGCCTGCGCGGCCTTCATGCCCACGCTGAACTCCAAGGGAGTGCCTCTCGAGGAGATCTTCGTCAACGACGCGCCGTCCGTGGCCGCGCAGGAGACCCTGAGCCGCCACTTCCCCGGCGGATCGGGCAACCCCGCCGTCGTGATCGCCGCCGCGGACCGGTCGAAGCAGGTTGTCGCGGCTGCCGAGAAGGTTCCCGGCGTCGCGGGCGTCTCCGTCATGACCACTTCCGGACGCCCGGGCGGCGGGGAACCGCTCGTCGTGGACGGGCGGGTCCGTATCGACGCGACCCTGGCGGACACGGCGGACAGCGACGCCGCGAAGGAGACGGTCACGCGGCTGCGCGACGCGGTCCACGCCGTGCCCGACTCCGGGGCGCTGGTCGGTGGCTACACCGCACAGCAGTACGACACCCAGCGGACCGCGGAACACGACCGCAACATCATCGTGCCCGTGGTGCTGGTCATCATCCTCGTCATCCTGATCGGTCTGCTCCGCTCGCTGCTGATGCCGCTGCTCCTCGTGGCCACGGTGGCGCTCAACTTCCTGGCCACGCTGGGCATCTCGTCGCTGGTCTTCGAGCACGTCTTCGGCTTCACCGGCACCGACTCCTCCGTGCCGCTGTACGGATTCGTCTTCCTGGTCGCCCTCGGCGTGGACTACAACATCTTCCTGATGTCCCGCGTCCGTGAGGAGTCCCTGATCCACGGCACCCGGCAGGGTGTGCTGCGCGGACTGACCACCACGGGCGGGGTCATCACCTCCGCCGGTGTCGTCCTGGCGGCCACCTTCGCCGCCCTGGGGGTCATTCCGCTGGCCTTCCTCGTCCAGATCGCGTTCATCGTGGCGTTCGGCGTCCTGCTGGACACCCTCGTCGTGCGCTCGCTCCTGGTGCCCGCGCTGGTGAGGGACATCGGGCCTGTCGCCTGGTGGCCGGGCGTGCTGAGCCGGAGCCGCGAGGAGGCGCGGGAGGGGGAGGGGAAGACCCTGTCGTAACGGGAGAGCGGCCCCCGTAGGCGCGCATCTCCAGGGGCGATCATGTCCCGGTGGGACAGAAGTCCCACCGGGACATTTTAAGGTGTACGATGCATCTATGAATGCGACAGGGAACGTCCCGGAGCGGCGCAGCCGCAAGGCGCGCAGAACCCGGGACACGCTGGCGCGGAGCGCGTTCGATCTCGTAATCGAACGCGGTCTGCGGAGCGTGACGGTCGAGGAGATCGCGCAGGCGGCCGATGTCGACCGGCGCACCTTCAGCCGGTACTTCCCGAGCAAGGAGGCCGCCGTCCTCGACACAGTCCGGGGCGACGGCGACAGGATCAACCGAGCGCTCCGCGAGCGCCCCCCGGCCGAGCCACCGCTCACCGCCTACCGCCGAGCCGTCCTCGACTGGCTCGACGACCCGGAGGCGGAGCCCTGGCATCTGCGGCCACGCATCTTCGACCTGCTGCGCATGGCCGAGGAGGAACCCACTCTGTACGCGGCGTACCACCACATCCGTGTGGACGCCCAGGAGGAGTCGGTGGCGATTCTCGCGGAACGGCTCGGTGTCGACCCGCGGCAGGATCTCCGTCCCGCCGTGGCCGTCGCCGCGGGAGCCGGAGCGCTCCTCGCGGCCCAGGCGGCATGGGTGCGGGGTGGCCGGCCGGCCGCCCTGCCAAAGTTCGTCGTACACGCCTTCGACGCCCTCTCCGCGAACCTGCTGGAACCCCGGCAGGACGGGCCGGCGCCCCACAGCACCACGCAAGGAAGCACACCATGAGCACCACCCTCCCCACCGCCTACGAGGCGGAGTTCGCCGGCAAGGTCGCCCTCGTCACCGGCGGTGCGTCCGGCATCGGCCTGGCCCTCTCGCGGAGGCTCGCCGCGAGCGGCGCGGCCGTCGTCGTCGCCGACTACAACGAGCAGAGCGCCCGCAAGGCCGTCGACGAGCTGACGGCCGCCGGCGCCCGCGCCGCCGCGGTCGCCGTCGACGTCACCGACCCCGCCTCCGTCGAGGCCGGCGTGCGGTTCGCAGTCGACACCTTCGGCGCCCTGCACCTCGCCGTGAACAACGCCGGCATCGGCGGGCCCTCGCAGCCCACCGGCGAGTACGGGATCGACGACTGGAACAGGGTCGTCGCCACCAACCTCAGCGGCGTCTTCTACTCGATGCGCCACGAACTCCCCGCCATCCTGGCGGCGGGCGGCGGCGCCGTCGTCAACGTGTCGTCGATCCTCGGCACCAACGGCTTCGCGAACTCTCCGGCGTACGTCGCCGCCAAGCACGGCGTCGTCGGTCTCACCAAGACCGCGGCACTCGAATACGCGGCACAGAACGTCCGTATCAACGCGGTCGGCCCGGGCTTCATCGACACCCCCCTGCTCCGCGACACCGACGGCCCCGCACGCGACCACCTGATCTCCCTGCACCCGGCGGGCCGTCTCGGCACGTCGGAGGAGGTCGCCGAACTCGTCGCCTTCCTGCTCTCCGACCGCGCCTCCTTCATCCACGGCAGCTACCACCTGGTGGACGGCGGCTACTCCGCCCCCTGATCCCCGAGTGGCGCACCGCCACCACGAGGGTCACAAAGGAAGTACGGAGAACGAAGGAGAGCCATGAAAGCCGTCCAGTACCGCACCGTCGGCGCCGCACCGGAGGTCGTCGAGATACCCGAGCCCGTGGCGGGGCCCGGCCAGATCCTGCTGAAGGTCAGCGCCGCGGGTGTCTGCCACTCGGACATCGCGGTGATGAGCTGGCCCGCCGAGGGATTCCCCTACGAACTGCCGCTCACGCTCGGTCACGAGGGCGTCGGTACGGTCGCCGCCCTCGGCGACGGCGCCGAGGGCGTCTCGGTGGGCGACGCGGTCGCCGTCTACGGCCCGTGGGGCTGCGGCACCTGCGTGAACTGCGCCGAGGGCCGGGAGAACTACTGCCTGCGCGCCGCCGACCTCGGCATCAACCCGCCAGGTCTGGGCAACCCCGGCGCCATGGCCGAGTACATGATCGTCGACGACGTCCGTCATCTGACGCCCATCGGCGACCTGGACCCGGTCAAGACCGTCTCGCTGACCGACGCGGGCCTCACTCCGTACCACGCGATCAAGCGCTCGCTGCCGAAGCTGTCGCCCGGCGCCACCGCCGTGGTCATCGGTACCGGCGGTCTCGGTCACGTCGCCATCCAGCTACTGCGCGCCATGACCGCCGTACGGGTCATCGCACTGGACGTCACCGAGGAGAAGCTGGCGCTCGCCCGGACCGTGGGCGCCCACGAGACCGTGCTGTCCGACGAGAACGCCGCCGCCAAGGTCCGGGAACTCACCGGTGGCATCGGTGCCCAGGTCGTCCTCGACTTCGTCGGCGCCGAGCCGACCGTGAAGACGGCCGGCGCGGTCGCCTCCATCGACAGCGACATCACCATCGTCGGGATCGGCGGCGGTCTGCTGCCCGTCGGATTCGGCGTCCTGCCGTTCTCCACGTCGGTCTCCGCGCCTTACTGGGGCTCGCGCAGGGAGCTCGCCGAAGTCATCGAGCTCGCCCACGCCGGTTCCGTCGAGGTCCACGTCGAGACGTACTCCATCGACGAGGCCCCGCTCGCCTACGAGCGGCTGCACGCGGGCAAGATCAACGGCCGCGCGGTCATCCTGCCCAACGGCTGACCGCCGCCGGACACGACTCGCCGGGACGCCCGAGGAAGGCGCCCGGCGAGTCGTCGGCGCTCTCAGGGAGCGGCCGTCACCACGTCGGACCGGGTCAGCCGCACAGGCTCGGTGCCGGACGAGCTGTGCCGCTCGGCCCAGCTCTCCAGAGCCGTACGGCAGGCATGGTCCAGATGGTGCAGCCCGGCGAGGTCCAGGGAGATGGGCCGGTCCTTGGGAAGGGCCTCAAGGCTGTCGAGTATCTTCGGCAGCCGCAGAAAGGTCGCGTTGCCCGACAGACGGGCCCTGACCCCGTCCGCATCGCTGTCGACGACCTCCAGCTTGATGTGCGAGGCGTCCCAGGCAGCCTTGGCCACCGACAGGGCCAGACCGGTCAGAACTCCTTCGAACATGTTCACCGTCACGATCGCCACCGCCGTGACGACCAGGATCATCGCCTCACCGCGGTGCTCCCGCCACAGCGTCACGAGCGCGCGCCGCGGGATCAGCTTCCATCCTGCGTGGATGAGGATGCCGGCGAGGGCGGGGAGAGGGATGAGGCCCAGCGCGGACGGAAGGAGCGCCGCGAAGAGCAGCAGCCAGACACCGTGCAGCACCCGCGAGGCACGCGTCCGCGCACCCGCCTGTACGTTGGCCGAGCTGCGCACGATGACCGCGGTCATCGGCAGTGCGCCCAGAAGACCGCAGACGGTGTTGCCCGTGCCCTGGGCCATCAGCTCCTTGTCGTACTGGGTACGCGGACCGTCGTGCAGCCGGTCCACCGCGGCGGCGCTGAACAGGCTCTCCGCGGAGGCGATCAGGGTGAAGGCCGCCACGGTGCCGAGCAGGCTCAGGCTCGCGAGCCCGCCGAACTCCGACAGCGCGGGGGACTGGACGGCGTCCACGAGCCCCTGCACCTGAACGGTCTCGACCGGCAGCCCGAACGCCAACGAGGCGAGAGTGGCCAGCGCGACCGCGGCGAGTGCGCCCGGGACGGCCCGCACCCGCTTCGGCATCCTGTTCCAACCCACCATCAGGGCGATCGTCCCGGCCCCCACCGCGAGTGAGGCGAGAGCCGTGGGACTGGACACGCTGTCGGCCAGCAGCCCGGGGATGCCGGCCATCTTGCCCGTACCGGAGAGCGGTGCCTCGGCACCGGCGGCCGCGTAGAGCTGACCCGCGATCAGGACGAGGCCGATGCCCGCGAGCATGCCCTCGACCACCGAGACCGAGATCGCCCGGAACCAGCGGCCCAGCCGCAGCGCGCCCATGGCCAGCTGGAGCAGCCCCGCCGTCAGCACGATGACTCCGAGCGCGGGCAGCCCGAAGGACTGGACGGCTTCGAAGACGAGCACGGTGAGCCCGGCGGCCGGCCCCGACACCTGGAGGCTGCTGCCGCGCATGAGGCCGGTGACGAGCCCGCCCACGATGCCGGTGATCAGACCGAGTTCCGCCGGGACCCCCGAGGCGACGGCGACGCCGACGCACAGCGGCAGAGCGACGAGGAAGACGACGAGTGACGCGGCGAAATCCCGTCGCAGATGAGGGAAATCGGAGATCCGGCGCATGGCGGCCCTCATCCCGTGCGGAAGGGGGCCGAGCGCACGTCGCCGGGCGGGGGTGCCCAGGCGACGTCGGCGCTGATGCGTAGGACTTCTGTCCGGGAGTGGTCGACGAGAGATCGCATACCAGTGGTTCCTCCTGGCGCGCCCGAGGGCGGCGCGTCGGCATTCGTGTGTGAACTGGAGCCTGGAGGGCAGGGCGACATGACCCCGTGTCGACGAGCCCGCAGCAGCGGGCCGAGAGGGGGGCAGGCCACCGGGCGCCTCGGGTCAGCTCAGCAGCGGAATACCTGGAGCACGGTGGACGAGTGCGCGGTCGAGGATCTGGAGGTGTGAGGTGCGCTGCCCATCGCGGCGACGGCCGCCGGAGCGAGCAGGCCGTCCGCGTCGATCGTCACGACGGAACGCGAAGGCGCGTCCGGGGCGGGGACGTTCGCGGAGCGATGCCGGTCCCGATGGCGCAGCAGGCCGTTCGACTCGCCCCCGCGTTCGGAGGTGCCGCACATGCCGTACTCACCCTGTCCCTGGCCCGTGATGGCTTCCGGGAGAGCGGCTGCCTCGAATCCTGGGACGGACGCGTGTGCGTCACCCGACGGCGTGCCGGAGTGCGGGGCCAATAGGAAGCCCATCAGGATCGCGAGTACGAACCGGACCGCCGCAGCTCGCACGCTTCACCTCCTCCTGGACTTCACCCGTCCTTCGGGACGCTAACAGGCCGGGGGGATTATGGAGTTAATCCTTTGTGAAGAGTCCGAAAGTCGATGCCCGGCGAGCCGAACAATGCGGCGGCGACTCGTGGGGCCGTAGGGCGTGCCCGGCGGTCTGTTCTCACCATTTGAGATCATCCGTGCCTGTGCGGTAGGCGCATATGCCGGAAGATGAGCGCTCGTCATATTCGCACAGTGGTTCGGTCTGTGAGTTCTGTTTCCCCGATGGCAACGCGACTGCGGTTCACCGGATCGTATGCGGATACGGCGTGGTCGCGGTCCGTGGCGAGCAGCTTCGGGTGTATGGGCTGGGAACTCCCGGAAGGCCCACCACCTCGACCGTGTACGTAAGGCCGGGTACGACGAATGCCGTCGGCTCCGTGCTGATAATGAATTCCTGCTTCGGGAGACCTCCAGCAGGAAAGGCCGGTCCGTCCGGCCCGCTGCCAGGGACCTAATTCCTGCTCGCCATCACCTTCTTCGAAGGGCATATCTTCGCGGCGCGGCCGAAGCGCCACGGCCTTGGTGCCGGCGGGTACCGCACCAGAAAGACGGACGGAGTTCGTGGCGACCCCGGGAGACGTCCTTCCCGGGAGGCGGGGCGAGATCCGGCACCCGCCCTTCGCTTCACGTTGTCCATTCCCCTTGCCGGCGACGCCCGAAATCGCCCCGGCCCCGGTCGGCATAATGATGGCCGCGGGCCGGCCGGCCCGGTAACCCTTCGGCCCCGGGCAGGGTTCTCGAGCAGGGAGATGGCGATGGGCGCACAGGACACGGCGAAGCGACTGCGAGCGATCACCGGTGAACTGTCAGGGCTGTTCTACGAGCGGGACGACGTCATACGGACGCTGACGGTGGCCATGCTGGCCGGTCAGCACTCCCTCCTGCTCGGCCCGCCCGGCACCGCGAAGTCGGAGCTGGCGCGGGAGCTGACGGGGCGTATCGAGAGTGCGAACTACTGGGAGATCCTGCTCAGCAAGTTCACCGCGCCGACCCGGATGTTCGGCCCGATCGACGTGGGAGCACTGAGCCGGGGCGAGTACCGGCAGATATTCGACGGCCGGGCGACGACGGCGCACATCGCGTTCATCGACGAGATCTTCAAGTGCTCGACGGCGGCCCTGAACGAGACCCTCGGTCTGCTCAACGAGCGCATCTACCACCCGGAGAACGGTGGAGAGCCGATCCACTGCCCCCTGATCAGCGCGATCACCGCCTCCAACGAGCTGCCGACCGGTGAGGACAGCGCCGCGATCTACGACCGGCTGCTGGTGCGGTTGGAGGTGGGATACCTCGCCGACCCCTCCAACTTCGCCGGACTGGTGCGCTCCGCCGTCTCCGCCCCGGCCGTCCCCGCCCGGACGACGTTGGGGCTGGCCGAGTTGCAGCAGGCCGTGACCGAGGCCGTCCCGGCCGTCGGCGTCCCGGACGCGATCGTGGACGCCGTGTGCACACTGCGGGCCGCCCTGCGCCGCAAGGAGCTGATCGCCTCCGACCGCCGCTGGCGGCAGTCGGTCCGGCTGCTCCAGGCGAGCGCCTTCCTGGACGGCCGCGACAAGGTGGGCCAGAACGACCTGTCGGTGCTCACCCATGTGCTGTGGGACTCGCCCGCCGAGCGCCCGGCCGTCGAACGTGAGGTTCTCCACCTGGTCAACCCCGACGCCAAGGAGGCGCTCGACCTCGCCGACGCCATCGAGGAGCTGGAGACCCAACTCGACGCGAAGGCCGGGCAGTCCCGCGAGGCACTGGGCGACTGGGCGATCAGGGAAGCGATCACCAAGCTCAACATGGCGGGGAAGAAGCTGGAGAGACTGCGCAAGGAGGCCGAGACCGCCGGACGCTCCACGGCCGCCGTCGAGCGTGTGATCACTCTCCAGCGCGCCGTCCACGCCCGCGTCCTGACCGAAGCGCTCGGGGTGGACGCGAGCATCGTGCAGGCCCGGCTCTGAGCAGCGGGGGACACGAGCATGGATGAAGGACCCGGCGGAATCGGGGATCTGACGGACCGCGCCGGCAAGTGGCTCGGGCCGGCCGCCGACGCCAGGGAGCCGAAGGCGACCGCCTCGGTGGCCGCCGACCGGTTCGACACGATGGCCTGGCGCGACACCTACGCCCAGGCCACCGGACTGCAGCGACTCGCGAAGGAGCTGAACGAGCGCTACGACCACACCGAGGACCTGCTCTCGGACGTGTTCCTGGCCGCCTACAAGGTCAGCCCTCAGGTGCGCGAGCGGGCCGGGATGGACCCGTCACGGCTGGTCAACCACCAGGTCGTCACGGCCATGACGGGCAGTCCGGAGTTCGCCGAGCTGCATCGCGAGACGTCCGGCGACCCCTACGCCGCCGCCATGGCCGTGCTCGCCCAGTCCGACGCCCTGCGCCTCATGCTGGAACTGGCCAAGGACGCGGCGGACCAGGCCGGGCGGGCGAAGGACGCCCGGGAACAGGCCGAGCGCGCGGCGGCCGCCGTCACCGGGGCGCTCCAGGAAGCCCGCGGGGAGGCGGGCGAGGACGGCACGGTGCCGGACGTCACGGCCGACGCTCTGACGCGGGCCGTCGAGACCGCCGAGGCCGCCGACGCCGCCGCGCGCCAGGCCGCCCAGGAGGCCGGCCAGGCACTCGCCGCAGCGGCCCCCGGCATCCGCGCGGCCGCAAGGAGCGCCTCGGGCAAGGCCGCCGAGCAGTCCCGCGAGGAGGCCGAGCTGATGCGCGCGTGGGGCGTGGGCCCGGGCGAGCTGGAACGGATGCCGTTCGACCGGCGTGCCCGGCTCGCCGAGCGGTTGCGCTCGGGCCGGCTGGGGCGGTTCGCGGACCTCATCGGCCGTTTCCGGCAGATGGCCGACGGGGAACGCGCCCGCAAGGTCGAGCAGGGGCGGGGCGAACTGGTCGGGATCACGCTGGGCGACGACCTCTCCCGGGTCATCCCCTCCGAGCTGGCCAACCTCGGAGTACCGGCCATGAGGAGCGTGTTCGCGGCGAAGTTCGCCGAGTCGCGGCTGATGCTCTACGACAGCCGAGGGGAGCAGACCACCGGGAAGGGCGCCATCATCGCGTGCGTCGACTGTTCGTACTCGATGCTGGAGTCCGGCCCGGGCGGGATCACGCGGGAGGCGTGGGCCAAGGCGTGCGCCCTGGCGCTGCTGGACCAGGCCCGTCAGGCGCGGCGCGACTTCGTCGGGATCCTGTTCTCCTCGTCCGACTCCGTGAAGGTGTGCCGCTTCCCGGGCTCCCGGCCGGCCGGAACCGAGGAGGTCCTCGACTTCGCCGAGCACTTCTTCGGGGGTGGTACCGAATTCCGCACCCCGCTCGCGGCGGCCGTCAGGCTGCTGGACGAGGAGTTCAACTCGGACGGGCGCAGGCGCGGGGACATCGTGATGATCACCGACGGGGAGTGCGACGTCAGCGAGCAGTGGATGCGCAGCTGGAACGATGCCAAGCACACGCTCGGCTTCCGCTCCTTCGGCGTGGCCATCGGGGCCCCCGAGGCCGCCGGACCCGGCACGGTCCTGGACGCCCTGTGCGACAACCTCCGCAGCATCGAGGACCTGACCGATGTCCACGCCGCCGGAGACCTCTTCCGCGTCATCTGACCGCCTCACCGGCGGGCGGTGGCCTGCCCCCTGCCGTCCGCCGGCGAGGTGAAACCCATGAGCTCCTCGGGGGTGCGGGGGCCGGGAGCCGAGGCGTCCAGCAGGCCGTGCGCGCGCAGCAGTCGGGCGGTGGCGATGCCCCACGGCAGCCGCAGCCCGGCCTCCTCCAGGAGATCCGTACGGGCGAGCATCGCGGGTGCCGGCCCGGCGCGGACACCGGAGGGGGTGAGGAGCGCGGCGTCGTCGGCCCAGCGCAGGGCCAGGTCGACATCGTGGGTGGCCATCATGACGGTGGTGCCGTTCTCCCGGAGGGCGCCCAGCGTGGCGAGCAGCCGCTCCTGGCCGTCCGGGTCGAGACCGGCGGTCGGCTCGTCGAGGATCAGCACCCGGGGCCTCATCGCGACCGCGCCCGCGATGGCGGTCCGTTTGCGCTGCCCGTACGAGAGAAGGTGGGTGGGCCGGTCCGCCAGCGCCGTGATGTCGAGAGCGCCCAGCGCCTCGTCCACCCGGGCCCGCACCTCACTGTCGGGCAGCCCGAGGTTCAGCGGTCCGAACGACACGTCCTGGGAGACGGACGCGGCGAACAACTGGTCGTCCGGGTCCTGCACCACCAGCTGGACCGTCGTACGCAGCCGGGTCAGGCCCTTGCGGTCGTACGTGACCGGGCGGCCCTCCACCGCCAACTCTCCCTGGCGCGGGCGCAATCCCCCGCTGAGCAGGCGCATCAGAGTGGTCTTCCCACTGCCGTTCCGGCCGAGCAGCGCGAGCGCACGGCCCGCCCGCGCCTCGAAGTCGAGGCCGCTGAGCACGGCAGGACCGTCCTCGTACGCGAAGGACGCGTCCCGCAGGGCGAGCAGTACGGATTCGCTCATGAAAGGGGCCTTTCCAGGACGAAGGTCAGGACGGTGAGGGCCGCGAGCAGGGTGAGGCTCACGGCCACGAACCGGCCGGAGACACGAGCGTCGGGCACCAGGACGCGCAGGGTCCCGTCGTAACCCCGCCCGGCGAGCCCGGCCTGGAGCCGTGCCGCGCGGGCGAAGGCCCGGATGAACGCGGTGGCCCCCAGGCCCGCCAACGACCGCCAGGCGGCGGCCCGCGTGGTGTGCCCGAGCCGGGCCGCCTGGGCCTCCCGGATCCGGCGCACCGAGTCGAGGAGCAGGAAGCTCATGCGGTACGTCACCAGGGCGACGTCCACCACCGGCGCCGGCACACCCGCCTTGACCAGGCGGGGCAACAGGTCGGACATCGGGGTGGTGAAAGCGAACAGCAGGACCCCGAGCGACGCGGCCGAGGTGCGCAGCAGCAGCTCCCCGGCACGGACCGGGCCCCCGTCGGCCAGGGTCACGAGTCCCTCCGGCCCGCCGGCCTGCACGAGCAGGGTGGCCGCCCCGGTGACGCAGAACCCCAGGGGAACCCGGTAGGCCCGCCACAGCTGGCGGGCGGGCACACCCGCCGGCCCCAGCAGCACCGCGACGGCGGTGAGGAGGATCAGTGCGGCTCCGGGCCAGGGCGGCAGCGAGATCGCCAGAACGGTGAGCCCCAGACCGAGTACGGCTTTGTCCACGGGGTGGCGGCGGCGCCAGCGACTGCTGTGCGCCGCCGCGTCGATCGGCAGCACGAGCCTCAGTTCCCCCGGGCCGCGGACTCCCCGGCGCCCGGGCCGTCCGGCTGCCCGCTCGCGCGCAGCTCGCCCTGACGGCGCCCGCGCCGCAGGCCGAAGTAGTAGGCGAGGACGCCCGCGCCCAACGCGGCCTGGAGGGCGAACAGCGCCGACTCGATCTCGCCGGAAGGCGGTTCGTACAGCGGGGAGAACCAGGGTTCGTAGTCGGGATCGATCTCGGTGATCGCCGTCTCGGCCTGGGCGTCGGCGCCCGCGAACGGCTCCTTCTCGTCGTCGCCGAGGCCGAGGGCCAGCGGCAGGACGGCCAGCGCGGCCACGACGAGCAGCAGAAGGGCGTTGATCTTCGTGTTCTTGTTCATCGGGCCACCGCCTCGGTCTCGGCCGTCCTGGTCCGGTCCCGCCTGCCGGCGAGGAACACTCCGAGGCGGGTCAGATCTCCCTTGCTGGACTGTACGAGGAGCCGCATGACCAGAACCGTCAGGAGCCCCTCGCTCACCGCCAGCGGGATCTGGGTGACCGCGAAGATGGAGCCGAACTTGCCGAGCGCGCCCAGGAAACCGCTGCTCGGGTCCGGGAAGGCGAGCGCCAGCTGCACGCTCGTGACGCAGTAGGTCGACAGGTCGGCGACGAACGCGCCGAAGAACACCCCCACCATCAGCGGAACGTCGTAACGGCGCAGCAGTCTGTAGACCGCGTATCCCGCCCAGGGCCCGACGATCGCCATCGAGAAGACGTTGGCACCCAGCGTGGTCAGCCCGCCGTGGGCGAGCAGGAGCGCCTGGAACAGCAGGGTGATGGTGCCCAGCACCGCCATGATCGGCGGGCGGAACAGGATGGCGCCCAGTCCCGTGCCCGTGGGATGCGAGCAGCTCCCGGTGACGGAGGGGATCTTCAACGCGGAGAGAACGAACGTGAAGGCCCCGGAAGCCCCCAGGAGCAGCGTGCTCTCCGGATTCTCCCGGACCTCACGCGTGAGTGACCGGACTCCGTGGACGACGAACGGCGCGGACGCGACACCCCAGGCGATCGCGTGCGCCGGAGGCAGAAAACCCTCGGCTATGTGCATGGCTCAGCAGACCCTCTCCAGCACCTCGTGGATGGTTGAAGTGCCTTGGCCGGTCTCCTGGCTTACGGGTACCACCGCCCGAACTCCGCCTTCCCGGATCACAAGGACCCAGTGGCTGCCCGCGAGGGCCGGAGCCGGACTTCCCGATCACAGTGGCGAGGGCCGCACCGGCATCACACCGATTTCCCGTTCACCAAGGCGTGGCGACAGTAGTGCCAGGTGGGGGACGATGACAAGCGGGCCTGAGGTCGCCGAGGGCGGCCACCGGCCCTGCCGGGCGAGGCCGGTGGTCTCCTGCCTCGGACGCGTCGGCGGCGGACGGCGCGGGGGCAGCGGCGACGACCGTCACGGTCCTGCGCCCCCGCGCGGGGCGCGCCAGGTCTGCCGGCCGGCCGTCGCGGCCCGCCACGAAGGCCCGGCAGCGCGTGTCGTTCTCGTACACCGCGGGCTTCTCACAGGCCGTACGTCGCGGGCAACAGCCCGTGCCGGCACGCGTCTTCTACGGGCGGCGTCCCCAGGCGGAGACCATCGGGGCCGTCGCCAGGTCGAGTTGTCCGGTGGCGACGGCGGACAGGTGGCGGTCGATGTCCTCGTCGGTCGCGATCCCCGCCGCCACGAGCCGGTCACGGATCTGCCGGACCGTCGCCGCTTCGAGGACGGTGCAGGCCGGCGAGGCGATCGGGAAGTAGGCGTCCGCCCCCACGTCGCCGAGGCCGCCTTCGCGCAGCAGCCGGGGCAGTGTCCGGCCGTACGCGAGATCGGCACCGCGTGCCGCCATGAGTTCACGGAATCCGGAGCGCAGACGGTTGGCCAGCCGCTGCTCGGGGCCCGACTCGTCCGGGCACAGCAGGGGCTGCAGCCCCGGATCGGCATCCTCCAGGAGCAGCACACCACCGGGCCGCAGCGCCTGGATCATGCGGCGCAGCGCCTCCGCGCGGTCGACGACGTGCACCAGGACCAGCCTGGCGTGCACCAGGTCGAAGCCGCCCGGCGGTGGAGGATCGGCTGCTACGTCGTGGCGCATGACCTCGACGACGTCGGAGGCGGCTTCCTGAGCCCAGGACACGTCGATGTCGGTGCAGAGCACCCGCCCCGTGGCCCCGACACGTTCGGCAAGACCTGCGGGAACGGAGGGCCCGCCCGCCCCGACCTCCCAGCACCGCATGCCCTGGGTGATGCCGATCCGGTCGATGTGCCGGAACGTCACCGGATCGAACAGCTCGGACAGCGCACCGAATCGGATGCCTGCCTCCGACCGCTGGTTGTCCAGCAGATACCCGTGGTCCGTGCCGTCGTCGGCCATGCCCTGTGCCACCGTCCTCCCCGCCCGTACACGAAGTCCACCACGCGGCATCCCCCCGCCCGTACACGAAGTCCACCACGCGGCACCCCCCCCGCCAACCGGTCCGGTCGTCACCGGCCAGGCCGTCAGAACCCACCTTGAGCTGGGCATGCCAATGGCCCGGCCCCTGGCGGGCGGTGTTGGCCAGCGTAAAGGGGAGTGGGGGAGAGGTCTAGACCCCATAGGGCTTACCTCTTGGCTCCCTGGCCCGCACCATCCTTGGGAGCGAAGGTATTTGATGGTCTGGACCATGCTGGGAGAGCTCATGGGAAGAAACCTGAAAGCCGCCACGGTGCTCGGTGTGTGCTTCGCACTCGCAAGCACCATGGCGCTCGACGCGGTTCCCGCCGCCGCCACCGATACCGTTTCCCGCGCGGCCGCTGCGGTGCCGGCGGTCTCCCCGGCCCCGCAGTCGCTCGCCCGCACGGGCGGGGACGCCGTCGTGACGGGCCGGGCGCTCGTGGTGGCGGACAAGGACACGGACGCCGCTGCCCGTGACCGCCTCGTCCGCGAGCTGAAGGCACACGGCGCCCACCGGGTGGACATCGTCGCCCCCGGAGACGTTCCCGAGGCCGCCGCGGGACTGCTCACCGTACGGCTGGGCCCGGACACGCGCGGCGACATCGCGGCGGCTCTCGGCGACACGGCGGTACCGGACCGCGCGGAGGGCTACGCCCTGCGCGTCTCGCGGACCGGACCGGGCTCCCGGGTCACCCTCGGTGGCAAGGACGCCGCCGGCCAGTTCTACGCCGTGCAGACCCTGCGCCAGTTGTTCGTCCGCTCCGGACACCACGGTTGGAAGGTCTCCGGAGTGCGCATCAGCGACTTCCCGTCGATGCCGCTGCGAGGCACCATCGAGGGCTTCTACGGCCAGCCCTGGACACCCGCCGAACGCCTCGACCAGATGGACTTCTACGGGGACGTCAAGGCGAACACGTACATCTACGCGCCCAAGGACGACCCCTACCACCGGGGTGAGTGGCGCGAGCCCTACCCCGCCGACAAGCTGGCGGAGCTGGGCGAGCTGGTGCGGCGGGCCACGGCGAACCATGTGCGCTTCACCTTCGCCGTCTCCCCCGGGGAGTCGATCTGCTACTCGGACCCCGCCGACCGCAAGGCGCTCAAGGACAAGCTCCAGGCCATGTACGACCTCGGGACCCGCGCCTTCTCCCTCCCGCTCGACGACATCGACTACGCCAGCTGGAACTGCGAGGGCGACCGGGAGGCGTACGGCGAGCCGGGCAGAGGAGCGGCCGGAAAGGCCCAGGTCGACCTGCTCAACGACGTACAGCGCGACTTCATCGCGACCCACGAGGGCACGTGGCCCTTGCAGATGGTGCCCACCGAGTACTCGGACCTCTCCGAGACTCCCTACAAGCAGGCGATACGGGACACGCTGGACCCCGCGGTCGAGGTGATGTGGACCGGCGTGGGCGTCGTTCCCGCACAGATCACCGACGAGGAGGCGGAGCAGGCGGCGACGGCGTTCGGCCGCAAGGTCTTCGTATGGGACAACTATCCGGTCAACGACTTCGGGAACACCAGCGGACGGCTGCTGCTCGCACCGTACGACAAGCGCGAGGCGGGACTGTCCGAGCACATCTCCGGCATCGTGGCCAACCCCATGAACCAGCCGTACGCGAGCAAGGTCGCCGTCTTCGGGACCGCCGACTTCACCTGGAACGACCGGGCGTACGACGCGGAGAGGAACTGGCGTGACGCCATGGCCTACCTCGCGGGCGGCGACCGCGAGGCCACCGACGCCCTGCTCGTCCTCGGCGACCTCGAACACATGGCCCCGACCTTCGGCACCACTCCCTGGCAGCCACAGGCACCCGAACTCGCGCGGCGTACAGCGGAGTTCTGGAAGGCATGGGACGAGGGGGACCGGACCGGCGCCGTCAAGGCCCTGCGCACCTACGCGACCGCCGTCGAGCGGTCCCCGGCCACGATCCGCGGCGGATCCGTGGAAGAGGGATTCACGGTCGACGCGGCGCCCTGGCTGGATGCGACCGAGCTGTGGGGCGGGGCGATGGTGACGATGCTCGACGCGCTCCAGGCGCGGCAGGCAGGGGACGAGGAAACCTCCGGCCGGCTGCTGGCCGAGTCCGAGGAGCTCCAGCGGCGGGCGCGCGCCGTGCGGGTCGATCCGCCGCGCAACTCCTGGGGCAAGGTGCAGCCCAAGGTCGGTGACGGGGTGCTCGACACCTTCCTCGTCCAGGCCGGTGTCCGGTTGCAGCTCTGGGACTCCGCGGGTGGCGGGGAGAATCTGGCCCTGAAAGGCACGGCATCCGCGTCCAGTGTGGAGCAGGACCTCGACCGCCTGGCACCGTCCCACGTCAACGACGGTCTGATGGGCACCCGTTGGGCATCCGGGTACTCGGACGACGAGTGGGTGCAGATCGAACTCGCCGCCCCGGCGAAGGTCGCCGCTGTGACCCTCGCCTGGGAGGGCGCCTGCGCGGCGGAGTACGCCGTCCGGACCTCCCCGGACGGGAAGGAGTGGAGGACCGTGTCCACGCAGCGCCCGGACGCCTGCGGCAACGACGTCGTGCGGCTCACCGCCGACGAGGACGTGCGATACGTCCGCGTGCAGGGGGTCCAGCGGAAGACGACCTGGGGCTACTCGATCCATGAGATGGGCGTGTACGGAGCCACCGCTTCCTGACGGCGGAGGGCACCGGAGGGCGGGCGGCTGCGCGGCGGCCGCCCGCCCTCACGCAGGGTCGTCTGAGGCGAAGGCGTCTGCCGGTCCTGGGAATTCAGGCAGGGCGGAGACAGAAGGGATGGCCGGCTGGGCTGGCGTACACCCGGGAGCTCTGCGGGGTGGACCCGGTGATGCCGTCCGTCGGCTCCAGCCGGCGACCGCCCGCCTCGAGGACCCGCTCGTCCGCGGCGCCGATGTCGTCCGTGGCGAGGTCGAAGTGCATCTGCTGCGCGGCGCCGTCGGGCCACTGCGGTGGCATGTGCCCCGGAGCGTGCTGGATCACGACCACGGGGAAGCCGGCGGGCTGAAGGAAGTGGTGGGTCGCCGTCCTGGTGACCGAGCCGCCGAGCAGCCGGTGCCAGAACGAGCTCTCGCCCTCCAGGTCCGCGGCATCCACGATCAGGGACATCAGGCTGAGGTGCATGGGGTCTCTCCTTGGTTTCCGTGTACGGGTGCGTGGGTCTCCGTGTACGGGTGCGTGCGGTTCAGACCGCGGGGATGATGCCGCCGTCGACCCGGAACTGGGCGCCGGTGAGCCACTTGGCGCGGCCGGAGGCGAGGAACGCGATCATCTCCGCGACGTCCTCGGGTTCGCCGGGGCGCCCCATCGGTACCTTCAGGTGGTCCACGATCCGCTGCCTCGCCTCGTCGATGCCGATGCCCTGGCTGTCGGCCATCTGCTGGAGGTGGGCGGCCGCGCCTTCGGTGACGACGAATCCCGGCAGTACGCACACCACGCGTACGCCCCGCTCACCGACCGAAGTCGCCAACTCGCGGCTGTAGGCGTTGAGTGCTGCCTTCGATGCCGCGTACGACGCCTCGGCCGGCTGGGGGAGGTGGCTGGCGATGGAGGAGACGTGCACCACGACGCCGGACCCGCGCTCGACCATCCCGGGGACCAGTGCCCGGTCCAGTCGCACCGCGCTCAGCAGGTTCATCTCCAGGTCGGCGAGCCAGGACGCGTCGGAACGCTCCAGTGTCGGGACGGGCCCGGCTGTGGCTCCCGCGTTGTTCACCAGGACATCGACGCCCCCGACGCTCTCCAGTACGCGCTGCCCGAGTTCTTTCACACCCTCGTCGGACCGCAGGTCAGCGGGAATGAAAGTGGCGGGGAGGTCCTCCGGGGGCGCCGTGCGTGAGGCGGTCAGCACGGTGGCGCCGGAAGCGGCAAAGCGCCGGGCCGTCGCCGCCCCGAGCCCGCGGCTGCCGCCGGTCACCAGCACCCGCAGGCCGTCGAGCTCTTCGTCCACGATCGTCACGGGCGTACTCCTTCAGTAAAGTGAACCTGGTTCCGGAAACTGTACACATAAACGGAACCAGACTCACTTTATGGAGGACCGTTGCCGTCACCTCGCCCGCTGCGCGCCGATGCCCGCCGGAACCGCGATGCGCTCCTTACCGCTGCGCGCGAGGCGTTCCTCGCCGACGACGATGCCCATGTGGAGGAGATCGCCCGGCGGGCCGGTGTGGCTGTCGGAACCCTCTACCGCCACTTCGATACACGCGAAGCGCTCGTCGCCGAGGTGTACCGCCAAGAGGTCGCCGAGCTGTGCGACGCCCCCGCCCGACTGCTTGCGCAACACGCACCGGACGAAGCGCTGCGCACCTTCCTGCTGCTCCTCGTGGAGCACGCGGCGGTCGGCAGAGGGATGAGTGAAGCACTGGAGAGCATCATGGCGACTGACTCGCCGGTCTTCGACGACGCGCGCGACGAGATGGCCCGCGCACTCGACGAACTGCTCGCCGCAGGCGTCGCGGCCGGACTCGTCCGTGAAGGCGTCGGCGGACGCGTCGCCCTGCGCGCTCTCGGCGGCATCTGCGGAATGCGTGCCAAGGGCTGGGAGGACGACGCGGTGCACGTCGCCACGATCCTTTACGACGGATTGCGCTACGGCGCGGCGACCCGCGACTGAGAGCCGCGGCCCGGCCGAGCGAAGGTGCTCGGCCATTCCGGGCCCGTCACGGGTGGCGCGGGTCGGGAAACCGGTGGAGGAGCGAACTCTCCCCGTGCTTGCATGACCGTCATGGTGTCCACCGACCGCTTGCTCGCCTTCGCGGCCATGTCCTTCCTGCTGATCATCGTTCCCGGCCCCAGCGTGCTGTTCGTGATCGGGCGGGCGCTGGCCCAGGGGCGCCGCGCCGCGCTGACCACGGTCGTGGGGAACACGCTCGGCGCCTGTGTGCTCGTCGTGGCCGTGGCGTCGGGGATCGGAGCCGTCGTCGAGCGCTCCGTCCTCGTCTTCACGGTGCTGAAGCTGGCAGGCGCCGCCTACCTGGTGTATCTCGGCGTCAGGGCCTGGCGGGAACGCGGTTCGCTGCGGGCCGCGTTCTCCGGCGGCGCCGGGGCTGCTCAGGGCGGCTCGCGCACGTTCTGGGAGGGGTTCGCCGTCGGTGTGTCGAACCCCAAGACGATCGTGTTCTTCGCGGCCGTCCTCCCGCAGTTCGTCGACCGTGACCAGGGGCACGTCGCGGCTCAGATGCTCGTGCTCGGCCTGGTCTTCAACGTCATCGCGGTGGTCTCGGACTGCGCGTGGGGGCTGGTCGCGGCCACCGCGCGGAGCTGGTTCGCCCGTTCGCCCCAGCGGCTCTCCCTGGTCGGCGGCGTCGGCGGACTCGCGATGATCGGCCTCGGCGTCACCGTGGCCACCACCGGGCGCAAGGACTGACTCCCGCTGCGACGACATCGGCGGCGGGAGGCGGTCCGAACGACAAGGTGGTTACTTCGCGTCGCGGCCGAACTGTGCCTTGGACCAGCGGTAGCCGAGGACGGTGAGGCCCAGGCACCAGGCGATGGTGATCCACCCGCTGTTGCCGATCTCGGTGCCGAGGAGGAGTCCTCGCAGGGTCTCGATGGCGGGGGTGAAGGGCTGGTACTCGGCGATGGGCTGGAACCAGCCCGGCATGGCGTCGACCGGGACGAAGGCGCTGGAGATGAGCGGCAGGAAGATGAGCGGCATGGCGTTGTTGCCGGCCGCCTCGGCGTTCGGGCTGACCAGCCCCATGCCGACCGCGATCCAGGTGAGCGCCAGGGCGAACAGCGCGAGCAGTCCGAACGCCGCCAGCCACTCCATGGCCGTGGCATCCGTGGACCGGAACCCGATGGCGACGCCGACGGCGCCGACGAGGACCACGCTCATCACACTCTGCAGCACGCTGCCGGCGACGTGCCCGATGAGCACCGACTGGCGGTGGATGGCCATGGTGCGGAAGCGGGCGACGATGCCCTCGGTCATGTCCGTGGAGATGGATACGGCGGTGCCGACCGTGGTGGAGCCGACCGTCATCAAGAGGATGCCGGGGACGATGTAGGCGATGTAGTCGGAGCGGTCGCCGCCGCCGATGCCCGCGCTCATGGCGTCTCCGAAGATGTAGACGAAGAGCAGGAGGAGCATGACCGGGGTGAGCAGCAGGTTCAGGGTGAGCGACGGGTAGCGCCTCGCGTGCAGCAGGTTCCGGCGCAGCATGGTGGACGAGTCGCGTACGGCGAGGGGCAGGGAGCTCATCGGACGTTCTCCTTGGACTGGTTGGGGAGGCCGGCCGGGCCGTGCAGGGGGCCGGTGAGAGCGAAGAAGACGTCGTCGAGGTCGGGGGTGTGCACGGTGAGTTCGTCCGCCTCGACGCCTGCCGAGTCCAGCCAGTCGAGGACGGAGCGCAGCTCGCGCTGGCTCCCGTCACTGGGGATCTGCAGCGCGAGTGCCTCGTCGTCCCGGCTGACCTCGCCCAGGGAGTCCGCGGCGGAGCGGTAGGCGGCCGGGTCGGTGAAGCGGAGCCGGATGTGTCCGCCGGGGACGATCCGCTTGAGTTCGTCGGCGCTGCCCTCGGCGGCGATTCTGCCGTCGTGGAGTACGGCGATGCGGTCGGCGAGTTCGTCGGCCTCCTCCAGGTACTGGGTGGTGAGGAAGACGGTGACGCCGTCGGAGATGAGTTCGCGGATGATGCCCCACATGTTGTGGCGGCTGCGGGGGTCGAGACCGGTGGTCGGCTCGTCGAGAAAGATGATCCTCGGCCCGCCGACCAGCGTCATCGCGATGTCCAGCCGGCGCTTCATACCGCCCGAGTAGCTCTGGGCGGGCTTCTTCGCGGCCTCGACCAGGTCGAAGCGCTCCAGGAGTTCGGCGGTGACCCGCCGCCCCTCGGCCTTGGAGAGGTGGTGCAGGTCGGCCATGAGGAGCATGTTCTCCTCGCCGGTGATCAGGCCGTCCACGGCGGAGAACTGCCCGGTGACACCGATCGCGGCCCGCACTCCCTGCGGGTCCGCGGCGAGGTCGTGGCCCGCGACCTGCGCCTGCCCCCCGTCGGCGGTGATGAGCGTGGAGAGGATCTTGACGGCGGTGGTCTTGCCGGCGCCGTTCGGGCCGAGCAGGGCGAAGACCGAGCCGGCGGGGATGTGCAGATCGATGCCGTCGAGGACGGTCTTGTCCCCGTAGGTCTTGCGCAGACCGACGGCGGAGATGGCGGCGGGCGGCTGCGCGCCGACCCCTGGGTTGGACGTGGGCATGACAGATGAAGGCATGGAGCCCTCCCGTTCGAAGGGTGAAGTGGTTGGGGCGTGGTGGGTGAGCAGGAGCGACCGGGTTCAGGCCGTTCAGGCCTTGGCGCGGCGGATGTCGATGTTCCCGTGCCGGGTGCGGGC
The DNA here is from genome assembly GCF_002941025.1 of Streptomyces sp. QL37. Classification (NCBI taxonomy): domain Bacteria; kingdom Bacillati; phylum Actinomycetota; class Actinomycetes; order Kitasatosporales; family Streptomycetaceae; genus Streptomyces; species Streptomyces sp. QL37. Next base: position 687,523 of record NZ_PTJS01000001.1, on the reverse strand, counting down.
GCGGATCTTGACGGTGTCCTCGGTCTCCTCCGGGGCGTCGGACACGGTGAGCGCGTTACGGACCTGCCCCGAGCCCGAGTTGACGTCGAGCCAGGCGGCCGTGCCCGCGCGAACGCCGATGTCGATGGCACCGTAGTTCGTTTCCAGCTGGGCGGTGCCGCGCGCCACTTCGCCCACACGGAGGGTGCCGTGGGCGGTGGTGGCGGCGACCGAGTCCTCGGCGCGCCGGATCTCGATGTCACCGTTGGCGCCACTCACCCGGATTTCGCCGGTCACGGCGTCGACGGTCGTGGTGCCGTGGGAGTTCTTCAGGACGGCGGGGCCGTCGACGAGGCCGACGCGCAGGCTGCCCGAGCTGGTGGTGATCTCGGCCAGGCCCTCGACCCGGTCCACGCTGATCGAGCCGTGGGAGGCCTTGAGCCACAGCGGGCCGGTCGTGTCGAGGCGGACGTCTCCGGAGGAGGTCTTCACCCGGACCTCGCCGAGCCGGCCCTCGCCGAGCACTTGGGCCCAGGCGCCCGTCATGTCGATGCGCGAGCCCCTGGGCAGTTCGACGGTCACGTCCACTGTTCCGGTGCGGCCGAGCAGGTTGCTCTTGGGCGTCCTGACCGTCAGAGTGCCGCCGGCGTACGTGATCTCGGTCTGGTCCGCCGTCCGCACATCCATGTCCTTCTTCGGGTCACGGGGCCGGACCGCGACCTCCGTGTCGAGGCGGTCGCCCGCGGTGAACTGGATGGAACCGGCCTCCACGTGTGCGGTGACCGAGATCGGTTCGGGAGTGTCGAAAGAAGGCATGGCTGTCCCGTCCTCTTGGGTCTTCAGGGCGTCCCCGCTGGTGGGACGTGGTGTGGGTGAAGTGGTGCGGGCCGGACGCGCTCAGCGCACCCAGCCCGTGAAGCTCTGTCCGACGGTCCGGGTCTTCTCCGTCGTGCGCGGCTGCGCGCCGCCGTCGGCCGCGGCCGACACGGCGCGGACCACCCACGCGTTGACCGACAGGCCCTCACGGGCCGCGGACTCCTCTGCGCGGGTCTTGAGGTGGGCGGGCAGGCGCAGGTTGACTCGGGCGGTGCCGCCCTCGTCGCTGTCGGCCGGGATCGCGGACGATTCGAAAGGTGCGGCCGGCTGCGTGGAGGCGCCGCCGTCGCCGGGCGGTGGTGTCACCACGAAGTCGGGGTCGAGGCCGCGCAGCCGTACGTCGACCGAGCCGGGGGCGAGCTCGCGGGTGATCTCGTCCATCGCTGCGGAGAGCACGTTGAGCATGGCCAGCCGGATCGCCGACTCCAGGGGGGCGGTGAGCCTCTCTGCCAGCTCGCGGGCTTCGTCGCCGCCGGCTTCGGCGGCCACCGCAAGGTCGCGGCGGATGGTGTCGACGTACGGGGTGAGGTCCATGACGCCATCATGGCACCATTGTGGCGCCAAGCGCAAGGGGGGTGCGGTCCCGCTGGTCCTGCTCGACGTTGAAACCTTGCTGACCTGCGAAAATGGTTCATCACTCATCGGGGTGTCTGTGGCGCCATACGTGTGCATGCGTGCGGGACGGTGTCGAGTGGCGCCAGGTGGTGCCACCCGGCGCCAGGTGGTGCCGGAGGGGTGTCAGGCCGAGCCGCACACACACGACGCGAAGGGACGGGACCGGAAGGCTCGTCAACGACGCGTCAAGGGTCGGGCGTCCGGAGTCAAGGGACCGCTAACGGATACCTCCGACCCGCTGAGGGCGGGCATAGCGTCATCTGTGTGCCCCCGGCCGTCAGCGGTCCGGGGATGTGCCCGTCTCCATGAGGAGTGCCATGAACGACAGCCAAGGCGTCGAGGACCCCGACCCCCTCCAACCGATCCGGACCGGGGCGCTGTTCGTCCCGGTCCGGCAGGGGCCGACGGGCTGCTGCGCCCGCCTCTTCCGTACGCCCCTCGGTGGCCGTACCGCAGTCGCCTTCACCGACGAGCGCCGGCTCGCACTCACCCTGGGGCGGCGGCAGACCTGGATCCGGCTCTCCGAGCCGGCGGTACGCGCCCTCGTCGCGCCTCTGGGAATCGTGGACCTCGTCGTCGACCCGCTGCTCGCAGCCCCGGGGCCGCGTGACGCCTCCACCACCGGGTTCACCCGCCGTCCGGCCGGGGAACCGCGCCCGGCCGACCCGCTCCGCCCGGCCGCGGCACGGCCCCTGTCTCCTGCGTCCACCTCTTGACCCGCTGGGGGAACACCATGACCACAACACTGCCCGGACTGCCGGTCCCGGCGCCGCCGCAGGCCGCCTCCGTCCCGCCCGAGAACGCCGCGAGTCTGTCCGTCTGGCCCGCTTCGGCGCGACTCTCCTCCCGGGGCGATGTCGCGGTGGGCGGCGTCTCCCTCGTCGAGGCGGCCGAGCGGTTCGGCACCCCGGTCTATCTCCTGGACGAGGGGGAGGTACGGGACCGCTGCCGCGCCTACGCGCGCGCCTTCCCGGACACCGACGTCGTCTACGCGGCCAAGGCGTTCCTTTGCCGTGCCCTCCTGCACTGGGTACGGGAGGAGGGCCTCGGCCTGGACGTCTGTTCCGCGGGCGAGTTGGAGCTTGCCGTCACCAACGGCTTCCCTCCCGAGCGCATCGTGATGCACGGCAACGCCAAGAGCCCGGACGACCTGAGCGCCGCACTGCGCCTGGGTGTCGGAAGGATCGTCATCGACAGCGCGTGGGAGATCGCACGGCTGTCCGCACTCGTCCCTGACGGCGCCCGCCAGAAGGTGCTGGTGCGCGTGGTCCCCGGTGTGAGCGCCGGCGGTCACGCGGCGATCCGTACCGGCACGGACGACCAGAAGTTCGGGCTCTCCCTCACCGACGGGAGCGCCCAGCACGCCGTCGCCCGCATACTCGGCCAGCCGCGCCTGGAACTGGTCGGACTGCACTGCCACATCGGTTCGCAGATCAGCACCGTCAAGCCCTACCTGACCGCGCTCCGACGGATGGTGGGGCTGCTCGCCCAGATCAGTCACCAGCACGGCGTCGCCCTGCCGGAGCTGGACATGGGCGGCGGACACGGCGTCGCCTACCGTCCGGGGGAGACCTCCCTCGACATCGCGGCCCTGGGCGCGCGCATCCGCCGCGAACTGGCCTCGAGTTGCGCGGCGGCCGGTATACCCGTGCCCCGGCTCACCATCGAGCCCGGTCGCGCGGTGGCCGGTCCCGCAGGCGTCGCGCTCTACAGGGTGCTCGCCGTGAAGAGGACGGGTGGCAGCCTCTTCGTGGCCGTGGACGGCGGAATGAGCGACAATCCGCGCCCCGCCCTGTACGGCTCCCGCTACGCACCCCGGCTCATCGGCCGCCGCTCCACCGCCGGGTCCTGCACGGCGACCGTCGTCGGACGGCACTGCGAGGCCGGCGATGTGCTCGCCGCCGATGCGAACGTGCCGGGCGACATCCACCCGGGCGACCTCCTGGCCGTCCCGGTCGCGGGCGCCTACCACCTCTCCATGGCGTCCAGCTACAACGCGGTCGGCCGCCCCCCGGTGGTCGCCGTCCACGAAGGCCGCGCGCGGCTCCTGATACGCCGCGAATCCCTGGCCGACATCAACGGCCGCGACGTAGGGCTGTGAACGATGGACGGAATCGCCGGCCGACGTGTGGTGGTCGCATGAGCCACTCGCGGTAGAACCCGCACCGCTGCTCCGGGCCGGGGCCGAGGCCCGGCGCGGCAGATGCGAGTTGTCGGCCGTACCGGTCCGGGTGCCGCCCGGCGGTAAACCCGGCACTGCCGTCTCTCCTGCCGCCGCAGTCGGCCGAGTCCCGCAGACCGGCGGCGGGGGAGCGGCTGCTCGGCGATGGCACCGCGCGCCGTGGTCGTCCGTCTCGTGCCGCTGTCCGGCGCACGCGTCGTGTGCGGTGCCGGCAGTTCCTCCGTCGCCGGTGGAGAAGAAGCCCGGCAGCGTGCGACGGAGGATCCCTGGCGGCTGCCCGGACCGGGATCCGACGGACCCCGTGAGCCCGAGCACCGGCAGGGAGGACACGGTATGACCGCGCCGCGCGGGAGGGGCGTGCGGCCCTCAGCCGAGCGGCTCGAAGGGACCCGGAGGTTCGCCCGTCCAGCGGTGCAGACGGATCTCGCCCTCCTGCCCGACGGCGCCGTCCTCCTCCACGGCCCGGCCCTCCGCGACGTAATAGCGGCCGTCTCCCAGCGCGTCGAACCCGTAGCTGCCGTGGAACTCCCAGCCGCGGATGCCGGTCGCCTCGTCGCGCAGGCCTGCCTCGCGGAGGGTGAGGAGGCGGCCGGTCTCCGGCGTGGGCTGTCCCTCGATCTCTCCGCGTACCGGCTCGGCGGTCCCGTCGACCGTGAAGAAGGAGTAGTTCGGGAAGCCCTCCTTCCTGCCCTTGTAGACGGCCATGATCCAGTTCCTCGTGTACGGGTCGTACTGGAGGTTCTGCACGCCGTAGGTGGTATTGCCGGTGCGGACGAAGAACTTGCCGTCGTGGCGCCTGGGGCCGCTGTGGTGCGGGGCGTCCTGGGAGAGCGGTCGCGCGTACCTGCCCCAGGTACGGATGTCGTACTGCAGGATCACCTGGTGGTCGTTGTCGGTCCGGCCGGTGTGGGAGTACACGCCGTACGCGACCTTCAGCGTCTGCCTGCCGCCCCGTTTGCCGAACTCGGGGCCGAACGACACCCCGTCGATGCCGCTGCACCCGTAGCGGTGGTCGAGGGTGTCGGCGGTGTCGCCGTCGAAGACGCCGTCGCCGTCCATGTCGGCGGTGAAGTCCTCTGCCACCTCGTCGAGATGGACCGCGGTCATGACGCCGTCCCGCTCCGCGTCCATCCCGACCCGGTCGATCCTCCGGGCGTCGAACACCGCGATGTAGAACGATTCCTCCGCCTTGTACTCGAGCGATCCGTAGACCCTGCCGTCGCGGTCGTCGACGTCGATGTCACCGAGGTGGCCGGTGAGGCCCTCCACGGTCCCGAGTACCTTGCCGGCGAGGTCGGTCTTCACCAGCTGCTGGGTGAACGACCAGTAGACGAAGCCGCGCTCCCGGTCCACGGTCACACCCTGGAGGTGGCTGGTCGGCCACGCGCCACCGTAGACGTAGGACGGCAGCTCGGGCGGCCGGCCGCCGCGGTCACTTCCGGCGGCGATGCCGGGGGAGGCGGCGAGGAGGAGGGCCGGGACACTGATCCCGGCGACGAGTACGGTTCGGAACATCCGGGGCTTGCGGCGCACGCGGTTTCCTTTCCACGGGAACGTGAGACTTGCTCCAACTCCCTTCGCCGGTCCGTCATGACCAGGTCCGCAGCACCTCCGGGTTCGCGCAGTGGGCCGGGGCGCGGCGGTCCAGGAAGCGGGCGACCTCATCGGCCACGAGAGCGGACGCGTTGTGGGCGGTCTGCTTGCTGGCTCCCGCCAGATGCGGGGTCATGACGACGTTGGGGGTACGCCGCAGCCGGGAGCCCGGCGGCAGGGGCTCCTCGGGGTAGACGTCGAAGGCCGCGCCGAAGAGGCGGCCCTCGTCCAGGGCGTCGCAGACGGCGTCGTAGTCGAGCAGGGAGCCACGGGCACAGTTGACGAGCACGCCGCCGGGCGGCATGAGCCCGATCAGCTCACGGGAGAGCAGCCCCTCGGTCTTCGGGGTGGCCCGGGCGTGCACCGTGACGAAGGACGAGCGGCGCATCAGTTCGGGAAGGCCCACCCGCTCCGCCGGCCCCAGGCCGGCGTCGTCGGCGTACGGGTCCGCGACCAGGACACGGGCGCCGAAACCGAGGACGATACGGGCCACCCGTGAGCCGATGGCGCCGTATCCCACGATGCCGACGGTGCTGCCCTCCAGCTCCGGGCCGACGCTGTCGTAGCGGTAGTAGTCGCCCCGCCAGATGCCCGACGTGAGGTCCTGGTGGGTGGCGGGGACACGGCGGGTGGCAGCCAGCATCAGGGCGACCGTGTGCTCGGCGGTGGCGGTGGCGTTGCGGCCGGGGGCGAAGGTGACCGCGACACCGTGCCGGGTGGCCGCCCCGAGATTGGCGTTGACCGGGCCGCCACGGCCGACGCAGAACAGGCGGAGCCCCGGGCTCGCCGCGAGGACCCGCTCGGTCAGCGGTGCCATCTGGGTGACGCAGATGTCCACACCGTCCAGGGCCTCGATGAGCTGGTCCTCCGTACCGGAGGCCTCGTGGACCTCGGCCACCGGACCGAAGGGCTCAACGGGCCAGGGCAGAGTGAGCTCACGGAAGGTGGCCTCGGGTGCGACCGGCCTGAGGTGATCGGTGAAGAGGGAGTTGCGGACGAAGTGGTCACCGGCCGCGAGAATCGTGGTCACTCGGGTACTCCTGGGGTCACGTGCTGGTTCAGCGCCAGCAGCGAGGCTGTGCCGTCCCGGAGGATCAGCTCGTTCAACGCGCAGTTGGCCAGGTAGGGGAAGACCCGGCGGTAGTCCCGGAGCGGGACGCCGAGCAGTCGGCAGAGGGCGAGCCGGATGGCGGTCGAGTGGGCCACGACGAGGACGCGGCCCTCCTGGTGACCGGCCCGCAGACCGGCGAGGAAGCCCGCGTAGCGCTCACCGGCGGCGACCGGATCCTCCCCCTCCGGGAAGTGGTTCCCGACCGGGTCGGCCTCGAAGGCCTTCAGCGCGCCGGGCAGACGCTCCCGCATCTCGGGGCGGGTCAACCCCTCGGCGACGCCGAAATCGAGTTCGCGCAGCCGCGGTTCGAGATTCAGCGGCAGACCGGCGCGGGCGGCGCTCCCCTCCGCGGTCTGCCGGCAGCGTCGCATCGGTGAGGACCACACCGCCGTGAGATCCGCCCGCTCCGCCCAGGAAGCGAGCCCGGCGGCCTGGGCTCGGCCGTGCTCGGAGAGAGCGATGTCGGTGACTCCCGCGTAGCGGTTCCCGGCATGCCAGACGCTCTCCCCGTGCCGTACGAGGAAGACATGGAGGCTCATGGTGCGGTCCCTTCTCGTGCGTGGGCCGCGACGGTCTCGGGCAGCCAGCCACGCCGGACCAGCAGATCGAGCAGCCGGGCATAGCCCTCGTCATGCGCGGATCCGTCCGAGGCCCGCGGCTCCAGCACCCGGTCGTGCCGCACCATCGCGGCGGCGGCACGGTCCAGACCGCCCGGGTCCCCGCAGGCGGAGGCGGCGAGAACAGCCATGCCGAGGGCGGGCTGGGCGTAGCGGGGCAGGGACACGGGCCGGCGCAGCACATCGGCGCGGAGCTGGTTCCACACCGGGTTGCGGGTGGCGCCGCCCGTGAGGACGACGGCCCCGTCGGTGGGTGCGCCGAGCAGGTCCACGTAGTCGAAGCAGAGGCGTTCGACGTACGCGACGCCCTGCATCAGCGCGGCGAAGTCCTCGGCGCGGCCCACCGGTTCCCGGCTGCGGAACGCCACGGCCTCCGGCGCGACGAAGGGGAACCGCTCCCCGGGCGAGACCAGCGGATAGCGCAGCAGCCCTGTGGGCAGCAGAGGCGCCGCCTCGTCGGTCAGCCGGTCCAGGCCGGTGTCGGCGAACTCCCGGGCGACCAGGCCCGCACCAGTGCTGGAAGCACCGCCGGGCAGCCAGTGGCCGGAGGGCGAGCGGTGGGAGTAGACCACACCGTCAGGGTCGTGCAGCAGGTCCTCGGTGACACCCTTGAGCACGAGCGTGGTGCCCAGGACCGAATTCCAGCTGCCGACCGCGGTCGCCCCGGAGCCCAGTTGGGCCGCACAGCCGTCGGTCATCCCGGCGACCACGGGAATGCCCGGCACGAGCCCGCACTCCGCCGCGGCACCGGCGCAGACCTCGCCGATCAAGGTGCCGGGCAGCACGAGGCCGGGCAGGACACCGGTGGGGATCGCCAGAGCGGCGAAGACCTTCTCCGGCCATGACACCGCCTCGGCGTCGGCACCGGACTTGAGGGCGTTGCTGGTGTCGGTCGGCACCTCGTGCCCGACGAGCCTGCGGTTGATCACATCGTTCTGGTGCGCGAGGCGCCAGCCGTCGGCCACCGCGTGCGGATACCGGTCCAGCAGCCAGCGGAGCTTGGGAAGCCCCCAGGACCGCTGCATCCGCCGGTAGCCGGCCTTGGCCCACTGCTCCTCGCCGAGCGCGTTGACCCGCTCCGCCTCCACAGTGGCGCGGCCGTCGTCGTACATGAGGCCGGGGGTGACGCACCTGCCGTGCCGGTCGGTCAGGGTGACGGTTCCGGAGGTCGCGTCGACGGCCATGGCCCGGATGCGGCGCGGGTCGGCGCCCGCGGCACAGGTCTGCCCCACGGCCGAGCAGACCGCACGCCACCACTGTTCCGGGTCCTGTTCATGGCGTTCGCCCCGACGGTTACTGGTCAGTGGCGACGACCCCGAGCCGAGCAGCCGGCCGTCCGAGTCCACGGCGACCGCGCGGACCCCCTGCGTACCCAGGTCGATGCCCAGCCAGACGTCCTGGTCGGCGCCGCTCACGCGCCCGCTCCGCCGACGAGACCCGCGCCGTCGCGCCCGAGCGCCCAGATCGGCCGGTGCAGCTCCCGCAGCCGGACGAACTCCTCGTAACGGGCGCCCACGGCCCGGCCCTTGGCCGGGTCCGGCTCGCAGGTCGAGGAGATCCGTACGTGCCGTGCCACCGCGGTCGAGAAGTCGGGCTCGCGGCCGGTCGCGACCATGCCGGTGAGCCAGGCGCCCCGGGCCCCGGTCTCCGCGTCGGCGGGGATCGCCACCGGCAGGCCCACGACATCCGCGATCAGCCGCGTCCAGTACGCGCTCCGGGCACCGCCCCCGCTGAGGGTCAAGAGCTCCGGGGTGGCCACCGAGGCCGCCAGGCAGTCGCGGATGGCCATGGTGGCGCCCTCGACGACCGCGCGGGCCACGTCCTCCCGGCCGCTGTCCAGGGAGAGGCCGGACAGGGAACCGCGTGCTCCCGGATCGAAGAACGGGGCGCGCTCCCCGGCCGAGGAGACGTACGGCAGGAAGCGCACCCCGGCTGTGTCCTCGGCGCCGCGCTCGGCAAGGGCCATGAGGCCGGCGACCGAGCCGAGCCCGAGGAGCCGTGCGCCCCAGTGCAGCATGTCGCCGCCGCTCATGGTGGGGAAGGCGCGCAGATAGTGTCCGGGGACCCCCAGGGTGACGGTGATGCCCACCGGCTCGTCGGTGAGCACACATCCGGCCGAGTCGGTGACGATCTCGGTGGACAGCGTGGTGCCGAGCACGGTGCAGGCCCGGCCGGTGCTGACGGCGCCGGAGCCGATGGCGGTGGCGCAGATGTCGTAGGGGGCCAGCACCACCGGGATGCCCTCGGGCAGTCCCGTCCCGTCGGTGGCGGCGCTGCCGAGCGCGGTCACACGGTGGTCGTCGTCCCGCAGCTCGGGCAGCAGCTCACGGACCCACTCCACGCCGTACAGCTCGAACAGCCGGTCGGACCACGTGCGTCGCCCGATGTCCAGGAAGGGCGCCGACGCCTCGGACTCGTCCACGGCCGCCTCCCCGGTGAGCTTGAGGAAGAGCCAGCCACCGCAGGTCAGCAGGTGGCGGGAGCGGCGTGTCCGGTCCGGGTCGTGCTCCCGCATCCAGGCCATCACGGCGTTGGGCATGCCGGTGGACAGCCGGGAGCCGCAGATCCTGAAGGCCTGCTCCAGGGTGCCGTCACGCTCCCACCCGGTGACCAGGTCCGCGGCCCGGCCGTCGTTCCACAGCACGGCGGGCCCGGTGGGGCGGCCCCGGTCGTCGACGAGCCATGCTCCGTCACCCTGCCCGGTGACGGCGACCAGATCGGGCGGCTCGGGCAGCGCGGCCACGACTTCGCGGATGGCGGAGACGACCGCCTCCCAGACCTGGTCCATGTCCTGCTCCGCCAGGCCCGGCCGGGGCCGCAGCACTCGCGTCGGCCGGTGGCTGACCGTCAGTTCCGCTCCGTCCGAGCCGTATCCGACCACCTTGACCGTGGTGGTGCCCGCGTCGATGGCCAGCGACGTCATGCCTCAGCCCCTTCCGTGTGCCTGCCGCGTGCGGCGGGCGGCGGAGTCCAGGGCGACGGCGACCAGCAACACGCAGCCCGTGATGATGAAGCGGTACGAGGAATCGAGATTGAGGAGGGTGAGCCCGCTGGAGATCGACTGGATGACGAGTACGCCGAGGAGGGCGGCGAAGGCGGAGCCACGGCCGCCGAAGAGGCTGGTCCCGCCGATCACCGCCGCGGCGATGGCGTTCAGGTTCACGTCCGCCGTGCCGGTGCTCTGGTTCGCCGCCGCGAGACGGGCGGCGGCCAGGACCCCGCCGGTCGCGGCGAGCGTGGAACACATGACGAACGCCGCGGTGTACACGCCGCGTACGTCGATACCGGCCCTGCGGGCGGCCTCCGCGTTGCCGCCCACCGCGTACAGGGACCGGCCGAACGCGGTCCGGGTGAGGACGTGGTGCAGGATCAGGACCAGGGCTACGAAGAGCACGAACATCCACGGCACCCCACGGGTGCGGTTCAGGTAGTACGCCGCGAACAACAGCGCCGCCGCCAGGGCCAGGGACTGCACCGCCAGCCACCGCGGCGAGACGGACGGCAGTCCGGCACGGCGGCGGCTGCGGGACCGGCCCAGGCCTACGGCGAGGAAACCGCCGGCGGTCAGGAGCATGAGGGCGTAGGCCAGGGCGTCGGGAACGAACCACACCTGGGCGAACTTCACGAGAGCGGAGTCGTACGGCAGATTGATGGCGTTCTGGCCGCGCAGGAGCCAGAGCTGGGTGCCGAGGAAGGCGAGCAGGCCGCCGAGCGTGACGACGAAGCTGGGCACACCGAAGCGGTTGAGCACCTGCCCGTAGACCCAGCCGATCAGCGCGCCGACGCCGGCCGCGATCAGGACCGCCAGCCACACCGACTGCTCGTGACGGACCATCACCACGCCGGTGGTGGCGGCGGCGACACCGCTCACCGAGCCGACCGACAGGTCGATCTGGCCGACCAGCAGGACGCACACGATGCCGAGCGCGATCACACCCAGGGACACCATGTCGAAGGACAGATTGACCAGGTTGGTGCTGGACAGGAAAGTCCGGTTCAGCGACTGGAAGATCGTCCAGATCACCGCGACACCGGCGACGACCGGCAGCATGCCCAGGTCGCCGGCGCGGGCCCGGCGGACCGTCCCCCGGACGCTGTCCCTGAAACCGTGCCGCGTCGCCGGAGACTCGTCCTGCGGGTCGGTGGCCGCCGCCACCGGAGAACCGAGAGAGGTCACGACCGTCCCTCCTCTTCCCGAGAGGTGACCGCGCGTCGCGCGGCACGCTGCGAAACGGCGTTGTCGGAGGCGCCGGTGATCGCGGCGACGACCTCCTCGGAGGAGACCTCCCGGGCGTCGAACACACCGTTGTTGCGCCCGAGCCGGAGCACGGCCACCCGGTCGGCGACCGCCCGGACGTCCTCCATGTTGTGGCTGATCATGACGACGCCGAGCCCCTTGCCCCTCAGCCGCTCGATGAGGTTGAGCACCTCCGCGGTCTGCGCGACACCGAGGGCGGCCGTCGGTTCGTCGAGCAGGACGACCTCCGGCCGGCCGAGCAGGGCCCGGGCGATCGCCACCGTCTGCCGCTGACCGCCCGAGAGAGCGGCCACCGGGACGTCGAGCGTGGGAATCCTCGCCCTCAGTTCACGCAGCAGTTCCCAGGACCGCTTCTCCATCGTGACGTCGTCCAGCATCCAGGGGCGCAGCTCCTGGCCCAGGAAGAGGTTCGCCTTGACGTCGAGGTTCTCGCACAGCGCCAGGTCCTGGTAGACCGTCGCGATGCCCAGTGCGTGCGCGGCGCCCGGGGAGTCGAACGAGACCTCCCTTCCGTGGAAGGAGACCGCCCCCGCGTCGGGTGCGTACACCCCGGAGAGGATCTTCACGAGCGTGGACTTGCCGGCGCCGTTGTCCCCGACCACGGCGACCACCTCACCGGCCGCGACATCGAGATCGATCCCGCTGAGCGCGGCGACCGCGCCGAACTGCTTGCTCACACCCCTCAGCGACAGCACGACCGTCCCATCGGTTCCGGGGCCCGTACCCGGCGGACCGGAGGCGGTCGGGATCGCGGAGCTCGTCATGGGTTCCCTCTCTCGCTCCGGCACAGGCCGCCGCTACTCGATTCCCAGACGCCGGCAGTCGTCGGCGTACACCCGGGTGCAGACATCCGCGGGTTCGAGCACACCGCCGGGGCCGAAGATGACCTCCTTGACGTTCTCCCGCGTCACCACCGTCGGTTCGAAGAGCTGCGAAGGCGTGTCGAAGAGCGTCGAGTCCCCCTCGGGCTTCTCACCCTCCATCAGCTGATCGGCGGCCTCCGCCGCCGCCTCCGCGACCGTCTTGATGGGCTTGGAGATGGTGTTGTACTGGTCGCCCGAGACGACGCGCTGGACCGCCGCCAGCTCGGCGTCGTTGCCGGTGACCGGAGGGACCTTCACCTCCGCGCCCTTGAAGGCCGCGATCACGCCGCCCCCGGTGCCGTCGTTGGCGGCCACCACACCGGCGATCCGGCCGGGGTACTGGGCGATCTGCCCGCTCGCCCACTGCTGCGCCTTCTCCGGTGACCAGTCCGGCGTGTCGTACTCGGCGAGCAGTTCGAACCCGCTGTCGTCGATCGCCTTGTGGATGCCCTTCTTGATCAGCCCGGCGGCGGCGTCGGTCGGAGACCCGTTGACCTGGAGGAGTCCGCCCTTCGCTCCCGTCTTCTCGAGGCGGCCGACCAGCGACCGGCCGATGGACTCGCCGATCGCCTCGTTGTCGAACGAGACATAGAAATCCGCGGCCTTCTTGGTCACCGGGCGGTCGTAGGCGATCACCTTGACGCCTTGGGAATGCGCCATCTGCACGATGGTGGACGCGGAATCTGAGTCGACCGGGTCCAGCACGATGACCTTGGCTCCCTGCGCCATCGCCGAGTTGGCCTGCTGCTGCTGCAACGACGCGTCACTGTCGGCGTTCTGGTAGATGACCTCGCATTCCTGGCAGAGCGCCCCCATGCGCTTCTTGAAAAGAGGGGCGTCGTACTGCTCGTACCTGGTGGAGGCGAGGTCGGGCATCAGGAACGCCACCTTGCCGGTGCCACTGCCGCCACCGGAGCCGGCCGTGCCGCCGGGCTCCTCCGCGCACGACACGAGCGCGCCCATGGCGAGGATGCCGGTGAGAGCGAGACGTACTGGTCTTCTCATGTTCCACTCCCTGCTCATCGACACTGAGGGCAACGCTCAGGAAACTCAGATGTTTCATTTGTGTCAACGGACCGCAGTAATTGAACAATTGTTGTGCTGCTTCCCCGGCATTCGATGTTCGCTCGGCGTTCGGGATCAAGGCCTGCGGGATGCGGACTCCGGCCGACGGCCCTCGTTCCGCGACGGCGCGCCGGCGGCGGCAGGGAATGTGCACTTCACAGAAAACGAACAGGAGCACCTGTGGGAGCAGAGGACCGGCAACCGGCCGACATGAGCGGCAGGAAGCCCCGCGAGCGCAGGGAGCGGATCAAGGTCCGCGTCGTGGACAGGGGCTTCGTCCGGATCGAGCAGCTGGCGGACGAGCTGGGCGTGACCGCCATGACCATCCGCCGGGACCTCGACTACCTTCAGGACCGGGGCTGGCTGAGAAAGGTCCGCGGGGGCGCGACCGCGCAGCCCTCGACCGCCTTCCACGGCGACGTCCGCCACCGCGCCCGGGCCATGACGGCGGCCAAGGAAGCCATCGCCCGCGCCGCCCTGCCTCTGGTCAAGCCCGGGCAGGCGGTCGTCATCGACGACAGCACGACAGCTCTGGCACTCACCCGTCTCCTCGACCGGCACGCCCCTTTGACCGTCATCACCAACTTCGGCCCCGTCACCCAGACGCTGGCCGGCAGCCCGGGCATCGAACTCATCTCCCTGGGCGGCACCTACTACCCCGCCTACGACGCCTACCTCGGCCTGCGCACCGTGGACGCCGTGACCAGTCTCAGCGCCGACACGCTCTTCGCCTCCACGACCGCCATCACCCGTGGCCACTGCTACCACCAGTCGCAGGAGACGGTGGCGGTGAAGCGAGCCCTGATGGAGGCGTGCGCGCGCAAGGTCCTCCTGGTCGACCACACGAAGTTCCGCCGGCGCGGGCTCTACCAACTGGCCCCGGTGACCGCCTTCGACCTCGTCATCGTCGACTCCGGCATCCCGGCCTTCGACCTCGACGCTCTCCAGGCGGACGGCGTCGAGGTGCTCGTGGCCAGGCCTGAACAACCGCGGGCGCAGCCGGCGCCCGGCACGGGACCGAGCAGGTAGCGGCACGCGGGCCCGCATCCCGCACGCAAGCCCGGCAGGTCATCTCGGCCGTCGTTCGCGGGATTCCGGCGACCGGCCGAGGCCGGTTGCCTGCGTCCCGCCTTCCGGGACCTCGGCACCGCCGTTGCGCCCACCGGCGTCAGCACGCTCCGGCCGAGATTGTTTCAGGATGCCGCGCCCACGCAAAAAAGCATCGAGGGGGCGGTGTTGAGACACCGGCGGACCGTTCCCAGGACCTCCGATCGCTCCGGCGGAACCGACGGAATTCAACGCGTTCACGTTTCACTCGGACTGAATCACGCTTGGTTCCGCGCGGGTGGGTACTCTCGATAGCGTTCAGGGTTCATCCCGGACCGGACGGCCGCATGATCCTTGCGATCGTCAATTCTTTTCGAAACCAAGCGAACAGCCCGCGTTGTCGGCCACGTGACAACTTCATTCCGAAGCCCTGGGGCAGGAGTGGAGGAGTGCCGGGCCCGTCATTCCGATGCGCCGGGTGCTGGTGACAAATGCCGGTGAAGGCTGACGTCGAGCCGCCCATTCGTACTGCTCGTCACGGCGCTGGTATCGCTCCGTCCCAAAAATTCCAGGAGGGGAAGTTCGTATGCCCACTCTGTGCCGGCCTGCCGTATGGGTGCCGGAACATACGATCTCGATGTCGGAAACGCTGGAGTTGACGCGTCGAGTCCATGCCGACCACGCGAAACTTCCCCTCGTCCTGCGGCTGATAGCCAATACGGGCGTGGAGAAGCGTCACCTGATCCAGCCCCTCGCGGACACCCTGGAGCATCCAGGATTCGAGGCCCGCAACCGTACCTACATGGAGGAGGCACGGTTACGGATTCCCGATGTGGTGCGCCAGGCCCTGGAATCGGCCGACCTGGCGGAACGGGACATCGACGTCATCGTGTTCGTGTCGTGCACCGGCTTCGCGATGCCGCCACTGACCTCCTGGATGATCAACAAGATGGGGTTCCGCAACGAAACCCGGCAGATTCCCATCGCACAGCTGGGCTGCGCCGCCGGCGGCGCGGCGGTCAACCGGGCCCACGACTTCTGCCGCGCATACCCCGGGGCCAACGCGCTGATCGTGGCATGCGAGTTCTGTTCGCTCTGCTACCAGCCCGACGACAGCGATATCGGATCCCTTCTCTCCGACGGGCTTTTCGGTGACGCCATCGCCGCGGCGGTCGTGCGTGGTTCGGGTGGTACCGGTATGCGTCTTGAGCGCAACGCTTCGCACGTGGTCCCGGACACCGAGGACTGGATCGCCTACGAGGTGAAGGAGACCGGATTCCACTTCCGTCTCGACCGCCGGGTGCCGGGCACGATGTCGGTGCTCGCCCCAGCTCTGCGCACATTGGCGGACGCCCACCGGTGGGACGTATCGGAGCTGGATTTCTACATCATCCACGCCGGCGGCCCACGAATCCTGGACGATCTGTGCCGATACCTCGATGTGCCCTCCGAGGCCTTCCGGCACAGCCGGGCCACCTTGACGGATTACGGAAACATCGCCTCGGCCGTGGTGTTCGACGCCCTCGGCCGACAGTTTGATGAGGGCCTGCCCGAAGGCGCCCAGGGCCTGTTGGCGGGGTTCGGTCCCGGCATCACTGCCGAGACCTCCCTCGGGACCTGGGGCAGCAGAGACGGCCGAGCGGTCCCCGGACGGCGAATCTCGACGGCCGGAAAGGCCGAGGACTGACGTACCGATCGGCCCGTGCTCCTTCGACGCACACCTCTCGTGGTCGGCGCAGCGCCGGAACAACGCCAAGAATCCTCCGACAGAGAAGAGAAGATCCGTGACCACCTTTCCGCTGGCGAAAGCACCCAGGACATTTGCCCTGGGCGGAGATCTGACGGTCAACCGCCTCGGCTACGGTGCGATGCACCTCACCGGCCCCGGTTTCTGGGGTCCGCCGCAGGACCCCGACGAGGCTGTGCGCCTGCTGCGCCGCGCCGTGCACGAACTGGGCGTGAACTTCGTCGATACGGCTGACTCGTACGGACCCGGATACAACGAGGAGATCATCAAGGCGGCCCTGCACCCCTACCCCGACGATCTGGTCATCGCCACCAAGGGCGGCATGCTGCGGACCGGCCCCGAGGACTGGGTGCGCGCCGGCGGCAGGGACCCGTACATCATGGCCCTGGGCCGGCCCGAGTACCTGCGCCAGCAGGTCGAGGTCAGTCTGTACCGCCTCGGCCGCGGCAGCATCGATCTCTACCAGCTCCACCGCATCGATCCGCTCGTGCCGCTGGCCGATCAGCTCGGCGAGCTCGCCCGCCTCCAACAGGAGGGCAAGATCCGGCACATCGGCCTGTCGGGCCAGCCGGAAGTGACCGTCGAGCAGCTCGAACAGGCCCGACGGATCGTGGACATCGTGGCGGTGGAGAATCTTTACAACATCGCTGACCGCTCCGGCGAGCCGGTGCTCGAGTACGCGGAGGACAACGACCTCGCCTTCATCCCGTGGTTCCCGCTCGGCCACGGCGACCTCGTCGGCCCCGGAGCCCTTCTGACCAAGGCCGCCGATTCCCTCGGGGTCACAGCCGCCCAGCTGGGACTCGCCTGGTTGCTGCGTCGCTCACCCAACATCCTGCTCATTCCGGGCACCACGTCCGTGCGTCACCTGGAGGACAACCTCAAGGCCGGCGACGTCCGGCTCACCGAGATCCAGTGGGACGAGATCGAGGCGTTGTGCGCACAGGCCACTCCGTGGCGGCCCACCCCACCCCGGGCAGAGGAAGGACACGTGTCATGAACCCCAGCGCCACCCCCGCCACCACGCGGGACGCAGCCCGTCGAAACCACCCGCACACCGAGATCCTGCGCAGGATCTACGCCGATCTGACGAAGCTGGCGGAGTACGCGGACGAGGACATCGTGCTGCACCGCGCCGACCGCGAGGCGGAGGACTCCCACGCGTACAGGGGCCTGCGGGCAGTGATGGTGCATGAGCGGGCCCTGCTCCGCGCCACCGGGGGCAGCCTGGTCATGGACGTCGAATCCATATGCGCCAACGATCACTTCGGTGCCGTCCTCGGTACCCTGCGCGCCGGCAGTCCGCACCGGATAGCCATGCCGTTCTGCGGACTGTGGCGCTTCACCGACGGCCGCATCGTGGAGCACTGGGAGAACGCCCAGGACGCCGCCCGCCTGCAGAGCCTGTTGCGCTCACCGGGCGCCGCCCCCGCCTGAGGGCCCGCACGGGCATGCGCTGGACGGCTGGAAGGGCCGACGGGCCGCGACGACCGGCTCCCGTCCCGGCGGCGGGCCCGGCCAGGCCGGACCGGAGGGCGGTTCCAGTCCGTGGACGGCACTTCCGGCCACCGACCGATGCAGAACAAGCGCTCAGGGAGATCCCCATGCACGTTGACACTCCACACTACGGCGAGAGCTGGGACACGTACTGGACAGCGACTCAGGAGAGGCGGCAGAGCTCCCTGTGGGATGTGGAACCCGAGCTGGCCTGCGCCCTCGACCTGCCCCGGTTCGCCGAGTATCTCGACCGCGACAAAGTTCTCCTCGACGTGGGCTGCGGCAACGGAACCCAGACCCGCTACCTGGCGCGGCACTACGAGCGGGTGATGGGGACCGACGCCTCGCCCGCCGCCGTGGAAGCCGCGACCGCCAAGGACCCGGACACCCCGTACACGGTGCTCGACCTGCTCGACGCGCCCACCGTGGACGCGCTGCACGCACGCATCGGTGACGCCAACATATACATGCGCACCGTTCTGCACCAGATCCTCCCCGAGCACCGGCCGGCCTTCGCCGGCGCCTTGCGCAGTCTGCTCGGCACCACCGGCGTCCTGGCCTTCGTGGAACTCGCCCCGACAGCCGAGGAACACCTGCACGAGCTCGTCGAGGAGTACGGCTCCCCACCGGACCTCACCCGCGTGCTGAGCACGGGTATCCGCCCTGGTGGTGTCGACGGGCACGAGGCCCACGAGCTCCTGGGGACCGGCTCCTTCACCATGCTGGCCGAGGAAGACACGGTCCTCCACACGAACTTCCCCCTTCCCGGAGGCGGCCGGGCGCAACTGCCCGCCTGCTTCGCGGTCCTGCGGCACGACATCGCATAACCGTGCCGCTCCGCAGGGAAGGTGCGGCAGGGGAGCCGCACGGCAGGTCGCCGGTCGCCCAGGCCTGCCGTGGGGTGGTGATGTCGAGGAAGTGTGTGCGCCGGATGACGTGTGACCTTGTCATATGAAGTGAGTGTTAGCCTGCCTGCGGTCATGATCGAATGCATACGGGGGAGGCGCGGTGGGCTTCGACGGTTACCAGGTCAAGGCAGGTATGACCGGCCAGGCCCTGCAACTCGACGACGCCGGTACGGATATGGACCGGGTCAGCTCGGCCGTCAGGTCCCGCAGCGGTTACTCGTACGACGACGCCGGTGGCGATGACGCGGCGTCGGCGCTCAACGCGTTCGTCGAGGCATGGGAGGCGGAGGCCAAGACACTGGCATCGGCCCTGCACGAGCTCGGCAGCAAGGTGCAGCTGGCCAAGAGGTCGTACCGCGGCACCGACGGCCTGGTGAAGACGGAGGCGGACAGCGTCTCCGTCGGCGGTACGAGCGGCATCACCAGCGCACCGGTGCGGGGCGGGCGCAGCTCGGTCCTGTCGAGCTACTGAGGAGTCACCCGGTGTCGTTCTTCCCCTCTCCCCTCGATTCCCCCTCCGTCCGCCTCGCATGGCTCGCCGGGCTGTCCAAGAAGATGCTCGGCGCCGGGAGCAAGAACGAGGTTCTCGACCTGATAGACGACGCCCTCTCGGTGCCCGCACCGGGTGGGGACCGAGGCGTCATCGAGGGCCTGGCAACCCTCTACCGGGGCCAGGTCGGCAGCGTCGGCACCGTGTTCGATCAGGTCGACCGTGTGGGCCGCAAGGGTCTTCCGGAGGTATGGGTCGGCGACACGAGCGTCCTCGCCTCCGACGCGGTGAAAGCCGCCGGGCGGGCCGTGACCCAGATGAGCGAGGCGTTCCACGAAGGCGCGTCGGTGCTGCTGACGCTGGCCGACGCGATCGGCGCCGCGCAGCGCCAGGACGAGCGGGGCCGTGGACAGCTGCTGGAGCAGAAGACCACGCTCGGCGGCAGGGACGGCTTCTTCGACGACCTGCACGAGAACGACGAGGAGGAGTGGGACCGTATGAACGCCGCCCACTTCAGCTCCTACGCGGTCGATCTGATGCACACCGCCGTCTCCGACGCGCAGGAGGCCACCCGCGTCGCGGCCAGGGACCTGAACAAGCTGGCCGCGGAGGCACGGGCCGGGAAGATGGACACCAGCGAACTGACCGCCGTCGACAAGCTGATGCTCGCCGACACCGGTGTCGCGGGCGCCGACGCCGAGCTGAACGAGATCCTCGCGGCCGCCGAGCTGGAGCGCGCCTCGGCGCGTATGGACCTGCTGAGCCTGGACGACGAGATGGCCATGGAACGGATGCTGGCCAAGTCGGAGAACCCGCAGGAGCGGGCCTATCTGATGAAGGCCCTCGCCGCCGGGCACGACGTAGCCGAGATCGAGGAGTTCCAGGGCAAGATCCACGGCAAGGACCCCGACTGGGTGCGCAGGCACCTCACTCCGGTGGTCACCGCCGCGGACAGCATGGACGACGAGGGCCTGGCGGCGAACGGCTCGAACAACAACACGGACTACGTCACGTTCGACGGGCAGCGGTGGATCCAGGGCGGCGACGGCTCCGAGGGCACCTGCGTGGCCTCGTCCACCGTCACGTCCAGCGCGATGGTCGACCCCCTGTACGCGCTCGAACTCACCGGCGGTCCCGACGGTCAGGAGGACGACCCGGACGCCTTCAAGCAGCGGCTGGTGGCCGAACAGCACCGGCTGCACACCGAAGGCGAAGGCGGCGAGAACTGGGGCGGCATGGGGCCCGAGGGACAGGAGCGGATCAACGACTCCGCCGTCGGCGGTGCCACCGGCAGTGACTACGAGCGCCAGGACCTGGAGAGCGCGGCCGACCGCAGGGCGGTCCTCACCGAAGTCGAGAAGTCGGTGGCGCAGGGGCGTCCGGTGCCGGTCGACGTCTCGGGCAAGGACGGCGCACACGCGATGACCATCATCGCCCAGGAGGGTGACATGCTTCAGGTGTACAACCCCTGGGGCTCGATCACCTGGGTCAGCGAGGACGACTTCATCAACGGCCACATGGGCAAGGCTTCCGACAGTGATCTCCCTGACGCGTACAGTGTCTACCTTCCGCGGTAGCAGAGGCGGAGCCGCGATCGCGGCGGCCGCGCTCCTCGCGCTCGCCACGGGCTGCGGCTCGGGCACCGACGGACCGGCCGACGGCTCCACGGCCGCGTCGAGTCGCCCCACGAGCTACACGGCGAAGGACACCGACATCACAGCCGGGCCTGGCGAGCACTTCACGCTCACCGTCGAACAGAACGCCTCCACCCGCGAGTACTGGTACCTGGTCGACCCCGAGCCCGACAGCTCGGTGCTCGTCAGCCACGGCCGGGACCACGCGTCGGACTCCGGCGACGACCCGGCGCCCGGTGCCGGCAGCCGGCTCACCTTCACCTTCGAGGCCAAGGGCAAGGGGACCACAGAGTTCACGCTGCTGCACTGCACCTTCACCACGTGCCAGGGCAACACCTCCACGCTGCCCCCCGGGACGGCCGGGCCCTCCGCCACCCCGAGCGCGGGGGCGACGGCCTCCCCCTCCCAGGCTCCCGAGCGCATCACCTACAACGTCACCGTCAACTGAACCGCAGCGGACCAGTCGGCCGATACGAGATACCCGAGGCCCCGCCATGAACGACGCCCCGACCCCGCCGGACCGCACGGACGACGAGCTGGCCCGGCTCGACATCACCGTCCTGCTGCGTTACGGCCTCACCGCCGGGCAGGGCCCCCGGCGCACCGCTCTGACCGGCGACGGCGCCGCGGCCGCGGCCGTCGTCCTCGACCGTCTCGGCACGGAGCCGCGCTCGGTCGCCTTCCTCGCCGACACCGTGCGGGCCGGCGGGCTCGCGTACGCCGCAGAGCTGCCCGAGCCCCTGCCCGGCCGGGAGGCGGCCGTTCTCGTACGGGAATGGCTGCGGGCCGGCGCCGAACTCGTTGGTGGGATCGCCGCCGACGACACAGCGGCCACTTGGCTGCGCTCCGTCGCGACCATCATCGAACTGAAGCAGCTGACCCGGGCGCGGGGCCGGAGGGCGTGATCCGGGGAGCCGGTCCGGGTGCGGCGGCGTGAGTCCTGGACCACCTGGTGACAGATGACGGCCATGCGCGGTGAGCGGCCCCGCAGCCGTCCGGGTCAGCGGGCGTGGCCGCGGGCGGGCCAGCCGGTGTACTGCTCGGCCAGGTAGGCGCGTCCGGCGCGGGTGCCGACCACGTTGTCGAGCTCGCCGAGCTGACGCCGCAGGTCGAACGCCGAGGCACCGGGCACGGAGTGGAGCAGCTGGGTCATCCAGTACGAGAAGTTCTGTGCCCGCCAGATCCGCTGGAGGGCGCGCGGCTGGTACTCGTCCAGTGCGGCCTCGCCTGCGCTGCCGAGGGCCCGCAGGAGCACGTCGGCGAGTACCTTCACGTCGTGCAGCGCGAGGTTGAGCCCGCGGGCACCGGTCGGTGGCACCGTGTGGGCGGCGTCCCCGGCAAGGGCCAGTGAACCCCAGCGCATCGGCTCCTGCACGAAGGAGCGGAACCGCAGCACCGTCTTCTCGGTGATCGGTCCCTCCTTCAGCCGGAAGCCGTCCTCACCGGACACACGTGCCTGAAGGGTCTCCCAGATGCGGTCGTCGGACCAGGCGTCGACGGACTCGTCGGGAGAGCACTGGAAGTACATGCGCTGCACGGTCTCGGTGCGCTGGCTGATCAGCGCGAAGCCATGCTCGGACCGGGCGTAGACCAGCTCGGGCGCGCTCATGGGTGCCTCGGCGAGTATGCCGAACCACGCGAAGGGGTACTCGTTGCCGTACCGCACCCGCCGGTCCTCCGGCATCAGGTCGCGGCACATGCTGCGTGACCCGTCGGCCCCGACCACGTACCGTGCCCGAATCTCGTGGCGGGACCCGTCGGGCGCGGTGTAGCGGACCCGGGGGGCGGTGGTGGTGACGTCGAGGACCTCGGTGTCGCGGACCCCGAAGTGGACCGTGCCGCCGTCGCGTTCGCGGGCGTCGGCGAGGTCGATGAAGACGTCGGTCTGGGGGTAGAGCCACACGGACGCGCCGACGAGCTCCTTGAAGTCGATGCGGTACGGTCGCCCGGCCGACCGGAGCTCGACGCCCTCGTGCTCGTACCCGTCGCGCAGGATACGGTCCGAGACCCCGGTCTCGATCAGGTCCCGGGCGGCGTCGGCCTCCAGGATGCCGGCCCGCTGGGTCACCTCGATCTCCTGGCGGGTACGGGTGTCGACGGCGATCGTCTCGACTCCGGCGCGGCCGAGCAGGTGCGCCAGCATGAGGCCGGCAGGCCCGGCGCCGACGACCGCGACCGGAATCGAAGTGATGGAGTCGACGGGGGCGTCGGCCATGGCATCTCCCTGGCGGCTGTGAACGTTCGGAACACCCCGAACGTTGACAGCCTGCCCGACGGTCGGTCAGCGGTCTTTCCGTCAGACGGAAGCCGACCCGGATCTCACCCCGTGCGGGTGCGCCTGCCGAGCTCGTCGGAGATCCCGTACGCCGCCCGCAGCAGCGGCTCGCGCAGCCCGCCCGCCCGGTTCGCTCCCTGCGCCATGAACACGATCCCCAGGACGGCGTCGACAGGCCCCGTCCGGCCGATCCGCACCGGCGCGGACACCGCCACCGTGCTCTGCGAGAGCTGACGGTCACTGACGAAGACCTGCTCGCGCCGGATGCGGTCCAGCTGCGTCCGCAGCGTCTTCGGGTCGGTGACGGTGTGCGGGGTCCAGGCCCGTTGCGGCGACTGGAGAACCTCCTCCTGGATGTCCCACGGCGCGTGCGCCAGCAGCACCCGTCCCATCCCCGTGGACCCGACGGGAAAACGGGTCCCGACCGTCGTCAGCAGGTCCACCGACCGGTGCCCCGCGATCCTCTCCACGAAGACGAGCTCGGTACCCTCCCGCACCGCCAGCTGGACGTTCTCGTGGGTCACCTCGTAGAGGTCCTGCATGAACGGCAGCGACACATCGCGCAGGATCTGCGTCCGGGGACAGCCCGAGGCGATTTCCCAGAGCCTCAGGCCGACGTGCCACGTCCCGTCCTCCGCGCGTTCCAGAGCCCCCCACCCCGCCAGCTCCGCCAGGACCCGGTGCGTGGTACTGAGGGCCAGTCCCGTCCGCTGCGCGATGTCCGACAGGGTCCGCGACGGGTGTTCGCGGTCGAAGGCCGACAGGACCAGGAGGACCTTTCCAGCCGCTGTGCTCCGGGGTGCGCTCACCCCGTCAGTCTCGCTCACCCCGCCAGTCTGGCAGACCCCGTGACTCGGGGTCGGGGTGACGCCGCCCGCCGCCCCGGGGCGTACCACCGGCGGTCCGTGTACCCGCGGCGTCGATCGCGTCCCCGTGGGAGTGCCCGGCTCCAGGCCGGGGTTCAGGCGGCACCGAGGGGCGGCTGACGTGTGAGTGCGGCCACGTCAGGAGCGCCCCGGGAGCACCCCACCGGCACCGCTGCTGTCGCACCCCGGTGGCTGCGCTCGGGATGCGGTACCTGCCGGGAGACGGTACCGCTGGGTATCCGGACCCGGTTCCGTGTGGAGCGGAATGAAGTGGAAGGAACACACCATGGACGACTATCCGCTGCTGAATCTGTTCCTCACGATGCTGTACTTCTTTCTGTGGGTGATGTGGTTCTTCCTGCTCTTCAAGGTGATCACGGACCTGTTCCGGGATCACTCGCTGAGCGGATGGGGCAAGGCGGGCTGGCTGATCGCCGTCCTGGTCCTGCCCTATCTCGGCGTTCTTCTCTACCTCGTCCTGCGGGGGAGGAGCATGAGGGAACGGGACATCACCGAGGCGAAGGAGCAGGAGAAGGCGTTCCGTTCGTACGTGAGGAACGCCGCCGGGCCCGGCGGCAGCGAGCACGTGGAGGAGCTGGCCAAGCTCGCCGAGATGAAACGGAACGGGGACCTGAATCCGGAGGAGTACGAGAGGGCGAAGGCAAAGGTCCTCTCCTGAACCCAGACGCTTCCCGACGACAGGCCCCTGACCCCCCGCCCGGTCGGGTTGTAGCGCACGACCCGCAGGGACGTGTCGAAGAGGAACAGTCCTTGAGGAGAATCGGCGAACAGCGCGTTCAGCACCAGCGAGTCCTCAGCGGCTTCGTCCTCCACCGCCCACTCCCTTCGTGGACCTTCCCCGCTTCACCCTTCCAGAACGTCCTGGCCCGGCAACTCGACGGCTGGGGCCGGGAGCGCGAAGCGGGCCGTGGTCAGCTCGTCAGACCGCTGACGGCGTCGCCGACGTACTTGGCGCCCAGGACAGCCAGTCCCGCCATCACGATCGCGGTGCTGTGGGCGGACATCCAGCTCTTCCAGCCGCCCAGTACCCGGGTCGAGCGGGCGCCGCCCAGGAAGTACACGGCCAGTGGCACGAGGGTGCCCAAGGAGCTGATGACGATCATCACCACCGAGGCGGACACACGGCCCCCGGTCGTGGTGCCGCTGCTCGCGATGGACAGCGCGCTGGTGACGGCCAGGGCGAGGTTCTTCGGGTTGGCCACGGCCAGTGCGGCGGCCAGAGCGGCGGCCTTCGCGGGGGTGAAGGTGTCGATCCTTTTCATCCAGCCCGGTTCCTCGGCGGCCGCTCCTTCCCGGGGGCGTCCGCGCCACTCGATCACGGCCATGACCAGGAACAGGACGCCGAAGACAAGCTTCACCCACAGCACCCAGGTGGCCGGGGCGTCGTCGCCCGCCGAGGCGCTGCTGCCGGGCGTCGAGACGAGAACGATGGTCACCACGATGCTCAGGGCGGCAGCCCACGCCAGGGCGAACGCTGTCCCGTTGGTCCTGCCGCGAGGAGTGGCGAGCATGAGAACCACGGCGATCAACGGGATGGGGCTGATCGCGATGCCGACCGCGGGGGTCAGAATCTGCCCGATCGCGTCACCCATGAGTTGTCCGTTCCCTGGAAGTGACAGTTCCGGACAGTCAACCGCCACGGGTGCGGCCCCCGCACCGGGGCCGTGTCATACGGGCGAACCATCCGCCGCCGCGGCCCCTTCCGTCCACCGGACGGGCCACGGCGGTGGCCACCCCCTTCCCTTTCCGCAAGCGTGGTACCGCGTCGTCCGTTCGCGACCGCGTGGAGGGAGCCGCTCATGCCGGACAACGACTCTGCGGCAGCAGGGACCGGAGCCTCGCCGAGCAACGCCGGGCGGACCGACGTCGAGGGGCCCGGACTGCGGAACACCTTGGCCAACGAACGCACGCTGCTGGCGTGGTTCCGCACCGCGTTGGCCCTGCTGGCCGCGTCGTTCGCCGTCGTCAAACTGACCGACAGCACCCCGCGCGAGCTGCGCCTGGCGCTCGGCTCCTACCTCGTCGTTCTGGCGATCGGCGTCATCGTCGTGGGCTACGTCCAGTGGCGCGGCCGCCACGGCCGGATCCGCGGATCGGGGCCGCTGGACCGGGGCCTGAGCGCGCTGGCACTCACGGTGGCGCTTTTCCTGCTCGCCGGTTTCGTCGTCGCGGTCATCATCCTGGCGCCCTGAGCAGGCCGCCCCGTACGCCCAGCCGCAGGAGGGGAGGTAGAGGAGTGGCAGACCCACCGCGGTCATCGGCGGGACTGCGGGCGACGCTGTCCGGCCGGGGACGCGGCGTCGCGCGTGGCGACCTGCTCGGTGCGCTCACCGCCTGGGCACTGATCGTGCCGGAGTGCGTGGCGTACGCGCAGATCGCCGGCGTACCGCCGCAGAACGCCTTCTACGCCGCTCCGGTCGCGCTGGTCGCCTACGTGGTGCTGGGCAGGTCCCGGTTCCTGATCATCGGGGCGACGTCGGCGGCAGCGGTGCTGTCCGGGGCCACCGTCGCGGATGTCAGCTCCGATCCGAAGCAGGCGGTGGGCCTGTCGGCCGCGCTCGCGGTCATGACCGGCGGCGTGCTGCTGGCAGCGGGGCTGGCGCGGCTGGGCTTCGTGACGAACTTCCTGGCCGAGCCGGCTCTCTACGGGTTCCTGTTCGGGATGGCGCTGACCATCGTGGTCCGCCAGTCCGCGAAGATCGTCGGCGTCTCCAGCGGCGACGGACAGTTCTTCCCCCGGGTCTGGACGGTGCTGCGGCAGGCCCCCGACTGGTCGGTGGCCTCACTGGCGGTCGGCGCCGCCGCGCTGGCGGCACTCTTCCTGATCGAGCGGTATCTGCGGAAGGTCCCCGCGTCGCTGGTGGTGCTCATCGTGGCTCTGGTGGTGTCCGCGGCGGTCGGGCTGAAGGACCACGGAGTGGAAGTGGTGGGGGAGATCCCGTCGGCCGTCCCCGTCCCACACCTGCCGGGCATCGCCGCAGAGGACTGGTGGAAGCTGGCCGGCGGCGCGTGCGGGGTGGCTCTGGTGGTGTACGCCGAGGCGTTCAGCATCGCCTCCCGGTTCGCCCGTGAACACGGAGACGAGGTCGATGCCGACCGGGAGATGGCCGCGGTCGGAGTCGCGAACATCGCGGTCGGCCTGTTCCGCGGTTTCGCCGTCTCCGGCAGCGCCTCCCGGAGCGCCGCGGCCACGGCCGCAGGGGCCCGCTCCCGGATGACCTCCCTGATCGCGGCCGGGCTGATCCTGCTCACAGGAGCGTTCCTCACCCCGCTGTTCACGGCGCTGCCGGAACCCGTGCTCGGCGCCATCGTCATCGTCGCCGTCCGCGGCTTTCTGTCCACCGCCGAACTGCGCCGCTACGCGGCATCGGACCGCGCGAGCATGTGGGTGGCGCTGACCGCGCTCCTCGGCGTCCTGCTCTTCGACCTGCTGCCCGGGCTGCTGCTGGCCGTGGCGCTGTCGCTGGTGCTGTTCATCGCCGCGGCCAGCACCACGCATGTGGCGGTCCTGGGCCGGCTGCCCGGCAGCCGTCGGTACGGCGACGTCGCCCAGCACCCCGGCGCGACCCCCGCCCCCGGCGTGCTCGCCGTCCGGCCCGACGGCGCGCTGTTCTTCGGCAACGCCGACCGCACCCGGCTGGCCGTGCTCTCCCTGACCGCCGCCGCGCATCCGGCCCCGCACACCGTCGTCCTCGACCTCAGCTCGACCTACCACCTCGGCATCCCTGTCCTGGACACCCTCGACGACCTGCGCGACACCCTGCGACGTCAGGGCATCAGCCTGCGCCTGGTCCGCCTCAGGGCCCGGGCCCGTCGTGACTTCGAGCGGCACCACCTCAGCACCCGGCTCGGCCCTGACGCCGTGCATGCCGACATCGAGGAAGCCGTGGCGGCACGCCCCCTGACCCCGCCGCCCGAACGGCAGGAGTGAGCACGCGATGCGATACGTCCGATCCAGGACCACCAAGGGCCACAGACCCCGCGCGGCCTGGCCCAACCGTGGGCTGGCCCTCGCGCTCGCGGGCGGCGGGGCACTGCTCGGCTGGTGGCTGCCGCACGCCGAACGCTCCCACCCCCTCGGCGGCCTGTCCTACGACCCGGCTGCCGCCCAGGCCACCCTCGGGGCCATCGCCGCCGGCATCATCACCCTCACCGGATTCGTGCTGACGGCGATCACCCTGGTCGTCCAGTCGGTGCAGAGCATGTCCCCCAGGCTTGTCGGCGTCCTGGGTTACTTCGAGCGTTCACTGGTGCTGTTCGGCGCGCTGACCGGCACGGCCGTCTACGCCCTGGTGGTCCTCGCGCAGGTCAGCGACGACCACGTGCCGCGCCTGTCGGTCACCCTGGCCATCGTCTTCGTCGTCCTGTCCACCGGGGCGATCCTGCGGAGCCTCGCCGAACTGCGCGAGATGGTCACCGGTGGTGGCCTTGTGCGCGCCGTAACTCTTCGGTTGCACGCAGCCCTGGACCACGCGTGGCGGGAGCCGCGGCGACCGCCTCCCGCCGCCGGCGTCCCGCCCGGGCCCCCCTCCGACCCCGTCGAGATCACCGCGGCCCATGGCGGCATCGTCCAGCGGATCGACAGCCCCGCCATCGTCGACGCCGCGACCCGCTGCGACATCCAGGTCACCTGCCTCGTCGCCGTCGGCAGCTTCGTCGAGCCCGGATCACCACTTCTCCGCGTCACCCCCGCGCGGCCGTCCGCGGCTCAACTCCGCCGCCTGACCCGCGCCGTACGCCTCGGCCCCTCCCGCCACACCGACCACGACCCCGCCTACGGCCTGCGCCTCCTCGTCGACGTCGCCATCCGAGCCCTTTCGCCCGCCGTCAACGACCCCACCACCGCCGTCCAGGCCATCGACCAGATCGAATCCGTCCTGTTGCGCATGGCGGACCTTCCGCTCGGCACCGCCACCGTGTACGACCACGACGGTGTCGCCCGCCTCACCGTTCCCCGCCCCGACTGGAGCGGCCTGCTCGACCTCGCCCTCGCCGAGATCACCCAGTACGGCGCCGACTCCCTGCAGATCCACCGCCGTCTGCGCGCCGTGCTCGACACCCTCGCGCGCACCTGCCCCGAGCCCCGAGCAGCGGCCCTCGCCCGCTACCGCGCCCTCCTCGACCGCACCTCCTCCGCGCTTGCCGACCCAGCACTGATCGCTACGGCCACCGTTCCTGATCCTCAGGGCCTCGGTGGTCCCGGTCCGAGCGACGGCACCCCGACCGGCACGCACTGAGCGGCACCGATCGGCAGTCGAGCGCGTGCCCCCGGTGGGCCCCGGCCCCGTGCGAGGGGCGAGGCGCCCGTGCGAGGGGGAGGTGCCGACGCCGACGGAGATTCGTTTCGACACGCGTCAGGTGCCAGGCATTTTAGTGAGAAAAGGGGCAATCTGGTCGAATGACTACGACGCCGAAACCGGCCCAGCCGTTCATCGCTCAGCAGCACGCCGAGCTTCGCCGGCGCTTCCCGTTCTCCGACGCGCAGGACTTCGACGACGCGACGCGAGGGCTCATCGGGCGACGCGAGCCGAACGCCGTCACGGCCGAGGACGGCACCACGCTGTGGGACAACGACACCTATGCGTTCCTCGACGGCGATGCCCCCGACACGGTGAACCCCAGCCTCTGGCGCCAGTCCCAACTGGTCTCCACGCAAGGGTTGTTCGAGGTGGTCGAGGGGATCTATCAGGTTCGCGGCTTCGACCTGTCGAACGTGACCTTCGTCGAAGGCGCCACAGGCGTCGTCGTGATCGACCCGCTGCTGTCCAAGGAGACGGCCGCGGCGGCGATCGCGCTCTACCGCGAGCACCGCGGCGACCGGCAGGTGACCGGCGTCGTCTACACCCACTCGCACGTCGATCACTTCGGCGGAGTCAAAGGGGTCACCACTCAGGAGGACGTCGATGCCGGGCGGGTGCCCGTCCTGGCGCCCGCGGGCTTCACCCACCACGCCGTGGCCGAAAACGTCTACGCCGGCACCGCGATGGGACGACGAGCCGCCTACATGTACGGGGCGGCACTCGCCCGCGGTCCGCAGGGCCAGGTCGGTGCCGGACTCGGACAGACCACGTCGACCGGCACCATCACCCTCATCCCACCGACCGTGGACATCACAAAGACGGGCCAGGAGGAGGTGGTCGACGGGGTCCGCATGGTCTTCCAGATGGCGCCCGACACGGAGGCGCCGTCGGAGATGCTCATCTACTTCCCCGACCTCAAGGCCCTGTGCGCGGCCGAGGACGCCACGCACACGCTGCACAACCTGCTGACGCTGCGCGGCGCGGTGGTCCGTGACCCGCACGCGTGGTCGCACTACCTCACCGAGTCGATCGACCTCTTCGGCGACAGGACGGACGTGGTCTTCGCCTCGCACCACTGGCCCACCTGGGGCCAGGACCGTGCGGTGCACTACCTCAGCATCCAGCGGGACCTTTACGGCTACCTGCACGACCAGTCACTGCGCCTGATCAACAAGGGGTGGACCGGCACCGAGATCGCCGAGCACCTCCAGCTGCCGCCCGCGCTGGAGAACGCCTGGAGCACCCACGGTTACTACGGTTCGGTGAGCCACAACCTCAAGGCCGTCTACCAGCGTTACATGGGATGGTTCGACGGCAACCCGGCGCACCTGTGGCAGCACACCCCCGTCGAGGCCGGCAAGAGGTACGTGGAGTTCATGGGCGGCGCGGACGCGGTGGTCGACAAGGCGCGCGGCTCCTTCGACGAGGGCGACGTCCGATGGGCCGCGGAAGTGCTGAGCCATGTCGTGTTCGCGCAGCCGGACCACACCGCGGCGCGCGAGCTGCTCGCCGACACCTACGAGCAGCTCGGTTACGGCTCGGAGAACGGTACTTGGCGCAACTTCTATCTGTCCGGCGCCACCGAGCTGCGGCAGGGACAGTTCGGCACCCCCACGGTCGCGGCGTCGCCGGACATCATCGCGAACCTCACGCCGCCCATGCTGTTCGACGCGATCGCCATCCAGATCGACGGCCCGAAGGCATGGGGGGACACTCTCACCATCGACGTACACATCACCGACTCCGGCGAGCGGTACCGGCTGCGTCTGGCCAACGGCGTGCTCACGTACTCCGCGGCGGCACAGAAGGGCACCGCGGACGTCACCCTGAGGACTGCCGCCCGCGCTCTGCCGGCGCTCGCCCTCGGGGGCCTGTCGGCGGAGCGTCTTGCCGAGGCGGGTATCCAGGTCGACGGTGACGCCTCCGTACTCGGCCGGCTCGCCGCCGTGCTCGACGCGGGAGACCAGGACTTCCCGATCGTCACCCCCTGACCCGTGGGTCTCCGAGGGCGGTTCCACGCCGGATCACTGAAGGGGGACCCGTCATGGCGTCGGTCGATGTGACCACGGTCCATCGGATGACGGAGGCCCTGTTCATCGACAGGCGGCTGCGGAGCCCGAGTTCGACGCGGTTCTGGGGACTGCTCGTGCTGGCCTCGATCATCGCGAGCGCCGGAGTGGTGGGGGACTCGACGGCCACGGTCATCGGCGCGATGATCGTGGCTCCGCTGATGACCCCCATTCTCGGCAGCGCCCTGGCACTCGTCCTCGCCGAGCGGTCGCAGGTCGTACGGTGCGTCCTGCTGGTGATCGGAGGAGCGCTGGCGGTGGTGGCGATCGGAATGCTGCTCGGCTGGATCGTCTCCCCGCCGGACGCCTTCTCCTCCAACAGTCAGGTGTCCTCCCGGATCAGTCCCCGCCTCATCGACCTGCTCGCCGCCCTGGCCACGGGGACGGTGGGCGCCTTCGCGCTCGTCCGCGCCGACATCTCCGACACCCTGCCCGGTGTGGCGATCGCCATCTCGCTGGTTCCGCCCCTCGCGGTGACGGGCCTGCTGCTGACGGTCGGCCGGTACCACGACGCCGCCGAGGCGGCCTTGCTGTTCGGGACCAACGTGGCCGCGATCGTGGCGACCGGAACAGTCGTCTTCCTCGTCTACGGAATCCGGGGCGCGGCTCAGGAATCGGGACTGCGGGTGGGCCGGTTCCGCGGATGGACCCTGGTGGCGGTCGCGATCGTCGTCCTGCTGGTCGCGGTGCCTCTGACGAGCGGCACGGTGACCGTCGCGCGGGACCGAGCGCTCGCCGCCGACGCCGGGCCGGTCGCCGAAACGTGGGCGGCGGCGGGCAACTGGCAGATCGCCTCGGTGGATGCCCGGAACGGCACCGTCGTCATCGGTGTCCTGGGGCTCCCGCCGCAGCCGGCACCCACCGCCTTGCGTTCCGCCCTCGACCGTAACGGCATGGCCGACGCGGACCTCGAACTCCACCTGGTGGGCGGCCGGACACACTGGTGCCCGGCCGACACGGACACCTGTACGGTGCGGAACGCGAGGCGCGGCTGACCTGTTCCGCCCGCAAGGCTCACCGTGGCAACCGTCCGAGCGGCGCGGCGAAATCCGTCCCGGGCGGGAGCGTGCCGAAGGCGAGGCCACGGTCGCCCGCGGGTCGAGGCGCGCGGAAGGTGTCGGCGACCGCGGTGGGGGCGTGGCGGACCAGCAGGGCGGGCGCCCTGCAACGCCAGCGCCGCTCGTTCGATGAGCCGACGGGCCCGGAGCGGGGCGTCCTCGCTCAGGACGAGTCCGGCCTGGAGCTCCCGCCAGGCGGCGTCGGCCGGCTCCGGTGGCGGACCCGATCTCCGCGCGGAACGCGTCCAGGGACTCGGGCTCCCGGGGCGACTCGGGCTCGCCGCCGGCGTTGGAGCGGTTGCCCAACTTCAGACGCTGGATCCGGAAGGCGTCGCGGCTGCCGTCGGGGAGGACCCGCGGTACGAGGCGGCGGGAGCCGCCCCGCACGCCCTCGGGCAAGGTGACCAAACACGTACTGCGGGACCGGCTCGCTGTCCGACGGTCGGTCGCCCAGGGCGCGGGGGCGACGGGCCCTGGCCCCGTGTGTGCCGCGGGGCGAGGTCCACGTAGGGTCTCCGCATGGCCGAGGACCGGGTGCGGGGCGAGCGGAGAGGGCCGGGGCGGCCGCGGGAGGAGCGGGTCACCCGGGCGGTGCTGGACGCCGTCGTGGCGCTGGTGGCGGAGAGTGGCATGAACGCGCTGACCATGGACGCCGTCGCCGCCCGCGCCGGGGTGAGCAAGCCCGCAATGTACCGGCGGTGGTCCACCAAGCAGGACCTGGTCATCGCCGCGGCCGAGTCACGCATCGGCCCGCTGACCGTGCCCGCAACGGGCGATTTCCGTGCCGAGTTGCGCGCGGTGCTGACCGCGCGCATGGAGGCGTACCGGCAGCCCGGTGTCGACCGCCTGCTCGCCGGGGTGATCGGCTCCGCGGCCGAATCGGGTGCGGAGCCCGGGGCCTACCGGGCGTACACGGAGCGGGTGATGAGCGAGACGCGGCATCTGCTGGAGCGAGGCGTCGCCCGTGGAGATGTGCGGCCGGACGTCGACGTGTCTGCCGCTGCGACGTTGGTGGCCGCCTCCCTGGTGTTCCGGATGGTCGGCGAGCAGCGGTTGCCGGACGCAGCGCTTGTCGAGTCCGTCGTGGATCTGATCAGCCGTGCGGTCGGTGTCCCTGAGTGAGCCGGCCGGCGCGGGCCCGGTCGTGGGCGGGTCCGAGCGCTGGGGGAGTCTCCGGGGCCTGCCCGCGTGAGTCTCCGGCCGGTGGCGTGTGCCGGCGGAGGTGTCGCTGTGGCGGACGGCCTCCTCCTGTTCCTGACCGCCCGTCACCTGTGCTGCCCGACGCGTCCCGTGCCGTCGCCGCGGCGCTTCTGAGGTGATCTCGTCGATGTCGGAGCGTCCCTGAAGATTCCTCGGTCGGACCCCTTGCCCCGCTGTCGGCGAATATCGATACTGCCGGTTACGTAATAAGTGTTCGCCGTTGGGAGGACCCCTATGACCGTCACCGCCGCCGACGCCCCCCGCCCTGTGCTCGACAAGCCCCTGATGCGCTACGGCCGCCGGACCTTGAACCGCATGGCACCGGGCGCCGGGTCCCCGGAGTACCGGATCCTCGGCATCACGCCCCTCACCCCGCACATCGGCGCCGAGATCAGCGGCATCGACCTCTCGCAGCCCATCGGCCAGGCAGCCGCCGAGGAACTGAAGCAGGCGCTGCTCGAATGGAAGGTGGTCTTCTTCCGGGACCAGGCCGGAATCGGTGAGGAGCATCACCTGGACCTGGCCGCGGTCTGGGGCCCGCCGGAGGCGAACCCCTTCTTCCCGAAGACGGGGACGACGGGTGTCTCGCGGCTCGCCAAGGACGCGACGGCCATCGGTAACGAGAACATCTGGCACAGCGACCACTCCTTCATGGCCGCCCCGGCCCTCGGCTCGGTCCTGCGCTCCATCGAGGTCCCCTCCGCAGGCGGCGACACGATGTGGGCCGACATGGGCGCCGCGTACGACAACCTCTCCGACGAGGTGAAGGCGCGCATCGAGAACCTCACGGCAGTGCACGACTGGGTGCCCAGTTGGGGCTCGACCATGACCGAGGAGCAGATCGCCCACTTCCGAACGAGCCTGCCGCCGGTCGAGCACCCGGTCGTGGTGCGCCACCCCCGTAGCGGCCGCAAGACCCTCTACGTCAACGAGCCGTTCACCACGCGCATCGTCGGCCTGTCCGACACGGACAGCCGCGAACTGCTGGACGAGCTCGTGCTCCAGGCTCGGGTCCCCGAATTCCAGGCACGCTTCCACTGGGAGCCCGACTCCGTCGCGATCTGGGACAACATCGCGACGCAGCACTACGCGATCAGCGACTACTACCCGCAGCGCCGTGTGATGGAGCGCATCGCCATCGCCGGGGTCCCGCTCTCCTGACACCCGGCCCGGCGCGCGTGTGCGTGGGGACACTGCCACGCACACGCGCTCTGCGGCGCAGCCGTCCCCCGCAGCGGCGCCGCCTCCTCACCCTCACCCCCTGTCCCCGTCTTCTCTTCAGGAGGACCCATGAACGCGGCCCCGACCCTGCCTCAGCACCCCCCTGAGACCGCCGCGGGCGAAGGCCGCGTCCGCGCCTGGACGGTGACCTTCCTGCTCGTCGTGTTCATGATGGTCAACTTCGCGGACAAGTCGGTCCTGGGCCTCGCCGCCGACGAGATCCGCGGGGACCTCCACCTGAGCGCCACCGAGTTCGGGCTCGCCAACAGCGCGTTCTTCCTGCTCTTCTCGGCTTCGGCGGTCCTCGTCGGACTGCTGGCCGACCGGGTTCCCCCGAAGCTGCTGCTCCTGGTCATGGCCCTCCTGTGGTCCGTGGCCCAGGCTCCGGCAGCGATCGGGGGCGGCCTGGCCGTGCTGATCACCTCGCGCGTCGTCCTCGGGGCCGCGGAGGGCCCGGCCTTTCCCGTGGCACAGCAGGCCACACTGTCGTGGTTCCCCGACCACCGCCGCAATCTGCCCAGCGCGCTGATCACGCTCGGTGTCACGCTCGGTGTGATCGTCTCCGCGCCCGGACTCTCATGGGTGATACGGAACCACGGTTGGCGGTCCGCTCTCTGGGTGCTCGCAGCCATCGGCCTGGTGTGGGCCGTCGCCTGGAGCGTGCTGGGGGCCGACGGCCGGCACCGTACCGACGGAAGTTCCTCCGTCCGGACCGACGGCAGGACCCCGGCCTCGGTGCCGTACCGCAGGATCTTCAGCAGCCCCACCTGGATCGGTGCCACGGCCGCCTACTTCACCAGCTACTGGACGGTGGCCCTGATGCTGGTCTGGCTGCCGTCCTACCTGCGCAACGCGCTGGGCCACCCGGCGGACACGGCGGCCGTCCTCGTCGTGGCTCCCTGGACGATCGGCGCCGTCGTGCTGCTCGCGCAGGCCGCTCTCACCGGCCGGCTGATGCGCCGGGGAGTCGGCAGCCGCCGGGCACGGGGCTGGGTCGGCGGCTGGCTGCTGGCCCTCGGCGCAGCCTGCCTGCTCGCCCAGACGCTGGTCGACGGCTCCACTGCGAAGACCGTGCTGGTGGCCCTCGGATTCGGCCTCGGTGGTTCGTACGCGACGATCGCCGTCACGACGGTCGCCGAACTGGCCCCACGCGGAAGGAGCGGCGGCTCACTCGGTGTCATGAACGCGATGGTGACCGCCGCAGGTCTCGCGGCCCCCGCCATGGTCGGCGCTCTGGTCGACGCCCAGGGCGACACCGGCTACCACAGCGCGGTGATGCTCTCCGGCCTGCTGCTGGCCGTTGGAGCAGCAGCGTCCTTCCTGCTCATCGACCCGGCCCGGGACATCGCACGGCTGGGCCGCTGATCCCGTCACTCCGGTCGCGGGCCCCGCCCGGCAGCGACCGCCCCCGCACATCCGAAGGAGCCGTACCTGTGAGCACCACCCCGGCACTCGACACCGCCCCACTCGACCAAGCCGTCCGAGAGCTGCGTGACAACGCGGCGTCCTGGACCCGCACATCGCCGGCGGAACGGGGCGCCTACCTGGAACGCATGCTGCCACGGATCGCCCGTGGCGCCCGCGCCATGGTCGCCGATGCCGCGCGGGCCAAGGACTACAGCCCGACCTCACCGTTGGCCGCCGAGGACTGGCTGACCGCCCCCTGGGCCCTGGCCCAGACGGCCGGCGCGTACCTCCACGTGCTGCGCAGGCTGGCCGCCGGCCGCGAGCCCCTGGACGCCCGGGCCGTCCGGGAACACGACGGGCGCACCGTCGTCGACGTCTTCCCTGCCACAGCTTCGGACCGCCTCCTGCTCAACGGGTTCTCCGCCCAGGTGTGGACGCGGCCCGGGACCACCCGGGAGCAGGTACTCACCCGTGCGGCGGGCGAGTACCGGGGCCGGCCCGCCCCGCCCGCCGTCGCGCTGGTCCTCGGCGCCGGGAACGTCGCCGCGATCACACCGCTCGACATCCTGCACAAGCTCTATGTGGAGGGTCAGGTCGTCGTCGCCAAGATGAATCCGGTCAACGCCTACCTCCGCCCCCACTTCGAGAAGGTGTTCACCGAGTTCGTGGATCGCGGATGGGTCCGCTTCGTCGACGGCGGCGCCGCGGAGGGCGCCCACCTGACCGGCCACGAGCACGTCGACACCATCCACGTCACCGGGAGCGAACGCACCCACGACGCCATCGTCTGGGGCACGGACGAACAGGCCGAGCAGCGCAGGCAGGCCGACGTCCCGCTCAACGACAAACCGTTCACGAGCGAGCTGGGCGGCGTCAGCCCCTGCATCGTGGCCCCGGGACCGTGGAGCCGAGCGGACTTCCGCTACCAGGCGGAACACATCGTCACCAGCAAGATGAACAACGCGGGGCACAACTGCGTCGCCAGCCAGATCCTCGTGGTGCCACGTGACTGGGACGGAACCGAGCGGCTGCTGACCGAGATCCGCCGGGTGCTGCGCGCGCTCCCCGGGCGCAGCGACTACTACCCAGGCGCTTCCGAGCGGCTGCGCGGGGTGCTGCGACTCCATCCGCGGGCCGAGACCCTGATCGGCGACGCCGGCGGAATACTCGTTTCCGACCTCACCCGCCACGACGACCCGATGATCACGCAGGAGATCTTCGCCGGCGCCCTGGGAGTGGTGCGCCTCGACGGAACGGACCTGGAGGAATTCCTGCGCAACGCGACGGAGTTCGCCAACGAGACGCTGCCCGGAACCCTCGGCGCCACGCTGCTGGTGCACCCCCGGACCCGACGGGCCCACCCCACGGCCGTGGGCGCCGCCGTCGCCGGCCTTCGATACGGCACCGTGGGCGTGAACTGCTGGTCGGCGTTCGGCTTCCTCCTGGGGTACACGCCATGGGGCGCCTACCCGGGGCACACGCGTCAGGAGATCGGCAGCGGCACCGGCTTCGTACACAACGCCTTCATGCTGGAGGACGTGGAGAAGACCGTGCTGAGCGCACCCTTCGCTCCGGCTCCGCGTGGGTGGTTCACCGGTTCCCCCTCGCTGTCACCCCGCCCGCCGTACTTCGTCACCAGTCGAACGGGCCGCACGACTGTCGAGCGCCTGACGGCCTACACAACCGCACCCAGGCTGAGTGGCCTGCCCGGCATCTTCGTCTCGGCACTGCGTGGCTGAGCGGCGCCGCACGACGCCGGGCCTGCCGCTGTGGTGGTGGGGGTCAAGCCCCGGCCAGGCGGTCCGCCGAAGACGTTCACGATTCCCGAGAAGTCCGTACAGGGCGCGGGGGAGTAGCTCAGCGGGACCACGTCTCGTGCAGCAGATTCCTCGCCCACGTCGCCCGGCGCGTCCCGGCCGGATACGGCAGAGCTTCGGCCAGCGATTCGGCCCGTGTCAGCTCTGTCGTGCCCTCCGGCGCCCGGGCGAGCCAGGACAGGGCCGCTCCGAGTACGATCCGCGCCTCCACCTCGGCGAGGCGTTCGCCGGTGCGTTCGGCCCGCGCGACCTCGGCGCGCGCGAGCCGCACCGCGGCTTCGGCTCGTCCTGACAGGACTTCCGCCCAGGCCACCAGTACCGGAGCCTCGTCGGCGTGCCCGTCCAGGGCGCGCAGCGCGTCGCCCGGACGGCGTGCGTACAACGCCAGTTCGGCACGCGCCGTGCGCACCTCGTGCTCCGCCTGCCGGTCTCCGTGCGCGGCCGCGACCAGTTCGGCGCGGTCCAGGAGAGCTGTGCCCTTCGCCGTCTCTCCCGAGAAGAGCCGTACGCGCGCCATCGTCGCGAGCGTGTAAGGAAAACACCACGCGTCGTACGCCTCCGCGCCGGCAACCGCTTGTTCGGCGAGGACACCGGCCGGCTCCGGCTCTTCCAACAGGAGCCGTAGCTCGGCGAGGTTCGTACGCTCGAACGCGGCCGCGGTCGGATCACCTGACTGCTCTGCCAGGCCGAGCGCACGGGCCCCGATCTCGACGGCCTGGCGCAGCCGGCCCGACCGCCGCGCGTTCTCACGCAGCGTCGACAGGACCGAGCCGAGCAGGGTGGGATCCCCGTACGCCTCGGCCGGTGCCAGCGCCTCGTCACCCGCCTCGCGTGCCTGGTCGAAGCGGCCGGCGAGTCCCAGGTTCGCGGCTTGCAGCGCGAACGCGCGGGCCACGAGGCCCTGCCCCCGCCCGCCCGGTACGCTGCGCGCGGC
The DNA here is from genome assembly GCF_002941025.1 of Streptomyces sp. QL37. NCBI lineage: Bacteria > Bacillati > Actinomycetota > Actinomycetes > Kitasatosporales > Streptomycetaceae > Streptomyces > Streptomyces sp. QL37. The sequence continues at coordinate 648,873 of NZ_PTJS01000001.1, read as the reverse complement.
CGCCAGGGCACTCCGGGCAGCCTCCGCTCCGTCCGCGTACCGACCCTGGACGCAGCGGACGACGGACAGGGCGAGGAAGTGGCCGGCGGCCGGCTCGGGGGCGGTGTCCTCCGTCACCGGGTGCTCCCGCAGAGCTCTGCGGCCGGATCGGGGGGCGCTCGCCTTGACGAGTGTCTCGGCCAGCAGCGCCGCCGCGAGAACCGCGTCGTCGTGCTCCCCGCGTCGCTCGAACTCGGCCAGGGCGAGTCGTACGGTGTCGGCCGCCTGGGCGAAATGGCCCATCCTCCGCAGGACATGGGCGTGGGCGAGCCGGGCTCGGGCCGCGTCGATGTCCAGCCGGTCGACCAGATCCCGGTAGTAGCGGTCGGCGGTGTCGTTGGCATACAGAGCCGCGGCACGCTCTGCCGCCCGGCGCAGGTATTCAGCCGCGCGCGGGTCGTCGGCGCGGGTGAAGTGCGAGGCCAGGGTGTCCACGGCGTCGGGGCGGCGCCGCTGTACGGCCTGGGCGAACGCGGCGTGCAACTGCCTGCGGCGGACCACGGTCAGCTGTTCGTAACACGTCAGCCGGACCAGGGGATGCCGGAAGGCCACCCCCGCCACGGGCCGCCCGGCCACCACGATCTGCCGTTCCTCGACGAGCGAGGCGGCGATGGCCCGTTCCAGGGCGTCGGCAGCCGCGGCGCCGGACACCGGGGGGTGCAGACCGTGTTCGGCGACGTCGAGCAGTTCCGACAGCGCGGCCTCGCCCCCGGCCACGGAGAGTGCCTCGACGATGCGGCGGGCGTCCGCGTCGATCCGTACGAGCCGGTCGGAAACCAGCTCCCTTATCCCCTCGGGGGCGAAGTCGCCGGTACCGCCGGCGGCCAGGTCACGGGCGAGCTCGACGGCGAACAGCGGGTTGCCGACGGAGAGTTCCCACACGCGATGGACATGTCCGTCACGCGCCGCACCGGTGGCGGTGTCGCGTACCACCGCCAGACACGCCTCCTTGTCGAGCCGCCCCAGCTCCTCGCGCACGCACAGACGTTGACGGAGCAGCGAGGCCACGACCGAGCGGCGCCTGTCGCCCTCGGGGAGTTCCTCCTCGCGGTACGTCACCAGGAACCGCAGCGCCGTCCCCCGCTCCACCGCCCGCCGGGCCAGATGGCCGAGCAGCTGGTACGACCCGCTGTCGGCGGCGTGCAGATCGTCGAGGACCACCAGGACCGGGTGCACCGCCGCAAGGTCGCCGAGCAGCGCCGTGCTCGCCCGGAACAGGCGGTCCCGCTCCTCCTCAGGGCTGCGTTCGCCGGTCGTCCCCACCTGCCCGAGTGAAGGCAGGAACGCGGCCAGTTCGGGGTACTCGGCGCCTACCCGCGCGCGCTCGGCAGCAGTGTGCCCGGCGAGCCAGCCCTCCAGCGCCTCCGCGAACGCCCCGTACGGCGTGTGCCCCTCCGCGTCCTGGCCGCCGCCCCACAGCACGGCCGTCCCGGTCGCGACGGCCCGCCGTGCCACCTCGCCCACCAGGCGGGTCTTCCCCACACCCGCCTCGCCGGTGAGCAGCGTGACCGGCGAGCCGCTCTCCGCGAGGAGCCGGACGAGGACGGCGTCGCGGCCACGCAGCGGCGGCGCGGAGGCTGCCCCGGCGGGCCGTGCACCAGTACCACGTGTGCCGCGAGGCGCTCGACACGGAACTGGGGGTGCAGCCGCTCCGTCTCCGGCCCCGGCCGCACCCCCAGTTCCGTGTCGAGCGCCTCGCGGCACACGTGGTACTGGTGCACGGCCCGCCGGCGCAGTCCCTGGCGCAGCAAGGCGTCGATGAGGATGCGATGGGCCAGCTCCTCGGCAGGGCTGCCCGCGAGCACCTGCTGGGCGACGGCGACCGCGTCGGCCGCGTTCCCCCGGTCCAGATGCTCCGTGCCCAGGCGGAGCAGCAACTGTTCGCGCAGCAGGGCGAGCCGGCCGCGCCGGTCGTCGGCCCATCGTGCATAGCGGTCCTCCGGCAACAACTCACCGGTGAACCGGTCGAGTGCGGCTGTCAGTTCGTGCACCCCGCCGTCGGCGAGCGCCGCTCGGGCCGACGACTCGGCGTCGTCCGCGTCGATCCACACGGTCGCCGGATCGAGATGGAGGAACGCCCCGTCGGATACCAGGTACGAGGAGGCGGCGCGGGGGAGGAGTTCCGGTTCCAGGGTGTGGCGAGCGCTGTGCAGGGCCACGCGCAGGCTGCCCGCGGCGGTCCTCTGATCGGCGTCGGGCCAGCAGACGGCGACGACCTGCTCCCGGTGCAGGCGGTGCCCGGGGACGACGGCGAGGAGTTTCACCAGGGCGCTCGCGCCGGGTCGCGGCCACCGTTCCGCGAGCGTGGGCCCGCCGTCCCGGGTCGCCCGGAACCCGCCGAGGAGGCGCAGACGCAGCATCGGTGCCGCTGGGCCGGTGCCTTCAGGTCCTCGCGCGTTCATCAAGGCGCACTGTAATGGAACGCGCGGTGGACCCACGGGCGGGACCAAGGGGCGGAATCGCCTGAACAGGCCGGTTCCGTGCGGCGGCTACGGAACGGGCCCTGCCAGGTCGGGAGGCCGGTCAACGACGCCTGGTGCGCCAGAGCCACGCGCAGCCGCTCACGTTCAGGACGAGCGTCGCGACGAGGAGCACCCAACGCCACGCACCCCGGCCGTCCATGTCCTCGGGGACACCGAGATTCCAGACGAGACGCAGGATCCCGGGGAGGATCAGGGCCAGCGCGATACCGCCCCACTTCCGACCGGCCGTCCAGTGCCGGGATCGCCACACGATCACGACCGCAGCGAGGTCGAGGGCCTCGAACAACAGGAGGAGTGCCGGAGCGACTTCCGACAGCGTGAGCATGCCGACGAGCCCGTTGGTGAGCAGAAGGGCGACGGGAAGCCAGGCGGGGGACCTGGGGCGCCCCGTGTGCGGTGCGGGAGCCGAGCCGGCCGCGGGGGATCCGAGCTCGTGCAGCGCGGTGGCCGCGATGGTGCGCGGGTCACCGGTCTGCCGGAGTATCTCGCGTATCTCGCCCGGCCGCTCGGCCAGTGCGACCTCGATGTGTTCGCGAAGGTCGGCGAGGAGCTCCTGGCGTGCCTCGGGGTGCAATGACATGCTCTCGTGCTCGACAGCGTCGAGGTATTCCGTGATCAGAGCGGGGGCGGTCTTCATGTGTACGTCCTTCGTGTCTGCGCCGGTGGAGCTCGCTCGGTTGTCGCCCAGGTCAGTCACCGGGGCTGCCGGGCCCGCCCGGTGGCGTGTCGGCGGCCTCGAGGATGTGGTCGACGCCGTCCCGGAAACCCGGCCAGAGAGCGGCGAACTCCGCCAGGGCCGCCCGTCCGGCGTCGGTGAGTTCGTAGTACCGCCGGGGTGGGCCGGACGTGGACTCCTGCCAGGTGGTGGCGACCAGGTTGTCCCGCCGCAACCGGGAGAGCAGGGGGTAGACCGTGCCCTGGCTGGTTGCCAGGGTGCCGGTCTCCGCCAGCGCACTCAGCAGCGCCACCCCGTAGGTGGGCCCGTCACGCATCAGGGCGAGGATGCAGTACTCCAGGACCCCCTTGCGGAGCTGACTCTCGATGTTGCCTGCTCCAGGGCGACGTGCCTTGCCGGGTTCCATGCATTGCAATGTACCAGGCGTCGCCTGGTGAAGATCGTCCGGGCGGTGACGCGTTCCGCTTCAGGACGGCCACCGGCCGGACACCTCTCAGCTCGGTGCGGGTGTCACCGGGCGGATCTGCTCAGGGCGCCAGGGACCGGAGGGCGTACGCGTTCAGGGTCAGGGACAGGCTTGCCGTGAGGCGTCGCGCGTAGGGAACGTGGAGGGATTCGTTCGGGCCGTGGGCGTTCGCCCCCGGGCCCAGCACTCCGCAGGCCAGGAACTGGGCCTCCGGAAACCGCCGGGTCAGTTTCCCCATCAGGGGAATCGTTCCGCCCTGCCCGATCCGTGCCACGTCCGCCCCGTCGAAGCAGGCCCGGCTCGCCGTGGACAGTGCCGCTGCGAGCCACGGCTGTTCGGCGGGCGCGTGCCAGCCGTCGGCGAGGACCCGGTCCGGCGTGAACCGGACCGACGTGCCGTACGGCGGGTCCGCCTCCAGGAGCCGTCCGACCTCCGTGAGGGCCGCCGCGCTGTTCACCGCCGGGGGCAGCCGCAGCGCGATCTTCACCCGGGTGTGCGGGCGCAGCACGTTTCCCGCGGAGGCTGCCGGCGGCAGGCCGTCCGCCCCGGTGATCTCCAGGCTGGGGCGCCACGCCCGGTTGAGGAGCAGCTCCTCGGGGTCGGGGGTCATGGGCGTCGCGTCGCCGTGCCAGTGGAAGCGGCCCCAGACCTGCTCACCCAGGAGCGCCGCCGCCTCGCGGGTCTGGGCCAGGCGTTCCTCCGGTATCGGGCAGTGGAGCGCCTCGGGGCGCAGGCGCCCCGTCGCACCGTCCTCCAGCCGGTCCAGCAGCTGCCGCAGCACGCGGAACGACGACGGCACCACGCCGCCCGCGTCCCCGGAGTGCGCGCCGTCGTCGAGGACGCGTACGTCGAGGGTCCCACCGCAGGCCCCGCGCAACGACGTGACCAGCCACAGCCGTTCGTAGTCGCCCGCGCCGGAGTCCAGGCAGACCACGAGGCCCACCTCGCCGATGCGCGGCGCCAGCCGCGCGAACCAGTGGTCGAGGTCGGGACTGCCCGATTCCTCGCCGGCCTCGAACACGCCGACGCAGCGCGGCCGGGCCGCGCCCTGCTCGGCCAGCGCCCGCACCGCGGTCACCGCCGCGGGCAGCGCGTACCCGTCGTCCGCACCGCCGCGGCCGTACAGCCGGGTGCCGTCGAAGGCCGGTTCCCACGCGCTGCGGCCCTCGGTCCACCCGTCGCCCTCGGGCTGTTTGTCGAGATGGCCGTAGAAGAGGACCGTCTCCTCGGCCCGCGCGCCATCGCCCGGGATCTCGAAGAAGAGCAGCGGTGTACGACCGGGCGCGTGCAGGACCTCCATCCGCAGACCCGGCAGCGGCACGTCCCGCAGCCACGCGGCCGCCGCGTCGACGGCCCGGCCCAGGTGGCCGCGAGCCTCCCAGTCCGGGTCGTACGCAGGGCTGACCGCCGGCACGCGGATGTGCTCCCGGACGAGGGGGAGCACATCCGTCTCCCACCGGGCGTCACAGAATTCCCGTACGGGGCCGGCGTCGGCGACACCGGCCGGAGCCTGCTCAGACATCGGCGAGGGCCTTCGCCGCCGGAGCGAACTCGATACCGAGCAGTTCCTCCACGGGGGCGTACACCTCGGGCATGTGCATCGTGGTGGAGAGCAGGAGGCTGTCGGCCGGGGCGACCAGGACGCTGATCCGCCGGCCCACCTCCACGTCGGCGGAGGCGAGCGGCTGCCCGTTCTCGTCGAACGTCGTGATCAGGTCGGGGAACGCGGCCCGGCGGCCGGAGGCCAGGTCGAGCGCCATGTACTCGTTGACGAAGTGCAGCGTGGTGCCGGCCGCGTCGTCGAGGACGGCGACACCGACGTCCAGGCCCTCGCGCTGTTCGCAGCGGTACTCGCGTACGGTGCCGGTCGCGGCGATCTCACCGCCGAGCTGCGCGGCGGCGCCGGCCGGACCCTCCGCGAGGAAGCGGCGGCCCAGCTCGATGGCGAAGCTGACGGCGCCGGGCGCGCCGTTCTCCACCGCGTAGCCGACCTCGACGGGGTTGCGGGCGACACCGACCCAGCCGCCCGCTTCGACGGACGCGCGCCGGACCACGTTCGACGTGGCCTCCAGGCCGCCGGAGACGGAGCCCTCGACGTAGGCGTACGGCTTGCCGCCCGCGTAGCCCTGGTACGAGCGGTAGTCGTCCGCGAGGTGCAGGCCCATCGCGCCCATCACGCTGGAGGGGTGGGCGCGGCCGTTGCAGGCCAGGTCGATGACGGGCAGGCCGGTCATCGCCGAGTGGAACCAGCCGTTGATGGTGGTCTCCGCCCCGTTCTCGTTCGTGTGGACGGCCACGAGCTCGCGGGGCAGATCACGGCGCAGCAGCTCCAGGGCGCGCAGCAGGTGGGTGGGCAGCACCTGCGGGTCGGGCGCGGCGGGGGCACCGACCAGGGCCACGGTCGCGGTCAGGTCCTCGGCCGCGAACTCGTCGGCCGTCCACAGCTGCGGCATGCCGATCTGGAGGGCCAGTTCGGCGGTGCGCAGGCCCCGCTCGACGAATCCGCCACCGCCTCCGCCCAGTACGGCACCGCCGTACACGGCCGCGCGGATGTCGTCATGGGTCAGCTGTCGCTTCACGGTGTCTCCCAGGGGGGTTCTGTGCGGGTGTTGCGAGAGGACGCGGGGGCGTCCTGTTACTTGGCGGCCTTGAACACGCCGTTGCCGAACGAGTAGAGGGCGTCACCGGCGATCGCGCCGCCCGCGAAGACCTCCAGGTCGTCCTTGACCTTCGGGCCGAGCAGGCGCGGTGCGAGGACCCGGACGGCGATGCCTGCGGCCACCATCCAGCCGGCCATCGGCGTGGTGATCAGCAGGCCGGTCGCCAGCAGGATGCCGAGCTGCCGCTTGGAGCCGCCGATCAGCTGCACGATCGCGCCGGGGATCGCCCACAGGGCGAGGTCCCGGGCGGTCTCGGCGGACGGGCCCGCCTTGATCGCGGCGACGTACGCGGCGTCGATGGGGGCTGTCTGCCCGTTGTCGAAGAAGATCCGGTACGAGACGAGGACGACGACGATGGCGACGCCGAAGCCGATCATGGCGGCGATCAGCTGCTGGCGCCGGCCCTCCAGCTCGAAGGCCGGGTCGGCGTCCTCACCGCGCAGCAGGTAGCCCGCCTTGAGGTCGTAGCCCATGTCGGCGAAGGCCGGACCGGTCGCGGCGGTGAAGCCGGACAGCACGACGAGCGCCTCGGGCGGGAAGCCGATGAGGATGCCGAGCAGCAGCGTGATCAGGGCGATCGCGAACGCCGGGAACCAGCCCGAGTGCATCGAGGCGATACCCACGAGCAGTTCGTGAAGGAACGCGGCGACCGTGGCGTAGAGGAGGAAGCCGATCAGCATGCCGGGGCTCATGTGGGTGGCGGCGCCGGTGCCGAAGGCCAGCAGGACCGAGATCACGAGGTAGGCGCCGAAGCCGAGGCGCATCGAGCGGCCCAGGTCCGGGGCGCCGGCCGGTCCCTTCGCGCGGGTACCGTCCACCGGGGCGCGCCGGGCTTTCAGGATGGTGCGGCCGACCTGGACCAGGGCGACGAGACCGGCGCCCATCATCATGCCGTGCGGCAGGTACATCGCGCCGAGGTCGAGGCCGAACAGCGGGTCGGCGTACTGGCTGAACAGCAGGCCCACGCCGAAGGCGGCCATGGCGGCGAACCCGCCGATCAGGGCCACGCCGAACGCCGACATCGGCAGTGTGAACGCGGCGCCGGCCAGGCCGGTCAGCAGACCGAGGCCGAGCACCTTGGCGCGCCGTCCGCCCTCGTCGCCCGCCTTGATGGCCTCGGCGGCGGCGAGCCCCGGCGGCCAGGGGTTCTTCGCGGGGAAGGCCGGGGTGTCGTACATCCGGTAGAGCAGCCAGGCGTCGACCAGCATCGCGGCGGAGACCCCGACCAGCATCGGGATGATCATGTTGTCCATCCCGAACAGGAACGGGATGCCGATCGGCAGGAACAGGCTGTTCGCCGCGCCGAACGTCGCCGAGGAGATGCTGGTCTGCGCCAGGTTCTGGGCGTGCACCGAGCGGAAGCCGCGGAACCAGACCAGCGGGACCCGCGCCAGCGTCATCGCGGCAAGGGCACCGATCAGCGAGGTGCTGGGGGTGACGCCGAGGGTGGCGAGCAACTGCACGCCCACGACGGCGCCGAACACGCTGAGCACCACGGTGAGAACGAGATTGCCGGGTGCCAGGGCCCGGGGATGGCGTGGTCCCTCACCCGCGGTCTGCGAGGTCTCGGCCTGAGGCGAAGCGTCGGTGCTCATGGTCTTCGGTGCTCCCGTGCGGGTCGGCGCCTTGTCAGCCGCCTGGGCAAGTTCTAGAATATGGAACTGAAGCTGAGAATCTGGATATCCCTGGATCATCCATATGGCGGACTCCGCCGTCAAGGGCCGGGCTCGGCTTCTCGATATGTGGGCGGTCCGGAGTCGCGGACGAGGGGCGGTCACGGACACACCCGGGCGCCCCTTACGATCGGACGACACGACTCGGGGGAGCTCGGGGGAGGCGGGAGAACGGTGAGCACACTCGCCAACGCACGCGATGTCCTGCGCCTGATGGCGCGCCTGCAGCGCGACCTCACGGTGACGGATGTCGCCGGGGCGCTGGACCTGCCCAAGAGCTCCGTCTCGCGGACGCTGAGCATGATGGCCGACTACGGCTTCCTCGACCGCGACCCGACGAGCCGCGCCTACCGCCCCGGCGAACTCGTCATGGAGGCCTCGTACCACTTCCGTGCCTCGCGCAGCACGGCCTCCCTCCTGGAGGAGGAGCTGAGCAGGCTGGTGGCGGACATCGGGTACACCGGGTACGTGGACGTGCTCGACGGGGCCGAGTCGCTCGTGCTCCACATGCGGCTCGGGACGACCGGCGCCCTTCAGGCGTACACCCCGGCCGGCACCCGGGCGCCGGCCTACGCCAGTTCCATGGGGCGGGCGCTGCTCGCCCGCCTCGACGACGGGCAGGTACTGCGGCTCGTGGACGCGCGTCTCGAACAGAGCACCGGCTCCGCGCCGCGCACCCCCGGCGAGCTGACCTCGTGCCTGGCCCGGGTGCGCGCCGACGGCTGGGAGTCCTCACGCGGCGAGTACGTGCCGAACGTCGCCGGGGTGTCCGCCGCCGTCCTCGACAGTGACACCGGCCAGATCTTCGGCATAGGGATCGCACTGCCCGCGCCCGAGCTGCACGACGACAACGAGGCCCGTTTCGGGCGGGCGGTCCGTGACGCCGCTCTGCGCGTCGGCAAGCGGATCGGTGACCCGTACTGGCTGCGCTACGTCGAGACCGACGCCGGCCGCTGAGGCCTCATCGTCCCAGCAGGGGGCCGAGGGCCGCCCCCACCACCACCCCGGGCGTCAGCACCGGCACGGTGACCCCGGCCGCGCGCAGCGCCTCACGGTGCCGTGATCCGTAGCCCATGCAGTCGAGCATCAGGGCGTCCACGCCCGCGTCGAGGTGGGTGCGAGCCGCCGTGAGCAGGGCCGAATCGTCCTCGGCGTAGGGCGAGGCCGTGATGAACACCGGGGCCGGGGCGACGGCCCGCCACTTCTCACGAGCCTCGGTCACCTGCTCGGGCAGCGGTACGACGATCCCGACACGGCTGCCCCGCAGCACCGTGCTGACGTATCCCGTGACCAGGGCGTCCGGCTCGACCAGCCGCGCCCGCCGGGTCCGCAGGCCGGGGAACGCGCCGGTGCACAGGAGCACCACGACGTCGGCGCCCGCGTCCTCCGCCCGATCGACACAAGCCTGCAACCCGGCTCCGACGGCATCGGCGTCCAAGGTCACGGGACTGCCGTCGGCCAGCCGGCTCAGAAGGGTCGCGCGTCCCTCCGTCGCCCCGAAGCGGCGCTCGGTCTCCCGACGGGTCAGACCGTCGAGCACGCCGGCGTGCCGTACGCGCGCGGTCGCCGGCAGGTGCGCCTCGACGGCCTCGGACAAGTCCGGGCGGGGGGCCTGTCCGATGGTCAGAAAGGTCAGCGTATGCACGGCGCGTCACCTCACGGAAGTTCCAGATTTTCGGAATGAGTTCCACTGCAATGTAGTCGGCGCCACCTCGTCTGGGTAGGGGTGACGGCGGGACGGCGGTTGCCGCCGAGCCGGCGCCGGTCCTCGCGCGTGCCGTGACGGGTGTCCGACCGGGTGGACGGCCGGCGACGGCGCGACACCCCGCTCCGCTCGCAGGTGCGGGCTGTGAGCCTGCTGTACGGCACCGAGGGCTGAGCCGGGCGCCCGACTCGACCTCACGTCCCATCTCGTCCGGGGTGCACGCCACGAGCCTCGAAGCAGCGGTTCACAACGCCCCCTGAGTCAATCGCTCGCACCACACCCGGTGCGACGGCTGACGCTGCCCCGAACGCGAACGGTCGGCAGTCAGCAGGACGTTGATGCACGATGCCCCCCCGGCGCCTCGAGTCGGGGTACCTGAGAGCAGGTCAGCGCAGGGCGGCATACTGCTGTTCGTGATCTGGACTAAGTGCAACTCATATGCAACTACGAGAACGACGCGGAGAGTCAACGCGGCAGCTCTGGCGGGCGTCGTCATTGCAGGAGCCTCGGCCTGCTCGGTACCTGGTGGCGGTGCGGACAGAGGCGGCTCGAAGGACTCGGCTGTCGTCGGCATCGCCTACGAGCCCGAGACCCTCAGCCCACTCCTCGGCTACGGCAAGGACGGCAACTCGAAAATATTCGACGGGCTGCTCACCCACGACGTCGACATGAAGCTCAAGCCCGCCCTCGCCCTCGACCTTCCCGAAGTCACCGACGGCGGCACGACCTACACCTACAAGCTGCGCAAGGGCGTCAAGTTCAGCGACGGCAAGCCGTTCTCCGCCGACGACGTCGTCTTCACCTACGAGACGATCCTCGACAAGAAGACCAACAACGCTTCCAAGACGGAACTCGACGCCGTCAAGAGCGTCGAGGCCAAGGGTGACGACACCGTCGTCTTCCGCCTCAAGTACCCCTATGCGCCGTTCGCCGAGCGCACCGTTCTGCCCATCGCTCCCGAGCACATCGCGGCCGGGCAGGACGTGAACAACGGTGCGTTCACCACTGCGCCGGTCGGCACGGGACCTTACGAGTTGGTCACATGGTCCAAGGGCGAGAAGTTGATCTTCAAGGCCAACCCCGACTACTGGGGCACCGCGCCGGAAATCAAGAACTTCACCATGGCGATCATCAAGGACGACGACATCCGAGCCACCCGGCTCGACGCCGGTGAGCTCGACGGTGCGATCCTGCCGCCCAACCTCGCCGGGAAATACACGAGTGACAGCGGCATGAACACCTACGCTGCCAAGTCCTTCGACTACCGCGTGGTCACGTTGCCGACGGACAACGAGGTCGCGGGTGACACAGCTGTCCGCCGGGCCCTCGACATCGGTGTCAACCGCAAGGCCATGGTCGACTCGATCCTGTACGGCAAGGGCAAGGAGGCATACGGCCCCGTCCCGACCGACAGCCCCTGGTTCACCACAGGCACCGAGCGTGCATTCGACCCGGCCGGGGCCGAGAAGATCCTCGACAAGGCAGGGTGGAAGCCGGGCAAGGACGGGATCCGGACGAAGGGGGGCGTCCAGGCGACGTTCCCGCTCTGGTACCTCTCCGGCGACAAGCTGCGCCAGGACCACGCCCTCGCCTATGCCTCCGACGCCAAGAAGATCGGCATCAAGGTGCGGGTGCAGTCCGGCACGTGGGAAGTGATCAAGCCCCGCATGCCCAAGGACGCGGTTCTCGCCGGCGGTGGCTCTCCCGCCGACCCGGACTTCGACCAGTACGCACTCCTCAAGTCCTCCCTCGCCGGCGACGGCTTCAACAACATGGCGCACTACGACAACCCGACGGTCGACAAGGCACTGGAGGACGCCCGCAGGAGTGGAGACCGGACCGAGCGCGGGGCCGCCTACGACACCGTTCAGCGCGAGCTCGTAAGTAACCCCGGCTATACCTTCCTCACACACATCGATCACCTCTACGTCGTGGACAAGAAGTTCGGAGACCTGAGCACCCAGATCGAGCCGCACGACCACGGCCTCGCCTCCGGCCCTTGGTGGAACGTCGAGGACTGGCAGGTCGAGCAGTGAGATCGGTTCTGTCCCGAAGCCGTGGGGAGGCGTCGAGCCGTCGCCTCCCCTGGGGGCCCATGGCCCGCCTCGCGGCACGGCGAGCACTGTTCGCCGTGCCCGTGCTGCTCGTCGTCACCTTCGGCGTCTTCGCCGTCGCCGCCGCCTCACCGTTCGACCCTGTCAGGGCGTATGCCGGCACGGCCGGGCTCACCGCCTCGCAGGAGACCCTCGACCAACTGCGCACCAACCTCGGCGTCGATCAGCCGCTGGCCGCACGCTGGTGGCACTGGCTGACCTCGGCGCTCTCCGGTGACCTCGGAGACTCCAGCACGCTGCGCCAGCCCGTGGCGGACGCCATCGGCGAGCGCGTCGGCTGGTCCGTGCTCCTGGCCGCCACCGCGTTCGTCGTCGCTGTCCTCCTCGGCACCACGCTGGGTGTGCTCGCCGCCCGTAGCCAGGGCGGCTGGTTGGACCGTGCCGTCACCTCTCTCGCCTACACCCTCGAGGCGGCTCCGCCGTTCTGGCTCGGCCTGCTCGCCGTCTGGCTGTTCGCTCTCAAGCTAGGCGTACTGCCCTCCGGCGGCCTGACCGACACCGCCAGCTCCACTGTGACGGCCGGTCAAGTCGCGAGCCATCTGGTGCTGCCCGCGGCTGTCCTGGCAACCTCGCAGTTGCCGTGGTTCGTGCTGTACGTCCGCCAAGGGGTGAGTGACGCTCTCGGCGACGACGCCGTGCGCGGTGCACGCGCCCGTGGCCTCAGGGATCGGACCGTCCTCGTCGGGCACGCCCTGCGTTCCGGGATGCTGCCTGCGCTGACCCTCGTCGGCTCCCGGGTGCCCGAACTGATCACCGGCGCGCTCCTGGTGGAGACGGTGTTCAGCTGGCCCGGCATCGCCGCGGCGACCGTCCAGGCCGCTACCTCCGTGGACTTCTCGCTCCTCGCCGCGCTGACCGCGCTCGCCACCGTCGCGGTCCTCCTGGGCAACCTCATGGCCGACCTGTTGTACGGCCTCACCGACCCGAGGGTTGGATTCGATGGCTGAGACCGTCTGGCGCGCGCAGGGCGCGCAGCGCCGTTCCACCCGCAGGTGGCGGGTGCGCACCTCCGTGACGCTCGTGGCTGTCGTCGTCCTCGCCGTGCTGATCGTGCCGCCCCTCGTCCACCTCGACGAGCAGGCCGTCGACCTGGCCGCCAAACTGCGGCCGCCGTCGCCGTCACACCCCTTCGGTACGGACGACGTCGGCCGTGACCTGCTGCTCCGCTGTGTCCACGGGCTGCGTGTCTCCCTCCTCGTGGGTGTCGTCGCGGCTGTGGTCGCGACCGTCATCGGAACGGCGGTCGGCGCCCTCGCGGCGGCCACCGGGGGCTGGGCCGACCGCGTCGTGATGCGGCTTCTGGACGTCTTCTCCTCCGTTCCGCACCTGCTTCTCGGCATCTTCATCGTCGCCATGTTCCGGCCCGGCGTCTGGCCCGTCGTCGTCTCCGTGGCACTCACGCACTGGCTCTCCACCGCCCGCATCGTCCGCGCCGAAGTCCTCTCCCTGCGCTCGCGACCGTACATCGACGCGGCGATCTCAGGCGGTGCGTCACGGCTGAGAGTCGTGGCGCGGCACCTCGTGCCCGCTGTACTCCCTCAGGCCAGCCTCGCCGCCGCACTCCTGGTGCCGCACGCCATCTGGCACGAGTCAGCGCTGTCCTTCCTCGGTCTGGGACTCCCCACCCACCAGGCCAGCCTCGGGACGCTCGTGCAGGGCGCGCGAGGCTCGCTCCTGGTCGGTGACTGGTGGCCGACCCTCTTCCCCGGCCTGTGCATCATCGTGCCCACACTCGCGATCGCCGGCCTCGCGGGCGCCTGGCGGGAACGGATCAACCCCCGACGCCGATCGGAGCTCATGCTGTGACAGTCCCCGCACCCCCTGCTCGACGGGAAACCACGCTGACCGTGAGGGGACTCTCCGTCAGGTTCCGCCTGCCCGGCGACCGGTACGTCAGCGCGGTCACCGAAGCAGACTTCGACCTTGCTCCGGGAGAATGTCTCGCCCTCGTCGGTGAGAGCGGCTGCGGCAAGTCGGTGCTCGCCTCGGCGCTGCTCGGTCTGCTCCCGCAGAACGCGGAGACCGCCGGCACCGCGCGGTTGCGAGACGCCGCCGGTGGGGGCCTCATCGACCTTCTGGCTGCCGACGAGCGCACGCTGGCCCGCACCGTGCGGGGGCGACGCGTCGGCCTCGTACCGCAGAGCCCCGCGGCCCACCTGACGCCCGTCCGCACCGTGCGCTCCCAACTGGAGGAAGCCCTGCGGGAGCTCACCGGGCTGCGGAAGCCGCAATTGCGGCGTGCCGGGGAGGCGGCCGCCGGGCGCGCCTTGTTTCCCTCCGGGCATCTGGACCGCTATCCGCATGAACTGTCCGGCGGTCTGGCCCAGCGTGCCGCCACTGCGCTCGCTCTCGTCGGCGAGGCGCCACTGCTTCTCGCCGACGAGCCGACCACCGGACTCGACCGAGACCTCGTGGAACGCACGGTGGACGAACTGCGTCGGCAGGTGGGGGAGGACCGTGCGCTGCTCCTGATCACCCACGATCTGGCAGCTGCCGAGCGAATCGCCGATCGGGTGGCCGTCATGTACGCCAGCCGCATCGTGGAACTGGCAGACGCCGCTGACTTCTTCGGCGCCACCGGACCACGGCATCCCTACGCGCGCGGTCTCCTGAACGCCCTTCCGGGACGCGCCTTCACCCCTGTCCCCGGCATGCCGCCAGAGCTGTCCGCGCTCCCTGACGGCTGCGCGTTCGCAGCGCGCTGCGAACGCGCGGACGAGGCGTGCGGCAGGCTGCCCGCGCTCACTGACGGGACCGCCTGCCACCATCCGCACCTGGACATACCGGAGGACCAGCATGCTTGAACTGCGGGCCATCACCGCCGGATACGACCGGCGCTCTCCGGTCGTCCGGTCCGCGAACCTCACCATCGGCCCCGGAGAGTCCGTCGGCCTCCTCGGCCCCAGTGGCTGCGGCAAATCGACGCTGGCAAGGGTCGCGGCACTGTTGCACAGACCCGACGCCGGACAGGTCGTCATGGACGGCCAGCAGGCACGGGGCTGGCGCCACCGCGCCCCGCGTGAGCAACGAACCGCCTTCGGCGTGGTCTTCCAACAGCCCCGGCTCTCCGCCGACCCTCGCCTGACCCTCACCGACCTGATCTCGGAGCCACTACGCGCGGCGGGCAGGCCGTCCGAGGCACCCGCACTGGTTCCGGAACTGGCGGCCCGCGTCGGCCTGGGCATGGACCTCCTCACCCGTCGCCCGCACGAGGTCAGCGACGGCCAACTCCAGCGCGCCTGCCTGGCGCGTGCCCTGGTGCTACGTCCGCGTTGGCTGATCTGTGACGAGATGACGGCGATGCTGGACGCCTCGACGACTGCGGCCCTCGTCCACGTCGTGGAGGAATACCGACGCCGGTCGGGCGCGGGGCTCCTTTGCGTCGGACACGATCGCGTGCTGCTCGACAGGTGGTGCGACCGGACGGTCACGTGGGCCGACTGCCAGGGAACAGGCGAGGCCCCTCATGCGCGCCGGGCTGTCGCGCATGTCGAGGGTGAAGCCGCCGCTCGTGAGGTCCACGCTGCCAAGGGGCCTCGGGCGGGAGGCGACCAGCGAGCCGACTTCCGGTGCGGTCGAGCGTCGACCAGTTGATGGCCATGGGGGCCGTGCCCCGTGAGCCGGAGCGAGGTCGGTGCCCGGCAGGCCGGTGGTGTGTGGGCGCACGTCATCCGTGTGTGCAGAGGGGCCTCCCGCACGCGTCGGATGGGCCATCAGGCAAGTCGGCATCCGGTCAGCATCAGTCCCCGCGCGTTCCGGGACGACCGTCTCAACAGGCGGCGGTGCGAGGGGAAAGCAGGTTTTCACCTGTCCGGAGTTATGTTCCTCACAAATGTCGTTCGGTGCGTGCCGGTGTACAGTCGAGACTGCCCTTGACCTGCACAAAGCAGGCAGGGAGCCGTCTCAGAGGAGGCCCAAAGTGCTGCGCACCATGCACAAGTCCAAGATCCACCGAGCCACCGTGACCCAGGCCGACCTGCACTACGTCGGCTCCGTCACGGTCGACGCCGACCTGATGGACGCCGCGGATCTGCTGCCCGGCGAGCTCGTGCACATCGTGGACATCGACAACGGTGCCCGTCTGGAGACGTACGTCATCGAGGGCGAGCGCGGCTCCGGCGTCATCGGGATCAACGGCGCCGCCGCGCACCTCGTACACCCCGGTGACCTGGTCATCCTCATCAGCTACGCCCAGGTCGACGACGCCGAGGCCCGTGCCCTCGTGCCGAGAGTCGTGCACGTGGACGCGGGGAACCGCATCGTCGCCCTGGGCGCCGACGCCTCCGCCCCGGTGCCGGGTACGCGCACCGAGCGCAGCCCGCAGGCCGTCGTCCCCGCCGGGGGCTGAACCGTTCCGTGATCTCCTTCGAGCCCGCACCGGGTGCCGGCTCGGGGCTCCGGAGCCAGGAGCCGCGGTGTGTACGTGTGGACTCGGCAGGCGAGGGAAGCCGCACGGGGAGACGGTGGAGAGGAGATCCACTCGTCCCGTCCGTCGCACCTGGAGGACCGAGATGACGCACCCCAGTCCCGACCCCGTGCCGCCCGCGCCGACGCCTCCGCCCCGGTGCCGGGTACGCGCACCGAGCGCAGCCCGCAGGCCGTCGTCCCCGCCGGGGGCTGAACCGTTCCGTGATCTCCTTCGAGCCCGCACCGGGTGCCGGCTCGGGGCTCCGGAGCCAGGAGCCGCGGTGTGTACGTGTGGACTCGGCAGGCGAGGGAAGCCGCACGGGGAGACGGTGGAGAGGAGATCCACTCGTCCCGTCCGTCGCACCTGGAGGACCGAGATGACGCACCCCAGTCCCGACCCCGTGCCGCCGGGCCCCGTGCCTCCCGGCCCCGCGCCCGACCCGATTCCGCAGCCGCCGAACCCGAACCCCGATCCGGTTCCGGAGCCGGAGCCCTCGCCCCAGCCGGCGGGGTGAGCCGGGGCCTCTAGGGCTTCTCGTGGAGTTCCGTCAGTGCGTCCGCGTGGCGCAGTCCGCTCTCCGCCGCCACCGAGTCGAGTGACTGCGCCTCGCGCACCGGCGCGAAACGAAGGCCGCCGGATTCCCCGGCGAAGCCGTACACGGCCGGCCGGGGCAGGCTGTTGTAGGCCCATGGAGCGGAGAAGTAGTACGCCCCGGTGTCGTAGAGGGCCACGAAGTCGCCTTCCCGCAGCTCGGGCAGTGCCCGGCCGTGGGCCACGACGTCCCCGGCGAAGCAGCACGGCCCGGCGATGTCCTGGAGCATCGCAGGGCCGCTCCGGGGACGGCCCTCCCCGTCGAACGCGCCGACCCTGAGCGGCCAGGCATCGGGCATGAGGACGGTCCGGGTGGCGATCTGGGCGCCCGCGTGGGTGAGTGCGACGCGCCGGCCGCCCGCGTCCTTCGTGTACTCCACCCGCGCCCCGATGAAGCCGTTCTTGGCCAGCAGGGACCTGCCGAATTCGGTGACCAGGTCGTAGCGCCCGTCGAGGAGGCCCGGAGCCGCGGCCCGGAGCGCCGCCACGTACTCCGCGAAGGCGGGGCGGGTCTCGTCGTCGTCGAAGTTGACCGGCAGCCCGCCGCCGATGTCGATCCCGGTGACCTGGTGCGTGCCCAGCGCCTCGTTGATCTCCTCGGCGAGACGGTACGTCTCGGCGATGCCGGCGGCGATGAGCTCCAGCGGGCAGCCCTGCGAGCCGACGTGGGCGTGCAGCCGGGTCAGCCAGGGATGTTCCGCGAAGGTCCGGACGACCCGCTCACGGGCGCCGGGGTCGCGCAGGGCCACTCCGAACTTCGAGGTGGCCGTCGCCGTGCTCATGGCGCCGATCGAGCCGCCGCCCACCTGCGGATTCACGCGCAGCCCCAGGAGGGACGCCGACCCGGGGGAGCGGAGCTCCTCGATCCGGCGTACCTCGCCGAAGCTGTCCGCGTTCACGGCGATACCGAGCGCCAGCGCCAGACGGAGTTCGTCGCGGGTCTTGGCGGGTGAGTCAAGGACGATCCGGGCCGGGGCGAAACCGGCCTCGACCGCAAGTCTCAGCTCGCCCGGGCCCGCCACCTCGCAGCCCATGCCGCAGGCGGCGAGCAGCCGCAGCACCGGGATCAGCGACGCGGCCTTCGCGGCGAAGGTGTGCAGCACCCTCACGCCCGGCTCGGCGGCGAACGCCTCCCGCAGCGCGTCGACGGAGTCGCGTATCCCGTCCGCGTCGAGGAACCCCGCGAGGGGCCGCTCCTCGCCGAGCAGTCCTTCCGCCACCGCGAGGCGTAGTGCCTCGGCGAATCTCGCGGAGCGCGACCCGGGGGAGGGCTCGGGCACGGAGTCCGTGGGTGGGGTGCGGCGGGTGTCGTTGATCGGAGCCTCGCAGGTCGGTGCCTTCAGGCGATGAGCGGGACCACGGCCTCGGGCGTCAGCATCCGGAAGGTGAACGCCTGGTGGAAGTAGAGCCGGATGCTCGTCGCGTCGTGATCCAGATACCCGATGGACAGGTCCTGGCCCAGACACAGCTCGAAGTCACCCCCGCGGGTGGACAGCAGGACCCCGCCGGCGACGGCGGGCGCCCACAGGATGGGCTCGTCGAGCTGCCGCGCCAGATGGGTGGTCACCGGATAGCCGTGGTCGGACGTCTCGGAGGCCTCGGTGAACGCGTCGGCGCCGAGCAGCAGCCGGTACGGCCCGTCGACCCCCGCCAGCCGCAGCCGGGTCAGGGCCTGGCTCACCGTCGCCGGATAGTCCCGGGCGTCCGCGGGCAGCGGCAGCGGGGCGTGCGAGGAACCGTCCCGCAGGCCCGTGATGCCGGCCGACGCGTAGCCGTCGATGACGGCCATGTCCTCGGCGAACGCACAGGTGCGGGCCGCGTCCTTGACCGGCTGCCAGTCGCTGTCCTCGGAGCCGCGCTCCACGTCGTCGACGGCCGCCCTGGTCACTGTGAAGGGCACCCGCCACTCGATGACCGGAGTCGCGGTCCGCGCACGGGCGAACACGTCGGGGGTGGGCGGGTCGATGTCACGCAGGTGTCCGTCGCCGATCGCGGCCAGCCCGGGCCCCATGGGATCGCTGACGTCGACGACCCGGCGGCCCGCCACATGACGGCTGAAGGTGCGTCTGGCCTCTTCCTCGATCTGGCCCCAGGCGGAGTCGGTGACGGGAGCGAGCTCGCGGTGCAGATTGTTCATCACGGGGCGCTTTCTTGCAGGCTGCCGATGCGCAGCGAACCGTCGCGGACCACCGGCGTCGCCGGGGAGCGCCGCTCCTCGGGCTGCGTCTCCGGGACGGCTGCGGTCCCGGCGGGGGAGGGCGGCGGAGGAGGAGCGTCGAGGAAGTCGGCGCTGGGGGCGTGGAAGAGCGTGCCGGTGACCGCCGTGGAGAAGTCGAGGATGCGGTCGTGGGTACCCGGCGGGCTGCCCAGGAACATGTTGCGGAGCATCTGCTCGGTGATCCCGGGATCGGCCGCGTATCCGATGAAGTACGTCCCGAACTCGCCCTCCTGGAAGCTGCCGAAGGGCATGTTGGCGCGCAGGATGTCGCGTTCGGTCCCGTCGTCCTCGGTGATGGTGTTCAGGGCGACGTGCGAATTCGCGGGCTTGACGTCGTCGGCGAGCTCCATGTCGGTGAACTTCGTACGGCCGATGACCCGTTCCTGCTCCTCGGTGCTGAGTCCGTTCCATCCGGCCAGGTCATGCAGGTACTTCTGCACGACGACGTAGCTGCCGCCCTCGAAGTCCGGGTCCTCCCGGCCGACCATGGCCGCGGCCCTCGCCTCGTCGCCCACCGGGTTCTCCGTGCCGTCGACGAAACCGAGCAGGTCGCGGTGGTCGAAGTAGCGGAAGCCGTGGACCTCGTCGACGACCTTCACCGCGTCGCCGAGCCGTCCGAGGAGCTGGGAGGCCCACTCGTAGCAGACGTCCATCTGCTCCGCGCGGACGTGGAACAGCAGATCGCCCGGCGTCGCCGGAGCACGGTGGACAGGGCCGCGCAGTTCCTGGAACGGGTGGAGAAGCGCGGGCCTGGGGCCGGCGAACAGCCGGTCCCAGGCGTCGGATCCGAAAGCCGTCACGCACGCGAGTCCGGCGCTCGGCACCCGGAATCCGATCGACCGGGCGAAGGCCGCGAGATCGGGCAGCACATCGCGTACGGCGGACTCGCCCCCCGGCTCGATCGTGGCGACCAGCACCACCGCGGCACTGGCCAGCGGTGCCACGACGGGCTGGACCACAACGGGTTCCGGTACGGCGTCCGACATGCGCGCACTCCGTGGGTGGTGGACAGGGCTCCCTGCCACTTATCCACACCACGCTCCGGGCCGCACGCCGGAACGGCCCGGCCGGGCGACGCTCGACGCCCGGCCGCCGAGGTCTCCGGCCCGTCACCTGCGGCCCTGCCGCTACGATGGGGGCCGTTTGCCCGCAGGGAGTTGAATATGCCGAGCCGTCGCCCGGAGGAGGCTGCCTCCGGCACGCCCTGGAACCAGACGTTCAGCCATTCCATGTGGCGGGCGAACAACTCCGTGCACCGCGCCCTGAACGAACGGCTACGCCCCCTGGGCGTCACGATGACCCAGCTCGGGATCGTGATGAAGCTCGACCAGCACGGGCCGCTCTCCGGCGCGGACCTGGCCCGGGGCCAGAACATCACGCCGCAGAGCGTGACGACGGCGCTCTCGCATCTGGAGCGGATCGGGTGGATCGAGCGGCATCCGCACCCCGTGCACAGGCGGGTCGTGCTGATCGAGCCGACCGAGGCCGGACTCAGGGGCATGGCCGAGGGGCGGCGGCTCGTCGAAGCGGTCGTGGAACGCCTCTGCGAGGTGGTCGGCGGTGCCGAGGAGCTGGAACGTCTGACGCTCGGCATGCGTCGCATCGCCATCGCCCTCGACGGCCCCGATTCCCCCGTGGCCCGTATGTGGCCCGACCCGCCCGAGCCCGCCTGACCGAGGTCGTCCCGTCACCGGGCCGACCGAGGTCGTTCCGGCACCGGGCCGTCCGGCCGATCCAGGGGCCGCGGGGTTCGCGGTCACCGGACGGGGGCCCGTACTCCGTCCGGCCAGGTGGTGGCGCCGTTTCCTGCTGGTCTCAGTCATTTGGGACTATGACAGGCAACTGATAACTTGGCCGCCGCGTTCGATCCGGAGGTCCGTCTCACCATGTCCGCGATATCACCCCCTCACCGCGCCGTCGCGCGCCCCGCGCTGACCACTGTGCTGGCCTGCCTCGGAATGTTCGCCGCGTACGTGCCCATCGGCAGCGTCTCGGTGTCCCTCTCACGCATCCAGCAGGGCCTCGGCGCCTCCACCTCGGACCTGCAATGGGTCTCCGACGCGTTCATCCTGCCGATGGCCGCCCTGATCCTCACCTTCGGCCTGATCGGTGACCTGTACGGCCGCAAGAACGCCTATCTCGCGGGCATGCTCCTGTTCGCCGCCGGTTCCGTGACCTCTCTGACCGCGCACGGCGTCGAACAGGTCTGGGTGGGTCAGGCCATCGCCGGTGCGGGCGCCGCGGCCCTCGCCTCCTCCACGCTGGCCCTGATCAGCCACGCCTACCCGGACTTCCGGGCCCGTGCCAAGGCCATCGCCGCCTGGGCCGCGTCCCTGAGTATCGGCATGGCCCTCGGTCCGCTGATCAGCGGTGTCATCCTGGAGCACGCCACCTGGCGCTGGATCTTTCTCCCGGCCGCCGTCATCACCGCTGTCACCGGTCTGCTGGCCGTGCGGATGCTCGAGGACTCGCGTTCCGCGCACGGCCGCGCCATCGACGTTCCCGGCCAGATCGCCGCGATCGTCTTCATCATCGGCCTGATCTACGGTGTGATCGAAGGCGGCGGGGCCGACGGCTGGGGCCAGACCAAGGTCGTCGTCGCGTTCGTCGCCGCCGCGCTCGGCCTCATCGCCTTCGTCGTCGCCGAGCTGCGCTCCGCCGCGCCGATGCTTTCCCTGAAGCTGTTCGCGGTACGCCCCTTCACCGGCGCCGGCGTCGTCAACGCACTCGTGATGTTCGGGATGATCGGCTCCGTATTCACCCTCAGCCTCTTCTTCGGCAGTGTCCAGCAGCTGTCCGTCCTCGACATCGCCTGGCGCATGCTGGTCTTCAACGGTGTCTCCGTCGTCACCGGCCCGCTCGTCGGGCGTCTGATGGGCAAGGTCGCACCCGGAGTGCTCCTGTGCGTCGGGCTGCTCGGCGTCGGGGGCGCCATGCTGTGGCTGACCGGTCTGGAGACCGACTCCGGGTTCGGTGCGATGGCGGGGCCGCTCGCCCTGTTCGGTCTCGGCATGGGCTTCGTGATGACGCCGATCAGCGCCGTCGCCGTCGGCAGCGTGCCGCACCACCTGGCGGGCATGGCGGGCGCGGGCAACAACACCCTGCGTCAGCTCGGCGGTGCGCTCGGCCCCGCGGTCCTCGGCGCCGTACTCACCAGCCGCCTCACCTCCGCACTGCCCGGGCACCTCGCGGACTCGGGGCTGACCGTCGCCGACCAGAAGCGGGTGGGCGAGGCGCTCGCGGAGGGCGGCGTGGGCGCCGCCGGCCATCTGGGGCTCGCCCCCGAGGCGGCGGGCCCCGCGCTCGGAGCGATCGGCGCGAGCTTCACCGACGCCGTCCACGTCTGCATGACCGTCGGTGCGGCCGGGATGCTGGTGGCCCTGATCGCCACGGCCACCCTGATCGGCTTCCGCCGCCCGCAGCCGGCCACACCGGCCCCCGCCGCGGGGGCGTCCCCGGCAACGGCCCCGGAAGCAGCGCACGACACGGATCTGGACGACCCAGGTCGGGCACCCGTCCAGGACGGCCCCGCCCTTCACGGCCACATCCGCGGTTCCACCGGTACATCGCGCCCCACGGTCACCCTGATTTCTCTGACGGGACGCCAACTGGGCCGGACCGCAGCGCGTTCCGACGGTGGCTACGAGCTCGCCGTACCCGGGGCCGGCACCTACGTGCTGATCGCCGCCGCCGACGGGCACCAGCCACAGGCGGCCACCGTCGTCATCGGCGACGAGCGGCTCGCGTACGACATCCTGCTCTCCGGCGTGCAAGGCCTGAGCGGGATCGTCAGCGGCGCCGACGGGCTGCCGGTCGCCGCCGCCACCGTGATCGTGACCGGTGTGCGCGGAGAGGTGCTCGGCACCGGACAGACCGGCCCGGAAGGGGATTTCGCCTTCGGAGAGCTCCCCGCAGGCGCGTTCACGGTCGCCGTGAACGCGGCGGGGCACCGGCCGGCAGCCGTTCCCGTCACGGTCGGCGACGGAGGATCCGGCCGGGTGGAGATCGCCCTCGTCGCGGGCGCCCGGCTCCAGGGCGCGGTGCGTTCCGGTGCCGACCTGCGCCCGCTGCCGGACGCCCGTGTCACGCTCGTCGACGCGGCGGGCAACGTCACCGCGACCGCCACCACCGGCGCGGACGGCGTGTACGCCTTCGCCGACCTGGACGCCGGTGAGTACTCCGTCGTCGCCAGCGGCTACGCGCCCGTCGCGGCTGCGTTGCGCGTGACGGACTCCGGCACCGATGCCCTCGACATCGAACTGTCCCACCCGGCGACCTGAGCCAGCCCGCCCGGCCCGGCTCGGGAACCGTTCCCCCGGGTCCTGCGTGACCACTTGTGTCGCCGGACGAGGGTGGGGGACCGAATGAGGGCTCGGACGATGGTGGGCGTGGCGGTATCGGCCGCTGCGGTACTGGTGGCGTGCGGTCCGGGGGAATCCCGGGAGGACACGGAGGCCAGGCCTTCGCAGTCGTCCGCGACCGTACGGACGGCTGAGCCGCCGGCCACGCCGACGGCGTCCGCCCGGCCCGAGGAGCCGACTGCCGGCGCGCCCGCCCCCAGGACGGCGGAGGGCGCGATCCGGCGTTACGGGCAGTACCTCCACGCCCTGGGCCGTGAGGACATCGACACGGTCTGCGAAGTGGCCGGGCCCGCCGCGCGGAAGGCACAGGACCAGGGGCTCGGCCCGTGCACGTCGACGTACGCCCTCGTGGTCCAGATGATCTCGCCGGAGCAGAAGGACGCCCTGCGGACCGCGACGGTCGACCCGCAGCGCATCGTCGTGCGTACGCCCGACAAGATCGAGATGCCGGTCGAAGCGGTCAGGGCGTCCGTGACCTTCTCCGAGAGCGACCTCGGCAGCTACACCCTGGAGTACCTCGACGACGACTGGTACATCACCGACTGATACCGAGGACCGCCGGCCGTCACACCGGTTCGACCGGGAGCCACAGTTCGCAGGTCGCGGTGGTGAAGTCCGGCGCGCGATCGAGGACCGCGACGATCGAGGGGCCCGGCCGGAGACGCCAGGGGTTGGAGGGGAACCACTCCGTCGCGGTCGCGGCCCAGGCCGTCTGGAGGGCCTGCGGATGCGGTCCGGCGGTGCGGAAGACCGCCCACCTGCCGGCCGGCACCTCGATGGCGTCGAGGTCGTCGGGGGCCGATGTGTCCTGGGAGACGGCGACCCCGTGCAGGTAGGTCAGTTCGCTGCCCTCCGTTCCGTCGGGGTCGAGGTCGTCCGAGACCTGCAGCAGGCCGCCCGGTTCGGTGTTGCCCAGGGCCTTCAGCCGGAGGTGCTCCTCCTGCGGCAGTGCGGTGATGTGCTGCTGGATGTGCGGGTTGACGCCGTGGTGGATGAGCGGAACCCGGGCCGCGTGTCCGATCAGCCGGAACGCGGGGCGGTCGACGAGACGGGTGTCCATGGGGGTGCTCCCTTCGACGGTCAGGCGGATCCTGAGCCGTGGTTGTGTGCGCAGGGGGCCTCCGTCACGGCGCACGTCACGGGGACCGGCGCCGTGGACCGCGCGGAACGCGCGTCCGAACGCCTCGGTCGAGCCGTAGCCGTGCCTGACGGCGATACTCAGCAGATCGTGCTCGCCGCGGACGACCTCGGCAGCGGCGACGGTCATGCGGCGCCGACGGACGTAGTCCGACAGTGGCATGCCGGCCAAGGACGAGAACATCCGGCGCAGGTGGTACTCGGTGGTGCCGAGTTCCCTGGCCAGTCCGTCGACATCGAGCTCATCGGCGAGGTGCTCCTCGACGAGATCGACGAGCCGGTTGAGTACTGGGATCACGAGGCCCCCTTTCGAGAAGCACCCTGCCGGAAGCACCCCCGGCAGCGCCCGACCGCTGCGGTCCGATCCGATCAGGTACCGGGCGGACACCGAGTCTCAGATAGCCGCAGCCAGGGTAGTGACTCCCGGTCCGTCAAGGTCGTCCAGCGCCACCCGCCGCCGCGAGACGGCCAGGAGCAGTGACAGGGCGGGCCCGCTCACCTCCGGCCCTTCGCCGATCGACACGTCGGCGTCCGCAGCCATCAGCCGGGTGCGTGCCACGAGCTCCTTGGCCCCGCCCAGGGAGGCAGGGGTCCGTGCCTGCAGACGAAGCGACCTGACGACAGCTTCCATCGGGTAGGAGCGGGCGAGCCTCAACGGCCGACGAATGTCCTCGCCGTGCACAACCTCCTCGACGAGTCGGCTGTCGAGGGGCGCCGGTGGGGTCGGCCTGCGTGACGCCACCTGACGCATCCGCTCCAGAGTCTCCTGCGGCGAGGCGCCGCGTTCGCGCTCGACGCCGCGAGCGTTCAGGCGGTCGAAGTCGAACCGCGCCCGGGCGAGGCCGACCAGGAAGTTCAGCCGCGTCGTCCGAGCCGTGTCGGCCAGGTGGGCGGCCACGTCATGCACGGACCACTTCGCACAGAGTGACGGTTGCTCCCATTGCTTGGCGTCGAGGCATTCAAGATCATTGATAAGTGCCGCACGCTCCGCGTGGACCATCGCCCAGACATCTCCCACGGCTACCTCCATCGGCCGACAGCGGCATCTGTCAGGGGAGACTCGCCACGCACCAGGAAGTAATCGGTCCCACTCGCCGCCGTTCGAAGAAACAGCGTCCACCACAGGCAGCCGATGGCCGAGTACTGGGCGGGCGAACACGTCGGCGACTCCGTCAGCCTCCGCGGCAGCCCCACGCCTGCGGGGCGAGTCCGGTGCCGCCCGGTTACGCTCGATGAGGTGCTGCGGAACCGATCTACGGAGGCTCGCATGACCATTGCGTTCGAACCGCGAGATGTGGCTCCTCGTCTCCTCGTCGGCGCGTTCATCCTGAATTCCGGCCTGAGCAAGTTGAAGGCGGACGAAGACACCGCTCAGGGCCTGCACGGCATGGCCTGCACCGCGTATCCGTTTCTCAGGAAGCTCGAAGCCGGGCGCTTCACCCGACTGCTCGCCTGTGCGGAGATCGCCGTCGGCGGGACACTGCTCGCTCCGTTCGTGCCGACCCGACTGGCCGGAGCCGTACTGACCGGGTTCTCCGGAGGGCTTGTCGGTCTGTATCTGAGGGTCCCCGGGATGCGACAGGAGGGCAGCCTGCGTCCTACGCAGGACGGTGTCGCGCTTGCCAAGGACACTTGGATGCTCGGAATCGGGCTCGGTTTCCTGAGTGCGAGGCCGCGCAGCAGAGGCGCGGCGGCGCCCCACAACGCTCGGTGCCTGTGCCGGCGCTGACCGCCCGGCATTCCGGGTGAACGAGGGGACCGCCGAGGCCTGTCGTGGGCTCGGCCGAGACTCCCCTATGCGCGCAGCGGTGCGGCACGTTACCCGAGACTGTCGGTGCTTGTGCGGACGCCTGGTCCTCCTCTGTCCATTTCTGGGTATCGCGTGGTGCGACGTAGGGTTCTGCGCCGCGCGGGTCACCGCTGACGGAGGCTCGTTCGCGCGCCATTCAGCGTCGCGTCCGAGGCCCGGTGGAGGATCGCCAGCATGATGCCACCAGCACCACAAGGAGGAGGGACGTGGATCAGCCGCCGACAGGAGCAGTGCGAGGAGAGCCCGAGCAGCAGGCGTTGTTCGGGTGGTCGGACATCGCACCGGAGCCGGACGGGCACCCGGCATTCCGGGACAGCCCGGAGGCCCGCCGCATGCTCGACGTGCGGGAGGTCTACGCGGAGCCGGCTGCGCTCGATTCCCCGCGCGGCCGACAGATCATGGACCGGCTGCCGGGAACGCGCGTGACCGAGGTCGCGAGTCACTGGCGTATCCCCTCCCTCCACGGCAACGACGGCAACATCTCCCGCTGGGTCCGTATCAAGACCGACACGCTCGTCCTCGGGGTGAAGCACACACTCCGGACGCGTCCCAACGGCAGGTCGGCGGACTGGATCGCACCTGGCCCCTCCAACGGGTGCGCGATGGCCTGCGCCTACTGCTATGTCCCCCGGCGCAAGGGTTACGCCAACCCCATCACGCTGTTCACCAACATCGAGGCGATCGTGGCCCACGTGCGCCGCCACGTACGGGCCCAAGGCCCCAAGGCGGAACCCAATCAGTGCGACCCCCGGGCATGGGTCTACGACATCGGCGAGAACGGTGACTGCTCGGTCGACGCTCTGGTCTGCGACAACACGGCAGATCTCGTCGCCGCCTTCCGCGACCTGCCGACGGCGAAGGCTTCCTTCGCGACCAAGTTCGTCAACCCGGACCTGCTCACCCTCGACCCTCAGGGGCGCACCCGAGTGCGCTTCTCCGTCATGCCACCCGACGACGCCCGGCTGCTGGACATCCGGACCAGCCCGGTCGCCGAGCGGATCGCCGCAGCCGCCGACTTCCTCGACGCCGGCTACGAGGTCCACTTCAACCTCTCGCCCATCATCCTGCGACCGGGCTGGCAGCGGGACTGGGCCGACCTGCTGACCCACCTCGACGACGTCCTGCCCGCCCGCGTGAAACAGCAGGCGGCGGCCGAGATCATCATGCTGACCCACAACCAGTCGCTCCACGAGGTCAACCTTGGCTGGCACCCTCGCGCCGAGGAAGTGCTCTGGCAGCCGGCCGCCCAGGAGACGAAGCGCTCGCAGAACGGAGCCCTCAACGTCCGCTACTCACTGGACATCAAAAGGCAGGCACTGACGCACATCGGGCAGCTCATCGCCACGCACTCACCATGGCTGCGCGTCCGGTACGCCTTCTGAGCCCCCGCAGCCCCCGCCCGGCGGAACGTGTTCGACGAGTGGCTCCCGTCGAACCCGTATCGGACCCGCCCCGGCCCTGAGATCCCGCGCACCCTCCTGTGCATGTGACCTGGGCCGCCGGCGGCCGCACAGTCCATCGTGAGACCTCGGCGGCCCAGGTCGCGTTCGTCAATCCCGGTCCGGTCCGTCTCCCGTCGTCAACGACACCGCCACGGTGCCGAGCCGGGGTACAGGTACCGGCAGGGAGCCATCCGCTCCGGCGCGCAATGCGGCGCCCACGCCACCGAGGTAGTCGGCGGACATCGCTGCGGTGGTGGGGAAACCGGGCGTGAGCCGGCAGGTGACAGGCTCCTCGGCGAAGGACTGCAACCGTACGAGCAGACGCCCCGGCTCCGGCACGCTCAGGCCGACGACCCGAACGCGCGGGTCGTCGAGGGCGAGTAGCGCGTAGGACGTGTCGGGAACCGGTTCGGCCGCCCGGTTCGCGCGTACCGCCACCAGGGGCCGGCTGCCGACGGCGGCTGTCCGCATACCCAGCACCGCACCGCCGAGGGCGGGCGTGTCCTGCCATCCGATGCTGTAGCGGAAGACGTGGTCGAATGCCTGCTCCGAGGGGAAGTTGGTGTCCCAGATGTTGTTGTGAACCCACGAGAACACGGTCCCCGGCTCTTCCTGCGCCAGTGACTGCGGATACGGCACATAGGGGATGGCGACCCCGCCCACCTGGATCAGCGGCGCGTCCTGGGTGGCCAGTGCCGCGCTCGCCCCGTTCTCCTGGAGGCTCACCCAGCGGCGTACCGCCCGCATGTGCCGGGCCGAACCGGGCACGGTGGGCAGCCCGTTCCCGGTGACTCCGCCGGTCGCCTCCATGCGGACGACCGGGGACCGCATCGCGAAGGGAAAGGCGAAGAACGCGCTCTCCTTGGTCAGGGTCGCGGCCTTGTCGATCCGGTTCTCCAGGTCGATCCGCGCACTCGCGCGCGGCAGATGGACCCTGACCCGCAGCCGTCGGGTGCCCGCCGGGGCGCATTCGTAGATCAGCGTCTCACCGGTCGCGTCCGAGGTCCGTTCCACCAGGGCCGCCGGGGGAGCTGTCCTCCGCGTGGCGAGCAGGTGCATCGACTCGTCGGCCGTGGTCTTGCTCGACTGGTGGTTGAACCCGCCGGCCGTGGCGTACTCGTCGTACAGATACCCGTTGAAGCCGACCGTGGCGTCCTGGCGGACCAGTTCGCTCCCTGTCCGCTTGTCCAGGATCGAGTCGATGCACGCGGACGCCAGGTCGACGTTCACGCGCAGGAACTCGTTCTCCAGCACCGTGGAGGTACCGGTCGGGGAGCTGCCCTCCGTCGACGGCCCGGTCGCGGCGGCGGGCTCGATGTCCACCCGAACCGCTCCGTGAGCCGGTACGTCGGCCAGCCGGAACAGCAGGAAACGGCCGGCCGCCCGGTGGAGTTCGTTGCTCTGCTCCTCCTCCGCCACCTCCAGCGGTGTGCCGTCGCGGGAGTCGACGACCCGTACCGCGTCGGCGAGGGGCACAGTGCTCTCCGGGAGGAAGAGCCGGACCGTCTCGGAGCGCGCCCAGCTGCACGTGTTGACGATGTAGTAGCCGGCGAGCGCCCCCTCCCGCGGAGCCAGACGCTCGCCCAGAGCCGCACTCGCGGCGTCCAGCAGGGTGCGCGCTCCGTCGTGGGCGCGCAGGGCCTGGGCGTACTTCCAGTGCCACTGCCGCTCGCCCGAGGCATGACCGTGGTCGCCGTGTGTCCAGGGGTCGCCGGCACCCCAGGTGTGCTCGTTGAACAGGGAGGCGGCGCGGTACACCTCAGGCGCTTCCCCGGTGATTCCGGCTCCGCCCGGTGCCCCCATGATCTCCGCGTGACCCGCGAGAGTCTGCGCTTCGGCCAGCGCCGCCTGCCCGTCGCGGGTAGCGGCCAGCGGCACGGCCCCGGCGCCGACGCCGTCGACCCACCAGTCAGTCCAGTCGCCTTCGTACGTCTGGATCTGCTCGCCGAGCCGCTCCTCGGCGTCGACGAAGAAGTCCTCGTTGCGCGAGGTACGCAGGGCGGGGTAGGCCCACTCCTCGTTCCACCGGCGCACCGTGTCCGCGATGATGCGGCGCGGCGGCCCGTTGTCCGCGAACTTGCCCAGGACCCGGAGGTGCAGGATGTCCCACGGGTACGGGTCGCCCTTGAACTCCTCGTCCAGGACGGGGAACCCTGGGATGCCCCGGCCTTCGTGCGGATACTGGTGGTTCGTCATGGCCGAGAGGTAGTTCGGCAGAAGGTCGTCGACGCGGTCGAAGGATTCGTCGAAACCGATGATCGAGCCCTCCATGTAGGCGAGGCCGTGGGGCGTGTCCGTACGCCACACCAGCACCTCGTTCCCGCTCGGCGCCCGCCAGCGGAACAGACGCGGCAGGTCCTGGCCGCCGACGTGGTGCGGCACCGCGCGCCCCGCCCAGTTGTGGGCGACCGACAGATAGCGGATTCCGCTGGCGGCGAGGACGTCGGGCAGACCGACGACCTGGCCCGGCACGTCCGTCTGCATGGCCGTGGTGATGCCGATACCCTCCCGATCCCTCAGCTCTCGTATGGGGCGGAGCAGTTCGTGCAGCTCATCGGTGGAGCAGGTCTCGGTGTGGAGGTTGAAGGGCATCGCGGTGAGCTCGATGCGCCCCTCGCGCACCCGGTCCAGGAATTCCGCGACCAGCCGCGGCGGCCGATTCTGCGACCAGTTCTCGTAGCTGAAGTGGCCTTCGACCGCCCAGCGGAACTTCGCCTCGTCGGGCAGGTCGTCAGTGGTGCGGCACAGTTCGAGCAGGGAGTCGAGGTACTTGCGTCCCTCGGCGAGCACAGTGCTCTGCGGGTCGGTGTAGCCGATGTCCAGATGGGCGTGTTGGACCAGGTGCAGCGTCCAATGGCGCTGCGGGGTCAGCAGTACCTCGACGCTGTCCGTGTCGGTGAGCTCAGGCAGCTCGACCAGGACCGGCGTGGGCGCGTCCACCTCCGGAACCAGCAGCCGGGTGTCCGTCCCCGGCCCCGAAAGGACGTCGCAGCGCAGGGGGCTGCCGGTGAGGGTGGTGACCCGGGCGCGGGTGAGCGGCCGGTCCGCCGTCACGCGGACGGACTGGAGCAGGCCCCCGGTGCCGTCGTGGCGCAGCAGCGGTTCGCAGGAGAGCCTGACCCGGTGTCCGCCGAGGTCACCCTCGGCGGACACCGCGCGCTCGCGCAGGATGTCTCGGGCCATGTTCGAGTCCCACCAGGAGGGACGGGCAAGATCGGGGCGGGGCATGGGAGAGGTCTCCACTCGTGTGTGGTGCCGGGACGTGCTGCTCAGGCGTGCGGGAGGATCAGGAGAGGTCGGTGGCGAGACCGGCGAAGATCTGTACCATCGCGGACTGTTCGAGTGTTTCGGCCTGCGCGGCCGGGGCGTGGTCGCCACCGCCGGAGGGCTGGAAGCGGAACAGTCCGTCGGACGGGGTCCGGTTCTCCTTCCAGGTCCGCTCGGCGTAGGCGGCGGCGACCTTGCGGTAGGCGCGGTCGGGCCGCACCTCGTTCAGGATGCGCAGATTGTCGAAGTAGAAGGCGTTGAAGATCGCCGGCTGATCGTGCAGCCGGTCCCCTTCCGTCCAGTACGTGAGCGAGCCCTGCGCGTCCTCGACGGCACGGTCGAGGTAGCTCCGGTCCCCGGTCGCGCGGTAGAGCGTGGCCGCGGTGCCGATCATCGCGCCGGAGTTGTACGACCACAGGGTCTCGTTCACGCTGCCGTCGTCGTCGCGGCTGTTGTCGTACAGGCCAGGGGAGCGGCGCAGGCACGACCAGTTCCACTCGTACCACTTCTTCGCGCTCGCGAGGAACCGGTCGTCGTGGTCGATGGCGTGGAGTTCGGCGGCCAGCTGGGCGGCCAGCCCCGTGACGTTCGCCGCGCGCATGGTGTTGTCCGGCGAGTCGACCCAGCGCATGCCCCCGGGGCACGGCTTGGCGGGGTCCTCGTCCCAGCCCCGGCTGACGACCGAATAGGTTTCCCGCGCCCGGTCGAGGTAGAGCTCCCTCCCCGTCGACCGGTACTGGTCCAGGAAGGAGAGCCCGACGACGGCGTTGTCGTCGTAGAAGACGTCGCCGCCCTGACCAAGGGGGGCGGGCAGGTAGGAGTCGTATCCGGACCTGCCGTCGCGGGGGTTGAAGTACAGCCGCAGCGCCGTGAAGCGCTCGGCGGCCTCGCGCTTGTAGCGGGCGCCGACGCGCGGCAGTTCGGACATGTCGACGGTGGCGGCGGCCGCCTCACGCAGCGGCCAGAGGTAGGAGTGGGGGTTCTCCCCCTCCTTGCGCGGCGTCTTCTCCAGGTACAGCCCGTGCTCCTGCGGGCCCTGGTAGAGGTGCTGCTGCAAGGAGCCGTAGGTGACCTCGGCGCGGTGGGCCCACGTCAAGGGCATGGTCTCCTCATGGTCGGCTGCGGCGGCCGGGCCCGCCCACAGCGCTCCGGAGAGGACGGCGAGGGCCAGTGCGGCGCGTACAGGTGTCTTCACCATGGTCTGCCTTTCGAGAAGGTGGAACGGCGACGGGCGGCCGGGTGCGGCTCAGCCGTGCAGCTTGAGGCTGCTGACGAAGAAGCGCTGTGCGGAGAAGAACAGGACGACGGTCGGCAGGGAGACCAGGAGCGCCCCGCCGAGGACCACCGGCGGCCCCACATTGGAGTAATTGCCCTGGAGTTCGGCCAGCGCGGCCATGACCGGACGGATGTTCTTGCTGGTGGACAGCGTGATACCGAAGAGCAGGTCGTTCCAGACGGCGACGAACTGGAAGACAAAGGCGGCCACCATGGCGGACCTGGACAGTGGCACGTGGATCTGCCAGAAGATCCGCCACCACGACGCACCGTCCATCCGGGCGGCCTCGATGATCTCCGGTGCCAGCGTCAGCGCGAAGTTGCGCATGATGAAGTAGGCGAAGGGGATGGCGATGGCCACGTACACCAGGAACAGCCCGAACTGGGCGTCGTAGAGCCCGGTGTCGGCGTAGGCGAGGAACAGCGGGCGCAGGAAGACCTGGAGCGGCAGCAGGGTTCCCGAGTAGATCAGCCAGAACCACAGCGTCTTGTGCTTGAGGGGCATGACGACCGTCGCGAAGGCGGCGGTGGTGGCCACCACGATGGCGGCGGCGGCGCTGGTGACCGCGTAGAGCAGGCTGTTGCCCATGGAAGGGCCGAGGTCCGCCTTCGTCCAGGCTTGCGACATGTTGTCGAATAGTCCGAAGCCCTGCGGCCACCAGTGAGGCGTACCTCCGTAGTCGGCAGCCGGCACCAAGGCGTTGACGAGCAGCAGCCAGGTGGGCAGTGCCCAGGCCAAGGAGATGACCACCAGGGTCGTGTTGCGCAGGATCCGGCCGGGCGTGGTCCGCGTTCGCGGGGCGCGGGTGGGTGTGCCGGGAATGGTGGGCATGATCAGTTGCCTTTCGGGGTCAGCTGACGCCGCAGGTACAGCCACGAGGTGAACAGCACGATCGTGGTGAGGACGACCGCCACCGCCGCGCCCGCGCCGGGGTGCAGGGCGAGGAAGGTCTCCTGGTACATCGAGACCGCGAGCGTCTCGGACTGCCTCCCCGGCCCGCCCTGGGTGAGCACCCAGATCAGGTCGAAGGACTTGAGCCCGTTGACCAAGCTGGTGCCGATGACGATCACCGAGACGGTCCGCAGCAGGGGCAGCACGACGAACCAGAACTTCCGCCAGCCCGCCGCACCGTCCAGGGAGGCGGCTTCGAGGGTCTCGGGCGGGATGGTCTGGAGGCCGACCAGGAAGAGGATCACCGCGACACCCGCCGAC
The DNA here is from genome assembly GCF_002941025.1 of Streptomyces sp. QL37. Lineage (NCBI taxonomy): Bacteria > Bacillati > Actinomycetota > Actinomycetes > Kitasatosporales > Streptomycetaceae > Streptomyces > Streptomyces sp. QL37. The sequence continues at coordinate 615,335 of NZ_PTJS01000001.1, read as the reverse complement.
TGCCAGGTGTTGGCGATGATCATCACAACCGTGTTGCCCGGCCACTCCAGCAGCCAGCCCTGGGCGAGCGAATCCATGCCGAAGGCCTTGAGCACCTGGTTCGCCGCGCCGTCGGTGTTGAGGACGAAGTTCCACACCACCGCAACGGCCGAGCCGGACAGGGCGTAGGGAAGGACGACGACCAGCCGCGCCACACGGGACCATCCGGCGCCGTGCGTGAGTACGGCGATGGCCAGGCCCAGCACGAGCGGCAGTGCGACCGTACCGACCACCCACATCAGCGTGTTCTGGATCGAGCGGGTCAGCACCGGATCGCTGAGGAACAGGGCGTAGTTGTCGAGACCGGCGAAGCTCGAGACGCGCCTGTCGTCGAAGAAGCTCCGGTAGACGGTCGTGGCGAACGGGAGCAGCAGGAGGGCGCTCACCAGGAGCACGGCGGGAGCCAGGAACCCGGCCCCGGCCAGCCTGTCCCGTATTCGCCGGGCAGGCCGGCGCGTGGGCGCGAAGCCCGCGGGGCCCGGCCGCGGAGAGCCGTGCGGCCCGGGGCGCGGGGGCCGGCGCTGGTCGAGGGAAGAACTCATGCCTCGTCCCTCTCCCACGCGGCCCACTCCTCGGTCGCCCGACCCGCCATGCTGCGCAGCGTGCTCTCGGGGGAGGAGGCCCCGGTCATGAAGCTCCCCAGGTCGTCGGTGTTGCCCTGGATGAGGTTGGGCGGGCCCGACTCGCCGTAGCGCGGCAGCAGCGTCCAGCGCTCCCGCAGCGCCTGGCCCTTGAGGTCGGCCATCACCGGGTTGCCGGGCCGGGAGCGCGGGTTGGCAGAGGCGTCCTGGAGGAAGTCGGTCCACACCTTCTGGACCCTCGGGTCGAGCCAGTTCGCCGCGTTGGCCATCGCGGCGTCGTGCGAGACGGCCTTGCGCGGGACGGCGAGCACGCCGGACTCGGTGATGACGGAGCGGCGGGTGGAGGACTCGACGGGCGGCATGACGAAGGCGTCGAAGTCGACACCCGGCTTCATGCCGGTGGCGGCGATCCCCTGCGACTGCCAGGAACCGTGCAGGAACATACCGACCCGCCCGGCCTTCAGCGCGGCAGGGCCGTTGTTCTGGTCGAAGTCCGCCGGCGTCATCCAGCCCTTGCGCATGAAGTCCTGCCAGATCTGCAGAGCCTTCCTCGCCTGCGGGTCGGTGTAACGCGCCTTCCCGCTGATCAGCTCGGTGTAGAACGCGGGGTCCACCTTGCTGACGAGCTCCTGGAACCACTCGTAGGCGGGCCAGTTGCCGCTCTGTGTGGCGACGAACGGGACCACGCCCGCCTTCTTCAGCACCTCGGCGTTGTGCAGCAGCTCCTCCCAGGTGCCGGGCGCCCGGAGGCCGTGCTTGCGGAAGAGGGCGGTGTTGTAGAACAGCACGTAGTACGACTCGTAGAGCGGTATCCCGTAAACGGAGCCGCGGTAGGACATCGACTCGCGGGTCTGGGGCGTGACCCAGCCCTTGCGTTCGTAGTCCGCCCACAGTGAGGAGAGATCGCTGAGCTCGCCGGTGCGGGCCAGGGACTTGAGGAAATAGCCTGAGGCCCACTTGATCATGTCGGTGGCCTTGGTGGTCTGCAGTGAGATCTGCGTGACCTGCCTGTACGACGTGGGGTTCGGATTGGACAGCGGACGCAGCGCGTGGCCGGTGAGCTTCTTCAGCTCCCGCCCGGCAGCCACATAGCCCTGGTCCCAGGTGGCGTTGTCGTTGGCGAGCGAGGTGGTGCCGGGCTTCACCGCGGTGCTGTCGCCGCGGGCGCAGCCTGCCAGCACGGCCGCACCGCCCGCTCCGATGCCCGCCAGGACGCTCCGGCGGCCGAGCGGGTGGGACGACCACTGTGTCGCCCCGCCGATTGATCTCATGGGTTCCCTTCCCTTGGGATCCCGGCAGGGATCCCCGGCTCTGGGGTGTGGTGGGTGAGGGGGTACGGCCCCCTGAGAGATCTCGCCGCACCGCACGGCATCGGCGGTTCGGATTGCCAGGATGTTAACGACATCATGAGGCCGAAACAAGGCTCCCTGACGAGAATTCGCCTACGGCCCGTATCTAGCTGTGGTTATGGATGGAAGCCGCTCATCTGCCTTGTCCGCCCTGAATGTTATCGGTACCATCCCATCGGTCGCCCGCTCACTCTTCAGGAGTACCTGTGCACTCAGAGCCCCGCCCTTACGAACGAAACCCCCGCTATCCGGCCACCGGAGCCGTGGTCACCGGGTGGGACGACGCCGTCGCGACCCTGCCCGTGCGACCGGCCGTACTCGCCCTGGACGGGCCTGCGGCTCTGGACTGGCACGAAGCCGCCCAGGGGATCGCCGCCGCGCTGCGGGAAAGGTCCATCGAGGTCGCCGTGCTCGATGTGCGTGAGCACTGGTCACCGGCAGCTGTCGAGCGGCTGTGCGTCCCTGACGCCGAGTCCGACGCGTTCTTCCTGCCGCTCGCCGAGTTCGACATGGCCGACCTCTTCGAGGGCCGACTCTCCGTCGAACGCCCCACGAGCGGAGTCCTGCTGGTCTTCGGCCCCGGCGCCGCCCTCTGTTCGCCCGATACGCTCTGGTGGGCGGACCTGCCCAAGCGGTATGCCGAGAGTGCTGTCGCTTCCGGAACGCTGCCGGTGGGCGTCAACCTCGGGCGTCCGCACACGGCGGGCGAACTGCGCAGCCTCTTCTACACCGACTGGCCCGTCTCCGACCGCCACCGTGACACGCTCGCCTCCAGGATCGACCGGTGGATCGACGTACAGAACCCGGGGGCCCCTACCTCCCTGGACGGCGAGGCGGTCCGCGCCACCCTCGCCGGCCTGGCCCGGCAGCCCGTACGCACCCGCCCCTACTTCAACTCCACCCCCTGGGGCGGTCGGTGGGCCGCAGACACGCTCGGCTTCGAGCCCGACAACGGCAACACCGCCCTCGGCTACGAGCTGATCGCCCCCGAAGCCGGCGTCCTCGTCGGCCAGGACGCCGGCGCACAGGTGGAACTGCCCTTCCAGCTCCTGTGCGTCCTGCACCCGGAGCAGTTCCTCGGCACGGACGTGCATCAGCGCTACGGCACCTCCTTCCCCATCCGCTTCGACTACCTCGACACCGTCGGGGGCGGCAACCTCTCCCTGCACTGCCACCCGCAGGAGCAGTACATGCGGGAAACCTTCGGCTGGGCCTACACCCAGCACGAGACCTACTACGTCACGGCGAGCGAACCCGGGTCCCGGGTCTTCCTCGGGCTGCGGCAGAGTACGGACGTGGACATCCTGCGCAAGGAAGTGGAGGCGTCGGCGACGCACGGCACACCGCTGCGCGTCGAGGATCACGTCCAGACGTTCCCCGCGGATCCCGGCCAGCTGTTCATGATCCCGGCCGGCACCCCGCACTCCTCCGGGGCGGGCAACCTCGTGCTGGAGATCAGCGCCACTCCCTACCTCTACTCGCTGCGCTTCTACGACTGGCTGCGCCGTTCCACCTCCGGGGTGCCCAGGCCGCTGTCCCACCGTCATGCCTTCGCCAACCTCGACACAGGGCGGCGCGGCGGCGAGGTCGTCGAGGACCTCGTCCAGAAGCCGCGCCCCGTGCGCGAGGGCACGGGCTGGCGCGAAGAGGTCATCGGCGCCCTGCACGAGATGTTCTACGCGGTCCACCGCTTCGTACTCGACGGAACAGGGCCGGCCGACGACGACACCGAGGGCAGGTTCCACATCCTCAACGTCGCCGCCGGTGACGGCGTGGTCGTGGAGACCGCAGACGGCCGGCTCCACGACCTGGCCTTCGCTGAAACTCTCACCGTGCCGGCGGCAGTAGGCGGGTATCGACTCCACCCCGTCGGCGGACGGCCCGTACAGGTGGTCAAGTCCTTGGTGACACCGTCATGACCCAGGTGCCCGTACTGGAGATCGGCGGTACCCACGTCACCGCCGCTCTGGTGGACATGGCGACCGGCCTGACGGTCGCCGGTTCGGTCGTCCGCGGACCTGTGTCCGCCGACGCCGGTGCCTCGGAGCTCCTCGACTGCTTCGCCGAGGCGGCCCGGCACATCGCGGCACCCCACCGGACGCGATGGGGCGTCGCGGTGCCGGGGCCGTTCGACTACACGGCCGGCATCGGCAGATTCCGGGGCATCGGCAAGTTCGAGTCGCTCCACGACGTCGACGTCGGGGCGGAACTGCGGGATCGGCTGCCGCACGCACGTACCATCAGCTTCCTCAACGACGCGGACGCCTTCGCCATCGGGGAACACCACAGCGGGGCCGCAGCACGACGGAACCGGTCCGTGTGCGTCACGCTCGGCACCGGCGTCGGATCCTCGTTCCTGCGTGACGGACGCCCCGTCACCGAAGGCCCCACCGTGCCGCCGGAGGGCCGCGCCCACCGCATCACCGTCGACGGGCGGCCGCTGGAGGAGGTGGTCTCGCGGCGGGCGATCCGTGCGACGTACGCAGCGGCGACAGGTCTCGACGGGCGGGCCGCGCGCCCGGACGTGAGCGAGATCGCCGCATCGGCCCGCATGGCGGACCCGCACGCCGCGGCTGCGATCAGCGAGTGTTTCACCACGCTGGGGCGTGCCCTGGCACCCTGGTGCGCGATGTTCCGGCCGGACGTGATGGTCGTCGGCGGCTCCATGGCCGCCTCCTGGGACCTCATAGGCCCCGCGCTGCGCGCCGGACTCACCACCGGGGCCCACGCCGCCGGGCCGGGAGCGGAAGCGGTCGTCGCCGCGATGGACCTGCGTACCGCCCGACGGCCCGACGACGCCCCCCTGATCGGCGCCGCGCACTGGGCCCTGGGGCGTCGGACGGAGTGCGACCCGCCGGAGCCCGACCCCCTGGCGGCCGAACCCGTGGCCTCCGACGCCTGCCGAGCGGCTCGGTCATGAGGAGACAGGGCCGCCCCACGACAGGGAGCCGACGGATCCGCCTGCCGGGTCGGACGGCGCCACGGCCCGGGCACTCTCTACAATGACGGCTCCTGCGGCTTCGGCGGCCCACCGACGGCACAGATCCCCTGACGGCACGAAGGAAGGACCGGCCGTGGCACAGCATCGACCGAGTGGCGTCGCCACGCCGACGATGCGTGACGTCGCTGCCCGTGCCGAGGTCAGCGCGATGACCGTCTCCCGCGTGCTCAAGGACGACCCCCGGGTCACCGAAGCCACCCGGGAGCGGGTGCTGAGCGCCGTCGACGCGCTCGGATACCGGCGGAACGAAACCGCTCGCCGTCTACGGGTCGGTGGCAGCGGGATGATCGGTCTGGTCGTCACCAACCTGGCCAATCCCTTCTATTCGCGGCTGGCTCTCGGGGTCCAGGAGGTGGCGTACGAACACGGCCTGCGGGTCCTGCTCGGCAACACCGGCGAACAGGTCGACCGGGAGCGAGGCCTGGTGGAGGATCTGGCGTCCCGCCAGGTCGACGGGATGATCGTGGTTCCGTCGGGCGCCAGTCACCGTCACCTGGCACCGGCCGTGCTGCGCGGCATGCCGATCGTCTTCGCCTCCCGGCCGCCGACGGGGATGGACGCCGACTGCGTACTGGTGGACGACTTCGGCGGAGCGGAAGCGGCCACCGGCCGGCTGATCGAGGACGGACACGAGCGGATCGGGTTCCTGGGGAACCCGCCCGCCCTCTACACCGGTGCCGAACGCTTCCGTGGCTACTGGGTCGCCCATGAGGCGGCCGGCCTGGAGCCGGACGAACGGCACATCCGCCGCGGACTGGCCGACGTGGCCACGGCCGAGCGTGCCGCCGTCGCTCTGCTGCGCGAGCCCGGCGCGCCCACCGCCCTCTTCTGCACCAACAACCGGCTGACGCAGGGCGCCATCCGGGCCGTTCGCACACTCGGAGTCCCGGTGGCCCTGGCCGGTTTCGACGACTTCGACCTGGCGGACGTCCTCGGGCTCCCGCTGACGATCGCGTCCTACGACGCCGACGAGATCGGGCGCAGGGCCGGCCAGATGCTCATCGACCGCATCAACGTCGGCCCCGGAACCCCGCTGCCCGCAAGACGCTCCGTGGTCCCCACCGAAGTCATCCGGTACGGGACCAACCGACCGTAAACAGTCATCCGGTACGGGACCAACCGACCGTAGACCCTGCACCGTCCGCCCGCTTCCGGGACACCACCGCCACTCGACGTGCCGGCGGACGGACCTGCTGCCACTCGCGCGGAACTTTCGATGGAGTCTCCATGCACGACGACCGCACGCTGACCGAACGCCGGCTCGCCCGGGTACTCGACCAGCGTCTCAGGCCCGCAATCCACGTCTGCTCCCTCCCGCTCGACGTGAGCGTCCACCACGTCCCCGGCGAACCGGTTCCGGTGAGCGAGGGAATCTCGGGACCCCACGAGCCGATCAGTGTCGGTGAACACTGGGGCCCGGCATGGTCCACCAGTTGGTTCAGGATCCGTGGCACCGTCCCTGCCGACTGGGCGGGTGAACGGGTCGAAGCGGTGCTCGACCTCGGTTTCGGTTCCACGCAGCCCGGCTTCTCCGCCGAAGGACTCGTGTACCGCGCCGACGGCACCCCCGTGAAGGCCCTCAACCCGCGCAACACCTGGCTCCTCGTGTCCGAACGGGCCGAGGGCGGAGAGGACTTCGAGTTCCACATCGAGGCCGCCGCCAACCCGCTGATCTTCGACTTCGACGCCGCGGGCGACCCCTTCATCCCCACCCGTGCGGGCGAAGTCGCCCCTTGGCTGCGCGCCGAGGGCCCCACCGGCCAGGTCGGTGAACCGCTGTACCGGCTGACCCGCATGGATCTCGCAGTCTTCGACGAGACGGTCTGGGAGCTCGTCCAGGACCTCGACGTCCTCTCCGGGCTCATGCACCAACTGCCCGAGGACTCCACCCGCCGCAGCCAGATCCGGTACGCGGTGAGCACGGCCCTCGACGCGATCGATCTCCAGGACATCGGCGGTACCGCCGGGCGGGCCAGGACACTGCTTGCTCCCGCGCTCTCCGCGCCCGCGCACGCGAGCGCCCACCGGATCTCGGCCGTCGGCCACGCCCACATCGACACGGCCTGGCTGTGGCCGGTGCGCGAAACCGTCCGCAAGGCGGCCCGCACCGTCTCGAACGTGACCGCGCTGATGGACGACCACCCCGACTTCCGATTCGTCATGTCGCAGGCCCAGCAACTGGCCTGGCTCAAGGAGCAGCGCCCCGAGGTGTATACCCGGGTACTGGAGAAGGTGGCAACCGGGCAGTTCCTGCCGACCGGCAGTCTCTGGGTCGAACCCGACACCAACCTCTCGGGCGGCGAGTCCCTGGTGCGTCAGTTCGTCCACGGCAAGCGCTTCTACCTGGAGGAGTTCGGCGTCGAGACGCGGGACATGTGGTTGCCGGACACCTTCGGCTACAACGCCGCGTTGCCACAGCTCATGAAGCTCGCCGGTATCGACTATTTCCTCACGCAGAAGATCTCCTGGAACACCACCAACGCGTTCCCGCACCACACCTTCTGGTGGGAGGGCATCGACGGCTCTCGCGTGTTCAGCCACTTCCCGCCCGTCGACTCCTACAACGGCGACCTCTCCGGAGCTGACATCGGCCACACCGAACGCAACTTCCGCGACAAGGGCGCTGCCAACCGCTCCCTGGTGCCGTTCGGCTACGGCGACGGCGGGGGAGGCCCCACCCGCGAAATGCTGGCGCGCGCCGAACGGCTCACGAGTCTGGAGGGCTCCGCAAAGGTGGAGATGGAGGGGCCCGCCGACTTCTTCACCAAGGCCCACGAGGAGTACCCCGATGCGCCGGTCTGGGTCGGCGAGCTCTACCTGGAACTCCACCGGGGCACACTCACCAGCCAGCTCGCCACCAAACAGGGCAACCGGCGCAGCGAACACATGCTGCGGGAGGCGGAACTGTGGTCGGCCACGGCCGCGCTGCGGACGGGCGAGCCATATCCGTACGCAGCGCTCGACCGCATATGGAAGACCGTGCTGCTGCACCAGTTCCACGACATCCTGCCCGGCTCCTCCATCGCCTGGGTGCACCGGGAGACGGAGAAGGCCCACCAGGAGGTCGCCCGCGAACTGAACTCCGTCATCGACACCGCCCAGCGCGCCCTGGCCGGGCCCGCAGACGCCGACGGCGGCAGCGTCGTCTTCAACGCCGCCCCACACAGCCGCGACGGGGTGCCGGCACTCGCCGGCGCCCCCCGCACCACACCGGTGCGGACGGCACCCGTACGACCAGGCCCCGACGGCGACCTCGTCCTGGACAACGGATCGGTGCGGATCACGGTCGACGCCCGCGGCCTGATCACGTCCGCGTACGACCTGACAGCCGGGCGCGAGGCGCTCGCCCCCGGTTCGGTGGGCAACCTCCTCCAGCTCCATCAGGACTTCCCCAACCAGTGGGACGCCTGGGACGTCGACGCGTTCTACCGCAACACCGTGCAGGACCTCACCATGGCCGACGAGGTCACGGCCCACGACGACGCCATCGAAGTCGTACGGAGCGTCAACAAGTCGCGCATCCGGCAGCTGCTGACCCTGCGGGAGGGCACCCGCCGACTCGACATCGAGACCACCATCGACTGGCGCGAGCGCGAGAAGATCCTCAAGGTGGCGTTCCCCTTCGACCTCCGGGCCGGTGACTCCACCAGCGAGATCCCCTTCGGCCATGTCCGGCGGCCCACCCACTCCAACACCAGCTGGGACGCGGCCCGCTTCGAGATCTGCGCTCACCGCTTCCTGCACATCGAGGAGCCAGGCTGGGGAGTGGCGCTGGTCAACGACTCCACCTACGGCCACGACGTCACCCGCGACGTCCGTCCCGACGGCGGCACGACGACCACCGCCAGGCTTTCGCTCCTGCGCGCCCCGCTCTTCCCGGACCCGGACACCGATCAGGGCGAACACCGTTTGCGCTACGGCCTGGTCATCGGCGCGGACATCGGCGAAGCCGTCCGCGAGGGCTACCGCTTCAACCTGGCCGAACGTACCGTCGTCGGTTCGGCCGTTGTGGCCCCTCTGGTCGGAGTCGACCACAGTGGTGTGGTGATCGAAGCGGTCAAGCTCGCGGACGACTGTTCAGGAGACGTGATCGTGCGTCTCTACGAGTCACTCGGCGGACGTGCCACGACGACCTTGCACGCCGGATTTCCGTTGACCGCCGCCGCGATGACCGACCTGCTCGAACGGCCCTTGGCGGACCGATCCGACCTTCCGGTCACAGCCGACGGCGTTCCGCTCGTGCTGCGCCCGTTCCAGATCCTGACCGTGCGACTTACACCGAGCACGCGGGCACCGGGACGGTAGCCCCACTGATCGTTCAGAATGCGGTCCGATCTCTCGGGCCGGGACGGCGGCGCTCACTGCTGGCGACGGAACTGATGGCCCTGATTGCTTGTTGGCTCGACAGGACTGCTTGGAGGAGACCTTGTCGAACTCGAGATCATCGGTCGTGGTCGCATGACGTGGGACGCGGTGGTGCTGCGCCGTAGGGCCGTCGCGGTCCGGGCGCTGTCGGCTCCCACTGCTCACTGACGAAGGGGAGCTGCACAGCAACGTCGCGGACTCGCAGAGGGCCGTTCACCCGGACCAGGTCATCGCGGTCCAGGTGGACCGCTTGGGCCCGATCCGGGCGAGAGCCTCCTCGACGCGCTGGGCATCGACGGAGAAGGTGGGAGGCACGCCGGGGCAGGCATGGTGGCGTCCTTATCGGGATGAGGACAGCGTGAGCGGGGAGCCACGAGGGAAGTCCGGCGACGGGCACGGTGGCCGAGTCGGCGAGCGCGCCCGACGTGGTCCGGAAGCCCGATGTCATCGCATCCACCCGCCTGCGGCGCTACGCATCCAGGACAACGACAGGCGCTAGCAGAGGCAAGTCCCGGCGTGCGATCGTCCGCTGCCTCAGAGGCCACGCGGCCGCTCCGGTCAGGGGACCCGTAACGCTGTCGTACGGCTCGTTGTGGTGTTTGTTCGAGTCCTGCCCGGCAACTGCAGCGGCGGCAGTGTGTGGAAGGAGACCGTGCGAAGGTCGCCGCCGGAAGGGGCACTCAGCTCACGTCAACCGTGACTCTCCGGGGATATCACCGGGCTCGTGAGCCCCACCGCCCCTCCAACGGGTTGGGGGAGAGGCGGCGCGGCTCAGACGATCCCATGATCATCACGTGAACATCACAAAATCTATTCGAGACTTGCACTACCGGAGTGATTCTCATACAAATCTCATGTCTTGATCATCCGCGTGGGAGTCCTTGTGCGTGCTGTGCGTCCCCTTGTAGTTGCCGTCGCCTTCGCGATGGCCGTTCTTGCCGGCACGGAGCAGGCGGCTGTCGCCTTTGACAAGACTGACGTGGCTCGTGTGCCCGTGGGGGAAGTGCCGGACCAGGACTGGGGTTCAGCTGCTGGGCGCAGCCACAGGGCCTCCACCGGCGCCACGGACGCGGTGGCCACCGGGGGGCGGGGCGACGCGGTGGATGCGCCAGGTGAACTTCCCGCGGAAGGCGCGGCATCGGAGCCGCAGTTGGATCGTGAGGTGACGATGCCCGCTCCGGGGCCGACCGTGGAAGTGGCGGCTCCGGACCCAGTGACGCCTGCGGGCTTCGACCCCGAGCACAGCGCCGAGGTGAAGGACGAGCGCAAGGAGCGGGAGTCCACGTTCCTCAACGAGGACGGCACGTACACCACCCGCTTCTACAACGAGCAGGTCAACTTCCTGGACGGCCAGGGCGAATGGCAGAAAATCGATTCGTCCCTCGTACCCGCGGACGCACCTGGTTCGCACACGATGAGTGGGAACGACCAGGGCGCCGGCTGGCAGACGAGTACCACGGAGGCGCCGCTCGACTTCGCAGCCGACGCGGCGGCCGGACCCGTGGTGACGATGGGGCTGGGCGACGGCCTGTCGGTCGGCTACGGCCTGGAGGGCGCGCAGGCGTCCGAGGGGCAGGTCGAGGGCAGTGTCATTACGTATCCCGAGGTGCATGGCGATGCAGACCTGGAGTTCGTGGCCGGTAGTGGGTCGTTCAAGGAGACCATGGTCCTCCGTAGCAAGGATGCGCCGTCGACGTGGCGTTTCCCCCTCCACGCACAAGGACTGACCGCTCGCATTGCTGAGCACGGCGGTGTGTCCTTCACCGACTCCGAGGGCGTCGAGCGGGCGTGGATGCCAGCCGGCTGGATGGAGGATTCCCGTCATGCCGAGAACTCCGCCCAGGGTGAGATCTCCTCGGGCGTGACCTTCGGTCTGACCGAGGAGGCGGGGCAGCAGATCCTCGTGGTGACGCTGGACCAGGAGTGGCTGCAGGCCCCCGAGCGTGTCTTCCCCGTACGGGTGGACCCGTCCCTGAAGTCGGTGGACGCGACTTCAGGGACGTACGTGCAGTCTCCGTACAACCAGAATTTCTCCAGTGACACCGTGCTGAAGACCGGCACCTACGACGCAGGGGGTCACAAGGCGGCTTCCTTCCTGCGTTTCTCGGGCCTGGAGACCACGCTCAAGAACGCCTGGGTGGTCAACACCAGCCTGGCCCTGTACAACACCTACTCCTACTCGTGCACGGCCAGGCCGGTGACCATCCACCCGATCACCTCGAACTGGGCCGAGTCGACCACGACGAAGTACCCGGGACCGTCGACGGGTTCCGCTCTCGCTTCCAAGAGCTTCGCGCACGGCTGGCGGCCGGAGGGGCAGACGGCCTACCCGTGCGGTGGCGCCAAGTGGGAGTCCATCAAGCTGGGTTCGGCCGGACGCAAGCTGGTGGACGACTGGACCCACGGCCGTAAGAAGAACTACGGGCTGGCCGTCAAGGCATCGACGTCCGACTCCAAGGGCTGGAAGCAGTTCGGTTCGGACGACTACCCCAACGGGAAGCCGAGCCTGGACGTCACGTGGACCCCGTACGGGGCAACCTACGGGCTGGGCGACTTCACCGCGCCGGTTACCGCCACCACTCAGGGGTCGATGAAAGTCACCGTCACCAACCGGGGGCAGGCGACCTGGCCCAAGGGAGGCGACTACAGGCTCCGGTACAACCTGTACAACGCTTCCGGCACGGAGATCACCGACAGCTCGAAGATCGCTTACACGCTCATGCCGAGCGACATCTCACCCGGTGAGAGTGTGACGCTGGACGCCAAGATCGCACCTCTGACGCCTGCGACGTACACCATCGAGTGGACGATGACGGATCTCGGCGTCTCCCGCTTCACCACGGCAGGGGTGCCGGGCGCGGCTGTCAAGATATCCGCGGTCAACATACCGCCGGTGCTCACCGCCGAGGCTCCTGCGAGCGGCACCCCTGTGGACTCCCTCACTCCGGCCCTCTGGGCGAACGGGAAGGACACCGACCGCTACCCGTCATCGGCCCTCAGCTACACCTTTGAAGTCTGCGAGATCGAGGGCAGCGACAGCCGTAAGAACTGCCGCAAGGGGACACGGAGCACCAAGCAGCAGTGGACGGTCCCGGCAGGATGGCTGTCCTGGGGCAAGACCTACGCCTGGTACGCATACGTCTACGACGGCAGTGCGACCTCGTCCCAGCCGCACGCCTCCGTCTTCACCACATCCGTCCCGCAGCCCGCGGTGACCAGTCACCTCGGTGGCGCGGACGGCACGAGTGAGATAGGCGCCCGCTCCGGCAACTATGTGACTGCGGCGACCGACGCGGCGATGCCGACCGTCGGGCCGGAGCTCTCCGTCACCCGTACCTACAACTCATTGGACCCGCGCCGGACCAACGCTTTCGGCGTCGGCTGGTCGACGCGTTGGGACATGCGACTGGTCCAGGAGACCGTGGGCAACACCGTGATGGTCACCCGGGCGGACGGGTCGCAGGTGCGCTTCGGCCGCAATCCGGACGGCACGCTCGCGGGCCCCTCCGGCAGCACCACGGACCTCGTCGCGGACTCGACCGGCTGGACCATGCGCCAACGCGGAGGGACGACAGCCCGGTTCGACAGCTCGGGACTGCTGACCTCCGTCACCGACAGCGCCGGCCGCGTCCAGACACTGACCTACGGAGGAGCGGACAACCGCACGCTGAGCGCGGTCTCCGACAAGCTCTCGGGTCGTTCGCTCCACTTCACCTGGACCGGCGGCCGCATCAGTTCAGTGACCACGAGCCCCGTGGGTGCAGGCTCCCCCGGACTCACCTGGACGTACAGCTATTCCGGCGACCGGCTGACGAAGGTGTGCCCGCCTTCGTCCTCGACCCAGTGCACCGGCTACGACTATGAGAACGGTTCGCTGTACCACAGCATGGTCCTCGACGCGGGCCCACAGTCGTACTGGCCACTCGGCGAGGAGGAAGGCTCCATCGCCGGCAGCAGCGCACCCTCCCGCGACGGCCTCAACGATGCCCTCTACCGTGACGTGACCCTCGGCGTCGCTCCCGCGCTCATGGGAACGACGGACACCGCTGCCTCCTTTGACGGCCAGGACTCAGTCGTCGAACTCCCCGACGCAGCTCTGGAGACCTCCGACATCCTGACGGTCGAGCTCTGGTTCAAGACCACCGAGCCCGGTGTGCTCGCCACTCTCCAGGACGCCGAGATCGGATCCAAGCCGACCCGGTACAGCCCCTTCCTCAACGTGGACGCGGACGGCAAACTGCGCGGCCAGTTCTACACGGTGGAGTACGCCGGCACGAAGCCGATCGTCTCCCCCAAGGCAGTCACCGACAACGCCTGGCACCACGCCGTCCTGACCAGCCAGGGCACCGCGCAGACCCTTTACCTGGACGGCGCCAAGGTCGGAAGCCTGACCGGGACCGTCAGCATGCGCGACGACCAGAAGGCATACCTCGGCGCGGGTTGGGCCAACGAGGGCTGGATGGGCGTAGCGGCCGACACCCACCGCTTCAGCGGAACGATGGACGACGTCGCGGTCTACGGCCGCCCCCTCGACGCGGCGACCGTCAAGGACCACTACGCCGCGCGCGAGGCGGCTGGCCGCATCACCAAGGTGACCCTTCCCTCGGGCAGGTCCCACGCTTCCGCCGTCTACGACCCGGCCACCGGCCGGCTCACCGAGCACACCGACGACACCGGCGGAACGTGGAAGGTCTCCGCCCCCGATTACTCGGCCGGTTCGGTCACGTATGCCGACGAGGTGCGGGCCTTCGCCCCAGAGGGTTACTGGCGGCTGGGGGAGCGCTCCGGATCCAAGGCGGTCAGCGCCGCCGGCGACGGATCGGAGGGGTCTTACGGGGACGGGACCACCCTGGGCACAGCTGGTGTCTTCGCGGACGGTGACGACACCGCCGTCACCTTCGACGGGAGCGCCGATTCCTACGTCCAGCTGCCCAACGATCTGCCCACGAGCCCGACCACTCCCACGGTCGAGCTGTGGTTCAAGACGGCCAAGTCCGGTGTGCTGATGGGCCTGCAGGACGTGGAGCTGGGCGAGACTCCCACGTCCTGGCGACCGGTGCTCAACATCGACACCGCCGGAAAGCTGCGCGGGGAGTGGTACCTGGCCGGTAACCCGGGCGCGGACCCGATCACGTCGAGCCAGACGGTGACCGACAACAAGTGGCACCACGCCGTCCTGACCGGAGCGGTGAATACGCAGTCTCTCTACCTGGACGGTCAACTGGTCGGGTCGATGGCCGGCACCATATCCGATCAGGGAAGGCCGTACGCCTACCTCGGCGCGGGCTACGCGAGCTCCGGCTGGATGGGGGTGGCAGCGGACACCTACCACTTCACCGGTCAGATGGACGAGGTCGCGCTGTACGAGCGCACCATGAGTGCGGCAACGGTGAAGAAGCACTTCGCGGCCCGTTCCGCGCTGATCGCCGGTGACAGTGCCCACTACCGCGGCGAGATCGTCGGGGACGCCCCGGCCGCGTATTGGCCGCTGGACGAGAACAAGGGCGCGACCACCGCAGTCAGCAAGGTCACAGCTGCTCAGGGCAACGGCACCTACGTCAATGCGACCGCAGGAACGACAGGCATCTTCGGCACGGGCGACGGGCAAGCGGTCCAGCTCTCCGGGACCGGGGCGGTATCCGTCCCCGGCAATCTGGCGGCCGGCACCACCGACCTCACGGCCGAACTCTGGTTCAACACGACGAAGTCCGGTGTCCTGCTCGGACTCCAGAACGCCGAACTCGGCGCCACGCCGACTTCTTGGCGCCCCGCCCTCAACATCGACGAGGCAGGAAAACTGCGTGGGGAGTGGTATCTGACGGGCAATCCGGGCGCGAAGCCGATCACTTCCACCCAGACGGTGACCGACGGCAAGTGGCACCACGCCGTGCTCACCGGTGCCCGCACCACTCAGTCGCTCTATCTGGACGGTGTGCTCGTCGGCACGCTGGCAGGCACGATCTCCGAGCAGGGGCTGGCGTACGCCTATCTCGGCGCAGGGTACGCAAGCTCCGGGTGGATGGGAGTAGCCAGCGGTACCTACCGGTTCACCGGACAGATCGACGAAGCTGCCATATACCGCAAGGCACTGTCGCCCGACCAGGTCGCCGACCACTTCCAGTCACGCGAGCGGTCCGGACTCTCCTCGATGGCGGCCACCATCGGCGTGACCGACCCCCTCGGGCACACGGCCCGCACGTCGTACGACGCACTCAGGGGCATGCGGCCCACGCAGGTCACTGACGCCGAAGGCGGGGTGACCACTTACACATACGACACCGGTGGCTTCGTCCACACCGTGACCGACCCCAACGGGCACGCCACGGTCACCGGGCACGACGCCCGGGGCAACGCCGTCACCACCACGACCTGCCGCGACGCGGACTCGTGCTGGACCGCGTACACCGAGTACTACCTCAACCCGGACGATGAACTCGACCCGCGCAATGACAAGCCGGTCACCGCACGGGACGCACGCTCCACCGGGCCGGACGACGACCGCTACAAGACGTCCCTGACCTACACATCGCTCGGCCTGCCCAGCACCACCCGGCTCGCGGACGCCCGTACGGCGACCACCGTCTACACCGACGGCAGCGAAGCAGCTGTCGGCGGCGGGACCACTCCGGCCGGACTGGTCGCCAAGGAGAGGACTCCCGGCGGCGCGGAGACCACCTACCGGTACTTCGCCACGGGAAGCACCGCCGCGATCACCTCGCCCTCCGGACTGGTCACCGAGTTCACGTACGACGGCCTGGGCCGCAAAACCGCCGAGAGGCAGGTGTCCGACACCACCCCTGAGGGCGTGACCACCAGCTACGGCTACGACACCATGTCCCGCGTCGTCTCCGAGACCGGCGTCGGCGTGAAGAACGAGATCACCGGCCTTACCCACACTGCGAAGATCACCCGGTCGTACGACGCCGACGGCAACCTGCTCACCGAGTCGGCCGAGGACACCTCGGGCAACGACGCCAAGCGCACCACCAGCTATCACTACGACAGCCACGGCCTGAACGACACGGTCACCGACGCGGAGGACCATGTCACTTCCCTCACCCATGACGCCATGGGACGGGCCGCCACGACGACCGACCCGACCGGCACCCGTCTTGCCTACGCCTACACGCCGCGCGGTCAGCACGCCGAAACCGTCTTGAAGGACTGGACCGGCTCGCCCACCGGCGACATCCGTGACCTGGTCGTCGCCTCCAACGCCTACGACCCCGCAGGCCGCCTGGCCTCCTCGACCGACGCGATGGGCGCCACCACCGCGTTCACCTACTTCGACGACGGCCTCACCGCGACGACCACGGCCCAGCAGGTGACGCAGGCGGACGGCACCCGGCGCGATGTCCAGCTGGAGTCGAACACCTACGACGGTGCCGGAAACCTCACCCACAAGGTCACCGGCGGCGGCAGCGTGACCATGACGCACACCGTGGACGCGACCGGGCGTACCACCCGCAGCGCCCTCGACCCGGACGGCCTGAACAGGATCACCGACATCGCCTACGACGCGGACGACCGGGTGACCGAGGAGAGCCGGCCGGTCGACGGCTCGGGGAAGCGGCTGACCACCACCGCTGAGTACGACGCCGCGGGCAACGTCACCCGCCGGCAGACCACCGACGGCACGTCCACCCACATCACCACCAGCACTTACGACCAGCGTGGGTTGCCCACCTCCACCGTTGCCCCCAGGGGCAACACGGAAGGAGCCGACCCCGACACATACCGCACCACTTACCGGTACGACGCGCTCGGACGCCTCGTCGAAACGAAGGCACCGGCCACAGCGGTCGAGAACAAGGGCGGGACGGCTGCCACAGCCACGCCCACCACTCTGACCGGATACAACACCTTCGGGGAAGCGACGGAGACCCGTGACGCACGGGGAGCCGTCACCCGCACCACTGTGGACGGCCTCGGACAGCCCACCGCTGTCACCCTGCCCGATTACACGCCGCCCGGCGGCACCAAGATCAGCGCCGTCAGCAGCACCACGTACGACGCCCTCGGCAGACCCACGACGACGACGGACCCGCTGGGCCGCACCAGCCGTTACACCTACGACCAGTTCGGTAGCCTGGTCCGGCGGACCGACCCGGTCGCGGGCACCGTTCCCACCGTCCTCGGACTGGAGAAGTCCGGCCTGCTGGACAGCACCTCCACCGACCTCGACGGAGCGGGCGTCTCGGAGTTCACCTGGACCCCGACCGGCCTGCAACTCTCAGCCACCGACCCGACAGGGGCCAGGACTCACGCCACCTACGACGAGCTCGGTCGTCAGCTGACCGCGACCACTGTCGAGCGGTATCCGACCCTGCAGAACCTCACGACGCGGTACGTCTGGGACGACGCGGGCAACCAGACCGCATCCACCACCCCCGCTGGCCGTACCACCACCGCCACGTACAACACGGCGGGGGAGCCGACGACGGTGACCAACCCGGTCTACGGCGTCACCCGGCTCAGCTACGACCGGCTCGGCCGGCAGACCCAGATGACCGACCCGACCGACCGCAGGAGCACTACCACGTACGACGCGCTCGGCAACGTCACAGCCGCAGCGGACTACGGCACAGGCCAGAGCGTGCTGCGTACCGCGAAGGCGGAGTACGACGCCGACGGCAACCGGACGGCCACCGTCTCCAGCACTCAGGCGCGCACCACGTACACCTACGACGCACTGGGGCACATGACCAAGCAGGCCGAACCTGTGACGGACGCCAAGTCCATCACGACGACCTTTGGCTACGACGCGGCGGGCAACCGCACCCGGTTCACCGACGGCCGGGGCAACATCACGACGTACACCTTCACACCGTGGAACCTGCCCGAGTCCACCATCGAACCCTCCACCACCGCCCACCCGGCCCTCACCGACCGCACCTGGACGACCGTCTACGACAAGGCGGGCCAGGACATCGCCGAGCTGCTGCCCGGCGGTGTGGAGCGCCACCGTACCTTCGACGGCCTCGGCCGCCTCGTTCGCGAGACCGGCACGGGCGCGGAGGCCGCCACCACCGACCGCACCCTTACGTACGACCTCGCGGGCCGCATCACCGCGGCCGGCACGGACAGCGTCCTTGCACAGAACACGTACACCTACAACGACCGAGGGCAACTGCTCACCGCCGATGGCCCTGGCGGAAAGGTCGGCTACGGCTACGAGGCCGACGGCAACATGACCGAACGGGTGGGCGCCGATTCCGAGTCGTACTACGGATACGACGACGGCGGCCGGGTCGACTGGGTCTGGGACTCCCTCAGCGACAGCGACATCTGGTACGACTTCGACACCGCAGGACGGCCCCTCCTCGAGGAGTACGCGGTCAAGCCCGCAGGCTCCACGGAGTACGAGGCCACCGCCCGCCGCGACTACACCTACGACAGCCTCGGTCGCCTCGCGAGCGACAAGGTCGCCAACCCGGACAAGACAACGCAGAAGGTCGGCACCACCTACGGCTACGACCTCGACGACCGCCTCACCGAGAAGACGACGAGCGGAACCGCAGGAGCGGGGAAGAACACCTACGGCTACGACAAGGCCGGCAGGATGACGTCCTGGACCAGCGGCACGACCACTACCGCATACGGATGGGACGACGCCGGCAACCGCATCAAGGCAGGAGCGGCCACCGCTTCGTACGATGCCCGCAACCGTCTGACCGACGACGGCACCACCACGTACGGCTACACCGCACGCGGAACTCTCACCACGGCCACCAAGGGCACCGGAACACCCCGCAACCTGACGTCCGACGCCTTCGAACGCAAGGTCAGCGACGGCTCGGCGAGGTTCACCTACGACTCGTTCGACCGCGTCGCCCGGCAGGGCAGCACCACGTTCAGCTACGACGGCGGATCCAACAACCTCCTCAGCGACGGCACCAGCGTCTACAGCCGCACCCCGGACGGCGCCCTGCTGGCCAGCCGGGCGGGCAATGCGGCCCCGCAGTGGTCCATCACCGACCAGCACACCGACCTGGTCGCCGGCCTCGCCGCCGACGGCACCCAGGTCACCAGCTCCACCGCCTACGACCCCTTCGGACAGGAGACCGCCACCAACGGCACCACCCCCGCCCTCGGCTACCAGTCCGGCTGGACCGACCCCGACTCCGGCGACGTCAACATGGCCGCACGCTGGTACCAGCCAGGCACCGGCGGTTTCACCTCCCGCGACACCTGGCAGCTCGACCCGACACCGTCAGCGCAGGCCAACCGGTACGGCTATGCCAACGGGGCGCCTCTTGACGCGACCGACCCCACAGGTCACTGCCCCGCGTGCGGCCTCGCCGCGCTCGGCGGCACCGAGGCGCTGGCCGCCCTAGGGGCAGCGGCGGTCGGATACGCGTGCAAGCTCTACTGCGAGTCCTTGTTCAACGGCTTGAACAACGCGGTCAGCTCGGTGATCGGCTACGGCTACAACTGGCAGATGCCGGCATTCGGAGGGAGCTGGTCCTACTCCGGCAGCTACGGCTACTCCGGCAGCTACGGGTACTCGGGCGGATACGGCTACTCCGGTGGTTACGGGTACTCCGGCGGATACGGGTACTCCGGAAGTTCAGGATCGGGATCTTCGGGCAGCTACGGCGGATCGTACGGCGGCGGCTATTCGGGGTCGTACGCCGGCACGGCAGCCCGCCCGGTGGTGCGCCCGCCCCGGCCCGTGATCGACCAGAACGTCAACAACGGCCCGAACCCGCGACCCGCCCCCGACAGGCCGGTTCCCAAGCCCGACTGGAACCCGAAGAACGGTGGATGGAAGCCCGGCGACGGCTGGAAGATGGTCGTCGGCGCGGTGAACATGCTGAACCTGGTCGGAAACGACCAGTTCGAGCCGGACCAAGCCGCGACCACGCATCCAGCCGCAGGAGCTGACCCCGGTTCCGGCACCGATGACGACAAGCCCAAGGACTGCCGTCGAAATGGCAAGGGGTGGAAGGAACCCGGACAGCGGGATGCCGCGAACGGGAACCGGGCGACGGCCATGAATGCCTGCCTCGACCTTACGCAGATCCAGGGTGGGACGAAGACCGAGAAGGATACCCGCCCGCCGGGCTACAACTGGGCCGGCCGGTATGCCGCCGTTCATGGTGAGGTTCCGAGCAGCGCTGTGAACAACTGTCATCTCCTCGGGAAGCAGCTGGGCGGTTCGGGGACGGATCTCGCTAACCTGGCTACGTGCACGCGACCTGCGAACACCCACGTCGACGGTCCTGGGAGGCTGCAGGACACCATGGTCAAGTATGAGGACAAAGTTGAGGCCGCTGTCCGTCGTGGGGAAGTCGTTCGGTACACCGTGGAACCTGTGTATGCGGGGCCTCGAACGGTTCCAGCTGCATTTCACATGAAGGCCCAGGGCGTTGCGCCAGGCAATGTCCCCGGAGAAAGCTTTGATGTTCTGGTGCCGAACTCCCTCAACACGCGAAAAAGTGGCTGGAAGAACTTTGGCATTGTCAACTACAAGGGGTTGCCTGTGCCGATCGGAGGAACGTCATGACAAATGGCGGCGTTATCGGGCCGACTGGCCACCAAGCCTTCCAGGGGCTGAGCGAACTACTTTTCCTGAATCATGAGGCCGGCGACGAAGTGGACTGGTCCGAGATGTCGCGGTCCTGGGGGACACATTTTCCGTCGGACTATAAGCACTTCATGTCCGTCTATGGGGTCGGCTCGATCTCGGACGGCATGGACATCGCGCGTCCTGGCCCGCCACGGGGTGATGAGTCCGGCTCCATGGGTCAGGAGACGGCGAACGCGAGACTTGCTTGGGATCTAAAGCGCACGCCGGATCGGTCGGGCCTGGTGAAGCTCCCGCTCATTGCCTGGGCGGCGACAATCGGTGGAGACGTGGCCTGCTGGCTTACCTCTGGCGACGACCCTGAGGATTGGCCAGTAGTTGTCGTGCGGGGGGATTCAACCGTCAGTGTCCAGCAATACGGCATGGCAGAATTTCTGAGGCGAGTTCTCGTCGGTGAACTTGAGGAGTGCCCCTTCGACGACGCAACTCTATGGAGAGGTGGCGAGCAGAGGTTTCTCCATCGCGGAGAGAGGGATCGCCTTATCGCCGAAGGGATTGATCCGTGGACCGGCCTTCCTGATGAATTTGCTGACATGAATCCGGAAGACTTCTCCTGAGGTGCCGTTGCGGTAAAACGGTGCCCTGGAGCTGAGCCGCGACGGCATGGTGGCCGGCGTCGGTGAGCAGGTACACCGGGGTGCGGTCGGCCGGCATGGCGAGCCAGGCCGGGCCGTCGGTGATCGGCCGCCGGTGGGACGCGGTGGCGAGGAAGAGGGCGCCGAGGGTGTTGCTCGCGGCGGACGGGCGGCACGTCGGCGCTCGGTGTCCGGATCCAGGGCGGAAGGCGCTGCGGCGACCGGGCCGGCGCCGAAGACATCGTCGAGCAGTTCCCGGGTCCGAAGGACGTTGACCCTGTTGTGGTACCGGGGATCGGTCCGCTCGGCCGGGCACGCGGCAACCCCATCCTCGGCTCCCTCCAACTGCTCCCGGACGTCCTGGAGCATCCCGTAGGCGGCAGCCAGTCGCGTCCAGGTCTCGAAGGTGGGATTGTGGTGCGGATCCTCGAACGACAGGCGAACGCGGGTCCACGGCGGCGGCGACCAGTTCGGTCAGCTGAGGCAAAGCCCCGATCAGCGCACCGTTGACCTCCTCGATGATCTCGGCCACCTCGTCGGGCGTCGCGTCCTCGGTAAGGCGGGCGATCATCCCGCGGACGCAGTACGGGTCGGCGGAAGCGCTGGGCAGGTCCCCCAGGCCTGCTCACCTTGATTCCCACCCTCGGGGCGCTGATCTGCGGCCGGGCGCCACACGTGAGGGGCCGCCCGGCAGCGGGTGTGAGTAGTTGGCGTACAAGACATCCCGGTGAGAACGATCGTGGTCCGGTCGCCGGCTCAGGGAGTCGGCTCCCACGCTTCGCATAGCTGCGGAAGCGGGGTCAGGCCTGCGTCTGCCGGGCGGGAAGGGCGTGCGACAAGAGGAACTCGGTCGCTCCGGCGATGGCCTCGGCGGAGGAGGCGTGGACGGCCTCGGACTGCTTCTCCTGCTGGTCCGCGGCAGTGGCGGTGAACCACCAGGCGTCGGCATCCGGGTCATGGTGGATGACGGCGCCGCCGCCCGCGTACTGAAGCGGGACGGACTCGCCGGCAGCCTTCTTGGTCACCGCGTGCGGCCACTTGAGGCGGGCCGACTGGCGCTTGAGGCCGCCCCAGGCCGCGCCCAGCTGCGCGTAGTTGGCTCCGCTGCGGCCGGCGACGGTGGCGGCGCTCTCGGCCAGTCGGTCTACGGACAGTTTGGCTTCGTACAGTGACCTCAGCATGGCTAGCTGCACATCGGGAGCCGCCATGAGCGCGGTGTCGAAGGGCTTGTCGGCGGCGCGATAGGCGAGAGCACGGGTCGAGATCCCCTCGGCCAGCACCCGGACCGCCTCCAGTACCTTGTCGTCCATGGCGAACGAGTCGCCCTCGGTGGGCTCACACCAGGCGGGCTGCACCAGAGTCGTCACGGTGGGCCAGAAGTTCTCGTCGTTCCTGTCAGGGGTCGGGATCACATCGTTCATGCGACAAGACTACCTGTCGCTGTCTTGCGTGACAAGGAAAACTGTCGACGATGTTGTGGAGCGCTCAGGTGTGATGCCCTGGCGACCGGTCGGCCCGCCCCGGCGCGAACCTCAGCGAGTCCACAGGGCGGGGCGCTAGCCGACCATGATCGTTCTCGCCGGGATTTCCTGCCCGCCGACTACTCACGCCCTGATGGCCAGCCAGGTCCAGGGGCGGGGTGGACTGTCCAGGGTGGCCGGAGGCCAGCGCGGAGCGCCGCCGAAGGAGCCCGGACAAAGTTGTTCTCACGAGAGGGAGTTGAGGATGCCCAACGGCAGTGGTCTTCCAACTACCGTCGGTCCGGTGCTGAGTAGTGCTTCCTGGTGCCGCATCAGGCAACGTTCGTCCTGGCCATGATGACCCGTAGGCGTTGGTCGTCGGCGTGGCGGATCATGCTGCCCTGCTCTTTGTGGTCGGCGTGGTCGGTGCCGTCGAGGGTGAAGTGGCGCAGGGCGGTGCACAAGACGACTTCGGGCTCACCGTCCTCGGTTCGGCCTCGCCGTCGGCGATCGCGTAGAGGTGCTCGACGCGGGCCTTCTTGGCCGCGTCGTTCGTTGTGGATCACGTCCCGGACGCGGTCGCCGCTGGTGAACGACACCTCGGCGATCCTCGCCACCGGCACACCCTGCGCGGACAACAGCACCATCTGGGCCCGCCGTCAGGTCACCACCGACCCGGTGCCCCTGCGGATGATCCGCAGCAGCCGTCTGCACTCGTCGTCCGGGTGGCGTGCGACCACGGCGCTGCGGCGGCGGCCTTCCCGTACATGATCGGGTCATGGGTCTTCGGCGGAACGGGAAGGTCGCGAGGCCGGGTGTGTGGCCCGGACGGTGCTGCGGACGACGAGCGCACCGTGTGTGGCGGTCCCGAGGCGGCGCTCCGGCGCGGCGTCGGGTCGGCAGCAGCAGGCGAGGTTCTTCGGGCCGCGCACAGCCCTGACCCAGGGGAACGTGCCCCGGCGGGGCCGGCTGCATGAGAGCCGGCCCCGCCGGTAGGACGGTCAGTACGAGTGGAAGCCCGACCCGGCCTTGCGGCCGAGCCGGTTCGCGTCGACCATGCGATGGAGCAGCGGGGAGCGGCGTACGGCGACTCCTTGTACTCCGCGTGCACGCGGAGTACAAGGAGTCGCCGTACGCCGCTCCCCGCTGCTCCATCGCATGGTCGACGCGAACCGGCTCGGCCGCAAGGCCGGGTCGGGCTTCCACTCGTACTGACCGTCCTCCCGGCGGGGCCGGCTCTCATGCAGCCGGCCCCGCCGGGGCACGTTCCCCTGGGTCAGGGCTGTGCGCGGCCCGAAGAACCTCGCCTGCTGCTGCCGACCCGACGCCGCGCCGGAGCGCCGCCTCGGGACCGCCACACACGGTGCGCTCGTCGTCCGCAGCACCGTCCGGGCCACACACCCGGCCTCGCGACCTTCCCGTACATGATCGGGTCATGGGTCTTCGGCGGAACGGGAAGGTCGCGAGGCCGGGTGTGTGGCCCGGACGGTGCTGCGGACGACGAGCGCACCGTGTGTGGCGGTCCCGAGGCGGCGCTCCGGCGCGGCGTCGGGTCGGCAGCAGCAGGCGAGGTTCTTCGGGCCGCGCACAGCCCTGACCCAGGGGAACGTGCCCCGGCGGGGCCGGCCGCATGAGAGCCGGCCCCGCCGGTAGGACGGTCAGTACGAGTGGAAGCCCGACCCGGCCTTGCGGCCGAGCCGGTTCGCGTCGACCATGCGATGGAGCAGCGGGGAGCGGCGTACGGCGACTCCTTGTACTCCGCGTGCACGCGGACATGGATGGCGACGGCTGTGGATCGGGGCGTTCCTCTTGCTGGCGTCCTTGTGCGCGGCGGTGCGATGGACGGGAGCGTCGTGGCCTCGTCCATCTCCGCTGATTCCATCTCCGCTGATTCCTTCAGCCTTCCGATCGCCTCTGAGGCGACTCTGCTCGGTCGTCGGCTTCCACTGACGCCGGTCAGCTTTCGACTTCGGTCTTGTCGCTGCCCCAGAGGGTGTGGAAGGTGCCCTTGCGGTCGGTGCGGTGGTAGGTGTGCGCGCCGAAGTAGTCGCGCTGGCCCTGGGTGAGGGCGGCGGGGAGGCGTTCGGCGCGCAGGGAGTCGTAGTAGGCGAGGGTGGCGGCGAACGCCGGGGTGGGGACGCCCTGGGTGACGGCGGTGGCGATCACGGTGCGCCAGTCGTCCTGCGCGGCGGCGATCTCCTCGGCGAAGCTCTTGTCGGCGAGGAGGCTGGGCAGTCGGGGCTGAGCCTCGTAGGCGCTGGTGATCCTGTCGAGGAACGCGGCCCGGATGATGCATCCGCCGCGCCAGATCGAGGCGACCTTGCCCAGGTCGATGTCCCAGTCGTACTGCTCGCTGCCGGCGGCGATCTGGTGGAAGCCCTGGGTGTAGGCGACGATCTTGGAGGCGTACAGTGCCTGCTCGACCTGGTCGGCGAAGGCCGCCGCCTCGTCCTTGCCGAGCTTGCGGGCGGTCGGTCCGGCGAGGTGGCGTGAGGCGTCGCGGAGGTCGGCGTGTCCGGAGACGGAGCGGGCGAAGACGGCCTCGGCGATGCCGGAGACGGGAACGCCCAGGTCGAGGGCGATCTGCACGGTCCAGCGGCCGGTGCCCTTCTGCTCCGCCTGGTCCAGGACGACGTCCACGAAGGGCTTGTCCGTGGCCGCGTCGGTGTGGGAGAGCACCTCGGCGGTGATCTCGATGAGGTACGAGTCCAGGCGACCGGTGTTCCAGGTGCGGAAGATGTCCGCGATCTCGGCGGGGGAGTAGCCCGCCACGTCGCGCAGCAACTGGAACGCTTCGCCGATCAGCTGCATATCGGCATATTCAATCCCGTTATGTACCATTTTGACGAAGTGACCTGCCCCGTCGGGGCCGATGTGGGTGACGCAGGGGGCGCCATCCTTGGCCTTTGCGGAGATCTTCTCCAGCATCGGGCCCAGGGAGGCGTAGGACTCCTTGCTGCCGCCCGGCATGATGCTGGGCCCGTTGAGGGCGCCCTCCTCGCCGCCGGATACGCCGGTGCCGACAAAATGGATGCCCTGGTCGCGCAGAGCCTTCTCGCGGCGGCGGGTGTCGGCGAAGTGCGCGTTGCCGCCGTCGATGATCATGTCGCCGGGTTCGAGGAGCGGGGCGAACTCCGCGATCACGGCGTCCGTCGGGTCGCCGGCCTTCACCATGACCACCAAGCGCCGAGGGCGCTCCAGTGCCGCGACGAAGTCCTCGGCGGACTCGGTGGGGACGAAGTCCCCCTCGCCGCCGAACTCCTCGATGAGGGCGCGGGTCTTCGCCGTGGTGCGGTTGTGAAGGGCCACGGTGTACCCGTTGCGGGCGAAGTTGCGGGCCAGGTTGCGTCCCATGACGGCAAGTCCTGTGACACCGATCTGCGCTGTGCTGCTCATTATGGCTCTGCCTGCTTCCGGTCTCGTGGCCTCCGGCGCTTCGGCCGACCGCCATGATGGAACGGGCTACCGAGCTTACGAGGTACGGACGACCGCAGGCTGAGAGGCTGTCATGGTGTCGCCCATGTGGCCGTGGACGTGACACGCCCACGGCCACCGTGGTCAGCGGCCCGCCGCTCCGCGGCGCCGCGTGGACGCGTCCGTCAGGGACGGGGGCTGGTAGCCCTCGTCGGCCGCGCTGATCGTGACTCCGGGGGACACGATCCCGTCGATCCGGTCCAGCACCTCCGGTGACAGCCGTACGTCCGCCGCGCCGAGCTGGCTCGCCAGGTGTTCCTGGGTGCGCGGGCCGATGATCACGGTGGACACGGCCGGATGCTCCAGGACGAACGCCAGCGCCAGGTGGATCAGGGACAGTCCCGCCTCGTCGGCGAGCTCCCCGAGCCGCTCCGCCGCCTCGCGCTTGCGCCGGTTCGCCTCGATCGCGGGGTCATGGCGGTGCGGCTGACGTTCCAGGCGGCTCGACTCGGCGTGCGCGGGATCCCCCTTCCGGTACCGGCCGGACAGCCAGCCGCCGGCCAGCGGGCTCCAGGGCAGGACGCCCAGGCCGTACCGCTCGGCCACGGGGAGCACCGCGCGCTCGGCCGCCCGCGCCAGCAGGGAGTACGGGGGCTGCTCGGTGACGGGGCGCCGCAGGTGGAGACGCTCGGCCGCCCACTGCCCCTCGACGATCTGATGGGGCTCGAAGGTGGTCGTGCCGAAGTACCGGATCTTTCCCTGGTGTACGAGATCGTCGAGGGCGCCGAGGGTCTCCTCGAAGTCGGTGGACGGGTCGGGGCGGTGTACCTGGTACAGGTCGATGTGGTCGGTGCCGAGGCGCCGCAGACTGTCCTCGACGGCCTTGAGGATCCAGCGCCGGGAGTTGCCCTGATGGTGAGGGTTGTCGTCGACCCGGCCGTGGAACTTGGTCGCCAGGAACACGTCGTCCCGGCGGCCGTCCGCGAGGGCCTTCCCGACGATCTCCTCGTTCTCGCCACGCGAGTAGACGTCCGCGGTGTCGATGACGTTGACACCCGAATCCAGCGCCTGGTGGATGATCTTGATGGCGTCGTCGTGGTCGCGGTTGGCCCAGGCGCCGAAATTCATGGCGCCCAGTGCCAGCGGGCTGACTTTCACACCGGTACGGCCGAGGGGCCGGTAGGTCGTCATTGGTGGTGTTCCCTTTCCGGGGTGGTGGCGGTGGGCGGGACGGTCAGGGGCGTCAGGGGGACGGTTCGCGCAGCAGGGGGAGCAGTTGGTCGCCGATGCGGCTGATCTCCTGCCTGTAGGGGGTGTCGGAGAGGACGAAGTGGGTGATGCCGAGCTTGCGGTAGTTCTCCAGGGCCGTGCTGACGTCGGCGGGGGAGCCGACCAGCCAGGTGGTCGCCGCCCCGCCGCCCCCGAATCGGCCCGGTGCGGTGTACAGGCAGGTGTCGAGCACCTCGCCGCGCGCGGCGAGGTCGAGGAGCCGCTGCTGTCCCACAGCTGACCGGTGCCCTGTCCAGGAGGCGCCCTCGGCGGACGCCATCGCGGCGACCCTCTCCTCCGCCGCCTGCCACGCCTCCTCCGTCGTGTCGCGCACCAGCGTGGTGATCCGCAGCCCGAACTCCAGCGGCTCGTGCCGACGGCCCACCTCCTCGCTCAACGTCTCTAGCCGGTCGATGCGTTCGGCCAGGCCGTCGAGCGGCTCGCCCCAGAACAGCTGGACGTCGGCCTCGGCCGCCGACACCCGCTCCGCCGCCGGTGAGGCACCGCCGAAGTAGAGCGTGGGATGCGCCCTCCCCTCGGTCGCGTACGGACGTGGTGTGACCGTGGAGCCGGTGATCTGGAAGTGCTCACCGCTGAACGTGACGCCCTCCTCGGTCCACAGCCGCCGCAGGAGATGCAGGAACTCCTGTGTACGCGCGTACCGTCGGGCCGGCTCGATGGTGCTGTCGCCGTACGCGTCGATGTCGTCCAGTCCGCTCACTACGTTGAACAGGACCCGCCCGCAGCTGAGTTGGTCGAGGGTGGCCGCCGCGCTCGCGAGGTGGGCCGGCTGCCAGTATCCGGGGCGGACCGCGATCAGGGGCTGGAACGTCGTGGTGCGCGCGGCCAGCGCCGTGGCCACGGTGAAGGTGTCGGGGCGCCCCCATCCGGTGCCGAGCAGGGCGCCGCTCCAGCCGTGCGCCTCCGCCGTGCGGGCGAGGTCCGTCGAGTACTCGATCGACCCCCAGCCGGTCGTGGTGTCGTCACCCCGGTGGCCGGGTTCCACGGTGTTGGGTATGTACCAGAGGAATTTCGAACTCATCATGGCTTCCGATCACTGATCGGCCCGCGTGCCGGAGTGCGACAGGCAAGGCCGGTGGTGAAGAGGGGTGTGCGTGGTTCCCGCCGACGTCCTCCGTGGCGGTGCGGGAGGGATGGGCAGGCCTCACCGCGCCAGGTCAGGCTCCGGGCCGGACCGGCGGTCGTCGAAGAAACCGGCGTCGATCGGCAACTCGCCGCGCCCGGGCGGCACATGAGGGCGAAGGCGGATCAGGTGCGGGCGGGCGGGCGCAGTGGGGAGAGGGGTGCGGTGAAGATCAACACCCGGCGCGTGACGCGCGGACGAGGCGGGGACAGCGCTCGCTGGGAAGGGGCTGGACCTCGTGCATGCGACCGAGTCTCAAGGTGATCGTCCTGAATGTCAATGAGGCCGTTTCCCGCCGCGCACGGGGTCGTGAACGGTCGCGGCGTCGGACGAGCGGGTGCCGTGAGCGGTGAGGAGGCCCCCGGTGCGTGTGGCACCGGGGGCCCGCCGTCACCTGGCCTGGTCGACCGTGGCGGCCGGCGCGTCCGCGTCGGATTCGACGAGGAACCCGCCCGACTGGTGGTGCCAGAGCTTGGCGTACGCGCCGTCGGTGAGCAGAAGCTCGTGATGTGTGCCCTGCTCCACGATGCGGCCGTGGTCGAGCACGATGAGGTGGTCCATGGCCGCGACCGTACTCAGGCGGTGCGCGACGACGAGTGCGGTGCGGCCCTCCATCAGCTGCCACAGCGCCTGCTGGACGAGGGTCTCGCTCTCGGAGTCGAGCGCACTGGTCGCCTCGTCCAGCAGCAGGATCGGCGCGTCGCGCAGGATCGCCCGGGCGAGGGCGACCCGCTGGCGCTGCCCGCCGGAGAGCTTGACCCCGCGTTCCCCGACCATCGTGTCGAAGCCCGCCGGGAGTTGGTCGGCGAACTCGCTGACATGGGCCGCGTCGGCGGCGGCACGGATCTCGGCGTCGGTGGCGTCAGGACGGGCGAAGCGGATGTTCTCGCGCAGGGTGCGGTGGAACATGGCCGGTTCCTGCGGGACGTACGCGATCAGGCTCCGCAGGTCCGACTGGCGTAGTCGGCTGATGTCCTGACCTCCGATCAGGATGCGGCCGGACCGGACGTCCGCCATCCGCAGCAGCAGTCGGGTGAGCGTGGTCTTACCACCCCCCGACCGTCCGACGAGGCCGATTCTCGCCCCGCTCGGCACGTCCAGCTCGAGACCGTCGAAGATCGGATCGCCGCCGTCGTGCGCGAAGGTGACGTTCTCGAAGCGGACGTCCGCGGCCTTCGGGGCCAGCGGCTCGGGTGTCACGGGGTCGGTCACGGTGGGCCGCACGAGGAGCAGCTCGGTGAACTGGGCGGCCTCGGTCATCGAACTCTCGAGGCGGCGGTAGATCTGATTGAACTCGAACATGATCCGGGTCGAACCGGTGTAGTACGTGAAGGCGACCACGATCGCCTCCACGCTGCCGCCACCGGCGCCGATCGCGACGGCGAGGAGCAGACCGAGGCCGTTGGTGAGCACGGACAGCGGTGCGACGAGGGTGTCGATGCGGAGATTGCCGTAGTCCCACGAACGCAGTGTCAGCCGCCGGGACTCCGCGACCCGCGCCCGGTGCTCGGCGGCCTCACGCTCCTCGGCCGCGAAGGCCCGCACGGTGTCCATGTTCATCAGCGCGTCGGAGACGTGGCCCGAGACCCGGGCGATCGCCTCCTCGCGCCGGTTGACCAGTTTCTGGCGGCGCCGGATGAGCGGCGCGGCGCACACGGCGGTCAGCGTGATCATCGTCAGCAGGCCGGCCACCAGCAGCGGGTCGTAACTCCACAGGATCACCGTGCCGAAGAGCAGCGGGGCCAGGCTTCCGACGATGTTGAACGTGAGGGTGTCGACGAACTCCTCGAAGCGGGCGGCGTAGCTGAGTACCCTCTTCGTCAGGGACCCGGCGAAGTTGTCCTGGAAGAACGAGGCGTCCTTGGCGAACAGTTCGTCCATGCCGGTGACGTACAGGTGCTCGATGCCACGGGCGTCGACGCGGTTGAGGCAGTGGAGTCCCGCCCGCCACATGGTCTCCGCCAGGAGCAGGACTCCGGCGAACACGCCGACGTACGGGAGCGCCTCACGGACGCCTATGGCTCCGTCCTCGGCGATCCGGCCGACGAGTTTGGCGACCACCAGTGGCGCGACGTACGTGATGCCGATGTTGCCGAGGGCCGGGAGCGCCAGCGCGGGAACGGAAAGTCCGCGCTGGCGGGAGAGCTCCCGTAAGTAGTTGCGGAGTGCGAGCCGGACCGGGCCCTTTAGTGGTCCGGTGCCGTGAGACTGCTGCGATCCCATGCCGACCTCATGTCGCTATGTCGTTTCGCGGGCAGTTGCTCCGGACTTCACCGCGGTGGAGGGCTCCGCCCCGAGGGCGCGGCACCGTTACCGGGCGGAAGCGCTCGCCGCCCGTCCGTGGCGAGAGATCCGGGGGAGAGGAGTCTTCCGTGGCCGGCCGGCCGGCGTCCAAGCGTTTTCGGGGGGACGGGCGGGGCAGCGGCGTGTTTCGGCCGGTCCGGAGGCGCTCGGAGACGGACAGGCCGAGGCTTGACCGTCTTGATGGCGCGGGGTCCGGTCGTGAGCCCGGTCGGATCGAGGATCGCCGCCGCGCTCGCGCCCGTGGGCAGGGCGGTCCCGGTGCCGGCACGGCATGGCTGGTTCCCGGCCCTCTACCCGGCCACGGCGATCGGGCAGGCGGTCATGGTCATGGGCGGCTCATCCGGGCCGCGCGGCCCCTCGCCTCGGCGCCGGCCGCTTCGGGGCCGTGCGCGCCCGGCATCGGACCTGGTGGCGTGCGCCCTCGCCTCGCGACACGGCCGCGCCCTCAGGGCACAGGCTCCTCCCCGAACAGGTCCCTCTCCTCGGGGATCAGGTGCATCGCCGCTTCCTCGGCCGATGCCGCCGCGCCGTCGATGCCGACATCCTGCGCCGTGAGCGTGGACGGCACGTGCCCGTCACCCTCCTGCGTGAGCCGGCCCGCGCGGTCGGTCCCCACCTCGGTGTCGTAGAGCTCCCCGTCGCCGTCCGCCAGATCTCCCGGACCGTCCTGGGCCGGGGCGATGTCCTCAGGAACCTCCCTGGTCAGGCGCCTGTCGAGGGACTCGCCCGTGTGCTGCTCCGAGGCGGTGGTGCCCTCGTCGTCGACCGCCCAGGGCCGGTCCGGCGGGGAGTAGCCCTCGTCCAGGACGTCCTCGATCGCGGACGTGTCCAGGGTGTCCTCGAGATCCAGCAGGTCATCGGGGTCGGAGGCCTCCGGCTCCTGCGGCTGGTAGACGTCGTCCCCCCGGTCGCTGTCAGTCATGGCGTGGTCCCTTCCTCCGGGTCCCCTATTTGCAATTCCACTCCGGTCCGGCGAGGGGCGCAACGGAAGCCGTCTCCCGACAGTGATGACGCTGTTTTAGATGACAATGAAAACGATTGTCGATAGCGTGTGTGCGGTCGGGCCGGGAACCTCCGCGTCAGGGGGTGCCCTCTGCCTGCCCGCAATCCCAACGGCACTGTGAGAAGGGGGAGATCGTGGCTCATCTGTTGGTGGTCGAGAGCTGGGTCGGATCGATGAGCAGACTGCTGCCGCGGGCCCTGGAGGAGGGTGGTCATCACTTCACCTTCCTCACCCGCGATCTGCACCATTACCTCCGAGCGGCACCGGAGGGGACGGCGCATCCGCTGCTCACCGCGCGTAATGTCCTCACGGCGCCCACGAATGACGCGGACACGCTGCTTCCCCAGGTCGAACGGCTGCACGACGCCCTGCGCTTCGACGGGGTGGTCACGTCCTGTGACTACTACCTGCCGACCGCGGCCAGGATCGCCACCCTGCTGGGGCTGCCGGGTCCCTCGGCCGAGGCCATGGAGAACGCCTGCCGCAAGGACGCCACACGTCGAGTCCTGGCCGCCGCCGGTGTCCCCGGCCCTCGTTTCGCGGTGTGTGCGGACGGGGCGGCGGCCGCCGCGGCCGCCCAGGACATCGGTTATCCGCTGGTGGTCAAGCCGGTGGACCTCTGCGCGGGCATGTTCGTACGCAGGGTCGACGACGCGGAGGAGCTGGCCGCGGCCTGCCGGGCGCTCGCGGGCTTCCCGCACAACGCGAGGGGGCAGCGGCGCGCACCCCACATCCTGCTCGAGGAGTTCCTCCACGGGCCGGAGGTGAGCGTCGAGACCGTGACCCGGCGCGGCGTCGCGCACGTCGTCGGCGTGACCGACAAGAGCGTCGGCGGAGCCCCGGCCTTCGTCGAGACCGGCCACATGTTCCCGGCCGCCCTGACAGCGGACGACCTGGCCGCCGCGACCCGCACCGCGGTGAGCGCCGGGGCGGCGCTGGGGCTCGACGACGTCGTGGCGCACACCGAGATCAAGCTGACGGCCGACGGCCCCCGGGTCGTGGAGGTCAATCCCCGCCCGGCGGGCAATCGCATCACCGAACTGGTCCGCCACGTCACCGGGATCGACCTCGCCGCCGCGTGCGTCGACGTGGCGCTCGGGCGGGAACCCGATCTCCGCCGCCGTGACACGGGGCTGCGCAGTGCTGCCATCGGATTCCTCGTCCCCGGAAGCGCGGGCACCCTCGCGTCCGTGGAGGGCGCCGACCGCGTACGGGACGCCGACGGGGTGCTGGAGGTCCAGGTCGCCGAGGCGGGCCGCACGGTCGAGGCGGCCGACAGCAACAACGCGTATCTCGGGCACATCATGGCGGGCGACGCCGGCGGGCTCGGCGCACGGGCCCGTGTCGAGGCACTGCTCGCGGGCGTACGCCCCCGGCTGGTGCGCTCATGACGACGACCTCGCCCGTCCAGGCCCCGTGTCTCGGCACCCTCCTCCGGCGGGCACTCCACGGCGAACTCGGCCCGGACCCCCTGACCCGCAGGATCGCCGTGGCCTTCACGACGTCCCAGGCCGTACGGCACGACGGGCGGCGCGGCGGATACCGCAACGAGGTCCTCAGCCTCCGGCTCGGCCGAGCCGTCGGGTCGTGCGCGGTCGAACCCGGGGCGCTTCCCGCCGGAACCGTCGAGGACTGCGCCGGCGCCGACGTGGCCGCACTCCTCACCCATCCGCTGCTGCCCGTGCGCGTCGCCGCGCTGGACGCCTACCTGATGGACGTCACGCCGCACACTCCGTCCCACGGCGCGCGGCCGGTGACCATTCCCGCCGGAAGCTCGCTGGAGCGTTCGCGGGCGCGGGCCGCCGCCGTGACCGACCTGCTGGACCTGGAGCCCGGCTCCACCGTGCTCGTCGTCGGGGTCGTCAACTCCCTGCTCGCCGAGCTGCGTTCGCGCGGCCTCACCGGGATTCCCTGCGACCTGAAGGGCGGCACCACCGAGTGGGGCGAGCCCATCACACCGGACGCACTCGGGGAGATCGGCCGCTGTGACGCGGTGCTGGCCTCCGGCATGACACTCGGCAACGGAACCTTCGACCCACTGCGCCGGAGCTCCCAGGAGCACGGGAAGCCGCTCGTCATGTTCGCGCAGACCGGAAGCGCGGTCCTGCCCCGCTTCCTGGGCACCGGAGTGACCGCCGTGTGCGCGGAACCGTATCCCTTCTTCTGGCTCGACGGCGGGCCCGGAATCATCCACCGCTACCGCGCGGACGACGGAGGCACCTCGTGACCACGGCATCCCTGCCCGCCCTCGCCCCCAACCGCGAGCTCCTCGCCCTCCTCGGCCGCACCCCGCTGGCAAGGATCACCACCGGACTGCCCCTGCCCCACCCCGGCTTCTGGGCCAAGCTCGAAGGGCACGCCGTCGGCGGGATGAAGGCACGGGCCGCCGTCTCCATGCTCCTGGGGGCCGAGGAACGCGGCCAACTGCTCCCCGGCGCTCCCGTCGTGGAGTCGACCTCCGGCACGCTCGGCATAGGACTCGCCTTCGCCGGGCAGGCACTCGGGCACCCCGTCGTGCTCGTCGGCGACAGTGAACTCGAACCCTCGATGCGGCAGTTGCTCCGCTCGTACGGTGCGCGCCTCGAAATCGTGGACCGTCCTGCCGCGCACGGCGGCTGGCAGGGCGCACGCCTGGAGCGACTGCACGACCTGCTCGGCCGGCTGCCCGGCGCCTACTGGCCCGACCAGTACAACAACCCGGACAACACCGCGGGTTACGCCTCCCTCGCGGCCGAACTGGCCACCCAGTTGGACCGCCTCGACATTCTCGTCTGCAGCGTCGGCACCGGAGGCCACAGCGCAGGGATCGCCGGACCGCTGCGCAGACACTGGCCGGGCCTGCGCGTCGTAGCCGTCGACTCCACCGGATCCACCATCTTCGGACAGGCCGCCGCGCCCAGGCTGATGCGCGGGCTGGGCAGCAGCATCCACCCCCGCAACGTCGCCTACGACGCCTTCGACGAGGTCCACTGGATCGGCCCGGCCGAAGCCGCCGACTCCTGCCGGCGTCTCGCCCGGGGCAACTTCGTCAGCGGTGGCTGGAGCACCGGCGCCGTCGCCCGCGTCTCCGCCTGGGCGGCGCGCACCCACCCCGGGGCCACCGTCGCCACCGTCTTCCCCGACGGGCCCCACCGCTACCTCTCCACCGTCTACGACGACGACTTCATGACCGCCCACCAACTGGACCCCGCCCGGGCGGCCCGGACCCCCGTCGACGTCCCGCACCCGCGCACCCCGCAGGCCGGGGGCTGGTCCAGGTGCACCACCGTCACCGATCCGCTGGCGAATCGACTGGAGAGGCAGCCATGAAACTCACCCAGCACACCGTGCGGCTCGTCCTCGCCGAGCCGTTGCGCATCTCGCGGTCGACCATGACCGCCCGCGACGCCGTCCGCCTCACCGTCGAGCACGAAGGGCTCGCCGGCCATGGAGAGGCCGTCACCAGCGTCTTCTACGGTCTCGACACGTCGGCGCTGCAACGACTCGCCGCCCGCACCGGGGAGCGGCTCACCCGCTTCGCCGGACCGGAGACCGCCCTGCACGCCCTGCGCGCCGGGGAGCTCACCCCACCCGGCACCCCGGCCGCCGTCACCGCCGCCACCGAGGCGGCGCTCCTCGACCTGGTCGGCAAGCGCACCGCCACCGCCGTCCACCGCTTCCTCGGCTCTCCCGCCGCACCGAGGGCCGCCACCGCCCGCACGGTCTCCCTCACCTCCCCGGGGCGGGCGGCCACCCAGGCCCGCAGGCTGGCCGAAGCCGGATTCTCACTCATCAAGCTCAAGGCGGGCGACCCGGACGAGGAAGCCGACCTGGACCGGGTACGCGCCGTCCGCGCAGCCGCCCCCACCGCCCGGCTGCTCCTCGACCCCAACGGTGCCTGGTCGGAGGGGCAGGCACGCAGGCTCCTGCCGCGGTTCGCCGACCTCGGCGTCGAAGCCGTGGAACAGCCACTCACCCCCGGCGACCCGGAGGCCCTCGCCCGGCTCGCCGCCCGCTCGCCCGTCCCCGTCATCGCCGACGAGGACGCGGTCACCTACGAGGACGCGCGGCGGCTGGCCGGACGCGTCCACGGGATCAACGTCAAACTCGCCAAATGCGGCGGTGTCCACGCCGCTCTCCGCATCGCCGCGCTGATCGAGGGCAGTGGCACAGACCTGATGCTCGGCTGCCTGACCGCCAGCACCCTGGGCATCGCCCCCGCCGTCCACATCGCCGACCGCGCCCGCTGGACCGACCTCGACGGCCACCTCCTGCTCGCCCACGACCCATGGACCGGCATCGGGGGCGACGACGGCTTCGTCGCCGCCAACGGGCTCCCGGGGCTCGGCGTACGGCCCCGCGACGAAGCCGGGGCCTGGAGCACCGCCTCATGAGGACCGTGCACGAGATCCGCCGATTCCCGCTCGCCATCCGCCTGCTGCTGGTCAATCAGCTCGGCGTCAACACCGGCTTCTACCTCCTCATCCCCTACCTCGCCACCCACCTCGGCGACAACCTGGGCATGTCGGCGGCCGTCGTCGGCATCGTCCTCGGCGTACGCAACCTGAGCCAGCAAGGCCTCTTCCTCATAGGCGGCTCCGCCGCCGACCGGCTCGGCGCGCGAGGCGTCATCATCGCCGGATGTGCGATACGCACCGCCGGCTTCGCCCTGTTCGCGCTCGGTGACGGACTGCCCGTGCTGCTCGCCGCCTCCGTACTCAGCGGAGTGGCCGGCGCCCTGTTCAACCCCGCCGTCCGCACCTACCTCGCGCAGGAGGCGGGGGAGCGCAGGGCCGAGGCCTTCGCCCTGTTCAACGTCTTCGCGACGACCGGTGCCCTCATCGGACCGCTCCTCGGCAGTGTCCTGCTGCTGGTCGACTTCCGGGCGTCCGCGCTCACCGCCGCCGGCATCTTCGCCCTGCTCACAGTCGCCCAGGCCCTGGTGCTCCCCGCCCGGGAGGCGCCGCCGGCCACGGGCAGCGTCACCTCCGACTGGCGGGAAGCCGTCGGCAACCGCGCCTTCCTCGCCTTCGCACTGTCGATGGTCGGCATGTTCACCCTGGAGAACCAGCTCTATCTGCTGCTGCCGGCCGGCGCCCGCCAGGCCACCGGCTGGGACGGCGCCGCCGGACTCGTCTTCCTGGTGGGGACGGTCGCGGGCATCGCCTTCCAGCTGCGGATCACCCGCGCGCTCAAGAACCGGGGGACCAGAGGACGCTGGATCGCCACCGGCATGGTGCTGATGGGGCTCGCCTTCGTACCGCCGATGCTCGTCGCGGGCACGGACACACCGCCGGACGGTGCCCTGGACGCCGCCCTGCGCGCCCTGCCCGTGCTGGCCGGCGCACTCCTGCTCCACCTGGGCGTCATGACCGCGCAGCCCTTCGTCATGGAACTGATCCCCGGCTTCGGCAGACAGGCGCTGACCGGAACGTACTTCGGGATCTTCTACGCGGTCTCCGGCATCGCGGCAGCCGTCGGCAACGCGGCTGTCGGCTGGGCCATGGACGCCGCCCGGAGAGGCGGGGACGACAGCCCGGCCGAGCTGCTCCCCTGGGCCTGCTGCCTCGCCGCCGGGCTGGTCTCGGCGGCCGCCGTGACCTGGCTGCACCGCAACGGCACCCTGCCACGGACACAGCCCGCGCCTGTGGCGGTGACGGCATGAAGCACCGTACGGGCAATCTGCTCACCGACCGCCCCGAGCTGTACGAGGCCCGATTCCCGGACCCCGAACGCCTCGCCGGACGCTGGGCGGAGGACCTCCTGCGACGGTACGACGCCGGGCCCGCCGTCCTGGACCTGGGCTGCGGGACCGGCCGGGACGCCGCCGCTCTGCACCGCGCCGGACGCCGTGTCACCGGCGCCGACCTCTCCGGCACCATGCTCGCCCACGCCCGCGCCCACCACCCGGGCCCGGAGTACGTACAGGCCGATCTCAGCCGGTTCGATTTCGGACAGCGGGTCTTCGACGCCGTGGTGTGCCTGGACAGTTCGCTGCTCTACTGCCACACGAACGAGCAGCTCGACGGCTTCCTGGCGTCCTGCCGGCGCACCCTGGTGCCCGGCGGCCTGCTGGTCGGTGAGATGCGCAACGGCGCGTACTTCCTCGGCCGGGACGCACCCCCCACCGCGCCCGCCGTCTCCCGCTTCACCTGGCACGGCACGACCTACCGCTCGTCCACCGCACTGCGCGTCGACCGCGCCGCCCAGCTCCTGCGGCGCACACGCGTCTGGACCACCGACCAGGGCGGCCCGCCCGTCGAGGAGCACTCCGCGTGGCGACTGCTCCTGCCCCAGGAACTGCGCCACTTCCTCACCGCGCACGGCTTCGACGTACTCGCCCTGTACGACGGGCCCGGGCCACGCACCGAACCGCCCTGGCGTCCGGGAGCCGAGCCCGGTACAGCGGCCGACGGCGACCGGATCCACCTCGTCGCGAGGAAACGGGCACCGGCGTCCACCGGCGATTCAGCACATCCAGCAACGGGAGATCAGCCATGACCGCATCAGCCGACAGACACGAACGCTTCCCCGGTCTGCGCAGGCGCGGCTTCCTCGCCGCCGCCGCCGGGGGAGCCGCCGGACTCGGCGCGCTCACGCTCGCCGGGTGCTCCGCGCCCACCGCCACCGAGACCGGCACCGACAAGGGCGACGGCACACCCCGGCGCGGCGGACGGGTCCGCGCCGCCTTCGCCGGGGGCGGCGCGAGCGAGACCCTCGACCCGCACCTGGGGAACCTCTTCGCCGACGCCGCCCGCGGCAAGGCCCTCTTCGACAAGCTCGCCGACTACGGCGCGGACCTGGCCGCGGTCCCACGACTGGCCGAGACATGGGAACCGAACACCGGCCTCGACCGCTGGACCATCACCCTCAGGCAGGCGGAGTTCCACGACGGGAAGCCCGTGACGGCCGCCGACGTCCTGTACAGCTACCGCCGCATCGCAGACCCGGCGAAGGCGTACCGCGCCCGTGCGTCCCTGGAGCCCATCGATCTGAAGGCGAGCCGCGCCACGGGGGAGCGGACCGTCGAGTTCGTGCTCAAGCGGCCGACGGCCGAATTCCCCAACGTGATGGCCGCCTTCGGCACTTTCATCGTCCAGGACGGCGCCACCGGATTCGACCGCGAGCCCATCGGCACCGGCCCCTTCCGCTTCGTCTCCTTCACCCCCGGCCGGTCCACCGTCCTGCGGCGCAACGACGACCACTGGGAGGGCGCGCCCCACCTCGACGAGCTCGAATTCATCGTCGCCAACGAGGAGTCCGCCCGCATCAACGCCCTCCTCGGCGGCCAGGTCGAGTACGCGCACGAGCTCAACCCCGCCACCGGACGCGCCCACGAGAAGGCCGGCGCCGTCGAGATCGTCCGGCTGCGGAACAGCGCCATGCAGGCGTTCGCCATGAAGACCGACCGCCCGCCCTTCGACGACCCCCGGGTCCGCGAGGCGTTCTTCCTCATCGCCGACCGCGAGGAACTGGTGGACGGCGCCCTGTCCGGCGCGGGCGAGAAGGGCAACGACCTCTTCGGCAAGGGATACGAGTACTACGCGGACGAACTCCCCCAGCGCGAACAGGACATCGGCCGTGCCCGCAGACTGCTCGCACAGGCCGGTGCGCGGGACCTGAAGGTCACACTCGACACCTCCGCCGTCGCCGCCGGCTTCACCGAGGCCGCCGGCATCTTCCGGGACCAGGCGGCACGCGCCGGAGTCACCGTCGACGTACGGATGGGGAGCAAGGACTCCTACTGGAAGGACATCCTCGACTCCGGCACCCTGTGCTGCTACCGGTCCGGGGCCATGCCCATCGAGTCCCACATCTCCCAGCGGCTGCTCACCGACTCCACCACCAACGCCACCAGGTGGCGGGACAAGAACTTCGACGCGCTCTACCGGCAGGCCCAGTCCACCAAGGACAGGACGGACCGGGCGGCCCTCTACGGGCGGATGCAGCGACAGCTGCACGCCGAAGGAGGCTTCCTCGTCTGGGGCTTCGGCGACTGGATCCTCGGCACATCGCGGTCCCTGCGGGGCGTCGCGCGCGAAGCACCCGCCAACACCCTTGACTGGGCCCGCTTCGACAAGGTCTGGCTGGCGTGACCGGACTGCGCTCCTGGATCGCCCGGCGGCTGCTCCTCGGCGCCCTGCAGACCGCGGCCGTCGTGCTGCTGGTCTTCGCGCTCACCGAGGCACTGCCGGGCGACGCGGCGGTGGCATTCGCCGGGGACCAGCCCGACCCGCGGCGCATCGCGGCGGTCCGGGAGGCGATGGGGCTCGACCGGCCCGCCCACGAACGCCTGGGGGACTGGGTCGTGGGGCTGCTCCACGGCGACTTCGGCACCTCGCTCACCTCCGGACGGCCCGTCGCCGGATTCCTCGCGGACGGCTTCGGCCCCACCCTGCTCCTCGCCGCGGTCACGGTCCTGCTCCTGGTCCCGGTGGGGGTGGGGCTCGGAGTCCTCGCCGCCCGCCACGAAGGCCGGTTCACCGACCGGCTGATCAGCTCCGCGACCCTCGGGGTCTACGCGGTGCCCGAATTCGCCCTGGGAGTACTGCTGGTGAGCGTCTTCGCCCTGCGGCTCGGCTGGCTCCCGCCGACCGCCGTCGGTTACGGCACAGGGCTGCTCGCGCACCCCGCCGTACTCGTCCTGCCCGTCCTGGTCCTGCTCGCCCGGCCCGTCTGCTCGCTGGCCCGCCTGGTCCGGGCCGGAATGATCGAGGCGCTCGCCGCCCCGTACACCGCCCATGCCGAGCGGTACGGGATCTCCGGGGGCCGCATCCGCTACGCGCACGCCCTGCCCAACGCCCTGGCCCCCGCCACGCAGCAGCTCGCCCGCACCATCGACTGGCTGCTGTGCGGCGTCATCGTCGTGGAGGCCCTCTACGTGATCCCCGGACTCGGCACCGTCCTCATGAACGCCGTGGCCGACCGCGACATCCCCGTCGTGCAGGGACTCGCGGTGGTCTTCGGCCTCGCCACCGTCGCGCTCAACCTCGGCGCCGACCTCGTCACCCACCGGCTCGCACCACGCTCGGGGGTGGCGGCGTGAAGCGGCTCCGCAGATACGGACCCGGGGCCGCCGTCGCCGCGGTCCCGCTCGGCCTCGCCCTGGCAGGCCCGTTCCTCGTGGGAGAGCCCTCGGCCCGCGCCGCCTCCTTCACCCTCGGGGGCGGCCACCTGCTCGGCACGGACTTCGTCGGCCGGGACGTCGTGCACCAGGTGCTGCTCGGCGGACGGCCCGTGGTCCTCGTCGCGCTGGCGGCCACTGTCCTCGCGTACCTCGTCGCCCTGCCGCTCGGACTGACCAGCGCGCTGACCCACCGGAGGTGGCTGGAGGAAGTGCTGATGCGTCCGCTGGACGTGCTGCTCGCCGTGCCCTCGCTCCTCATGATCCTGCTGGTCGCGGCCGTCTTCCCGCCCGGAGCGGCGGGGCTCGCGCTGCTGGTCGCCTTCGTCTCCGTCCCGGACACCACCCGGATCGTCCGGGCCGCCGCCGCCGAGGCGGCGTCCCGGCCCGCCGTCGAGGCGCTGCGCATGCAGGGGGAGAGCTGGTGGCGCCTCGCCGTCGGCTATGTCGGGCGGTCCATCCTGCGCACCCTGGCCACCGACGCCGGAATCCGCCTGACGGGCGTGCTCTACCTGGTCGCCACCGCCGCCTTCCTCGGCATCGGGGTGGCCCCGGACGCCGCCGACTGGGCCGTGATGGTGGACCGCAACCGCGCAGGACTGCTCATCCAGCCCTGGGCGGTGGTCGTGCCCGCCCTGCTCATCGTCGCACTCACCATGGGCGGCAACCTGCTCGTCGACGCCGCCATGGAGAACCGCACCCCGCCCCGGAAGGGCCGTCGCCCATGAACGAGAACCCCGTGATCGCCTCCGTCACCGGGCTGACCGTCGAGGTCGACGGGCGGGCGCTCGTCGACCGGATCTCGCTCCGGATCAGGCCCGGCACCGTCACCGCCCTCGTCGGCGCGTCCGGCAGCGGCAAGACCACGACAGGTCTCGCCCTGCTCGGTGAATACCCCGCGGGCGCGCGGGTGACGGGCGAGGTGGCCGTGCACGGCGCCCGGATCGGCTACGTCCCCCAGCACCCAGCGGCGGTCCTCAACCCGGCCCGCCGCACCGGCGCACTCCTGCACGACATGGCGCGTCAGCAGGTGCGGGACCTGCCCCGGCCGCAGCGCCGTGCCGAGGCGCGGCAGCGCGTCGCCCGAGCCCTCGCGGACGCCCAGCTCGACGGCTGCGACGAGGTGCTGGGCCGCTATCCGCATCAGCTGTCCGGCGGCCAGCAGCAGCGCGTCGTCCTGGCGCAGGCGCTGCTCCTCGGTGCCCGCGTCATCGTCGCGGACGAGCCCACCACCGGGCAGGACGCCCTGACCAAGCGCCGCATCGTCGACCAGCTCGCGGCGGTGACGGCCAGGGGCATCGCCGTACTGCTGCTCAGCCACGACCTCGACGTCGTACGCGAACTCGCCGACGAGGTACTGGTGATGCGCGCGGGACGCGTGGTGGAGCGGGGGACGGCCCACCGGATCCTGGACGCCCCCACGCACCCGTGGACCAAGGAGCTCCTCGCCGAACCGAGGACCCTGCCGTACGCGGACCCCGAGCGCACCGGCGCGGAGCTGCTGAGCGTCAGCGGACTCACGGCCCGCCACCGCACCGGCGGCGCCCGCGTCCCCGTGCTGAGCGTGGACCGGCTCACCCTCCGCAGCGGTGAATGCCTCGCCGTCGTCGGACGTTCGGGCAGCGGAAAGACCACCCTCGCCCGCTGTCTCGCAGGGCTCCACCGCGACCACACCGGGCAGATCCTGCTCGACGGCACCGCGCTGCCGCGCAGCCTGCGGGACCGCAGCCGCGAGCAGCTCGCCGCCGTGCAGTACGTCTTCCAGGACGCCCGGGCCGCCTTCGACGAACACCGGCCTGTCCTGGACCAGGTGGCCCGCACGGCGGTACGTCTGCACGGCACAGGACACCGGGCGGCGACGGCGGAGGCCCGGGGCCTGCTGACGGAGCTCGGACTGGACCAGGGCCTCGTCGGCAGGCTGCCCGGCCGGCTCTCCGGCGGCGAACTCCAGCGAGCGGCCCTCGCCAGAGCCCTCCTCGCGCGGCCCAGGGTGCTGGTCTGCGACGAGATCACCTCGGGACTGGACCCGGTGGCGCGGCGCTCCCTGCTGGATCTGCTCGCCACGTCGGTCCGCCGCCCGGGCGGTCCGAGCGTCGTGCTGATCACGCACGACCTCGACACCGCGGCCCCGGCCGACCGGGTGGCGGTGCTGGACGGCGGAGAAGTGGTCGAGGAGGGCCCCCGGGAACAGGTGCTGACCGCTCCCCGGCACCCGTTCACGGTCTCGCTGATCGGTGCTTCGCGGAGGCGGGGGACCGCGCTGCGCCCCTGAAGCGGAATCGGGCCCACCCCTGCGGACGTACACTCGCCCCATGGGTTGCACCGGCGTCACAGGGAAGTGCCTGCACAAGGCCGCCCCCGGTGTGCCCGCGAGCTGTCGGCTCGCCCTGCACGGACACGGCTAGCGACCTTCAGCGGCTGTCACCGCGCCCGTCCCGCCTTCCCACCGTGCCCGCGCGCCTCACGCGCCACGTCTCCACCTCGTACGCGCTCCACTTCACCACCGCAGCTTCGGCGCACCGCCGTCGCGGCGT
The DNA here is from genome assembly GCF_002941025.1 of Streptomyces sp. QL37. Taxonomy (NCBI): domain Bacteria; kingdom Bacillati; phylum Actinomycetota; class Actinomycetes; order Kitasatosporales; family Streptomycetaceae; genus Streptomyces; species Streptomyces sp. QL37. The sequence goes on along the minus strand of NZ_PTJS01000001.1, from coordinate 571,604 downwards.
TCCGGCGACGGCCGCACCACGGCTCGAGCCACCCCTCGAAGGGACCACCTTGAAGCTGAGCGAGCTGCTGGCCGGACAGACCCACCACATCCTCCATGGCGACCCGGAGCGGACGCGCATCACCGCCGGAACGGCCTTCGACGTGGACCGGGTGGCACCGGGATCGCTCTTCATCGCGGTGCCGGGGCACCTGGAGGGCGGCCCCGGAGCGGTGGCCCCCGCCCTCGCCCGGGGCGCGGTGGCGGTCCTCGTGGAGGACGGCTGCGCACTCCCGGCGGCAGCGGAGGACGCCTGTGTCGTGCGGGTGCCGGACACCCGGGCCGCCGCCGCCGTCGCCGCCTCCCGCTACCACGGAGAGCCGGGGCGCCGGATGGACATGGTGGCGATCACCGGCACCAACGGCAAGACCTCCGTCTCGTACATGGTCGAGTCCGTGCTCCGGATCTCCGAGGGGGCGAGTGCCGGGGTCATCGGCACGGCCGGCAGCCGCATCGGTGACGAGGTGATCCCGATGCCCCGGTCGGTGCTGTCCACCCCGGAGTCTCCCGATCTGCAGTATCTGCTGGGGTGCATGCGTGACCGCGGTGCCGGTACCGTCGTGCTGGAGGCCACGTCCATGGGCCTGCTGACGCACCGGGTCGACCGCACGTTCGTCGACGTGGGCGTCTTCACCAATCTGAGCCAGGATCACCTGGACGACCACGGCACGATGGACAGCTACCGGGACGCCAAGCTCCGGCTCTTCCAGGGACTCTGCGAGCACGCCGTGGTCAACGCGGACGACCCCGTGGGGGCCCGGATCGTGGCGATGATGCCGGGCGCGGTGACCACGTACGCCCTCGACACCGAGGCCGACTACCGGGCCACCGACCTGGTCGTCGACGCCTCGGGCACCCGCTTCACGCTGCATCACGACGGGCGCAAGTACCCGGCCGCGATCCCCGCACCGGGCAGGTTCTCCGTCTCCAACGCGCTGGCCACGGTGGCGGCGTGCCACACCCTGGGGCACGACCTCGCCGGGCTCGTCTCCGCACTCGAACGGATGCCGCAGATCCCGGGCCGGTTCGAACGTGTCACGACCGCCGACGGCACCTCGGTGATCGTGGACTACGCGCACTCCCCGGACTCGCTGAACAAGGTGCTCGGCACCATCCGCGGCTTCGCCAGGTCCAAGGTCATCACCGTTTTCGGCTGCGGTGGGGACAGGGACACCACCAAGCGTGCCGAGATGGGCGCGATCGCCGGGACCTACTCGGACCTGTGTGTCCTCACCTCGGACAACCCGCGCGACGAGGACCCCGAGGCCATCCTGGACCAGGTCGCCCCCGGCATCGAGTCCACCGGCACCCCGTACGAACGCCTCGCCGACCGCCGCCGGGCCATCGGCTTCGCGCTCGCGGAAGCCGGACCCGGTGACATCGTCCTGATCGCGGGCAAGGGCAGCGAGCCCCACCAGATCGTCGGTGACCGGCTGCTGCCCTTCAGCGACATGGCCACCGTGCGGGAACTCGCCGACATCCCGGCCGTACGGACTCAGCCCGCCCTTCGGTAGGTCAGCGCGAAGTCGTGCTCCCACTCACCGCCGTCGAAGCGGACCTCCCAGGCACCGGTGATGGTGTCGCCGTCCTCGCTGAACGTGCCGGTGAAACGCTGGCGGAACTCCAGCGGAGTGAAATCGGGCGACTCGCGCGTGAGCGTCCACACCCCGCCGTCGAAGCTCATCGCGTAGAGGCGGGCCACGCCGCGTGAGTCGAAGTAGTGCTGCGTGTACGCGCCGGTCCCGGGGTCGGCGCGTACGACCATGAGGCCGTCCGGCGCCTCGGGCACCGGAATCTCCGTCCGCTGCACCAGGAAGTGCCCGTCGAGGGCCCACTCGAACCAGGTGCGTGCCACCAGGGCGTCGCTGCCCGGGCCGTTCCCCGCCGGCCCGGGCGGTGACGGCCGGCCCTCGGGAAAGCGCGGCTCCAGATGCCATTCACCGACGAAGACGTCCAGGCGTGCCAGTACTTCCGGCCTGCTCCCGGTCATGACGATCCCTTCGCTCCGACGCCGCGCGTCCTGGTACCTCTCACGAGAACGTCCGATGCCCTGCCTGCCACGACGCCCCTCACTCCGGCCACGGCGATTCGAGAACGGTGCGCACGAAGTCTCCGCGCTCGAAGCCGGGAAGGTAGTGCTGGAGAACGTCGGCCTTGACGTTGCCGAACGTCGTCTCCGGCTTCGGCCCGACCCCTTCGGTGAACGCGGCGAGAATCCGCCGCTTGAAGTCCGGCCGTGGGTGGAGCGCGACGATCGCGGCGCGGTCGGCGTCGGAGACGTCCTCGTAACCGATGCCGAGGACGTCGTACTCCACACCCGCGGTCACCAGCGCCACCTCGGGCTCCATGAAGGCCGGGATGCCGGGAGTCGTGTGCAGGGCGATGGCCGTCCACACCCGCCGCACACTGTCCTCGGGGACCCCGTGGGACTGCAGGAAACGGCGCGCCTCGTCGGCGCTGTCCACCTCGAAGCGCCGGCCGCTGGAACGGAAGCGCTCACCGAGCCCCAGGTCGTGGAACATGGCGCCGATGTAGAGCAGTTCCGGATCGAAGGAGAGATCGCGGCGGCGTCCCCGCAGCGCACCGAAGAGGAAGACCCGGTGCGAGTGGTGGTAGACGAGCTCGCCGGTGGTGTCGCGTACGAGCTCGGTCGCCTCGGCCGCGAGCTTCGTGTCCGGCACGTGTACGCCGGCTGCCGGGGACGGGCCTGTGGTCATGGGTGTCACCGGGCTTTCTGTGCGACGGGTCGGGCAGGGCGCCTCCAGGATCGGCGCTCCGGGAGGCGGCGCCCGTACCGACAGGCCGTGGATCGCCCGACTGATTCACATCGCGGACGTGTGGATCCCCGCCGTTCAGGTGTTGGCCCGGACCGCCTGTCCGGTGCGAGGCTGACCACGGGCCCCTACCGGGGGCGGAGCGGGGGAGTACCGATGGAAGAGTTCACGACGAAGGCCGGAGTGGTCGCCGGACGGCGGGCCGCCCGTGATCCGGGAGTGGTCGTACTGCGCGGAATCCCCTACGCCGCACCCCCGTTCGGTGCCGGAAGGTTCCGCGCGCCCCGCCCCGCCGCCCCCTGGGACGGAGTCCGGGACTGCGCCGGATTCGGGCCCGTCGCCCCGCAGTCCGCCGAGCTGCCGGGCTCGCCGGTCTGGTCGCCGGGGGACGAGGACATCCTCAGCCTCAACATCTGGACCTCCGGTGGCGGCGGCGACACGCTCCCCGTCCTCGTGTGGATCCACGGCGGCGCCTACGCCTTCGGCTCCTCCGCCCAGCCGGACTTCGACGGAACGGCCCTGGCGGGCCGAGGACTCGTGGTCGTCACCCTCAACTACCGTCTCGGATTCGAGGGGTTCGGCCACGTCCCGTCCGCCGACGGCGAGGAACCCTGTCCTGACAACCGGGGGCTGCTCGACCAGATCGCCGCTCTGCGATGGGTACGGGACAACATCGCCGCGTTCGGCGGTGACCCCGGCCGTGTCACCGTGGCCGGACAGTCCTCCGGAGCGACCTCGGTCGCCTGCCTGATGGTGATGGACGGGGCGCGCGGCCTGTTCGGCCGCGCCATCGCGCACAGCGCCGTGAACGCGTGCGCCTCCCCGGAATCCGCGGCCCGCACCACGGCGGAGGTCGCCGCCGCCGCCGGTGTCGCCGCCACGTACGGAGAGCTGGTGTCCGTCTCCCCCGAGGCGCTGGTCGATGCCTCCGACCGGGTGACCGACGGATACCGGCGCGACCCCGGATCCGGGGCGCGGCACTACGACCCTGCGATCTACGGCCCCGTGGCAGGGGGCTCCACCCTGGCGCTCGACCCGCTCACCGCCTTCGCCCGTGGCGCCGGCCGCGAGATCGAACTGCTCGTCTGCCACACCGTGGAGGAGTACTGGCTGCTGGACGCGGTGGGCAGCTGCGCGAAGGTCACCGAGAAGGAACAACTCGAAGCTTTCGCGACGGACTTCCAGATCCCGGAAGCCGTGGTGGACGGCTATCGCGGGCTCGCACCGGAGGCCTCGGTGCACGACACCTATCTGGCGGTGTACGGGGATCTGCTGTTCGGCGAGTACAGCTCCAGACTGGCCGAGGCGCACACACGGGGAGGCGGGCGGAGCCGGCTCTCGCGCTTCGTCCGACGGAGCGACGGCCGGGGACAGCCGGTCAGAGCCTGGCACTGCGCGGACATCCCGTTCGCCTTCGGCACCGTGGACGACGAGGACGTCCACTTCCTCATCGGAGGGCCTCCGGGCGCAGCCGACCGCGAACTCGCCTCACGCATGACGCGTGCCTGGGCGGAGTTCGCGGCCACCGGCGACCCCGGCTGGCCACCGCTGACCGCAGGGGGTGGCCCCGTACGGATCTGGGACACCTCGCCGGAGGCCGCTCCCGAGGACCGGTGGGATTCGTTCCGTGCGCCTTGGCGCGCTGCCGGACTGCCGCTGCTGACGCCCTGACCTTCGGGGCGGGCGGCGGCTTCGGAACGGGCGGTGAATTCGGACGACGTCATTGGCATGGACCTGCCTGCCGAACTGGACTACAGTCCGTGGCGATACCTCTGAGAGCGCTCTCAGACGGCTCTCGGATGCTTCCTGTTCCACCCCCACGATGCTGGAACAACAGAAGGGGCACTCCCTTGAGACACACGACGATGGTGCGGACCGGTCTCTCCGCACTGCTCATCATCGGTACATGGGCGACCGCAGGCCTGACCCAGGCCTCCGCGGCGGACTCCGGTTCCTCCGCCGAACCTCAGGCGTCGGCCGGAATCATCACGGCCATGCAGCGCGACCTCGGGCTGACGAAGAGCCAGGCGGAGGCGCGGCTCACCGCGGAGAAGGCGGCCACGGCCCTGCAGGGAACGGCGCGGAGCGCGGCCGGGACGTCTTTCGGCGGCTCCTGGTACGACGCGGGCAGCGGCCGGCTGACGGTCGCCGTCACGGACAGCGACAAGGCCGGTGCCGTCCGGGCGGCCGGCGCCGAGGTCCGGGTGGTCGGCCACACGGAGCGCGAGCTCGACGCGGTCAAGAACAAGCTGGACGCGCTGTCCGCGCCCAGCGGCGTCGGCAGCTGGCACGTCGATCCCCGGTCCAACAGCGTCGTGGTGAACGTCGTCGCCTCCGAGCAGGGTGACAACGATGTCCGGGCGTTCGTCGCGAAGGCGCGCAAGGCGGGCCCCGTCACGGTGAAGCAGACCGCCGAGGCCCCGCAGACCTTCGCCGCGGGCACGGTCGGCGGCGACCCGTACTACACCGGCAACGTCCGCTGCTCCATAGGCTTCTCGGTGCACGGCGGCTTCGTCACGGCGGGCCACTGCGGCCAGGCGGGCGCAGCGGTCCGGGGCTGGGACAACTCCGCCATCGGCTCGTTCCAGGGTTCGTCCTTCCCCGACAACGACTACGCCTGGGTGAACGTGGGCAGCGGCTGGTGGACCGTGCCCGTGGTGCTGGGCTGGGGCACCGTGTCCGACCAGCTGGTCCGCGGCTCCAACGAGGCCCCGATCGGCGCGTCCATCTGCCGCTCGGGTTCCACCACCCACTGGCACTGCGGCAATGTCCTCGCCAAGAACGAGACCGTGAACTACAGCCAGGGCGCCGTGCACCAGATGACCAAGACCAGCGTCTGCGCCGAACCGGGCGACTCCGGTGGCTCGTTCATCAGCGGCGACCAGGCGCAAGGTGTCACATCGGGCGGCTGGGGCAACTGCAGCGGCGGTGGCGAGACCTGGCACCAGCCCATCAACGAGATCCTCAACCGCTACGGGCTGACCCTCCACACGGCCTGACGGCGACCCCTCCGGGCCCCGGCCCGGCGGAACGCGACCGGTCTGCTGCGGCAGCAGGGTGGCCCCCTGCCGCAGCAGACCCAGGGTCTCGTCGGATCGTGCCGGGCTCGCGGGCGCCGTCGTCGATCCTCGCCGTCGCTCGCGGGCGCCTCGGCCGTCGTCGTCACGCGCCGTGCCTCCCTCCCCGTGCGGGTGAAGCGGGGGCGTCGGAGCGCCCCCGCTCCGGCCCCGTGGTGTTGCCTGGCTGCGGAAGCGTTCCCCGAGCCTGGAGAGTCACGTGCAGCTGCGCCCCGCCCTCGCCGCCCTCGCGGCCGCAGCCGTCGTCCTGGTCATCGCTCCGGCGGGGCAGGTGGCCGCCCGCGAAGCCGCCTCGTCACCGGAGGCCGGCACGTTCCTCCGGCAGACCCGGGCGGAGGTTCGGGTCGATGCCTTCTTCCGGGCCTACCGCCAGGCCGTCCTCGGCCGGGGCGAGCAATCCCCGGAGCAGGTGCGCGCCCGCTACCTCACCCCCGAGCTGGACACCCGGCTCGACGCGTGGGCGGCCCGGAACGGCGCGGACCCTGTCTTCCGCGCGCAGAACGTCCCGTCCGGCTGGTCGTCGCGCTACGAGGGCAGCGGCGCGGGCCACACCACCGTGGTCGTGACCGAGAAGTGGGGGAGCGGCGCGACCCACGACGTCTGGTTCGCGGTCCGGTCGGCCGATCTCGTCATCGGCGACCTCAAGGACCCGCCGGCCTGATCCCCGAGGCGCCCGCGCCGCGCCATCCGGGGTGAGACCCTGCCGTAAGGGGGCCTCGTGCCATGCCCCGCCCGCGTACGATCGTGGGGTCGACCACCGCGTCCCGGATCGCTCGTACGCTCCCTGGCGGACCCGCTGCCGTGGTTCCCGCAGGGCGGCGAAGGGATGCCTGACCCGGCCCCCGGCGGGGCCCCGAGGACGGTGTACCCGAGGATGCGTGATCTCCCGGCGGCCCAGGGCATGTCCGGCGTGGTGCGCGAGGCACTGGGGGCGGGGTGCCGCGTCCTCGGGGTGGAGCGCCTGCGCGGAGGGAGCAAGAAGGGCGTGTACCGGGTCCGGGTCGACGGGTCCCCGGCCCCGAGCGTGATCGTCTACAGCTGGGCCGAGGGGGAGAACTTCTGGCCGGCCACCGGCCCCGGGCAGGCGTCGGCGGACCCGTTCGCCCCCGCCTCCGGCCTGGCGCCCTTCCTGGCCGCACAGCGAGAGCTGGCCAGGGTCGGCGTACGCGCACCCCGCGTGCTCTCCTCGGGCAGCACGGCGGACGCGGCGGACTTCGCGGTGGTCGAGGACATAACGGGTGGCACGCTGGAGCAGCTCTTCGAGACCGACCCGGGGCGCGCCGCCTCCGCCCTGGCCGACCTGGCCGGCACGCTTGAGCTGATGCAGTGTCGGAAGGCGCCGCGATACGGCCGGGTGGACCTGCTGGAGCGTGGTGGTGCGGCCCTCGGGAGCTCCTGCGAACAGGTGGTGCTGGACCGTGCCCTGCGGGATCTCGCGGAAGCGGCGGACCGTGACGTACGGGTCGAGGCGGCCCGCGGCCGGCTCGCAGGGCAGCTGCACGATCTGCGGGACATGGTGCGCCCACGGACCTCGTACGGCCTCATCCATGGCGAACTCGGCCCCGACCACGTCCTGGTGAGCCCTGAGGGGTGCGCCGTCCTCATCGACATCGAGGGCCTGATGTACTTCGACGTCGAATGGGAGCACGTCTTCCTCCGCATCCGCTTCGGCCGGCGCTACGCCGCGCTGTCCCGCCCCGGCCTCGACCCCCGGCGCATCGCCCTCTACGCGCAGGCCATGCGCCTCTCCCTGGTCGCCGGCCCTCTCAGGCTGCTCGACGGTGACTTCCCCGACCGGGAGTTCATGCGGGGAATCGCCGAACACAATCTGAGTGAGGCGCTGGCCGCTCTCCCGTAGGCCGTCCGGCCAACTCCCCTAGCAGTGCGTTCCGTTCACGAACTCTTGACATGTTCTCAGCCGCGGCGTAACACTGGCACCGCCCTGGGAGAGCGCTCTCCCGAAGGTTCCGTACGAGGTTCCGTACGACGCACCATCCAGCTCCACTCCCCCCACCGCGCACCCGATGTACGCGGACGCAGAGCGGCTTGGAGGTCCGCATGGCCGAAAGAATCAGCAGAACCACCCTGGTGTCCGCGCTCGTCGTCGCCACCGCACTGGCCCTGGTCGTCATGGGGTTCACGGCGATCACCCACGCCGGTGCTCCGGCGGCCGGGCCCGCCCCCAGGGCCGCCGGCGAGCCGGCCGCGGCGGCACACGTCATGCAGGGGACACGGCACACGCAGAGTCATGTCATGGCGGCCGCCGACCCCGTCCCGTCGGGGGACGACCCCGACGGCGACGGGTACATTCCGGCGAACCCGCCGGTCACCGGCGTGGAGCCGTCCACCGAGATTCCGCCCCACCGGTACTTTCACGAGTTCCAGGCGAACTGCTCGGTCAACCACACCGGGTCCGTCGACCCCATCGTCTACCCGGGTCAGACCGGCAAGTCCCACAACCACACGTTCATGGGGAACGACACCACGGACGAGAACAGCACCACCGCCTCGCTCGGTGCGGGCGGTACGGCCTGCAAGGCTCCCGGTGACCTGTCCGCGTACTGGATGCCGACCCTCTACAACGGGGACCAGGAGGTGCGCCCGGTCGGTCCGCAGACCATCTACTACAAGGCGGGTGTCACCGACTACCGGACCGTGCGGCCCTTCCCCGAGGGCCTGCGTTTCGTCGTCGGCAGCCCGATGCAGACCGCCGAGCAGTTCCGTGACCACCCGGGGATGGTCGAGGGGTACGAGTGCGGTGAGAGCTACCACAACTACGAGTTCCCGGCCACGTGCCCGACCAGCCAGGACACGCAGCTCAACCTCCGCATGCAGGCGCCCAGTTGCTGGGACGGAAAGCATCTGGACACCCCGGACCACCAGGCCCACATGACCTATCCGGTCGTGATGGGCGCCAACCAGGACGTCTGCCCGTCCAGCCACCCCGTCGCACTGCCGATGATCGAGTTCAAGATGGCCTGGCCGGTGAACGGCGACATGTCGAAGGTGAGGCTGGCCAGCGGGACGGGCCACTCCTTCCACTACGACTTCTTCAACGCCTGGGACGACGCGACCCTGGACGCCATGGTCGGCCACTGCATCGTCGGCGGCCTGCAGTGCGACGCCCGGGGCTACGACCAGAACAACCCCGGCCAGGGGGCCGCTCTGGACGAGAACTACGAACTGCCCTGACCGCCCCGTCTCTCCCTCGTGGGTGTACCGCACCCACGAGGGAGAGCGCTCTCCCGCCTATCCCCCCACAAGGAGCTGTCACCCCCATGAAACTGTCACGTCCCACCCTCCAGGCCCGCGGCCGCAGACGTACGACGGCACGTCTCGCCGTGGCCGCCCTGGTCGCCGCAGGAGCGGCCGCACTCCCCGTGCCCGCCGCGCAGGCTGCCGGCAGCGTGGTGAAGGTCGAGGGATCGCAGGGCGCCTGGAAGCTGACCGTCGACGGTTCGCCGTACACCGTGAAGGGCCTGACCTGGGGCCCGGCCGTCGCAGACGCCGGGAAACACATGCCGGACGTCAAGTCGATGGGCGTCAACACCATCCGGACCTGGGGCACCGACGCCACGACGAAACCCCTGCTGGACAGTGCGGCCGACAACGGCATCAAGGTCGTCGCCGGCTTCTGGCTGCAGCCCGGCGGCGGTCCCGGCAGCGGCGGGTGCGTCAACTACCTGACGGACACCGACTACAAGAACAACATGCTCGCCGAGTTCCCCAAATGGGTGGAGACCTACAAGGACCACCCCGGGGTCCTCATGTGGAACGTGGGCAACGAGTCGGTGCTCGGCCTGCAGAACTGCTACAGCGGTGACGCCCTCGAACAGCAGCGCGACGCGTACACGACGTTCGTCAACGACATCACCAAGAAGATCCACGCGGTCGACGCCAACCACCCCGTCACCTCGACCGACGCGTGGACGGGGGCATGGCCGTACTACAAGAAGAACGCCCCCGATCTCGACCTCTACGCGGTGAACTCCTACGGCGCCGTCTGCGACATACGGAGGACCTGGGAGGAGGGAGGCTTCGACAAGCCCTACATCGTGACGGAGGGCGGCCCGGCGGGCGAGTGGGAGGTGCCCGACGACGCCAACGGCGTACCGGACGAGCCGACCGATGTCGCGAAGGCGGAGGGGTACGGCAAGGCGTGGAAGTGCGTCACGGACCACGCGGGAGTGGCGCTCGGCGCGACACTGTTCCACTACGGCACCGAGTACGACTTCGGCGGGGTCTGGTTCAACCTGCTTCCGGCGGGCCAGAAGAGGCTCTCGTACTACGCGGTGAAGAAGGCGTACGGGGCCGACACCTCGGGCGACAACACGCCGCCCGTGATCACCGGCATGACCGTGGACAACGCCTCGGCCGTCCAGGCCGGCAAGCCCTTCACCGTGAAGGCGTCGGTCTCCGACCCCGACGGTGACCCGCTCACCCACCAGGTGTTGCTGGGCAGCAAGTACGTGGACGACAGCGGGCAGCTCAACGACGCGCGGTTCACCGACAAGGGCGACGGCACCTTCGAGGTCACCGCTCCCGACCGCCTCGGCGTGTGGAAGGTCTACATCAAGAGCTCGGACGGCAAGGGCAACGTCGGAATCGAGACGAAGTCCTTCCAGGTCGTTCCTCCCCAGGTCGGAGGTACGAACGTGGCGGCCGGCAAGCCGGCCACCGCGTCCACCTTCCAGCCGGGCAGCACCGGCTGCCCCTGCCCCGCGGGTAACGCCGTCGACGGGTCCTTCGACACCCGCTGGGCCAGCGACTGGGCCGACCAGCAGTGGATCCAGGTGGACCTCGGGGCGAAGACCGCGTTCGACCATGTGCAGCTCGCCTGGGAGGCCGCGTACGCCAAGGGATACACCCTCCAGACCTCGGACGACGGCCAGAACTGGACCACCGTCCACACCGTCACCGAGGGCAACGGCGGCATCGACGACATCGACGTCACGGGCGAAGCGCGCTACGTACGGGTGAACACCACCGTGCGCGGCACCCCTTGGGGCTACTCGCTCTACGAGTTCGGCGTCTACCGGAGCTGACCGCCCGCACGATCCACCGCACCGTCCCACTCCCCGCCGTCGGTGCGGCCGGGAAGTCCGCGGCGGGCCACGGGACACCGTGGTCCGCCGCGGACTCGCGCGGGTGCGCGGCGGGGACGCGGCCGCCCTGTCCGGCGGCCCGTCACCGGACCGAGGACACCGTCCCGCCGTCGCGTAGCTCCGCGTCCACCCGGAACGTGGCGTTCCGCGGTGCGCGGACCGCCAGCGTCGGGCCGTCGGAAGCCCCGCGTACGGATCCCGCCACCTCGATCCGCTCCACGGCGCGGCTCCCGGCGGCGAGCACGTACCGGACCCCCGACGGCGACCTCCAGTGGGTGCCGGCGACGACGTGCTGGCCGAACCGGCTGCACAGGGCCGTGTTCCTGTGGTCGGACACCACCTCGGCCGGCGCGGAGGCGGAGCCGGCGGCCGGGGCGAACTGCACCAGGACCCGGCCGGGACCGCGCCAGGTGTCAGCCCGGGTGCACATCCAGTCGGCGGTGGAAGAGGTGCCGGGCAGCCTCTGCCGCGCGAACTCCCAGTTGTTGACCGCCCGCACCCCGGAACCACGCAGGTCCCGCAGTGAGCACGCCGTACGGGCCCAGCCGGCCAGCGCCTCGGCACCCGTCGCCTCACGCGGCTGCCTTGCCGCAGCGCCGGATCCGGGGCCGGGGGTGTGGGTGAGGTGCACCGGAGCGAGGTCTCCGAGATCCGTGACGAGGAACGCGTGCTTCTCCACGATCTTCTCCGACGACCGCAGCTGCATCACGGGCCAGGAGAGGCATGGGCCACCCTCCGCCGGGCGTGACACCGCCGCCGTCACTCCGTCCCCGTTCACGTCCAGCGTCCGTGCCGGTGTGCCGGGCGCGAGGAGGTCCCGCGTCGCCGACTCCGCCACCCACGGTGCCAGCAGATACCTCGCCGATGTGCCGCTGCGGCTGACGGCGACGGCCGCGGCAGTGGTGACATCCGCATCGTCGACCCGGGCGAAGTCCAGGGCGGCGGCCCCCGCACCGGAGAGCGGTTCGGCGTACCGGACGGCACGCACGCCGCCGTCGTGGAACAGCACCACGGCCTCGCCGCCCAGATCGCCCGCGAAGAGCAGTTGAGGTGGCTGGACCGGAGGCACGACAGCGGTGCCGGGAGCGGCGGTGACAGTGACACCGGCCGGGGGACCGGCCCAGCTGCCCAGGGCCCGTTCCAGGAGCTCACGGTCCCGGACGCGGCTGCCCCGGGGCGGCCAGGCGCTGAAGTCCACGCGTGAGGTGTCCGCCCACTGCCCCGGCGGTGTCCGCACCAGACCGGCGGGATCGAGCGCCCCACCCGAAACCGTCCCCCGCAGGGCGGAGGCCCGGGACCGGGCATCATCCCCTTCGGACCCGGCCTCGAGCGCCAGGCCCCCCGCCACCGCGACGAGCGCCAGAGCCGCTGCCCCCGCGCGCACCCGGTGCCGGCGCCGCAGCAGGTCGCCGGGGCGCGTCTGCACCGTGCACGGATCGAACTCGTCCGAGAGCAGCATGCGCCGGACCCGCTCGTGGTCGCTCCCGGCGAGGTTTGCGGCGGCGCGCACGGAGCCGGCCGGATCGGTCACGCCCGCCTCGGCGAGCAGTGCCTCGGTGCCTTCTCCGGACACCGACTCCAGCAGGCGCAGGCCCAATGCGGCCCGGACCGGCGCCGGAACATCCGCCAGCGCGCGGTCCAGGGCGAATTCGTCCGTCCCGCCGGCGCGCGGGAAGAGCCGGAGTCCCCGTACGACCGGCGCCGAGGGCCGGAGTGCCGCCGGTGCGGGCACCCGGTCCGGCCACCAGCGGGGCCTTCGCCCGTACGCGAGCGCGGAACGCACCACCCGGAGGCGGACTCCCGCGTAGGCGGGCGTGTGCGGGCCGTCGCCCGTGCGGCCGGCCGAGCGCGGGGCGGGGACCCCTGCCGTGCCCGGATCCGGGGCGGGCAACGCCTTGCCGTGCAGGGCGCGTTGCACCGCGGCGTGCGCCGCGAGCACCCTGCGGTGGCGGCCGAGGCCCGGCGGCAGCGTGAGGTAGGCCAGACGCACGAGGCGCGGGTAGTGCTCGACGAGCGCCGCCTCGGCCTCCTTCACACCGAGGCGCGCGCCGGTACCGGGGATGCGAGGAGGCGGGGGATGAAGCGGCATGGGGTGGGGGCCTTCCGAGCCGTGGGCAGAGAACCGTCACCCCGGAAAACGAGCCGATCGTGTGACGGTCACATCGGCCCGTCGCGCACCCTCGCCTCAGGGAGACCCCTCGGGGCCCTCGTCGCCCGAGCTCAGTTCCTCGGCACGCAGGGCCAGATCCTGCAGCACGTCGGCGGAGGTCACGTCCTCCTGCCCGGAGTCGTGGATCTGGGCGAGCGCGATGAAGGCAAGTGTGAAGGCTCCGACCAGCTGTTCGACGGCGCCGCCGACTTCGCGTCCCACCAGGGCGGCCATCTCCTCGACGGTGGCGTCGGAGGGGATGGCGATGTGGGGCATCGTCTCGTTGAGAAGGGTCGTCACCATGTTCTCGCCGGCGGCCGGGTCGCCGCCGCCCGTCTCCTCCTCGGCGTGGCGCTGCATCTCGCCCGCCTCCGTGAGGATGCCGATCACTCGCTTGAGAACTTCACTCTGCTCCATACGGTGAGCATATGCGCCTGACCTCTCACCTCCGATCGCCCTCCGACTGCGACGGATACGGCGAGGGTGGCGGCTGCTGCGGCTCTGAGGTGACGCATGAAGGGTGGCCCCTTTCCGGTGAGGGTCCGGTCCGGGATCCGAACAACCCTTCCGCTCTTAATTTAAGATATGCGTTAAGTAGTGAAGAAAGTGCGCGTCAAGAGCCGGGGCCGGGGTATGTTGCCGGGGCGAAGGGAGCAACATGGCTGAGCGCAGCAGACGGACCGTGCGTGACCTGCGAAGGGGCAATCGGGCGCGGGTATTGCAACGGTTGTATTTCGACGGCCCGCTGAGCCGTCAGGAGCTGGGACCCGCGACCGGGCTCAGTTCGGGATCCATCAGCAACGTGGTCGCCGAGCTGGCCTCCGAGGGGCTCTTGGAGGAGGCGGGCGTCGTCGACTCCGACGGCGGCCGCCCCCGCACCCTGCTGCGGACCGCCCCGGGCGGGGGACTCTTCGTGGGCATCGACATCGGGGAGACCCGAGTGCGCGTCGAGCTCTTCGACCTCGCGCTGACGGAACTCGCCCGCACCGACCGCCTGCTGGCGCAGCACGGTTACGACGTCGAGCGCATCGTCGGCCACGTCCGGTCGGGCGTGGCCGACGTCCTGCGCGACGCGGGCGCCGACCCCCGCATGCTGCTCGGCATCGGCATCGGGGTGCCCGGGATCATCGAGCGCGACGCCCCGGAGGCCGCGGGCGGCCCGGGTGCGGTCGTGCACGGTCAGACCATCGGTTGGAGCGCCGTCCCCTTCGAGCGACTGCTCCGCGAAGCCGTGGACGTGCCGCCCGAGGTGCCGTTCTTCATCGACAACGGCGCGAAGACCCTGGGGCAGGCGGAGATGTGGTTCGGCGGCGGCAGGGGAGCCGGCGCGGCCGCCGTCGCCCTGATCGGCTCCGGGGTCGGAGCGAGCGTCAACCGGGGCGACATCCTCGACGAGGACCTCTCGAACGCGGCCCTGGAATGGGGCCACACCACCGTGCAGCTACGGGGCCGCCGCTGCCGCTGCGGCTCCATGGGCTGCCTGGAGGCGTACGCAGGTGCGGAGGCCATGCGGGAGCGCTGGCAGGAGGCGGGCGGCCCGCTGCCCGCGGACGCCGACGACGAGACCGCTCTCGCCGCACTGCTCGCGGCCGCCTACCCGGGACGCGGCGGCGCTGCCCCGGATCCGGTGGCGGTCTCGATCCTGGACGAGACGGCCGAGTGCCTCGGCGCGGCCCTGGCCGACCTGGTCAACCTCTTCCTGCCCGAACGCATCCTGCTCGGAGGCTGGGCAGGCCTGCTCATCGGCCCTCACCTGCTCCCGGAGATCCGCCGGTACGCCCAGGAGTACGCCCTCGAACACGCTGTCGCCCGCACCACGATCGACCTGGGGCACCTGGGCCCCGACGCGGTCACGGTGGGCGCGGCGACCCTGCCCCTGTCCGACTTCCTGGCACGCGGCGGCACTCGGCCGCCGCCCGGAGGTTCAACGCACGGGCGGACTCCACCGCCATGACCGCCGGGCGGCGGCCGAGTGCCGCCGCGGACGGTGCGGGCGCCCCGGTAGAGGGGGTGCGGCGCCGTCCCTGGACGTTGGGGTGCAACCTGCGCCTGACGCGCCCCCGTACCGGTTGGGACTGCTCAGGACACGTCCCCGCCAGCAGGCGGGGCCCCTCAGGCGGAGTCCCTCAGCACCAGCACCGGTTCGAAGATGACCGACGTCGTCGGCCGGTCCGGCGCCTCCAGTCGGTCCAGCAGCAGACTGGCCATCTCCGCCGCCATGTCCTCCACGGGCTGCCGCACCGTCGTGAGCGGCGGGCGGCAGGCCGAGGCGGCGCTGCTGTCGTCGAAGCCGATCACGGCGACGTCCTCGGGCACCCGCCTGCCGCGCTCCCGCAGCACATGGCACGCCCCCGTCGCCATCAGGTCGTTTCCGGCGAACACCCCGTCCAGGGCGGGGTGTTCGGACAGTAGCCGCTCCATCGCGGCCTCGCCGCTCTCCTGGGTGAACTGCCCCTCGGCCACCGGGACATCGACATGCCCGTGCCGCGCCATCGCGTCCCGGAAACCCGCGAGTCTCTCCTGCCCCGCGGGGACGTTCAGCGGCCCGCTGATGGTGGCGATCCGTCGGCAGCCGCGGGCGAGCAGATGCTCGGCGGCCAGTCGGGCGCCGTCCCGGTGGGCCAGGTCGACATAGCTGATCCGTACCGGCCGGGCAGGGCGCGCGAACAGGACGGCGGACAGCCCCGCATCGGTGATCAGACCGGGCAGCGGGTCCTGCGCGTGGGTCGACACGATCAGCGCACCGTCGGCGCTGCCCTGCCGCAGATACGCCACCACCTCGTCCCGGGCCCGCGAGGTCTCGGCGAACATCAGCACCGGGTGCATCCCGCGCGGCCGCAGGTAGTTGACGATTCCCGTCACCACCCGGCCGAAGAACGGGTCGGCGAAGACCTGGGCGGTGAAGGCCCCTTCCTCGGCGGGTTCCTCACCCTCCGGCTCGGTCCCCGCGCCCGACACCACCAGCGCGACGGCCCCCGTGCGCCGGGTCACCAGGGAGCGGGCCGCGCGGTTGGGTGTGTAGCCGGTGACCGAGACCGCCCGCCGGACGGCCTCCTGGATCGCCGGATCGACGTTGCGCACCCCGTTGACGACACGCGAGACCGTCGCGCGCGAGACGCCGGCCGCCCGCGCCACGTCCTCGAGGGTGGGCGCCGCACCGGTCGGTCGCAGAGCATCCGTCATGAGGGTCTTTATAGCATTAGAAGAGGGCGGGATAGAGCGCTCTCCCATGGTGGCCGGAGAGGTCGGACGGCAGGCGCGAACGCGGCCCCCGGGGTGGTACGCCGGGGCGCACGCGCGGCGTACGAAAACTGTTCACTTGTCACCACCCTTTGTATGCCCATAAGTTGGCCGCTTGCGACGTGTCCTACTGTAGTGGGGGAGCCTGATCATGGCCGCGAACGGACGGCACCGCAGATACCAGCCCAGCCGGATCAACCGTGCCTCGCTCACGGTGACGGCGGGAGGCGCGGGAATCGCCCTCCCGCTCCTCACGGCTGCCTCGGCCGGAGCTGCCTCGACCGATGTGTGGGAGAAGGTCGCCGCCTGCGAGTCGACGGGCAACTGGCACATCAACACGGGTAACGGCTACTACGGGGGCCTCCAGTTCACCCGGTCGACCTGGGCGGCGTACGGCGGCACCGCCTACGCCGAGCGGGCCGATCTGGCGACCAAGGACCAGCAGATAGCCGTCGCCGAGAAGGTGCTCGGCGGGCAGGGGCCCGGAGCCTGGCCGACGTGTTCCGTCCGGGCCGGCCTGAAGCAGGGCGGCGACGCACCCGACATCACCCCGCAGTCGCAGCGCCAGGCCGCCGTCGAGGCAACCGGGCAGGACAGAGCGGAGAAGGCCGCCCTCCGCACCGCGGCGGCGAAGGCGTCGCCCACCGCCGTGCCAGGCCAGCGCGAGTCGTACACCGTCGCGCGCGGTGACTCCCTCTCCGGCATCGCGTCCGCCGAGCGGGTCCAAGGCGGCTGGCAGCGGCTCTACGCGGCCAACCGCACCGTGGTGGGGGCGGACCCCGACCTCATCCTCCCGGGGCAGCGGCTGACCCTCGGCGTGGCCGGGGCGCCCCCGGCCGCCGCACCGAAGCAGAAAGCCGCACCGGAGCGGAAAGCGGCACCGAAGCCGCAGAAGACCGCCCCCGAGCAGCGGACGGCCCCCAAGGCCACGGAGAAGGCCACGGAGAAGGCCACGGAGAAGGCCGCGGAGAAGGCCGCGCCCCGGACCGCCGCGCCCAAGGCCACGGAGAAGGCCAGGCCCAAGCCGGCGGCGAAGCCCGCGGCCCAGCCCGAGAAGAAGGCGTCCAAGCCGCGGTCCACCCTCACCGCCCCCGTGTCCGCCCGCACCGGAACGCCGTACCATCAGGCCGGTTCATGGTCGAGCGGCTACCACACGGGCGTCGACTTCCCGGTGTCCACCGGCACCTCCGTGAAGGCCGTGGCATCCGGGAAGGTCGTCTCGGCCGGCTGGGCGGGCGCGTACGGCTACGAGATCGTCATCCGGCACAGCGACGGCAAGTACAGCCAGTACGCCCACCTCTCCTCGCTCCATGTGCGCGAGGGCCAGCAGGTCGGCAGCGGCCAGCGGATCGCCCGATCGGGATCCACCGGCAACAGCACGGGCCCGCACCTGCACTTCGAGATCCGTACCGGCCCCGGCTACGGATCCGACATCGACCCCCTGGCCTACCTCAGGGCCGGCGGCGTCAGCGTCTGAACGGTACCTGTCCGGCCCTCTAAGTCACCCCGGCGAGCAGAGCCGGCAGCGGGACGGCCGCCGCCGTCGAACTCCACGCGCCCGCCGCCGTGGTCCAACGGCAGTGTCAGCGGGAGGGAGAGCGCCGTCGGGGCCGGAAAAGGGTCCGGCAGTACGGCTGCGCCCTGCGCGCTCGCGGGCTTCGCCGGCTCCGGCAGCACCACGGTACGAGGCACGTCCGGGGCGCCGTCGTCCTCCTCCGGCGTGCGCTCCCCGGACTGCTCCCGCTCCGTACGCCGCTCGGCTCCCACCCGCTCCGTGGTCAGCAGCACCAGACCGGCCGCCGCCAGCGCACCGCAGCCGAGGGCGAGCAGGGTGCCCGTCATGCCGTATCGGAACTGCTCCCCGAACATCGTGATGCCCACGGCTGCCGCCACGACCGGGTTGACCACGGTGACCGTCGCCAGCGGCGCCGTCAGCCCGGCACCCCGGTACGCGGCCTGGGAGAGCAGCAGCCCCGCGGCTGCGAGCCCACCGATCACCAGCAGCGTCGGCAGCCCGGACGTCACCGAGCCGGAGGTCCACTCCACGGCCACGGTCTTGGTGAACACCGACGCCATACCGAAGGCGACACCGGCCCCGACGGCGAGCACCACGCTGCGCAGCATCGGCTGGTGCAGCCCCTTGGCCAGGACGAGCAGGAGCACCACCGCCCCGGAGGTCCCGGCTGCGAGCATCAGCTGCTCGGGGCCGGCCAGCGTGTGGGACCCGGCGCTCCCCGTGAGGGCCAGCAGCCCGGCGAGACCGACCGTGGCCATCAGCGCGCCGCGCCAAGCCGTCCGTCCCGCCCTGCGGCGGACGAAGACCGCCGCCATCGGCAGCGCGAAGACGATCGTCAGGGCGCCGAGAGGCTGTACGAGGCTGAGCGGCCCGTACGCCAGCGCCACCACGTGCAACACCGCTCCCACACCGTTGAGCGCCACAGCCACCCACCAGGTGCCGTTGCGCAGGGGTGCGTACGGGCGGCTGTCACCGGCCGCCGCCACGCGCTCCTGGACGATCGCCCCGGCCGCGTAGGCGACCGCGGAGACCAGTGACAGCAGCACGGAAAGCGCGAGGGAACTCATGTACACCACGATGTCCCGTCGGAGCCGCCGCGTCGTCGTCCCTGAGGCGGCGATTCGGCATACTGCTCCGGTAGTACGTCCATCCCTCCAGGGTCCTCCTCCCGACGGTAGTCCTCCTTGCCCAAGGGCTCAGAAGTTCACCGGGGAGGTGACGCCACGCTGTCGCGCCACCGCACCACGTGTCCGGAACGCACCGAATCGCCGCTCCGGGACGGGCCGTGCCGTCGGTGAGGCCGCTCAGGTGCTGAGCATGAACTCGGCGCGGATGCGCTTGCCGACCGGCACCCGCTCCGCCGTGACCCGGTCGCAGAGCGCGACCACGATCTCCATGCCGTGACCGCCGAGACGGGCCGGGTCGGGGGAGTACAGCACCGGGAGCGCCGTGCTGCTGTCGTACACCGTGACGCTGATGCGCCGGGCGTCGCCCTCCAGCTCCAGAAGATACGGGCCATGGCTGTAGCGGTCCGCGTTGGTGACGAGCTCGCTCACCGCCAGCATCAGATCACTGCGGGTGTGCTCACCGAGGACCGCGAGCCACTCCGCCACGAGGCGTGCCAGGAAACGGTCGGCGAGCGCCCGGGCCTGCGCGATGCAGCCGGGCTCGCCGTCGAACACCTCGGCGGCGAGCAGAACCTCCGTGGACGGTGCCCCCTGGAAGGGATCGTCCGGCCGTGAGGTGGCCTGTTCGTTCATGTGCTCCAGCCAGGGCGCCGCAGGGGAGGTCGTGGACCTCTTCTCGCCGTTCGTCTACCCGAGTCGAGAGATCCCACTCCGGGAGATCCCTGCAGATCTTACGCGCGCCGGGGCAGCCGGACCACGCTGACGAAGAAGTCGTCGATCTGGCGCACCGCCCCGATGAACTGCTCCAGGTCGACCGGCTTGGTGACATAGGCGTTGGCGTGCAGCTTGTAGCTGCGGAGGATGTCCTCCTCGGCCGAGGACGTGGTGAGGACGACGACCGGGATCAGCGCCAGTTCCGGGTCGGTCTTGATCCGCTCGAGCACTTGGCGGCCGTCGTACTTCGGCAGGTTCAGGTCGAGAAGAACCAGGTCCGGGCGGGGCGCGTCGGCGTACTCACCCTGGCGGTACAGGAAATCCAGTGCCTCCTGCCCGTCACGGACCACATGGAGGGTGTTGCGGATCTTGTTGTCCTCGAACGCCTCACGGGTCATCAGCTCGTCGCCGGGGTCGTCCTCGACGAGCAGTACTTCGATGGGCTTGACGGCGTCATTCACAGCGGGTCTCCCGACCGGGGGGTGAGCGGGGCGGGGGCGAGGAGCTCCGCCGTGGTGTGCGTGGGTGCCTCAGGCAGGACGGGCAGGGTGAAGTGAATCAGTGTGCCCTCGGCCGGCTCCGGGTCCAGCCAGATCCGGCCACCGTGGAATTCGATGATCTTGCGGCAGAGGGAGAGCCCGATCCCGGTTCCCTCGTACTCGTCGCGGGCGTGCAGGCGCTGGAAGATGACGAACACCTTGTCCGCGAATTCCGGCGGGATCCCGATGCCGTTGTCGGCGACCGTCAGATGCCAGTCGTCGCCCTCCTGGACGCACGTGACGGTGATCCGGCACGGCACGTCACGCCGGCGGAACTTGACCGCGTTCCCGACGAGGTTCTGCCACACCATGGTGAGCGACGTCGGGTCACCGAGCAGCTCCGGCAGCGGATCCTCGCGTTCGAGGACGGCTCCGGACTCCTCGATGGCCAGGGTGAGATTGGACAGGGCCCGGTCCAGGGACGCGTCCAGGTCCACGGGCTTCCAGCTCTGCTGCACCCGGCCCACCCGGGAGAAGGTCAGCAGGTCGTTGATGAGCACCTGCATCCGCTTGGCGCCGTCGACCGCGAAGTCGATGTACTGCCGGCCGCGTTCGTCCAGCTCCGAACCGTACCGCTTGTCCAGCAGCTGGCAGAAGGAGGCCACCTTCCGCAGCGGCTCCTGGAGGTCGTGCGAGGCCACGTAGGCGAACTGTTCCAGTTCGGAGTTGGACCGGCGGAGCTCCGTGGTCTGCTCGGCCAGCAGCGTCTCCCGGTCCTGGGACTCGGCCAGCTCCGTGACCAGACGCCGTCGCATGTCCTCGGCCGCCGCGGCCACCGCCCGGACGTCCGACGGGCCCCGGACCTCGATCCTGCTGGTGAAGGCCCCTTCCCTCACCCTGTCGGACGCGGCGGTCAGCGCGTTCAGCGGCCGCCCCACCATGCGCTGCAGCAGCAGACTGAGCGACACGACGGCCAGCACGAAGCCGATCAGGAGGGCGATGAGCACGCGGTCACGCGTGGTGCGCGCGTCATCGAGCTCCGCGCGGGCCTGGTCCCGCGCCTCGTCCAGATGGCTCTGCTGCGCGGTGTACGTCACGCGCAGCGCGTCGAAGTCCTCCTTGCTCTGCAGGATCGGGGCCGAGGACGCCCCCCTGGGTCCGCTCGCCCGCACCGTGGCGATCAGCGGCTCGGCGCGCAGGGTCCGCCACCGCTGGGAGGCCTTCTCGATCTCCCGCAGATCGTCGACGTAAGGCTGCTTGTCGCCGATCAGCGAGCGCACCCGGGCCAGCCGCTCCCGCTCGGCACGCATGCCCGACTCGTAGGGCTCCAGGAACGACGGGTCACCGGTGAGGGCGAAGCCGCGCACCCCGGTCTCCTGGTCCACGAGCGAGTTCTGCAGCTGGAACGAGGCGGAGCGGGCGGGCTGGATGCGGTCCACCAGATCCGTGGTCCGGTCGGAGATGCGGGAGAGGACGAGCCCTCCGACGACGAGGCATCCGCAGACCACCAGCACGAAGCCGGCCAGGATCAGGTGGACCCAGTTCTGCACCGACAGCCGGGATATCAGGCCGGTCCGTCCCGCCTTCTGCTTCTCCGCGCTCATGAGCCCGCCCTCCACTGCTTCTCCGTGCTCATGAGCCCGCCTTCCAGCCGAGGTGCAGCACGGCGACGTCATCGGCCAGTCCACCGTACGGAGAGGCGCTCTCGGTGGCTTCGGCGACCAGCGCGTCGACGAACGCACGGGGTTCGAGCGAGCCGTACGCACCGGCCATGGCCAGCAGACCTTCCTCGCCCAGCCGCGACTTGGGCCCCGTGCGCCCCTCGAACAGGCCGTCGGTGAACAGGACGAGTTCGCTGTCGGGGAAGAGCTCCAGCTCCGTGATCGTCCAGCGGCCGGTACCGGGCAGCAGCCCGAGCGCCATGCCCGGGTCGGGCTCCACCCATCCGACGTCCGTGCCACGCCGCATCAGCAGCCCGGGGTGCCCGGCCCGTGCGACGAGCACCCTGTCCCGGCTCGGCGGGAAGACGAGCGTGGTCACGGTGGCGAACACATGGGGATCCGACCGCTCGGCGACGAGTATGCCTTCCAGTAGACCGGTCTTCTCCAGCTGCGGGACACCGGTCAGTACGGCCGTGCGCCAGGCGACCCGCAGACAGACACCCAGGGCGGCCTCCGCGGCGCCGTGCCCCGACACATCGCCGATCACCGCGTGCACCGCACCGTCGGCAGTCTGGACCACGTCGTAGAAGTCGCCGCTCAGGAGCCCGTGGGCCCGCCCGGCCTCGTAGCGCGCGGCCACCTGGAAGCTGTCGTCCAGCAGCAGCGGGATCGGCAGCAGCGCACGCTCCAGACGGGCGTTCTCCTGAGCGATCAGCCGACTGGTCCGCATGGCGGACGCCGACCGCTCGGCGTGCTTTCGCTGGAGGGCGTAGCGGATCGCACGGCCCAGCATCTCGGGTTCGATCCGGCCCTTGACGAGGTAGTCCTGGGCGCCCTGCGCGACCGCGGACAGACCGGTCTCCGACTCGGCCAGACCCGTCAACACGATGACGGCCGTGTCAGGGGCGGACTCGACGAGCTGACGGACCGCGTCGAGGCCGTTCACATCGGGCAGGTGCAGATCCAGCAGGACACAGACGGACGTCTCGCACTCCAGCAGGAACCGCCGCGCCTCGGCCAGCGTCTTGCACCACGTGAGCGGGGCGTCGAGCTCGCTGTCGGCGAGCATCTCCTCGACCAGGAGCGCGTCGCCGGAGTCGTCCTCCACCAGGAGCAGGACCGCGTCGACGTCCCAGACGGACGTGTCGGTGGCGGTCGGGCCCCTCTGCTGTTCCGGAATTCCACTGAGCTGCTGCACACGTGTAGAGGTGTCCAGCGGTGACTCGGTCACACTCCACCCCCTCCGACGGACGGCACGCGAGATCCACGGCCCTATCGGCGTGAAGCATATGTGACGGAGGCCCGGCACTCGGCCGGGCCTCCGTCGTTCAGTGCGTGCCGTGGATCAGACCTCGACGCACATGCCCGCGCGCAGGCGCTGGACGATCCTGCTGAGCAGGCGGGACACATGCATCTGGGAGACGCCGAGTTCCGCACCGATCTGCGCCTGCGTCATCTCCTGGCCGAAGCGCATGCGGACGATCTTGCGCTCCCGGTCGTCCAGCTGCCGCAGCAGCGGAGCCAGGGTGTGCAGATTCTCGACGCTTTCCATCCCCGGGTCGTCGTCGCCCAGGAGGTCGGCGTAGGCACGCTGGTCGCCGCCCGACTCGCTGTCGGCGTTCGGGGTGTCCAGGGAGCCCGCCGAGTAGCCGTTGGCGGCGACCAGACCCTCGATGATCTCCTCCTCGGGGAGATCGAGATGCGCGGCGAGCTCCGCGACCGTCGGGTCGCGGTCGAGCTTCGCCGACAGCTGCTCCTTGGCCTTGGCCAGCTCGACCCGCAGCTCCTGAAGCCGTCGCGGCACATGCACGGACCAGGTCGTGTCGCGGAAGAACCGCTTGATCTCACCGACGATGTAAGGCACCGCGAAGGTCGCGAACTCGACCTCGCGGGACAGGTCGAACCGGTCGATCGCCTTGATCAGGCCGATCGTCCCCACCTGGATGATGTCCTCGGTGTCGTCACCGCCCCGGTTCCGGAACCGCGAGGCGGCGAAGCGCACCAGGGAGAGATTCATCTCGATCAGGGTGTTGCGGGCGTACTGGTACTCGTGGGTCCCCTCCTCGAGGACCTGGAGCCGGTCGAAGAAGAGCTTCGACATGGCCCGGGCGTCCTGCGGAGCCACCTTGCCGGCGTCCTCGATCCAC
This sequence comes from Streptomyces sp. QL37, assembly GCF_002941025.1. Taxonomy (NCBI): domain Bacteria; kingdom Bacillati; phylum Actinomycetota; class Actinomycetes; order Kitasatosporales; family Streptomycetaceae; genus Streptomyces; species Streptomyces sp. QL37. The sequence goes on along the minus strand of NZ_PTJS01000001.1, from coordinate 547,577 downwards.
GGAAGCGCAGCCGCGTCGGAAACCGACCCCGTCTCGTCGCATCGCGTGGCCGCGCTGCCGACCGCTTCGGTGGTTCGCACTGACATGGCCGTCATGGTGTCGCCCTCCCTGGTGTCCGGTGCAGTGACGGGCGCATGCCCCGCGATCCGGAATTAATGCCACCGAGTACCGAAGATTTTCCCGGAAAGATGTGAACGGGGCGGACGGAGTCGCCAGATGTAACGATCCGTGATCGCACGGGTGCTTTTCGTTCGCGTTCGCAGCTGAGGTGTGAGTCACGCCTCGTTCCGGGCACCTGTGGTTCCGGAAGCTGAGGAGGTCTCATGAGCGACACCGGTACGGCAGGCGGACCCACCGTCACGACACGGATCCCGGCGCGGCTCGACCGGCTGCCCTGGTCGCGTTGGCACTGGATGATCGTGATCGGCCTGGGCACGGTCTGGATCCTGGACGGACTCGAGGTCACGGTCGTCGGCAACATCGCCAGCCGGCTGTCCGAGGACGGCAGCGGACTGGCCATCACTGACGCCCAGGTGACCGGCATCGCCGCCGCGCTGTACGTGGCGGGCGCCTGCTTCGGCGCGCTGGTCTTCGGGTGGCTCACCGACCGCTACGGGCGCAAGAAACTCTTCCTGATCACTCTCGCCGTCTACCTGGCGGCCACCGCGCTCACCGCGATCTCCTTCTCGGCGTGGTGGTTCTTCCTCTTCCGCTTCCTGACGGGCTTCGGAATCGGCGGCGAGTACGCGGCGATCAACTCGGCCATCGACGAGCTGATCCCCAGCAAGTACAGGGGCCGCGTCGACCTCATCATCAACGGCAGCTTCTGGCTCGGGGCCGTCGCAGGCTCCCTGCTCTCCGTGCTCGCGCTGAACACCGACATCTTCCCCAAGGACATCGGCTGGCGGCTCACCTTCGCGCTGGGCGTGGTCCTCGGGCTGGTCATCCTGCTGGTGCGCCGTCATGTGCCGGAGAGCCCGCGCTGGATGTTCATCCACGGACGGGACGACGAGGCGGAGCGGCTGGTCGACGGGGTGGAACGCGAGGTGGAGGCGGAGACCGGGAGCTCTCTGCCGCCCGCCGAGCCGCCCATCACCGTGCGGCAGCGCAAGAGCATCGGATTCGGACTGATCGCCCGGACGGTCTTCCGCTCGTATCCCAAACGGGCCGTTCTCGGGCTCGCGCTCTTCATCGGACAGGCGTTCCTCTACAACGCCATCACCTTCGGCTTCGGCTCGATCCTCGTGAAGTTCTTCGACGTCTCCAGCGGTGTCACCGGGTACTACTTCGCCGTCATCGCCTTCTGCAACTTCCTGGGACCGCTCCTCCTCGGCCGTCTCTTCGACACCGTGGGGCGGAGGCCGATGATCGCGGGGACGTACATCCTCTCCGGCCTGCTGCTCTTCGGTACCGCGTGGCTGTTCGGCGCGGGGGCGCTGACAGCCGTCACCATGACCGGCTGCTGGTGTCTCGTCCTCTTCGTCGCCTCCGCCGGCGCCAGCTCCGCCTATCTGACGGTCAGCGAGATCTTCCCGATGGAGACCCGGGCGATGGCGATCGCGTTCTTCTACGCCGTTGGTACCGCCGCAGGAGGCATCACAGGCCCACTGGTCTTCGCGGACCTGACGGCGAGCGGCGTGGTCGGCGATACCGTCCTGGCGTTCTGCATCGGAGCCGCCCTGATGGTGGCCGCGGGTGTGGTCGCGTACTTCTTCGCGGTGGCGGCCGAGCAGAAGTCCCTCGAGTCCATCGCCACCCCGCTCTCCGCCGAAGCCGGGCAGGGCACCGGACCGAACTGAGCAACGCCCGACTCATGGCAGACTTGACCGGGGCATTCCGCCCGTGCGCGCCTGCCCTCGCCGGCTCCCGGCCGGATCACTCCCCACCGAAGCCCGACAACGGCATGAGTGACGAGTGACAGAGGAACGGCAATGACGGTGACAGAGGACAGCCAGGAGTTCGCTCCCGGTATCGAGGAGTTCGGTCCCGGTATCGACCCGGAGCGGCTGGCCGTCTGCCTGAGCGTGCTCGACGAGCTGAACACCATCGAGGTCGACCACCCCGACGCCATCGCCGTGCGCCGGGCCACCGCGGGCATCTACCGCACCGTGAAGCAGCGCCGCCGCCAGGAGCGCCGCGCCGCCAAGACCGCGCACGACAAGGCCGTCACCGAAGCCACGGCGACCGGCTCGGCCGAGCGCATCGACGACGAGACCCAGGGCGTCCTCCCCTCCTCCTCGGCCACCGCCGAGATCGCGGGCATACTCCAGCGCCCCAGGTCCTGCTACATCTGCAAGACCCGGTACGTAGAGGTCGACGCCTTCTACCACCAGCTCTGCCAGCAGTGCGCGAAGGAGAACCGCAGCCGGCGCGACGCCCGCACCGACCTCACGGGACGCCGTGCCCTGCTCACCGGTGGCCGTGCCAAGATCGGCATGTACATCGCGCTGCGGCTCCTGCGCGACGGCGCGCACACCACCATCACCACCCGCTTCCCCAACGACGCCATCCGCCGCTTCAAGGCGATGCCGGACAGCGACGAGTGGATCCACCGTCTGAAGATCGTCGGCATCGACCTGCGTGACCCGGCCCAGGTGGTCGCGCTCGCCGACTCGGTCGCCGCCGAGGGTCCGCTCGACATCCTGATCAACAACGCCGCGCAGACGGTCCGCCGCTCCCCGCAGGCCTACAGCGAGCTGCTGAGCGCGGAATCCGCGCCGTTGCCCGCGGGCGAACTGCCGGCCGCCGAGGTCATCGGGACCTTCGGCAGCGGCACCGTCGACCGCGTGGCCGCGCTGCCGGCCGCCCGCAAGGAGGGCCAGGGGCTCAGCGCCCAGGACGTCACCGACCTGGCGCTGGTCACCGGATCCGCCTCGCCGGCCCGCATCGCCGCGGGCACCGCGATCGACGCGGGCGGTCTGGTCCCGGACCTGCACGACACGAACAGCTGGATCCAGACCGTCGAGGAGGTCGAGCCGATCGAGCTCCTCGAGGTCCAGCTCTGCAACTCCACGGCGCCCTTCATCCTGATCAGCAGGCTCCGTCCGGCGATGGCCAGGACCGAGGCGAAGCGCGCCTACGTGGTCAACGTCTCCGCGATGGAGGGCGTTTTCGGCCGCGGCTACAAGGGCGCGGGGCATCCGCACACCAACATGGCGAAGGCCGCGCTGAACATGCTGACCCGCACCAGCGCCCAGGAGATGTTCGAGAAGGACCACATCCTGATGACGGCCGTCGACACCGGCTGGATCACGGACGAGCGGCCGCACCCCGACAAGATCCGCCTCGCGGAGGAGGGTTTCCACGCCCCTCTGGACCTCGTCGACGGCGCCGCGCGGGTCTACGACCCGATCGTGCGTGGCGAGGAGGGCGAGGAGCTGTACGGCTGCTTCCTGAAGGACTACGCCCCTGCGGGCTGGTGACCTCCTTCAGCCGGCTCCGTACCGCCGGTCTCTCCAGTACCTTCCGCCACCTGCGATGACAGGTGGCACGGCGGCGGCCCTGCGGACAGCGGGACCGCCGCCGCTCTGTTGGCTGAAAGTGACCCAGGCCACACGTTCTGTCGAGCGTGACGGCGCTCATTTGGTTAGTCTGAGGTGAACGGACGCCACCAAGGGATCCACGAAGCTTCCTCGGCCGTCCTGGGACAGGTCTGTAAGCAGCCCGTCGTCCCACCCCGTACCGGCGCCACCGCGACCGAACTGTTTCTGCCCCTGCCCCGCAGAGGGCGGTCGACACGGTTCTCACAGCCGCAGCGTCGCCACCGCCCGGGGTTACGCGACACATAAGGAGTCCGCGGTGACACCTGACATGACGAAGACCGAGACGCGCCCGGCCGAACTGACCGGAGAGCGGGCCCGCCGGCCCGAGAAGCTCCGGAACATCGAGGTCTGGGCGAGGTCGGCACCGATCAGGCTGGCCGGCTACGAGGACGATCTGGCCGAGCCGCACATCCTGCCCGGCATCGACTGATCCGCGTCCGGCCCTCTTCGAGCGGCGCCTCGAGCCTGTGCCCCCGTCCCCGGCGGGGGCACAGGCATGAACACCGCTGTCACCGGCGGCGGTCGGGGCCCGGCCTGAGCGGAACGGGCCGCGCCACCGGTCGCATGAAGTCCCGTACGAAGGTCCGGTCCCACCAGCATCCGGTGGCCCGCAGCTCCTGCCGGTCCGTGAAGCGGTAGTGGAAGACCCTGGCCCGGATGTGGGCCGGCGGGCCGTCCGGGAACGGGTTGTGGCCCAGCAGCCGCAGGGTGTCCCGGTCGCCCCGCAGCAGGCGTTCGACGAACGGGCCGAACCAGGAGCGCGCGTAGGCGGGGGAGAGCGCGGCGAACCACATCATCCAGTCCAGCCGCAGGTGGTACGGAGCGAACTGGCGCGGCAGCCGGCGCGGATCGCCCGGCTTGCCCCGGAAGCCGTACTCCAGCCAGCGCGTCCCCTCGTGGAGGACCGCCTCGTCGGTGCCCTCGACCACCACTTCGAGGCGCATCCTGCTGATGCTCCCGAAGGCTCCGTAGGTGTTGACCAGGTGCAGCGGGTCGTAGGAGCGGTTCATGGCCTGCCGGCGGGAGAGCAGATTCCGCGCCGGACGGTAGCTGAGGACCAGGACGAGGGCGGTGACGACGACCACCACCACCTCGTACCAGAGGGGCGACCCCGGCTGTGCGGGCGGCGGACCGGCGACCGGCGACCAGTCGACCGCCGCGAGCGCGAGGACGATCGTCAGCCAGTTCAGCCAGGCGAAGTTCCCCGACAGCACCAGCCACAGCTGGGTCACCACCATCAGCCCCGCCGCGGCGCTCGCCACCGGCTGGGGGGTGAAGAGCAGGAAGGGCACCACGAGCTGGGTGACATGGTTGGCCGCGGTCTCCACCCGGTGCGCGGGCTTCGGGAGATGGTGGAAGAACCAGCTCAGCGGCCCGGGCATCGGCTGGGTCTCATGGTGGAAGTCCAGACAGGTCAGGCGCCGCCAGCACTCGTCCCCCCGGATCTTGATGAGGCCGGCGCCGAACTCCACCCGGAAGAGCAGCCAGCGCAGCAGCCACAGAACCAGCACCGGGGCAGCCGTGGAGTCGTTGCCGAGGAACACGGCGAGGAAGCCCGTCTCCAGCAGGAGCGACTCCCATCCGAAGCCGTACCAGACCTGGCCCACCTGGACGATGGACAGGTACAGCACCCACGGCACGGCCCACAGGGCCATCGCCGCGCCCAGCGGGAGGTACGCGTCCAGGCCGGCCAGGAGCGCGAGCGACACCGCGGCGCCCGTCCAGGCGACCAGCGCGAAGAAGCGGTCGGAGTAGTGCAGCCGGAAGAGGCCGGGTGCGGCCCGCCACGAGGTGCGCCGCAGGAGGTCGGGCACCGGGAGCATGCCGCGGGATCCGATCAGAGCCCGGAACTGGAGCGCCGCGGTGACGAAGGCGACGAGGTAGACGACGGCGAGCGCCCGCTGGAAGACCAGCCGGCTCAGCCAGTAGCCGTCTGCGGTGAACCATTCCATCCCCTCCAGTATCCGGCGTGCCCTGCCCGTCAGGCGGCCGACACGGCGGCCCGGCGCAGTACGGCGGTGAGCCGCCGGGCGTACCACCGCTGGGCCACGGGGACGAGCGGACCCGCCAGCCGGGTGTACCAGCAGGCGGGCCGGGAGAACGCCGTGACGGTGAACCACACCGTCCCGTCGTCGGCCAGCTCCACGACGAAGCTCTCCTCCCCGCACTCCGGATGCCCTCTCAGGGTTCCGTACCCGAAGCCGGTGCGGTCCTTCTCGTACGCGGTCCAGACGATCTCGCAGGGCGCGGCGACGCGGAGCGGCCCGATACCCGCCGAGACCTCGACGGTGACCCCCGCGGCGGCGCGTGCCGCGGAGGCGTCCAGCCCGGCTCCGGCGCCTCGGTGAGCGCGCCACTCGGTGACCGCGGTGCCCGCGGTCTCGAAGGCCGTACGGCCCCTGCCGATAGCCGCGCGGTGGTGCAGATGGTTGTACCCGTCCGGGAGCGGTCCGATACGGGTCGCTCCTACCTCGGGATACGTGAGCGTGCTCATGCGGTCCTGCCTTCCGGGTGGGTGAGGTCCTGGAGCCGGCGCCGGGCCAGCAGCGCACAGAGCGCGAAGCCCAGTGCGTTGCCGAGGCCGTGCGTGGCCGCCATCCAGGTGAGAGTGGGGTGCGGCAGCCCGGTGGCCTCGCCGAGCGCCCAGGTCAGCGCCAGCACCATGGTGATTGCGAGTACGCCTGCCGACACGGCCAGGAGCGCGCGGGTGACACGGTCCCGTCCCGCGGCGGGGGCCGTGCGCCAGGTCAGGAGGGCGACCGTCCACATCCCGGCGGTGAGCACGACGGCCCCGGCCAGCTCGGTCCCGTCCCCGGTGAAGTAGCCCACGAGGACGAGGAGGGTCCCCAGCGGCACGCTCAGAGCGGCGAACCGGCCCGCCGCGCCGTCCTCCGCCCGGCAGACGAGGCCGGCGACGAGGGCGGCGGCGAAACCGGCGAAGTGGAAGTGGGGCACGGTCAGTGCCAGGATGCCGAGCCCGAAGCCGAACAGTTCGTGGCCGGAGCGCTCGGCGACGAGGGCCAGCGCCGCGACCGACGGGGCGACCAGCGCGGTGAGCAGGGCGGCCTCCACCGGACGCAGGCTGCGTGTGCGCGCGAGTCGCAGGGGCGCGTGGGCGGCGAGAAGCAGCGTCCCCAGCGCGTAGCAGAGGGCGAGCGCGGTGGCGGCGCCACCGCGCGGCAGCCACAGGGCCACCGCACCGGGCACCGCGAAGAGCGGCCAGAGACGCCGTATCCGGTGGAGCGCGGGGTCGCCGACGAGCCCCAGGCCCAACGGAACGATCACCAGCATGCCCAACATCACGATCAGCCCGACCAGTACGGACATCGCGCCCACCCCGTCCACGCGTACGAACAGTGAGAATTGAACGTGTTCAATTCCTGTCACGCCGAGCATAGGCATCAAACTGAACGTGTTCAAGGCGACGGTTCGGTCGAGGAATCGGACAAATAATGGCAGAGTGGCGCACATGGATGATCGGGTAGCGGGTGCCCTGTCACTCCCGGACGACTGGCCCGCCCACCCGGACCTCAGCCTCGCCCTGAACCGAATGGGCAGCTTCGACTGGGATCTGGACAGCGGCCTCATGCACATGGACGAGCCCGCCCTCGATGTGTTCGACCTGCGCCCCGACGAGTACGACGGCCGTCCTTCGGGGCTCGCGCATCGCGTCCCCGCCGACGAGGCGATCCGGCTCGACGGGATGGTCTCGCAGGCGCTCAAGAGCGGACGCAGCAACTACGGCGCGTACTTCCGCAGGACCCAGCGGGACGGCACCCTGTGCTGGACCCACACCCAGGGGTTCATCCGCCGTGACGGCACCGGGCGGCCCCGCCGCATCATCGGGATCATCCGTGACGCCACCCAGGAACTCGCCGAGTCCACCGCCCGCCGGACCGTCGACGAGGAGCGCCGGCGCCGTACGAGCCTGGTCGAGGGCACCACGGCGGCCCTGGCGCACGCCCGGACGGTCAAGGACGTCACCGACGTCCTGAAGAGCTCCCGCGGCCTGGCCAACCTCGGCGCCACCAGCCTCGTCATGGGGCTGCTCGAGTCAGGGCGTATCCATCTCGTGGCGGACGGCCCCGAGGGGGCGTTCGTGCAGGGCACCCGGTACACACGCACCGACGAGCCCTATCCTATGAGCGAGGTGATCCGCACGCTCACACCGCGTTTCATCGAGACACCCGAGGACTTCGCGACCTCGTACCCCATCCTGTGGCCGCACATCAGCCATCTCGGCATCACCGCCGCCGCCTACATGCCGCTCATCGCCCAGGCCCGCCCGATCGGCGCACTCGGGCTCCTCTACGGCAACAAGGCCGGCTTCACGAGCGACGAGCGTAACCTCCTGGTGGCTCTCGGCAGTTCGATCGCCCAGAGCCTCCAGCGGGCGATGCTCTACGAACAGGAGCACGACCTCGCCGAAGGGCTCCAGCAGGCCATGCTGCCGCGCCGGATCCCCGAGGTACGGGGGGCCCAGGTCGCCGTGCGCTACCGCTCGGCGCGGCTGGGCAGGGACATCGGCGGCGACTGGTACGACATCATCTCGCTGCCCGGCGGCCGGGTCGGCGCCGTCATCGGTGACGTACAGGGGCACGACACACACGCGGCGGCCGTCATGGGGCAGCTCCGGATCGTGCTGCGCGCCTACGCGGCCGAGGGGCACAGTCCGGCCACGGTCATGGCGCGCGCCTCCGTCTTCCTCCATGAACTCGACACCGACCGCTTCGCGACCTGCACCTATGCCGAGGCCGATCTGACCACCGGAGTGGTGCAGCTGGTCAGGGCCGGGCACGTCGATCCGGCCCTGCGGGACCTCGACGGGAGCTGCCGCAGGCTGCCGGTCGACGGGGGCATGCCGCTGGGCCTCTCCGCGGAGTTCGGACAGCTCGAATACCCGGTCAGCACCGTCGACCTGGACCCGGGCCAGACGATGATCCTCTACACCGACGGAATGGTGGAACTGCCCGGAACCGATCTCGACGAAGGCATGCGACTGCTGGCCGCGACGGTCCGCGACGGCCCGCAGGACCTCCAGAAGCTGGCGGACCGGCTCTGCGAGGTCGTCGACGAGCGCGGCGGTGAGGACGACATGGCGGTGCTGCTGCTGCGCCGCGACGCGGCCCACGCGCCCCACCCGGGTGGCCGGCTCCAGCAGCACGTGGCGCAGAACGACCCGGAGGCGCTGACGTCCGCCCGCCACATGATCCGGGCCGCCGTGCGCGCCTGGGGGGCGAAGGGCCGGGCGGACGAGGTGGAGCTCGCGGCCGACGAGCTGATCACCAACGCCCTGATGCACACCGACGGCGGTGCCATCGTCACCATCCGGATGCTCACCGGACCCGAGCGCCGCCTTCGGGTCGACGTCGAGGACCGCTCCAGCGCGCTGCCGCGCCGCCGGGACGCGGGGGAGTCCGGCGTCTCGGGCCGCGGACTCATGCTCGTCGACCGCTTGGCCGACATCTGGGGTGTGGAGTCCCGGGGCAACGGCAAGTGCGTGTGGTGCGAGTTCTTCATCCCGGACCACCGCTAGCGCGGCCGCCGCGGCGGCGCAAGACTGTAACAGTACGTAACATGTCCATACTTGACCGTAACCGACTGTGCGGGATTGACTGCGATCCCGCCGTTCCGCTGTCGAAGACGCGAGGCCCCGTTGAGTACCGAGCTTCTGGCACCTCTTGATCTGGCTTTCTGGCACCTCGAAACCGATGCCCACCCGATGCACCTCGGCGCGCTCGCCGTCTTCGACCCCGTGCCCGGCGTCGCCCCGCAGGACCTGCTCGAGCTGCTCGGAGCCCGCGCCGCGGCGATTCCCAGGCTGCGGATGCGCGTACGCGACGTCCTGCTGCCCGTCGGCGGCGCGGCCTGGTTCACCGACAAGGACTTCGACGTGGAACGGCACGTCAGGCGGGTCGTGCTCCCCGAGGGCGACTTCATGGTGGAGGCGACCCGGCTCGCCGGTGAACTCATGGAGCGGCCGCTCGGACGGGGCCTGCCGCCCTGGCAGATGTATCTCCTGGACAGCCCGGGTGACGGCCCGTTCGCCGTACTCGTGAAGCTGCACCACGCGCTGGCCGACGGCATGCGGGCCGTCGCCATCGGCGCCGGCATCTTCGACCAGATCGCCTCCGCCGGCGCGGGCCGTGGCGCGGTACGCCGCCGCACACCCGTACCGCCCCGCTCCTGGCTGCCCGGCCCGTACGAGGCCGCGGGCATGGCGATGGACCGGCTCGGCGACGTGCGCCGGGCACTGGGGGTCGGTGCCTCCGTCGTACGCGCCAGCCGCCTCGACCTCCGCGCCGGCACGGCTCTGACCGCGCGTTCCAGCGGCACGCGCCGGCTGGCCACCGCCGACCTCGACGCCGAGACGGTGCAGCGGATCCGCCGTACCGAGGGTGGTACGGCCAACGACGTCCTGCTCGCGGTCGTCGCCGGTGCGCTGCGCCGCTGGATGCTCGACCGGGGCGAGCCGCTCCCCGGCGCCGACCCGCGTGCCCTGGTACCCGTCTCCCGGCGCCGGCCCGGCGGAGCGGCCACCGGCAACAGACTGTCCGCCTACCTCCTCGGGCTGCCCGTCGGCGAGCCCGACGCCCGGGAACGGCTGCGCCTCGTACGCACGGACATGAACCGCAACAAGGCGGCCGGGCCGCTGCGCGGCGCGGGCGCCGTCGCCGTGCTGGCCGACCAGTTGCCCGCGCTGGCCCACCGGTTCGGAGCCCCGCTGGCGGGGAACGCGGCCCGGATGCTCTTCGACGTCCTGGTCACCAGCGTGCCCCTGCCCCGCTCGGCGCTCTCCCTCGGCGGCTGCCCGCTGCGCGCCCTCTACCCCATGGCGCCCCTGGCCCGCGGGCAGTCGCTGGCCGTCGCCCTGACCACGTACGGCGGAGGCGTGCAGGTCGGACTGGTCGCCGACGGGAAGGCGCTGCCCGATATCGACAGGCTCGCCCGCGCGGTCCGCGAGGAGCTGCACGACCTGCACTCACTCGTGCCCACGGTCCCCGCACCGGCCTGACGGCCGATCCGGCAGGCCCTGTTGACGCGGCGGATTGATCCGATGAATATTCCTCTACGGACCATCAGGGATCACCGGCGGGGGCGGCAGGGCCATGCGGCGCATCAGACTCGGACGCAGTGCGGTCGAGATCACCGAGCTCGCCTTCGGGGCGGCGGCCATCGGCAACCTCTTCACGGAGGTCGACCCCGGGCAGGCGGCCGCCGCCGTCGACGCGGCGTGGGACGAGGGCATCCGCTACTTCGACACAGCGCCGCACTACGGCCTCGGACTCTCCGAACGCCGTCTGGGTGAGGCTCTGCGCGACCGGCCCCGGGACGCGTACGCGGTGTCCACGAAGGCGGGCCGCCTGCTCGACCCGCTGCCCGCCGACGTGACGGCGACCCACCGCGGGCTGTCCGACGGATACGCCGTACCGCACACCCACCGGCGACGCTGGGACTTCAACGCCGACGGCGTCCGCCGCAGCATCGAGGACAGCCTCGGGCGCCTCGGTCTCGACCGGGTCGACATCGTCTATCTGCACGACCCCGACGACCACGGGGAAGCGGCCTTCCGCGAGGGATACCCGGCGCTGGAGAAGCTGCGCGACGAGGGCATGGTCGGCGCCATCGGGGCCGGCATGAACCAGACCGCGATGCTCACCCGCTTCCTGCGCGAGACCGACGTCGACGCCGTCCTCTGCGCCGGCCGCTTCACCCTCCTCGATCACAGTGCCCTCGACGCCCTGCTTCCGGAGGCGGCCGCACGGGGGCGCAGCGTCGTCGTCGGAGGTGTGTTCAACTCCGGGCTGCTCGTCGACCCGCGCCCCGGAGCGATGTACGACTACGCGGCGGCCTCCGAGCCCTTCCTCGAACGCGCCGTACGCATCCGCGCCGTCACCGAGGCGCACGGTGTCCCGCTGCGTGCCGCCGCCCTCCACTACTCGCTGGGGCACCCGGCCGTCGCGGGGGCGCTCGTCGGCATGCGTTCCCCGGACGAGGCGAGGGACGCCGCCGCACGGCTTCGCACGCCGGTACCGGAAGCGCTCTGGGACGACCTGCGCGCGGAAGGGCTGCTGTGACATGACGCCCCTTCCCGTCATCGACGCCCACCACCACGTGTGGGACCTCGCGGTGCGCGACCAGGACTGGATCACCGGCGAGGAACTCGCCCCCATCCGCCGCACCTTCACCCTCGCCGACCTGGAGCCCGAGGCACGGGCCGCCGGGGTGGCCGCCACCGTACTCGTCCAGACGGTCACCGTCGCCGAGGAGACCCCCGAATTCCTCGCGCTCGCCGACGGCAGCACGCTCGTCGCGGGCGTCGTCGGCTGGACCGACCTCACAGCGCCCGACATCGCCGAGACCCTCGCCGGACTGCGCGCCCTGCCCGGCGGCGACCGGCTCGTCGGAATCCGCCACCAGGTCCAGGGCGAACCCGACCCCGAGTGGCTGCTGCGCCCCGACGTCCTGCGCGGACTGCGGGCCGTCGCAGCCGCCGGACTCGCCTACGACCTGATCGTGCGGCCCCACCAACTGCCCGCCGCCGCCCGTGCGGCCGCCCTTCTGCCGGAGCTCACCCTCGTACTCGACCACGCGGGCAAACCTCCTGTGGCCCGGCGCACGACGCACCCCTGGGCCGGTGACCTGCGGGCGCTGGCCGCGCTGCCCAACACCGTCTGCAAGCTCTCCGGCCTGGTCACCGAGGCGGACCCACGGACCTGGACGGTGGAGGACCTGCGCCCCTACGCGGACACCGTCATCGATGCCTTCGGGCCCGGCCGGCTGATGTTCGGCTCCGACTGGCCCGTGTGCCGGCTCGCCGCCGGGTACACCGAGGTCCTGGACGTGACGCGCGAGCTGACCCGCCTGCTCGGGGAGGACGGGCAGCGGTCCGTCCTCTGGGACACGGCACAGCGCGTCTACGGGCTGCGAATGCCCGCAGCCTGACACCGCGCGTACCCGCCGGGCATTCGCCGGGCCTTTGCGGCAGGCTGGAGTCATGCCCGAACTGCCGGAAGTCGAAGCCCTGCGGGACTTCCTCGGCGACCATCTGGTCGGCAAGGAGATCGCCCGAGTCCTGCCGCTGGCGATCAGCGTCCTGAAGACGTACGACCCGCCGCCCACCGCCCTCGAAGGCGCCACCGTGACGTCCGTGGCCCGGCACGGCAAATTCCTCGACATCACGGCCGGAGAGCTCCATCTGCTCATCCACCTCGCGCGGGCCGGCTGGCTGCGGTGGAAGGACAGCTTCCCCGCGGCCCCGCCACGGCCCGGCAAGGGCCCGCTCGCCCTTCGGACCGTCCTCACCGGCGGCGACGGCTTCGACCTGACCGAGATGGGCACCACCAAGCGCCTCGCCGTCCACCTGGTGCGCGACCCGTCGGACGTGCCCGGGGTGGCACGCCTCGGGCCCGACCCGCTGGCCGACTCCTTCGACCGGGAAGCGTTCGCGACGGTGCTCGGCGGGGCACGCCGGCAGATCAAGGGGGCCCTGCGCGACCAGTCACTGATCGCGGGCATCGGCAACGCCTACAGCGACGAGATCCTGCACGTCGCGAAGATGTCACCGTTCAAGCTCACCACCGCCCTCGGCGACAACGACATCACCCATCTGTACAACGCGATGCGCACCACGCTCCAGGACGCGGTCGAGCGCTCCCGGGGCGTCGCGGCGGGCCGGCTCAAGGCGGAGAAGAAGAGCAGTATGCGCGTCCACGGCCGCGCCGGGCAGCCCTGTCCCGTCTGCGGCGACACCGTGCTGGAGGTGTCGTTCAGCGACTCGTCGCTGCAGTACTGCCCCACCTGCCAGACCGGGGGCAAGCCCCTGGCCGACCGGCGGCTGTCCCGCCTCCTCAAATAGCGGCCCGGTCACCGTCACCGGACCGGGGAGCGGCACCGGGGGCGAGCCGGCGCGCATACGCCGCCAAGTGGCCCACCACCACGCCGAACTCGCGTACCTGGACCACGCACACGGAACACCCCGCGAGATGCTCCTCGAAGCGGCAGGTGCCGGCAGTCCCGAGCACCCCGAGCGCGTAGGCTCCGGCGTCGCGGTGGAGATCGATGGCGCGCATGTCATCAGGTACGTGACGAACCCGTGAATCACTCACGCCATCACACCCCTGAAGCACCTAAACTCCGGCCTCATGCTGCGCGTACTCGCCGTCGACGACGAAGAACCCGCCCTGGAGGAACTCCTCTACCTCCTGCGCGCCGATCCCCGCATCCGGAGCGCCGAGGGCGCCACGGGTGCCACCGAGGCGCTGCGCCGTATCGGCGGCGCCGTCGACGCCGGGCCCGAGGACCCCTCGGCGATCGACGTCGTGTTCCTGGACATCCACATGGCGGGGCTCACCGGGCTCGACGTCGCCCAGCTCCTCGCCGGTTTCGCCGCGCCGCCGCTCATCGTCTTCGTCACCGCCCACGAGGGCTTCGCCGTACACGCCTTCGACCTCAAGGCCGTCGACTACGTGCTCAAGCCCGTCCGCCGGGAGCGGCTGGCCGAGGCAGTCCGCCGCGTGGCCGAGCAGGTCGGTGAGCGCTCCGCGTCCGTCCACGACGCGGCCGCCGACCAGGTCGCGGTGGAACTGGGCGGGGTCATCCGGTTCGTGCCCGTCGACGACATCGCGTACGCCGAGGCGCAGGGCGACTACGCCAGGCTGCACACCGCCACCGGCAGCCATCTCGTCCGGATACCGCTCACGACCCTGGAGGAGCGCTGGCGCTCCCGGGGGTTCGTACGCATTCACCGCCGCCATCTCGTGGCGCTGAACCGGATCGACGAACTCCGGCTCGACGCCGGCAGCATGAGCGTCCGCATCGGCGGCGCCGAGCTCGCGGTCAGCCGGCGTCACACCCGTGCCCTCCGAGACCTCCTGATGCGGCAGACCGGTCGCTGACCTGGATCGACCGGGAGAGCGGCCCTTCCCAGCCGGGCCCTGTGCCGCCTACACTCCGGCCCCATGTCCGCAGAGAGCACGCCCCGTCGCGAAGTGGTCATGGGAGAGCCCCGGCGGGTGCGTCCACTGCCCCGCTACCGTGCCCAGTCGGAGATCGACGAGCAGACCGCGCTCGGGGGCGCCTACGTCCGCTCGCTGATGCGCAGCCAGCTCCGTGCCGGACTCACGGCCTTCGCGGTCCTCGCCCTCGTCGCCGGAACCCTGCCCCTGGTCTTCGAGGCGCTGCACAGCAACGCCCTCGTCTGGGCGGTGCTCGGCTTCGCCACCTATCCGCCGCTCACGCTGGCCGCCTGGTGGTACGTGCGCAGGGCCGAGCGCAACGAACGCGACTTCGCCAGACTCGTGGAAGGCCTCCCCGCACCGTGAGCGCACCCGGCCACCCGGCAGCGGTGGTGGCGGTCGCCCTCGTCGTCCTGGCCACCGTCCTCGTCGGCGGTTTCGGGCTGCGGATCTCCCGTACCACCTCCGACTTCTACGTCGCGTCGCGCACCGTACGGCCGAGGCTCAACGCCGCGGCGATCAGCGGCGAGTACCTGTCCGCCGCGTCCTTCCTCGGAATCGCCGGGCTGGTGCTGGTGCACGGCCCCGACATGCTCTGGTACCCGGTCGGCTACACCGCCGGATACCTCGTGCTGCTGGTGTTCGTCGCCGCGCCGCTGCGCCGCTCGGGGGCGTACACGCTGCCCGACTTCGCCGAGGGACGGCTCGAATCACGGCAGGTGCGCCGACTGGTCAGTGTGTTCGTCGTCGGCGCCGGCTGGGTCTATCTCGTGCCGCAGCTCCAGGGCGCCGGTCTCACCCTGAAGATACTCACCGGTGCGCCCGGCTGGCTCGGCGACGTGCTCGTCGCCTCGGTCGTGGTGGTCGCCGTCGCGGCGGGCGGGATGCGCTCGATCACCTTCGTGCAGGTCTTCCAGTACTGGCTGAAGCTCACGGCGCTGCTGGTGCCCGCGATCTTCCTGGTGCTGGCCTGGCAGGGCGACGGCCGCCCCCGGGTCAGCTTCGACGAGCAGATCTCCGTCTTCCGCGCCGACCATCCGCTCTACGCGACGTACGGACTGATCGTGGCGACCTTCCTCGGCACCATGGGCCTGCCCCATGTGGTGGTCCGCTTCTACACCAGTCCCAACGGCCGCGACGCCCGCCGGACAACGGTCGCCGTGCTCGCCCTGGTAGGCCTGTTCTATCTGCTGCCGCCGGTGTACGGGGCCTTGGGCCGCCTGTACGCGCCCGAGCTCATGCATGGCGGTGACGCCGACGCGGCCGTCCTGCTGCTGCCCGCCCGGGTGATCGGCGGCCTCGGCGGCGATCTGCTCGGCGCGCTCCTCGCGGGCGGTGCGTTCGCCGCCTTCCTCTCCACGGCGTCCGGGCTCACCATGGCCGTCGCCGGAGTGATCACCCAGGACGTCCTGCCCTCGCGGGGCGTACGGCACTTCCGGCTGGCCACCGTCCTGGCCATCGCCGTGCCCCTGGCCGGTTCGCTGGTGGTCAGCAGGGTGCCGGTGGCCGACGCCGTCGGCATGGCCTTCGCGGTCTCCGCGTCGTCCTTCTGCCCGCTGCTCGTCCTCGGCATCTGGTGGCGGCGGCTCACCCCGCCCGGCGCGATCGCCGGGCTGCTGCTCGGCGGCGGCTCGGCGCTGCTGTCCGTGGCCATCACCGTCAGCGGCGCGGTGCGCCCGCCGGGCTGGCCGCACGCCCTGCTGGCCTGGCCGGCGGTCTGGTCCGTGCCGGTCGGCTTCCTCGCGATGGTCCTGGTCTCCCTGGCCACCCCGGGACGGATACCGCCGGGCACCAACGCCGCCATGACCCGCTTCCACCTGCCGGAGGCGCTGACCTCGGGGAAGATGCGATGACCGGGGCCGGGATCGCCGTCATCGCCGTGCTCGTCCTGCTGCTGTTCTCCACGGGCTTCCTACTGGGGCGCACCGCCCGTCCCGTGCGCACCAGCGACGTGGGCACCCCCGTCGAGCACGCCACCTTCGAGACCCTGCACACGGCGTCCCTCGCCGCGCCGCCCCTGCGCGCGGGTCTCACCGAGGAGAGCGCGCGCAGGTCGGCGCGCGGACTGCGCTCGCTGCTCGGCACCGACGCCCTGTGCCTCACCGACCGCGACCGGGTGCTGGTGTGGGACGGCGACGGGGACCACCACGGCAAGGACGTGATGCACCAGGTCGAAGGGCTCCTGGCCAGCGGCAGGGACACCGCCTTCCACAGCGACTGCGGCGACCTCGACTGCCCGCTGCGCTGGGCCGTCGCCGTCCCGCTGACGGTCGACCACCGGGTGCTCGGAACCCTCGTCGCCTACGCCCCCCGCGAATCGGCGGTCCTGGCCAGAGCCGCGGGGGAGGTGGCCCGCTGGGTCTGCGTACAGCTGGAGCTCGCCGAGCTCGACCGCTCCCGTACGCAGCTCATCGAGGCCGAGATCAAGGCGCTGCGGGCCCAGATCTCCCCGCACTTCATCTTCAACTCACTGGCCGCGATCGCCTCGTTCGTCCGGACGGATCCCGAGCGTGCGCGTGAACTGCTTTTGGAATTCGCCGACTTCACCCGCTACTCGTTCCGCAGACATGGTGAGTTCACCACCCTGGCCGACGAGCTCCACTCCATCGACCAGTATTTGGCGCTGGTGCGCGCGCGCTTCGGTGAACGGCTCTCGGTGACCCTCCAGGTCGCCCCGGAGGTGCTTCCCGTCTCGCTGCCGTTCCTCTGTCTCCAGCCCCTGGTCGAGAACGCCGTGAAGCACGGCCTGGAGGGTGCCGTCACTCCGTCCCGGCCCCTCGACGCCGTCCGCTCGCGCGACGCTCCCATCCGCATCACCATCAGCGCGCTGGACGCCGGAGCAGAGGCGGAGGTCGTCATCGAGGACGACGGCGCCGGGATGGAGCCGGATCGTCTCCGGCAGATCCTGCGCGGTGAGGGCGGCACCTCCACCGGCATCGGACTGCTCAACGTGGACGAACGGCTGCGCCAGGTGTACGGGGACGACTACGGCCTCGTCATCGAGACGGGGGTCGGAGCGGGCATGAAGATCACCCTGAGACTGCCCAAGTACCGGGCGGGTGTCCACGGTTCATGACCGGCCGCCTGTCCGCCGGTCAGTACAGGTGGACCGCCAGATGGCCCAGGGGCAGCCCCAGCTGCCAGGCCGGCGTCCACACCTGGGTCTCGACGTCCTCGTCCTCCTCACCGTCGGCGTCCACCGGGTCCCACGGGGGCGGGCCGATCGCGTCGAGGTCGGCCGCCAGCAGCTCGGTCTCCTCCAGCCACCGCCAGGCGGCCCGTGCCAGCGCGAGGTCGGGACCCGCGACCCCGGCCGGGGCGGTCGGCCGCTCCAGTGCCTCCAGGCGCGCGCAGACCCAGCGTCTCCAGGAGGCGCCGTACGCCGTGAGCAGCCGCAGTTCGTCCACCCGCGCCGCGGGGAGCTCGTCGGCGCCCGCCCCGTCGGAGAGGTAGATCGTCAGGGCGAGCGCGTCGCGCCCCGCACGGTACTCCAGGGTCGTCGGCTCCATCAGGTCGCCGGTCGTCAGGACCTCGTCAGCGATGTACTCGGAGTACATCCAGGCCATCGGGACCAGCAGCCCGCCCCCGCCGGTTCCCTCGTGCTGTTCGGGACGCATCCCGTCTCGCCTCTTTCGTCGACTCTGTACCGGGCTACACGCAGCATTGAACCGGGGGCACGCGCCCCGCGTGGGCAGAAGGGCAGGATCCGTCGGGAGATTCGAGGTGCGATGACCGCCGACCGCGGTGACGGCCCGCATGTGCGGCAGCTGCTGGGCGCCTATGTGCTCGACGCCCTGGAAGCGGACGAGAGCCGAGAGGTCGCCCGGCATCTGCAGCGGTGCGCTCCATGCGCGGCGGCCTACGTGGAGGTGGCGGAGGCGGTGTCCCTGCTCGCGCTGCTCAACGTGGAGGACCTGCTGGAGTAGCCGGGCAGATTGCGGCTGAGCAGCCGCAGCGCGTAGTACGAGCGGGACTTGACGGTGCCCGCGGGTATCCCCAGGGCCTGCGCGGTCTCGCCCACGCTGAGTCCCCGGAAGTAGATCTGCACCAGCACGGCCCGGTGCTCGGGGCTGAGCGTGCTCACGGCCTCGCGCACATCGAGGGCGTGGACCGTGGAGTCCGCGGTGTCGTCCTGGGCGGGGGCGCTCTCCAGGACCGCGTCGCCGACCTCCGTCGGACGGGCCTGGCGGGACCTGCGGGCGTCGATGGCGAGCCGCCGCGCGACGGTGAAGAGCCACGGGCGCATCGAGTCGTAGGGGGCGTCGAACGCCTCCGGGTGCTGCCAGGCGCGTACCAGCGTCTCCTGCAGCAGGTCCTCCGCCCGCTGCCGGTCGCCGAACGTCAGGCCCAGCAGGAAGTGGAACAGCGCCGGTCCGTGTTCCCGCTGCAGCTGGGCGAGGTCCCGCTCATCGGTCGTCGCAGTGGTCATCGTGAACGTCCTTTCCCGAAGAGGCCCCTGACGCCTCGCTCCCGCCTGGCGTATACGAACGCATCGGCGGGTGGGGGAACAGGCGGTGCACCGAGGCGTGCGCCGAGCGGTCGCTCGGAGCGGCGAGTGGTGCGGTGAACGGTCGCCGGGCGCCGATACGGCCGATTCAGGTACTTTGGCAGCTTTGTTCTTGACTCACCGGTATGAATATATGTGTATTCGGATGGCTGAAATCATCCGAACTGGGAGTCGTGCAGATGACGAAGCGCATCCGACAGGGCGCGGTGATCGCCGTCGCCGGCCTCCTCGCCACCGCAACGGCCTGTACCGGCCAGCAGTCGTCGCCCCCGGGTTTCGCCGGGCGGCACCTCTCCGGCGAGCAGGGCGTGAACGGCGCGGGAGCCGGGGGAGGGGAGGGTTCGCGCGCCTTCACGCTGCTGGCCTCGGGCGACGTCCTGCCGCACTCCTCGATCATCGACCGGGCCGCGGCCGACGCGGGCGGCAGGGGCTACGACTTCCGCCCGATGCTCAAGGGCGCCGCCCCGGCCGTCTCGGCGGCGGATCTGGCCATCTGTCACATGGAGACGGTGTACGGCCAGGACGGCGGCCCCTACACCGGCTATCCGTCCTTCAAATCGCCGCCCGAGGTGGCGACCGCTCTGCGCGCCACCGGCTTCGACTCCTGCTCGACCGCCTCCAACCACAGCCTGGACGACGGCGCCCAGGGGATCGGACGGACGCTCGACGCGCTGGACCGCGCGAAGGTCGCCCACGCCGGATCCGCACGCTCGGCCGAGGAGGCGTCCCGCCCCACCCTGCTCAGGGCGGGCAAGGGCAAGAACGCGGCGAAGGTCGCCCACCTCGCGTACACCTACGGCACCAACGACATCCCGCTGCCCGCCGGGCAGCCCTGGGCGGTCGACCTGATCGAGAAGGACCGGATCGTCGCGGACGCCCGGGCGGCCCGCAAGGCGGGTGCCGACGTGGTCGTCGTCTCCCTGCACTGGGGCACCGAATGGCAGGACGCCCCCGACGACGTCCAGCTCGGACTCGGCCGCGAACTCACGGCGTCCGGCACCGGGGAGCGCCCCGACATCGACCTGATCCTCGGCACGCACGCCCATGTCCCGCAGGCGTACGAGAAGGTCAACGGGACCTGGATCGTCTACGGCATGGGCGACCAGGTCGCCGGTGCCATGGTCAACCACGAAGGAGTCCAGGACCCGCGCGCCAACGAGAGCTCGATGGCCCGCTTCACCTTCGAGCCGCCCGCGAAAGCGGGGCAGCGATGGGCCGTCAGGAAGGCCGAATTCATCCCTCAGTGGTTCGACCCCGAGGCCGGGCGCGTGGTGGGCCTGGGCCCCGAGGCCGCCGACCCGGCGGGGGAGACCGGCGGCCGGCTGCGGGAGATCCGCGACCGGATCCAGGCCGTCGTCCTGAGTCGTGGCGCGGCCCAGGACGGTCTCGTGGCCGGCAGGTGACGTCCGCCACTCGGGGGGCGTTCATGGCCTGGCGGTGACCGGCGGGCGTCTGCGGGGGGTCACGGCACGACCGTGACCGGCCAGCGTCCGGCCTTCACGAGCCGGACCGCCACCGAGCCGATGAAGCGGTGCCCGGCGGACTCCGACGCGCCCACGATCACGGCGTCCGCCTTCAGCTCGTCGGCGGCCGTCACGAGCCCGTTGTACGGGTCCCCGTGGAACGTATGGAACTCCCAACGGACATTCCATATGTCCTTGAGCCGCTCGGTCGCCGTCCTGATCTCGCTCACCAGCCCCTCGGCGACCTCGCCGGTCGCGTCGGCGACCGGGGCGCCCAGGGCGGCACCGGCCGACATCACCGGCTGGACGTAGACGAGAGCGAGCATCGCGTTCTGCCGGCGGGCGAGGCCCGCCGCGTACGCCGCGGCCCGCATCGAGGACTCGGAGCCGTCGATGCCCGCGACGATCACCTTGGGGCCGTCCGTGCCGCGCTCGAAGCGGTGGTGTTGCTGGTCAGTCACGCGCCTGAGGGTAGCCGCTCGGGTCCCGCGCCCCCCGGGCGGGCGGCGGAACCCGGAATCCTCCCTCCGGTTTCCACCGAGGCACTCCATCCATCGGGTGCAAAACACCACATCTCAGGTGTCGGCAGCGGGCGCGGACGTCACTCCGTGCGAGCAGTTGGTCATGAAGCATGATCAGATTCCAGCGGAACGCCGTACCTTCCTGCGCCTCGCCCTCACGCTGGGGGCGGCCATCGCCGTACACACCGTCGCAGCGGATCCGGCCGGGACACCCGCGCGCCCCGGTGGAGAGCCACCGGCGCCGGCCGCCGGGCCTCCGGCCGGCGCCCGGACCGCCCCAGGTGCCTACCGGCTGAGGCCCATGACCTCGACCACGCCGCCCCGCTTCCGGCCCGCCGCGCCGCCCGTCCGCACCCGGCCCTTCGAGGAGCTTCCCGAACTGGGGGGCGACGCCATGGTGCTGAGCTTCGATGACGGCCCCGACCCCCGGTACACCCCGGAGATCCTGGCCACGCTGCGAAGATACGGAGTCCGGGCGATGTTCTTCGTCTGCGGCGAGATGGCCGCAGGCAACCCCGACCTGCTCCGCGAGATGGCGGACGACGGACATGTCGTGGGCAACCACTCCTGGTCGCACCCTCTCATCCCGAAGCTCTCCCGAGGTGCGATCCGGGACGAACTGGGCAGCACGAGCGAGGTGATCGAGAAGGCCCTGGGTGCCCCGCCGCTCTGGTACCGGGCCCCCTACGGAGCCTGGAACCGCAATTCCTTCGAGATCGGCGCCGCGATGGGCATGGAACCGATGGCCTGGACCGTCGACACGCTGGACTGGACCACGCCGGGCACCGACGCCATCGTCCGCCGGGTCGAGAAGGGTGTGGCGCCCGGCGTCGTGGTGCTGTCGCACGACGCGGGCGGAAACCGCTCCCAGAGCGTGGCCGCCCTCCGCCGGTACCTGCCGGCGCTCATCGAGAGGGGGTACCGCCCCACCGTCCCGCACCGCAGCTGACGGGGGCGCCGGGGTGGCCGGACCGGCTACCGCGTCTCGACGAGCCGGGCGAAGACCACCACGTTCCCGTCGTAGCCGTCGGCCTTCGAGTACCCCCCGCCGCAGGTGATGACCCGGAGTTCGGCGTAGCCGGTGTCTCCGTACACCCGGGGGCCGGGGAAGTCGTGCTTGGAGAAGACCTCGACACCATAGATCTCGAACACCGCGACGCTGTTGTCGTAGCGGGACACCTCGATCTGCTGTCCCTTGCCGAGGGAGCCCAGTCCGTAGAAGACGGCCGGGCCGGCGAGGTTGTCGACGTGTCCGACCATCACGGAGGTCCCACGCTGGCCGGGGGCGATGCCGTTCTGGTACCAGCCGGCGAGGTTCGGATCCTGGGCCGGCGGCGCCTCGATCCAGCCGGCCGGGTCCAGGTTCACATCCACCACGGGTGCGTCTACCTCGATCGACGGGATCTGGATGCGCTCGGCAGGGGCGTACGGGAGCGGCTGCACGGACTCGCCGTCGGCCGGGGCGGACACCGTGGTGTCCCGGGGGCCGGCCACCGAAGCCGCAGCGGCGGGCTGCGGCGGTCCGGGTGACGTCTCCACGCCGTTGCGCATGAGAGCGAGCCCCGTGAGCATCACCAGGGCGATGGCGCCCCACGGTGTGCGTCTGCTCCGCTCGGCGCCCCACTGGTCCCGGCCCATGGTTCTCCCTTCGTCGCGACACCGTCACGCTAGGCCCGGGTGCGCAAGGCGGCGATCAGGGAAGGGCGAACGGGTGGCGGCGGACCGGGCGCCGTCCTCGGAGTCTGCTCTTCGGAGTAATGAGCGGATAAAAATTCTGACGGTTCGTGACCTGCGGCTCCGTCAGATCACCGACCCGGCCGACGGCGTGTCGGCTCACCAGGGTGGAGCAGTGCCGAAGTGCGACACCTGCGGTATTTGGTGAGGGTTCGTCATGGGACGCGTTCTCGTCGACTCCCGGGGATCAAGACCCCGGGGCGCTTCCCGCTGGAGGTTCAAAGATGCGTGCTTCACGCACTCTCGCGGTGACCGCGACCGCATTCGCGGCGGTCGGGCTCGCTGCCCCGCTGGCCGCCGCCGGCGGCGGCCCGGGCAGCAACCCGAGCAACTTCCCGACCAATGTCACCGTCGACCCGTCCTCGGTCCACCAGGGCGCCACGATGCAGGTCAGCGCGGAGGGCTGCGGCCGCTCCGGCGGCAAGGTGTGGTCGAACGCCTTCCCGACGGTGAACCTCTCGCCGGGCCGGGTCGGCTACGCCACGGCGCACATCCGGAACAACGCGACGCCGGGTCAGTACAGCCTGTCCGTCAGGTGCAACGACAGCCAGAACAACTTCGGCGGCAACGGTGGCAACGGCGGCCAGGGCGGTAACGGCGGCCAGGGCGGCAACGGGGACGAGCGCGGCCAGGGCGGCAACGGAGGCAACGGCGGCCAGGGTGGTAACGGTGGTCAGGGTGGCAACGGTGGTCAGGGTGGTAACGGCGACCCGGTCGCTACGGCCCGCTTCACCGTGCTGCACTCGCGGGGTGCGCAGGGCGGCCTCGGCGGCTCGATGGGTCCCAGCTCCGTCGAGATGCAGGTGGGCGGCGGCCTCGTCGCGGCGGCTGCCGTCGGCGGAGCGGTCTTCGTCGTCCGTCGTCGGATGAACAATGCGGCGATCTGACGCGTCGAACCTCCTGCCCGGCCCGATACGCCCGTCGCCCCGAGTCCTGGATCAGGACCCGGGGCGACTGTCGTGTGCCTGTATGCGTGGCGGTCAGTGCTGGCGGGCGGTACGACGCCTGCGCAGGACGTAGAAGGCGCCGGCCGAAGCGGCCGCCACCAGTGCGGAACCGGCGGCGATCTCCGCGGGGTCCATCGTGTCGACACTGCCGCCGAGTCCACCCAGCACGCCGCTCGGAGAGGCGGTGGAGCTGGTCGTGGGGGCCGTGGTGGGGCTGGTCGTGGGGGAACTGGTGGCACCGCTCGTGATCGTCAGGTTGGCGGACCGTGTGGTCGAGCCGCAGCGGAAGGTCACCTCGTAGACCGCGCCCCGCCTGGCGTCCCAGTCGACCGTGGCCGTGGCCGACCTCCCGCTCGGGATGGTGACCGTGTCGAACACGCCGGAGAAGGCGGTCGCATTGCTGGTGCATCCCATGGCGCCGAGAGTCACCTGGCCCCCCGGAGCGACCGTCGACGGGGTGATGGTCGGCGTGAACGAGGTGGACGTGCCGCCGTTCAGTACATCGGCCGATGCGGCAGGTGCCATCAGAAAGCAGGCGGCGGCGCCCAGCAGGGCGACGGGTGCGACACGTATCGCGCGCATGGTGAATCCTCCGGGTCCCGAGGAGCAGCCGCGGAACGGATTTCCGCGAGGCATGAGAAATGCACCTCGATGACCGAAACGGTAGGAGTGCCACATATCACCCGCGATCGGTGTCAGGCGAATGGGGCAGCCTTGTCCCCCGGCCGGCGGACCGGCCCGGGGGACCGGCCCGGGGGACCGGCCCGGGGGACCGGCCTGCTCGCCGGCCGAGGGGTGAGGGTCGCGAGGCGTGCGCTCCTATCCGCCCGTGGCGTGCGGGAACAGATCGACGAACGGGGCCGTGGTCGCCGAGATCCCCCGCCCGAAGGGGGCGTCGAAGTCCCAGATGAGGAAGAGCAGGAAGGCGATCAGAACGCTGAAGAGGCCCGCCAGCAGCAATTCACGGAAGGTTCTGCGGATCTGGAGCGTGAAGATCAACCCGACCGTGACCACGGCCCCGGTGATCAGACCGAACCAGACGACTCCCGGCATGGTCGCGCCCGCGTTCTGCCCCCGGGCCCCCCGTGCGTCGTCGACGGCGGCCACCTGGTCCACCAGCGGCTGGTACGCCTGCCCTTCGTGGTCCGTCCGCGGCTCGTACTCCGTCACGTCGGCCCGCACCCGGTCGAGAAGTCTGGTGCCCTCCTCGGTGAGACTCGCGTGGTCCGTCATCGACTTCCATTCGGCGCCGACGACATGTGCCACATACGCGTCGACGTCGGCCCGGATGCGGTCGCGGACCTCGACCGGGTAGACCGCCGCCCGGGCGCTCACCTCGTGCAGTGCCTGCGCCTCCAGGCGTACCGATTCCTGGGCGGCGCTGCGGCCCTCCCAGACGCCCGCGATGGCAAGGCCGAGCACGATCGCGTACACCACGCCGATCATCATCGTCATGTACTCGATGACGTCGGGCGTCTCGGACGGATCGTCGTCCTCGGCGAGGCGCCGGTTGCTCAGGACGGCGATGGTCAGCACGACGGCGCATGCCGAGGCCATCGCAATGGTCAGAACAAGCCATTCCGACATGGGTTCCCTTCTTCGGTTCAGCGGGACGAGCGGGGCCGCAGCACGGCCACGGCGAAAACGGCGGGCGCGGTGATGAGAAGGGTGAGCGACACCAGCGACGGCCCTGTCCGGGGCGTCTTGCGGGTCGCCTTCCTGTAGGTGGGCAGCGCTACGGGCGCGGGAGGAGGTGCGGGGCGCACGGTGGCAGGTGAGGGCGAGGGTTCCGGTTCGGGTTCCGGTTCGGGCGGCGCGGCCCAGGAATCGGTACGCCTGGAGGCGCAGGCACTGCTCACCTCGTGCAGTGCCTGCGCCTCCAGGCGTACCGATTCCTGGGCCGCGCCGCCCGAACCGGAACCCTCGCCCTCACCTGCCACCGTGCGCCCCGCACCGTCCCTCGCCCGCCACGGCGAAAACGGCGGGCGCGGCGTTCCCCACCGCCTGGCCGTTCGGCGACGCGGTGTCCTTCTCCTGACCGCACGCCGTCGTCAGCGCCAGGAGGGCCGCCGCCGTCACCGCGAGCGAGGCGTTCCGCCAGGTATCCATGTCGACTCCCGTCGTCCTTCTGCCGTCCGGGACGCGAGTCCGCGTCTTCCGTGGCCCTTGGTACGGGCGACTGGTGCTCCCGCGTTCAACGGAAGCCCGGACGAGTTCCGGCGGGCGTAAACGCGAATCGCCGAATGTCCCCTCCATCAGGCGAATCGGCTCCGACCTCCGCGTGTTCGGCGGCTGAGGGGAACATGCTCCCCGGCGTGTACGGATCACGCATATGGCGGCTGACAGCCGCCACCCTGCTCCTGGTGCTCGCCGTCCCGCTGCCGGCGGCCGGTGACGACTGCGCCGTCGTGCTGACCATCGCCGTCCTGAGCAACCGGCGCCTCGCCGAGGACGACGATCCGTCCGAGACGCCCGACGTCATCGAGTACATGACGATGATGATCGGCGTGGTGTACGCGATCGTGCTCGGGCTCGGGCTCGGGTTCGGGCTCGGCGATGACCGCCCCGCACCGTCCCTCGCCCGCCACGGCGACGGACGAGCTGCCGTCCCCCTGCCCGATGGAGGCGACGGCGCAGTCGTCACCGGCCGCCGGCAGCGGGACGGCGAGCACCAGGAGCAGGGTGGCGGCTGTCAGCCGCCATATGCGTGATCCGTACACGCCGGGGAGCATGTTCCCCTCAGCCGCCGAACACGCGGAGGTCGGAGCCGATTCGCCTGATGGAGGGGACATTCGGCGATTCGCGTTTACGCCCGCCGGAACTCGTCCGGGCTTCCGTTGAACGCGGGAGCACCAGTCGCCCGTACCAAGGGCCACGGAAGACGCGGACTCGCGTCCCGGACGGCAGAAGGACGACGGGAGTCGACATGGATACCTGGCGGAACGCCTCGCTCGCGGTGACGGCGGCGGCCCTCCTGGCGCTGACGACGGCGTGCGGTCAGGAGAAGGACACCGCGTCGCCGAACGGCCAGGCGGTGGGGAACGCCGCGCCCGCACAGCAGCCGGCGGACGGCGGCTACGGCTCGGACGGCGGATACGGTTCCGGGGCGGCGACGGGTGGGACGGCGAAGGAGGCCGGGCAACTCGCGGTGTGGGACAGCAAGAAGCTGGGCAAGGTGCTGACCGACAGCGAGGGCTTCACGCTCTACCGCTTCGACAAGGACACCGCCGAACCGCCCCGGTCGAATTGCGAGAGCGACTGCGCCGAGGCGTGGCCCGCGGTGCCGGCCCGGAACGCCGAAGCGGCCGCGGGTGTTGAGGCGTCGCTGATCGGCGAGGTGACCAGGGCCGACGGGACCGGACAGCTGACCGTGGCGGGGTGGCCCATGTACCGCTATGCCCAGGACACCCGGCCCGGTGACGCAAAGGGACAGGGCGTCGGCGGGACCTGGTTCGCCGCCGCTCCGGAGGGAAAGAAAGCGGCGGTGAACACCGACGGGGCCACCGGTGCCCAGGCCGGCCTCGCCGGCCTTTCGGTCCGCGAGGATCCGGAACTCGGGAACATCGTCGTGGACAAACGGGGTATGACGGTTTACCGCTTCAAGAAGGACTCGGCGTGGCCGATGAAGTCCGCGTGCACGGGCGAGTGCCTGAAGAAGTGGCCGGTCGTCGGTCCCGTGGAGAAGAATGACGTCGAAGGCGTCACCACGAAGGGATTCGCCACCTTCGACCGTCCGGACGGCGTCAAGCAGCAGTCGCTCGACTGCTGGCCCCTCTACACCTTCTCCGGCGATGTGCGGCCGGGAGACACCAACGGCCAAGGAGTCGGGGGCACATGGTACGCGGTCTCGCCCGACGCGAAACTGGTCGGAGCCTCCAAGTAAGGCCGAGAAGACCCTCCGTGGTGCCGGTCCGTCGCCGAATGCGCACACGCAGCGACGGGCCGCCGCACATGCCTGCGGTGTGTGACCAATAACGGATCTCTAATTTCCGTTTCCACTCGCTCTCCTGGCGGTCGATCAGTAGCCTCTGGTCAACACTGACCATGAACATGGCCGGATCGCCGTGGCGACTTGTTGGAGACATCGATGGAGCGTCCCGCCTGGGCACCGCAAGGCATTGACATCTCGGTGCCGAGCGTGTCTCGCATGTACGACTTCTATCTGGGCGGTTCGCACAATTTCGAGGTGGACAGGGAAGCGGCCCGGAAGGCCATGGAGTTCATGCCGGGCCTGCCCAAGGTCATGCAGGCCAATCGTGCCTTTATGCGACGGGCCGTGCACTTTGCCACTGCTTCAGGCGTCAACCAGTTCCTGGACATAGGGTCCGGTATACCGACTTTCGGCAATGTTCATGAAGTGGCCCAGGCGGCCGATCCCGAGGCCCGGATCGCCTATGTCGACCACGACTCGGTCGCGGTCGCACACAGCCAGGCGGTGCTCGAGGGCAACGAGCGGGCCGTGATCGCCGCCGCGGATCTGCGTAAACCCCGGGAGATCCTGGCGGACCCGCAGATCAACGGCCTCCTCGACCTGGACAAGCCGGTGGCGCTGCTCCTCGTGGCGGTGCTCCACTTCATCGAGGACTCCGACGATCCGTACGCGGCGGTCGCCGAACTGCGCGACGCGCTGGCCCCGGGCAGCCTGCTGGTCCTGACCCACGCCGCGTACGAGGGGATCCCGCTGAGCCAGGAGGAGGCGGGCGGGACCGTCGGCGTCTACCGCACCATCCGCAATCCGCTGATCATGCGTTCGCGCACGGAGATCAGCCGGTTCTTCGAGGGGTACGAGATGGTCGAGCCCGGGCTCGTCTCCATGCCCGAGTGGCGTCCCGAGTCCCCGGAGACGCTCGCGCACGAAGACCCGTTCGCCTTCTCGGGCTTCGCCGGGGTTGGACGCAAGGCGTGAGCATTCCCGCCCAGGCGTCGGGCGCGCCCGACGCCGAACCCGACGGCCCCGAGGGCCGGCTCCGGAGATTCGCCACCATCTGGAGCCGGGCGATCTTCCCGTCCACCGCCACATCCATGTCCCGTCCCGAGTTCGAGGAGCATCTGCTGCCGCTCGCCCGGGAGCTGAGCGAGATCCTTCACACCCGGGTCTTCGACGCGACACCCGCGCACGGCGTCGGGGCCTCCCTGGTCGCCGCGCACTGCACGGATCCGGACGCCCTGAGCTCCACCCTCGGTGTCGTCGACTCCTACCTGGTCCTCTACTGCGGTGGCAACGGGCCGGTGGAGTTGTCGACCGAGGACGGCCGGGCCCGGTGCGCGCGGATCCAGCACGCGCTGGCCGGCGGGTTCACCCAGGCGCTGCGCGAGCGGACACTCGCCGAGCAGGAGGCGATCGCCCGCTCGGCGCTGACCGCGCGGTCGGACGCCGAACAGGCGCTGCACGCCACCGAGGCGCGTTTCCGTGCCGTGTTCAAGGACGCCGCCATCGGGATCGGCATCGCCGATCTCGACGGGAACATCCTGGAGATCAACGACACCCTCACCAAGATGTTCGGCGGCCTGGAGAACCACGTCCGCAGCCACAAGGTGAACGAGTGGGTGCACCCCGAGGACTCGCCGTACGTCTGGAAGTACTACGACGAGCTGGTGCGTGGCGAGCGCGAGCACTACAGCGTGGAGAAGCCGTACTACCGCAACGACGGCACCGTCCTGTGGACCAACCTCACCGTGTCGCTGCTGCGGGACTCCGAGGGGCGGCCGGAGTACCAGCTGGCGCTCATGGAGGACACCACCGAGCGGCGGCTGCTCAATCTGCGGCTGCGCTACGAGGCCACCCACGACGCGCTCACGGGCCTGCCGAACCGGACACTCTTCTTCGAGCGTCTGGAGAAGGCCCTCGCGCCCAGGGAAGGCATGCGCTTCGGGCTCTGCTATCTGGACCTGGACGGCTTCAAGGCGATCAACGACAGCCTGGGTCACGCGGCGGGGGACCGGCTTCTGGTCGAGGTCGCCGACCGGCTGCAGAGCTGTGCGACCGCCCCCGGCGAGATGGTCGCGCGGCTCGGCGGTGACGAGTTCGTGGCCCTCACCACCGGGCCGCACACCCAGGACGAGGTCCACGAGCTGGCCGGCCGCATCCTCTCCGCGCTCGCCACGCCCATCCGCCTCGACGGCCGGGAGCTGACCGTACGGGGATCCATCGGCGTCGTCGAAGGGCCGTCGGGCGAACGCACCGCCGCCGAGGTGCTCCGCAGCGCCGACATCACGATGTACCGGGCCAAGGCGGCGGGCGGGAACCGCTTCGCGCTCGCCGACGCCGAGGCCGACGCCCGCGCCATCACCCGCCACGGACTCACCACGGCTCTGCCCGCGGCGCTGGACCGCGGCGAGTTCTTCATCGAGTACCAGCCGCTGGTGCATCTCGGGGACGGCAGCGTGCACGGCGCCGAGGCACTGGTGCGCTGGTGTCATCCGCAGCACGGTGTGCTCGGCCCGGACCGGTTCATCCCGCTCGCCGAGCACACCGGGCTGATCGTGCCGCTCGGCCGCTGGGTCCTGGAGGAGTCGGTCCGGCAGGCGAACTTCTGGCAGGAGCGTCACACCGACGGCGGCCCCCTGCGGATCAACGTCAACCTCTCGCCGACCCAGCTGCACCACCCGAACCTGGTCGCCGAGACCGTCGACGTGCTGGAACGCTCCGGCCTGGAGCCCGGTGCCCTCTGTCTGGAGGTCACCGAGTCCGCGCTGATCGGCGCGGACGACGATCTGCTCAAGCCGCTGCGCCAGCTGGCGGAGATGGGCGTCGACATCGCCCTGGACGACTTCGGCACGGGTTACTCGAACCTGGCGAACCTGCGCCGGCTCCCGGTGAGCATCCTCAAGCTGGATCGTTCCTTCACCCAGGGCATGCAGCACCACCCGGCCGACCCGGTCGACCTGAAGATCGTCGAGGGCATCGTCTCGCTCGCCCACAGCCTGGACCTCGCGGTCACGGTCGAGGGCGTCGAGACCGGTGCCCAGGCCGAGCAGTTGCGGCAGCTCGGCTGCGACACCGCCCAGGGCTGGTACTACGCGCGTCCCGGTGCCCCGGACCGGATCCACGCCCTGCTGCTGGCGGACGCGGTCTGACGGTCCGTCCTCAGCCGCCGCCCGGGCCCGGCCCGCCGGCGGCTGAGGACGCGGCGGGCGGCCCCGCCCCCAGGAGCATCCGCTGGAGTTCCCGCGCCGCGCGCGGCGGTTCGACGTCGCTGCGGTGCGCCAGCGCGATCGTGCGCCGCAGTCCCGGCGAGGCCAGCGGTGTCGCCCGGAGGTCCTGGCCCGCCCGCACGGCGACCATGCGGGGCACGACCGCGACGCCGAGTCCCGCCCGTACGAAGCCGAGTACGGCGTCCATCTCGCCGCCCTCCACCGTGAACGAGGGCTCGAAGCCCTCCGCCCGGCACGCGGCGACGGTCAGCTCCCGCAGGTCGTAGCCGTGCCGGAACATCACCAGAGGCTCGTTCTCCAGATCGGCGACGTGCACCGCCCCCTTCCGCCCGGGTGCGGGCCGGGACGCCGATGACACCACCACCAGGTCCTCGTGGAGCAGCTCCACCGTG
Source organism: Streptomyces sp. QL37 (assembly GCF_002941025.1). Taxonomy (NCBI): domain Bacteria; kingdom Bacillati; phylum Actinomycetota; class Actinomycetes; order Kitasatosporales; family Streptomycetaceae; genus Streptomyces; species Streptomyces sp. QL37. The sequence goes on along the minus strand of NZ_PTJS01000001.1, from coordinate 516,358 downwards.
GTGAGCGCCGGTGACCCCGCGGGCAGGGGCAGCACGAGCAGCGCGAGATCCAGGGCACCCCGCGCCAGCTGCCGTACGAGGTCGTGGGAACCGCCTTCCTCGATCATGAGCTGGATCCCCGGGTGCGCACCGTGGAAGGCGCGCAGCACGTCGGGCAGCAGGCCCGTGCACACGCTCGGGGTGGCGCCGAGCCTGATCCGCCCCCGGCGCAGCTGCACGAGCTCCTGCACCTCGTGCCGCGCGGTGTCCGCGTCCGCCAGGATCCTGCGGGCGAGCGGCAGCAGCGCCTCGCCCGCGTCGGTCAGCGCGATGTTGCCGCGCGCGCGGCTGAACAGCTCGGCGCCCAGCTCGTTCTCCAGGGCCTTGATCTGCTGGGAGAGGGAGGGCTGCGACACATGCACCTCTTCGGCGGCCCGGGTGAAGTGTCTGGCCTCGGCCACGGCCACGAAGTAGGCGAGCTGCTGGAAGTGCATGTGGCCGACTCTAGCGAACTCCATAGTCTGTGCCTATGGAGATGAGTCATTTCATGTCTTGGACTGATGATGGCTTCCGGCTCTAGCGTCGTGTCCATGGCATTGGCAACGCGGACGGACCGACGGCCGTCCATGACGCGTACGCTCTGGGACTCGTCCGTCGGCAAGAAGACGATCATGGCTGTGAGCGGCCTGATCATGCTCGGTTATCTGGTGGTCCACATGCTGGGCAACCTGAAGATCTTCTTCGGATCCGGCGAGTTCAATCACTACGCGCACTGGCTCCGGACCCTCGGCGAGCCCTTCCTGCACTACGAGTGGGCGCTGTGGATCGTCCGCGTGGTACTCGTCGCGGCCGTCGTCCTGCACGCCGTCTCCGCCTACCAGCTGAGCCGACGGGACCTCAGGGCGCGCCCGACGGCGTACGTCCACAGGAAGGCGCGTGCGAGCTACGCGACGCGCACCATGCGCTACGGCGGCATCATCCTCGCGCTGTTCATCGTCTGGCACATCCTGGACCTCACGACCGGCACCGTGCACACCGGCGGATTCCAGGCCGGGCACCCCTACCAGAACGTGCTCGACACCTTCTCGACCTGGTACGGCAACGTCATCTACATCGTCGCCGTGCTCGCGCTGGGCCTGCACGTGCAGCACGGGTTCTGGAGTGCGGCGCAGACCCTCGGCGTGGGCAGCGCGACCCGGGACCGCGTCCTGAAGACTCTCGCCAATGTCCTCGCAGTGGTGCTGACGGCCGGCTTCGTCTCCGTGCCCGTCGCCGTGATGACCGGAGTGGTGAGCTGACATGAGCGACTACACGAACTACCCCACCGGCGACCCCGTCGTCGACACCAAGGCGCCCGAGGGCCCCGTCGCCGAGCGCTGGGACACCCGCCGCTTCCAGGCGAAGCTCGTCAACCCGGCCAACCGGCGCAAGCACACCGTCATCGTCGTCGGCACCGGCCTGGCAGGGGGATCGGCCGGTGCCACGCTCGCCGAACAGGGCTATCACGTAGTCCAGTTCTGTTTCCAGGACTCGCCCAGGCGCGCCCACTCCGTCGCCGCCCAGGGCGGTATCAACGCGGCCAAGAACTACCGCAACGACGGCGACTCGGTGCACCGGCTCTTCTACGACACCGTCAAGGGTGGCGACTTCCGTGCCCGGGAGTCCAACGTCCACCGGCTGGCCGAGATCTCGGTCGAGATCATCGACCAGTGCGTGGCCCAGGGCGTCCCCTTCGCCCGCGAGTACGGCGGTCTCCTCGACAACCGCTCGTTCGGCGGCGTCCAGGTCTCCCGCACCTTCTACGCCCGCGGGCAGACGGGGCAGCAGCTCCTCCTCGGCGCGTACCAGGCGCTCTCCCGGCAGATCGCGGCCGGCAACGTCGAGCTCCACTCCCGCACCGAGATGCTCGACCTGATCGTCGTCGACGGCAAGGCCCGCGGCATCGTTGCCCGTGACCTCGTCACCGGGAGGATCGACACGTACTTCGCCGACGCGGTCGTCCTGGCGAGCGGTGGCTACGGCAACGTGTTCTACCTGTCGACGAACGCCATGAACTCCAACGCCACCGCGATCTGGCGCGCCCACCGGCGCGGCGCCTGGTTCGCGAATCCCTGCTTCACCCAGATCCACCCCACCTGCATCCCGCGCACCGGCGACCACCAGTCGAAGCTCACGCTGATGAGCGAGTCGCTGCGCAACGACGGACGCATCTGGGTCCCGAAGGCCAAGGGCGACGACCGCCCCGCCGGCCAGATCCCCGAGGACGAGCGGGACTACTACCTGGAGCGCGTCTACCCGGCTTTCGGCAACCTCGTGCCCCGCGACATCGCCTCCCGCGCCGCGAAGAACGTCTGCGACGAGGGCCGTGGCGTCGGTCCCGGCGGCCAGGGCGTCTACCTCGACTTCGCCGAGGCCATCGCGCGCATGGGCAGGAAGAAGGTCGAGGAGAAGTACGGCAACCTCTTCGACATGTACGCGCGGATCACCGCGGAGAACCCGTACGAGACGCCGATGCGCATCTACCCCGCCGTGCACTACACGATGGGCGGCCTCTGGGTCGACTACGACCTCCAGACCACGATCCCCGGACTCTTCGCCATCGGCGAGGCCAACTTCTCCGACCACGGGGCCAACCGCCTCGGCGCCTCCGCCCTGATGCAGGGCCTGGCCGACGGCTACTTCGTCCTGCCGTCGACGATCAACGACTACCTGGCCCGCAACCCCCACACCGAGGAGATCGACGCCGGCCATCCGGCGGTCACCGAGGCCGTCGCCGAGACCGAGGACCGGCTCAACCTCCTCCTCTCGATCGACGGGGACCGTACCCCGGACTCCTTCCACCGCGAGATCGGCGAACTCATGTGGGAGTTCTGCGGGATGGCCCGCACCGAGGAAGGGCTCCGCAAGGCCCTCGACCGGATCCCGCAGATCCGCGAGGAGTTCTGGCGCCGCATCAAGGTGCCCGGCACCGGCGAACAGTTCAACCAGTCGCTGGAGAAGGCCAACCGGGTCGTCGACTACCTCGAGCTCGCCGAGCTCATGTGCCTCGACGCCCTGCACCGCGCCGAATCCTGCGGCGGTCACTTCCGCGAGGAATCGCAGACCCCGGACGGCGAAGCCGCCCGCCGGGACGAGGAGTTCTCCTACGCCGCGGCCTGGGAGTTCAGCGCCACCGGCGACGCCCCCGTCCTGCACAAGGAAGACCTCGTCTTCGAGTACGTCCACCCCACTCAGCGGAGCTACGCATGAAGCTCACCCTGCGCGTCTGGCGCCAGCAGAACGCCGAGGCGCCCGGCGCCATGGCCACCTACGAAGTCGACGGCATCTCACGGGACATGTCGTTCCTGGAGATGCTCGACACCCTCAACGAGGAGCTCATCCTCGGCGGGGACGAGCCCGTCGCCTTCGACCACGACTGCCGTGAAGGCATCTGCGGCGCGTGCAGCCTCGTCATCAACGGCGACGCCCACGGCCCGGAGCGGACCACCACCTGCCAGCTCCACATGCGGTCCTTCGACGACGGCGACACGATCGACATCGAGCCGTGGCGCGCCTCGGCCTTCCCGGTCGTCAAGGACCTCGTCGTCGACCGCTCGTCCTTCGACCGGATCATCCAGGCGGGCGGATACATCTCGGCGCCCACCGGCACGGCGCCCGACGCGCACGCCACTCCGGTGCCCAAGCCGGACGCCGACTCGGCCTTCGAGCACGCGGAGTGCATCGGCTGCGGCGCCTGCGTCGCGGCCTGCCCGAACGGCTCGGCGATGCTCTTCACCTCCGCCAAGGTCAACCACCTCAACGTGCTCCCGCAGGGCGCGCCCGAGCGCGAGACCCGGGTGCTCGACATGGTCGCCACCATGGACGACGAGGGCTTCGGTGGCTGCACCCTCACCGGCGAGTGCGCCACCGCCTGCCCCAAGGGCATCCCACTGCCGTCGATCACCGCGATGAACAAGGAGTGGCTGCGCGCCAACCGCAAGGTGCGCCGCTGACCCCGCCCCCGCGGTGAGGAGCCGGCCCGTCCGATGCGGGGAGTCAGCCCGTCCGCAGCGCCCTGGCCAGGTAAGCGGCCGTACGGCTCCCCGCCGCCCGGGCCACCTCACGCGGTGTGCCGGTGGCGACGATCCGGCCGCCCCGGTCCCCGCCGCCGGGCCCCAGGTCGATCACCCGGTCCGCGCCGGCCACCACCGCCATGTCGTGCTCCACGACCACCACGGAGTTCCCCGCGTCCACGAGCCCGTGCAACTGCCGCATCAGCACCTCGACGTCGGCCGGATGCAGCCCTGTCGTCGGCTCGTCCAGCAGATAGAGGGTGTGCCCCCGACGGGCACGTTGGAGCTCCGTGGCGAGCTTGATCCGCTGAGCCTCACCGCCCGACAGCTCCGTCGCCGGCTGGCCCAGACGCAGATAGCCGAGCCCCACGTCGAGCAGCGCCCGCAGGCTGCGCTCGGCCGCCGGAGTCCCGGCGAGGAACTCCGCCGCCGCCTCCACCGTCAGGTCCAGCACCTCGGCGATCGTGAGCCCGCGCAGAGTCACCTCCAGCGTCTGCGGGTTGTAGCGCGCGCCGTGACAGTCCGGGCAGGGAGCGTACGTACTGGGCAGGAAGAGCAGCTCGACCGAGACGAACCCCTCGCCCTGACAGGTCTCGCACCGCCCGCCCGCCACATTGAACGAGAACCGGCCAGCCCGGTACTTCCGGTCCCGCGCGGTCTCCGTCTCCGCGAACAGCCTCCGTACGACGTCGAACAGCCCTGTGTACGTGGCCAGGTTGGACCGCGGCGTACGGCCGATGGGCCGCTGGTCCACCTGCACGAGCCGGTCCACCGCGTCCAGGCCCTCCGCCGACGCGCAGCCCCGCGCCACCGGTGCGGCAGGATCCTCCGGGGCCTCCGCCGGCCGCCGGTCGGCCAGCGCCCCGGCCAGGACCTGGCCGACGAGGGTCGACTTGCCCGACCCCGACACCCCGGTGACCGCCGTCAGCACACCCAGCGGGAACGCTGCGTCGACGCCGCGCACGTTGTGCAGGTCCACCCCGCGCAGCGTGATCCACCCCGAGGGCGTGCGCGGCTCGCGCTCCGGCGCCGGGTCCTCGTCGAAGAGGAACCGCCGGGTCGCGGACGCGGCCACCCCGGCGAGGTCCGCCGGAGGACCGCTGTGCAGGACCCGGCCTCCGTGCTCGCCGGCCAGAGGCCCCACGTCCACCAGCCAGTCGGCCTGCCGCACCACATCCATCTGGTGTTCCACCACGAACACCGAGTTCCCCGCCTGCCTGAGCCTGCCGAGCACGCCGAGCAGCGCCTCCGTGTCGGCCGGATGGAGGCCCGCCGACGGCTCGTCCAGCACATAGACGACGCCGAAGAGTCCCGAGCGCAGCTGGGTGGCCAGCCTGAGCCGCTGCAGTTCGCCCGACGACAGGGTCGGGGCCGTACGGTCGAGGCTGAGGTAGCCGAGACCCAGCTCGGTGACCGGTCCGATCCTGGCCAGCAGATCGGCCGTCAGCACCCGCGCCGTGTCACTCCCGCCGCCCGCCTCCAGCAGTACCTCGGTGAGGGAGTTCAGGGGCAGTGCGACGAGATCGGCGATCGTACGGCCGGCGAACGTGACCGCCATGGCCTCCGGCCGCAGCCGGCTGCCCCCGCACACCGGGCACGGCGCACTCGTCAGGAAGCGCTCCGCCTTAGTCCGCAGCGTCCGGCTCCTGGAATCCGCGAACGTGTGCATCACGTAGCGGCGCGCGCTCATGTACGTACCCTGGTACGGGCGCTGGATGCGGCCCGCGTCGCGCACCGGATGGACCGTCACCACCGGCTGCTCGTCGGTGAACAGGATCCATTCGCGGTCCGCCGGGTCCAGCTCCCGCCACGGGCGCCCGATGTCGTAGCCGAGGGCGTCCAGCACATCACGGAGATTCTTGCCCTGCCAGGCCCCGGGCCACGCCGCGATCGCTCCGTCGCGGATCGACAACGAAGGGTCCGGGACGAGCAGTTCCTCCGTGGTGCGGTGGACGCGCCCCAGGCCGTGGCACTCGGGGCACGCCCCGGCCGCCGTGTTGGGGGAGAAGGAGTCCGAGTCGAGCCGTTCGGCGCCGGGCGGATAGTCACCGGCACGTGAGAAGAGCATGCGCAGGGAGTTGGAGAGCGTGGTGACCGTACCCACCGAGGAACGAGACCCGGGTGCGGAACGGCGCTGCTCCAGGGACACCGCCGGCGGCAGACCGGTGATCTCACCCACGTCCGGTGCCCCGACCTGGTGGATCAGCCGGCGGGCGTACGGGGCGACGGACTCGAAGTACCGGCGCTGGGCCTCCGCGTAGATCGTCCCGAACGCCAGGGAGGACTTGCCCGAGCCCGAGACGCCGGTGAAGACCGCGAGGGTGTCGCGCGGGATGTCGACGTCCACGTCGCGGAGGTTGTGTTCACGCGCGCCGCGTACCCGGACGTACGGATCATGGGAGGTGGACATCGGCGGTGCGGCTCCGTGGGGGATCAGTGGGGTGGGCATGCTTCTGCCGGTGATCCTCCCGCACGCGGACGGACCACCGGCAGCGCGGGGTGCCGGCCCCTACACCATCGGGTCCATGCCGCGGTCCGTCATCGAGCTCTCCTGCTCGCTCTGCTCCCGCAGGCGGCGGGCCTTGTCCTGGAGCCGCTGCCGCTGCTCCGGGTCGGTGGCACGTTCCGCGGCCTCGTTCAGTTCCTGCGCCTTGGCACGCAGCTGCTTGGCACGGCCGCCGGACTCACCTGCAACGCTCATGATCACTCCTGGATCTGTGGGGGAGCGGACCCCACCAGCGAAGCAGCGCCCGGCCCCGCCTGCATCTCGAGCGGCCACGCTCCGCCACGCGCGCGGGCCGGCCCCGTGCCCCGTTCGGACCTCTCGCCCGGCAGGCATGGGGGCCACGGTGTGGGGTAGTGGGTGCGGCGGGTCACCACCGTCGTCCGAGAGTGAGGAGAGGTGCCATGCCCGCAGGATCCAGCTCCAAGCGCGAACGTCAGTACGAGCACATCAAGGAAGGTGCCGAGGAGCGCGGCACGTCCACGAAGCGTGCCAAGGAGATCGCGGCGCGCACGGTCAACAAGGAGCGCGCCCGCTCGGGGGAGTCCAGGACCGCGAGCCGGGCGTCCCTCCGGGACCCCAAATCCGCCTCCGAGCGCGGTGGGCAGCGCTCCCACAGCGGGGCGCAGGGGCCGACGAAGGACCAGCTGTACGAGGAGGCCAAGAAGCGCAACGTCGAGGGCCGTTCCTCGATGACCAAGGAGCAGCTGCGCAAGGCCCTGGGGCGCTGAGGGCCCGCCGCTCCTCCCCGGGGCGAACGCCGCCCGCGCGCGGGCGGCTTCTAGGGTGGGCGTCGTGACTGACGACACCCGGCCGGTGGCCGTATTCGACCTTGACGGCACGCTCGCCGACAGCGCCCACCGGCAGCACTTCCTCGAGGGCTCGCGGCGCGACTGGGACGGGTTCTTCTCGGCGGCACCCCACGACCCCCCGCTGGAGGAGGGTGTGAGCCTGGTCCTGACGACCGCCGAGGAGTGCGAGATCGTCTATCTGACCGGCCGGCCCGAGAAATGCCGCAGGGACACTCTGGCCTGGCTGGAGCGGCACGGGCTGCCGAAGGGCAGCGTCCACATGCGCCGCAACGCCGACCGGCGGCCGGCGCGCCGTACCAAGCTGGAGGTCCTGGAGCGGCTCGGCCGGGAGCGCGAGGTGCGTGTCCTCGTCGACGACGACGAGTTGGTGTGCGACGCCGCCGAGCGGGCCGGGTTCACGGTCGTACGCGCCCGGTGGGCCGTTGCGCCGCCGTCGATGAAGGACGCGCAGGAGCGCCAGGGGCGCACCTGACCTCGACCGGCCGCGGTGACGCCCGGTCCGGTCCGCGTGCGAACCGGGTCAGGCCTTCTCGTCGAGGCGGAAGCCGACTTTGAGCCCCACCTGGTAGTGGGCGATGCGGCCGTCCTCGATATGGCCGCGGACCTGCGTCATCTCGAACCAGTCGAGATTGTGCAACGTTTCGGAGGCTCTTGCGACGCCGTTCCGGATCGCCGCGTCGAGACCCTCCTCGGAGGTTCCTACGATCTCGGTGACCCGGTAGGTGTGATTAGACATCTAATGTCTCCTTTCGTGGTTCCACGGTGCCTCACTCCGGGTCGGAGCGCGAGGTATCCGCCCGCGATCCGCGACGGAACGGGGCTTGACCTGCCCATTGGTCCATACCAAACTCCGGTCCATACACCCGTGCGAGCGCCGCCCGCAGTCCCCCCACCCGGGTCCTGTCATTCGTCGTGCCGTTTCGCAGAAGGTGACCCCCGTGAAGATCCGCATACTGGCCGGAGCCGTCGCGCTCGTTTCCTCCGTCGCCCTGAGCGGCTGCGGCTACCTTCCCGGTACGGGCACCGACAGCAGCACCGTGACGGTGTGGCTGATGAAGGGCAGTGCCTCCCAGAGCTTCCTGGACAGCTTCAAGGAGTCGTACGAGGCGGAGCACCCCTCGGTCGAACTGGAGTTCATCCTCCAGGAGTGGGGCGGCATCGGCCCCAAGGTTCTGAAGGCACTCGAGGGCGACGACGCGCCGGACGTCATCGAGGTCGGCAACACCCAGGTCGCGCAGTACGCGGAGAGCGGCGAACTGCGCGATCTCACCCTGGAATCGATGCGCGACCTCGGCGGCGAGGACTGGCTGCCGGGACTCGCGGAGCCGGGCAAGGTCAACGGCGGACAGTACGGAATCCCCTGGTACGCGGCCAACCGCGTCGTGATCTACAACAAGGACCTCTTCGCGCAGGCGGGTATCACCGAACTCCCCAGGACCCGCGAGGAATGGGTGGACGTCAGCGAGCGGCTGAACACGGGCGGCCGGCAGGGCATCTACCTCGCCGGACAGAACTGGTACGTACTCGCCGGCTTCATCTGGGACGAGGGCGGCGAACTGGCGGACGACCGCGGTGGCGACTGGGAGGGCACACTCGACTCACCCGCCGCTCTGCGGGGCATGGACTTCTACAAGACGCTTCAGGCGCTCGGCGACGGACCCAAGGACGCCGACGAACAGACGCCTCCGGAGACCGATGTGTTCGCCGAGGGTGACGTCGCGCAGATCATCTCCGTGCCCGGAAGTGCCGCACTCATCGAGCAGCGGAACCCCGAACTCAAGGGGAAGCTGGGCTACTTCCCCATCCCCGGCAAGAGCGCGAAGAAGCCGGGCGCGGTGTTCACCGGAGGCTCCGACCTGATCGTGCCCGAAGGCGCGGACCAGCGGAGCGAGGGCATCGAGGTCGTCAAGGCCCTCGCGGGGGAGCAGTGGCAGACGGAGCTCGCCCGGGCCATGAGTTACGTGCCCAACAAGCCCGGCCTGGCGAGGGTCGTCGAAGGCCAGGAAGGAACCTCCGCGATGGCGGAGGGCGCTACTCAGGGCCGCGCCACCCCCAATTCGCCCTACTGGCCGGCCGTCGAGGCGGACAACCCCATCAAGCCGTACATGACGGCCGTGCTGGAGGGCGGCGACCCGGCGGAAGAGGCGAGGAAGGCGTCCGAGAGCATCACGTCCAAGCTGATCACCGGCTGACGAGACCCTGAATCCCCGGCTCGCGCGCGAGCCGGGGATTCAGCCGTCGCACATCCCCTCGCTTCGCGGCGGTCACGTCGAATCCAGCCGGTCACGGAAGAAGTAGGGGGCCGGGCCGTCGCACTCCTGCGGCAGCCGCAGGCCGCCCAGCCGATCCGTCCCCGGAGACCGCCATGACCGTGCTGCCGCTCGCCTCCCCCGCCCCCACACCCCTCGCACCCTCCACCCCCGCCGGCGCTCCCTCGGGGTACCGGGTCTCCCTGGCCACCGGCCAGGACGACGTACGAGCCGCCCAGCGCCTGCGCCACCTCGTGTTCGCCGGAGAGCTCGGTGCCCGGCTCGACAGCGCCGAACCCGGCCTGGACAGCGACGCCTTCGACGCCTACTGCGACCACCTGCTGGTGCGCGAGGTGGTCACCGGAGAGGTGGTCGCCACCTACCGGCTGCTGCCGCCCGAGGGTGCCAGGCTCGCGGGCGGTCTCTACGCGGAGGGGGAGTTCGACCTCGCCCGCCTCGGCCCGATCCGCGACGACCTCGTCGAGGTGGGGAGGTCCTGCGTCCACCCGGCCCACCGGGACGGTGCCGTCATCGCCCTCATCTGGGCCGGTCTCGCCCGCTACATGGAGCGCACCGGCTACACCTGGCTGGCAGGCTGCTGTTCCGTGCCCCTCGCCGACGGAGGAGCGCTGGCCGCCAGGTGCTGGGAAACCGTACGGACCCGTCACCTGGCTCCCGAGGAGTACTGGGTCACCCCCCACCGCCTCTGGGACACCACGGGCCACCCCGGCGGCGGCGTGGGCGGCCGCTCCGCACTGCCTCCGCTGCTGCGCGGCTATCTGCGCCTCGGCGCCTGGGTCTGCGGAGCCCCCGCCCACGACCCGGACTTCGATGTCGCGGACCTCTACGTCCTGCTCTCGATGCGACGTACCGACCCGCGCTACCTGCGCCACTTCCTCTCGCTGGCCCCGCTGCGATGAGCGCCTGGCTGCCCGTCGCACCCTGCACCCCGCGCGACTGCGCGCACCACGAGGGCGCCAGGCGCCCGCCACCGCGCGCCGTCGCACTGCTCATCGCAGGGTGCGCCCTCACCCTGCTGGGAGTGCTCTGCGTGCCGGCGGTGCTGCTCCTGGGGCCCTCGCACCGTGACCGGCTCATACGTCCGTGGGCCTACGCGGTGGTGCGGGCTTTCGGCGTACGCGTACGGGTCACCGGGCACCCGGTGGGACGGGCCCGGCCACCGGCGGGCGAGCTCGTGGTCGCCAATCACGTCTCATGGCTGGACATCCCGCTCCTGGCCGCGGTGCTTCCCGCCCGGATGGTCGCCAAGAGCGAGATAAGGCGCTGGCCGCTGCTCGGGCCGCTCGCCGCGCTCGGCGGCACCCTGTTCATCGAGCGGGACCGGCTGCGCGCCCTCCCGCACGCGGTGCGGGCCGTCTCCGGGGCGCTGGCCTCGGGGTCACGGGTCGCGGTGTTCCCGCAGGGCAGCACCTGGTGCGGCCGGAGCGGCGGCGGACGGTTCCGGCCCGCCGCCTTCCAGGCGGCGATCGACGCGGGCTCCGCCGTCCGCCCGGTCCGCATCAGCTACCGGACGGCGACGACGAACGCGGCGGGGGCCGCCGCGTTCGTCGGGGACGATCCGCTCGCCGCATCGCTGTGGCGGGTGGTGACGGCCGCGGGGCTCACCGCCGAGATCCGGATCCTGCCGCCGCTCCGCACGGACGGTGGACCCGGCCGGCGGGCACTGGCGCGAGCGGCTCAGTCCGCGGTGGCCAGCGACAGCGCGAACCTGCCCGCGGTGTCCGTCCACCACTGATCCAGCCGCAGTCCCGCCGCGGCCAGCTCGTCCCGCACCTTCTCCTCACGGAACTTCGCCGAGATCTCGGTGCGCAGTTCCTCGCCCTCCTCGAACTGCACCACGAGATCCAGCTCCCGGATCTTGACCGTCAGCGCCCGGCGGGCGCGCAACCGCATCTCGATCCACTCGTGGTCCGGGTCCCAGAGGGCCACATGAGTGAAGTCGTCGGGCGGGAAGTCCGCCCCCAGCTCACGGTTCACCACGGCCAGCACATTCTTGTTGAACGCGGCCGTCACCCCGGCCGCGTCGTCGTACGCCGAGACGAGGGTCGCCTCGTCCTTGACCAGGTCCGTGCCGAGCAGCAGCCCGTCCCCGGGAGCGAGCCGCGCACGCACGGACCGGAGGAACTCCGCGCGCTCCTCAGGGAGCAGATTGCCGAGTGTTCCGCCGAGGAACACCACGAGCCGGGGGCCGGGGCTCTCCGGCAGTTCCAGATCGTGTGTGAAGTCGGCGACGAGCGCGTGCACGGACAGCCCGGGACGTTCGGCCAGCAGGGCTTCGGCCGCGCCCGAGAGGGCGCTCTCACTGACATCGACCGGCACATACGTGTGCAGCGCCGGCAGCGCGTCGAGCAGGTGCCTCGTCTTCTCCGAGGAGCCCGACCCCAGCTCGATCAGGGTCCGCGCCCCGGACGCCGCGGCGATCTCCCCGGCACGGGCGATCAGGATCTCCCGTTCCGCACGCGTCGGGTAGTACTCGTCCAGCCGGGTGATCTCTTCGAACAGGTCACTGCCGCGCGCGTCGTAGAACCACTTGGGCGGCAGCGTCTTCGGCTGCCGCGTCAGACCGTTCAGCACATCGGCGCGCAGCGCCGCGTCCGTCGCGTCCGCAGGCAGGGTGCGGGTCAGCAGGAAGGGACTCACGCGGTGGGCTCCTTGAGCGGGGTCAGCAGGACATCGGTGCGCGTGGCGGCCAGCAGGGTGCGGTCCGGGACCTCGCGCCAGTACGGATCGTCGTCGTACGGCTCGGAGGCCACCACCGTGCGGCGGCCCGCTTCGTGGAGATACCAGAGAGAGTCGCCCCAGGTGGTCGCCACGATGGTGGAACCGTCGGTGAGCAGCAGATTGAGGCGTGAACCGGGGGCGGCCGCGCCGACATCCCGGACCGTGTCGGCGACCGCCCGGGCTATCTCGTCACCCTGCGCCGCCCGGTGGAGCACCAGGGCCCAGATCAGCGCCGAGTCGCTCCGCGCCGCGAGGGCGAGCAGCCTCTCGGGGGGCAGGTCCCCGGCGAGCGCCGCCAGGGAGCCCGGCCAGCCCCGTACGGCGCCGTTATGGCTGAACAGCAGGCGACCCTCGGCGAAGGGCGCGGCGGCGGCCTCGCCGTCCGCCCCGGCGAACGTCGCGTCACGGACCGCGGCGAGCAGCGCCGTGCTGCGCACCACGCGGGCCAGATCGGCGAAGGTCTCGTCGCCCCAGACGGGCCCGGTGCGGCGGTAGCGGCCGGGCACGGGATCCCCCTCCGCGTACCAGCCGACCCCGAACCCGTCGGCGTTGACCGTGCCGTGGCGCTGACGTCGTGGCTCCCAGGACTGGCGCACGAGCCCGTGAGCGGGGGAGACCAGCACGTCTCCCAGCGCCACTGGCGGCCCCAGGTAGGCGATATGACGGCACATCAGGCATCCCTCGCCGTGCGGAACCCGGAGAAGATCTGGCGCCGGACGGGGAGGTCCCAGTTGCGGAAGGTGCCCCGGCACGCCACCGGATCCACGGCGAACGAGCCGCCGCGCAGCACCTTGTGCCCGGGGCCGAAGAACACCTCCGAGTACTCGCGGTACGGGAACGCGACGAAGCCGGGGTAGGGCAGGAAGTCGCTCGACGTCCACTCCCACACGTCCCCGATCAGCTGGCCCGCGCCCGACGGGGCCCGGCCGGCCGCATAGGCACCGGCCGCGGCAGGACGGAGATGGCGCTGGCCCAGATTGGCCCGCTCGGGTGTCGGGTCCTCGTCGCCCCAGGGATAGCGCAGCGAACGCCCCGAGGCGGGGTCGTGACGGGCGGCCTTCTCCCACTCCGGCTCGGTCGGCAGGCGACGGCCCGCCCAGCGGGCGTACGCGTCCGCCTCGTACCAGCTGACATGGAGCACCGGCTCGTCCGCCTGCACGGGCTCGGTCACCCCGAAGCGCCGGCGCAGCCACTGGCCCGCGTCCCGGTGCCAGAACAGAGGTGCGGTCAGGCCGTGTTCGCGGACCATCGCCCAGCCCTCGGGCGCCCACCAGCGCTCGTCGGTGTAGCCGCCGTCCTCGATGAAGCGCCGGTACGCGCCGCAGGTGACCGGCGCGGTGTCGATGTGGAAGGCCGCCACCTCGCGCCGGTGCGCGGGCCGTTCGTTGTCCAGAGCCCACGGCTCGGTGGAGGTCCCCATGGTGAAGGGGCCTCCAGGGACCAGGACCTCCGACGGCAGTGTGACGGCGCCGGTGGGCTCCGGGGGCTCCGGAGCATCGAGCACCGCCGGGCCCGAGCGGAGCTGATGGGTGATCAGCATCGTCTCGTCGTGCTGCTGTTCGTGCTGGGCGACCATGCCGAAGGCGAATCCCGCCTGCTCCAGCGGGCGCCCCCCGGCGTGCAGAGGAGCGCCGCCGAGGATGTCCAGGGCCCTGCCCCGCACATCCGCCGCGTACGTCCGTGCCTCCGCCGGTGCCAGCAGGGGCAGGGAGGGCCTGCTGGCCCGGGAGTGCTCGAAGGCGTCGTACAGACCGTCGATCTCGGGGCGCATCGCCTCACGGCCGCCGACGGCCCGCAGCAGCCACAGCTCCTCCTGGTTGCCGATGTGCGCCAGGTCCCAGACCAGCGGCGACATCAGGGGGGAGTGCTGAGCGGTGAGCTCGTGGTCGTCGACGCTGTCGGTGAGGAGAGCGGTGCGCTCGCGGGCGGCGAGGAGCGCCGCCAGGGCACGCTCGCGCAGCGACTCCGGGTCGAACTCCTGGCCGGTGCGCGGAGCGGAGGTGTCGGTCATCGGACCAAGCCCTTTCCGTACGGCGCCTGCGCCGGGTCGGGAAAATCGTCGGCCGGACATCGGCCCCGGGCCACATAGCGGTCGTGGAAGGCGGCGACCGTCCCGAGGACGTGGTCACTCGCCCCGATCCTGGGCAGCGCCTCCAGCGCCGCCGCGAAGCAGGCCGCGGCCGCCACCGCCAGCTCCGGATCCCCGAGCCCCTCGCGAGCGGCGGCGGTCCAGAGCGGATTGCGGGGGGCGGCCGGCAGGCCCGCGGTCTCGGCCAGAGGTTTCACGGTGCGGTACACGGTCTCTGCTGCCTCCGGGTCGTCGAAGAGAGCGGTGGTGACGGCAAGGGGTACGAGCCAGCCGTCGGTGCCGGACTGGGCGTCGATCATGCGCAGTTCCAGGTGCCCGCGCGGGCGCACCGGCGGGAACAGCGTGGTGAGGTGATAGTCGAGATCGGCCCGCACCGGCGGCCTCGGCCCACCGCCGCGGATCCAGTCCCGGAACGTCAGTCCGTGCGGCACGGCCCAGGGTCCGTCGTCGCTCCGGACACACATCACCGGTGTGGCGAGCACATGTTCGGCCCAGGCCTCCCTGGGCGCGAGCCGGCTCTGCGGCGCGAGCGTCCTGGCCGGATCGAGGCCGGCCCACAGCGCCTGCCTGGTCGACTGCCAGCCGGTGCGCCTGCCCTGCCGGAACGGCGAATTGGCGAAGGCGGCGACCAGCACAGCCCCCAGCAGGTTCCCGAGCTGCCAGCGCCGCCCGTAGCCCAGTGGGCCCGGCTCCTCCTCACCGGCGTCCAGGCAGACCTGGACGGAAGCGGAGGTGCACATCATGGCGCGGCCCGCGGACCCCGACCGGTCGAGCGCGGTTTCCATGGCGTCGTACCGCGGCTCCTGAAGCAGACGGCGCGGTGGGTGCCACGGGTCCACGCCCATGCCGGCCAAGGTAAGCCCGGCTCGGCCGAGAGTGTCGCGCACGGAGACCAGATCGGCGGCCGTGGCGTCGACGCAGGCCATCAGGGAGCCCGCCGGCTGGGAGCTGAGCTCCAGCTGACCGCCGGGTTCGAAGGTCAGGGCAGCGTCCAGCGGGGTCGCGCGCACGGCGTCGGCCGCGGCGCGGAGGCGGTCGTGGGAGACGGCGACCTCGGGATGTTCACGGTCGTGAATGAGCCATTCCAGCTCCACACCGACCGTCCGGGGCGGTCCCGTCTTGAAACATATGCCGCGGAGTAGATCCTCCGCTTCTTCCTCGCCGAGCGGCGCCGCGCCGACGGGCGGGCCGTGCTGGCCGAGAGTGTCCGGGGGCATGCTGGGCCTCCTCTTCGGGTGCTTGCTTCCCACCCAAACCCTTACCGGGAGTTCGCACAAGGGTGCCCCTCTGGGGCGGAAAACCGGTTGCGTCCATGCCGCCACGGCACCCAGCATGCCCCGTATGCACCACACGGGGGCGCGCCCATGAGCGCACGACTGCGCGGCATCGCGCGAGAGACCGAGTCCATCGTCCTGGCGGGTCGGTACCGCACGCCCGAGGGGCGCGAGGTGACGATCGAGCGTGCTCTGGCCGCCGCGCTCTCCGGCACCAGGCTCTACGGGCCCGAGCCGGTCCACGTGGCCGTCCTGGACACCGATCGCAGCCCGGTCGTCGAGGTGACCGCCGAGACGAGCCTGCAGGCGGCACGCCGGATGACGGACGAGGCGGCGGCCAAGGTGGCGGTGCTCAACTACGCCTCCGCCCGCAACCCCGGCGGCGGCTATCTGAACGGCGCGCAGGCCCAGGAGGAGTCCCTCTGCCGGGGCTCCGCGCTCTACGCCACGCTGCTGCGGACCCCTGAGTTCTACGCGCACCACCGCGCCGAACGCAGCGCCTTCTACACCGACCGGGTCATTCACTCACCCGGCGTACCGGTCTTCCGTGACGACCGGGGAAGGCTGCTGGACACGCCGTACTCCGCCGGGTTCCTCACCTCGCCCGCGCCCAACGCCGGAGTGATCCGCAGCAGGGAACCGGACCAGGTCCCTCGCATCCCCGCGGTGCTGGCGAGTCGTGCCGAACGAGTGCTCGAAGTCGCCGCCGTCCGCGGGTACCGACGCCTGGTCCTGGGGGCGTGGGGCTGCGGCGTCTTCATGAACGACCCGGCCGGGGTGGCCGCGGCGTTCCGTGCCCTGCTCACCGACGGCGGGCGGTTCGCCGGCCACTTCGAGCAGATCGTGTTCGGCGTCCCGGACCGCGACCCCGACTCCGCCGTCCGGGCGGCCTTCACCCGCGCGTTCGGCCGTCAGCTCCAGCCGTAGCGCTCCCGCAGCCGCCCCACCACCAGGTCGTACCTTCCCCGGTCCAGCTCACAGGCCTCGCGCCGCATCCCGTCCTCGTGCACCCGCAGGACCCGGTCCAGATCCACCCAGGAGGCCCGTCCCGAGCTGTCCCACGGCCCTGCTCCCAGGGAGACCCACTCGTGGTCCCCGTCGTGCTGCTTGCTGGACAACTGCACGGCGAGAAGCGTCCCCCGCTCCTCCCGGGCCACGACGAGAACCGGCCGGTCCTTGCCGCGCCCGTCGTTCTCCTCGAACGGCACCCAGGTCCAGACGATCTCGCCGGGGTCGGGATCACCGTCGCGATCGGGGGCGTACGACGTGCGGACCGGCCCCGCATCGCGTGGCTCGGCCTCCGTGGTGGCGGCCGGGCCGCTGCGGCCGGGGAAGTCGGTCGTGCTGTCGCTGCTGTGGTTGATGTGCTGGAACGTCATCGCAACACCGTAGAACCTGTACGGCCCAGTCCGTGGAGCGGGTCGGCGAAACGGGCCGCAGGCTCGACCTCATGATCACCCCCTTCGCCGTCCGGCTGACCCGCGCCGTCACGGTCGCCGGACTCCTCGCAGCCACGGTGCTGCCCACGGCCGCTGGTGCGGCGTCAGCCCCGCTCCCGGACCCGCCCCCGGCACCTGCCACCGCGTCAGGTCCGTCCGTCCGCCCCTCCGCACCCGCCCCGAGGACCGTGTCGGCGTGGCTGCCCTACTGGGACCAGGAGGGCGCCTACCAGGACGCCCTGCGCCACGCCGGCCAGCTGCACACCGTCAGCCCGTTCTGGTACGAAGCAGTCTCGGCCGGCCGGATCGACCCGCACCCGGGTGCGGGCGAGAGCCGCATCATCGACGGACTGCACCGGGCCGGGACCAAGGTCGTCCCCACGGTCATGGAGACCATGAAGTCCGGTGCCCTGGCGGCGATCCTCACCAGCCCCGCCCGGCGCACAGAGCACGTCGACGCGCTGATGCGCACCGTCGCCACCCGCGACTACGACGGCCTCGACCTCGACTACGAATCCATCGCCGCCACCGGCGACGCCACCTACGCCTCGGTGCGCGACGGCTTCACCGCCCTGGCCACCGACCTCTGCCGACGCCTGCACACCCTGGGCAAGCAGTGCGTGATGACGGTCTTCCCGAAGACGGCCACGACCGGCCGTATCTGGGACTACGCGGCCCTCGGGCGTGTCGCCGACCGTATCCGGATCATGGGCTACAACCTGCACTGGTCGGGCGGTGACCCCGGGCCGCTCGCGGACACCCGCTGGTACGACGACATCCTGACCCGCGCCACCGCACTCGTACCGCCCGCGAAACTGGAGATGGGCCTTCCCGCGTACGGCTGGGACTGGCCCGCGGACAGTGCGAGCACGGCCGCCACCAAGCACGTCACCTGGAAGGAGGCGGAAGCGCTGCGCGCCCGGCAGGGTGCCCCCTACCGGTTCGACGAGGTCTCAGGCACCCCGTACTTCACCTACCGCGACGGCAGCGAGTCCCGCGAGGTCTGGTACCAGGACGCACGGGGGATCGCCGCCCACCTGCCGGTGCTGCGCAAGCACGGCGTGACCAACACCGCCCTGTGGGCGCTCAACTTCGAGGACCCGAAGATCTGGCCGGTACTCGCCGGCGGTTGATGCCCCGCCACGGTGCCCGCCGGCCGTGGCCGACGTCGATGTCACCTGTGTGACGTCTCGCCCGGCCGGACGGTGGGGCGGCGTGGAATCAGGTCTCCCACGTCACCCGTGGCCGGCCGGGCGAGCGTCGTCAGTGTCGCGTGATCGGGTGAGAGGGAGCAGGCCGGGTCGGTGCGGGTGGCTTCGCCGGTCAGTGCGAAGGCCTGGCACCGGCAGCCTCCGAAGTCCTGGTCGCGTCGCTCGCAGGACCGGCACGGAGAGGGCATCCAGTCCGTTCCCCGATAGAGGTTGAACGCCTTGGACTCCTCCCATATCCAGCGCAGGGTGTGGTCCCTGACGTCGACCGGGTCGAGTCCGGGGAGGGTGGCTGCCGCGGGGCAGGGCAGCACAGTGCCGTCCGGGGCCACGGTGAGGGAGACGGCTCCCCAGCCGCCCATGCAGGCTTTGGCCACTCCGTCGAAGTAGTCCGGTGCCACCCAGACGATCTCCAGGCTCCCGTCGAGCCGCTCCCGCCATCTGCTCACGGACTCCACCGCGCGGGCGAGCTGGTCCCGGCCGGGCATCAGGGCCTCCCGGTTGAGGAGGCCCCATCCGTAGAACTGGGTGTTGGCCAGCTCGATCCGGTCCGCTCCCCAGCGCAGCGCGAGCTCCACGAGGCCGTCCACCGCGTCCAGATTGTGCCGGTGCAGTACGGCATTGACGCCCAGGGGCAGTCCGGCCTTCTTGACGAGTTCGGCCGCGGTCTCCTTGGCGGCGAACGCCCGGCTGCCCGCGATGCGGTCCGAGGCGGCGGGGTCTGCGTGCTGGACCGAGAGCTGCACGCTGCGCAGTCCCGCGCCGGTCAGGGACCGCAGTCGGTTCTCGGTGAGCCCTGAACCGCTTGTGACCAGCTGGGTGTAGACGCCGGCGTCCTCCGCACCGGTCACGATGGTTTCGAGGTCCTTGCGGAGCAGCGGTTCGCCTCCGGAGAGATGAGTCTGCAGGACGCCGAGATCCGCCGCCTGACGAAAGACGTCCACCCAGTCAGCGGCCGTCAGCTCGCTGGACCGGCGCGCCAGTTCCAGCGGGTTGGAACAGTAACCGCAGTGCAGCGGGCAGGCGTGTGTCAGTTCCGCCAGGAGGCCCCACGGGGGTGCGATCGTGCTCACCGGATCCAGCCTTCCTTGCGTATCCGTTCCACGAACGAAGCCACTTCTGCGTCCACAGGGGCTCCGGGGAAGCGTTCCCGGAGTTCATCGGTGATCTGTGCGACCGTGCGTGTGCCGTCACAGAGCTCCATCACGTGAGGGGCGCTCCCCGTCAGCACGACGACGCGTTCCGGCATCAGCAGTACGTGGTTGTCGCGCGCCCGGTCGTGTCGCAGGACCACGGCGGGTGCGGGTCGCGGGCACCAGTGGCCGGGGTCGTGGGCGGTCATCGCGAGCTCACCGGTCGGCTCCCGTGCTCCACGGCATCCAGCAACGACCACAGGACGTCACACTTGAAGGAGAGGGCCGACAGGGCGGCGAGCTGTTCGGAGCGGGTCCGCGCCCAGTCGGTGACCCAGGTCAGCGCTTCCACGCCGTCGCGGCGTCCTTGTGGGACCCGGCTCCGGAAGTAGGCGAGCCCCGGTTCCTCGATCCACGGATAGTGGATCGGAAAGGTCTCCAGACGGGTCAGCATGATGTTCGGCGCGCACAGCTCCGTGAGTGAGGACGCCACAGCCTCCAACGCGGGGCTCAGTCGGCAGAAGTTGACGTAGCCGTCGACCGCGAGCCGCACGCCGGGGAGGACGGACTCGCCCGATTCCATCTGGGCGCGGTCGAGGCCGACCGCCTCGCCGAGCCGCAGCCAGCGCTCGATGCCGCCTTCGCCCTCCGCGGGACCGTCGTGGTCCTGGATCCTGCGCAACCAGGACCGCCGCATCGACGGCTCGGGGAGCTTCGCGAGGATCAGCGCGTCCTTCACGGGGATGCTGCGCTGGTAGTGGAAGCGGTTGGCGACCCAGGCGCGGAGTTCGGCGGGACTGAGCCCGCCTTCGTGCATCCTCACGTTGAACGGATGGGTGTCGTGGTAGCGGCTCCGCGCGAGCTCTCGCAGTTCGTGCTCGAAGGCGGCAGGCGGCAGGGGGCTGTCATCCTGCCGTGCCACGGGTGTCGCGGCCCGGGCCGACCGTGCGGGTGCGGTTGTCATAGTTCGATCACCATGCCGTCCTGTGCCACTTCGAGCCCCCACTCGCCGAGGACTCCGTGCTGCGGGGCGGAGGGATCGACCAAGGGGTTCGTGTTGTTGAGGTGGGTGTAAAGGCAGCGAGCCGGCAACCGCGCCAGTCGCGCGGCTGTGCCACCGGGGCCCTCGACCGGCAGATGGCCCATCCCGGTGGACGTCCGGGCCGAGATACCCAGCCGCCTTGGTTCCTCGTCGTCCCAGAAGGTTCCGTCGACGAAGACGCAGTCGGCTCCCGCTGCCTCCGTCGCGAAATTCTCGGTCCATGCCGCGAGCGCCGGCGCATAGAGCGCCGTCCTGCCGCTGACGGGGTCGTGGAGCCGGGCAGCGACGACCCAGGTGGCGTCCTCCGAAGCGTCGGCGGCGTACCGGGGGCGCTTGGCGGACAGGGGAACGGCGGAGACCTCGATCCCGGCGACCACCGCGGGAGTCTGCCCGGTCGGTGGCAGATCCCGCCAGGTGAGTGAGGTGTACGGCGTGAGGACGGTGTCCAGTGCCAGGCGTTCCCGCAGCGCCTTCCGCACGGGGGCGGTGGCGTAGATCTCCACGTGCCGCGCCTCCCGCAGCCGTAGAAGGCCCAGGGTGTGGTCGAGTTCCGCGTCGGTGAGCAGGACCCGGACCACGGGCGTGCGCTCCTCCCCGGCGCCGGGCCGGAGTCCGGCGTGGGCCTCCAGGTGATCTGTGATGTCCGGGCCCGCGTTGACCAGCAACCACGAGGACGGATCGTGTCCGAGGACGGCGAGGGAGTCGTGGCTGCGGCGACGGTCGGGGTGGGCGCGTGCCCCGGAGCATCCGGGGCACGCGCAGTTCCACTGGGGAACTCCCCCACCCGCTGCCGTGCCCAGTGCGAGCAGCAGCACGGCGGGTGCTAGAGGGTGTTGAGCGAGTAGGCGGTGACCTCCATGGCCGTGTCGACGACCGTGAAGTCCGGCGTGACCCAGCCTCCGGGCGTGGCGGGGGTGGTCTCTTCCTGCTGCTGGGCCGTGGTGGATTCGAGCATGGTCGGTATCCCTTCGGAGAGGCGGAACATGGGGTGAGGAGAGGGGAGATGAGGCCGTCCGGGCCCGGGCCCGCCCGACGTTTGCGAGGTGTACAGCGGAGCCCTTGCAGGCGCGGGCGAGCGACTCAGGCCAACCGTTCTGCGGTCTGTGCGGTCCGTCAGGTGGACCGGGATTTACGCTATGCCTGCGCTTCGGCCGTGGCAAGGGGGCGGAGGCGGTTGACCGGAGCGGCCGGGAAGGGCGGCGTGCGGCGGTTACTTGCAGAACGGCTTCATGCCTGCGGCGGACTGGATGCCTCCGATGACGAGCTTCTGGAACTCGGCGGCACCGGCGAAGGATCCGTCCGTGGTGAACTGTCTGGCGTCGTGGCCCAGTGTGGTGACCCAGGAGCGCCCGCCGTCGTAGTACTGGCACCATGCGACCGCGTGCTCGTTGCCGTGGCCGGGATGGCTGTAGTTGCCGGCCACCCCCTTCGCGAGCGTGCTCTCGTCGACCTCGGCCAGTACGCGCACCTTGGTGGGGGCGGGCACCAGGTTGTACCACTCGTCGGTGAAGTTCCAGCGGGACGGAAGCTCCCTGGTGGAAACGTCCTTGCGCCCCACCGTCCGCACGGTGCCCGACTGCGAGGGGCCGTGGTCGTAGAAGTTGGCGTTGCCCAGCAGGCCCTCGTACCAGGGCCAGTTGTATTCGGTGCCGAAGGCGTTGTGGAGACCCACGAAACCGCCGCCGCCGCGGATGTACTGGCGCAGAGAGGTCTGCGCGGCGTCGTCCAGGGCATCCCGGCTGGTGGAGAAGAAGACCACCGCGTTGTACTTGAACAGGGTGCTGGGGGAGGACAGTTGGGTGACGTCCTCGGTGTAGTCGACCTGGAAACCGCCCGTCCCGCCCAGCTTGATCATGGACTTCTGGACCACGTTCGCGTCGGTGAGCGGTGGGTTCAGGCCGGTTGCCAGAGCAGGGCCCAGGTTGGCGTGGCGGGGTCCCGCCGTGCGGGTGTAGAGCAGGACCCGGTAGCCCTCGGCCGGGTCGAAGTTGCCCCAGTCGTGGTAGCAGTCGGGATCCAGGCCGCGGCACACCCCGTAGTCCGGGTCGCCCAGTTCCTTCGCCCCGGTGCCGATCCGGCCGTGGGCGACGCTGAGGGTCCCGGTCGCGAGGAGTGCCGCGACCATGACTACCGCCGTCCCGAGTGTGACGAGGACGGCTGTGCGGGTGCTCAGGGCTCTCGCCCGGAGCGTTCTTCCTGACATGGGAGTGCTTCCTTCTGTGGTGGACGGCTTGCGAAACCGGCACGACGAAGAGGCGGCGCACCGGGGCGCGCCGGGCAGAGCCTCACGAAAGCGCCGAGGGCGATACGCGGCAGGGGGACGGGCGTGCCCGGTCAACGCCGCGTTCGGCGTGACGACGGGAGCGGCGGCACGGTCGGGCCGCGGGGGAGGAGCTAGGAGACGACGATCTTGCCTGTGCTCTGGGGAGAGACCGGGTCGTTGTAGAAGTACTCGCCCGGGGTGTCGAAGGCGTACGTGTACGACTCGCCCGGCATCAGCAGCCCGGTGTCGAACTCGGCCTCGAAGAAGGCCACCGCGCCGTGGGCGGTCCTGTTGCCGGCGGGGTTGGTGAACGTCACCGTGGTGCCTCGGGTGATGGACAGGTGCTGGGGTGACATGGCGTTCTGCGAGACGAGGTTCTCGGTGGTCCCGGGCGCGCCCTTCGCGCTGTCCCATACGCGGCCCAGGGTGACGGTGTTGCCCGCGGCGGCGCCGCTGACGGCCGCCGCCCGGATCTGGTTGCGCTTCGACGGAGGCGTCGGTGCGGGCGCCGGGCCGACCTTGCCGCCGAGCTTGAACGCCCACAGGTGGTCGCCCTTGGGGATGTCCGGGTAGGGCAACCCGTTCCCGCCTGCCAGCACCGCCACGTACTGCTCGCCGTCGACCTCGTACGTCATCGGGCTCGTGTTGACGCCCGCACCGCACTGCCAGGTCCACAGCTCCTTACCCGTCGCGTCGTCCAGGGCGGTGAGCACGCCGTCGGGACGCCCCTGGAAGAGCACGCCGCTCGCGGTGGAGAGGACGCCGTTGCCGTGGGCGAGCGACCAGTCGCCCTCCTGCCGCCAGGAGACGGTATTGGTGCGCGGGTCGACGGCCACGACTCCGCCGGCGAAGTACTCGCCGAGCGGGCGCGCGGTGTTGACCCTGCCCTCATGGGTGTTGGAGTAGGCGGAGTTGATCAGCCCGTATCCCACGTAGACCAGCCCCGTGCGGTGACTGAAGGACGGGGACGACCAGTCCGCGCCGCCGCCCGCGCCCGGGTAGAGGATGGTCGGCCGGTCCCAGTGCACCTCGAAGAGACCGCCGGTGGCGTAGAACGGCACCGGCCGGGTGGCCTTGTCGATCCGCGGCTCGGTCTCGACGAAGGGCTCGCCGCCCGGGAACGGCTGTGTGGGGGCGGTCTTCTGCGCCGCGTGCTGCGGTACAGGGCGCTCCTCCATGCCGTGCACGGGGTCGCCGGTCGCGCGGTCGAGGATGTAGTACATCCCGGTCTTGCTGCCGTAGACGACGACCTTGCGCCTGCGCTTCTCGATCTGGATGTCCGCGAGTACGGGCGACATCACACCGTCGTAGTCCCAGATGTCGTGATGGACGGACTGGAAGTGCCAGCGCCGCTTCCCCGTCTTGGCGTCGATGGCCACCAGGCAGTTGGCGAAGAGGTTGTCACCGCCTCGGGTGGAGCCGTCGGTGCGCGGGTACGGATTCCCGAACGTCCAGTAGACGAGGCCGAGTTCGGGATCGACCGCGGGGTGGATCCAGCACACGGCCCCGCCGGTCCTCCAGGTGTCACCTTCCCAGGTGTCGTGGCCGAACTCGCCGGGTCCGGGTGTGCCCCAGAAGGTCCAGACGATTTCGCCGGTCCGGGCGTCCAGGCCGTAGCCGCGGCCTCGCGCGCCCGCGGTGCTGCCCTGGGTGCCGACGTAGATCATCCCGTCCCAGTGGACGACCGCGCCGGCCAGGCTTCCCCTGCTGCCGCCGCACTGGCCGCTGGCGGGGTCGCAACCGGGGTCGCCCTGGTCCTCGATGAGCATCTCCCTGGTCCACACGACCGCGCCGGTGCGCTGGTCCAGGGCGTAGACGATGTTCTCGCCGGAGATGGTGAAGGCGAGGCCCTGGCCCAGGGCGACCCCACGCATGTTGGTGGTCTCGCTGCCGACGCTCGTCTTCCATTTCACCGCGCCCGTACGGCCGTCGACGGCGAATATGTTCTGCTGGGTGGTGGCGACGTAGAGCACGCCGTCCTGGGCGACGACGGCGCACTGCTGGGCGCGGGCGGCTTCGCCGCCCTCCAGGTTGATGTGCCAGGCCCCGCCCAGCTGCTTCACGTTGCGCGGGGTGATCTTCTTGAGTGCGGAGTAGTTCTGGTTGGCCAGATTGCCGCCGGCCTTGGGGAAGTTCTTCGCTGTTGCCTCGAACGCCTGCCTGGGGACGGGAGTCGCCAGAGTGCCCGTGCGCGCTTCAGTGGCCTGGGCGGGTGAGTTGAGTACGGCGATGCTCGCGGTCGTGCCGGCCGCGGCCGTGGCGAGAAAACTGCGTCTGTCCATGAACCCTCTTCCATGACATGCCCCTGCCGAGCCGCGGTCCACCTGGTGGTCCGGTGTGCGGTGAGGGGGAGAGAGAGCGGGAAGCGGATCTTGGTCCGCTGTGCGGTTCGTCAGACCCGCATGATGGTCGCCGCTAGGCGCTTCCATACGTTAAGGACGTGGCAGCGGCCTGACAAGGGTCAGGACGCGGTTTCCTCGGTGGCGCGCGGTTCGACAGGGTTCAGGCGGGCGGGGAGGACGGACCGGGGGATGGGGCCCTTGTTGCGGCGGCCCTGCCCGGTCTCCTCCCACGCGTGGGCCAGGATGCCCACCGACCGGCTGATCACGAACAGGCCCCTGGCCAGCGGCGCGGGGAAGCCGAGCTCGGCGTAGATGACGGCCGTGGCGCCGTCGATGTTCATCGGTACAGGGCGCGCGCCGGCACGGCGCTTCCGCAGGGCGCGTTCGACGGCCAGAGCCGCTTGCAGATGATCGCCCGTCACGACCCCGGCGGCCACGGCCTCCTCCGTCAGCCGCAGGAGGGGATCGCGGCGGGGGTCGACGGGATGGAAGCGGTGGCCGAAGCCGGGAAGGTACCGGGAACGCGCCTGGCGCAGGGCCATGACATCGGTTGCGGCTGCGTCCCAGTCCCTGCCCGCCGCATGGTGGGTGCGGATCTCCTCGAGCATTTCCACGCACTGCTGCCCCGCCCCGCCATGGACGTCACCGAGCATGTTGACGCCGGTGGCGATCGCGTTGTTGAGCCCCACCCCGCAGGTCGCTGCCATGCGCGCGGCTGCGATCGAGGGTGCCTGCGGTCCGTGGTCCACACCTGCCACGAGCGCCGCCTCCAGCAGCGCGGACTGGCCTGGCGAGGGAAGGGTGCCGCGCAGCAGGAGCCACAGGGTGTCCACCAGGCCCACCGAGCCGATCAGTTCCTGGACGGGCCGGTCCCGCAGTTCGATGGAGCCGGGTTCGATGTGGCTGACGGCGGTGGCCCACCACTGCGCGGCCTCGTCGTGGGCGGATGCGGACGTACTCATGAGCCTGTCGCCTCCTTCGTGGCGGTGGCAGTGGCGGACCAGCGCGATGCCAGCTCGCCCCTCTCGTGGTTGTGCTCGCCCAGAAGCGGGGGCGGTGTGCGGGGCAGGAAGGCCTCGCCGTCGAAGAGCACGCCGCTGCCGAGGACCGGCAGTGCGATGTCCGAGGCGTCGGGCCTGCGGAATTCGCCGATGAACCCCCGGTGCCGCAACTGGGGCTGATCGAGGGCCTGCGGGACGGTGAGGACGCGCGCCGCGGGCACTCCGGCGGCGGTCAGCAAGCGCTCCCACTCCGCCGCCGGGCGCTGCGAGAGCGCGCTGTTGAGGGCCGCGTTGAGTTCCTCCCGATGGGCCTTGCGGCCCTCCCGTTCGGCGAACCGGGCATCCGTGACGAGCTCCGGGACACCGACGAGCCGGCACAGCGTCTCGAACTGGCGCTGCTGATTGGCGGCGATGTTCAGCGGTCCGTCCGCCGTGCGGAACGTGCCGGACGGCGCTGCGGTGGCGTTCTGGTCCCCCATCGGTTCCGGGGGGACTCCGCTGACCATGTAGTTCGAGACGGCCCACCCCATGGCCGACAGGGACGTCTCCAGCATGGAGACGTCCAGTCGGCTGCCCTGCCCCGTGCGCTCCCGGTGCAGCAGCGCGGCGCTGACCGCGAGGGCCGCGGACAGTCCGCCGGTGGTGTCGCACACCGGGAAGCCGACCCGCAGCGGTGCGGTGTCGGCGGTCCCGGTCACGCTCATCATTCCGGAGAGCCCTTGGATGATCTGGTCGTACGCCGGTGCGTCACTCATCGGCCCGCTCTGCCCGAAGCCGGAGATGGAGCAGCAGACCAGGCGGGGATTTATCCGGTCCAGTCGTTCCTGGTCGTACCCCATCCGCGACAGGACCCCGGCCCTGAAGTTCTCCAGGAGTACGTCGGCGCCGGCCAGCATCTCCTCGAAGACCCCGCGGTCGGCGGGGTCCTTGAGGTCGAGCTCCACCGACTTCTTGCCCGCGTTCTGCGCGAGGAAGGAAGCCCCGATCCCGGCGCGGTTCAGCTCGGCGTCAGGGCCGAGGTTGCGGGCCAGGTCTCCCTGCCCGGGGCGCTCGATCTTGATGACCTCCGCGCCCAGGAGCATGAGGTGGTAACTGCAGTACGGACCTGCCAGGACGTTCGTCAGGTCCAGGACTCTTATGTTGTCGAGCGGTCGCGCATCCATGGACATTCTCTCCTCACGCGGCGCCGGCGGACGGCCCCGCTTTCCGGCACGGTTGTCAGCCCCGCGGTCCCAGGGGGTGGTCGAATCCCTGCGACATGATCTCCGCGGCGACCTGCATCAGGTCCTGGGCGAACTCCTCGACCGACCCCTGCGTGATGCGGGCACTGGGGCCGCTGAGGGAGAGCGAGGCGACCACCACGCCGGAGGAGGTGGCGAGCGGCACGGCCACGGCCGTGAGGCCGACGTCGCGTTCACCCTGGCTCACCGCGTACCCCTGCCGCGAGGCCTCCTCGACCCACCCCCGCAGCCGCTCGACGTGCCCCTCGCCGTGGGGCGAGTCCCTCGCGACCCGGTGCATCAACGCGTCGCTCGCGCCGCTCAGCAGCACCTTGGACGAGGCGCCCGCCCAGAGCGGGAGTTCGTCGCCGACCCGCACCACATGACGCAGCGGCTGAGGGCTCTCCTGCTGCGCGACGCAGACGCGGTGGATGTCGCGTCGGATCATCACGTTGGCCGTCTCCCCGCGCCGGTCGGCCAGCTCGCGCAGCAGCTTGATCGTCTCCTGCGGCAACTCCCAGCTGCCGTGGGCGAGATGGGCCCATCTCCACAACCCCGGCCCCGCGGTGAACCCCGCGTCGGTCGACCACAGAAGCCCGTAACCCTCCAGGGTCTGCACCAGCCGGACCACGGTGGTCTTCGCGAGACCGGTCGCCTCCACCATGGTTCGGAGGGAGACGACGGGCTGCTCCTCGGTGAGCAGCGACAGAATGTCCAGGGCCCGGCGCACACTGCGCACACCGCCCTGTCCTTGCTCGGAATCCATGTTTTCTCCTTCGTGCGTCCTTGCCGGGAGAGCCTGCCAGGGGTGGTGCGAGATGGGTGCATCACACGTGCGGCAGCACCGATTTCGGCGGGAAACCTGAGGGTTCAACTTCTTTTGACCGGGCTCTTGCCAAGCTCAACCGGCGCCCGTACGTTACACGCCAGTCCACAAGGCGGTCTATGCAAACCGCTAGATGGCTTGTCTGGAGAAGTGATGCTGGAAGTCATCCTCAAATCCGTCGCCGATTCGGATGTCGTCGACGCACTGCCCTTCCTAGCCGGTGCGTGGTCGGGTGACGGACCGACGGCGGAACGCACCGGCCCCTACCTGCGGCGCACCGTGAGCCGCGCTCCCACCGCTCTGCCGGCCGAGATCGACAAGGCCGTCGCCGATGCCCGCCGGTACGCTCCTCAGGTCGCCACGCTCGCCCCGGCGGCACGGGCCGAAATCCTGCAGCGCGCCTCGGCAACCGCTCTCAACCACCGCGACCGGCTCGCCCAACTGCTGGCCCTGGAACTCGGCAAGCCGGTCAAGGACAGCCGCGTCGAGATCGAGCGGGTCGCCTCGACCTTCGAGGTCTGCGCCGCCGAAGCCCGCCGCATCGACGGGGAGACGCTGCCGGTCGCGGGCTGGAACACCGGTGTCGGCAACAGCGCCTTCACCTACCGCGCACCCGCCGGGGTCGCCCTCGCGATCACGCCCTTCAACGCTCCGGCGAACCTGCTGGCGCACAAGCTCGGCGCCTCCTTCGCCGCAGGCAACACCACGCTCGTGAAGGCCCCGCCGCAGGCGCCGGGCATCTCCACGGCGCTGGTCGCGCTGCTGCTCGACAGCGGACTGCCCCACCAGGCGGTCCAGTTGCTCCACGGCGGAGGCGACGTAGGGGCGGCCCTGTGCGCGGCCACCGAGGTCGACGTCATCAGCTTCACCGGCAGTGCCGCCACCGGCGCGGCCGTAGCCCGTGCCGCCGGCGCGAAGCGCCTCGCCCTCGAACTCGGCGGCAACGCGGCCACCATCGTCTGCCAGGACGCCGACATTGGAGCGGCCGCCAAGGCGTCCGCCCGCACCGGGTACAGCAATTCGGGGCAGAGCTGCATCTCCGTCCAGCGGGTCTACGTGCACCGCAGCCGCTACGCCGACTTCCTCGACGCCTTCACCGCCGCGGTCGACACCCTGGTCATCGGCGACCCGATGGACCCGTTGACGGACATCGGCTCGATGGTCGACGAGGACGCTGCCGAACGAGTGGTCCGCTGGTCCGCCGAAGCGAAGGAACTGGGCGCCTCGGTGCTGCGCGGCGGTACGAGAGACGGAGCCACGGCGGCTCCGACCGTCATCGCCGGACCGCCGGCCGACGCCTCGGTCGTCGTCCACGAGGTGTTCGGGGCACTCGTCGCCGTCATGCCCTACGACGACTTCGACACGGTCATCGGTGAGTGCAACGCCAGCCGCTACGGACTGCAGGCCGGCCTCTTCACCCACGACATCAACCGCATCTTCACCGCCTGGCGCACCCTGCAGGTGGGCGGGCTCATCGTCAACGGGACGTCGAACTACCGCCTGGACCACGTCCCGTTCGGCGGCGTCAAGGACTCCGGGTTCGGACGCGAGTCGCCGCGCTGGCTGATCGACGACTACACCGTCGTCAAGACCCTCATGCTCCGCGGCCTGTCCATCTGGGGCGATCGCCACGACCTCACGGAGGAGAACCGGTGACCACCGTTACCGCTGCTGAAGCACTTGTCGCCCAGCTCGAGTCGTACGGCGTCGAGTACGTGTTCGGGACGTGCGGGCACACCAACATCGCCCTGCTGGACGCCATGGGCCCCAGCTCCATCCACTTCGTGATCGCCCGCCACGAGCAGGCCGCCGCCCATGCCGCCGACGGATACGCCCGGGCGTCGGGCAAGCCCGGAGTGCTGCTCACCCACGTCGGCCCGGGCATGATGAACGCGGTCACCGGTGTCGCCACCGCCGCCATGGACTCCGTCCCACTCGTGGTCATCTCCGGCGACATCCCCTCCTATTACCACGGCCGGCATCCACACCAGGAGGTCAACCTCCACGCGGACGCCGACCAGACCGCGATCTACCGCCCCTTCTGCAAGCGAGCCTGGCCCGTCCAGCGCACCGCAGACCTGCACCGGACCTTGGAACGCGCGTTCTGGACGGCCACCTCCGGCCGTTCCGGCGCCGTGCTCGTCAACGTACCCATGGACCTCTTCTCCCGGCAGGTCGAGCCCTACGCCCCCGGATCGCACGCCATACCCGAGAGCTCTCTCCCCGGCATCACCCAGGAGGCCGCCCAGCGCATAGCCCAGGCGCTGGTGGACGCGGAGCGACCGCTGATCTACTTCGGTGGCGGGCTGCGTACGCCGGAGGCCAAGCAGGCTCTGCTGAGCCTGGCCGACCATCTCGACATCCCGATGGCCCACTCCCTGATGGGCAAGGGGGCCGTGCCCGACCGGCACCCCCTGCTTCTGGGCATGCCCGGCTTCTGGGGACTGGACTCCACCCACGCCCACACCAAGGACGCCGACGTGGTGCTGGCGTTGGCCACGCGCTTCGCGGAGACCGACGCCAGCTCGTGGGAGGCCGCGTACACCTGGAACTTCCCACCGAGCAGGCTCATCCAGATCGACATCGACCCGGCCGAGATCGGACGTAACTACCCGGTCGAGATCGGGGCTGTCGCCGATGTCGGACACTCCGTGCGCGCCATCGAGGCGGCCGTCCGCGTCCTGCGGCCCGAACCCACGCGCCGGCCGGGACTGCGCGAGACGATCGCCGCCGGTCGCACGGAACTCTTCGACACCGCGGCGGTCAACGGCGCGAGTGACAACTTCCCGCTGCGGCCCCAGCGCATCCTCGCCGACCTGCGGGCAAGCCTGCCGGCGGACGCGATCCTGGTGACCGACGTCGGATGGAACAAGAACGGTGTCGCCCAGTCCTACGACCTGCCGCCCGAGGGCCGCTTCATCACCCCCGGCGGAGCCTCCACCATGGGCTTCGGACCGGCCGCCGCCGTCGGCGTGCAGATGGCGCAGCGGCAGAGGACAGTGGTCGCCCTCATCGGCGACGGCGGGATGAGTGCACAGCTGCCGGCCGTTCCGATGGCCGTGGAACAGGGCCTTCCGGTGATCTTCGCGGTGATGAACAACCGGGCGCACGGCACGATCTCCGACCTCCAGCGCTCCAACTACGACCGCGGATACGGCTGCGACTTCACCGGTCCCGACGGTGAGGCCTACAGCCCCGACTTCGCCGCGTACGGACGGTCCTGCGGGGCCGACGGCTACGAGGTCGAGTCCGCCGAGGACCTGGCCAAGGTGCTCAGCACTGCCATCGAGCGCCGCCGGCCGGCGGTCATCGACATCCCCATGGTCAACGAGCCGGTCCCCACGCCCGGCCACTGGAACATCAACGACATCTACCAGGGCAAGTTCGAGGACGAAGGATGATTCCCATGCGCGCCAGAACCCGTCACACCGTCCCGGCCGTCGCCCTCGGTGTCCTGCTCGCCGCATCGGCGTGCAGCGCCCCCGGCGATTCCGGCTCCGGCAAGGCCGACGGCAGCGGTCCCATCGAGATCGCCGTGGTGAACGCCCAGAGCGGCCAGCTCGCGGCGCTGGGCGACTGGGAGGCCAAGGGCGCCGAGCTCGCGGTGGACGAATGGAACAAGAAGGGTGGCATCGACGGCCGCAAGATCAAGGTCACCGTCTTCGACGACCAGGGCGACCCCACCACCGGCACCAACATCGCGCGCAAGCTCGACAACGGCAACTACGTCGCGATGATCGGTACGGCCGAGAGCGCCGTCACCGTCGCCATGGCGCCGATCCTCCGGCAGGCGGAGATTCCCAACATCACCTCCGGCCAGGCCACGGCCCTCGTCGACGTGAAGAGCCCCTTCCTCTTCCTCAACGGCCCGACCAGCACGACCTACGACAGCACGCTGGCCGACTACCTGGTCACCACGAAGAAGTTCAAGAAGATCGCGATGATCTCCAACAACGGGTCCTACGGCAAGGGCGAGCACGACGCCTTCACCGCCGCGCTCGAGAAGGCCGGCATCACGCCGGTCAGCGACCAGGTCGTCACCACCGACCAGAAGGACTTCAGCGCGTCGCTCTCCCGCATCCGCCAGTCCGGGCCGGACGCCATCTTCCTCGGCGCCGAGGAGGTCCAGGCCGGGCTGATCGTGAAGCAGGCACGTGATCTGGGCATCAAGGTCCCCTTCGCGGGCGCGGCCCCCCAGGGCACTCCGGTCTTCATCGAGACGGCCGGTGCCGCGAACGCCGCTGACACCATCGTCAGCTCGCCCTACCTCAGCAACGAGATCAGTGACGCCAGCCGGGCGTTCGCCGCCGCCTACGAGGCCAAGTACAACAAGGAAGCGGAGCTGCACGGGGCCAAGGCGTACGACGGCACCAACATCGTGCTCACCGCGCTGAAGAACAGCGACCTGGCCACCGGTAAGAAGCTCGCCGACGAGATCCGCGCCACCAAGTACGACGGACTGCTCGGTGACTTCGCCTACGACGAGACCGGCGTCGGCATCTTCAGGACGACCATCGGCGTCATCAAGGACGGAAAGCTCTCCGCAGCTCAGTAGCCAGCCCGTCGAGCCGAGAGCCGGGCTCCGCACCGGCTTCAGGGAGCCACCATGCAAGTCACCCTGCAAACCCTCGTCGGAGGCCTCAGCCTAGGGGCGATCTACGCCTTGATCGCTGTCGGATTCTCCGTCGTCTACCGCACCATGGGCCTGGTCAACTTCGCCCACGCCGACGTCGCGATGATCGGCGCCTACGCAGCCTCCACCTTCTACCTCACCACGCACGTGCCGTTCGGCCTCGCCATCGTCATCTCCATCGTCGTCACCGGCGTCATCGGCCTGGTCATCGAGCGGGTGCTGCGCCCGCTGGAGAACAAGGACTTCGACCTGATGCTGATCGGGACGATCGGCTTCGGCACCGTCCTCCAGGCGGCCGCCACCCTGATCTGGGGGACCACGGGACGGGCCATGCCCTCGCCGATATCCTCCGGGCCCCTGGAAGTCATGGGCATCCGTATCCGTACGTACGATCTGATGGTCATCGCGATCACCGCGGCGTGCGTGGTTCTGCTCACCCTGTTCCTTCAGCGCACCAAGCCGGGGGCCGCCATGCAGGCGGTGGCCATGGACCACGAGGCGGCCACAGCGGTCGGCATCCACGTGGGGCGCAGCAATGCCCTCGCCTTCGCGATCGGGGCAGGCATCGCGGCTCTCGCCGGCAGTCTGGCCGGTCCCATGCTCTACGTCGACGCGACCCTGGGCGGCGCGCTCGGCGTGAAGGGCTTCGCCGCCGCCATGCTCGGCGGATTCGGCAGTATCCCCGGAGCCGTGGTGGGAGGCCTGGCCATCGGGGTTCTGGACTCCTACGCGGGCGACCACTTCCAGGGCTACTCCGTCCTGGTCACCTTCCTGGTCTTCACCGTGGCCATCATGATCCGGCCGACGGGCATCTTCGGCGAGAGGACGGTGAGCCGGGCGTGAACATCATCAAATCCAAGCCGTCGCTCATCCTGCTGGCGTGCGTAGCCGCCTTCCTGCTGCCGTACGGGCTGAACGGCTACTCGATGCACGTGGTGGACATCGCGATCATCTTCGCGCTCCTCGCCGTCGGCATGGGGCTCGTCATGGGCGTCGCGGGCCAGATCAACCTGGCTCAGGTGGCCTTCTTCGGCGTCGGCGCCTACACCACCGCGATCCTCACCACCCACTCCGGATACGGCTTCTGGACCGCGGCGATCGTCGGGCTCGTGGCCACCGTCCTGGTGGGGCTGCTGGTAGGCCTGCCGGCGTTGCGCATGCAGTCGCACTACCTCGGCATCGTCACGCTCGGCCTGGCGCTCGGATTCGTCAACTGGATCACCAACGCGGAGATCACCGGTGGCGCGGACGGCATCTCGGGCATCCCCGTACCGCCGTTCTTCGGGATCGACCTCGCCGACGAGTACATGTACTACTACCTGGAGATCGTGGTCTTCGGTCTCGCTCTGACCTTCGGCACCTTCGTCGTACGCACCCGGCTCGGCCGCCGACTCCGCGCGATGCGCGACGACGCCCTCGCGGCCGGCGCCATGGGCGCGGAAATCCCCCTGTTGCGGATGACCGCGTTCCTGCTCGCCAGTGTGTACGGCGGTGTGGCCGGCATCCTCTACGCGGGCCTCATCCGCTACGTGGCGCCCGAGACCTTCAGCCTCAGCAACATGTTCCTGCTGCTGGCGATGGTCATCATCGGCGGTCGGCGCAGCCTCGTGGGGTGTGTCGTGGGCGCGGTCGGACTCGTGCTCATCCGTGAGGCGCTCGTCGACTTCGCCGTCTACGCACAGCTCGGCTACGGCATCGTCGTCGTCCTCATGGTGGTCTTCGCCCCCACCGGCCTCGCAGGGATCCCTGAGCGCATCCGGGGAGCCGTCAGCCGCCGTACGAAGAGCGACGACGTACGCGCCGCCGAGCTGGGCCCCTACCTCCCCGAGGCCGCCCCCGCGGAACAGGTGTCCGCTGCCGGGGCTGACAGCGCACCGGCCCTGGAGATCAGCCATGTCACCAAGCGGTTCGGGGCGCTGACCGCGCTCGACGACGTCACCCTGACGGTGGAACGGGGAGAGATCCGTGGCATCGTCGGCCCCAACGGGTCCGGCAAGACGACCCTGTTCAACGTCATCAGCGGGCTCTACCGGCCCTCCGCCGGCCGGGTCGCCGGTGTCGGCCGCGACATCGGCCGGGCACGCCCGTACCAGCTGTCCCTGGCGGGAATGGCGCGCACGTTCCAGAACCTGCGTCTCTTCTCCCAGATGACGGTCCGCGAGAACATCCTCGTCGTTCTCGACCGGTCCCGCACCAGCACGGTCTGGCAGTACGCCGTGTGGCCCGTCGGTGTCCTCTCCAACGAACACCGGCTGCAGAGGGAGGCTGACCGCGTCCTGAAGGAGTACGGGCTCACCGCTTTCGCCGAGGCACACCCGCAGTCGCTCCCCTACGGCATCCAGCGCCGCATCGAGATCGCGCGGGCCATGGCGGGACGGCCCAGCCTGCTTCTCCTGGACGAGCCGGCGGCCGGTCTGAACGGTGAGGAGGTCGGACAGCTCTCGGCGATCGTCCGTTCCATCCGCGACCAGGGCGTCACCGTCGTCCTCATCGAGCACAACATGGGGCTGGTCATGTCCCTGTGCGAACGGATCACCGTCCTCGCGGCCGGCAGCGTCATCGCGGAAGGAACGCCCGCCGAAGTGGCGGCGACCCCCGAAGTCATAGAGGCGTACCTCGGCGACTCGACGCCGGCCGACATACCCGTTCACGCCGTACCGGAGGTTCCGTGATGACCACCACCACCGCGTCCGGAACCGGCACCGACAGCCTCGCTGTCATCGACCTGACGGTTCATTACGGGGGAGTCTGTGCCGTCAGATCCGTGGAACTGAGTGTCGCCCCCGGCGAGTCCATGGGGATCATCGGCTCCAACGGCGCCGGCAAGACGTCCACGCTCAAGGCGCTCATGGGGCTCATCCCGCGCAGCAGCGGCCGGATCACCCTCGGCGACACCGATCTCAGCAAGGTGCGAGCTCGGGACATGGTCCGGCACGGTGTGGGCTACGTCCCCGAGGGCCGGCACGTATTTCCCGGACTCTCCGTCGAGAAGAACCTCCTGCTGGGCGCCTACTGCCGGTCATGGAAGGGGGAAACGCGCGACACCCTCGCACACGTGTATGACCTGTTCCCGATTCTGCGGGAGTTCCGGGGCCGGGCGGCCGGCGACCTGTCGGGCGGCCAGCAGCAGATGCTGGCCATCGGCCGGGCGCTCATGTCCAGGCCGAGGCTCCTGCTGCTGGACGAACCCTCGATGGGGCTCTCGCCGAAGCTGATCGAGAACGTCCTGGACATCCTCGTCCGGCTGCGAGGCGAAGGGCTCGGTCTCCTGCTGGTCGAACAGAACGCCAAGCTGACCTTCGGGGTCACCAGCCACTGCCTGGTGATGGAGAACGGCTCGGTGGCGATGTCCGGCACGTCCGAGGAGCTCGCGAGCGACGAGCGGGTCCGGCAGATCTACCTCGGGCTGTGAACCGGCCCGAGCCCGAGCCGCGGTCCCTGCGCGGTACACCGTCGGGCTGAGCCTCGGCCAGCCGCCAGGTGAGCGGCTGGCCGAGGTACGGGCAGCGGGTCCGGCTGCCGTGTGGACGGGCTCGTCCTCCATCCGACCGCGCGGGTTCACCGTTTCCGGCACATGAACAAAACACCTCGATAGGAACTCACCATGATCGACCGCTGGGACCACCAGGTCGGCCTCCTTGTCGTGGGCTCCGGTGCGGGCGGCCTCGGTTCCGCTGTCGTCGGCGCGGAAGAGGGCCTCGACGTCCTGGTTCTGGAGAAGAGCGAGTGGCTCGGCGGCACCACCGCGTACTCGGCCGGCACGGTCTGGGCCCCTGGCCACCGCTACCAGGAGGACCCCGCCGCGGACACCGCCGCGGCACGGGACTACCTGGACGCCCTGGTCGGTGACCGTGCTCCGAAGGAACAACGAGAGAGCTACCTCGCACACGTACCCGGGATGATCGACTACCTGGAACGGGCAGGTGTCGGGTTCTGGCACTCCGCGAAGGCCGTCGACTACCACCCCGAGATACCCGGCTACGGCACCGGGCGGGCTCTCGAACCCCACACCTTCGACGGGCGCAGACTCGGCAGAACCCGCTTCGGCCGGATCCGCCGTCCTGTGCGGGAGTTCGCTCTCCTCGGCGGCACCCTCATGGTCCGCCGTTCGGAAGTTGACGAACTCCTCGACGTCTTCCACGGATCGGTGCGCGGCATGGCCGTAGCGGTGCGCCTCGGTGTGCGTTGGGCGGTGGACCGGCTCCGCTACTCCCGGGGAACCCGGCTCGCCATGGGCAATGCCCTGACCGCGAACCTCTATCACCAGCTTCTGCGTCGCGGGGGCGACGTATGGTTCACCGCGCAGGCCACCGAACTCGTCACCGACACGACCGGGCGGGTGGTGGGCGCCGTGGTCTCGCTACGGGGTCGCACCGTCCGGATCGCCGCCCGGGCCGGCGTGGTCCTGGCCGCCGGGGGGTTCTCCGCCAGCCCGGAACTGCGCACCCGTCATCTACCCGCCCCCGCGCCGCAGTTCACTCCCGCGGCGGAGGGGGCCACCGGCGACTCGATCGCGCTCGCCCAGGCGGTGGGCGGGGTGCTGGGGGAATCCAGCGGTGACAACGCCTTGTGGTTTCCGAGTTCACTCGGTCGCCGTCGGGACGGTACCACCGCGGTCTTCCCCCACATATGGGACCGGGCCAAGCCGGGGATCATCGCGGTCAACGCCGCCGGACGGCGGTTCGTGGACGAGTCGGTGTCCTACGACCGTTTCGTTCGTGCCATGTACGCAGCGCATGCGTCCGTACGGACGATCCCGGCGTGGCTCGTCACCGACGCGCGAGCCCTGGCCGCGTACGGCCTCGGCATGATCCGCCCACACACTCCACGCCGTCTTCTCGCACGGCACCTGCGGTCCGGCTACCTGCGTACCGGCCGGTCGATCCACCAGCTCGCACAGGCGATCGAGGTCGATCCGGCCGGTTTGGCACGCACCGTCGCCGACAGCAACCGCTGTGCCGCATCCGGGGTCGACGAGGAGTTCGGAAAGGGCGGACACCCCTACGGACACCAGTACGGCGATCCAGCTCACACGCCGAACGTGAATCTCGGTCCGACAGGACGAGCTCCCTTCTACGCCATCGCCGTGGTGCCGACCCCACTGGCGACCTCGCTCGGCCTCAGGATCAGCCCCGAGGCCCAGGTGCTCAAGGAGGACGGCACACCGGTCCTGGGCCTGTACGCCTGCGGCAACGACGCGGACTCCCCGATGGCGTCGGAGTACCCAGGAGCGGGGTGCCAGATCGGCAGTGCCCTCACGTTCGGCTATCTGGCCGCCTGCCATGCGGCCCGGGCACGCCCGCAGCCGCAGTGACGTTCCGCTCCTGTCCGGCCCCGCCGCGGGTGCGTACACGTCGATCACTCCGGGGGACGCGGCGCGACCGCGGGCAACACGCACATCGCTTGTCCCGACGGCGCGAGCGTGGCGCTGACCTGCGGCCCCGGCTCAGCAGCGTCACCGTGGCACCGGGCACCGCGCAGTCACCGGCCGGGACGACCGGCCGCCCGGCGCGGACCCGGGCGGCGTTGCGACATGCGCGGGTGGCCGGGGATGTCTAGCGTCGACGGCATGAGCCATCCGCAGAGCTACGAGATCCTGCTGTTCCCGGAACCGGAGGAGCCCGTCACCGGGGCACCCGCGCCCGGCACCGCCATCCGTTCCGCGGTCGTGGCGGCCACCGGTGAAACCGGGACATCCGGCTATCCGCGCTATGCCGGGGGCGGCATGGAGGCTGACATCGACCCCGCCTCGCACACGGTGGAAGCCCTGCTGGTGGACGGCGCGGAGCTGGACTACGGGCTCACGGCCAGGATCGCCGAGCGCATCCTCGGTACGGAGGAGGCGGAGCCTGAGCCCGCCGGTACGGCGGAAGCCGAGGCGGGGCAGTCCGGCACGGAGCAGGCCCGGACGGACAGCTGAACCATCACGGCACCCCATGACGAGGGCCCGGCCGTACGGCCGGGCCCTTTCACGTCTGCCGCACATCGACAGGGACTACTGCTGCTCCTGCTGTGCCTGCTGTGCCTGCTTCTGCTCCTCGACGGACTTGCGCACCTCGTCCATGTTCAGGTTGCGCGCCTGGCCGATGACATCCTCCAGCGCCGACTCGGGGAGCGCCCCGGGCTGCGAGAAGACCGCCACGTTGTCACGGACGATCATCAGCGTGGGAATGGACTGGATCTCGAAGGCGGCCGCAAGCTCCTGCTGCGCCTCCGTGTCGACCTTGGCGAAGACCAGGTCGGGGTGGCGCTCGGACGCCGAGTCGTACACCGGGGCGAACTGCCGGCACGGACCGCACCAGGAAGCCCAGAAGTCGATCAGCAGGAATTCGTTGTCGCTCACGACCTGATCGAAGTTTTCCTTGGTGAGCTCTACGGTGCTCATACTCTGTTACCTCTTCCTGGGACCGATCGGACCTGTCCCGGCACAACGGTGACGTCACTTGCGCTATTCCGCCTGCCCATGTGGCCGCCGCGCACACCCACGAGGACACTGTTCGCATGACCGTTGATGAAGGTGTACGGAACAGCGAATACGACGTCGTGGTGATCGGTGCCGGCCCGGTGGGGGAGAACGTGGCGGACCGTGCCAGAGCGGCCGGACTGAGCACCGCGGTGATCGAGTCCGAGTTGATCGGCGGGGAGTGCTCGTACTGGGCGTGCATGCCCAGCAAGGCCCTGCTGCGCCCGGTCGTCGCACGAGCGGACGCGCGCCGCGTACCAGGGCTGAGCGGCGCGGTGCAGGGGCCGCTCGACGCCGACGCCGTCCTCGCCCACCGCGACGAGCAGACCTCGCACTGGAAGGACGACGGGCAGGTCGCCTGGCTGGACAGCGTCGGCGCCGACATCTACCGGGGCATGGGCCGGCTGACGGGGGTACGACAGGTGTCCGTCACGGCCGCCGACGGGTCCGAGCAGCACCTCACGGCACGGCACGCCGTCGCCGTCTGCACCGGAAGCCGGGCCGTCGTCCCCGCTCTCCCCGGCATCGCGGACGTCCGGCCGTGGACCAGCCGCGAGGCGACCAGCGCCAAGGAGGTCCCGGGCCGGCTCGTCGTCGTGGGCGGGGGAGTGGTCGGAGTGGAGATGGCCACCGTCTGGCAGGGGCTCGGTGCGGAGGTGACCATGCTGATCCGGGGCAAGCGCCTGCTCCCCAAGATGGAGCCCTTCGCGGGCGAGCTGGTCGCGGAGGCCCTGACCGACGCCGGAGCCCGGATCCTGACAGGAGTCTCCGCCAAGGAGGTCCGCAGGGCGGGGCACGACGGCCCGGTCACCGTCGAGCTCGACAACGGGGAGCGGCTGGAGACCGACGAGATCCTCTTCGCCACCGGCCGGGCCCCGCGCACCGACGACCTCGGCCTCGACACCGTGGGCCTCAGGCCCGGATCCTGGCTGTCCGTCGACGACAGCTGTCTCGTGGAGGGCAGCGACTGGCTGTACGCCGTCGGAGACGTCAACCACCGCGCGCTCCTCACCCACCAGGGCAAGTACCAGGCCCGCATCGCGGGAGCGGCGATCGCGGCCCGCGCGCAGGAGACCCCCCTGCTGGAGACGGACCGCTGGGGCGCGCACGCGGCCACCGCCGACCACGCCGCCGTCCCCCAGGTCGTGTTCACGGACCCGGAGGCGGCGTCGGTCGGCCTCACGCTCGCCGAGGCGGAGGACGCGGGCCACCGGGTCCGCGCCGTCGACTACGACCTGGCCTCGGTCGCCGGTTCCGGTCTGTACGCCCAGGGGTACAAGGGCCGGGCCAGGATGGTGGTCGACCTGGACCGCGAGATCCTGCTCGGCGTCACCTTCGTCGGACCGGGCATCGGTGAACTCCTGCACTCGGCAACCATCGCCGTCGCCGGCGAGGTGCCGATCGAGCGGCTCTGGCACGCGGTGCCCGCCTACCCGACCATCAGCGAGGTGTGGCTGCGGCTGCTGGAGACCTACCGCCGTTAAGGACAGACGGCGGAGGTATGCATGTGTGGTATGGCGGAGAGAGTGATCGAACGTGCCTACGACGGGTGCGGACGCTGTTTTGTCGGTGTTCGCCGCCTCTCTCAAATGTCCGCCTCAACTTTCTCCCCCGAGCGTCAACGTGAGGACGTGCTTGCCGCAGCCAGGGCTGCCGGCGGGCACGTCATCGCGTGGGCTGACGACTGGGAGGTGTCGGGCGCTACCGACCCGATGACACGGCCGAAACTGGGGCCGTGGTCGCGTAACGAGCGCGGTCCGTACAACGGCATTGCCGGCGCGGCAGTGGACCGCCTCGGGCGCAACCTCTTCGACTGCCTGAACACGGGCTACATGATGCGGGACGCGGGCCTAACCCTCCTGACATACGGCCACGACGGTTGCCGGAGCAGCCCGAAATGGGCCTCGATCGGGTTTGCCCAGGACGCGTAGGTCGGTGTGAAGCACAGCTCGCCTCGGTGCTTCCCGGCCCAGTGCCGGATCGTCTCGCCCCTGGGGGCGGACAAGGTGTCCAGGATGACGTAGATCGGGGCACCGTCCGGACGGGCCGCACGGATGGACCTGAGCGCGGCGAGGGTGTTCGCGGCGCCCTTTTACGGCGGTTGACGCCCCAGAGGGTGTCGTCGCCGACGGAGTAGCAGCCGTGGAAGTACCGGATGTCGTGGGTGCGGTGGTAGGTCGCAGGGTGCCGTTCGGGGTGACCAGCAGAGACCCAGCACGATCCGGCGGTGGGGCGGATGCCGAGCGAGTCGAACTCGTCGAACGCGAAAACGCGGTCCTGGAAGCGGTCAAGAACGTGCTCGATGCAGTCGAGCGTGGCGTCGCGCTCGGGGTCCGGGACTCCTTCCAGATCTTGGTGCGCTGGAAGGTGACGCCGCGGCGGGCCAGCAGGCACCGTAACGCCTCGCGGCCGATCCGGATCATGCGGCCGTGGACTTTCCGCAAGTAGGCGGCGAGCTTTCGGATGGACCAGCGGGTGAAGGGCTGGCCGAGCTTGGTCGGGCGGATGGTGACCGTCTGGACGACGAAGTCCTCGTCGTCAGGACTGAGCAGGCGGGGACGGCCTCCCGCCCAGCGAGGGTCCAGACAGGCCAGGCCGATTTCGTTGAACCGGTGGATCACATCCCGGACGGTGTCCGCATCGGCCTGCACGAGCTGGGCGATCGCCGGAACCCGGTTCCGCCGGCTGCGGCCAGCAGCATCATCGCGCGGCGGAAGCGGATCGGACTGGTGCTGCCCCGGCGCACGATCTGCTGCAGCTTCTGCCCCTCCTGGTCGGTCAACCTGCGCACGCGGACAGGGTCAGCCACCGCACCCCCAGCGCTCGGATCGGACGTCGCGGCATCCAACCGCCCCGACCACCAATCCGGCGAACCAATGTGGTCAGTACAACTAGACATCAACGCCGCTGAATGTATCGACGGCAACACCGAGTTCATCACCGCCGGAGAAGGCGCCCGGCGCCGCGCCCTCGCCGTCCTCACCAACCACGACGCCCTGCTCCCGCTTACCGGCGCCCCTAAGCTCTACCTCCAGGGCGTGCGCCCGGAAGCCGCCGCAGCGTACGGGCAGGTCGTCACCGACCCCGCCCCGGAATCCTGCTGCTGAACCAGCGCTCGACCTGAAGGCGCTCAGGCGCTCAGGCGTTTCGGTGCGCGGCGACTGTCATATGAGCAGGTGGCCGTCGTCGCGGATACGGGAGTCCAGAGGTGGGGCGTCGAATGCTGGCTTGGTACGCATGGCGAACAGAAGCAGTCCTGCAGCGGCGAAGACGACCCCCGTCGCCACATAGAGGGCCAGCGGGGTCCAGTTCGCGTCCAACAGCCAGCCTGCCACTGAAGGGGCGATGATGGCGCCCACCCGGCCGACGCTGATGGCTGCTCCCACGCCTGTGGCGCGCAGCTCGGTCGGGTAGATGTTCGGTGTGAGCGCGTAGAGGCCGGCGATGCACCCGTTCACCGCGACACCGATGACCGCGCCGATACAGAAAGCCAGAACGAGGGTGTCGGTGGAGGCCGCGAACGCTACGACAAGTGCGGCGGCCACGAAGAGGTAGGTGCGCAGCACGCTGATGAGCGCGTAGCGGGCGGCGAGGGCGCCGAGGAGTGCGGTGCCGAAGATGCCGCCCAAGTTGAGGAGCGTGCCGCCGGTCAGGCTCTGTTTCGACGACATGCCGGCTTCCACCAGCAGCGTCGGCGTCCAACTGGTGACGAAGTAGAAGGCAGCCATGACCAGGAAGAACGCTCCCCACAGCACCAGGGTGGGGCGACGCAGGCCCGGCGCGAGGAGGCTACGGAACGCACTTGTGGCGGAGTGCCCTGTCTTGTCCATGTCGGGGAGTGACGTGAGTTCGGGCTGTCGCATGCGCCGGGCAAGGGCGTTGACCCTGTGCAGGGCGTTCTTGGGCCTTCGGGTGATGAGGAAGTCGAGGGACTCCGGCAGGAGCCAGAAGGCGAGCGGAATGACGGCCAGGG
Organism: Streptomyces sp. QL37; assembly: GCF_002941025.1. NCBI lineage: Bacteria > Bacillati > Actinomycetota > Actinomycetes > Kitasatosporales > Streptomycetaceae > Streptomyces > Streptomyces sp. QL37. The sequence goes on along the minus strand of NZ_PTJS01000001.1, from coordinate 473,115 downwards.
TGGCCAGTCCGCCGGCCAGGAACACTGACCGCCATCCATAATGGTCGATGAGCGCGACCGACGAGATGCCGCCGACCGTTGCGCCCACGGCGTACCCGGTGGAGTTGAGGCTGACGGCCAGACCGCGCCAGCGGCGTGAGGCGAATTCCCCGGCGATGACGTTGCTACAGGCCAGCACCGCGCCGATGCCGACGCCGGTCAGGAGGCGAAGTGCGCCGAGCTGTTGCCAGTTCTGGCTGGTGGACGAAAGCATCATGCCACCTGCTGCGATGGCCAGACCTGCCAGGATGACGGGCCTCCTGCCGATCCGGTCGGCCCAGGGTGCGACAAGAACTGCTCCCAGAGCCATACCTGCCAGACCGCTGCTGAGGAGAAGCCCGAGGGTGCCGGAGTCGAGGTGCCATTCGCCGGAGATCGTCTTTCCGGTGAAGGACATGACGAGGACGTCGAAGCCGTCAAGGGTGTTGAGGAGCACGCATATGGCGATCGCACTCCACTGGAAACGGCTCATGGGTCCGTCGTCCAAGGCCTCCTTGAGGCGGGCGCTCATCGGATGACTCGCTGCTGGGTGGGGCATGCGAGGTACAGGTACATGGCAGCACTCCGTTGTCGACGGCGGTGTGGCGACTGAACCCCGGAGCGCCGCGTGACGTCCGGCCGGTTCGGCTGTCGGTGCAGTCATATTGAGAGCAGCGCCGTTCGGCGGCCAGGTGTCTTTCCGGATGGCGGGAAGGTAATTGTTACGGGAGGAAGCGTCTCAGGAGGCGGGCGTGTGTAGTACCCGCGAAATAGCTCGGCCGGCGGAGCGGACCAGGTCTGCGAGAGGCCCCACACGTGTGGATCCGTGCCGGACGACGACGGAAACAGCTGCTGCCACCTCTCCGTCTGCGCTCGTGACAGGGGCCGCGACCGACAGCGTGTCCGCGGACAGTTGCCGGTCACTCACTGCGTATCCGCACACGCGAATCTGGGCGAGAACCCTCCTGAGCTGGACATGGTCGGTCAGGGTGTACGGGGTATGCCGCTCGATAGGCCGGGCCATCGCTTCGTCCTGTACCTGGGCCGGGGCGTGGGCGAGCAGTACGAGTCCTGCGCCTGTGGCAGTGATGGCGAGCCGTCCTCCCACCCGTGTCAGAGTGGGCACGGCGCCGTCGGCGCCGATGCGCTCCACGAAGACGACCTCCGAGTCGTCGCGGACCGCGAGTTGTACGTTCTCGCGGGTGAGGGCGGAGAGGTCGTGCAGGTGAGGCAGGGCGAGTTCGCGTATCCCTTGGCTGCGAGGCGCGAGGGATCCGACCTCCCACAGCCGTAGTCCGACGCGGTAGCGTCCCTGCGCGTTCCGCTCCAGGGCTCCCCAGGCGAGGAGCTCGCCCAGCATGCGGTGAACGGTCGACACGGGCAGGTTCGCTCGCCGGGCCAGGTCGCTCAGTGACAGGGAGGGATGCTCGGCGGTGAAGGCGCCGAGGATCTGCAGGGCGCGGCCAATGACGGGGCCGGTGCCGGTGGCCGGTGCGGGTTCTGGCCGTCGGCACGGTGGGGCAGCGGTCTTGAGGCGGTCATATGCCAATGTGTGACACCTCCTTCACCCGTGGTGCGGTCATCCGACAGTCTCTGTTCCTCACCCGAAGGGTGAAGTCCGAGCACTGGGCGGGTCTCATCCGAGGGACGCCCGGTCAGGTTTCATACTCAGTCGCGGAGCGATTCCTCGTCCAGCGAAGCGAGTCTGCTGAGGATGTCGACGGCTATGGCCCGTTCACCCTCGGGAAGTGACCGCAGAAGTAGTTCGTTGATCCGTTCTGCTGGAGCGATCAGGGATTCGAGCAGCACGGCCCCTTCGTCGGTGAGACTCAGCAAGGTTCGCCTGCGGTCTTCTTCGTCGCGCACCTGGCTCACGAGAGCCTGGTCGGTCAGGCGGCGGATCATCAGGTTGACCGTGGAGCGGTCCAGCGAGGTGAGACGTGCGAGAGTCCGCTGGTCCACGCCGGGATCCCGGCTGAGCGCGTTGAGGATGGCGAACTTCTGGGAGGTGATCTCCCGGGACACGTGCTGGGTCCAGAGAGCCGTGTGCACCTGCTCGGCACGCCGGATCAGATGGCCGATGTAATTGGGCAGCTCCAGTGCGCGCGCCACGGTGCTCCCTCCGTTCGTCGTCCAGGTGGTGCCGGCCGAGACACAGCCGGTCCGGATGAGTCTAGGAGTCCGCGGCACCACCTTGTGCGCGACCTTCCGTCAGTGGTCCCGGCGTCCGGGGCGCTGCCCGTACGGGGTGGCCCGGGAGCCGTCGACACCCACTTCGAGACGGCCGACGCGGTCGATCTCCAGGACGACGCGGTCCCCGTGGCTGAGCGGTCCCACCCCGGCGGGCGTGCCTGTCGCGATCCCGTCGCCGGGGTGGGACCGCTCAGCCACGGGGACCGCGTCGTCCTGGAGATCGACCGCGTCGGCCGTCTCGAAGTGGGTGTCGACGGCTCCCGGGCCACCCCGTACGGGCAGCGCCCCGGACGCCGGGACCACTGACGGAAGGTCGCGCACAAGGTGGTGCCGCGGACTCCTAGACTCATCCGGACCGGCTGTGTCTCGGCCGGCACCACCTTGTGCGCGACCTTCCGTCAGTGGTCCCGGCGTCCGGGGCGCTGCCCGTACGGGGTGGCCCGGGAGCCGTCGACACCCACTTCGAGACGGCCGACGCGGTCGATCTCCAGGACGACGCGGTCCCCGTGGCTGAGCGGTCCCACTCCGGCGGGCGTGCCTGTCGCGATCACGTCGCCGGGGTGGAGTGTCATGACGGACGAGGTGTAGGCGATCAGCTCCGCGACCCCGAAGATCAGATCGGCCGTGTTGGTGCGCTGCCGGGTGGCGCCACCGACATCACAGCGCAGATCGAGGGAGTCGGGGTCGGGGATCTCGTCCGCGGTGACGACCCAGGGCCCGATCGGTGTGAACGTGTCGAACGACTTGCGCGTGGAGCGGTCCTCCCCGGACCGCACGGTGATGTCGAGCACGCACGTGTAGCCGAAGACGTGATCCAGTGCATCGCTCGCGGAGACATGGCTGGCGGTGCGTCCGATGACGACGCCCAGTTCCCCTTCCTGGTCGGTGCGCTTGTCGGTGTAGGGCAGGAGGATGTCCTGGCCCGGGCCGATGACCGAGGAATTGGCCTTGAGGAAGACCCCGAGGTCGGCAACCGACGTGGTGTACGACATCTCGGCCTTGTGGTCGAGGTAGTTGACCGGTGCGCCGATCACCTTCCCGGGCCGAGGCAGAGGGGCTTCGAGGGCCGCTTCGTTGAGCGGAACGCGTGCGCAGCCGGCGAGGTCGATCTGCACCGCTCCGTCGCGGGCAGCGGTCTCGATGTGCTGGTGCAGCGCACCGGCCGCACTCGCGGTGCCGGTTCCGGCGAGCTGTTCGGTCACGTCGACGAGGTCGTCGCCGTCGACGATTCCGAGGCGTCCCTTGTTGAACAGGGCCAGGCGCATCGTGGCCTCCTTGTTGAGTGTCGGGGTGGGGGAGATCAGGCGCCGGGGTCGGCGTCTTCGGTGCGGTAGAGGCCGAGGGAGCGCATGACGGGCTCGTCGCTGTACGAGAACAGGACAGCGTCGTCGGAGGCGGAGGCGTTCAGATGACGGTAGGAGGCCCAGCCGGGCACGGCGAAGGTGTCGTGTTCGGCCCAGTCCAGCCGTACGCCGTCGACGATCGTGGCGCCTTCGCCGCGTACGACGTTGAAGATGGTGGAGGCCGTGTGCCGGCGGCCTGTTCCCTGGAATCCGGGGCGCAGGCGCTGGACGCGGCAGCCGATGGTGGGCATGACCGGGCCGCCCGTCCATGGGTTGGTGTACTCCAGGACGATTCCGTCGACGTCGCTTCCCTCGGCGGTGTCGGCGATGCCTTCCAGCGCCCGCTGGGTCTCTTGCCAGGTGTAGCGGGTGACGGGGGAGTTGGGTCCGTCCTGTGAGAGCCAGACGGGGTTGAGCCTGCCGTGGAGGAACTGCCTGCTGCCCGCGTCGTCGGCTCGGGTGACGGGCTGGAGGCGCTGGTGGAACTTCTCGTAGAAGCCGGCTTCCAGGGCGTTGACCAGCGGGTAGTCGAGTGCGTCGAGCCAGATCATGGGTGCGTCACCCTCGTGAGTGTGGTCGTGCCAGTGCCATCCCGGGGTGAGCAGCAGATCGCCGGGGGACATGAAGACGCGCTCCCCGTTGACCGTCGTCCACGCGCCGCTGCCCTCCAGGATGTAGCGGAAGGCGTTGGAGGTGTGCCGGTGGGCCTGCGCGGTCTCGCCGGGCAGGATGATCTGCAGTCCGGCGTAGAGCGTGTTGACGGTGGCCGGGGGATCGCTCAGACCGGGGTTGACGAGCATGAGGACCCGGCGTTCGGCCTCTTCCAGCGAGAGGGTCTGGGAGAAGTGCAGCAGGAGGGGCCGCAGTTCCGGCCAGCTCCAGCGGTAGGGAACGGCGCGGCTCTTCGGCTGGGCGGGGAACAGGTTCCCGTAGAAGCGCCAGAGCGGAGCCGCACCCAGGCCCGGCAGGGCCTTGTACGCGAGTTCGTCGGTCGTCATGGTGTCCTCCTGCGGTTGCTCGATCACGGGGTGGGGACGGTGGCCGGGGACGGCGTCCACACCCAGGAGACGTCGTCGAAGTCCTCGGGCTTACGTGACGCGAAGAGCTGGTTGCGCAAGGTGGCCCCCATGCCCTCCAGGTGGCAGATCTCGCCGAAGCGGCGGGCGTTGGTCTGGATGAGGGCCGCGCGCTCGCGGCGCTGATCGGCGTACGCAGCGAAGGCGTCGGCAGGGTCCGTGAACCGGCCGAGAGCCCCTCCGAGGGCGACTGCGTCCTCCAGTGCCTGACAGGCTCCCTGGGCCAGGTACTGCAGCATCGGGTGCGCGGCGTCGCCGAGCAGTGCGATCCGGCCGTGCACCCAGTTGTCGATGGGGAGACGGTCGAACAGGGGCCAGCGCCGGTCCCGCGCTATCAGGGGCAGGGCGTCACGCACGGCTTGGCAGGTTCCCGCGAAGCGTTCCTCGAGCTCGGCCTCGGTGCCCCAGGCGTCGGAGTCCGGTGTGTAGTGGTCGCTCTCGAACACCGCGACCTGGTTGTAGAGCTCGCCGCGTCGTACTGGGTACTGCACCAGGTGCATGCGTGGTCCGGCCCAGACCATCACCGCGTCCGAAGCGGCGTGCTGTGACATCCGGCCGGTCATCTTGTCCGCGGGAAGGGCTCCGCGGAAGGCCACGTAGCGCGAGCAGACAGGCTCGCCGTCACCGACCAAGGCCTGGCGCAGCCGCGAGTGGAGGCCGTCCGCCGCCACGACCGCGTCGGCCGTCACTTCTGTCGTCGTCTCGGCGAAATGCAGGTGCGCCGCGGAGTCGTCCTGCTCGGCGTGCGTAACGGTGTGTCCGGTGCGCAGCGTGATGGCGGGGTGTTCCTGGCATGCCGCGAGAAGCACGGCGTGGAGATCCGTGCGGTGCGTGACCAGGTAGGGATGGCTGAAGCGCTCGGTGTACCCCGGGCTGCGGAGATCGAGAGAGGTGACCTGCTCTCCGCTCAGGGCGTCCATCATCACCAGCCGGGGCGGGGCCACCGCGGTGCGCTGGACCGCCTTGAGCACCCCCAGTTCTTCGAGGGCCTGAGAAGCGTTCGGGGCGAGCTGCAGGCCGGCTCCGATCTCCCCGAACTGGGCAGCGCGTTCGACCAGGGTCACGTGGTGACCGGCGCGGGCGGTGGACAGCGCTGCGGCCAGACCGCCGATACCGCCGCCGACCACGGCGATGCGGAGTGGAACAGGGGTCACGGACATATGGCCTCCTTGGCAGGGAAGTGGAGGACACCGATGGGGCGACGAGAAGCGCCACCCAGAATGATCAGTACGCTAATCATTGGTGTACGGATCATATTGCGAGGGTGTTACCCCGGTGTCAACGGTTTCGCTGAGAAAGGTCAGCAGGGGACGCGGCTCAGGTTCGTGCGCTCAACATGCGGCCGTGTGGCTGTCCGCGTGCACAGGAGCGTCGGTGTATGCGGTGATGTCCGCGAAGGTGACGCCCGGGGCCGTTTCGACTAGGGCGAGGCCGCGGGCGGTGACATCCAGTACGCCGAGATCGGTGATGATGCGGTGCACACATTGCCGACCGGTGAGGGGCAGAGTGCACTCCTGCACGATCTTGGGGCTGCCGTCCTTGGCGGTGTGTTCCATGAGGACGATGACGCGACGGGCGCCGTGGACCAGGTCCATGGCGCCGCCCATGCCCTTGACCATCTTGCCGGGGATCATCCAGTTGGCGAGGTCGCCGTGGGCCGACACCTGCATGGAGCCGAGGACGGCGGTGTCGATATGGCCGCCGCGGATCATGCCGAAGGAGAGAGCGGAGTCGAAGAAGGAGGCGCCGGGCAGGACGGTGACCGTCTCCTTCCCGGCGTTGATGAGATCCGGGTCGACCTCGTCTTCGGTGGGGTAGGGGCCGGTGCCGAGGATGCCGTTCTCTGAGTGGAGCACGACCTGGACCCCGGGCGGGAGGTAGCCGGGTATGAGGGTGGGGAGGCCGATGCCCAGGTTGACGTAGGAGCCGTCAGTGAGTTCTTCGGCTGCGCGGGAGGCCATCTGTTCACGGGTCCAGGGCATCAGTTGCTCACCGTTCTCTTCTCGATACGTTTGTCAGCGGCTTGTTCGGGGGTGAGTTCCACGATCCTCTGCACGTAGATGCCAGGCAGGTGAACCTTGTCGGGTGCCAGCTCGCCGGGTTCGATCAGTTCCTCGACTTCGGCGATGGTGACGCGGCCGGCCATGGCGGCGAGAGGGTTGAAGTTGGCGGCGGCCCGGCGGAAGACGAGGTTGCCGTGCCGGTCACCGCGCCATGCCCGGACGAGGGCGAAGTCGGTGGTGATGCCGTGTTCCAGGAGGTACGGCCGCCCTGAGAAGTCCCGGATTTCCTTGGGCGGTGAGGCGACGGCGACCGGGCCTCCCCCGGGTGCGTAGCGCCAGGGAAGGCCACCCTCCGCCACCTGGGTGCCGACGCCGGCTGGAGTATAGAAGGCGGGAATACCTGCACCGCCGGCCCGCAGGCGCTCGGCGAGCGTGCCCTGGGGGGTCAACTCCACCTCGAGCTCTCCGCTGAGGTACTGACGGGCGAACTCCTTGTTCTCGCCCACGTAGGAGCCGGTGACGCGGGCGATGCGTCCTGCGGCGAGCAGGACGCCCAGGCCGCGGCCGTCCACGCCGCAATTGTTGGAGACGACCTTCAGTCCGGCCGCCCCTTGCTTGTACAGGGCGTCGATGAGGACATCAGGAATACCGGAGAGTCCGAAACCGCCTACGGCGAGTGAGGCACCGGAGGGGATGTCGGCAACCGCCTCGGCGGCGCTGTCGCTGACTTTGTTCACGTGCGTGATTCCTTGATGTGATGGCGCCGGGCAGGATCGTGGACCACCGCCGTCGACGACGAGGTTGGCTCCCGTGAGGTACGAGGCCTGGTGGGAAGTGAGGAAGGCGGCTGCGTTGACGACGTCGGCGGGAGTGCCCAGCCGACCGTGTGCGTGCAGCAGGTCACCTCCAAAAGCCAGCGCGCCTTCGGTGGCGAAGCGCAGAGCCGTGCCTGCCCCTGGCCTCGGGCGGTGCCGGAGATTAGAGCCACCTTGCCTTCGAGCCGGTTTACTCCGCGGCCTCGGGGCGCAGGGCGTCGGATACGGACTTGACGCCGCCGTGCGCGGTGAGTCCCCCGTCGACGGGGATCTCGGCTCCGGTGATGAACGACGCCTGGTCGGACATCAGGAAGACCACCAGCGGAGCCACCTCGTCGACGCTTCCGGTACGCCCCAGCGGGGTCTCGCGGATGTTGGTCTCACGAAAGGCCGGGGCGGCCGAGGCGGTCATCTCCGTCTCGATGTAGCCGGGATGGACCGTGTTGACACGGATACCGCGAGGGCCGAGCTCCAGGGCTGCCGTCTTCGAAAGTCCCCGCAGCGCCCACTTACTGGTCGTGTACGCGACCGGGTAAGGGGCGGTGAGGGCCGCGGAGGAGCCGACGTTCACGATGGAGGAGCCCGGGGGCATCAGGGGCATGAGGTGCTGGATGCCCAGAAGAGGGCCGGTGACGTTGACCGCGTGGACGCGCGCCATGGCATCGGGGCTCACATCGCCCACACGGGCACGCCAGGTGATCCCGGCGTTGTTGACCAGGCCGTGCACCTGCCCGTACGTCTCCCGCAGTTCGGCGGCGAGTTCGGCCCAGTCCTGCTCGCTGGTGACGTCCAGGCCGCGGCAGCCGTCCCCGGGTTCGACATCCGTGGCGATGACGTGAGCGCCTTCGTGGGCAAGAGCGGTGGCCTCGGCAGCGCCCTGACCACGGGCCGCGCCGGTGACGACCACCACCTTGCCGCGCAGACCCGTGGGGCGCGGGCCGGTCACGACCGCTCCCGGGTGCGGCGCCTACCGGCCGGCAGGGGAATAGGCCCGGTACGGGGCACCACGGCCAGGGCGAACGGCCCGGCAAACAGCGCGGACGCGGATGCAGATTTCACGAACATGTCCTCCTGATTGCGGTGTGACTAATCTGAACCCAGCACCCGGGATCACGGAAATCGATTCGATGGATGGTTGCCATCCACTGCATTTATTCCTGCCTGGTCGGCGCCATACCGCAAGGGGAAGTGTCGTGAATCTGGCCCGTCTCGATCGCAATCTCGTAGTCGCTCTGCATGCCCTCTCGCGGAGCGCAACGTCACCCGCGCTGGGGAGCGCGTAGGGCTCAGCCAGCCCGCGATGAGTGCTTCCCTGGCCCGGGTTGCGCCGCCACTTCGGCGACGATCTGCTCGCCTGGGTCGGCGGCCACTACGAACTCACCGCCCTCGGCCAAGTTCTCCTGCACCGCGCCTCCACCGCCTACGAGGTGATGTAAGGCCTCTTCGCGAGCCACGCCGACTTCGATCCGGGCCGCGAGAAGCGTGAGTTCACCCTCGTGGCTGGCGCGCCCGAGGCGCCGATCTCGGACTGATGCGGGTGCGTCCCTGCGGCCACCGGTGAAACCTGGCCGGGGGAACATCGCGCCATCCACGGCTTGGATCGACGTCATCCGAAACTTGGATCGCGTGAGGGGTGGGCAGTGCAGCGCCGGAACCGCATAGTCATGGCACATAACGCGCCATGCGCCGAGATCTCCGGCAACCGGACTCGCCCGCTTTACGGCGCACTCTTCCCGCCTCGCATCCTGGAGTGCCGCCATGCCGGTTTTTGCTGACCCGCCTGCCCGTGAGCGCGACGACCACCCGACCGTCGCGGGCAGGCTGCCGGCTGCTCTGCTGATGGCCGGCAGTTGTCTGCCCATCCTCGGCGCAGTGCTGCTGGCTCCGGTTCTGCCTCGTATGCAGGACCACTTCGAGGGCGTACCGGGCAACGCTGCACTGGTCCCCCTGGTGCTGACGGTCCCGGCGCTGTCACTGGCTCTCCTCGCCCCGTTCGCAGGCCTCATCGTCGACCGGCTCGGCCGGAAACGCTTGCTGGTCGTGGCGACGGTCTTGTACACGGTGTTCGGCACTGTGCCGCTGTGGCTGGACTCCCTGCACGGCATCGTGGCCAGCCGCGTGCTGCTGGGCATCGCGGAGGCCGCTGTCATGACCTGCTGCACCACCCTGATCGGTGACTACTACACCGGTGGGATCCGTGACCGCTATCTCGCCCTGCAGACGATGTGCGCGTCGGCATCCGCCACCGTCTTCTTCGTGTTCGGAGGTGTTCTCGGGGCGGTCAGCTGGCGTGCACCCTTCTGGCTGTACGCGGTGGGTCTGCTGCTCGCCCCCGTCATGGCCCGGGCGCTGCCGGCGCCGGCGCCCGGCGCCGAGCGCGCGGCGGGGGAGAAGCGGGCCGAAGCCGAGCGCCGGCCCTTTCCCGTACGCCGCATGGCCGGCCTGTGCCTGCTGACCGTGTTCGGCGCGGTCGTCTTCTACGCCGTTCCTGTGGAGATGTCCTACCTCCTCGACGACGTGGGCGTGGACTCCACCGGCGTCATCGGAGCGGTCACGGCGATCGCCAGCGCCGCCACCGTGGTCGGCTCGATTGTCTTCACCCGGCTCACCGACCGGCCGCGACGCCGACTGCCGGCACTCTTCTTGTTGTGTGCCGCGGGCTTCCTCGTCATGGGGACCGCCGACAACCTCCCCTTGCTGATTGTGGGCGCCGTGGTGAACTGCGTCGGGACGGGGCTGCTTCTGCCCTCGCTGCTGACCCTGGCGATGTCCCGGCTCGACTTCGCCGACCGAGGGCGCGGTACAGGCCTGTGGACGGCGGCGTTCTTCCTCGGTGAGTTCCTCTGCCCGCTGGTGCTCCTGGGCGGCAAGGGAGTTCTGGGCGACCTGGCATCGGCTGTCGGACTACTCGGACTGGTCACCCTGCTGGTCTCGGCCGCCCTGGTGCCCTTTACCCGCCGTACGCCGCAGCTGCATCACCATGCTCCTGAACAGCCCTGACCGGTCCGAGTCACCGCGCTGGCACGGCCAGGGTCGACCGGCGCACGACCAGTTCCGGTTGCAGAACGACGTGGGCGTGTTCGTGGCCGGCGCCGCGGGTCGTCTCCTCGACGAGCAGACGGCCGGCCTGCCGACCCATCGCCACGGCAGGCCGTCGCACCGAGGTGAGCGGGACGACGGCGGACGCGGCGAATTCGATGTCGTCGTAGCCGACCACCGCAAGATCCTCCGGCACCTTCAGCCCGGCTTCGTACAGTGCCTGGAGTACGCCCAGGGCAAGCAGATCGTTGGCGCAGAAGACGGCGGAGGGGCGGTGGGGGAGCCCGAGGATGCGGTGCCCGGCGTCCTTACCCGCACCCACGGTGAGGTCCGCACAGGAGAGCTCCCTCAGGGCTGTGAGCTGGAGCCCGGCCTGGGTGACGGCGGTGACGGCACCCCTGTGGCGGTCCCGTGCCTGCTGGAGGTCCGGACCGCTGACATAGGCGATGGAGCGGTGTCCCTGGTCGATCAAGTGGCGTACCGCAGCGTGCCCACCCGCCACATCGTCGATGCCGACGGAGCAGGCGCCGGGCTGGGAGCCGTACTGGTCGGCAACGACGAAGGGAACAGCATTCCGCCGGAAGGCAGCCGCGGTGCGCCCGACGGCCTCTCCGGAGGTCAGCACGGCACCTCGGATCCGGTGCGAGGTGATCAGGGAGAGATGGCGCGTCTCCTCTTCGGGGTCGCGGGTGCCGGTGCAGACCATCACACCGAGGTCGGCCTCGCGGGCGGCCTGTTCCACGCCTATGGCCAGGGCGGTGAAGAACGGGTGAGCCAGATCTGGCACGAGAACTGCGAGGACACGGGCCGCCCATCCATGCAGTTGCCGGGCTCCTTCGGTTCTTACGTAGCCCAACGAGTCGATGACGGCCAGTACACGGGCTCGTGTGGGCCCAGCCACGAGTTCCGGGCGATTGAGCACGTTGGAAACGGTGCCGAGAGAAACGTCGGCCTCCCGCGCGACATCCTTTATGCCCACTCTGCGGCGCGCAGCATTCTCATGGTTCATCAGAATCCTCTGTATGAGCCTTGGTTCAAGACCCGTCGGAGAGTGCACGGCAGGCCCGCTTCCATCCCCGGCCTAACTGCCACTGGGGGCGGCAGTGCTGCCACGCACCACCAGTCGCGGTGTCATGGAGGTCTGCATGGCCCTGTCGCGTCGGCCCTCCACGCGCTCGATCAGCATACGGGCGGCGGAGGAGCCCATGGTGCGCCCGGCCTGGTCGACGCTGGTCAGCTGGACGGGGGCCAGGGCGGCCAAGGCCGTGTTGTTGTAACCGACGAGCGACAGATCGTCCGGGATACGCAGCCCGAGTTCGTGGGCCGCCCGGTAGATGCCCAGAGCCGCGACATCGGCGCCGGTCATGACAGCCGTCGGCCGGCGCTCGGCGGTCAGCAGGGTCATGCCGGCCTTGAAGCCTCCTTCGTCGGAGTATGCGGCGTTATGGACCTGCACGTGCTCGGCGAGACCGTGGCGTTCCATGGCAGCGCGGTAGCCGGCGGTCAGGACGACCTCCGGGGTGCGCTTCCACTGATTGGACTTGGTGCCGGGGGCCGACACCAGAGCGATGTCCCGGTGGCCGAGCGCCACCAGATGGTCCACCACCAGCCCTGCTCCGGCGTCGTCGGCGTCGACCACCGAGTCATGGGCGTCGGTGCCGTCGTGATGGCCGATGACCACAGTCGGTGTGGCCGCCGCCGTCGCCAGCACCTCGGCGCGCGAGGTCCCCGGAGCGATGAGAATCAGGCCGTCCATCTGGCGGTCGACCATCGAACGGATCGTCTTCGCCTGCTCGTCCGGGTCGAAGCCGGCCGCGCCGATCAGCACCGTGTACTCGCTGGTGCGGAGCTCCTCCTGGATGCCGTCGAGGATGTCCGCGAAGAAGGCATTGCGGACGTTGTCCAGCAGCACGCCGATCGTGTATGTCCGACCCCGCATCCCCCGAGCCGCTGCCTGGGGGCGATAGCTCAGTTCGGCGATGGACGCCCGAACTTTCTCCTGCATGCCGGGGCTCACGCCGTAGGCGTTGCGCAGCACCTTGGAGACCGCGGCGACGGACACGCCTGCGTGCCGGGCGACGTCGGTGATGGTCACGCGTTTGTTCTGCTTGGGTGCGGCAGGCCTGCCCATCGTCAGCACTCCGGATTTCGTTGGCGTGGGTGTAACGGTCTACATAGTGACCTCTGGATGACCGCAAGGCTACTGGTTCGCACTTCGGTGTTACAGCTCTGTGTCTTGACGGATGCCTGCGAGCGGTGCAGGGTGTTGCCCACTTCGTGGTGGAGAACGTTACACACAGTCTTCTGCGCGGTTGGACTCGTTTCCCTTCCTGAGCGCCGCTCGCCGTTCCTCGCCCTCTCTCAAAGACCTCCGGGAGTCTCCGTGTCCCTTCGCATGCCCCACGTTCGTCGTGCGCGTCTGAGCCTGTTCACAGCCGGCACCGCCTCACTGGCACTGCTCACCACCGCCTGCGGCGGTGGCGGCGGCGGATCCTCTGCCGCGCCCAAGGAATTCAGCTACCTGAGCGTCACCGAGAACACCACCGTCAAGACCGCCCTGACCACCATGTCCAAAGGTGCGTGCAAGTCGGCGAACGACGCACTGCCGCTGAAGGTGGAGACCGTCCCGCAGGCCAGCCTCGACCAGAAGCTGCAGCTGCTGGCCGGCCAGGACGCCCTGCCGGTGCAGTTCGCTGCGGGCAACGCTCCGGCGTTGACGCAGCAGTTGGCGAAGTCGGGCAAGGTCGCCGACCTTGAGAAGGAGCTCAAGTCGCTCGGCGTGCTGGACCAGTTGGAGCCTGCCGCCGTCTCCACGATCAAGGCGTTGTACGGCGGCAAGGTCGAGGTGTTGCCGTACGAGTACAACATCGAGGGCATCTTCTACAACAAGAAGCTCTTCCAGGAGAACGGCATAGCCGTGCCGGGCACCTGGGACGAGCTGGTGGCCGCCGCAGCGAAGCTGGACGGCGAGAAGGTTCAGCCCTTCTCCGCCTCCGGTCAGCAGGGGTGGCCTATCACCCGCCTGGTGAGCACCTACCTCTACCGCAGCCTGGGTCCCGATGCCCTCCAGAAGGTGGCCGACGGCAAGGCGAAGCTCACCGGCCCGGAGTACGTGAAGGCCGCAGAAGAAGTCGCGGCCCTGGGCAAGAAGGGGTACTTCGGCCAGGGCGTCGGCTCGATCGACTACGACACCGCGATGAACCAGTTCCTCAACGGCAAGGCCGCCATGTTCTACATGGGCAGCTGGGCGCTGGCCAACGTCTCCGACGCGAAGCAGAACAAGGTCGGCGCGGAGAACGTCGGCTTCATGCCTTTCCCCGCTGTCGCCGGCGGCAAGGGTTCCATCGACCAGTACCCCTCCAACGTCGGCCTCGGCATCACCCTCGGCGCGAAGTCCTTCGACAAGAAGACCGGCGCCTGGGCGTCCTGCATCGCCAAGAACTACGGCGCCACCGCGCTCAAGGACCACGGCTCCATCTCCGGCTTCAAGGTGAACACCGAGGTGAAGGACGCCAACGAGGTCACCACTCAGGTTCGCGAGACCATCAGCACGTCCAAGCAGAACGTCCTGTGGTTCGAGGCTCTGTTCAGCACCAAGGCCACCACCGTGAGTCAGACCAACGCCGCCGGCCTGGTGGCCGGGAGCATGAAGCCCGAGCAGTTCATGCAGACCGTCCAGGACGCGCTGGCCGCCCAGTGATCAACCGGGGGCGGCCCATGGGCCTCCTCGCGCCATACGCGTGGGCCGCCCCCGGTTTTGTTCCGACAGGTTTCTTCAACGGAAACGAAGTGGACACCATCCATGCACCGCGTACTCGGTGACCGCAGGGCCATCGCGATCCTCCTCGGTCCCGCCCTTCTGGTCTATTCATTGATCATGCTGGTCCCGATCGTGTGGTCGCTCGGGTATTCCTTCACCAAGGGCAACAGCATCGACGGCTTCACCGGAAACGGAGTCGCCAACTTCTCCCGACTGTTCGATGACCCGGCCGTCCGTGACGCCCTCTGGTTCACTCTCAAATACGCCGCCATCGTCACGGTAGGACAGGTCTTCGCCGGCTATCTGCTGGCCCTGCTGTACGTGTTCTTCCTCAAGAAGTCCTCCGCGCTCATCCGCACCTTGGCCTTCTTCCCCGTCGTGCTGCCCACGGTCGCGGTGGGCCTGCTCTTCCAGAAGTTCTTCCAGGTCGCCCCGCAGACAGGCCCGGTCAATTCGCTCCTCAACGCGGTCGGGCTTGATTCCATCGATTTCTTCGGCAGCGCGGGAAGCGCGTTCTGGGTGCTGATCGTCATGGACATCTGGCGCTCCATGGGTTTCTATGCCGTGCTGCTCTTCGCCGGCCTGGTTGACATCCCCGACGAGGTCCTTGAATCGGCCCGCCTGGACGGCGCCTCGGGACTGCGGCTGATCCGGCACATCGTGCTCCCGTTGTCCCTGCCTGTGCTGATGTCGTCGCTCATCTTCAGCATCAACGGCACCCTGAAGGTCTTCGACTCCGTCGTCGCCTTGACCAACGGCGGTCCCGGCAACGGCACCACGCCGTTGACCTTGTACATGTTCCAGACGTCGTTCACCTACAGCGACTACGGCTACGGCAGCACCATCGCCCTGCTGCTGACGGTCGTGTGCCTGCTGGTGAGCCTGGTCGTCTACCGCGTCTCGCAGCGCGACATCACGGAGGGCTGAACACATGGCCATCGACACACCTGTGAAGACCTCCGCAGGCCGCTGGAGCCGGGGGGCGTCCGGGAACGCCGGGCCGAGCCGCAGGTCCAGGGCACCGCGCCGCCTGTGGGTGAAGATCGTCGTCACCCTGCTGCTGGTCGTCGAGATCTACCCGCTGATCTGGATGTTCCTGACGTCCCTGAAGTCCAACGACGACTACCTGAACAACTCCACCTGGAGCCTGCCCACGACCTGGGAGTGGGGCAACTACTCCGAGGCCTGGACCACCGGCCACCTAGGGCTGTACGTCCAGAACAGCCTGCTGGCCGTCCTGCCCGCACTGGCGCTCATGCTGCTTCTGGGCACGGCCGCGGGATTCGCTCTGCAGATCATGGTGTGGAAGGGCCGCAGCCTCACCCTTCTCGTCTTCCTGGCGGGCATGATGGTGCCCCCGCAGATGATCCTCCTGCCGCTGTTCACGGTGTACTTCCAGGCAGGTCTGTCCGGCACGCTGTGGCCGCTGATCCTGACCTACACCGGCACGGGCTTGCCGCTGACCGTCTTCATGATGGCCACGTATTACCGCACCGTCCCGCGCGAACTCTTCGAGGCCGCCACCATCGACGGCGCCGGCATCCTGCGCGCCTTCTGGACCATCAGCGTGCCCCTGGTCCGCAACGCCCTGCTCACGGTCGGGCTGGTGCAGTTCTTCTTCATCTGGAACGACCTGCTCATCGCGCTGACCTTCACCAACAACCAGGACCTGCGCACCATCCAGGTGGGCCTGCTCAACTTCACCGGTGACTTCGGCGCCACCCAGTACGGGCCGCTGTTCGCCGCGATCTGCATCAACGTGTTCGGCACCCTCCTGATCTATCTCTTCCTCAACCAGAAGGTCATGAAGGGCCTCACCTCGGGAGCGGTCAAGGGCTGAGCCACGCCCGAAACCCCGCCCTGCTCCCGTGCACGTGACGAAAGGCTTTCCTTGCTCCCCCCTCAGCCCTCACCGGTGTCCTTCGAGCATCTCCCGGATGGTCTCGGCATCGGCGTTCCCTCCCCCCGACTGACGTGGAGGCTGCCGAAAGGCGGCGGTCCCCAGGAGGCGTACGAGCTCGAACTCACCCGCGCCGGAGGGGCCGACCGCACCGGCCGTATCGCCGGCCGGGACCAGGTGCTCGTCGCCTGGCCCGGCGCACCACTGACCTCCCGCGAGCGCGTAACCGTCCGTGTCCGCGTCTGGACGACGGATGCCGATGCCCCCTCGGACTGGAGCGGGCCGAGTGTGGTCGAGGCCGGCCTGCTCGACGCGGCCGACTGGCACGCGGTCCCGGTCGGTGCAGCCTGGGGCGAGGATCCGTCGGCCGACCGCCCGCCGGCGCGTGTCCGCAAGGACTTCTGTCTCGCCGGGCCCGTCCTGAGCGCCCGCCTCTACATCACGGCTCACGGCCTGTACGAGGCGGAGATCAACGGGCGCCGAGTCGGCGACGAGACGCTCGCCCCCGGATGGACGGTCTACCCGCACCGTCTGCGCTACCGCACCCACGATGTCACCGGCCACCTCACCCAAGGCGTCAACACCATCGGCGCCTGGCTAGGTGACGGCTGGTACCGCGGCAAGTACGGCTTCGACGGCGGCACCCGCAACATCTACGGCACCGACCAGTCCCTCATCGCCCAGCTCGAGGTGACGTACGAGGACGGCACCACGGCCACGTTCGCCACGGACGGCACCTGGAGCGCCGCCCCCGGGCCGATCCTGACCAGCGGCCTCTACGAGGGCGAGACGTTCGACGCCCGGCTGCACGACCCCGGATGGGCCACCCCCTCCGGTCCGGGCGCGGGGGAATGGACGTCCGTACGCGCCACCAGCCGTGACCTCGGCACCCTCGTTGCCCCTACAGGCCCACCGGTGCGCTGCACCGAGGAGATCGCACCGGTCGAGGTGACCCGCACCGACGACGACCGCCACCTGCTCGACTTCGGCCAGAACCTCGTCGGCCGCCTCCGCGTCACCCTCGACGGCCCGGCCGGCACCACCGTCACCCTCCGGCACGCCGAGGTCCTGGAGGAGGGCGAACTGGCCACGCGACCGCTGCGCGAGGCCTACGCCACCGACACCCTGATCCTCTCCGGACGGGGCCCGCTCACCTGGGAACCACGCTTCACCCTCCACGGCTTCCGCTACGCCGAAGTCAGCGGCTGGCCGACCGACTTGACCGCCGACATGGTGACCGCCCGGGTTTACCACACCGACATGCGGCGCACCGGCTGGTTCGAGTGCAGCGACCCGCTGGTCAACCGCCTGCACGAGAACGTCGTGTGGAGCATGCGCGGCAACTTCGTCGACATACCCACCGACTGCCCCCAGCGCGATGAACGCCTCGGCTGGACCGGCGACATCCAGATCTTCGCCCCCACCGCAAGCTTCCTCTACGACTGCGCGGGCATGCTCGACTCCTGGCTCACCGACGTCGGTCTCGAGCAACTGCCCGACGGCACGATCCCCTGGTACGTCCCCGTCATCCCGGGCGAACCCATGTGGACGCCGATCCACCCGGGAGCCGCCTGGGGCGACGTCGCCACGCTCACCCCCTGG
Organism: Streptomyces sp. QL37; assembly: GCF_002941025.1. NCBI lineage: Bacteria > Bacillati > Actinomycetota > Actinomycetes > Kitasatosporales > Streptomycetaceae > Streptomyces > Streptomyces sp. QL37. The sequence continues at coordinate 455,366 of NZ_PTJS01000001.1, read as the reverse complement.
ACCCTCTACCAGCGCTTCGGGGACCTCGACCTACTGCGCCGCCACTATCCCATGGCCAGGAAGTGGGTCGACCTCGTCGAGGATCTCGCCGGGGCGACCCGACTGTGGGACACGGGCTTCCAGCTGGGAGACTGGCTCGACCCGGCCGCACCGCCCGACGACCCCGCCGCGGGACGCACCGACCGCTATCTCGTCGCCACCGCCTACTTCGCGCACTCCGCCCGGCACCTCACCCTGGCGGCAGCTGAGTTGGGGAATGAGGCGGATGCCGAGCGATACGGCGCACTCGCCGACGAGGTGGCCGAAGCCTTCCGCCACCGGTACGTCCTTCCCTCGGGCCGCATGACGAGCGACAGCCCCACCGCCTACGCCGTCGCACTCGCCTTCGGCCTGCTGACCCCGTCGCAGAGGCAGCCGGCCGGTGACCGACTGGCTGAGCTGGTCGTCGAGGACGACGCCCGCATCGCCACTGGTTTCGTCGGCACGCCGCTGATCTGCGACGCGCTCACCGACACCGGGCACCTCGACATCGCCTACCGCCTGCTCCTGCAGACCGAATGCCCCTCCTGGCTGTACACCGTGACCATGGGCGCCACGACGATCTGGGAACGCTGGGACAGCCTCCGGCCCGATGGCTCCCTCAACCCCGGGGGTATGACGTCGTTCAACCACTACGCGCTCGGAGCTGTCGCCGACTGGCTCCACCGGGTGGTCGGCGGCATCACCGCCACGGCCCCCGGATACCGGAAGATCACCTTCCGGCCGCGCCCCGGCGGGCGCATCACGTCGGCCCGCACCCGGCACGAGACCCCTTACGGAACGGCGTCCATCTCCTGGGAGCAGACCGCCACGGGGCTGACAGCCGACATCGTCGTACCAGAGGGCTGTGAAGCAACCGCAGAACTGCCCGGCTGCACGCCGGTCGCCCTGGGGCCAGGGGAGCATGTCCTCGATACGGCGAAACTCGCCATGAGGGCTGCCTGAACAACCCCTCGCATTTCAGCTGCACAGCCCGGCGCATGCCTGCATGCGCCGGGCTGTGTCATTTGAGGGGGTCGTTTAACTCTCCGGCATTCCTCTTGTGGATGGCCTCCATCCATTGCGCTGATAGAGAGTGGTTTCGTAAAGCTTTTCAATTGAAATTTCAGACCGCCTAGTCAGGTGAAATGGGTTGCCTTGGTGCTTGTGAAATTTCCTTGAGGTACATGCTCCCCGAGGGTTGACCTGGAGCCGCGAGAGGCCATAGTTTCCCCTCTGTTAGCTGAATGCTCCACGAACGGTTGTCGCCGGACATTGAAATCGCTTTTCTCGGGATGCGGCGGCGGTCGTTTCGAAAGAGCCGGAAAAGGCGTTTCGCCTGCAAGAGATGTTTGTAAAGACCCCCTCAAGCTGGGGCCGACCGAGTACCTGACTCCTCGGTCGGCCCCGCCTCCACGGCGGCCCGTCGAGCGGCTGCCGATTCGTCCGGGAGAGCCGCTGGTCTCAGCTGCACTCCGGCACCGCACGTCGCCTTCTCCCCTTCTCCTGCACGGAGCCTGTCATGAGAACCTCCCGCCGCGTCCGTGCCACCGTCATGGTCACGAGCCTTGCCGTGAGCCTGAGCGCTTGCGGTGGGTCCGGCTCGGCAGCCACCGACGACGGCATTCTGAAGATCACCGCCAATATCACCGACCGCTCAGCCATGGAGACTGTCGTGGCTGCCTTTGAGCGGGAGAATCCGCAGGTGAAGACTGCGGTGACCTACGCCGACACCGACCAGCTCCAGAGCACCCTTCCCGCCCAACTGTCCTCGGGCACGGCGCCTGACGTCTTCACTGTCTGGCCCGGCTACGGCAATCCTGCCGCCTTGCGGACGCTGGAGTCCGCAGGTCGACTTGCCGATCTGTCCAGTCTGGAATTCGCGCGCAGAGTCCCGGAGGACACCAAGTGGGTGACCCGGGTCGGCGGCGCCACCTATGCCGTGCCGGCCAACTACAGCGGTATCGGTGCGATCTACAGCAAGAAGTCCATGCGTGACATCGAGGGCACCACCCCGGAGACGTGGGACGAGTTGTTGCAGCTGTGTGACAAGGCGAAGGCCGGCGGCAAGGTGCTGTTCGCGCTCGGCATCGAGACGCCGTGGGTGACCCAGCTCGCCGATTACGCGTTGGCCGCCACCACTGTCTACGCCGGCCATCCGGAGTTCGCGACGGAGATGGGCAGCGGCCGGGCCACCTTCGCCGACTCCGGCTGGAGAAAAGCGTTGGAGAAGTACGTCGAGCTCGATGTGCGGGGATGCTTCAGCAGCGATCCCTTGAGGACGAGCTACGAGACGTCCGTCCAGGACGTTGCCGAGGGCAGGGCGGTGGGTGTCATACAGGTCGCCAGCAGCATCTCGGCCATCACCACGGCAGCTCCGGAACTGCAACTGGCCATGTTCGCCCTGCCCGCGAGCAACGACGCGGCACAGACCCACATGCCCGGCGCGGTGTCAGCCGCCTACGGAGTCAACGCCGACGGTGACAACAAGGAGCTGGCCATGAAGTTCGCCGAGTTCCTCGGGTCCGACACCGGCCAGAACCTCTACAACCAGGACAGTGGCACCCTGCCTGCCATCCCCAACGACCACTTCACGGCCGACCCCGTTCTCAAGGAACTCGTCGCACACCAGAAGGCCGGCACCATCGTGCCCTTCATGGATCAGCTGTGGCCCAACCCTCGGGTCCAGCAGGAGCATTTCACCCAGATCCAGAAGCTGTTCTCCAGGCGCACTGATATCGATGGCGTCCTTGCCGCCCTCGATGAGGCCTACCAGGAGGGATAGGCCGCAGGCGCGTGCCCAGGCGGTGCGCGCCGGTGAGCAACCCTCATCCCTGCAAGGTGCGGCGTTCCGCTGCTCGCGCCGACCAAGGCGCTGTTTTGTCCTGCCCCCGATTCCTCATGGAAGAGCCGCCATGAATCGTCGTACGTTCCTCTCAGCCGCCGTTCTCACCGCTCTGGCCTCCGGCATCGCACCGGCCGCCGCGGCGCCCCGCCGCACGGCGGGTGCCGTCCCGGACAGCAGGGCCGTCGCCCTCCTGGCCAGGATGACCGCCGCACAGAAGGAGGCCCTCGTCCGCTGCGACTTCGCCGCTCTGGGCTCCCTCGGTATTCCCGCCCTGACCATGGTGGACGCCTCGGCCGGACTGCGCGGGGAAACCGGCGTCACGGCCTTCCCCGTCCCCCTCGCGCAGGCCGCGACCTTCGATGCCGACCTCGCCGGTCGGCTCGGCCAGGCGCTGGGCGCCGAAGGGCGCGCCAAGGGTTACAACAACCTTCTGGGCCCCACCGTCGACACCGCCCGCACCTGGCACTTCGGCCGGCAGGCCGAGAGCATGGGGGAGGACCCGTTCCTCGCCGGCACCCTCGGCGCTGCGCTCACCCGGCGCATCCAGGAACAGCACGTCGTTGCCACCCTCAAGCACTTCAGTGCCTACACCCAGGAAGTCAACCGCTTCTTCGTCGACGCGCAGATCTCCGATCGGGCGCTGCACGAGATCTACCACGCGGCCTTCGAGCGGGTCATCGCCGCTGTACCCGTCACCTCGGTGATGATGGCCTACCCCAAGATCAACGGAACGTTCGCCACCCAGAGCCCCGCGCTGTTCAACGACCTCAAGAAGACCATCGGCCTGGAGGGTTACACCGTCCCCGACTTCTGGGCCGGAGACGACCCCGTGGGAGCCGTCAAGGCAGGCATGGATCTCGGCGGACTCGGCCCCGGAGGCGTGAAGATCCCTGTCGGCGGGCTCACAGACGGCAGCGTCCCCACGGGCCGCCTGGATGACGCGGCTCTGCGCATCCTCAACACCATGTATGTCAACGGCCTGTTCGACCACCCCGTACCGGCGCCCTCCGCCAACGTCAGCACTCAGGCCCACAAGGTCCTCGCCCACGACCTCGCCGTCAACTCCACGGTCCTGCTCATTAACCGCAGCCAAGCCCTCCCACTGACTTCCACCATCAAGTCGCTCGCGGTGATCGGCCCGGCCGACGACACCGCCCTGACAGGCGTCTCCGGCTCCACGTACGTAAACCCCGGGACCTGGGCCACCCCGCTGGCGGCCATCAAGGACCGGGCCGGCGCCGGGGTCACCGTCACCTACAGCCAGGGAACCGCCGGAGACATCCCCCTCACCGCCGTCCCGGCGACGGTGCTGCGCACAGCCGCCGGTGCGGCGGGGCTGACCGGCAGCTTCTATGCCTCAGCCGAACCGTCCGGTACTCCCGTCGCCACACAGGTCAGTGCCGGTATCGACTTCGCCAGTGCCCCCGTGGCCGGTCTGCCCACCGTATGGTCGGCCCGCTGGAGCGGCACCCTCACGCCGACCACCACGGGCCTGCACCGTTTCTCGCTGCTGCCCTCAGGCACCACCAAGCTCGTCATCAACGGCAGGACGGTCATCTCCGGCACCCGTCACAGTCGCCGGTTCTTCCTCGGGCCGTACGACTATCCGCTGCAGGGCACCATCGACCTCACAGCCGGTAAGGCGGTGAGCATCAGCGTCGAGTACAGCAACAGCACCGCCGACACCGGTACCTGCGGCCTCACCCTCGGCTGGCAGCCGAAGTCCCTCATACCCGAGGCGATCGCCGCCGCACGGACCAGCGACGCCGCCGTCGTCATCGTCAACCGGGTCGCGGGCGAGGACATGGACCACGGCTCCCTCGACCTGCCGGGCGACCAGGACAAACTCATCGCCGACGTCGCAGCAGCCAACTCCCGCACCATCGTCGTCCTGAACACCGACGGCCCCGTCGCCATGCCGTGGATCAACGATGTCGAAGCGGTCGTCCAGCTCTGGTATGCCGGACGCGCCACAGGCACCGCATTGGCAGCCGTCCTCTTCGGCGACGCAGACCCTTCAGGCCGTCTTCCGGTCACCTTCCCCGTCACAGCGTCCCAGGGCCCCGGAGCCACGCAGGCCACCTACCCGGGCAACGGCCCCACGGTCTCCCACAGCGAGGGCCACCTGGTCGGCTACCGCTACTACGACGGAAAAAACCAGAGCCCGCTGTTCCCCTTCGGACACGGCCTGTCCTACACCACCTTCAACCTCGGCTCGCTGGAAACGTCCTACAACACAGCGACCAAAACGCTGACCGCCGCCGTCACCCTCACCAACTCAGGTTCCCGCGAAGGCACCGAAGTCGTGCAGCTCTACGCGGGGCTGCCTGTCGGCGCCCAAGCCGAGCCACGGCGACTGATCGGCTTCCGCAAGGTCACGCTTGCGCCCGGTGCAAGCACCCGGCTCACCTTCAGCGTTTCGGCTCGAGACCTGTCGGTGTGGACTGCCGGCACCTGGAAACTCACCCCCGGCTCTTACACCGTCCACGCCGGCCGATCCTCACGCAGCTTGCCTGTACAGCGCCTCGTCACCGTCAGCTGAGCCGAATGAACTCTGCCGGGGGCGACAGACTCTAATGGGTCTGATGGAGGTGCCTGCGGGCGAGCGTCACGTGGTCTGGACACAGGGCCAACGAGCTCACGGCGGCGGGAGCGCCGTCGTCAGCGACCGGCTCGCCGCTGTTCCGGCTCTGCCCTCGCGTTTTGGGCTTGATGTGGTCGAGCATCCCGAGGCAGGTCGCCTGCGTCTGTCCTTCGAGACTCGCTCGTCCTAGCGGACGAGGGCCGTCGCCTGGTGGTGCACATGCCGACCGACCAGGCCACGGCCACCCCCCCTCGCTGGACCGTCTCAATGGCCGCAGGCCGGGGGTACTGCGGGCAGCCAGCGGCTCACCCTCGCTAACACATCGCAGTGGACGACAATGCGCAAGTGGTAGACATGCGGCCTGCCCACCCTGGGCTGTCAGAGCAGGTGCAAGTTGGGTGCCTGTGCGGCGTTCGCATACTCAGGCAGTGCGATGACAGTCACGCCGGCATCCTCGAGGGTCTCGGTGCCTTCGGCGTCGGCGACGAAGGTGTCGGGCTCGTTCCAGGCGGTGACGACGCGGCGGAGGCCAGTGTCCCGGATGAGCTGGGCGCAGGGCCGAGGGCGAGATGCTCGTTTGGCGCAGGGTTCCAGGGAGCTGTAGATCGTGGCGGAGGCGAGCCGGGCGTCCTCGGGGGGAGCTTGGCGAGGGCGCCTTCCTCGGCGTGGTCGTGGGGGTCGCTCTCGCGGGAGTAGCCGCGGGCGAGTTCGGTCCCGTCGGCCGCGACGATGACCGCCCCCACACTGAAGGCGGTCTGTGAAGGTGGGCACAGGGCGGCCAGCTCACAGGCGAGAGCGAGCCAGTTCCGGTCCGCGGTGTTGGGCTCGTGGCCGGCGCCGGGGGCGCCGGCTGAAGAGGTGGCTTTCATCGGGGCTCCGTCGAGGTGTCCTTGGGGGCGTACCTCAGGAGTACCAGGTCGCCGATCTGGCGGGTCTCCAGAAGTCGCAGGCGGGTGGCGGGCCCGCCGGGACAGCTCGCTGGGCCGAGCATGCGCACTGCATCCGGCTGACCTACCAGGAGCGGGGCGATGACGAGCGGACGTACGGGCGGGGCACGGTATCTCCAGGCGTGTGCGCGGGTGAGTCAGGCGGGATGCAGAACGATGCGGTCGAGTGAGGCGCGGAACTCGGCGACGCCGTCCTCGCCGGTTGCGGGGGCCAGTGCCTGGTCGAGCCGGTCGAGCTGTCCGAAGATGCGCGCGGATCCGGTCTCGGCGGCGATCCCGACGGCCTGCCCACCGATTCGGGCAGCGAGGGTCACGTTGCCTGTGCGCGTCGCGGCCGATCGCACCCGTCGTCGAAGATTGCCCGATGAGCGGACGTCGGCGCGAGACGTTGCTCCTGGGTGGTGCCGGGTAACTGGCGGACGATCAGAGGGCGCGCGTCGAGCGGGACGGGACCCGGGACGTTCTCCGACCAGCCACGGGTGCTCTGATCAGGCAGAACCGCAGGGCTGAGTACAGAGCTCGGGTGGGCTCATCCGTGTCGCCATGTGTGCCTCCAGGTCGTTCAGATCCTTCCAGTTCCAGGCGAGAGCCGGGCTGCCGTCGGTCTCCAGCCCGTACGGTGTTCCCCGTCGCGGTTCGCCGCGAGGCCTCTTGGGATCCGGGGGCCTGGCCACCGACGACGCCACGGCTTCCAGAGTTTCTGCGGCCTCGGCTTCGCCCGCCGCCCGCAGACGGGCCAGGAGCTCTGTGTGCCGCACCGCGGCCGTCAGTTCCGGGTGTGCGACAGCTCGCTCGATCAAGGCATCGACATGCGTGTCCAGGCGTTGGCTGCGGAGCATCTGGAGGAGACCGACGAAAGCGTCGGAACGGGGATCCGCACTTGCGATCGCGCGGCGGGCCAGCCGGTCCAGCGCATCCGACAGCCCGTGCTGATACAGCGATCGCGCGAGCATGGTCACCCCCGCGCCCCGGGCGAGAGGGGCTTGGGCGACGGCATTCAGCGCGAACCGCCTCACGGTCCGAGGATCGCCGACGTGCGCGATCTCGTCCAGGTACTCGGAGGCGTACTCGGCGTCGTCGATCTCGATGTCCGGTAGGCTGCTCAGCAGAAGGCGCTGGGCCAAGTCCTCCCTGCCGACGATGCGCAAGCCCCATACGAGCATGATCACCTTCCTGACGGAGCCGATAACGAGCTGCGCCAAGGGATCACGGGAGAGCAGCATGCCGAGGAGGTCGGCGAATCCGCAGTTCTTCAGTTCCTCCAGCAGCCAGCCGACGGCTTCCGGCTCCTCCAGAACGGCTCTGGGCACGGCTTGCTCGGCGAGCCGCCGGCATGCGGCCGTCATCCCGAGGTACTGCAGCTCGTACAGTGCGGAGGCTACGAACTCGGGGTCCTCCGGATCGACGGTGTCGGCGACCCGGAGGGCGAGCAGACGCGCGGCTTCGGCATGGTCGGCCGTGAGTTCTTCCACCAGGTCCAGAAGCGACTGGAAGTCATTGGACAGGTCGGCGTGCGTCGCAGCTCCGGAGGCCAGTGCTTCCCTGCCTTCGTGGAGGGGCGCACAGACGCGAAGCGCCGCGACGAGCGCCCGCATCGCTCGGGGGTCTTCAAGAGGTGCCCCGCCGGCGATGATTCTCTCGGTGAGACGCGTCGCATGCTCGGTGTAGCCGGCTTCGATCAGTTCGCCGAGCAGGACGGACGTGCCGTACGCGTCCGGGAGTCCCACGAGTGCCACCGGATCGACGTCCAGGAGCAGTTTTTCGTGCCCGAGATCGCGCAGAGCCAGGAGCAGCCGGCCCACCCCGTTCGCGTCGGAGAGGTCGACCTCCGCCACGGCTCTCGCCGCAATACGGAGGCTCACGTCAGTACCCTCACGCGCGAGTTCGCGCAGTCGGGCGCGCATGTCCAAGCCCGACTCCCACCGGGCATGGTCCGTCATCCAGAGCGCCATCTCCCTTCGCACATGCGTTTCCCTCGGTGTGGCCAGCAGGAGGCCGATCCAACTCGTGGGGTAGCCCGCCATCGTTGCGCGGCGCAGCAGCATCACCGCCTGCTTGGTGAAGTCCGACCTCCCCGCCTTCAGCGACAAGTGCATGAGCAGGGACGGGTCGGTGGTGAACGCGGTCATGGCGTCCCACAACGCGGGGACCGGCACGGAAGCTTCTTCGGGAGCGACGACGTTCTGCTGCAGGTAGTCGGCCGGTTCGTACGTCGCCGTGCCACCGGCGGTGTCGCGCAGGGCTACCAGCGCGGTGAGGGTGTTCCTGATGTCGGTGCGGCGACCGTCCGCCCGCGCGCCCGTGGCGAGGGCGGTCAAAGCGTCATGAGCCCAGCCCGGCGCCGCAGGCCTGAGACGTGGCGGAAGGGCTGCGTCGGCCACGTGCGCCAGCAGCTCCTCAGGGAGCGGCGCGTAGTAGCCGGCGTGCCGCGCCGCGATCGCGGCAGTGATGAGGGCGTGTTCGGCATGGGTGAAGTGGGATCCGGGTCCCATGCGGTAGGCATCGAGTAGCTGGGGTCCACCGCTGAGGTGCTGAACCACCCGCCCGTCGGCCGCTCCGGCTCTTCCGGCCTGCCCCATCCGGCCGTCCCCGCTGGACTCGGCAAGGCTCTTCCACTCCGAGCCTTGGGCCGAGGTCAGCTCCGCCGGGACCGCGAGCCGGTGGGTGACCGGTGCGTCGAGGAGCGCGCGAACGTGGCTGCGAGCGTCCGCCGACACCGAAGGGCGGATCAGCTCCTCCCAGTACGGGAACGTCCACAGTGTGCCGACGACGGTGATGCCGGTCCGGGTGATCAGGAGCTCGCGCAGAGCGGCGGCGGACTCCTCGGAGCGATCACCGTAGAGGAAACGCTGCGCCTCGTTGAGCCAGAGCACTTCACCCGGTACGACTCGGCCGTCGTCGAGCAGATCCGCCAGTGCGGCAGCGTGGGTGGGCCGCCAGAGAGGGCGGTTCGGGGCCAGCCGGAGGAGAGATTCGAACAGCGCGCGGGTCTTACCCGTGGACGAGTCACCGGTGAGCATGACGAAGCAGGACTCGGCCCCGTCCAGTGCGGGGGCGAGGAGTCGCTCCAACTTCTGATCGTGCGGGCGGGCGAGGTAGGGAGTGAGCGCGGCTTCCTTTCCGAAATCGCTCCGGACGACGCCCGCTGGGCTCCCAGCGCTGTCGTCCGAGTCGGTCGTCAGGAACGGGGCCCGCTGCACTTCGAGCAGAGCCGGCCCCGCGGCCAGGACGCTGCCCGGACCGACGGACGAGGCCGCAGACGCGCCGGGAGCGGCTACCACCGGTGGTCGCGTGGCTTCGTGCCAGAGATTTCGGAGATGCTGGCAGGTCTCCGGGTTCGCGTCCGCGGCCCGTGCGATGGCCGTGACGGTTCGCAGGCTCGGTGCCCGGTGACCGTCGTTCAGGGCCTGGCTGATCGTTGTGGGTGCCAAGGGCATCCCCACGGCGACGCTGCGTGAGACGACGTCCTTCCGCGTGTACCCCTGGCTGCCAAGCGTGTCGCGCAGCTTCTCGCGCAACGCGGCCAGGGCCGTCGCACGGGCCGAGGTGTCGTCGTCGGTCAGCATGCACCCTCCCTGCGGTTCGAACGGCCGTGCGACCACCGGTCGGGGGCCCTGGGCCGAGCGGTTCGGCATTGTTCATTGTTGTTCGCTCGAACCCAGGTGTACGGCTGATCAGCCAATCTCGACCTGTCCGCACAACGTTCCTGCGAGGAGATGCCACGGTGCCACTCGAAGCTGTCGTCGTTCTGATCGTGGTCACCGCCACTCTCGTGCTGTTGATCGCCGTGCTGAGCGCTGTTGCGGCCGGGCTGCTCGCCCGCCGATCGGGCGCACCGATTTCCTCAGCCCTCGTGCAGGGAGGTATGGCCTTCGGTGCCGCCCTCACCCTGCTTGCTCTCCTCGCTTCCACGATCGCGGGGCTGCTCCCTTGACCCGGCCTGGTGGATGCGGTGCTCGCCGGGTATGGGCCGCACCGGTCACTGCCACATCAGATACAGCGGCGCCTTCCGGCGACGTGGTGCCGGGCATGCGCGACCTCGTGGCACTCCGGTCATGCGGCGAAGTCACGGGCGCCCACCCCCGACACATCAGCCGTGGCCTCCGAGGGCGGGTCGATTCGCGCCTCCACCGTTCGAGGTCGAGCCCGTCTTGAGCCAACTCTGTGATCACACACTGACGTTGGCCACCTCGCTGCCGCGTGCGCGCAGCCAGTCCGTCCGAATCGATCAGTCGGCGGCGACCACCGTGTTCTGGCAGGCGGTCAGCAGCCAGCGGCCGTCGTCCTGCTTGGCCATCACATACAGCGGGGCCCCCTCGCTCTCGTCGTCCGGGCTCAGGTAGCGCTGGCGAACCTTGACCGCAGCGACATCGGGGCGGATGAAGAGCACGTGGACCACCTCGTAGCTGACCTTGCCGTCCCAGTTGCCCGCGGGAAGCACCTTGCGGGTGAACTCCGATATCGCGTCGAGGCCGATGAGAACCTTGCCGTGGGCCGTCGTCCAGACCGCGTCAGGGTGGAAGAGGGCGAGGAATCGTCCGGGGTCCTTGCGCTGCTGGGAGTGCTCGACGGTGGCGACGACCTGCTTGACGGCTTCGATGTCTGCGGCGTACGCCGTGGATTGCGTGATCATGTGGAACATGCTGCAACCTCAAGTTCGGTTGAGGTCAAGAGAGCCGGGAGCGGCTTTTGCTGACCACGGCGCTGGCCGGGTCGGCGAACGTATCGACGTTCACGTTCGCCGATCTCGCGCTCGACTGGTTCATGCCCCCGGTCAAAGGCAACTACCCCGGCGACGCGGGCTCGGGGTGTCGTCCGGCCGGCGCCGGCCGTGACCGAGTCTCCTTCTGGACGTCTCGGCATGCCGCCGGGCCACGGAGGGGCGATCGTAGAGCCATGGTCGGCACGGCACTCGGCTCATCGACGTGATCGGCATCCGCAGAACCGGTGTTTCTCATGAGTTCGGCTTCGATCGCGCATCACCGGGCACTGGAGTGAGCGCAGGTGACCGGGCGGATGAAGCGCCGGCCGGATGGACGAAGGACACGCGAATGACAGAGGATGCCGTACGACGCCCCGTCGTGCCGGAGGCTCCGGCAGGGCCTGGGGAGGCCGACGACTTCGATGCCCGGACCCTGCGGGAGGAGACGTCCACGCGCTTCACCGCGGCGGTCGCCGCGATCGAGGCGGGTGACCTGAACTTTCCGCTGCCGGGCAGCGGCGCGACCGCCGAGCGCTTCGCCGCACTGCGGGCCGTCGCCGAGGACGATCTGTGTCTCGCCCGGCTGGTGGAGGGCCACGTCGACGCGCTGGCGATCCTCGACGAGCTGGGTGGCCCCGCCCCTGCCCCCGGCAGGCGCTGGGGGGTGTGGGCGGCCGAGCCTCCGGGCGAGGGGCTCTTCGCCGCGCGGGACGCCGACGGGCGGTGGAGCGTGAGCGGGCTCAAGCAGTACTGCTCGGGGGCACACAGCTGTACGCACGCCCTCGTCACCGCCCGGGCCGAGGACGGAAGGCGGCTCTTCGCCGTGCCGCTGACGGCGGGGACGTACGAGCCGGTGGAGGGCAGCTGGCAGGCGCTCGGCATGGCCGGCTCCGACACGCCGGACGTGCGTTTCCACTCGGCGGCCGCCGAACCCGTCGGGGGCGTCGAGGGGTATGTGAACCGGCCCGGTTTCCAGCACGGTGGCATCGGGGTGGCGGCCTGCTGGCTCGGCGGGGCGCGTGCCGTGGCCCGGGTCCTGCGCGCGGCAGCCCACCGCGGAGGGGGTCCGCACACCGATGCCCACCTCGGCGCCGTCGACATCGACCTGCGGGCGGCCGGTCTGCTCCTGGAGGCCGCGGCGGCCGAGATCGACACCGACCCTCTGGACGCCAAGGGCGAGGCCAGGCTGCGCAGCCTGCGCGTGCGGGGGTTCGTCGAAGCCGTCTGCGACCGCACGCTCGGGCATGTGGGCCGGGCCACCGGGGCGGGGCCGCTGTGCCACGACCGACGCCACGCGCGCGCCGTCGCCGACCTGACCGTCTACATCCGTCAGCACCACGCCGAGCGCAACCTCGCCGAACTCGGTGCCCTGGTCAGCGGCCGGGAGGAGGGGTGAGCGCGCGCACCGATGACACGTCGTCCTACGCGGACGACATCCAGGCCCCCGGTACCGACGAGAGCGTCTGGGAGGAGTGGCCGGGCTGGGCCGGCCTTCGTGAGTTCCCGCTGCCGCCCCGGGGCCGCGTCGTCGTGGTCGCCGCCCATCCCGACGACGAGGTGCTGGGGCTCGGCGGCACGCTGGCCCGGCTCGCAGCGACCGGGCACGCCCTCACCGTGGTGTCCGTGACCGACGGGGAGGGATCGCACCCCGACAGCAGGGTCCTGCGCCCCCACGAACTCGTCCGCGTCCGCGCCGAGGAGACCCGCACGGCCCTCGAACGGCTCGGCGCGGGGGACACCGAGATCGTACGGCTGCACGTCCCCGACTCCGGTGTGCACCGTCACGAGGAGGCCGTACGCAGGGCCCTTGTCCCGCTGTGCTCGGGAGCGGTCCTGGTCGCCGCTCCCTGGACCGCCGACGTGCACAGCGACCACGAGGCGGCCGGCCGTGCGGCCGGGGCCGCGGCCCTGGAGGCCGGTGCGTCGTTCGTCGAATACCCCGTCTGGATGTGGCACTGGGCGCGCCCCGAGGATCCCCGTGTGCCATGGGACCGGGCGGCGCGACTCACCCTGCCCCCGGAGGTCCAGGACCGGAAGCGGCACGCCGTCGATGCCTTCGCCTCGCAGATCCGGCCCCTGGGGCCGGGGGCGGAGGATGCGGCGGTCCTGCCACCGGACGAGCTCGCCCACCATCTGCGCCCCCGCGAGGTGGTGTTCCTGTGAGCACTCCTGCCGGATACTTCGAGGACATGTACCGGGGCGAGGACGACCCCTGGCACCTTCAGGAGCGGTGGTACGAGCAGCGCAAGTACGCGCTGACCCTCGCGTCGCTGCCCCGGCCCCGTTTCCGTAACGCCTTCGAACCCGCGTGCTCCGTGGGCCAGTTGACGCGACTCCTGGCGCCGCGATGCGAACGGCTCCTCGCCGCCGACCGGGTCGCCTCCGCCGTGGAGACCACCCGGCGGCGCACCGCGGATCTCGAACAGGTGGAAGTGGCCCGACTCACCGTGCCCGAGGAGTGGCCCGAGGGGCGCTTCGACCTCGTCGTGCTGTCCGAGCTGCTCTACTACTTCGACGAGGCCAGGCTGGACGAACTGCTGTCACGGGCCACCGGCGCGCTCGAACCGGGCGGGACCCTGGTCACCGTGCACTGGAACCACCCCGTGCCCGAGCACCTGCACACGGGCGCTCAGTTGGCCGACCGCCTGGCCCTTGAGACCGGGCTGCTGCTACGGGCCGATCACCGGGAAGAGGACTTCGTCCTGCAGACCTTCAGCAGAGTCCTGCCCGGTGGCGCCGCACCCGCCTCGCCCGCCGCTTTCGAGGGGCTCGTGTGACGGGGCCCGCCGCCATGGCCGTGGTGATACCCGCGCACAACGAGCAGGCGCTGCTGGGCGCCGCCCTCGCCGCCGTGTCCCGGGCCGCCCGGCATCCCGCCCTGGCCGCCACCCGGGTGCTCGTGGTCGTCGCCGCGGACGCCTGCACCGACGCGACCCAGTCGGTCGCACGGCGGGCGGGCGCCCTGATCGCGCCGCTCGACTCCCGCAACCCCGGGCGGGCCAGAGCCGCCGGTGCGGCGCTGGCCCTGCGCACCCTGGACCTGGACCCGAGCGCCGTGTGGATCGCCTCGACCGATGCCGACAGCGAGGTCCCGTCCCGCTGGCTCGCGCACCAGCGGGCCTGCGCCGAGAAGGGCTGGGAGGCCGTGGTGGGCACCGTCCGGCCGCACGGATGGAGTCCGGCGCTCACGGACGTGATCCGTCGGCACATGCGTGAGTACGAGGAGGCCGGCCGCCACCCCGGCCGGCCGGACCTGCATCCCCATGTCCATGGTGCCAACCTGGGTGTCCGGGCCGACGCGTACCTGCGCTGCGGGGGATACCCTGCGCTGGCGACCGGTGAGGACCACGCGCTGGTCGCCGCCCTGAACGCGAGCGGCCACCGCGTCCTGCGCACCAGACGCTTCCCGGTCCTCACCTCGGCGCGCCTGAACGCGCGTGCCCGGGGCGGGTACGGCGACCACTTGGGCCGGCTGGCCGAGCCCGTGCGGCAGCTCGACTGAGGCGTCGTCCCGCATGTCAGGGAGCGGCCGTACACCACGATGATCTGCTGTTCGCAAGGACTCGGAGGATCTCGTCCACGGCCTCGTAGCCGCCTGGGGATGGGTGGCGAGGTGAAGAGGGCGCATCGCGCCTGCCTCCGGTGGGTGGCGTGCTGTGTGGTGTCGCGCGGGAGTATGCCTTGCCGGAGATGGCGTAGCCCATTGCCTGGTGCGAAATGGCCGTTGTGCAATGGGCCCGTCACCAGGGCCTGTTGCGCGCGGTCCTGTTGCCCGTACCCTCCCACCAGCCGTCGGCGTGAGCGGGTCCGTGTCACTGGGGAGGGCATTCGTTCTCCAGGTGTACGGCGTGGTGTCACGGACCCGCCCCCGCCCGGTACCCGGGGACCACTGTCCTTGGGGCGTCCCTGATCCCCCCACCCCAGAGGTCGTCACCCATGACAGAGCTCGACCGTCGCAGGTTCCTCCGTATAGCCGGAGGCACCGCGGCCTTCGCCATGCTGAACGAGAGCATCGCGAGAGCCGCCGCCATTCCGGCGCAGGGCAGCACAGGAACGATCCAGGACATCGAGCACATCGTCGTACTGATGCAGGAGAATCGTTCCTTCGATCACTACTTCGGAGCGATGAAGGGGGTACGGGGCTTCGGGGATCCCCGGCCGGTGCTCCAGGACAACGGCAGGTCCGTCTTCCACCAGTCCGACGGGACCAAGGACATCCTCCCCTTCAACCCCCAGGTCGACGACCTCGGGATGCAGTTCCTGGAAGGGCTGGACCACGACTGGGCCGGCGGCCATCAGGCGTACGACAACGGCAAGTACGACAAGTGGGTGCCGGCCAAGACGGCCACGACCATGTCGTACATGACACGGAACGACATCCCGTTCCACTACGCCCTGGCCGACGCCTTCACCGTGTGCGACGCCTACCACTGCTCCTTCATCGGAGCGACCGACCCCAACCGCTACTACCTCTGGTCGGGCCACACCGGCAACGACCGTACGGGCGGCGGACCGGTCCTCGGTAACCAGGAGGCCGGCTACGGCTGGAAGACCTACCCGGAGCGGCTGGAGTCGGCAGGGGTCTCCTGGAAGGTCTATCAGGACATCGGCGACGGCCTGGACGCCGCCGGTTCGTGGGGCTGGATCGACGACGCCTTCCGCGGCAACTACGGCGACAACTCCCTGCTGTACTTCAACAGCTACCGCAACGCACAGCCCGGCAGCGCCCTGTACGAGAAGGCCCGCACCGGCACCGACGTCAGGGCCGGCGGCACGTACTTCGACCGGCTGCGAGCGGACGTGGTGGGCGGAAACCTCCCGGAGATCTCCTGGATCGCCGCCCCCGAGGCCTTCAGCGAGCACGCCAACTGGCCGACGAACTTCGGCGCCTGGTACATCTCACAGGTCCTGGACGCGCTGACGGCGAACCCGGCGGTGTGGGCGAAGACCGCCCTGTTCATCACCTACGACGAGAACGACGGCTTCTTCGACCACGTGGTCCCGCCGTACCCGCCGGCCTCCTCGGCCTGGGGCCTGTCCACGGCCGACGTGTCGAAGGACCTCTACCCCGGCGGCGGGGGTTACGCGGCCGGCCCCTACGGGCTCGGCCCGCGTGTGCCGATGATCGTGGTCTCGCCGTGGAGCAAGGGCGGTTACGTCTGCTCCGAGACCTTCGACCACACCTCGGTGATCCGCTTCATGGAGAAACGCTTCGGGGTGCGGGAGCCCAACATCTCGCCGTGGCGCCGCGCCGTCTGCGGTGACCTGACCTCGGCCTTCGACTTCGCCCGCACGGACACGTCGCCCGCCGCGCTGCCCTCCACGGCCGGATACGAGCCGCCGGACAGGAACCGCCACCCGTCCTACCACCCGACCCCGCCGGCCACGGGCACCCTGCCCGAGCAGGAGGCGGGCTCCAAACCGACCCGCGCCCTGGGTTACAGCCCGTACGTGGACGGCCTGGCCACCGTCTCCACCGCCAAGTTCACCCTGACCTTCGCCCCCGGCCCCACCCTGGGCGCCCACTTCCACTGCACCTCGGGCAACCGCACGGACGGCCCGTGGCCCTACACCGTGGAGGCGGGAAAGACCCTCTCGGACACCTGGAGCACCAGCGGCTCCACGGGCAACCTGATCGATCTCACGGTCTGGGGCCCGAACGGCTTCCTGCGCACCTGGCGGGGCCCCGCGAAGCAGGCCGGCCCCGAGGTCACCGCCCGCCACGCGGCGTCCGGCGGCGATCTGACGCTCAGCATGACCAACTCGGGCACGGTTGCCGTCAACCTGACCGTGACCAACGCCTACGGCGGCTCGGCACAGACCTTCAAGGTCAATCCCGGCGCGACCGTCTCCCACACCGTCGACCTGCGCGCCACCGCCCGCTGGTACGACGTCAAGGTCGTCTCCGACGCCGACGCCACCTTCCTACGGCGCTTCGCCGGGCACGTGGAGACCGGCGCCCCGGGCGTCTCCGACCCGGCGATCAGGACGGCCTGAGGCCGCCCCGCGGCGCCGGCCCAGTGGGAAAGGGGGCCGGCACCGCGGCGGGGGTCAGCCCGGCCAGACGCCGGTCAGGCGGCGCGTGGCCACGGCGCCCGAACGGTCGACGGCTGCCTTCACCACGGAGAAGATGACTCCCTGGAGGGCGGCGGCGAGCAGGATCTGCCGCCAGGACCGGTCCTCGTCCGTGGCATCGGGCGCGTCGCCCTCTCCTTCGACGATCTTCCACGTCTGTTTGAACGCCGCACTCGCGATCATGCCGCTCGCCGCACCGAGGGCCAGCCCGACCGGCTTGTAGACGATCTTGGAAATCCTCATCGGCGTCCTCGACGGTGGCGCACCAGCAGGACGGCGGCGAGCAGCGCCCCACCCGCGAGAAGCGGGTTGCGGTTGGCGCGTGCGAAGGACGAGGCCTTGCCCGCCTTTTCGAGCAGCGGGTCGGGGGCCTTGTCCGCCGCGTACTGTCCTGCCCGGGTCGCGGTCTCCCGTACGTGGGACGCGGCCTCGGCCGCCTTCTCCAGAACGGGATCGGGCGTCTTCTCCTTGACGAGCCGCGTGGCCTGCTCCGCCTTCCCACGGACCTGCTCGGCCACCAGAGCAGCCTTCTCCGCGGCCTGTTCCCTCGCGGCGGCGGTCTTCTCCCTCGCCTGTGCCTTGACGTCGGCCTTGGCCGCCAGTGCTTCGACGGTCTGTCCGAGTTCGTCGCGGGTGCGTTCGACCTGCTCGCGCAGTTCCTCGGGGTTGGAGGCGTCGGGGACGGGGGTTCCTATGTTGGTGCGGGATTCCTTGCTCATCGGTGTGCCTTTCCCTTGATCTCTGCCAGATCTGCCTTGACGCTGTCGACGGTCCGCTCCGGGGCGGGGGAGCCGGCCTCGGCGATCTGCTTCTTTCCCGCGAAGGCGGCCGCCGCTGCGGCCGCCGCCAGCACCGCCGTGACGATGAGGGCCGATGCCCACAACGGCAGCACCAGGGCAAGTGCCGCGATGCAGGTCGCGACCAGTGCCTGGGCCGCCAGGATGCCGATGAGGCTCGCGGCGCCGAAGAGGCCGCCGCCCTTCCCGAAACGCTTGCCCTTCTGGGTCATCTCCGCTCGTGCCAGCCGCATTTCCTCGCGGACCAGCTCCGAAATCTGCTGCGAGGCGCGCGAGACCAGGACACCCAACGAGTCGTCGGTGGTGTCGGTCTGCCGCTCTGCCGTGCTCATGGCCAGGTCACCTTGCCTTCCTCGATCTGTCGGAAACATCGGCTGCCCAGGGCGCCGTCCGTCCGGTGAGGCAGGGCCGGAGGGCCGCGTAGCGCGTCAGCACGGAACGACTGGCGGGCGGGTGAATGGCCTCGAAGCGAGCCGGCCATGACGGAACCTCCTCGTTGAGCCGTGTATGCGGACGTCTCGGCTCGACTACCCCGCAACTGCCCCAGCACCCATCCAGCCGGTAAGGGCATCGGGACCCCGCCGCACGCGTTAGTCCAACACCCGCCTCTCCTTTGTCCATGGGCGCGTTCACCCCCAGCAGCGCATCTTGGCGTGCACAGATGCCGTCCAGCGCCAGGAGAACGAGCATGCACGCACAAGATCCGGGACCGAGCCGCAGGACCGTGGTGGCCGCCACCGCACTGGCGGGTGCCGGACTGGCCCTCGCAGGCCCGGGCACCGCGTTCGCGGCACAGCGGGAGACCGTGCTGCGCTCCCGTGAACTGGAGGTGCGCGTCGATCCGGACTTCCCGCGCATCGTCTCCTACACCGACCGCGCCGGAGGCGCCGTACTGCACGGTCAGGAGGACCCGGTCGCCTCCGTGCTGATCGACGGCACCGCCCGTACCCCGCGGGTGACCTCACGCTCCGGCCGCGAAACGGCGTCGTACACCCTCACCTTCGACGGCGGCACCGAGATCCGGGCCGAGATCCGCGTCACCGGCCGCCGGGTCGAGTGGCGGGTCACCAGGATCACCGACACCCCGGATCTGCGCGTCGGTACGCTCCAGATCCCGTCGCTGGCGTTCCTGTCGGTACGCAGCGACCAGCCGGGTGCCGCCCTCCTCGCCGCCCGCATCCAGCTCGACAAGGCCACGAGCGGCGACACGCTGGTCGAGCTCACACCGGACACCGCGCCCGACGCGGCGCCGACCGGCTGCGCGTACGCCGTCGTCGCCCACGACCGGCTCGGCGGCGCCCTGGAGACGAACACGACGTACGACAAGCCCGACAGCGCGCCGGGCGTCACCTGGGAGAACGGCCGGCTGTGGCGCCGGACCGTCAGGAAGGACGGCTACGTCAAGGCCGAACTCGCCTGCGGGCAGTGGACGCACAGGGCCGCGACCGCGCCCGTGGACGTCACCGAGCCGCTCCCGTACGCCACCGTGATCATCACCGGTGACCGCAACGGCGACGGTGTGGTGGACTGGCAGGACGCCGCCATCGCCTTCCGCGACATCATGGTCGATCCACTGGGCGCCGACGAGCAGCACCTGCGCGTCGTCCCGCACATCCCGTTCAACTTCGCCAGTCAGGCCACCAACCCGTTCCTCGTGACGCTCGACAACGTCAAGCGGATCTCCCTCGCGACGGACGGTCTGCGCCAGTACACGCTCCTCAAGGGCTACCAGTCGGAGGGCCACGACTCCGCCCACCCCGACTACGCCGGCAACCACAACGAA
Organism: Streptomyces sp. QL37; assembly: GCF_002941025.1. Lineage (NCBI taxonomy): Bacteria > Bacillati > Actinomycetota > Actinomycetes > Kitasatosporales > Streptomycetaceae > Streptomyces > Streptomyces sp. QL37. Next base: position 435,612 of record NZ_PTJS01000001.1, on the reverse strand, counting down.
CGCGCGGGCGGCCTGAAGGACCTCAACACCCTCGTGAGCGAGGGACGCGGATGGGGGAGCGACTTCGGCGTCCATGTGAACGCCACGGAGTCGTACCCCGTCGCGAACGCGTTCTCCGAGACACTCGTGGACAAGAGCAACGAGCAGTGGGACTGGCTCGACCAGAGCTACCGCATCGACCAGCGGCGTGACCTCGTGTCCGGCGACATCATCAAGCGCTTCCAGGACCTGAGGGACGAGACCGACCCCGCCCTGAACATGCTCTACATCGACGTGTTCCGCGAGTCCGGCTGGACCTCGGACCGGCTCCAGCGGGCCTTGCGGGAGCAGGGCTGGCAGGTCACCACCGAGTGGGGCCACGGCCTCGAACGCTCCTCCCTGTGGTCCCACTGGGCCACCGAGACCGACTACGGCGCCGACACGTCCCGGGGCATCAACTCGCAGCTGATCCGCTTCATCCGCAACCACCAGAAGGACGTCTTCGCCGACAAGTGGCCGACGCTCCTCGGGATTCCGCGCACCGGCAACTTCGAGGGCTGGGTCAACAAGACCGACTGGAACACCTTCTACCGGCAGATCTGGACCGACAGCCTGCCCGCCAAGTACCTCCAGGCGTACCCGGTCAGGACCTGGGGCGCCCACGAGATCACGTTCTTCGGCCCGACGAAGACATCCGTGGACGACACCGACGGCACCCGCCGCATCACCACGGACGGCCGGGTCGTGTACGAGGGAGGACGCTACCTGCTGCCCTGGGAGCCGCGAGAAGCCACCGATCCCGACCGGCTCTACCACTACAACCCGGCGGGCGGCAGCAGCACCTGGCGGCTGCCGCGCGGCTGGGCCGGCCGGTCGAAGGTCTACGTCCACCGGCTCACCGACCAGGGGCGGGCATCCGTCCGTGAGGTGCCCGTCCGCTCCGGCCGCGTCACCATCGAGGCCGAGGCGGACCAGCCCTACGTCGTCCACCGCGTCCGGATGCCCGCGAACCGGGACCCGGAGTGGGGGCAGGCGACACCGCTGCACGACCCCGGCTTCAACGCCGGCTCTCTGGAGGGCTGGAGCGTCAGCGGCCCGGCGTCGGTGGAGCTCAGTGCCCTCGGTGACTACGAACTGGTCGTCGGGGCCGGTGCGGCGGCGGCCGTCGGCCAGCGGATCGCCCGCCTCGCACCGGGCACCTACGCAGCCTCCGTACAGGTGGAGGTGGGAGAGGAAGCGGGGGAGCGGCGACGGGCCGCGCTCACCGTGCGCACGGCCGACGGCACCACCGCCGAGAACTGGACGGACTGCTCCACCGCCGTGAACCTCGTCGCGGCGGACCGCAAGCACGACACCCGATTCCAGCGCATGTTCACGTACTTCGCCGTGCCGGACGGCGGCGGGCCCGTGGACCTCACCCTGCGCACCGAGGCCGGGGACGCCAGGGTCCGCTTCGACAATGTGCGGATCGTCGCAGCGCGGCGCACCGAAAAGGCCGGAGCCGTGGCCTTCGAGGACTTCCAGCACGTGCCCCAGGGCTGGGGGCCCTTCGTCAAGGGCGACGCGGGCGGTTCCACGGACCCGCGCACCCACATCGCACAGCGGCACGCCCCGTTCACCCAGCGCGGCTGGAACGGCAAGGCGATCGACGACGTCGTCGACGGAACCCAGTCGCTGAAGTCGCGCGGGGAGAACGACGGCCTCGTCTACCGGACCGTGCAGCACACCGTCCGCTTCGAGCCCGGGAAGCGCTACCGGGTGACCTTCCGGTACGAGAACGAGAAGGCCGGTCAGTACGCGTGGATCACCGGGGTCGACGCACCGGCCTCCCGCGAGCTCGACCGCAGGGAACTTCCCGCGGCCACCTCACCGGCCGTGCTGAGTCACGAGTTCACCGCGCCGCCCGAGGGGGAGACCTGGGTCGGCCTGCGCAGGACCGGTGACGACGGGACTGCGGAGTTCGTCCTCGACTCCTTCGAGGTCCACGAGCTGTGACGGGCCCGCTGCCCCGTGCACCGGTGCCCACGAGCGGGCCCGGGCGCGGGGCGGCAGGAACCCGGTGACCGGGGCCGCACGGCCGACGGGGGGCCTCGCGCACGGAGATCATCATCCGCTTCCGCAGCTCGTGCCGAGGTGGGAGCCGGTCAGATCACAGCTCTCGTCCCACAACCGCGCCGCGACCGAGCGGTCGGCGAGGTGGTCCCACACCGCTTCACACCGGGGCTCACCGCGCAGGCCGAAGACGCGCGGCCCCCACAGCCCGCCTCCCCGCGCGGCCGGGTCGAGCACCGCCCGGACCGCGGGCCACGCCCCGGCGTCCTTGCCCTGGAGGAGAAGGGCCACGGGTGCCGCGCCCAGCCGTGCGCCGGTGGACCGCACATGGACCGGCGGCCGTGAGGGGGTGAGGGAGTCCAGCGCCCCGCCCGGATGGGCCAGGATGCTCGACACCGTGCTGCCGGCCGCGCGCAGACGGCGGTCGAGTTCGACGCCGAAGTACATCTGTGCCAGCTTGGAGCGTCCGTAGGTCCGCTTGGGCCGGTAGTCCTTCCGGGACTGCAGGTCGTCGAGATCGAGCCGTTCGGACTTCGCCGCGAAGCTGCCCATGGTCACCACGCGGGCCGCCGGGGCGGCCGTCAGCAGCGGCATCAGCGCATGGGTCAAGGCGAAGTGCCCGAGGTGATTCGTGCCGAACATGAGTTCATGACCGTCCACGGTCTCCTGGCGTGGCGGGTCGTCGAGCGCGACGCCTGCGTTGTGGACCACCGCGTCGAGGTGCTCCACCCCCAGCGCCTCCACCGCTGCTCCGAGCGACGAGAGGTCGGCCAGATCCAGCCGTACGGCCCGCACCCGCGCGCCGGGAACACGTATGCGGATCAAGGTCGTGGCGGCCTCGGCCCTGGCCGGACTCCGGCTGCCGAGTACGACGGTGGCGCCGGTCGCCGACAACTGCTCCGCGACGAAGTACCCGATGCCGGCGTTGCCGCCGGTGACCAGGAAGACGCGGCCGTCGGCACCGGGCAGCCGGTGGACGTCCCAGGGCGGGGTGGAGGATGTGAGCGACACGGCGACGGGCTCCCTTGGTCTCGAAGGAGACTGCGGCTGCTCCCTCGGTCGCTCCCACGCTTCCAGTGGTCACCGACACATCGCCTACGGCTCACCGACAGCCCGTCGGGCCGACAGCCCGTAAGACGGCAGGCGATCCCCGGACGCCGTGCGCGCCCGTCGCCGCGCCGTCCCCCCGTCCTCGCCCTCAGCCGAGAGTCAGCCGGCGGTCTCCCGAGCGCTCCAGCTCCAGCACCCACACCTCGTTCACACCCTCGCGCAGCAGGGGCCCCGGAACGTACAGCGAATCCTGGGGCCCCACGCTCCAGTAGCGCCCCAGGCAGAAGCCGTTCACCCAGACGAAGCCACGCTCCCACCCCGGCAGGGCCAGCCCGGCGTCACCCGGACCTCGTACGTCGAACGTTCCCCGGAACAGGCCCGGGGCACCCTCCTCCGGGGCGCGGAAGGAAACCCTTCGGAGTGCGTCCGCGTCCTCGAACGCGTCCAGGGCGAGCCCCCGCGCCCGCACACCGTGCAGGTACTGGCGCTCGTGCAGGACACCGCCCGTGATCCCCTTCGGCTCGGCGAGACGCGGCCCGTAGTTGACCCGCCCCAGCGACTCCACCCACAGCTCCACCTCCGCCGGCCCCGCGACCGGCCCGTCCAGCGCCGTGTACGAGCCGGCCTCGGCCGGGCCGCCCCCCAGCACCCCCGCCCGCGTCCCGTCGACGTACACCACCGCGCGGTCCCGGAGCCCGGTCACCCCGAGTGGATACGGGGGACGCGGCCCCGGCACCCGCACCCGATAGCGGACCACCCCCCGGTCCACCCCCAGCTCCTCGAACGTGGGTGGCACCGCCCATTCGGTCTCCGGGCCGCCCAGAGTGTCCATGACCTCACCCAGTGGTGCCCACTCCCCGAGCTCGGTACCCAACGGGCCGCCCAGAGCGGCGGGTGGAGCCGGCACGTCGGGCAGCGGGGCGCCCCCCTCCTGGTAGGGCGCGAGGATGTCCCGGAACAGCCAGAACTTCTCGGTGGGGCGTCCGTACTCGTCGACGGGGGCGCCGTAGTCGTACGACGTCACGGTCGACCGGAGCTCTCCGCCGTGGAGGTCCCCGGCGCGGTTCGCCCCCGACCAGCCGCCGAAGCTCGTTCCGCCGTGTGCCATGTAGATGTTGACGGACGCGCCGCACCGGAGGATCTCCTCCAGCGCCGACGCCGCGTCGGCCGGCTCCCGCACCACCGGCTCCGCACCCCAGTGCCCGAACCATCCGCACCAGAACTCCATGCACATCAGCGGCCCGTCCGGACGGTGCCGCCGCAGCGTCTCGAAGTTCTCCCGGGCCCCCGAACCGAAGTTCGCCGTCGCCAGCACCCCGGGCACCGAGCCGCCCGTCAGCATGTGGTCCTCCGGCCCGTCGGACGTGAACAGCGGAACCGTCACACCGAGCTCGCGCAGCAGCTCCGTCAGACGGCCCAGATACACCTGGTCGGAGCCGTAACTGCCGTACTCGTTCTCGACCTGCACCATGATCACCGGGCCGCCCCGGCCGATCTCCCGCCGCACCACCTGCGGCAGCAGCCTCCGGAACCACCGCTCGACGTGCCCGAGGTACTCCGGATCGCGGGTCCGCACCCTGGTGCCCAGCGTCCCCGTCAGCCAGTGCGGCAGACCGCCGTTCTCCCACTCCGCGCAGATGTAGGGCCCCGGCCGCACGATCGCCCACAACCCGGCCGCCTCCGCCGCGTCCAGGAACCGGCCCAGCGCCTCCACGTCGCGGTGGCGCCCCCGCTCCGGCTCGTGCAGATTCCACGGGACGTACGTCTCCACACAGTTGAGCCCCATGGCGCGGAGCATCGCCAGCCGGTGCTCCCACTGCCCCTCGTGCACCCGGAAATAGTGCAGAGCGCCCGACAACAGCCTTACGGGCCGCCCGTCCAGCTCGAAATCCCGCTCGCCCACCGTGAACTCAGCCATGGTCCCCGCCTCTCGTTCCACCACCGCCCCCACCTCACCCCCTGGCGGCGGAGCGGTCCATGGACAAAGATCAGCTCTGTTTGGACGCAACGGAACGCCGAACCGACAGGGCGGGGAGGAACGGAAGCGGATGTACCACACCTGGATGCGCTATTTCACGCCAGGCCCCACCCACCACAAGCTGGGGCTTGTCTGCCTCGGAGTGGGCCTCCAGCACGGCGCACTGCCCCCCGTCGGGCCCCGTACCCTCGACCACCACGTCGCCGTCGTCATCAGCGCGGGCAGTGGCTGGTACCGCCGCCCGGACGGCGGACACACCCCCGTGACGGCTCCCGCGCTCATCTGGCTCGTGCCGGGGATCCCGCACCACTACGGTCCCGACCCCGCCACCGGCTGGGACGAGAGCTTCGTCGACTTCACCGGCCCGGCCACCGTCCCGTACACCGAGCTCGGCTACATCGAGACCGACCGCCCGGTCGTCCCCCTCGCGGACACGGCGTCCGCCCGCGCGGCCGTGAGCCGCATCGCCCGCGCAGCCCGCCTCGGCAACCCCCTCCTCGAGGTCGAGACCGGCGCCGCCGTGCACGAACTGCTCGTCGCCCTGCGACGCGCCCGTGCCGATGTCGGAGCCGACGGAGACCCTGTACTCAACGCCCTCGCCCGCGACGCGTTTCAGCCCCTGTCCGTCGCCGAACACGCCTCCCGCCACGGCATGACCCCCGCCGAGCTGCGCACCGCCGTACGCCGGGGCGCCGGATGCAGCCCCAAGGACTACCTCCTCGGCATCCGCCTCGGCCGGGCCAAGGAGCTCCTCGCCACCACCGAGCTACCCGTGTCCGCCGTCGCCCGCCGCGTCGGCTACGACGACGCCGCCTACTTCTCCCGGCTCTTCACCCGCCGCGTCGGCACGGCCCCCGTCCGCTTCCGTGACCAGCAGGGCCGGGCGGTCCCCGGCGGCTGGAGCGACCGGATCCCGGACCCCGCACACCCCCCGACCATCACCACACCCCACGGGTCCGCCGACAGCCCGGCCGTGCTCGCCCCGCCCCGTGTGGCGGGCGTCGGAGGCACGGAGCAGACTGGCGAGGGAGGGCAGCTGTCCAGAGGAGCCTGGGACAATGGGTGACTACGCGGACCTTCCTGGTGTCAGGACGTGGTACGAGACCGAGGGGACCGGCAGTCCGCTGGTCCTCCTGCACGGGGGATTCTGCACCAATGAGACCTGGGGCGAGCTCCGTGCCGACCTCGCCGCCGCCCACCGCGTCCTCCTGCCCGAGCGGCGCGCGCACGGGCACACCCCTGACGTCGAAGGGCCGCTCACCTACCAGGACATGGCCGACGACACGGTGGCCTTCCTGGAGACGGTCGTGGGGGAGCCTGCGCATCTCGTGGGCTGGAGCGACGGGGGAGTCGTCGCGCTGCTCGTCGCGGCCGCCCGCCCGGACCTGGTGCGCAAGGCCGTGGTGATCGGGGCCAACTTCCGGCCCGGCCCCGAGTGCTTCGTCGAGCCCGCGATGCTCGACGCGATGACGCCGGACGGGGACGACCTGGCGTTCTTCCGGGAGATGTACGAGGCCGTCGCGCCCGACGGCGCGGGCCACTGGCCGGTGGTGGCGGCGAAGGTGATCGACATGTGGCGCACCCAGCCGACGCTCACCGCCGGGGACCTGGCCCGTATCGAGGCGCCCGTCCTCACCATGGTGGGAGACGACGACCTGATGACGCTGGAGCACACGGCAGCCCTGTACCGCGCGATCCCGGGGGCACAGCTGGTTGTCGTCCCCGGTGCCTCCCACCTGGTGCCGCTGGAGAAGCCGGGCGTGGTCGGCCGGCTGATCCTCGATCATCTCGCGCAGGACGCGGTGGAGACGATGATGCCCGTCCTGCGCGCGCCGACACCGCCGTCCCACTGAAGAACCCGCTGTGCGTGACCGCCGGCACTCGTCGTCACCGTCGCGGCGTGAGCGCCCGGCCGAGCGAGCCCCCCCCCGCGTCAATGCAGTCCAACCACCCTGGCTGCCGGGGTGCTTGACACTCCGAGCCGTCCGTTCGTAACGTGGACGCATGTTCAGTCATGGACGAATAGACATGCAGCCCCATGAAGGTGAACCTGTTTACGGCGCGGGGGTCTGGCACTTCGCCACCTACGTCGACCGTTACGCCACGGACGGATACGGCGAGCCGCGTACCGTTCTCGACGCGATCGAACTGGCGGGATCCGTCGGAGGCCTGTCGGTCCTCGACCTCAACTGGCCTTTCCCCCCGGGGGACATCAGCACCGAGCAGGTCAAGGAGGCGCTGGCCGAGCAGGGACTGAGCGCCATCGCCGTGACACCCGAGTTCTACACAGGCCGTTTCGCGAAGGGCGGCTTCACCAATCCCGATCCGGGCATCCGGCGTGAAGCGATCGACCTGGTGGCCGCCTCCGCCGAGGTCGGGCGGGAACTCGGCGTCGACTACATCAAGCTGTGGCCTGGCCAGGACGGCTACGACTACCCCTTCCAGGCCGACTACAGCGATCTGTGGGACAAGTCGGTTGACGCGGTGCGGGAGCTCGCCCAGTCCTTCCCCGACCTCAAGTTCGCGATCGAGTACAAGCCGCGGGAGCCCCGCAACAGGATGGTCTTCTCGTCCGTCGCCCGGACGCTGCTGGCGATCGAGGACATGCGCGTGGACAACGTCGGCGTCCTGCTCGACTTCGGCCACTCGCTGTACGGCGGTGAGACGCCGGCCGAGGCGGCCCGGCTGGCCATCGCCCGCGACAAGCTCTTCGCCATCGACGTCAACGACAACTTCCGGGGTTGGGACGACGACATGGTCGTCGGTTCCGTCCATCTCCTGGAAACCTTCGAGTTCTTCCACGCCCTCGACGACGCCGGCTGGGAGGGAGTGTGGCAGCTGGACCAGTTCCCCTTCAGGGAGGACCCGGTCGAGGCCGCGCGTGCCGGGATCCGCACCATGCGGGCTTTCCACCGGGCCCTGGGCTACCTCGACCGGGAGGAGCTCGTCGCCGCCCGGTCCGCGCAGGATGCCCTGAGCGCTCAGCGCATCGCCAAGCGCGCGCTGTTCCGGGCGCTGGCGGAGAGCGAGTCCGAGTGACCCGCACGCCGCGTACCGCGGCGCCCCTCGCGGCCGACGAGGCGGCAGCCGAGGCCTACCGCAGGCGCAGCGCACGGCTGCGCGCGGAGTCACCGGCCGGGGCCGCCGCGGATCTCGCCGAGATCTCCGCCTCCGTGCGCCGCGACATCCTCACCACCATCCAGGCGGCCGGCATGGGCCACGTCGGCGGTGACCTGTCGGTGACCGACCTGCTGGTGACCGCCCTGTGGGGCACCCTGCGGCTCGATCCGTCGCGGCCGGACGCCCCGGAGCGTGACCGATTCGTCCTCAGTAAGGGACACTGCGCCGCCGCGCTGTACTCGACGCTGGCCTCGTGCGGGTTCTTCCCCCGGGAGCGTCTGAGCGACTTCATGGCTCCGCTGTCCCCTCTCAACGGGCACCCCGCACGGCTCAGGGTGCCGGGGGTCGAGACCAACACGGGCCCACTCGGACACGGCTTCCCCGTCGCCACCGGCTGTGCGCTCGGTGCGCGGCTGAGCGGCGAGGAATGGCGCACCGTCGTCGTCCTCGGTGACGGAGAGATGCAGGAGGGCAGCAACTGGGAGGCCGCGATGACCGCTGCCCACCACCAGCTGTCCAACCTGACGGCCGTCGTGGACCGCAACGGGCTCCAGCAGGGAGCCCGCACGGAGGACACCACCTCCCTGGACCCGCTGGACGAGAAGTGGGCCGCCTTCGGGTGGGAGGTGCGCCACGTCGACGGTCACGACCACCGAGCCGTCAAGGAGGCGTACGCGCCGTCGGCGACCGGCCGTCCCGTCGCGGTGATCGCCCGTACGGTCAAGGGGAAAGGGGTTCCTTTCATGGAGGACCGCGTCGAGTGGCACCACAAGGTCCCCACCGACGAGCAGGTCCGTCTCGCACTGGAGGGGCTCAGCCGATGACCGCCGTCGCCGAACAGGCACCCACGCACGACTGCCGCGCGGACTTCGCCGACCAGCTCGCCGAGCTGGCCCGCTCCGACGAACGCATCGTCGCGGTCTGCAACGACTCGGTCGGCTCCAGCAACCTGGTCGCATTCCGCGAGGAGTTCCCCACCCGGCTGATCAACGTCGGCATCGCCGAGCAGGACATGGTCGGCGTCGCCGCGGGGCTGGCCAACGCGGGCTTCGTCCCGTTCGTGTCCGCCGCCGCGCCCTTCCTGACCGGCCGCGCCCTGGAGCAGATCAAGGCCGACGTCGCCTACACCCACCGGCACGTGATCCTCTGCGGCCAGAGTCCGGGCATGGCTTACGGAGAGCTGGGCCCCACCCACCACTCGATCGAGGACCTGTCCTGGATGCGAGCGGTGCCCGGACTGGAGATCATCGTGCCGGCGGATCCGGCCGAGACCCGCAGCGCGGTGCGCTGGGCCGCCGGCTCCGGAAGGCCGACGTACCTGCGCGTCCCTCGGTTCAAGGTCCCCGCGGTGACCCCGGAAGGGGCCCCGTTCGCCGCAGGCCGGTCCACGTGCCTGACGAACGGTACCGACATCACCGTGATCGCCGTGGGCACGATGGTCTCGCGCGCCCTGGACGCAGCCGAGATCCTGGGGCGACGCGGAATCTCCGCCCGTGTCCTCAACATGACGTTCGTCGAACCGCTGGACACGGAGGCCGTGGTGGCCGCCGCCAGGGAGACCGGCGCCATCGTGACGGCGGAGGAGGGGCTCCTCTCCGGCGGCCTGGGAGCTGCCGTCGCCCGCGTCGTCACCGAACGGCATCCCGCCCCCATGCGCATGCTCGGTGTGCACTCCTTCGCGCCGACCGGCAGCGCGTCCTTCCTGCTTGAACACTTCGGCCTCACGGCCGAGGGCATCGCCACCGCCGCGTGCGAGGTCTTGGACCGGGTGTGATGAAGCCTCACATCCTCGCCGTGGATCAGGGAACCAGTTCCACCAAGGCACTTCTGGTGGACGGGGCGGGCGACGTGGTGGCCCGGGCGTCAGCTCCCCTGTCGCAGACGCACCCGGGCCCCGGTCTGGTGGAGCAGGACGCCCTCGCCCTGCTGGACGGTGTCCACGCGACGGTGTCCACATGCCTGCGGGCCGCCGGCCCGTGCACCGTCACCGGTGTGGCACTCAGCACCCAGCGCGAGTCGGTCGTCCTGTGGGACTCCGTCACCGGGCTTCCCGTCGCGCCACTGGTCAGCTGGCAGGACCAGCGGGGAGGCGAGCGTGCGGCCCGGCTCGCGGCAGAGGGCGCGGGGGAGGAGATCCGGCGTCGTACCGGCCTCCCGCTCGACCCGATGTTCTCGGCCCTGAAGATGGCCGCGCTCCTCGACGAGCACGACCCCTCCCGCACGCGCAGCCGCGCCGGCCGACTGCGCCTCGGCACGGTGGACGCCTTCCTCCTGCACGCGCTCACCGGAGACGCCGTCACCGAGATGGGCAACGCTTCCCGTACACAACTGCTCAGCCTCTCCACCGGTGACTGGGACGAGGACCTGCTCCGCGTCTTCGACATCCCTCGCGCGGCCCTGAGCCGGGTCGTGTCCTCCACGGGGCCCTTCGGGCGGATCACCAACCTTCCTCCGCTGGCTTCCGGCACCCCCGTCCTCGCGGTGATGGGCGATTCCCACGCCGCGCTCTTCGCGCACGCGGGCAGGCGCGAGGGGATCGTCAAGGCCACCTACGGGACCGGCTCGTCGGTGATGACCGTGACCGGCTCGCCCTCGCCGTCCGACAGCCTGTGCACCACCATCGCGTGGTCCACCCCTGACGGGACGACGTTCGCCCACGAGGCGAACATCCGTTCCTCGGGACGCACCATCACCTGGCTGGCCGAGCTGCTGGACACCACACCGCAGTCCCTCATCGACCTCGCGGCACGGTCCGGCGCGGGGGACATCACCCTGGTACCCGCCTTCGGCGGTCTGGGCGCCCCCTGGTGGGACGCCCGGGCCGTGCCCGTGCTCATCGGCTTCGACCTGGGAACCGACCGGAGGAGCCTGGCACGTGCCGCCCTGGAGTCCGTCGCCTTCCAGGTGCGGGACGTCCTCGCGGAGCTGCCGGGACTGGACGAGGTCGTCGCCGACGGCGGCCTGACCCGCAGCGACGCCCTCATGCAGTTGCAGGCCGACGTCGCGGACGTCACGGTGGCCCGCGCGCGCCATCACGAACTGTCCGCGGCGGGAGCGGCGCATCTGGCCGGTCTCGGAGCCGGACTGTGGACAGCGGCCGAACTGGAGGAACGGGCCGACGCGAACCGCCAGGTCTTCACACCCGCCTGGGACGAACCGCACCGCCAGGCCGCCGTCGCCCGCTGGCACCGCGGCCTGGAGGCTGCACGCGCACTCGGAAGCGGATGATCCAAGGCCTGGGACACCTCGTGGGGGCGGAGGGGGACACCGCAGGACAACGTCGTGCCGTTGGTGCCGCGTACGGTCTGCTGCCGCGTCCATCGCGGGCGTCAGCTCCCGCTGGTGGCCGACGTCGGGGACGGAGGCCTGCGTACCCTCATCGCCCAACCGGCACACTCACCGACCCAGCTGGAGATCGCCCAGCTCGCCGGACCGGAGTTCCTGGAGCTCGGCACCCAGGCGCGGCGGGTCCTCCTGGACGCCGGAGCCGTCCCCCGCACCCTCTCGGGCGCCGCCATCGCGGGGCGCGGCGATCGGGGACTGCACCTGAGCATCGCCGACGGACTCCTGGCACTTCGGGGCCGCCCCCGGACAACCCGTACCGTCCTGGAAGGAGACCTCGGCCCCGCGCACGAACAGCGGACCGCGGACGGGATCCGACCTGCCGGGCGGCCGTCCGGGGTGCGCCGCCCGCGTCCCCCGGACAGGCACCGCGCTCCAGCTGCGGCGATACCATGTCGGCCGAGGGCCGGACACGGCACCCGCGACCGACCCGCACACCGAAACCGAGGAGGCAGGAGGCACGGTGCCGGCGACCACCCCGAGCTCCGACCACGTACGGCTCCTGGTGAAGGTGGCCCGTATGTACCACGAACGGGGCATACGACAGCCCGAGATCGCGGCCGCCCTGAACATCTCGCAGCCCCGGGTCTCCCGGCTGTTGAAGGAAGCGGTGGACCGCGGCGTCGTGCGCACGATCGTGGTGTCTCCCGATGGTGTGCACGCCGAGCTCGAGGATGCCCTCGTCGGCAAGTACGGGCTGCGAGACGCCACGGTGGTGGAGGTGGAAGGCACCGGCTCGCAGGTCATTCCCGCCCTCGCCGCGGCGACCGCCACCTATCTCGACGCGACCCTGACGGGCGGCGACGTCATCGGGGTCTCCTCGTGGAGCGCGACCCTGCTCGAGTCGGTGAACGTCATGCGCGCCAAGACGTCTTCCGTGGCTCAGGAAGTCGTCCAGATCATGGGAGGCTCCGGCAGCCCGGAAGTACAGCTCCACGCCACGCGGCTGACCGGACGGCTCGCCGAACTCACCGGCGCGAGGCCCGTCTTCGCCCCGTCGGCTGCGCTGGTCGGCAGCCGAGAGCTGCGGGATCTGCTCTCCCAGGAGCCCGCCATGGCCGACGCGATGAGGACCTGGTCCAGGATGACCCTCGCGCTGCTCGGGATCGGGACGCTCGAACCCTCGACCCTGCTGCGTCGTTCGGGCAACGCCATCACGCCCGAGGACCAGGAGACCCTCAAGGAGCTGGGCGCTGTCGGAGACGTCTGCGCGCGCTACTTCGACATCGCGGGGAACCCCGTCGACGCGCCGTTCAACGATCGCCTCATCGGCATCGCACCGGACGAACTCCGCGCAGTGGAACGCCGTGTCGGCGTCGCCGGCGGTCTGGAGAAGGTCGATGCCATCCGTGGCGCCGTCCGAGGCGAATGGATCAACATCCTGATCACCGATGTCGACGTCGCCCGGGAGCTGCTCGCCGCCTGAGCCGTAGCCGGACGGGTCCGTGCGGGCACGTGCGGTGGCCGCCGAAGTTCGCGCCGCAGGCCTGCGGGGCCGAGAGCGCCCGCGGTCCATCCGTACCCGGGCCAGGCATGTCGTCGCGTCGACCGGTCCTGGTCGATCGGGTACCCGGCACCAGCGGCACCGTTGACACCTTCACCACCCGTCACTACCGTCGCGGCAGGTTTTCGGACGCGAGACGAAATTTCGAACGTGACGAAGAGGCAACTTCCCGCGCAAGGAGCCGCATCGACATGACGACCAGCAGTGCCACGCACGACGGCGAACTCCGCAGGCCCGATGACGGCGGCCACCGGAGCAGCTCCGGGCCATGAGGTCCCGTTCGCTACGACGTCCACGACATCGAACGGAACTCGACACGCCGACGTGCTGTGCGCCGCACCGACGCACAGCGGTACGGCCATTCCTAGGGGTCCACTGCCATGCAGCACTCGTCTTCCCCCCACCAGCCGACCGACCCGCCCCGGAGCGTCAGCCGTCGCAGGCTCCTGGAGGGCGGAGCCGCCGGCTTCGGCGCGCTCGCCCTCTCCGCCCTCCCCGCGGCCCTGCCCACCGGATCCGCCGCACGCGCCGACTCCGCCCCCGCCGCCGTGAACCCGCCGGCCAACGGCTACCCGGAGTGGAACAACAACATCGCGGTCTTCGAAGTCGGTTCGGAACCGCCCCACACCACGCTCATGCCGTACGCGGACGTGTCACAGGCCCTGGCCTGTGACCGGACACGCTCCCCATGGCGGCTCGACCTCGACGGCACGTGGAAGTTCGCCTACGCCGACCGCCCCGACGACCGTGACCCCGACTTCCACCGGACCGACCTCGACGACCGCTCCTGGGACACCATCCCCGTCCCGTCCTGCTGGCAGCTGCACGGCTACGACTTCCCGATCTACTCCAACATCACGTACCCCTGGTCGGGCGCCAACGGCCTGGGCGAGGACGCCCGGCCGCCGTTCGCACCCACCCGCTACAACCCCGTCGGCCAGTACCGCCGCACCTTCACCGTCCCCCGGGAGTGGGAGGGGCGGCAGGTCTTCCTGCAGTTCGAGGGGGTGAAGTCCGCACACTACGTATGGATCAACGGCAAGCCGGTGGGCTACCGCGAGGACTCCTACACCACCGCCGAATACGACATCACCCCGCACCTGGTGCGGGGCCGCAACCAGATCGCGGTGGAGGTCTACCGCTACTCCGACGGCGACTGGATGGAGGACCAGGACATGATCCGGCTGAGCGGGATCTTCCGCTCGGTCCACCTCTTCTCCACCCCCGCCGTCCACCTGCGGGACTTCAAGCTCGACACCCCGCTCAGCGACGGCTACAAGGCCGCCGGACTGTCCGTCACCGCCTCCGTACGCGCCTACGGCGACGCCCCCGGGGAGGGCGAGTACACCGTCGAGACCCAGCTCTACGACGCCGACGGACACGCTGTCTGGTCCCGCCCGCTGCGGCAGTCCGCCGACCTCGGCTCGGCCCCTGCCGGACAGGACGTGACCGTACGGTCGGCCAAGGACGTGCCGAAGCCGGAACTCTGGTCCGCCGAGCACCCGAACCTCTACACGGCCGTGCTGCGACTGCGTGACCCGGCGGGCAGGGTGACCGAGACGCTGTCGCACCGGGTGGGCTTCCGGGAGTTCGCGATCGCGGACGGGCTGATGCGCATCAACGGCAAGCCCGTCTCCCTGCGCGGCACGAACCGGCACGAGATGCACCCCGACCGGGGCATGGCCCTGACCCGCGCGGACATGGTCGCGGACATCGAGATCATCAAGCGGCTGAACATGAACAGCGTCCGCACCTCCCACTACCCGAACAACCCGCTGTGGCTGGAGCTCGCCGACGAGTACGGGCTGTACCTCGTGGCCGAGACCAACCTGGAGACCCACGGCATCCGCGAGACCTACCCCGGGGACCACCCCGACTGGACCGAGGCGTGCGTGGCGCGCGCCAGGAACATGGTCCACCGCGACAAGAACCACGCCTGTGCCGTCATCTGGTCGCTCGGCAACGAGGCCGGCACCGGCTCGGCGTTCGTCGCCATGCACGACTGGATCCGTTCGTACGACCCCACCCGTGTCATCCAGTACGAGGGCGACGACCGGCCCGGGATCAGCGACATCCGCTCGGAGATGTACACCAAGCCCGCCGACGTCGAGCGGCGCGCCCGGGACACCACCGACACCCGGCCCTTCGTCCTGATCGAGTACTCCCACGGGATGGGCAACTCGAACGGCAACTTCAGGAAGTACTGGGACATCATCCGCCGCTTCGACGTCCTCCAGGGCGGCTGGATCTGGGACTTCGCGGACCAGGCACTCACCTGGCCCACGCCGGCACGCAGACTGTTCACGGAAGCCGGGCCCGGCGCGGTGAGCGGGGAGACCCTCGCCCCCAGCGGCACCTTCGACCGGGACAAGGGCGTGTCCGGGGGCACGGTCTTCGCCCGTGACGCAGGCCTCGACATCACCGGTTCCCTGACCCTGGAGGCCTGGGTCACACCGAAGGTGACCGGCTCTCATCAGCCCATCCTCGCCAAGGGCGACACCCAGTACGCGCTGAAGCAGACGGACGGCAACCTGGAGTTCTTCATCCACTCCGGCGGCCGGTGGACCACCGCGAGCTGGACGCTGCCGGAGGACTGGACGGGCACCGAGCACCACATCGCGGGTGTCTTCGACGCCGAGAAGGCCACACTGACCCTCTACGTCGACGGCGAGACCAGGGCCACCAGGGCCGCGCCCCAACCGCCCGCCAGCAGCAACGCACCGCTGGCGCTCGCCACCGACGGGGAGAACCCGACCCGTGAGTTCAGCGGCACGATCAGGCGGGCGCGCGTCTACGCCCGTGCCCTGAGCGCCGCCGAGATCGCGTCCGGCTCCCGGCGCCCCGGCGACGACGGCGTGCGCTTCTGGTTCGACGCCGCCACCGTCGCCCTCGAGGAACGCAGGCCCACCGAGCGGACGTTCCTCGCCTACGGCGGTGACTGGGGCGACAACCCCAACGACGGAAACTTCTCCGGCGACGGAATCGTCACCGCCGACCGCGGGCACACCGGCAAGGCCACGGAGATCAAGCGGATCCACCAGGCGATCGACGTGACGGCGGACGACGCTCCCGCCGGACGGTTCACCCTGAGCAACGAATACCTCTTCACCAACCTGCGGGAATTCAACGGAGGCTGGGCCCTGGTCGCCGACGGCGTGGTCGTGCAGCGCGGAAAGCTCACCCGCGCCCAGCTGGACATCGCCCCCCTGGCTCGCAAGACCGTCACCGTCCCCTTCACGCTCCCCGACGGCCCGGCGCCGGGCACGGAGTACTTCCTCCAGCTGTCGTTCACCACCAAGGAGTCCACGAAGTGGGCGAAGGCCGGTTTCGAGGTGGCCGGGCAGCAGCTCGCCGTCGACGGCGGCAGCCCGGCGGTGACGCCCCGGCCGCTCGACTCCGTACGGCCGCTGCGCCACCAGGACGGTGACGGCTCCGTGACGGTGACCGGGGAGGACTTCTCCGTCACCGTCGACAAGAGCAGCGGTGTCATCACCTCCTACGAGACGGGCGGAGACCGGCTGATCGCCTCGGGGCCCGCCCCGAACTTCTGGCGTGCCCCGACCGACAACGACATCGGCAACGGCCAGCCCGCCAGTAACGGCACCTGGCGCTACGCGGGCAGCGGCCGGAAGGTGACGGGGGTCCAGGTGAGGGCGCTGGGCGACCGGGCCGTCGAGATCACCGTCAGCGGCACCCTGCCCACCTCGACGGAGTCCACCTGCACCACGACGTACACGGTGTTCGGCAACGGCGAGATCAAGGTCGACAACACCCTGCACCCGGGTGCGGCCGGCCTCCCGTACATCCCGGAGGTGGGCACCCTGCTCCTGCTGCCCGGCAGGCTGCGGCATGTGCGCTACTACGGCCGCGGGCCGGACGAGAACTACTGGGACCGCGACAACGGAACCGACGTGGGCCTCCACACCTTCACCGTTCCCGGGAAGCGGACCCCCTACCTCCGCCCTCAGGAGAACGGCAACAGGACGGACGTGCGGTGGGTGGCGCTGACGGACGGCAGCGGCAAGGGGCTGCTCGCCTCCGGTGAGCCGCTGATCGAGTTCAACGCCTCGCACTTCACTCCGGAGGACCTGTCGGCCGGTATCCGCCACGACTACCAGCTGACACCCCGTGACGAAGTCGTACTGCGGTTGAACCACCGGCAGATGGGGGTGGGCGGTGACGACAGCTGGGGGGCGCACACCCACGACGAGTACAAACTGTTCGCGGACCAGGACTACTCGTACACCTACCGGCTGCGGCCGCTGAGCGGCCCCGACGACGCGATGGAGGCCTCGCGCAGGCCGACGTCGACGGAGCCCGACGCGTAGCGTCGCGACGGTCCGGACGCGTCACCGGGAACGTGACGGCTGAACCGGACTCGGCACGACGGCCCGCCAGGTCTGCCCGGCGGGCCGTCAGCCGTGTACGGGCTGGTCTCAGATCCGCTGGAGCTGCCAGATCTGCGGCGCCAGCCCGTTGCAGGTCCACTGCTGGACGTTGGCACCCGGCGTACGGGAGCCCTCGGCCACGTCGAGGCACTGGCCGCTGGACCGGGAGACGAGCCGGTAGTACCCGCGGCCGACGCTCTCCGGACGCCAGTCCTGGGCCGGCCGGTCGTTGCAGTACCACTGCCGGACGTTCGCACCGGGGGCCGTGGAACCGTTCTCCACATCCAGGCAGTGCCCGCTGTTGCGGCCGGTGAGGGTGAAGTGGCCACCGTCGCGCGCGTGGAGGGTCCAGGCCTGCGGCCCCAGCCCGTTGCAGGTCCACTGCTGCACGTTGCCGCCCGGCGTCCGGGAGTCCGCAGCCACGTCGAGGCAGTGCCCGCTGGAGACGTTCCTCAGCCGGTAAAGCGCGCCGTCCGTCACACCGGCCGGGTCGCCGCCGCCGTTGGGGGAGCCCGTCGCGAAGTACGGCCGGCACACCGAACCGTCCCAGTCGGTGGCGATCTGCAGCAGCCTGCTTCCGTCGGCCGACGGAAGCAGCGGGGAACTGTAGTTCTGGCAGTGGTTCACCGCGGGCTCGGGCACCCGCACGGGCGAATCGATCTCGTACCAGGGGCCGCTGCCGTTCTCCGTGTTGACGAGGATCGTGCGGCCGCTGTCCGCCGAAGGGGTGCCGTCCCGGTCGAGCAGCCGCTGCCCCACCAGCAGGATGCGGCCGTTCGGCCCGCCGTCGGGTGACGGAGCCCACGCGATGGTCGGCGCGGCCCTGAAGTACTTGCCGTCGACCGTCTCCGGACGGGTGCCCAGGGCGGTCGGGTCACCCCAGTTCCAACCGTCCGCCGACGTCCGGAAGTGCACCACGCACTGGTACTGGCCTCCAGGGTTGCAGATCTCGAAGCTCATGAAGTAGGTGCCGTTCGGCAGCCTGCGCACCACCGGCATGCCCGGCCGGTCGGGAGTCCAGCCGCTGGCCACGGTGTCGTGGTGCCCCTGCCAGGTGACGCCGTCGTAGCTACGTGACGCCACCAGCTTCTGACTGTGGGCGGGGTCCGTCTCGTCGGCGTAATGGCAGACGAGCGCGCCGTCGGCGGCGATGGAGAACTCCGGTTCCCACAGGCCGCCGGTGCCGCTCGCGACCGCACAGGCGGAGAGGTAGGACCAGGTCCGGCCCACGTCGTCGCTGCGCCAGATGCGCAGCGCCATACGCCGGTCCTGCTCGTCCTGGCCCGCGGACGAGGCCCAGAGCAGCGTGCCCGGCGCCAGAGCACCCACCTGGCGCGGCAGCTCGAACAGGGTCGCGCAGCACAGGCCCTGGCCCGCCGCGGACTCGGGGTCGGCGACGCGGCCGACCTCGCGGAAGGTCGTGCCCCCGTCGGTGCTCTCATGGATGGCGCCGATGCCGTTGCCGCCGTCGAAGGTGACGACGCTCGCGAGCACGCGCCCGTCAGCCCCACCGCTGTGGGCGAGCCGGATCGCGCGGGGATACAGACCCGTACCGTCGCGCAGGGGTGTACCCGTGGCGGCGGGGGAGGCGGTGGCGGCGGGGGAGGCGTCGAGCGAGGTGCTTCCGGTCGCGGTCGGCACCGCGAGGGCCAGCAGGCTGAACACCGCTGCCACGCAGAGCAGGAGCCGTCGTGCTCCGGCCCGCGGGCGGGACACGGCCGCGCCGGAGCGCCGGCTCTTCCCCGGCGAGGTGTGGGGGTGAGGACGTGGTCGGCGCATACGCATCGGGGATTCCTCTTCTCGAGTGAGGGGACGCAGCAGCCCGGGGAGGCGGCCGCCGAGGCGAGGCGAGTCGGGCGACGCGGGGGCGGACGGGCATGCCCCTGCCGTTCCCGCCCGGCGGTGCCGGAGTGCCGATGGAAATGTACATCGATGTAAATCCGGGCCGGAAGAGTGCGGACGGATCGAGACCGCGGCACACCCGTGCGGAGGCGGGGAAGAGGCGGGGCGTACGGCGGATTCCCGGTACGCCCCGGTGACGAACAGGCCGGGAACGGCCTTCCTCTACTGCCGGGATCCTGCTCCCGCCCGGTTCACCAGGTCGAAGAACGTGTCACCGCGGACGACTTCGAACGGCTCGCCGAGCAGATCGCAGAGTTCGGCGATGTCACTCGGTGTCCAGCTCCAGGCGTTGACGGCGCCGGCGATGAACAGTGGCGCGGTGCGGTCCCAGCCCTCGATGTGCCGCAGCAGCGCGTCCCGGTACTCCTCGGCCTTCCCTTGCGGGAAGAAGTTGCCGAGCACGGGGATCCCGGCGGGGCGGCTCTGCAGGTCTCCGGTCTCCCAGGACTGGATGATGCCGCGCAGCGGGGTGTTCTCCCGGTAGGAGCGGACCACGCGTTCGTCGAACGGGATCCATCCGTCGCCTGCCGCATTGCGGGGGTTGTACGCGTAGACCAGGTCCATGCCGGTCCGGCGCAGGAAACGTCCGGTGAGTTTTGTGTACGCGTCCAAGGCGCTCTCGGGCCACGAGCCGGGGTAGGTGTAACCCGCGCCGGAGGGGCCCGCGATCAGCAGGTCGTTGTCGGTGGCGGTGTTCTGGTAGTGCGCCAGCAGAGCGGGCCCGATGTCCGCGAGCAGCGGGCTGACGGTCCAGTTGACGGGCACACGGCCCCTCTTCGGGTCGTCCCAGATGGTGCGCATGCGGCGCTGGCAGTACTGGATGTTGTCGCCCTCGCCGACGGTGAGGGTGAGGTAGACGCGGTTGCGGAGCGCGGCCGCCGGCCTCGGCGGGACCTTGCCGGAGATCTTCGCGGGGACGCCGGCGTGCACGGTGGCGTTCATGTAGTAGTCGGCGGGCACCACTTCGATGCCGTGCCGGGAGGCCCGGTCGACGCCGCCCCACTCTCCGGCGACGTCGTCGGAGAACCAGCCGACGTACGGGGTGGTGGGGGCGACCCGGCTGAAGACCTCGTCGAGGAGCGTGCCCGTCCCGCCCGACGGAGGCAGCCAGAGGACCATCGCCCGGCTCGCGACGGCGTAGTCCCGGAAGCAGGGGAACGGCTCGACCCTGGTGGGCGCGGTCGTGGTGGCGGAGACGAGGTACTGGTTCCACAGCTCCACCTCGACCAGGAGCTGTCGTGTACCGGCGGGCGGGGTGAAGTGGTAGACGAAGTACCCGTCGCCGTCGCAGAAGCGGTTGGCGTCCCCGCCGATGGAGGAGTTGGAGCCGTCGAAGAGGTGCGGGGTCTCGGAGGCGGTGCCGGGAGTGAACGAGGCGATCACCTCGTCGCCGTCGGCCGTCACCCTGACCGAGCCGACCGAAGCGCCCCAGCCGTCGTCGCCGAACGAGTCCTGGAAGCGCAGGTAGACGCCGTCCCCGGCGGCGGTCTCCGCGCTCAGATCGAAGGTGCGGACCTGCCGGTTCGACGAGTCGCGGACGCGCTCGGTCTCCCGTGCGATCTCTCGCCATCGCACGTTGTCCGACCGTACCGTCCGGGTGGGAGGCAGCCCGGCCAGCAGGGTGTGGGTGCAGCGCGGGAACAGATGGTCAAGTTGCCAGCGGTACGTGGCGAGCACGTCGTCCGGGTCGAAGCGGCCCCGCAGATCGACGACGGTCCTCAAGCGGTGCCCACGGGCCTGCTCCGCGGTGGCCGCGACGGCGTTCTCCAGGCCGGCCAGGGTGGTCGCCACGTTCACCGAGTCAGGGACCTCGGGGTCGTGCAGGATGGCACCGCGCGTCTCGCCGTGATAGCGGGCGACGAGGTCCAGCGCGTGGTCGTGACGGGTGACGGAGGCGCCGGTGCCGGGCAGCCAGCGGAAGTCGACGCCGCCGGCGTCGAAGTTGAAGTAGAGGCGTGGCCGGCGTCGGTTGACGACACCCTGAAGGGTCGTCAGCAGCAGCTGATCGTCTCCGTCGAGGGAGCTGACGTCGGCCACGTCGAGCCGGGCCGGGCGGCCGAAGGACGGCAGCAGAGCGGGCGTGGTGCGGGCCTCGGCCGCAACGGCTTCAGCGGGCCGGAACATGCCGGTCCCGCCGGCCGTGAAAGCTGCTCCGCCTGCCTGCAGAAGGGTTCTTCGGGACACCATCGGTGATCACTGCTCCCTGGGAGAGGCGGCGTGACATCGTTGTCAAATACCCGGCGAACGTAGCGGCAGGGAAGGGCTGTTGTCCATGGTGCACGCAGGAAACGAACACGGCCGGGCCCACGGGGCTCTCATGACACACACGCCGTGAAAGCCCCGTGGGCCCGGCCCGCGACGGACGGACGAGAGAGCGCGCTCCTCGTCCGTCCCGGCGAGGTCACCAGTCGTGGACCGTGCCGTCGTGCAGCCGGTTGACCGGGAGGTACGCCGCCTCGTACGGGTGCGCGGCCGCCAGCTCCTCGTTCAGGTCCACGCCGATGCCCGGCGCCTCGCCCGGGTGCAGATGGCCGTCCACGAAGGTGTACGCGTGGGGGAACACCTCCTCGGTGAGCGCCGTGTGGCCCGAGTACTCCTGGATGCCGAAGTTGTGTACGGCGAGGTCGAGGTGGACGGCCGCGGCCATGCCGACCGGGGAGATGTCCTCCGGGCCGTGGATCGCGCTCTTGATCTGGTACTGCGCGGCGAAGTCGAAGAGCTTGCGCAGCGGGGTGACGCCTCCGAAGTGGGTAACGGCGGAACGCACGTAGTCGATCAGCTGCTCGGTGATCAGGGACTGGTAGTCGTGGACCGTGTTGAAGACCTCGCCGATGGCCAGTGGTGTGGTGGTGTGGCGGCGGACCAGGCGCAGAGCCTCCTGGTTCTCGGCGGGCGTGCAGTCCTCCAGCCAGAAGAGACGGTACGGTTCCAGGTCCTTGCCGAGGCGGGCGGCCTGGACCGGGCTGAGCCGGTGGTGTGCGTCGTGCAGGAGGGGGAGATCCGGGCCGAACTCGGCGCGCACGGCCTCCAGCACGTTCGGCATGTGACGCAGATACGCGTCCGTGTCCCAGTCCTCCACCAGCGGCCTGGCCTGCTGGTGGAGCACGGGGGAGCCGCTGTCGTCCGTGCTCGACACGCCGTAGACCGCCTTCAGCCCGGGGATGCCGGACTGCACGCGTACGGCGGGGTAGCCCTCGGCGAGACGGGCCCGGACGGAGTCCAGGAGTTCGGGGATGTCGCGGCCGTTGGCATGGCCGTAGGTCCCCACACGGTCCCGGCTCGCCCCGCCCAGGAGCTGGTAGAGCGGGAGGCCGGCGGCCTTCGCCTTGATGTCCCAGAGTGCCACGTCGACGGCGGCGATCGCGGCCATCGTCACCGGTCCGCGCCGCCAGTAGGCACCCCTGTACAGGGACTGCCAGGTGTCCTCGATGCGGTGCGGGTCGAGCCCCATGAGGAGGGGCACCACGTGGTCCTCGAGGTAACTGACCACGGCCAGTTCCCGGCCGTTGAGCGTGGCGTCGCCGAGGCCGGTGAGACCCTCGTCGGTCGTCAGCCTGAGCGTGACGAAGTTACGGCCGGGGCTGGTGACGAGAACCTTCGCGTCGACAATTTTCATGGGGGTACTTTCTTCCGAATGCGGTGGTGAGGGTTGTTCAGCCCTTGGTGGCGCCGGAGGTCAGACCGGCCACCAGGTACTTCTGTCCGAGGACGGCGGCCAGCACGACGGGGACGGTGATGAGCGTCGCGGCGGCCATCAGACCGCCCCAGTCGGTACTCGCGTACGAGATGAAGTTGAAGAGGGTCACGGGCACCGTCTGGGTGCGGTCGTCCGCGAAGATCAGCGCGAACATGAAGTTGTTCCAGCTGAAGACGAAGGCGAGCAGGGAGGCGGTCGCCGTCCCGGGGGCCGCGAGGGGCAGAGCGATGCGCCAGAAGGCCCCGAACGCGCTCAGCCCGTCGGTGCGCGCGGCCTCCTCCAGTTCCACCGGCAGCCCGGCGAAGAAGCTGATCATGATCCACATGATGAGCGGGACGGAGACGAACATCTGGCTGAGGATCAGCACGGTGTAGGAGCCGACGAGTCCCATCTGCGCGAACAGGTAGTACCAGGGCACGAGCAGGGAGATCGCCGGCACGATGCGCGCGACCAGGATCAGTGAACCGGTGCGGTGCATGCCGAACCGTCCGACCGCCCAGGCGGCGGGCACCGCGATGACGGCGGAGAGCACGGTGGAGACGACACCGACCAGCAGGGAGTTGCCCATCGACCGCAGGATCTGCCCGGCCTCGACGATGCTGCGGAAGTTCTCCAGGGTGGGGCTGAACCACAGACCGACGGACGGGTCGGTCACCTGGACGTTGGTCTTGAAGGCGGCGGCGAACATCCACACCAGGGGCAGTGCGAAGGCGAGAGTCACGACGCCGATGGTGATGCCGCGCAGCCACGACAGGGCGGTACGCCGACGCAGGTGCGCCCGGGCGGGTGCGGGGGTGACGGTGGCACTCATGCGGTCTTCCTTCCGCTCCGGCGGCGCAGCAGCACCACGACGCCGATGATGAAGAGCGTGAACAGGACCAGGACGGCGGCGGCCAGGCCGTACTCCTGGTAGTCGAAGGTCAGCCCGTAGGCGTAGACGTTGAGGGTCTCCACCTCGAAGTCCGAGCCGCCGCCCGCGCCCTTGGTGGCGTAGAGGATGTCGAAGGTCTTGAGCGCGTCCACCGCGCGCAGCACGAGGGCGGTGGCGAGCGTCGGGCCGAGCATGGGCAGCACGACGTGCCGGAACCGCTGCCAGCCGTTCGCCCCGTCCACACGGGCGGCCTCCTCCGGCTCCTCGGGCAGCGTGGTCAGCCCGGCGAGCAGCAGCAGTGTCATCATGGGCGTCCACTGCCAGACGTCGATGAGCATCAGGGTCGGCAGCGACTGGCCGACGGAGCCGAGGAACTCCTGCCGGGGCAGCCCGACCCCGGCGAGGAGATGGTTGGCTATGCCGTTGGTGGGGTCGAGGATCAGCAGCCAGAGGATGCCGATCGCCACCGGCGTGGTGAGCAACGGGATGATGAGAACCGTGCGCACCCAACGCATGCCCCGGAACGGCTTACGCATGAGCATCGCCAGGGCGAGACCGAGGACCGTCTCCAGGATCACCGCCCCCACCGTGAAGACCACCGTGCGCTGTGCGGCGGGCCAGAAGCGGCGGGTGTCACCGAGGGCGTCCGCGAAGTTCCGCAGGCCCACATGCTCCTTGCCGGCATTCACCGCGCCGAAGGCGTCGGTCAGGCTGAGGTTGACCGTGTAGACCAGCGGAAAGACGATCATCAGGCCGACGAACAGCAGGGCCGGGGCGAGCATCGTCCACTTCAGCCGCCGGTTGGCCTGCTCGAAGGTGCGAGGGCGGCGCGCGGGGGCCGGACCTGTGCCCGGCGCGGCGGCTGAGCGGGCCGGGGAGACCTCTGTGGTGGACATCAGGACTCCTTGTGGCGGTTGTCGCGGACGAGGAAATCGGTGAACTCCGCGTCGGCGTCACGGGCCACGGGCCGTACGTCGTTGCCGAGGATGCCCGCGACCAGGGGCCGTCCCACGATGTCCCTGGCGCGGCCGACCTGGAGGACGCGGGGCCTGTCGTAGCCGAGACCCCGCTCCGCGTTGAGCCTCATGGACTCGGCGAGATCCGGGGGGAAGGAGGCCAGGGACGAGGGGTCGGCCCACACCGAGCTACGGGCGCCGGGGATGCCGTCCTTCTGGAGGGCGGCCGTCACCTCGGGGCCGGCAGCCCACCTGATGAACTCCCAGGCGTCGTCGCGCAGCAGACTGAACTCGCTGATGCCGAGGCTCCAGGACGGGATGTTGTGCGGCCGGGCGCCGGCAGGCCCGGCCGGGAAGGGCGCGAAGCCGACGGTCTCGCGCACGGTCGACACCTTCGGTTCGAGGAAGCTGCTGTAGATCGCGTCGGCGTCGATGTAGAAGGCGGCCTTGCCCTGCGCGAAGATCGGCATGGCCTGTTCGAGGCTCATGTTGGTGGCGCCGGGCGGGCCCGTCCTGGCCAGGAGGCTGCCGTAGTACTCGTACGCGGCGAGGGCCTCGGGCGTGCCGATGCCGGACCTGCCCCGCACGACGAAGTCCCCGCCGTGCGAGTACAGGAAGCTCGACCACTGGGACACGGCGCCGCTGCGCTGGCCACGGCCGACGAAGCCGTAGAACCCCTTCTTCTTCTCGGTGAGTTCCCGGGCCGCCGACATCAGCGCCTCCAGGGTGCGCGGCGGCCCACCGAGGTCCTCGACGAGGTCCTTGCGGTAGTACAGCGCGGGGCGCTCCGTCACCACCGGAACGCTCAGCACCTTGCCCGCCGTCACCGAAGCCTCGCGCGGGGCCTTCTGGAAGTCGGGCCAGGCGAACTCCCGGTCCTGGGTGACGCGGTCGCTCAGGTCGGCCAGCCAGCCGTTGTGCGCGAAGAGCAACTGCTCCTGGAGCGCGCGGACCATCATGACGTCCACGTCGGTGCCCGAGGCGTTGAGCTTCACGTTGTAGCTGCTCGCCAGCTGGTCCGCGGTGAGCAGGGTCATGGAGACCCGCCGCCCGATGCGCTCCTCGAACTCCTTCGTACGGCGGCGGATCGCCTGGGACCACACGTGGTTGATCGCCATGATCCGCAAGGGAGTGTCGGCGGAGGGCCGGCCACCCCTGCTCGTGCACGCGCCGAGCGCCCCCATCCCGGCGGCTCCCGCGACTCCTGCCGCCAGCCTGCCGAAGGAGCGCCGGCTGAGGAGCTGGCTGCTCGTGGACATCGTCGTCCTCGTCTTTCTGCGCTGTCGTACGTCCCGCTCACCTGAGGCGTATCGCCGTCGCGGGAGCTCCCGATCCATCTGGCCCAACTGGTAGGACCAGTTGAACCAGACGGACGTTAGCAGGGGAGAGGCGTGCCGAACAGCCCTTTGTCGGGCCGGATTCACCGAACCGCGCCGGGTTCGTGGGAGAGCAGGCGGTCCGGAGGTGCTACTCGGTCGTCCTGCCGGCGCCGTACGGGCTCCCGGTCCCGTCCAGCAGCGTTTCGATGTGGTTGCGCGCCATGATGTCGACCTGGATGTCGAGATCCTTCCCGTAGGTGCGCAGGCCGAGCATCAAGTGCTCCCGCATCCGCTCACCGGCCAGTTCCACGTCGCGCGCCTCGATCGCCTCGAAGATCTCCGGGTGGTGCGGAACGCCGGGCTCGCCGATCGAGGGGTCGGAGTTGGAACGGAGCATCATCTCGAACATCATTCCGCTGATCGACGAGAGCATGATCCTCAGGACCGGGTTCTTGCTCGCCTCGGCGACGGCGTCGTGAAAGGCCATGTCGGCCCGGGCCTTGACGACGACGTCGCTCGCCGACTCCAGGGCGTCCCGCGCGGACCTCAGCGCCTCGATGTCCTCGTCCGTCGCGTGCTCGGCCGCCAGACGTACCGTCTCGACCTCCAGCGGCAGCCGGGCCTCGATCAGCTGCCGGACGGTGGGCCGGCCCGCGCGGTACAGGGCGTCGTACCCCCTGGCCTGCCCCGAGGTCTGCTCACGCACGAAGGACCCGCGACCCGGCGCCACCTCGATCAGGTGCTGCGCCTCCAGCCGCCGCAGAACCTCGCGTACGACGTTCCTGCTGGCTCCGAACTGGGCCGCGAGCTCGCGCTCCGAGGGGAGCTTGGTCCCGACCGTGATGCCACCGGACCGGATGTCGTGCTCGAGTTCCCGCGCGATCCGCTCCGTCAGGAGACCACGCCGTTCGGGGGCCGCGGCCTGGCCGGAACGCGCGGGGGAGGAAGAGGCGGACGGCTGCATCCCCGCAGCGTACAGGCTGGTCATGGGCGGGCGGAGCCGGAATTCCCATGGCCGGAGGAGCGGTTCGGTCTACTGCCCCTCGGGGACGGACCGGCCCGCCCGTGTGGCGTCCGCGCCCCAGCTCGCGAGCAGGCGCAGTGCCTCGGCGGACGCCGAGCCCGGCTCCGCGTGATAGGCGACCACCGACTGCTCCGCGTCGTCGGGCAGCGCGAACGTCTCGAAGCAGAGCGTCAGCTCACCCACCAGTGGATGATGCAGCCGCTTGACGCCGTGGGTCTTCTCCTTCACGTCGTGCCTGGCCCAGAGCCGCCGGAACTCCTCGCTCTTCACGGACAGCTCACCGACGAGAGCGGAAAGACGCGGGTCGTCGGGGTGGCAGCCCGCGTCCATCCGCAGGTAGCTGACGATGTCGGCCGCCTTCTGGTCCCACTCCACGAAGAGGTCCCGGTACTCCGGCTTCAGGAACGTCAGCCGCGCCCAGTTGCGCTCCTGCGCCGGAAGCTCCGACCAGTCGCCGAAGACCGCCGCCGCCATCCGGTTCCAGGCCAGGATCTCGGAGCGCCGCCCGATGACGTACGCGGGGACACCCTCCATCGTGTCGAGCAGCCGGCAGAGAGTGCCACGCACCCGCTGTTGCCGCGTCGACGGCTTCTTCCTGTGCTGCTTCGGCTTGGCGAGGTGCGTGAGGTGCGCCTGCTCGGCGCTGGTCAGCCTCAGTGCGGACGCGATCGCACCCAGTACCTCCCCGGACACGTTCTGTCCGTTGCCCTGTTCGAGACGTGTGTAATACGCCACGGACACCCCGGCCAGCTGGGCAAGCTCCTCCCGCCGCAGCCCCGGGACCCGGCGATGGCGTCCGAAGTCGGGCAGACCCACGTCCTCGGGCTTGAGCCGCGCCCGTCGGCTGCGCAGGAACTCGCTGAGCTCGGCGCGCCGGTCGAGGGCGTGCCCCGCGCCGCCACCGGGGACATCCGCGGACTGCCGCTCGGGCACAGGCTGCTCCTCCATGGGTCCAGTATCCATGGTCGTACGCACCCCATCCTGACCCCGTCAGTAGTAGGACCACTGGACGTAGGCAGAGCTGTGGCCTGGGTGAATGTGGGGAGACAGGGCAGGCTGGACGACGTGCCCGGATCGAAAGCCGCCGGGTGCAGGACCACTCCTTAGGAGAATTCCCGCATGACCACTGTCGCTGCCTACGCCGCCCCTTCCGCGAAGGCTCCGCTGGAGCGCACCACCATCGAGCGACGCGCGGTCGGCGAGTTCGACGTCCTGATCGACATCAAGTTCGCCGGTATCTGTCACTCGGACATCCACCAGGCCCGCGACGGCTGGGGCGAGGGCATCTTCCCGATGGTGCCCGGCCACGAGATCGCCGGCATCGTCACGGAGACGGGATCCGGCGTCACCAAGTTCGCCGTCGGCGACCGCGTCGGCGTCGGTTGCATGGTGGATTCCTGCCGTGAGTGCGAGAACTGCGAGGCCGGCCTGGAGCAGTACTGCGTCAAGGGCAACATCGGCACGTACAACGCCCTGGACAAGAACGGCGACCCCACGTACGGGGGCTACTCCACGCACATCGTCGTGGACGAGAACTACACGGTCCGCATCCCCGACGGCCTGGCGCTGGACGAGGCGGCGCCGCTGCTCTGCGCCGGCATCACCACGTACTCCCCCCTGAAGCACTGGAACGCCGGCCCCGGCAAGAAGGTCGCCGTCCTCGGCATGGGCGGCCTCGGGCACGTGGGCGTCAAGATCGCGCACGCGCTCGGCGCCGAGGTGACCGTTCTCTCCCAGTCCCTGCGCAAGCAGGAGGACGGGCTGAAGCTGGGCGCCGACCACTACTACGCCACCAGCGACCCGAAGACCTTCGAGGAGCTGGCGGGCACGTTCGACATCATCCTGTCCACGGTGTCGGCGCCGCTGGACTTCAACGCCTACCTCTCCCTCCTCAAGACGGACGGCGCGCTGGTGAACGTCGGCGCCCCGGAGGAGCCCGTCTCCGTCAACCTCTTCTCCCTGATCGGCGGCCGCAAGTCGCTCTCGGGCTCCGGGATCGGCGGCATCCAGGAGACCCAGGAGATGCTGGACTTCTGCGCCGAGCACGGGTTCGGCGCGGAGATCGAGCTGATCGGCGCCGCCGAGATCAACGAGGCGTACGAGCGCGTGCTGAACAGCGATGTCCGCTACCGGTTCGTGATCGACACCGCGACCATCTGAGGCCCGCCGCCCCGGCTCCGGGGTCGCGTCCGGAGCCGGAGCCGGGGGTTCACGCGGTGCGATCTCCGAACCGTCCCCGGCCCTCAGCGAAGGCCGGCCACCGGCACGTCACTCGCCGAGCCGCCGACCTGTGCTGCTTCTGCTGCTTCGCGCGGGAGCCGTGGAGACGTCGCCGCGGCTCGGTGTGCAGCGGCTCGGTGCGCGGCGGGTTGATGCCGACGGGGAACGTCATCGGCGTCAGCGCCCGTACGCGGACCGCCCACGCCGCACGAAATGCGCCTCCCCGCCGGCGGCGCTCACCTCGCGCACGGTGACCGCCGCGGACCTCAGCGGTCCGCCCGGACCGCCGGACGGGAATGAACCGTCCGGCGGTCCGGCCCCGCCGTACGTGCCGGGCTGAAGGTGCAGGACGCTTTCCGCATGCCGAGACGGCCCGGCATACGGAGGGTCGCCGTCCGTATATTCGTACGCATGTCTGCATCGGCCCTGCCACTGTGCCTCGCGCTGTTCGCGCACTCGGCGTGGTGCGTCGACGACGGCCTCTGTCGCGGCTGAGCCCCGCGTCGGCGGCGCCTACCGCGCTGTCGACAGCCAATGCCGCTGTCCGCCGAGCACCATCCCGGAGACCTTCGTGACCACCGCGCCACCTTCCAGGCCGGCCGCGCCGCCGCGCGCACTGCCCGCCCTGTTCGTTCCTTCTCCCACCTCCGTGCCGCGACCGGAGGCGCCGCCGCTGCCTCCGGTGCGCAGGACGCCACTCGTCGTGTCCGGGTTGCTCGCCGTGGCTCTGACCGCGTACGTCTGGTCGGCGCACGGCGCCAAACCGGGTGTACTGCTCCTGCTGGGGCTGGGTCTGGGCGTCGCGCTCTTCCACTCCCGGTTCGGCTTCACCTCCGCCTGGCGGCAGCTCATCGCTGTCGGCAACGGCGCCGGGCTGCGGGCGCACGCGCTGCTGCTCGGCACCACGGCCACGCTGTTCGCGCTCGTCATCGGCACGAGCACCGGGCTGTTCGGCTCGCAGCCGGCACCGTCCGGCGGAGCGATCGGCGTCGGTCTGGTCGTCGGCTCGCTCCTCTTCGCCGTCGGGATGCAGCTCGGCGGTGCCTGCGCCTCGGGCACCCTCTTCGCCGTCGGCTCGGGGCAGACGTCGGTGCTGCTGACCCTCGGCGGATTCATCGCCGGGGCCACGCTCGCCGCCTGGCAGTTCGACCTGTGGAAGGGCCTCCCCGCCTGGGAGCCGGTCGTGCTCTCCGAGCACATCGGCTGGCTCGGCTCGTGGGCGGTGACGATCGCCGCGCTGCTGCTGGTGGTCGTGGTCACCCGGCGCGTCCAGGCCCGTCGTAACCCGCCGCCGCTCGGAGCCGTGCCCTCCGCGCGCACCTCGGTCGTACGGGTCTTCCGCGGCTCCTGGCCGCTGGCCGCAGGCGCCCTGGTGCTGGCCGTCCTCGGCGCGGGAGTGCTGCTGGTGTCCGGCGGCGCCTGGGGTGTGACGAGTGCGTTCAGCCTGTGGGGCTCGGAACTGGTGGGCGCCCTCGGCGGCCACCCGGAGAACTGGACCTGGTGGCGGCAGCCCGGCAACGCGGAGATGCTGTCGGGCCCGGTGCTGGCCGACAAGACCAGCCTCACCGACATCGGCATCATGATCGGTGCGGCGGTGGCCGCCGCCCTCGGCGGTACCTGGGCCCTGCACCGTGGCATCCCGTGGCGTACGGCTGTCGCGTCGGTGCTCGGCGGTGTACTGATGGGAGTGGGCGCACGGCTGGCCGGAGGCTGCAACATCGGCGCCTACCTCGCAGGTGTCGCCTCGGGGAGCCTCAGCGGCTGGCTGTGGGGAGCGGTCGCACTGGCCGGCACCTGGATCGGGCTCAGGCTGCGTCCCCTGTTCGGCCTGGGCAACCCCAAGCCGGGGGACGGCGTCTGCTGATCGCAGCCGGTTCCCGCAGGTCGCCGGAACTGCCCTTCCATACGGCAGAATCCGGCGGCCCGGGCCCTCCTCTACGATCACCCCCGTGTGCGCAAACGTCATAGTCGCTGAAGACGACGCGAAACAGGCCGAGCTGGTCCGCCGTTACCTCGAACGCGAAGGCCACGCGGTCACGGTGGTGTCCGACGGCCTCGCCGCCCTCGAAAAGGCGCGGCAGGGGGCTCCGGACCTGTTGGTGCTCGATGTGATGATGCCCCGGGCGGACGGGCTCGACGTGGTCCGCATACTGCGCTCCGAGGGGCGGGAGTTGGCGGTCCTCATGCTGACCGCCCGGGCCACGGAGGACGACCTGCTGCTCGGGCTCGACCTGGGCGCGGACGACTACATGACCAAGCCCTACAGCCCGCGTGAGCTCATGGCACGCGTACGCACCCTCCTGCGGCGCACCCGCAGGGACGGCGCACGCGACGACGGCCACGTGCTGCGGGTGGGCTCGCTCGCCGTCGATCCCGTACGGCACGAAGTGGCGGTCGACGGCACGGGAGTCGAGTGCACACCGGGGGAGTTCAGGCTCCTCTCGGCCATGGCCGCGGAGCCCGAGCGGGTCTTCACACGCGAGCAGCTGCTCGCCGAACTCCACGGGTTCGACAGGTACATCAGCAGCCGGACCGTCGACGTGCACATCATGAACCTCCGCAAGAAGATCGAGCGCGCGCCCCGGCGGCCGGTCCGGCTCCTCACCGTCTTCGGAGTCGGCTACAAGCTCATGGACCCGCAGAAGGGCGCCCCGCGTGCCGAGGCGCGCTGAGCGCGGCGGACCGCGCCTGCGGCTCCCCCTGCGCAAGAGCCTCCTCGGCCGGCTGCTGGCGGTGTCGGCGCTCGTCGCGGCCTGCTCGGTCGCCGCGACCGCCTGGCTGGCCGTACAGACCACATCCGGAGCGATCGAGCAGGAGCAGGGCCGTAACCTCGCCGCGGACACCCGCGTCCTCGACGCCCTGCTCGCCTACGCGGCCGAGCACCCCTCCTGGGACGGAGTGGGAGCCACGGTGAAGGAGCTGGCCGAGGCGTCCGACAGGCGGATCACGCTGACGACACAGAGCCGGCAGATCCTCGCGGACTCCGCCGCGTCGTCCACCTCGCCGCCCCCGGCCCTTCCTCCCCAGGCATCGGCGGTCGTGGACCCGCTGTCCGTGGCAGCCCCCTCCGAGGCCGATGCGGGCTCCGGCTCCGTGACGGTCGCCGCACCAGGAACGGATGGGGCGCAGCGCTCCGGCAACGACAGGGTCGACCCGCGGGCCGTCGGACCGTTCAGGCTGCCCGAGGCCGAGCGCACGTCGTTGAGACGTACCGCCGACGAGGCGGTGCAGTGCCTCAGCCGGTCCGGCATCGCCTCCGACGTCGTCGAGGGGCCGAGCGGGCGCCCCCGTATCCAGGTCGTGGGCAACGACCCGGACCGCATGCGCGGAAGCCAGTGCTCCACGGACGCCCTGGACAGCCCCACCACCACCGAGACGAAGGCGCTCACCGCCCTCAACGAGCTCGTCAACGCGTGCCTGGACCGGCAGGGGCGCGAAGCCGTACAGCTCGATCTCGATCTCTCGTGGAGAACCCATGAGGAGCGGGCCGCCGCGACGGCCGTCCCCGAGCCGACGCCCGTGCCCAGCACCGGTGTTCCGCGGGAGGCCCTGCCGACGGAGATTTCCACCCCCGCACCCCTGGACAGCGAGAACGACCGCGACATCGCCTCATGCGTCGGCATCGCCCGCCAGGAGCAGCTCAGTTCGTACGTCGCCTCACCCGCCCTGCTGTTCATCAGCGACCCGGGCGGCGGCGCCGTGCCCGGCTTCGACCTCTCCCCGGCGAACACGGCGAAGATCACCGGGGTCGCGGCGCTCGTCCTCGCACTCACCGTCGGCGCCTCGATCCTCGCCGGAGTACGGCTCGTGCGGCCCCTGCACGCGCTCACCGGAGCTGCCCAGCGCATGCGGGACGGAGAGGAACCGTCGCACGTGGTGGTCGCCGCGGACAACGAGATCGGCCGGCTGGCCGCCGCCTTCAACGACATGTCGGCGCACCGTGCCCGGCTGGAGGAACAGCGCAAGGTGATGGTCAGCGACGTCGCGCACGAACTGCGCACCCCGTTGAGCAACATCCGCGGGTGGCTGGAGGGCGCCGAGGACGGCATCGCCGATGTGGACGCGATGTTCGTCTCCTCGCTGCTGGAGGAGGCGGTGCAGCTGCAGCACATCATCGACGACCTCCAGGACCTGTCGGCGGCCGATGCGGGTGTCCTGCGTCTGCACCCCGAACCCGTAC
The DNA here is from genome assembly GCF_002941025.1 of Streptomyces sp. QL37. NCBI lineage: Bacteria > Bacillati > Actinomycetota > Actinomycetes > Kitasatosporales > Streptomycetaceae > Streptomyces > Streptomyces sp. QL37. The sequence goes on along the minus strand of NZ_PTJS01000001.1, from coordinate 402,030 downwards.
GGATCGAGGAGCTGCTCGCCCATGCCGTGGCGGCCCACCAGGCCCAGGCCGACGCCGCCGGGGTCGGTCTCACCGTGACCGTCCCGGAGGACCACGAGGGGATCCCCGAACTCACCGCCGACCCGGTCCGGCTGCGGCAGGCGATCGGCAACCTGGTGTCCAACGCCGTACGTCACACTCCGGCGGGCGGGAGGGTCACCCTGCGCGCCTACGCGGCCGGGGCCGGAGAGGCGGACGAGAAGGTGGTGCTGGAGGTCGCCGACACCGGAAGGGGGATAGCGCCCGAGGATCTGCCGTACGTCTTCGACCGGTTCTGGCGCGCGGAGAAGTCACGCAGCCGGCGTACGGGGGGCAGCGGCCTCGGGCTGGCGATCGTCCGCAAGCTCGTCGAAGCGCACGGCGGCACGGCCGGAGTGGTCAGCACGGTCGGCCAAGGGTCGGTGTTCACCCTGCGGATGCCGCCGGCCGGCCCTGATCCGATGAACATGGCGGTCTGACAGCTTCCTCACAACTTCGGACCAGTCTGTGGGCATGCCCGGCGCCCAAGCGCATCCGTGCGCGGGCACCACCAACGCCGAGCTGGAATCGGAGTTCTTCATGTCCCTTCGTCCGACCCTGCGCACCGCGGTCCTGGCCACTGTCGGCCTGGGCGCGGTCCTGCTCCCGTCCGCCGTGGCCGTCGCCGACGACACGCCCGCGCGAGCCGCCGCCGAGCAGAGCGCGACCTCCACCCCGGAGCCCGCCGAACGCAGCGAGGCCCCCAGCCCCGCGCCCGAAGGCGCCGAACCCACCGTGACGGCGGCGACTCCGGTCCCCGCCGAGTCCGTGCCGGCCGGCACGGTGCCGCGCGGCGGAGTCGACGCCGGGGAGCGCCCGGCCCAGGGCTCCGGTGACACCGCGCTCTACGGTTCCGCCGCCGGAGCGGTGCTGCTCGCGGGCGCCGGCGTCCTCGTACTGCGCCGCCGGTCCGCCGCACAGCGCAACGGCTGATCCCGCCCCGTGGCGCCGCTCCCCGAACGGGAGCGGCGCCACCCGCCGTTCCCCCTCCCGCTTCTGCTCGTTCCGCACCCGGAGTGCTCATGCCCCTCAACCTGAACTCGTCATGGCGGACGGCCGCGTCCGTGACGGCAGCCGCTCTGCTGCTCGCCTCCCTCACCGGCTGCGGTGCGTCCGACGCCCCCGAACCATCCGTGAGGATGGCCTCCGACGCGCCCCCGTCCGAGGAGGCGCCCAAGGCACCGGCACCCACGCGGCTGACCGTCCCGTCGCTCGGGATAGACAGCGCGCTGCTGCGGCTGGGACTCAACGAGGACGGCACGGTCGAGGTCCCGCCCGCGGACAAGGGCATGACGGCCGGCTGGTACGCGGGCGGAGCCGTGCCCGGCGAGCCCGGTGCGGCCGTGCTCATCGGCCACAACGACACACGGTTCGGCAAGGCCGTCTTCCACGACCTGCACGCGATCGACAAGGGTGCGGACATCACCGTGTCCGGCGGAGGAGGGGAGGAGGCTCACTTCGAGGTCACCGGCACGGAGACCGTCAGCAAGAACTCCTTCCCCACGGAGAAGGTCTACGGAACCACCGACCAGCGCGTGCTCCGGCTGATCACGTGCGACGGGGCCTTCGACGCCGACGGTCACCCGGTGGACAACCTCATCGTGTACGCGAAACTGAGCTGACGGCGAACCGGCCGGCCGCAAGCGTCACACCCACGCACCGGCACCGGGACGAGGGACGCGTCGGAGGCGCGTGGGCTCGTGATCACGTGCCCCGGAGGAGCTCCAGTGCCTTCTCCGGGCCGCTGCCGGGTCACGGGCGAAGCGACGCCGCGAAGTCCCGGGGCTGCCTCAACTCCTCGCCCACCCCGGGGGTGCGGCGTCGAGAGGCCGACCGTCTCCATCGCGGCACAGGACCGAGGAGGAACCCGCAGGGCATCAACTGTGCCCCATCGGGCAGTTCATCCTGTCCACGCGGCCGGTGACGCCCCGTCACGCGCTTGTTAGCGTCGGGGCGTGAGCCGATACACCCTGCCGATATCACGCCCCGCCCTGGCGCCCTCGTGGAGCCGGCCCAGCACGTGACCAAGGACAGGGAAGGCACGACGTCCCCCAGCCCGGTGGGAAGCACCCCGCACGACGACGGCCTCGAGCCGCGCCCCGCAGCACCGCACCCCGGTCCGGCGGAGAGCCCTCCGGGACGGCCCGGAGCCACCGGGTACGAACCTGCCGGAAGCGGCGCGGCAGAGCCCGGACCGAAGCGGCCCGCCACGGACGCGGCCCACACCTCCCCGGCTGTCGACGCGCCCGACGACCGCAGGCCGCCACGACGCAGGCGCGGACCCGGCCCCGTCACCCTTGTCGTGCTGCCCAGCCTGGTGATACTCCCCGGCGTCGCCATTTTCCTGGCCCTGACCGGGGGCCTCGACCTGGCCCCGCCGCAGGACCCGGGACCGAGCCAGTCAGCCGTCAGCAACGTGGACGGCTCCTACGTCCCGTGGCTCCGCAGGGCCACGGCGGACTGCACGGGCGTCACCCCCGCCCTCCTCGCCGCGCACATCGACCAGCTCTCCGGATGGCAGGACAACACCGCGAGCCTCTCCGAGCAGGGCATCGCCCGCTTCACGGAGGCCGACTGGAAGACCTGGGGCCGGGACGACGACGGCAACGGCGGTTCCTCGCCGCGCGACGCCGGGGACGCGATCATGGCGCTGGGGCGGCGGGACTGCTCCCTGGCGAAGAAGGTGACCGCGCTCCGTACCAAGGGCACCGTCAACGGGGACGTCGCCGACCTCACGCTCGCCGCGTACGCGACCGGGGTGGACCAGGTCAAGGAGGCCGGCAAGGTCCCCGCCCCGGCCCGCGCCTTCGTCGCCGACGTCAAGAAGCGGCTTCCGCAGTACGACGCACTGGTCCGGCGGAACCCCGAGCAGAACGGCCCGGCCTCCGGCGCGCTTCTGGCCCCGCCCGTAACCACGCTCACCGTCACCTCGTCGTACGGCTCCCGCACACACCCGCTGACCGGGGTCACCAAGCTTCACACGGGCGTCGACTTCGGCGCGCCGCAGGGCGCTCAGGTGTCAGCGGCACGGGACGGACGTGTCGAGTTCGCGGGCATGACCCAGGCCTACGGCAACCGCGTGGTGATCGACCACGGCACCATCGACGGAAAGCGGCTGGAGACCACCTACAGCCATCTGTCCGCTCTCCAGGTGACGACCGGTCAGAGTGTGACCACGGGCCATCCCGTCGGACTGGTCGGCTCGACCGGACTGTCCACCGGGCCGCATCTCCACTTCGAGGTTCTCTTCGACGGTCAGTACATGGACCCGCTCGCCTGGCTCGCCAACGGCGGCTGAGACCGGCCGGAACCATCACGGGCCCAGGACTCCACCTGTCGGAGTCGACCTTCGAGCGCTGATCCGCCCGGCGCCGGAACACCTCCAGCAGCAGTGTGGTCAGATCGGCCCCGGACATCCCGTTGCTCAGCTGATCCAGCAGTTCGGGCCCGCCGGGCCGTCCCAGCACTCGTCGTAAGGCCGGGTTCGCCTGGCTGTCTCCATCGTGCTCATGACGCCTCATGAGTGGCGATTATCGTTTCAAGGGTTCCGGACCGGCCACTGAATTCCTTGCACGCCGTCGGTTCACCGGTGCGGATCAGAGGGGTGCCCGCCGGAGCGGTGATGATGCCGGCTCGTCGCATGACCGCATCACGTGGCGGAGCCGGTCAGCGGCGGTACGCGGCTGTCGCGATCTCGATGAACGAACGGATCAACGGGTTGCGGTCACCCTCGTTCCACACCGCCACCACCCGGCTCGGCGCCATGTCGGCGAGTGGCACCGCGGCCAGCCCCGCGGGCATGTCGTGACCGAGCGGGGCCAGGCCGACCGTGCCGTTCCACAGCACGGCCTGCAGACACTCCTGGACCACGCGCACCACCGGGCCCTCGCGTGGCTCGCCGCCGTTCCAGTACGACTGCCACAGCGGGTCGGTTCCCTGCGGGAACTGGAACCAGTGGCGGTCGCTCAGGTCGGCCAGCAGCAGGCTGTCGCGGCGGGCCAGGGGATCGTCGGCGCGCAGGACCGCGCCCACCGGATCGGACCGCAGCTCACGCACCGTCAGGGCGGTCGCGTCGAACGGCGCCCGGGTCAGGGCGACGTCGACGAGTCCCGCGCGCAGCCCGCAGGTCGGGTCGGTCAGGTCCGCGTCGCGGATGCGGATGTCGATGCCGGGGTGGCTACGACGGTAAGCGGCGGCCAGCCTGGTAGCCGCCGGGTCGGTGCTGTCACCCAGGATGCCGACGGTGATGGTCGAGCCGGCGGCCGCCGCGGTCACCCGCAGGCGTACACGGTCGGCATGGCCGAGCAGAGCGCGCGCCTCGTCGAGCAGCAGGGTGCCCACCGGGGTGAGTGTGACGCCGGCAGGCGAGCGGACGAGCAGCAGAGCACCGAGCTCGGTCTCGAGCCGTTTGATCGCCCGGCTCAGAGGCGGCTGACTCATGTGCAGCCGCGTGGCGGCCCGGCCGAAGTGGAGTTCCTCGGCGACCGCCACGAAGTACTGCAAAGTACGTAGCTCCACGCTGCAACGATACCCGCAAGGTATCGGCCTGATGAATCAGGTCTTGGACAGTCGCGGGGCGCCGCCGGTGCACTGGGACCATGGACATCGCATATTGGATCATCGCCGGGCTGCTCGCCCTCTTCTACCTGTACGCAGGCGCGCTGAAGGTGATCCGCAGCCGCGATCAGCTCCGCCCGATGATGGCCTGGGTCGACCGCGTACCCCTGCCGGCCGTCAGGGCACTGGGGGTGGTCGAACTTCTCGGCGCGGCAGGGCTGATCCTTCCTCCGCTGACCGGCATCGCACCCTGGCTGGCGCTCGCTGCGGCCATCGGGTTGATGCTCCTGCAACTCGGCGCGATCGTTGTCCACAAGACCGGCGAGGACCGCCGGATCACACTCAACATCGGGCTCCTCGTGGCCACGGCCGCGGCCATCTGGTCGGCCCCTACCTGGCTGTGACCGGGGCACGGACGGGGACCACGTGCACGGAGAAGTGTCGGGCGACACCGGTGACCGTCCTGTTCCCACCTGCTCGGATCCGGTGGCCGAACTCCATCAGGAGCGTGACCGCGTCGCTCGGGCCATGGCCGGCTTCCGGGCCTCCGGGGCAGCGCTCGGTGCGGTCATCGCCGCGGCCCCTGCCGATGTCACTCGCCGGGCACCGACTTCGCTCGGTGCTCGGTGCTCGATGCGCAAGGGTGCGGCACGCCCCCGGTCGATGTTCCCCGCTGTGCATCCTCTAGCCGTACGTCCGGCCGGCCGGGGGCGGCTCGGCGCCGGCGCTTCGGTTCCGGCCGTGCGGAGCGTGCTCCGCACGGGTGACGGCGACCAGTGCCAGGTCGTCTCTCAGGACCCCGTCCGTATGGGCGTGGACCGACTGGGCGAGTCTTTCCACCACGGTCGGCGGGCCTTGGCGCCACGACTCCCGCAGGACCTTGTCCGGTGTGTAGAAGCGCCCGTCGGCGTCGCGCGCCTCCAGGAGCCCGTCGGTGCACAGCAGGAGCAGACTCCCAGGGCCGAAGGGGCGCGACTCGTCGGCCCACGGGCCTGTGTCGAATTCGCCGAGCCCCAGGGGCAGGCCGGGATGCTCGGGTTCCCAGACCTGCAGGTCGGCCCCGCTCACCAGGAAGGCCGGGCAGTGCCCTCGGCTGATGAGACGCACTTCCGTGCCGTCGTCCGCGATCTGTGCGATGGCGGCCGTGATGAAGTGCTCACCGCTCAGGTCGCTCTCACCGCCGACCGCGGCGGTCTCCCTGGTGTGACGGGACACCGCCTCGTCCAGGTGGCGGGCCAGCTCGGGCAGCGTCGGGGTGTGGTGCGCGGCTTCGTGGAAGCTGCCCACCAGGGCGGCGACGCCGGGAACGGCGTTCAGTCCTTTGCCGCGTACGTCGCCGATGAGCAGGCGCACGCCGTACGGGGTGTGCTCCGCCGCGTACAGGTCGCCTCCCACGGAGGCCGCGGCGGACGCCGCCTCGTAGCGCACCGCGATCCAGGTGTCCCCCCACCACGCCCGTACGGGTGGCAGAACGGCGCGCTGGGCGCTCTCCGCCACACGCTGGGCTCCCATGAGCCGGCGCAGGAGGGACAGCCGCAGCCGGCACAGCGGCACCGATGCCCAGGCGAGGACCGCCATGGCGACGTAGTCGACGACCGCGTGATCGCCGTCGGACGGCAGGTGTCGCGCGAACAGGAGCACCAGCCCGGCCACGCTGTTCAGGACGGCAACCCCGACCACCGCCCGCAGTGAGTACACGCAGGCGGCGATCATGGAGCTCAGGATCAGGAAGACGTCCCCGCTGAACGCTCCCGGTGTGGGCAGGTCGATCGCCAGTGCGAGTGCCACCAGGGCCAACGGCGCGAACCGTGCCCACCGAGGGAGCAGATCGCTCTCGTTCCGCGGCGCGTGCGACGTCAGCCCTGTCGCGGTGCGGTGCGGGCTCACGGCATTGCCTCCGGGGTGAAACGGGCAGGCCCCGTCAACGGGCTCTGCGTCCTGTCTCGACCTTGAAGCCGGACGTACTCTCCCGCACGCGGAGCCGGGCGGGGACGCGCCCTGATCCGCCCGCCTGCCGCAGCTCTTGACGAGTACACGCATGCGGGCCAAGAATGATCGCGCAGTGCGCATGACAACGTTGTCTACCTCCGAGAGGCGCTCATTCCATGAGATGGACCCACTGGATTCGCGGGGCGGGGACGGCGGCCGCCACGGCCGCCCTACTCGGCGGCGCCGTCGCCGCGCCCGCGGCGGCGGACGGAGGGGGGCACGCGGAGCGCGCCCGGCTCACCGATCTCGTCAACCCGTTCATCGGAACCGAGAACGAGGGCAACACCTACCCCGGCGCCGCGGTGCCCTTCGGCATGGTGCAGTTCTCGCCCGACACCGGGCACAACACCGGATACGACTACTCGGAGACCCACATCCGGGGCTTCTCCACCGTCCACATCTCCGGTGTGGGCTGCGGCCTCGGCGGAGACCTCCCGGTGCTCCCGACGACCGGTGACATCACGTCGACGGACAACGCCGCCTACGCGGCGGAGTTCAGCCACGACGACGAGAAGGCGAGCCCCGGCACCTACGAGGTCGGTCTCAAGACGGGCATCAAGGCCGAGCTGAGCGCCACCGAGCGCACCGGGGTGCAGCGCTACACCTTCCCCGCCACGGACAAGGCCAACGTCCTCATCAACGCGGGCCAGTCGCTGCACAAGACCGTGGGCACCGACGTCGAGATCCTCGACAACCGCACCGTGCGCACGGCCATCACCGGCAGCGGCTTCTGCCAGGACACCAAGCCGTACACCGTGTACACGATCACCCGCTTCGACCGGCCGTTCACCACCTCCGGCACCTGGAAGGGCGACAAGGTCACCGAGGGCTCGAAGTCCTCGTCCGCGGCCGCCGAGCGCAACGGTGCCTTCGTGCGCTTCGACACCTCGAAGGACCGCACCGTCGAGGCGACCACCGCGATCTCGTACGTGGACGCCGAGGGAGCCGCCCTCAACCTGCGCGCGGAAGGTGGCCGTTCGTACGACCGCGTCGCACGCTCGGCCCAGGCCGCCTGGGAGGACCGCCTCGACGACGTCCGGGCGAAGGGCGGCAGCGAGACCCTGCGACGGACCTTCTACTCGTCCCTCTACCGCTCCTTCCTCGCGCCGAACATCGGCAGCGACGTCGACGGCCGCTACACGGGCTGGGACCAGAAGATCCACCGCGCCAAGGGGTTCACCTACTACCAGAACTGGTCGCTCTGGGACACCTACCGCACCCAGGCCCAGCTCCTCTCGCTGCTCGCTCCGCACGAGTCCCGCGACATGGCCATCTCCGTCATCAAGATCGACGAGGACAGCGGCTGGCTGCCCAAGTGGGGCTACGGCACGGTCGAGACGAACATCATGACCGGCGACCCCGTCACGCCGTTCCTGACCAACGCCTACCAGCAGGGCCTGCTCAAGGGATACGAGGAACAGGCTTACCGCGCGCTGAAGAAAAACGCCGACGGTGTGCCGCCCGCCGAGTCCGCCCCCGTGGGCCGCGAGGCCAACAAGGAGTACCTCGCCGACGGCTTCGCGCCGTACATCAAGGGCCGGGCCCATGTGAAGCCGGGCGACTCCGACTACGACCACGGTGCCTCCGCGACCCTGGAGTACGCGCTGTCCGACGCGATGCTCGGGCAGATGGCGAAGGAACTCGGTCACGACGACGACGCCGCGCGCTATGCGGAGCGGGCGCAGAACTACCGGAAGATCTTCGACAGTTCGACCGGCTTCTTCCGCGCCCGGGACGCGGACGGCGCGTTCACCGGCCCCGCCGACCCGGCGCAGAGCGAGGGCTTCCACGAGGGCACGTCCTGGCAGTACCAGTGGCTCGTCCCGCAGGACCTGCCCGGCATGGTCTCCCTGATCGGCGGCACCGAGTCGGCCAACGAGCGGCTCGACTCGTTCTTCGCGTACGAGCAGCTGCTGCAGGACCCGGCGAAGACCGCCCGCGAGGTGTGGGTGAACGGGCCTTACGACTACTACAACGCGGACAAGTACAACCCGCAGAACGAGCCCGACCTGATCGCCCCCTACACCTACCTCTCCACGGGGCAGCCCTGGAAGACGACCGACGTGGTGCACGCCGCGCTCACGCTCTTCACGGACACCCCGACCGGCATGACCGGGAACGACGACCTGGGGACGATGTCCGCGTGGAACGTCCTGTCCTCGATCGGGATCTTCCCGGTCCAGCCGGGCACCGACACCTGGGGCCTGTCGACCCCCGTCTTCGAGCGCGTGGACCTGACCCTCGACCGGCGCTACTACCCCAAGGGCCGGCTGACGGTGAAGGCTCCGGGCACCTCCGACTCGGCGCGCTACATCCAGTCGGCGCGGACGGACGGCGCCGCGTACGGGAAGACGTACCTGACCACCGAGGACATCCGCGACACGCGTGACCTGTCCTTCGAGGTCGGTACGGAGCCCTCCCGGTGGGGCACCTCGGCGGACGCGGCACCGCCCGCCCTCAAGTGAGCCGCTGAGCAACACCTGTCCGCAGACGGACCGGCCGGGGCGCATCCAGCGCCCCGGCCGGTTCCGGTTGTCAGGACGCCGGGAGCTCGCCCCGTACCGTGCGCGCCGCGGCCACGAGGTTCTCCAGCGACGCCCGGGTCTCCGGCCAGCCACGGGTCTTGAGCCCGCAGTCCGGGTTGACCCACAGCCGTTCGGCGGGGATCGCCCTGAGGCCGGTGCGCAGCAGCTCGGTGGCCTCCTCGGCGCTCGGCACGCGGGGCGAGTGGATGTCGTACACGCCGGGTCCCGCCTCCCGCGGATATCCGTGCTCCGCCAGCTCGTGGGCGACCTGCATGTGGGAGCGGGCCGCCTCCAGGCTGATCACGTCGGCGTCGAGATCGTCGATGGCCTGGACGATGTCGCCGAACTCGGCGTAGCACATGTGGGTGTGGATCTGGGTGTCCGGCCGTCCCCGCTGGTGGTGAGCCGGAACGACTCGGTCGCCCAGCCGAGATAGGCCTGGTGGTCTGCGGCGCGCGGCGGCAGCGTCTCGCGCAGTGCGGGCTCGTCCACCTGGATGACCGAAGTCCCCGCGGACTCCAGGTCGTTCACCTCGTCGCGCAGGGCGAGGGCGACCTGCCGGGCGGTGTCGCCGAGGGGCTGGTCGTCGCGGACGAAGGACCAGGCGAGCATGGTGACCGGTCCGGTGAGCATGCCCTTGACCGGACGGCCGGTGAGGGACTGGGCGTATGCCGTCCAGCCCACCGTCATCGGCCCGGGGCGGGAGATGTCGCCGGCCAGGACCGGCGGACGGACGTAGCGGGTGCCGTAGGACTGGACCCAGCCGTGCTCGGTCGCGAGGTAGCCGGTCAACCGCTCCGCGAAGTACTGGACCATGTCGTTGCGCTCGGCCTCACCGTGCACCAGGACGTCCAGGCCGGTCTTCTCCTGGAAGGAGATCACCTCCTGGATCTCCGCCTTGATGCGCTCCTCGTACGCGGCCGTGCCGATGCGCCCGGTCCGCAGAGCGGCTCGCGCGCCGCGCACTTCGGCGGTCTGCGGAAACGAACCGATGGTGGTCGTCGGCAGCAGGGGCAGGCCGAGGTGCGCGCGCTGTGCCGCCGCCCGTTCCGCGTACGGCTGGGAGCGGTGGGCGTCGGAATCGTTCACCGCGGCTGCCCGGGCGCGGACGGCCGGGTCCCGGGTGACGGGGGAGTGCGCGCGGGAGGTCAGGTCGGCCCGGTTCGCGGCCAGTTCGGCGGCGATCGCTCCGGTGCCCCGGTTCAGCCCCTGGCGAGGGTGACCACCTCGGCGGTCTTCTGCCGGGCGAAGGCCAGCCAGCGCAGGACCTGAGGCTCGATGTCCCGTTCGGCCGCCGTGTCGAGAGGGACGTGCAGCAGGGAGCAGGAGGACGCCACGTCGATCCGTCCGGCCAGTCCGAGCAGGGTCCCCAGGACGGAGAGCGACTGCTCCAGGTCGTTGATCCAGATGTTGCGCCCGTTGACGATCCCGGCGACCAGGCGCTTGCCGGGGAGCGAGGGCGCGAAGGGGCGACGTGACGGACGGGACCGTGTCGAGTGACGCGGTGATCCGACCGGTATGTACGCCGACCCGCCCTCGAGGTCACCGGGATGTCCGCGCACGTCCGTTCGTGCGCGGGCAGATGGCAGGTCTTCGGACTCGCGGGCACGTCCTGCGTGAGGACACCTAATGGCCGTCGCTTCCCAGGTCCGGTACGTCGGACCCAGTGCGTATGACGGCGGTCGTTCCCGCTCACCGCTGCGGGGCAGTCCCGGAATTCCACCGGGTTCCCTCTTGCGACGCGTCCCGCCTGGCGGACGGGGGCGAACCAGCTGCATCCACCAGCCTACGGGGCCGTGCGAGGACGTGGTGCGCCAGGTCCAGGATGCGGATGGCGCCGACGCCGGCTCACACAGGCCCCGTGATCCCGGCCCACACACGCTGGACGGCCCGGTAGTCGATCACGGTGACCCCCTCCCGGGCGACGGCTTCCCGGGCCTCCGGCGACGTGAGGAACTCATGGTCCGTAAGCCGCACATGGCGGTCGCCGTCGCCGCCCCGCGGCTCCCCGCCGGAGAGACCGGGGTGGACGGCCCATTCGCTGAGCCCGGCCGGCAGGTCGCGGAGCAGCCGGCCGTAACGGGCCGCCTTGCCCTCGACCGGGAGGGAGAAGCTGTCCAGGAAGGCATGGTCGATCACGGGCAGTCCTCTTCGCCGCACGGCCCGCAGCCCCGGCTCCAGCCAGACGCGGACGGCGAGACCGTACTCCGCGGCCAGCCCCACGGTCAGGTCGAGGATGTCGTCGCGGCCTCCGTCGGCCAGGCAGTGGAAGTCCAGGTGGGTCGGTGTGAGGTCCGCGTCGGCGACGGCGTCGATCTGCGCGCGGAACTCGGTCTCGACCTCGTCGGGCCGGGCGCGGCCGAGCAGGGCGGTCCGCCCCGCGGCTGTCGGCTCGAAGAAGTCGCCCGCCGGGTCGAGCAGGGAGGGAACCTTCTCCCTCGCGGTCAGGGGACCCCAAGGGCGGTGGGGCGTCTCGCACACCATGGTGAGGTGGATCCCGAACGCAATCCCCGGTCTTCGCCGGAGCAGCCGCATCGCGTCCGGCGCCGCCGGACACACGGTCATGAGGCTGCACGAGCCGGCGATTCCCTCCTCGATCGACTCGATCACCCCCGCGTTGACCGAGGGACACATGCCGAAGTCGTCGCAGTTGACGATCAGAAGGCGGGCATCGGCCGGGAACCCGAGAAGCCGGTTCCACCGCGCCGACGACGTCGCGGTCGCGGGTTCGGCGTCTTCTTTATCCATGCCCGCAGTCTGGTCATGGCGCCGGCGCCTACGCACACGGATTTCGTCGAAGCGCTTCGATCAATCCTCTCGGGGGAGGGGTGGAACGCGTCCAACGCTCTCTCCGTGGAACTCCGTTCCCTCGAAATCCCCGCATGCGGAACGCATTTCCGACGAGTCTATTGACACTCCCGCACCGGACTGCCATCTTCGAAGCGTTTCGACGATCATGGCCTTGGGACGCCGTCCTGGCCCGAGCCTGAGGACAGCCCGTGGTGCTCTTCGACAATCCCGTGATACCCGGCTTCAGCCCGGATCCGAGCATCTGCCGCGTGGGCGAGGACTACTACGTGGCGACGTCCAGCTTCGAGTACGTACCCGGTGTGCCGCTGTGGCACAGCCGGGACCTGGTGCACTGGCGGCTGATCGGGCATGCCCTGGACCGTCCGTCGCAGCTGGCCCTCCCCGACACGGCTCCGTCGTCGTGCGGGGTCTACGCCCCCACGCTGCGGCACCACGAAGGCCGTTTATGGATGATCACGACGGTGGTGGCCGGTGCCGGCAACGTCCTGGTGACCGCCGAGGACCCCGCAGGCCCGTGGTCGGACCCGGTGCGGGTCGGCATACCCGGCATCGACCCCGATCTGGCGTGGGACGAGGAGGGGGACTGCTGGTGCGTGTACTCCGACGGCGGGATCCGAGGGGTGCGTATCGACCCGGAGACGGGCGAACTGCTCGGCGAGCCGGTGGAGATGTGGTCGGGGAGCGGGCTCCAGTATCCCGAGGGCCCGCACCTCTACAGGATCGGCGACTGGTGGTACCTGCTGCTGTCGGAGGGCGGAACGGAACGCGGGCACGCGATGTCCGTCGCCAGGGCCCGCACGCTGCCGGGGCCCTTCGAACCGCACCCGGACAATCCCGTCCTCTCCCACCGCAGTACCGGACACCCGGTGCAGAACACCGGCCACGGCGATCTGGTGCAGGCGCACGACTCCACCTGGTGGATGGTGCTGCTGGGCACCCGGCCGCGCGGGGACACGCCGGGGTACCACGGCATGGGACGGGAGACGTTCCTGGCACCGGTGCGGTGGGAGGACGAGTGGCCACTGCCGGGGCCACTGGAACTCCGCGCGGAGGCGCCGGGGCTGGATCAGCACCCCTGGCCCGCCGAGCCGCACCGCGACGACTTCGACTCCCTGGTGCCGGCACCCTGCTGGGTGACGCTGAGACGCCGCGATCCGGCCGACGTACGCCTCGACGAGCGGCCGGGCCACCTGGTGCTGCACGCCCGGGCGGATGCCATGGACAAGCCCGGCGCGTCGTTCGTGGGGCGGCGCCAGCGCGACCCCGACTGCGAGGCGCGGACGCGGGTCGACATCGGCGAAGGAGGCCGGGGAGGCCTCGCCGTGCGGCTCGACGAGGCCCATCACTACCAGGTGGAGGCGGAGGACGGCGTGGTCCGTGCGGTCGCCCGCATCGGCCCGCTGCGCGGGACGGTCGCCGAACGGGCCGTGCCCGTCGGGCCCCTGACGCTGCGCGTCGACGTGACCACCACGGGAGTCCTGCCGCCCACCGTCACGGTCCGACCGGAGGACTCCGATGCCGACGCAGGCCTCCGCGTCGGAGGCCCCGACACCCTCCGCCTTGGATACGAGACCGACGACGGGACCTTCGAGATCCTCGCCGAACTCGACGGCCGCTACCTCACCACCGAGGTCGCGGGCGGATTCACCGGCCGGGTCATCGGCATGTACGCGACCCGGGGCACCCTCGCCTTCGACTGGTTCGAGCTGCGGCCGGCCTGACGGGGCGCCACCACCCGGCGCCGTCGGGCAGGCGGGTGATGGCGCGGGTGCTCAGCGAGCCAGGGCGGTCTCCAGCCACTGCAGGATCTCCGGCGTGACCGGGTCGGTGATGTCGGAGAACTCCTCGTTCTTCTTGAGGAACTTGGCCACGTACGGGCAGACCGGCACGATCCGCTTGCCCGTGTCCCGTACGTGGCTGAGCGCCTCCCGCACGAGGACGGAGGCCAGTCCCCGGCCCGCGAAGGCGTCGTCGATCTCGGTGTGGAAGAAGACGCGCTGCGCTTCGCGGTCGCGGTAGGCGGTGAACCCCGCGCTCGCGTCGTCGACCAGGATCTCGTAGCGGTGCCTGGCGTCGACGTTGCGGACGACGGGGGCGGCGGCCTGGGTCATCGGGTGCTCTCTTTCGGGTGTGTCGGGTTGCCACGCGGTGCGATGGTGGCGTTGGGAAGAGCCGGGGCGGGGATGCGGGCGCCGGGGTAGCCGTCGACGTGGCCGAAACGGTCGGAGCCGGCCTCCCACTCCGCGCGCGCCTCGACGATGTCGTCATGACTGCGGCCCACGAAATTCCACCACATGACGATCTTCTCGTCGAACGGCGTTCCGCCCACGAGCACCGCCCGGGCGGGGGTGTCCGTCTCGTTGACCAGGGTGACTTCGCCGTTCCCCGGGCCGAGGTAGCCCAGCTCGGCCGCTCGCAGCAGCGTTCCGTCCAGACGGATGCTCCCCTGGTCGACGAGAAGGCCGTGCTCGAAGGCCGTGTCCGTGTCCAGGACCACCGTCGCGTTCGGTTCGAGGACGATCTCGGCGCCGAGCAAGGGGGTGAAGGCCGGGACCGGGGAGGTGTCTCCGGCGAGGGAGCCGAGGAACACCCTGATCTCGGCGCCGTCCCGGCGGACCGGGTCCGGCACATGGTGCCGGAAGTCGCGCCCGGTGTTCCGGTGCTCCTCGGGAAGCGCCACCCACAGCTGGACACCGTGCAGGACCGTGGTGGTGGGGGTGGAGACCTCCGTGTGGCTGATTCCCCGGCCACCGGTCATCAGGTTCAGCTCCCCGGGGCGTACGAAGGCGTGGCTGCCCAGGCTGTCGCGGTGCTCGATCTCGCCGCTGAACAGCCAGCTGACGGTCTGCAGACCGATGTGCGGGTGCGGGGCCACATCCATCCCGCCCGTCACGGCGACGTCGTCGGGGCCGTAGTGGTCGATGAAGCACCAGGCCCCGATGAGCGTGCGGGCCCTCTGCGGCAGCGTGCGCCGTACCGTCATCGCCCTCGGACCGCCCAGCGGCACGTCCCGCGCCGTCAGCACCTCCACGCCCGGGCGGGGCGCTGTGCCCCGGCCGTCCATGCCCGGGGACTGCGTGACCCGGTCCGTGCCGGTGCCGCTCATCGAGGACCCCCGGACGCTCCATGAGTGTTTGCATGTTCAACAATCATGCTTGATCATAAGCCGTCGCGCACTCGGGGCGCACGGCACGGCGAGGGGACGGGAGCGTCCCGGTGAGGAGTCCAGGAATGAACGGTACCGAGGCGGAGCGTACGAAGAAGCGGGTCTACGTGGACAAGCAGAGCCCCGAGGCCTACAAGGCTCTCACCGCCACGGCCGAAGCGGTGCGCACGGTCGCCCAGGAGGCGGGGCTCCACCGCACCCTGGTCGAACTGGTCAACCTCCGGGTCTCACAGATCAACGGCTGCGCGTACTGCCTGGACGTCCACACCCGGGCCGCGCTGCGTGCGGGCGAGACCACCCAGCGGCTGGGAGTGCTCGCCGCCTGGCGTGACACCGAGGTGTTCACGGCGCAGGAGCGCGCGGCCCTCGCCCTGGCCGAGGCGACCACACACCCCGCCGACGCCGCCCTGCAGGAGGACGCCTACGCCATGGCACGCCTCACCCTGTCCGACGACGAGACGGCCGCGGTGATCTGGGTGGCCGTCACCATCAACGCCTTCAACCGGGTCTCCATCATGAGCAAGCACCCCGTGCGCGGTGTCCCCCGGCAGTGAGGCGGACACGCTCCCTTCCGGCTGCGGCCCCGGGCCGCCATGCTGGAGCCGTGACCGAGGACGCGAGAGCCGATGTCTTTCACTGGGAGATGTTCCGGTACGACGGTCCGGAGCGGGGCGACCGGAGCTCCGGCATCGTCGTGACGCTCGCGCACGTCCTGTCCGTGGGCGCGGTCTGCGTGGCCGAACCCGTGGCCGGACTGATCCTCGGGGGCGTGTTCGGACTCTTCTGGGGGAGCCTCCTGCTGCCGCCCTGGATACGGGACCGCCGCTCCCTCGTGGCCGTGGACATCGTTCCCGGCCCACCCGCGCTGGTGGTGCTGCGCAGACGCAACGGCGCGCGGACCACCCGCCCCCTCGACGATGTGACGGACCTGCGGCCGCTCACCGTGGGATACCGGTCCGTGGACAGCGGCGGCAGCAAGGTCCTGGAGCTCCGGGCCGGCCGCACGGTCTACCGCACGCGGGCGGCGTTCAACCCGCCGGCGAACGACGTACAGCTGCTGGAGAACGCGCTGCGGAAGGCCGGTCCCCGGATAAGGGTCCACCCCCACGAGGACCGCACGTCCTGGGTGTCGGACAACGGCTGACCTCTCCGTACGTGCCCGGACGCGGGGGCGCGGTGCCTCTCCGACGTGCCCGATTCCGGGGGAGCCGTGCCTCTCCGACGCGCCCGGAAGTCCCCTCAGGTGCCGTTGTTCCGCCCGCCGTCCGGGTGAAGTCCGCTCCGAACAGGCCGGGCGACGGGCAGGCATAGGGGCATCCGCGGTCCTCGCGGCCGGAACCAGCGGTGGACGCGGAAGCGGACAACCGAGCGAAAGGGGCTGTCCATGCTCGGTCCACGGGCGACGCCGGCGGGCACCGGCGGAGGCACCGGCCCCCGCCCCGACCTCGGCGGATACCTCCGCCCGGGCGGTCTCCCGCACCCGGCGGACGAGGCGGCCGCGGCCGTCGACGCCGTCCTCGCGGAGCATCTGGAGACCAGGCTCCGGGAGGCGCGGCGCTTGGACACCGTGTTCGCCGAGGAGGTGGCCTCCCGGGTCGCCGCGTTCGTCCTGAACGGCGGCAAACGGCTGCGGACAGCCTTCGTCCGGTGCGGATGGCTGGCCGCCGGAGGCACCGGCGACCCCGGGACGACACTGCGTATCGGCGCCGCCCTGGAACTGCTTCAGGCCTGCGCGCTGGTCCACGACGACGTCATGGACGAATCACCGGTACGCCGGGGCGCCCCCGCGGTGCACGCGGACTTCGCGGACATGCACCGGACGAGCCGCATGCGCGGATCCGCCGCGTCCTACTCGGCGACCGCCGCGGTGCTCGCGGGCGACCTGGCGCTGGCGTGGGCCGACGATCTGTTCACCGAGACCGCCCTGGCCTCCCCGTACGGCGAGCAGCTGCACCAGGAGTGGCAGGCGATGCGCGGCGAAATGGTCGCCGGGCAGTATCTGGACATGCGGGCCCAGGCGACCGGCTCCTCCGACCTCGGCCTGGCCAGGAACATCGCGACGCTCAAGAGCGCCCTCTACACCGTGGAGCGGCCTCTCGCGCTGGGCGCCGCCCTGGCGGGTGCGGACGCCCGTGTCGTGGACGGACTGCGGTCCGCCGGACGGTGCGCGGGACTCGCCTTCCAGCTGCGTGACGACCTGCTGGGCGCCTTCGGGGACCCCGCCGTCACGGGAAAGTCCTCGGAGGAGGACCTGCGGGCGCGCAAACTCACCTGCCTCCTCGCGATCGCCCTACGGCTCGCCGCCGGGTCCGGCGACTCCGAGGCCCTGGCCGTGCTCGGTCCGGAAGGCGGCGGCGGAGGAGCGGTCGACCGGATGCGCGCCGCTCTGGAACGTACCGGTGCCCGGGCGGTGGTGGAGGAGGAGATCGCCGAGCTCTCGGCGTCGAGCCTGCGGCACTTCGCGGCCGCGGGGGCGGACGCCGGTGCCCGGCAGGAGTTCGCCGCACTGCTGGCCAGGGCCGTCGGCACCACCCGCGACGGGGAGGGCGCATGAGGACCGTGTCCGGCCCCACGGACCATGTGGTGGTGGTGGGCGCCGGCCTGTCCGGCCTCGCCGCCGCCCTTCACCTGCTCGGCGCTGGACGCCGGGTGACCGTCGTCGAACAGGGCTCCGGGCCCGGGGGCCGCGCGGGACGGGTGGAAATCGGCGGATACCGGATCGACACCGGGCCGACGGTTCTGACCATGCCGCACCTGGCCGACGAGGCCTTCGCCGCCGTCGGGGACAGCCTCCACCGACGCGTGGAGCTGATTCCGCTGCACCCGGCCTACCGGGCCCGCTTCGCGGACGGCAGCCGGCTGGACGTCCATACGGACGGCGACGCCATGGAGGCGGAGGTCCGTCGCTTCGCGGGGGGAGCGGAGGCCGCCGGGTATCGCAAACTGCGCCGCTGGCTGGAGCGGATGTACCGGGCGCAGATGCACCGCTTCATCGACACGAACTTCGACTCGCCCCTCCAGCTCCTGCATCCGGACCTCGCCCGGCTGGCGGCACTGGGCGGCTTCGGCCGGCTCGACCCGCAGATCGGCAGATTCCTCTCGGACCCACGGCTGCGCCGGGTGTTCTCCTTCCAGGCGCTGTACGCGGGAGTCGCCCCGGCCCGTGCGCTCGCCGCCTACGCCGTCATCGCCTACATGGACACGGTCGCGGGCGTCTGGTTCCCCAAGGGCGGCATGTACGCACTGCCCCGGGCGATGGCGGACGCGGCCGCCGACGCGGGAGGAGAGTTCCGCTGGTCGGCCGAGGTGACCGGGCTGGAGCGCGCAGCCGGGCGGGTACGGGCCGTCCGGCTGGCCTCGGGCGAGCGGATCACCTGCGACGCGGTCGTCCTGACACCGGATCTCCCCGTCGCCCACAGGCTCCTGGGCGGCGCTCCCCGGCGCCCCGTGCCGCTGCGTCACGCGCCGTCGGCCGTGGTCCTGCACGCCGGCACGGACCGCACCTGGCCCGAACTGGCGCACCACACGCTCTCCTTCGGCACCGCCTGGGAGCGCACGTTCGACGAACTCACCAGGTCAGGAAGGGTGATGAGCGATCCGTCGCTGCTGATCACACGTCCGACGACGCACGACCCGTCCCTGGCGCCGGAGGGCAGACACCTGCACTACGTCCTGGCCCCGTGTCCCAACACCACGACCGGCCCGTCGGCGGGGGCCTGGCGTGACCTCGGACCGCGCTACCGGGACGCCCTGCTGGCGGAGCTGGAGCGCCGGGGACTCGACGGCTTCGAGGCGTCCGTGGACCGGGAGCTGCTGATCACCCCAGTGGACTGGACCGCCCAGGGCCACGCGGCGGGTACCCCGTTCTCCGTCTCCCACACCTTCGCGCAGACCGGCCCCTTCCGGCCACGCAACCTCGTACGCGGCTACGACAACGTCGTCCTCGCCGGGTGCGGGACCACACCCGGGGTGGGCGTGCCGACCGTACTCGTCAGCGGCAAGCTCGCCGCGGCCCGCATCACCGGCCTCCGCTCCGCGAAGAGCGCGCACCGTCGACCCCCCGTCCTCGAAGGGCAGAGCCGATGAACCACCGTGAACTGGACGCCGCCGGGATCACCGGGCCGGACCTGCGCGCCGCGTACGCCAGGTGCCGGCGGCTGAACGCGCAGCACGGCCGGACGTACTTCCTCGCCACCCGGCTGCTGCCGATCGAACGCCGCAGCGCCGTACACGCGTTGTACGGTTTCGCCCGGTGGGCCGACGACATCGTGGACGACCTGGACCGCCGGCAGCCCGCCGCCGAACGCGACCGCCTGCTGCGTCTGCTGGAGAGCGACCTGGCCCATGGGCTGCGTACAGGGGGCGGGGAGGAGCCCGTGGTCAGGGCCGTGGCGGACACCGCACGCCGCTACGCCATCGACCACGGCCTGTTCGCCGACTTCCTGGTGTCCATGCGCAGCGACCTGACGGTCACCGACTATCCGACGTACGCCGACCTGTGCACCTACACACACGGTTCGGCAGGGGTGATCGGCCTCCAGATGCTGCCCGTGCTCGGCACGGTGGTGGCCCGTGAGGAAGCCGCTCCGCACGCCGCGGCCCTCGGCGTGGCCTTCCAGCTGACCAACTTCCTGCGGGACGTGGGCGAGGACCTGGACCGCGGGCGTGTCTACCTGCCGGCGGACCTGCTCGCCGCCCACGGCGTGGACCGTCCCCTCCTGGAGTGGAGCCGCCGCACCGGGCGGCACGACCCGCGCCTCCGGGCCGCCTTCGCCGAAGCCGACAGGCTGATCCGGTCCGTGTACCGGGAAGCGGAACCGGGCATCGCCATGCTGGAGCCGCGGGCGCGACCCTGCATCCGTACGGCCTTCGTCCTGTACAGGGGGATCCTGGACGCGATCGTCGCCGACGACTACCGGGTGACGCACCGTCGGGCCGTGGTGCCACGCCGGCGGCGGGCCGCCACCGCGGCGGCCGGACTCGTACGCATCCTCGGGGCGCGGATGCGTAACCGCCCGCCCGCCCCGCTGCCGGACACGGTCGCCGGGGCGGAGGGATCCCCGCGATGAACACCCCGCGGAGCAGCAGGTCCTGGACTTCACCGCTGCGGGTGGGCCGCGCGCCCCGCTGGGAGCGGCAGGCCCCGACCTGGCGCGAGGCGAAGCCCGCCGTGATCGCCGAGGCACTGGAACGGGCGGCCGCCCGCCCGTCGGGCAACTGGTACGCCGCCGGGGCCTCCCGGGCGATCGGGGCGCGGGACCGCCCGTACGGCAGGACGATCGCCGGGCTGGAAGTCGTCCTGTGGCGAGCAGAGGACGGGGCGCTGCGCGGCGGCCCGGGGGAGTGCCCGCACCTGGGGGCCCCGCTGCGCGACAGCCGCGTGGTGTGCGGGACGCTCCTGTGCCGGTGGCACGGCCTGGCCCTGGACGGCGGGCCGTTCGCCGGGTGGGAGCCGTACCCGGTGTACGACGACGGGGTTCTGGTCTGGGTGCGGCTGGACCGGGCCGGGGGCGAGCCCCCGCTGGACCGCCCGGTCGTGCCACCGAGGCCGGAACCGATGGACGCGGTGGACGCGGTGTTCACGGCGGTGGGCCGGTGCGAGCCCGAGGACGTGGTCGCCAACCGGCTCGACCCCTGGCACGGTTCCTGGTTCCACCCGTACGCGTTCGTCGACCTGAAGGTGGCAGGCACCCCCGAGGACGGCGGGGGCGACGGATTCGCCGTCGACGTGTCGTTCAAGGTCGCCGGCCGGCTGGTGGTGCCGGTGCGGGCGGTGTTCACCGCGCCCGGACCACGCACGGTGGTCATGCACATCACCGACGGGGAGGGCGCCGGGTCGGTGGTGGAGACCCATGCCACGCCGCTCACCGCACCCGGCGCCGCGGAACCGCGGACGGCGGTCGTCGAGGCGGTCGTAGCCGCGTCCGGCCGACGGGGATTCGCCCTGGCACGCGCCGCCGCGCCCGCCCTGCGCCCTCTGATGCGCCGGACCGCCGGCCGGCTCTGGCGGGACGACCTGGCGTACGCCGAGCGCCGCTGGTCGCTGCGGAGCACCGGGCGCTTCCCCGGCTGACCGTCACCGCCGCGCGGCCAGGCCGGCGAGCGCGCGCAGGGCCCGTGAGCGCCCGGCGCGCGGGACGGTCCAGAGCACCTGCCCCCGGACACCCCAGCCGGCGAGGAGCGCGTTGGCGGCCAGGAAACCCGAGGTCGCGGCCCGCTCCATCAGGGCGACGGGAAGGCCGGTGCGGACCAGGTCGCCCGCCAGCGTGACGCGGGGGTGCGGCGTACGTACGGCAGGCCGCCGGCCGTAACCGCCCACGGGGAAGACCGGGCAGTCGGCGCGCCATTCATGGCGGACGTCGACGATCCCGGCGTCCGCCGTCTCGGGATAGACCTCGTGCAGCCGGTCCAGCATCCGGCGCTGGACCTCCTTCGGCTCGGCGCCCTCGTCGACGGCGTACGCGTGGAGCTCGACCACGGAACCTCCCGTCCGCGCCGCCCAGCGGGCCGACTCGCCCTCCCAGCGGTCGAGGACGCTGACGTTGTCGAGCCCGTCGAAGCCGCTGGTGCCGAGGAACCCCGCACGGTCCGCGTGCACGGGCCGGTCGAGCCACAGCCGGGACACCAGGAACGGCGGCGCCGTGCGCAGGGACGCGATGTCCGCCCGCCAGGGCGCGTCCCCCAACTGCTCCGACGCGCCCACCACATGGCGCAGGCCACGCGTGTCCAGGGCGAGGACCACGGCCTGGTGCCGGTCGGCCGCCCCCTCGGTCTCCACGGTCAGGTCCCCGCCGGCGGTAGGCCGGACGCGGTGCACCGGGGTGCCGGTGCGCACCTCGGCGCCGAGCTGCCGCAGACGGCGTCCCAGTGGCTCCCACAGCGCCTGGGGGAAGGGCTCGCGCGGCACGTCGAAGAGAAGCCCCTCGGACGACCCGAGGAAGTAGATGTGGAACATCAGCAGCAGTTCTGCCGCGGACAGTTCGCGCGGGTCGGTGAAGAAGCTGCGGGAGAACACCTCGAAGGCCAGGTGATGGGCCGCTTCGGGGAAGTTGATCCGGTGCAGGAAGGCCTCGGCGCTGAGACCGTCGAAGCGTTCGTACACCTCGGGGACCCGCACGTCGAGGAGCGGCAGGGCCTCGCGGGGATTCATCGCCGCGAGGTCGCGCCAGCCGAAAGCAGGGCTGAGCGCCACGAATCCGAGCGCGCTCCACGGCGGAGTCCTCGGCACGCGGGCGAAACTGTCCGACATCCCGTCGCGGTGCCGCAGGGGATAGTCCGGCAACGGGGTGAGCGCCGCCAGCCCGGGATCCGAACGGCGCAGCAACCCGCGCAGGTTGTAGTACTGCCGGAAGAACGCGTGGAAGCCGCGGCTCATCGTCACCCCGGAGCCGTCGGCCAGGCGGACCGGCCACCCGGCGAGACGGCCGCCGAGCGCCTCGCCCTGTTCGTAGAGAGTCACCCGGACACCGCGTTCGGCGAGCGCGGTCGCCGCCGCGAGCCCGGCGATGCCGCCGCCGATCACCGCCGCCGACGGCGCGTCGCCGGTGAAGCGCTCGCGCCCGGGTTCCGGCAGGAGCACCTCCGCCCGGCGGTCCCTTCCGTGCCGGGCGGGATCGGGGCGGCGTCCGCGGGCGCTCATGACGCCTCGGTCCGTACGCCGTCCACACCGCTCCGGGCCAGGAACACATGGGCGATCCCGGTCTGCCAGCCGCCGACGGGCACGGTCCGCACGAAGGGGAATCCGGCCCTGGCGATCCGTCGCTCGAAGACGGGCGCCGTGTCGAACGCCAGGACGCTGCGCCACAGATGGTGGTACAGCGCACGGTCGCCGGTCAGCGTGCCCGCCGGGACGATGACACCACGGCAGACCGCGTTCCACACGGCCCGGTGCACGGGCGAGCCGCTGAGGCTGTACTCATGGACCAGCAGACGGCCACCGGGACGCAGGAGTGCGCGCACGGCATCGAGGACCGCACCGGGTTCGGCCACGTTGCGGAAGAGATAGGCGGCGAAGACGGCGTCGTACGAGCCCTCGTCGTCGGTGATGGTGAGGTCCGCCGCGGACCGGTGCACGAAGCGGACGTTCTGGGGCCAGCGCTTCGCACGCGCCCGCTCCAGCATGCCCGCGGAGGCGTCGACCGCCGTGATCGCGGCGTACGGTGCCGCCCGAAGCAGAGCCCGTGTGGAGGCGCCCGTCCCGCAGCCGAGATCGAGCACCCGCTGTCCCCTTCCGCCGCGCGGCAGCCGGAGCCGCTGCGCCGAGCGGAGGAGGTCGGAGCGGTAGCCCGGATTGAGCGCGGTGAGCCGGTCGTACGTGTGCGACGCGTGATCGAAGGCCTGTGCCAGATCATGGTCCCGCAGGAGGGTCATCGGGGGCTCTCTTCGGATCGGCCGGTGGCCCGGCGGGTGAGGAAGGGGAGTTCGGCCGCGGTGCGGAGCATCGGGCCCACGGGCGTGCGCAGACCGATCCCGAACTCCTCCCACGGCGTGCTCCCGCCGTCCAGGAAGCGCAGCAGCCGCTCCATGGGGATGCGGCGGAAGAGGTCGGTGAAGAAACGCGGCCCATCCACGCGCCCGGTGTCGAGGGCCCGGAGCAGCACGGCGTCCATGGCGAGTGCCCTGCGGCCGTGCGGTGGCGGCACGGCCGGGGACCCGCTGTCCAGGGCGGTGGCGATGGCGCGGCTCTGGCGCTGCACGGCCGCGAAGGTGTAGCCGGTCGCCGGACGGGTGGCGCCCCCGGCGGCCCCGATACGGAAGACGGTGCGGCCGGTCCGGCGGGGGAAGCGCGCGTCCGTCATGGGGATGACGCCCTGCTCGGCCGACTCCACGGCGAACCGGCCGAGTCGCAGGACGTCCCCCGTGTACTGCCGCAGGGCCGCCTCGTACGCGGCAGTCGTGAGCGTGGCACGGGAGAACTCGGTGTACTCCACCAGCGCCAGGTCCGGTGCGAGCGGCAGCACGTAGCCGAACGCGAGACCGTGGCGGGGCTGCGGGACCCGGAAGTCCATGAGGTCCGCCACGCCTGGGTCGAAGCGGGGGAGGGCGGTACGCACGAACCAGCCCCGGAAGTGCTGGAGCAGCAGCGTGCGGTGCGGCGGTGTACCTCGCACGGGCCGCGAGTCGAAGACGTACCTGCCGTGCAGGGTGAGCGATCCGCCGTCGGCCGTCGTGCAGCGCACCTCGGCGCCGTACGGTGCGTCGCGCACCTCGTGTGCGGTGGCACGTACGACACGGGCCACCGGGCACGCCGCCAGACGGGAGTGGACCAGCCGTTCGAAGGGGCCGGAGCGCACCATGCGGTAACGCAGGGGCGCGGGGTCCGACTCGATGGCACCGCCGCCGGGCTCCCGCACCCGCAGCCGCTCCCAGGAGGCGACGACGGCGTCCTCGAAATCGCCCGCGCCCGCCTCCCAGTAGCACCAGGTGCGCTCCGCCGGGCGCAGCGGCCCTTCGGGGGCCTCGACCAGCGTCACCGCCGTACCGGCCCTGACGAGCCGGTCGGCCAGGCAGAGTCCGGCGGCGCCACCGCCCACGACGACGGCGTCGTCCACGCGCCCCGGAAAGCGTCCGGTCACGTCCCGGGGGTCCGTGCCGCAGCACGGTCGGCCAGCACCTCGCGTGCCGCCCTGCTCCCGGAGGCCAGCGCGCCCTGCACCGAGCCGGTGGCCCGGTGGTCCCCGCAGACGTACCGGCCCCGTGCGAAACGGGTCGTACGGCTCAGCGGCCAGGGAGGCCGCATGGCGGGCAGGGCGCCCTTTACGGTGTACGCGGCGACCGTGTCCCAGGTGCTCGTGTCCACGTCGTACAGCTCGGCCAGGCGCGCGCGGACCGTCGTGTCCCCGCCGGGCGGTCCGGAGCCGAGCACGGAGGTCGACATCAGCGCCGTGCCCGGGGGACCGTAGCCGGGGGCGACCTCGGTGAGGACACAGCTGTTCAGGACGGCGAGGCCGCTGTCCACCAGCAGGGTGGGTTCGGTCAGAGGTGACCGGTCGGCCGCGTGGTAGTACGTCGTCACCGTGCGGCTGTCCGGTACCGGCAGACCGGGCAGCAGCCGGGCGGCCGTGGCGGCGTCCGTGGCCACCACGACGGAGGCCGCCGGCCGCTCACCGCCGTCGGCCAGGAGCACCCCGAAGTCCGTGACCTCGGCGACGGGCGCACCCAGCCGGAGGGCACCCTCCGGCAGCCCGGCGGCGAGCTGGGCCGGCACGGCGCCGATGCCCCGGGCCGGCAGACAGAGCGTGCCGCGCACCATGCTGCGCCAGACCAGGTGCAGGAAGCGCGCCGAGGTCTCCAGCCCTTCCTCCAGGAACACCCCGGACAGGAACGGCCGCAGCAGGTCCTCGATCGCGCGCGGCGACAACCCGGCCCGCACGAGTGCTTCCGACGCGGTGCGGTCGGGCATATGTCCCAGACGCTTCGCGGGAAGCAGGACGTCACGCGCGGTGAGTACACCGAGGGCGGCGAGGTCACGGGCCGGGAGCACACGGCCGGGCAGCAGCTGCGCCGCGTCCTCCGGCCGCCGGGTGGGGTCCGTGACCCGCACCCGCCCGGCGGGCGTACGGGCGATGAGACCGGGAGTGAACGGCCGCAGGCGCAGCGCACGCAGGTCCAGGCGCTTCTTCACCTGTGGATACGAGGTGTTGAAGACCTGGAAGCCGCGGTCCAGGAGGAATCCGTCCTTGCGGTCCGTGCGCATCCGGCCGCCCACTCCGTCGGAGGCCTCCAGCAGCTCGACGCGGAGGCCCGCGCCGCACAGGTCGAGCGCGCAGGCCAGTCCCGCCAGGCCCGCGCCCACGACGACGGCGTCCGGCGCCGGCGGGTGCTGTCGGTTCGTCATCCGTGTCCCTCGGCTCGGTCCCCGTACCGCTGACGGGATGTCAACCCGATCACGTTCCGGGGTCCGAAGCCAGCAGCCGCCACGGGGATCGCCTCTTCGTGTGACCCGACTGCCTGCCCGCGGCCCCGTTCACCGCGATCAGGAGCCGCCGCGCCTCTTCCGCAGTGCGTCGGGCCTGTGCACGGCGGACCGGCCGGACTTGTCGCTCTCCACCTCGTACTGCGGTTCCTCCTCGGAGGCGTCGACGGTCCGCCCCGCGGCACGGGTGCGGTCCGTGTGCTTCTCGGTGACCTTGCCCGTCACGTCCTGGCCGTGGCTCTTCCAGGCCACCTTGTCGCCCTTGCCCAGGCTGTCCTTCTTCTTCGTCACAGCAACCTCCTAGAACGTCGAACGGACGGTCGGCCCATTCCAGCGTCGTGCAGATCGCACGACCCCGCACCCGCTCGCCGCCGTCGCCCGGGGAGACCGGTTCAGGCCGTCAGGTGACGCAGCACGGTGCCCATGGCGCGGTGCACGGCCTCGCGTGACTCGTCGGTCGGGTCGATCGTCTCGAAGGTGTGGTGGCCGTTCGGCACATCGACCACCTCGATGTCGGCCCCGCAGCGGTGTGCCGCGGCCAGGAACTTTTCCACGGTGGCGGCGATGTCAGCGGTCTCCAGCCCGGCCCGGACCAGTACGAGAGGCAGAGACCCGGCGTGGGCGACGGCGTCCGACGGGTGGAACCGGCTGCCGAGCCGCCCCCAGTTCGGCAGAGGCGCCATGATGGGGTAGTCGGCGGCCAGGCAGCGCAGCCACGGCGGGGGCTTCGCCATCCAGTCCGCGGTGAGCGGGCCGCTGCCGGAGAAGAACCACAGGGCGACCCGGTCCGGGTCCACCCGGGGGTCGGCCCGGACCCGTTCCACCGCGTCCGCCACATCGGAGGCGGCCCGCTCGTAGTCGGTCACGGCGTGCAGACGGTGGTCCAGGGTCACCCCCACCACTCCGTGGCCGGCGGCGTAGCGGGCGTATCCCATGAGGACCGGCCAGTCCCGGGGGGTGGGGCGTGCCTCGGCGGGCACCGGGCCGCCGTGGACGAACATCACCGCCGGACGGGGGCCGTCCGTGCCGGGCGGCAGATACAGGTCGATGTCGTCCGTCCGCTCACGGGGCAGCTCGGGCACGTCAAGCAGGAACGGCAGCAGGTGCGCGGGCGGCTTCGTGGCGTCCACCGGGGTGAGGCGATGTCCCTCGCCCGCCGCGGCCTTCAGCAGCGTCTCCGCCAGTGCCGTGGGACTCGACAGCATCGGCCAGTGGCCTGTGGGCAGTTCGAAGAAGGTGACCCGAGGTTCGGCCAGCGCCAGCAGGCTGGGTTCGCCCAGGTCCACACGGGCCTGGACCGTCGCGATGCTCGCTCCGTTGCCGGTGCACAGCACTCCGGCCATGGGCACCTCGGCCGCCGCACCCGTCAGCCGCAGGGGCTGGAGCAGCGTACCCAGGGGGTGCGGCGAGGCGAGTGCGGTGAGCCGGTCGAGCGCCCCGTCGGGAATGCCGGCGGTGCTGCCCCAGAGCTGCCACGCGTCGCGTGCCGGAGACGGCAGCGCCGCGCCGGGCGTCCCGTCCTCGGCGGCCCGCAGCGCCTCCTCGCGCGTAGCTCGGTCGGGCACGGCGGCCAGGGCCGGGACACCGTCCTGGGGCAGCCCCGAGTCCAGGTACACGATCCGGGCGACCGATCCCGCCCGCCGGTCGGCGGCTCCCACGACCGGATGGATGCCGTAGTCGTGGCCGACCAGCACGATCTCCCGTCCCGCCCCCGGTCCCACCGAGTCGATCACCGCGAGGACATCCGCGATGTGCGTCTCCAGGCCGATCTCCGTACCGTCGGTCGGGCGGGCCCCTCCGAGCCCGGTCAGGGTCACCGCATGGACCTCGGCACCCGCCGAGGCCAGCCGCGCGGCCGCCTCGTCCCACACGTGCGGGCCGGTGAACACACCGGACACCAGGATGAACGCGGTCATGGTCTCTCCTCGATACGCCGTCGTCGGCGGACCGGGCCGATCGGCCCGGTCCCACTCGCGGGTACCGTAGGAACTCCCCCTGAGGGAGGTTCAAGTGTTCTCGTCGTACGACGGACTGTGCGGCATCGGTGAACTCGCCGAGCGGGCCGGAGTCAGCGTCAAGACGGTCCGTTTCTACTCCGACAGCGGCCTGCTGCCCGAGGCGTCCCGCAGCGTCGGCGGTCACCGCAGGTACGGCCCCGACTCCCTTGAGCGGCTACGGATGATCCGCTCGCTGCGCACCATGGACCTGCCGGTCAGCGCGGTGCGCCGCATCCTGGACGAGGAGGAGTCCGCGGGGCGCGTGGGCGGAGCCCTGGAGGACGCCGTCGCGGGGCAGCTGCGCGAACTGGGTTCCCAGCTGCGGGCGTTGCGCTGGCGAGAGGCGGCTCTCCGCTCGGTGCAGGAGTGCCCGGCGGCCGAACGCCCGGACCGGCTGAGGCTGATCGGCGCGGTGAGCGCGCCGCCGGACACCGCGCCCCTGGCCCGCTTCTGGCGCGGCTGGCTGCCGCCGCGCATGCCGGCCAGGGCCGTCACCGCGTTCCTGGAGGTCGCGGTGGTGCAGCCACCCGAGGATCCAGCTCCGGCGCAGGTGCTCGCCTTCGCCCGGCTGTACGCGATGGTGTCCCGCCCGTGCGGCAAGGACGAGCCGACCCAGCCCCACGCGCACAGAGCCGCGGGAGCCCGTGCCTCGGCCGTGCTGTACGCGGGCCTGGCCGAGGCGTACGACCTCGCGGCCACCGAGATGCGCCAGGACAGGGCACCCGGCCCGGGGGAGGCGCTGGACGGCTTCGTGAACGCGTACGCGAGCGCCCGGAACACGGCCGACACCCCGGGCTTCCGCCGCGCTCTCGCCCGCCGGCTCGCGGCCGACCCGCGCATCGACCGGTACTGGGAACTGACGGCCGAGCTGGTCAGCGCACCGGCAAGCCGGCCCGAGCCGACGCCCGGGTCCGCGCACGACTGGCTCGTCGCCGCGCTGGAGTCCCGGTCGGGGACCGCGGTGACCGCTTAGGACCGTCACGCCGGCCCGGGTTCACGGACGTACGGTCCGGCCCTGTTCGATGCCTTCCACGACCGTCACATAGGCGCGGGCGACCTCGGAGACGGGGGTGCCGTCCGCCCCGTCCGCTCCCATGCTCTCCAGGGTCTCCTTGATCCAGCCGGGGCTGATGAGATTCAGACGCAGATTCCTCGGCAGCTCGGGAGCCGCGTTGCGGACGAAGCCCTCCAGGCCGGTGTTGATGAGCGCACCCAGCGAACCGCCGGCCAGCGGGGCGGAGAAGGTGCCGCCGGTCAGCGTGACAGACCCGCCGTCCCGCAGCCGGCGTACGGCTCGCCGGACGAGCGCGACCTGGCCCAGCAGCTTGCCCCGCACTCCGTCGGCGATCTCCGCGTCCGTCGCCGAGGCCAGATCCACCAGCGGGCCGTTGGCGGCGCAGCACACCACGGCGTCGAGGTCCGGCACGTCGTCGAAGAGCGTGTCCAGGGACGAGGGAACGTCCAGGTCGACCTTCACAGGGCCGCTGCGGGAGGCCGTGACGACCTCATGAGAAGCCCGCAACGCCTCGGCGACCGCACTGCCGATCGTCCCGCTCGCACCGATCACAAGTACCTTCATGCCACCGATCATGTCAGTGGAGCCTGCTCAGGTGTCCGGGTACGCCCAGGGCGGACGGGCGGCGGTCAGCCGCCGGGGCGGGGGCGGACGCACCACCCGCCCCGACGCCCGTTCCGCACGCTTCCTGTCACTGCGGCCGGCCCAGGGCCCAGCCCGACACATCGGCCAGACGCCCGCGCCAGAGGGGCAGTCGCAGGGACCCTGTGCCGCCGAGGACCAGAGTGGCGTCTCTGAGATGAATCCAGCGCGGCAGCTGCGTGGTGCCTTCCCCGGTGCTCAGCTCCCTGATGCCCTGGTCCACCGTCTCCGGGAACTCCGCTATCAGGTTCGCGCCCTCGCCCTCGACCTGGCGGAGGCTCCGCGCCCAGTCCGCCTTCCACGCCTCGTGGCCGATCACGTCTCCGTGGAGTACGCCACCGGCCAGGGTGAGCGTGATCGGCAGGCCGGACCGCATTTCTCTGTCCAGCAGTTGGATCAGCAGCTGGAGCTGCAGATCGGGCACGGGCTCCGTCATCACCGCGGTCGTCTCCGGCCGTGTCTCGACAGACTCGCTCATGGACCACTCCCTTCACCTGCCATGCGGCAGGTGACAGCCCGTATGCCCCCGGCGGCAGCCGTCACACCCCCAGGAACCGGGTGATTGGGGCATCGGAAGAGGGGCACCCGCACTTCACCACAAGCACACAGCACGATGAACCGACGGGAGAGAGTGATGTCGCACTACGACAGTTCGTCCATGGCCACTCCCAGGTCCGGGACCAATGGTCTCGCTGTCGCGAGCCTGGTCTGCGGAATCGTGGGGCTCGTCTTCTTCAGCGTGATCCTCGGCCCGGTCGCCATCGTCCTCGGCGCCTTCGGACTGCGTCAGGTGCCCGCGAAGGGCGGTGCCGGGATGGCGAAGGCCGGACTGGTCCTCGGCATCATCGACGTGATCCTCTTCGTCGTCCTGATGGCGTTGGCCGCCTCGTCCGGCGGCTTCAGCTGGTACGTGGGCGGCTGACCGGCCGCGCGGGAAGCACGGATGCGCCACCACGGCTCGTGGTGGCGCATCCGTATGTACGTGTCACAGCCACCGTCGGATCGGCAGCACCGCGGCCTCCCGCATCCTCTGCACGGGTGAGCGGCGCTTCCACCGGGAGCCGTCGATCAGCGTGCTCCGCTCCAGGTCCTCATCGAAGTGGCCGTCGAGCGTCGCGGTGAACTCCCGGTCCAGGACGGCGAGCATCACCTCTTCGTCGTGGTCGAGGGAGCGGCGGTTGAAGTTCGTCGACCCGATCAGCGAGGCGATCCCGTCCACCGTCAGTGTCTTGGTGTGCAGCATGGTCGGCTGGTACTGGTAGATCTTCACACCGCAGGCGTTGAGCTCCTCGTAGTGGTGCTGCCCGGCCAGCCGGCACACCCGCTTGTCCGTGTGCGGCCCGGGGAGCAGGATCTCCACCTCGACGCCCCGGCGGGCCGCGTCGCACAGCACACCGATGAAGTACGGGTCGGGCGCGAAGTACGCCGTGGAGAGCCGGACACGTTCCTCGGCCGACTCGAGAACGACGCGCATCAGCGTCTGCATGTCCTGCCAGCCGAACCCGGCGGAGCCGCGCACCACCTGCACCACGGCGTCGCCGTGATGCGTGGCGTCGACGAACCTGTCGCGTTCGGTGAACAGTTCGTCGTGGCACTCCGCCCAGTTCTGCGCGAACGCGGCGGCCAGTCCGTCCACAGCCGGGCCCTGCACCCGCACATGGGTGTCGCGCCACTCGTTCTCGTCACGGGCGTCGCCGCACCATTCCTCGGCTATGCCGACCCCGCCGGTGAACGCCGTCCCCTCGTCCGTGATGAGGACCTTGCGATGGCAGCGATGGTTCTGCTTGAGCGGCGAGAGATACAACGGCTTGCGGAACCAAGCCACCTCCACCCCGGCCTCGTCCATCATCGCCAGCTGGTCCTTCTCGATGAGCCGGGAGCCGAACCCGTCCAGCAGCAGCCGTACACGCACTCCGGCCCGCGCCCGCTCCGAGAGCGCCTCGGCGAACTCGCGGGCGATGTCCCCGCGCCAGTACACGAACGTCATCATGTCCACGGTGTGTTCCGCACCACGGATGGACTCCAGCATCGACGCGAAGATCTGGTCCCCGTTGCGGAGCGGCACGAGTCTGTTGCCCTCGGTCGCGGCGATGCCGATCAGACGTTCCAGCCGTCGCCGGAGCCGTTGCGCCCGCGCGGCGTAGAGGTCGGCATCGGATCTGTCGTGCGTGGATCGCTCATCTATGTGGCTGGACATCTCTCACCTGGTGGACCTGGGGCGACTGGGCAGGGCGACTGTACTCCTGGGACGCCCGTATCCCGGCACGGGCCGCCGAGGTCCGGCCACCTGCGGGCCGGTGGACGGCTTCCGGCCGACGTGGGACGGGGCACTCGCGGCTTCCGGTCCACAGCGCGGCGCGGCCTTCTAGGATGAGTCCATGCCAAAAGCCCAGCCCCGCCCCGAGCCGTTCGTCCAGCAGACCGATCCCGCGGCGCTGGAAGACCTGCGCACGCGGCTCCGCGCGACGCGCTGGCCCGACGCGCCCGAGGACGCCGGGTGGTCGCTCGGGACCGACCTGGCCTATCTCCGTGAACTGGTCGCCTACTGGGCGGAGGACTTCGACTGGCCGGCGCAGGAGGCGGCGCTCGCCGCGCTTCCCCGCTTCCGCGTTCCGCTGGGCGGCCTCGGGATCCACTTCGTGCACGCCAGGGCCGCCGCGTCTGCCGGGCCGTCCCTGCCGCTGGTCCTCAGCCATGGATGGCCGGACTCGTTCTGGCGTTACTCGAAGGTCATCCCGCTGCTCACCGACCCGGGCTCGCACGGCGCGGATCCGGCCGACGCGTTCGACGTGGTCGTGCCCGACATCCCTGGTTTCGGATACTCGGACCGGCCCGTCGGGCCACCCCTCGACTCGATCGCCGTCGCAGGCCTGTGGGCCGAGCTCATGACCGTCCTCGGCTACGAGCGGTTCGGGGCGGCGGGCGGGGACCTCGGCAGCCACGTGAGCCGCTTCCTCGGCCTGGACCACCCCGACCGGGTGGTGGCCGTCCACCGCACCGACGGCGGCCTGCCGAGGTTCACCGGCGACCCGGCGGACCTCTCGCCGGAGGAGCGGGCCTGGATCGAGTCCGCCACGGCGTGGGGCGGGACCGAGGGTGCCTACGCCGCGATCCACCGGACGAAGCCCCAGACCGCCGCCTTCGGGCTCCACGACTCACCGGCCGGGCTCGCGGCCTGGATCCTGGAGAAGCTCCGGGGCTGGAGCGACTGCGACGGCGATGTCGAGCGGAGCTTCACGAAGGACGAGATCCTGACGAACATCACGCTCTACTGGCTCACCGGCACGATCGGGTCGTCCATGCGCGTCTACCACGCGAACGCCGCCGTCCCGCCCGCGCAGTACGAACGGAGGGTCGAGGTGCCGTCCGGTTTCTCGATCTTCTCGGGCGACGTCGTCCGCCCGCCGCGCGCCTGGCTCGAGCGCACGACGAACATGGTGCGCATGACCGAACCCCCGCGTGGCGGGCACTTCGCACCGTTCGAGGAGCCGGAGATCTACGCGGAGGAGCTCCGGGCCTTCTTCCGCCCCTACCGCACGGCGGCGAGGGGCTGAGGACGCCGCCGCACCCGTACGCCTCGCGCCCGCCGGTTCACGCCGTCGTCCCAGTTCTGTGACAGCACGGGACCGGCTTGCCGAGGGACCGTAAGTTGTCACGGCATGAGACCTCGTATCGCCGTGATCGGCAGTGGCCCCGCCGGTCTTGCCTTCGCCCGAGTCCTGCACCGCCACGGTCACCCTGTCACCGTCGTCGAACGCGATCCCGCCCGCGACGCCCGTCCCGCGGGCGGCACGCTGGACCTGCACGAGGGCCTGGGCCAGCTGGCGCTGGAGAAGGCGGGAGTGCTGGCGGAGTTCCAGGCGCTGTCCCGTCCCGAGGGGCAGGCGATGCGCATCCTGGACGTCGACGGGAGCGTCCTACGCGACTGGGCGCCTCGTCCGGATGACCGGGCCAACCCCGAGATCGACCGTGGGCAACTGCGTGACCTGCTGCTGGGGCCTCTGGACGTCCAGTGGGGACGGGCCGTGACGGAGGTGGAACCGGCGCGCCGGGACGGCGTGCTGGTCCATTTCGCGGACGGGCGACAGGAGTCGTTCGACCTCGTGATCGGCGCGGACGGGGCCTGGTCCCGGGTCCGCCCGGCGGTCTCGCCCGTGACACCGCAGTACACCGGCATCACCCTGGTCGAGACCTCCCTGGACGACATCGACGACCGCCACCCGGACCTCGCCCGGCTGGTCGGCGACGGCTCCGTGGCCGTGTACGGCGTGAACCGCGCGCTCGTCGCCCAGCGCAGCAGCGGCGGCCACGTCAAGGTGTACGCCCAGTTCCGAGTGGCGCTGGACCGGCACACGGCCCCGGACCGGCACACGGACCCGGCCGATGCCGAGGCCGTGCGGTCGAAGCTGCTGGAACGGTTCGAGGGCTGGGCCGCTCCCGTACTCGACCTGATCCGACAGGGCACCGCTTTCATCCACCGCCCCCTCCACACCCTTCCCGTGTCCCACACCTGGGCCCACGTCCCCGGGGTGACGCTCCTGGGCGACGCCGCCCACCTGATGCCCCCGCTCGGGGCGGGTGCGAACCTCGCGATGCTGGAAGGTGCCGAACTCGCCGAGGCCGTCGTCGCCGCCGGCGCCGAGGATCTGGACGGGGCCGTCCGCGCCTTCGAGGAACAGATGTGGGCGCGGGCCGGCAGGTGGGCGGCCATCACGACGGCCGGTCTGGAACGCCTCGTGAGCCCGGACCCCTCCGAAGCCCTCGCCCTCTTCGACGAGGTCCAGCCTTCCTGACAGCCCTCAGGAGGCGGGGTACGGACTGCCGGTCAGCAGCCGCGCCAGATGAACCGCGTTGACGGCAAGGGAGCGCGTGGTGGACGCGACCGCCTCCGGGGGACCGTCCAGGTCCTTGTAGTCGGTCCCCCGCATCGCCTCGCCGACCCAGTAGGTGACGGCTCCCGGAGCCAGGGAGAACCCCAGGTCGTTGAGGCCCTGGAACAGGTCGGAGCTCACCTTGTGCGCTCCGTCCTCGTTCCCCACCACCGCCGCGACGGCGACCTTGCCGTAGGTCAGCAGCCGGCCCTGCTCGTCGGTCTCGGACAGCTCGGCGTCCAGCCGTTCCAGGACGCGCTGGCAGACACTGGACGGATGGCCGAGCCAGATGGGGGTGGCGATGAGCAGGATGTCGGCGGCCATGACCTTCTCGCGAAGGGCGGGCCACTCGTCACCGTCGCCCATGTCGAGCCCCACTCCCGGCCGGATGTCGTGGTCGGCCACACGGACCACCTCGCCGCTCACCCCGAGGCTCTCGAACTCGGCCATCACCTGGTCGGCGATGAGATGGCTGCTGGAAGGGGCGGGGGAGGAGTTCAGGGTGCAGACGAAAGCCACGGCACGCATCGCTGGGAACACTCCTTCGGGCGGGGACTGCACGTCGGGTTCGGCGCCACTTGTCCCCTTCGAATGCCCGCTCCACTCGGTACGGGCGCGGAAATGCCCCGTACGGCACCGGGGCCGTACCCGCGAGATCGGGAAATCAGAATTCGACCTCCACGGCCTTCCGGATCGACGCGCCCATATTGCGCTCCATCATCTGGAGGGACGCTCTTGCCAGATCCGGATGGATATGGGCAACGGCATCCTCGGGAATCGTCACATTCAGGTGGCGGATATGGGCGTCGAGGGCGGAATACAGGACGCACTGCTCGGTGACCTGGCCACAGAGGACCACGCGGTCCACGTCCAACTGCGAGAGGAGGTAGGTGAGCGGCGTCTCGTAGAAGATCGAGTGCCTGGCCTTGACGACGAACAGCGAATCGTCGTCCGGCAGTACGGGCTCCACCAGCTCTCCGTACGGCCCCGACAGCGTCGTGTCGATGATTTCGCCGTGGTGGGACCGCCACTCCCCGAAATTGTCATTCACATAGATCACCGGAACAGCCCCGTCACGGGCGCGGTCGATGAGATTCACGATGCGGGGGAGTGCCTCGCGTACGGAGGGAATGAGGATCTCGGCGTCCGGGTGGCTGTACGTGTTGAGCATGTCGATGACGATGAGGGCACTTCGGCTCATGGTTCCTCATTCTCGCCGTGCGTCGACGCGAGTCGGGCGGCGACACGGCCCTTCGGATGGACAGGCTGTCCGTGACCGGGGCGCCGGCGGCCGCTTTCGGCAGGCGGCCGTCCGTATGCGCCGCGGGCGTCACTGCCAGCAGAAGCAGAACGGATGCCCCGCCGGGTCGGCGTACACACGGAACCTGCGCTCACCGCCCCGGTCGTCGAGATCCAGCGGCGTCGCGCCGAGGGCCAGCACCTCCTCCTGTGCGCGCTCGATATCCGCCACGTCGAAGTCCAGGTGGGCCTGCTGCGAGTTGCGGTCTCCTCGCGGCCACTCCGGCGGCCGGTGCTCCGGCGCCCTCTGGAACGCGATGTGGGCGCCGCCCGGAACTCTCAGGTCGTACCAGTCCTCGTCGTACTTGTTGATCTCACCGCCCAGAACGCTCCGGTAGAAGCCGGCGAGAGACCAGGGGTCTCGGCAGTCGAGAGCGACAAGGGTGTACGTGGCGATGGGCATGTCTCCGGTTCCTTTCGTTCGTGGCGCGCGTGAACTCGTCAACCGCGCGGTCACGCCCCGGGGCCCGCACCCGGGTGCCTCATGACGATCTGCGCGCGTGAACGGAGCCTGCCCCTGGACTCCGTCGCGGCCAGCACCGTCAGGGCAACGGCGTACCGCCGGTCGCGTTCATGATCTCGCCGGTGATGAACGACGCGTTCGAGGACGCGAGGAAGACGTAGGCCGGCGCCATCTCGGCAGGCTGCGCTGGCCGGCCCAGGGGGCTCTGCTTCCCGAACTCCGTCGTGTCGGGCATGGTCGCGGGGATGAGCGGCGTCCAGACCGGACCGGGGGCGACGGCGTTGACGCGGATGCCGTCGGACGCCAGCATCTGGGCGAGTCCCTGGGTGAAGGTGACGATGGCGCCCTTGGTCATGGCGTAGTCCAGCAGATGGGGGCTGGGCTTGTAGGCCTGTACCGAGGTGGTGTTGATGATCGAGCCCCCCGCCGGAACGTGTGGCAGAGCGTTCTTGCACAGCCAGAACATCCCGTACAGGTTGGTACGCACCACACGGTCGAACTGGGCGGTCGAGATCGCGGCGATGCCGTCGGGCTGGGACATCTGGTAGGCGGCGTTGTTCACCAGGACGTCGATCCGGCCGAACTCCGACACGGCCTTCTCGACGAGCGCACGGCACTGCTCCTCGTCACGGATGTCGCAGGCGACCGCCACCGCCCTTCGGCCGGCCTCTTCGACGAGCCGGGTCGTCTCCTCCGCCTCGCTCTTCTCGGCGGGCAGATACGTGAACAGCACGTCCGCCCCTTCCCGCGCGAAGGCCAGGGCCACAGCCCGGCCGATGCCGGAATCACCGCCGGTCACGACCGTCCTGCGGTCGAGCAGGAGCCCGTTGCCCCGGTAGGAGTCCTCCCCATGGTCCGGTGGAGGATCCATCGCGCCGGTCCAGCCCGGATGCTCCTGCTCCTGTTGGGGGAATTCTGGCTGCGGATGGCGCCGTGTCGGGTCCTGCGGCTGTTCGGCGTCGGTCACCTGTTTCTGCCTCTCTCCGTCGACGGCTACGGGTGTGCTGTCATGTGCCGCCGCGTTCCCCGGAGGCGGCTGGCCAATCATCTCGGGGAGATGAAGAGCGGGCATGTCGGGCGGAGTGGCCTCGGTGGAACCGCGGAGACTGTAAATTCGAACAATGAGTCCCACCACCGAGCCGGTCGCCCACCCGTCGGGAGGCGGCGGCAGGCTTCTCGCGGTCAGCGATCTCCACGTCGGGATCGCCGACAACCGGCCCATTGCCGACCGGCTACGCCCGTACTCCGACGAGGACTGGCTCATCGTCGCGGGGGATGTGGCGGAACAGGCGGAGGA
Organism: Streptomyces sp. QL37; assembly: GCF_002941025.1. NCBI lineage: Bacteria > Bacillati > Actinomycetota > Actinomycetes > Kitasatosporales > Streptomycetaceae > Streptomyces > Streptomyces sp. QL37. Next base: position 364,426 of record NZ_PTJS01000001.1, on the reverse strand, counting down.
AGTCGAACGCGCTCTGGAACTGCTCGCGGGCCGATTCGCCCATGTGGTGTGGACTCCCGGGAACCACGAGCTGTGGACCGTGGACAAGGACCCCGTACGGCTGCGCGGCCAGGCACGGTACGAGCACCTCGTCCAGGTGTGCCGCGAGCTCGGCGTGACCACACCTGAGGACCCCTACCCCCTGTGGCAGAGCACGGACGGCCCTGTGGCGATCGCCCCGGTGTTCCTGCTCTACGACTACTCCTTCAGAGCCCCGGGGACGACGACCAAGGAGGAGTCCCTGGCCCGCGCACACGAGGCGGGCGTCGTCTGCACCGACGAGTACCTGCTGCACCCCGACCCCTATCCGACCCGCGACGACTGGTGCCGGGCACGGGTGGCACTCACCGAACAGCGGCTGGCTTCGCACGACCCGGATGTACCGCTGGTCATCGCCGGCCACTGGCCTCTGCTGCGCGAACCCACCTCCGTGATGTGGTACCCGGAGTTCGCCCAGTGGTGCGGAACGGAACTCACCGCCGACTGGCACCGCCGCTTCAACGTCGCAGCCGTCGTCTACGGGCACCTCCACATCCCCCGGACGACCTGGCACGACGGCGTACGGTTCGAGGAGGTCTCGATCGGCTACCCCCGGGAGTGGCGCAAGAGGGGCCACCCGCGCGGGCTGCTGCGGCAGATCCTTCCTTACGAGGGAGAGCGGTCCACGGCGACGAAGGGCGAAGCCTCGTGATCGAACGGCTCCTTCCCGCGTACGTCGCGTGCGCGGACACCTACGACGCGGACGCTCCGGCAGGCAGCCTGTACCCGGAGGAGGCGCGTCTGGTGGCCGCGAGCGTGGACCGGCGCCGGCAGGAGTTCGCGGCGGTCCGCGCCTGCGCGCGACGGGCCATGGCTACCCTGGGGCTGCCTCCGGCCCCGGTGATGACCGGCCATCGCGGCGTGCCGTTGTGGCCGGACGGGATCGTCGGCAGCATGACGCACTGCGTGGGTTATCGCGCCGCGGCACTGGCGAGGGCGTCCGAGGTGCGCGCCGTGGGTATCGACGCCGAGCCCAACGAGCCGCTTCCGCCCGGTGTGTGGGAGGTGATCTCACTGCCTTCGGAACAGGCGAGGGTGCCCATGGACACGGACGGCCCGGCGATCCACTGGGACCGGCTGCTGTTCAGCGCCAAGGAGAGCGTCTTCAAGACGTGGTTCCCGCTCACCCGGATCGAACTCGGCTTCGAGGAGGCGGACATCAGCTTCCGCACGAGCCCGGACACCGCCACCGAAGGCACTTTCGTCGCGACTCTCCTGCTGACAGCGCCGGGGATGCCCAGGTCGTTCGAAGGCAGGTGGCTGATCGGCGACGGCTTCCTGGTCACCGCGATCGTGCTTCCGGAGAGTCCTCCCGTGTGACGCAGGGCGCGTCCCTTCTCACCGGACCGTGTGATGCAGGGCGCGTCCCTTCTCACCGGACCGCGCCGTCGGACCGAGGCACTTCTCCCCCGGGGGAGGTGCCGGGCCAGTCGACGCGGTAGTGCTTCAGCCGGTCGTCCACCGCGACGAGGCGCATGCCGGACGATGCCATGACGCGGTGGGATCCGATGTTGTCCAGATCGGCGTCGCCCTTCACGGAGAGAACCCCCTGGGATTCGGCGAAGGCCAGCAGTGCCCTGAGCGCCTCGGAGGCGTAGCCCCGGCCGCGTGCCGAGCTGATGAGGCCGTATCCGATGGTGACCTGGCCTGCGGTGTCCGGCCTGCCGTGGAACGCCACGCCGCCGATCGCCATCCCGTCCGTACGGCGTCGTATCTCGTACGGACCGAAGGGCTGCGGGCTTCCTCCGTTCGCGCAGGCCGTCAGGAAACGGCGGGCGCCGGCACGGTCGCCCTCTTCGGGGTAACCGGGCGCCCACCGCGCTCCGTCCGGAGGGGTGCGCGTGTCGCCCGTCTCCACCACGGCGGCTTGCGCGGCGGTCAGTGGATGCAGGGCGAGGCGGGGGGGCATGAGGATGTCCAGGTCCATGAGGCCTGACTACCAGCGGCCGGAATCCGGACGCACCTGAATATCGCTCGCGGCCGGCAGTAGCGATGCTACTAATGCCGCTACTCCGTCTGGGGTAGCGCCGCTACCGTGCTGGTGTTAGCGTTGCTCGTAAGGGTTTGTGGAACCGACGGCAACTCATTGCCACTGGAGCGACGTCATGACCGAGCAGCACACCACCTCCGCACGCAGGGTCGCGCTTGTCACCGGGGGCTCGCGAGGTATCGGCCGCGAGACCGTCGAGCGCCTGGCGGCGGACGGGTTCGCGGTCGTCGTCAACTACGCCGGAAACAAGGCCGAGGCCGAAGCGGCCGTGGCGACCGTCGTCGCCGAGGGCGGCGAGGCGGTGGCGCACCAGGCGGACGTCGCCGACGAGGCGGCGGTCGCCGCTCTCTTCGACGCCGCCGAGGAGACCTTCGGCGGAGTCGACGTCGTCGTCCACGCCGCGGGCGTCATGTCGCTCTCCCCGCTGGTCGACCTCGATCTGGACGCGCTGGACCGGATGTACCGCACCAATATCCGCGGGACCTTCGTCGTGGACCAGCAGGCGGCACGCCGCCTGCGCGCAGGCGGGGCGATCATCAACTTCTCCAGCTCGGTGCTGGCGCTGGCCATTCCGGGATACACCGCCTACGCCGCCACCAAGGGGGCCGTGGAGGCGATGACCCTGATCCTCGCCCGTGAGCTGCGCGGCCGGGACATCACGGTCAACGCCGTCGCCCCCGGGCCCACCGCCACCGCGTTGTTCCTGGACGGCAAGGACGAGGAGACCATCGCGAGGATGGCCGCCCAGCCTCCTCTCGAGCGGCTGGGCGCACCCCAGGACATCGCGGAGGTCGTCGCCTTCCTGGCCGGCCCTGCCCGCTGGGTCAACGGCCAGGTGTTGCGTGCCAACGGCGGAATCGTCTGACCGGGCGGCTCTCCAGCCATGCGCGTTGCACCGTGGTCCCGCATGCCGAAGGGCAGGCCGCGAAGGGTGGGCCGCCCCCGGACTCACCGCCCGGTACACCCCGTACAGCGCTTGATAGCGTCCCTCCGATGAGTACACGAACGCGCATCCTCGAAGTCGCGGCCCGGCTGGTCGCGGACTCCCCCGACGGGGACATCTCCACGCGGGCCGTGTGCGAGGCGGCGCAGGTCGGAGCGCCTGCGCTCTACAGATACTTCGGGGACAAGGAAGGCCTGTTGTCGGCAGTCGTCGACCATGGCTTCGAGGCCTATCTGGCGACCAAGCGGGAGCGGGGCGAGACCACCGATCCGGTCGAGGATCTACGTAACGGCTGGGACAGTCATGTCGATTTCGCTCTGCGGAACCGAAATCTGTACCGGCTGATGAACTCCCCGGCGATGCGGACCCCGCCGGCGGCCGCCTCCGAGTCGCACCGCATTCTGACCCGGGACCTGGAGCGGGCAGCCGAACAGGGGAAGCTGCGCGTAGCTCCCGAACTGGCCGCTCAGATGATCATGTCGGCCACGACGGGTGTCGCGCTGATGCTGGTCTCCCGGCCCGCGACCTTCCAGGACGCCGGGGTGTCGGTGCGTGTCCGCGACGCCGTGCACGCCGCCGTCTTCACCCCGGACGCGCGCGTGAGCGAACCGGTGGACACCGAAGTCCCCTCCGCCGCCGCCCGGCTAGGCGCCCTGCTGCGCCGGTCGCACGGATCCGGGCTCAGTACGGCCGAATCGGCGCTCATGACCGAATGGCTGGACCGGGTGTCGAACGCGGAAAGGTGACCGGCCGGGGGAGTGGAGCGTTGGCCACCCCTCCCGGCCGGTGTGGGTGTGTCACCCCTGGTTCTGCTGCTCCGGGGCCGGAAGCCCGGGTCCGAGGTCCCCGGTCATCGCGTGAGCCATCCGCAGATGTGGGGCAGCCTCCGCGTGCCGGCCCTGACGCTCGAGGGTGCGCCCGAGCATCAGCCGCGCGTAGTCCTCGACAGGACTGCGCTCCAGCACCTCGCGGAGCTCCGCCTCGGCCTTGGTGAGCCTGGCCGAGTGGTAGTAGGAGCGAGCCAGCAGCAGCCGCGGCGCGATCTGCTCCGGTACCTCATGCACGAGCCCGCCGAGGATCCGCGCCGCGGTCAGGTACTCCTTCGCCTCGAAGAACAGCTGGGCCCGGTCCCAGCGGTCGGCGGGTGTACCGAACTCGTAGTAGGTGTCTTCCACTTCTCCTCCTCGGCCGCGATGTCTACAGACCCGTCAACACCGCATGGTGGTTGAACATTCCACTAAAATTTCGGCGTGGGACCGGCGCTCCACGGCCGTACGGGAATAGGTTGTGCGCCATGAGCAATCTCGATCGCCAGGCCGCTCTCTCCGTCTGCGGAGGACGCGGCTTCGTCGTCGCCGAACCGGTACGTGAACTCCTCACCCCGCGCCATGTCCAGCTCGGCGAATCGACCGAGGTGCGCAGACTGCTGCCCAATCTTGGACGCCGCATGGTCGGCGCCTGGGCGTTCGTGGATCACTACGGTCCCGACGACATCGCCGACGAGCCCGGGATGCAGGTGCCGCCGCACCCCCACATGGGGCTGCAGACGGTCAGCTGGCTGCACGAAGGTGAGGTGCTGCACCGGGACAGCTTGGGCAGCCTTCAGCAGATCCGCCCGCGGGAGCTGGGTCTGATGACTTCCGGCAGAGCCATCAGCCACTCCGAGGAGAGCCCCAAGCCACACGCCAGGCTTCTGCACGGCGCCCAGCTCTGGGTGGCGCTGCCCGACGCCGACCGGCAGGTGGAGCCGCACTTCCAGCACCACATCGACCTGCCCACCGTCACGGCGCCGGGGGTCACCGCCACCGTGATCCTGGGTGAACTCGACGGAGCCGTGTCGCCCGGCCGCTCCTACACCCCGATCGTCGGAGCCGATCTGACCCTGGCCAGCGGCGCGGAAGCCCGGCTGCCGATCGACCCCGACTTCGAGTACGCCGTGCTGGCGATGTCCGGTGAGGCCCGGGTCGACGGTGTTCCGGTCCTCCCGGGATCGATGCTCTACCTCGGCTGCGGCCGCACCGAACTGCCGCTGCGTGCCGAGTCCGACGCCGGGCTGATGCTCCTCGGCGGCGAGCCGTTCGAGGAGGAGATCGTCATGTGGTGGAACTTCATCGGGCGGTCCCACGAGGAGATCGAGGAGGCGCGGCAGGCGTGGGCGGACGGTGCCCGCTTCGGTGAGGTCGACGGCTACGACGGCGGTCGGCTGCCCGCCCCCGCCCTGCCTCCGGTGGCGCTGAAACCGCGGGGGCGGGTGCGCTGAGCTGGGGTGATGCGCGCGTCACGTCTCCGAGCACGCCTGCGGCCCGCCGACGCCACGGCTCGGGGGCGCAGTCGCGCTTGCCGCGGGTCGTCTTCTCGGACGGCCGGCCTTCCTCGCCTCGTCCAGCGGCTGGGGCGATCCCTCGCGGTATTCGGCGCCATGCGAGGCGGCAGGCTCCGCATCCCCTGGGGCCGACGAGCAGGCATCCGCGCAACCGGGCTTCGAACTCGTCGGTTGGCGCCCGGTCGCAGTTCGGATCTAGTCGAACAATCTGTCCAGGTGCTGAACTACGGCCTTGAGCACGTCCTGGGGATCGATCACGCCCAGTCCGATGAGGGGCGCGAAGCCGGTGAGCGCGAGCAGAAGGTTGGTCTCGGTCGCTGGGACACAGGCGCAATCGATGTGTCCGTCTGCGATCGCTTGGGGGCGCAACTGCTCGATGTTCCGCGGCATTCCCATGCCAGCCACCCGTGGGTGCGCTCCGCTTCGCCGCTCACCGACCGACGCGATGTCAGGCTTCGGGGATGGCACGGCCGAAGTCCGCGAGGGTGACGGCCTCCGGGTCGGGACCCCCGCGGCGGCCGGTCTCCAGGGCGTCGAGGGCCTTGAGCTCGTCCATGGTCAGCTCGAAGTCGAAGACGTCGATGTTCTCAGCGATCCGGTGCCGCTTGGTGGACTTGGGGATGACCGAGCGGCCGTGCTGGAGCCCCCAGCGCAGCAAGACCTGGGCCGGGCTCTTGCCGTGCGCCTCAGCGATGCCGGTGACGACGGTGTCCTCCAGGACGCTCCTGCGGTTCTCCCCGTACCCCGGGTAGAAGGTGATGCCGCCGATGGGGGACCACGCCTGGTTGAGGATGCCGTGCTCGTCATCGAAGTCGAGGACGGTGCGCTGCTGGAAGTACGGATGGATCTCCAACTGGTTGACCGCCGGGACGACGGTCGTGGCGTCGAGCAGCGCGGTCAGGTGCTCGACCATGAAGTTGCTGACGCCGATGGCCCGGACCTTGCCGTCCGCCAGGAGCTTCTCGAGAGCGCGGTAGGCGGCGAGGGTCTTGTCGAAGTCCGACGGGAGGGCCTGGTGCAGGATGAGCAGGTCGATACGGTCGACGCCCAGTTTGGCGGCGCTCTTGTCGAAGCCGTGCAGAGTCTCGTCGTAGCCGTAGTCGCTGATCCAGATCTTCGTCTCGACGAAGATCTCCTCGCGGGGTACGGCCGATTCACGGATGGCTCGGCCGACCTCGCGTTCGTTGCCGTACGCGGCGGCGGTGTCGATGTGCCGGTAGCCGAGGTCGAGCGCGGCCGTGACGGCGGCCCGGGTCTCGTCCGGCGGGGTCTGGAAGACGCCGAGGCCGAGGGCGGGCATCTCGACGCCGTTGTTGAGGGTGAGGGTCTGCATCACAGGGACCTTTCGGTGGGGGTGGCCCGTGAGGGCACGATGAGGATCAGGACGGCCAGGACCGCCGAAGCGAGCAGGACGGCGGAGCCGGTCAGAGCGGCGCCCGAGCGGGCTGCGATGTCGGCGGCCTCGTGGCCGGTGGAGGCAGCGGCGGCCACGGCGGTCAGGATGCTCAGGCTCAGTGCGCTGCCGATCTGGTGCACGGTGTTGACCAGGCCCGAAGCGGCGCCCGCGTCCGCCGGCGCGACGCCGTCGACTCCGCTCAAGGTCATGGGCGCCAAGGCCAGCCCCTGTCCGGCGCCGATGAGGACCATGGGCAGTGCCACTCCCGTCATGTAGGGGGTGTGCAGGTCGAGCCGGCTGAGCCAGGCCATGCCGGCCGTGGTCAGGACGACCCCGGTAAGCAGCACTTTCGGCCTACTCACCCGCTCCAGCAACCGCGGCACCTGGACCGCGAGGACGAAATTGACCAGCGTCATCGGCAGGAACGCGAGGCCGGCCTGCAACGGCGTCCAGTGGTAGACGCTCTGCACGAACTGTGCGGTGAAGAAGAAGAACCCGATCATCGCGCCCATGTAGAGCATCCGGGTGACGTAGGCGCCGCTGCTCTCCCGGCTCGCGAACAGTCGCAGCGGCACGATCGGCCGTGCGGCCCGCCGCTCCACCCGGACGAATAGGACGAGCATCAGCGCACCCACCACCAGCGGTATCAGGGTGGCCGGCGCGGCCCGTCCGAGGTCGGGCGCATCGACGATGCCGAGGACCAGGGCGGTCGAGCCCAGCGTCGCCAGTAGCGCGCCGGGAACGTCGAAGCGGCCCTGCCGACGGCCGGTCTCGGGCAGGAACCGCACTGCCGGCACCATCATCACGATGCCGACCGGCACGTTCAGGAAGAACCCGGCCCGCCACGAGATCAGATCCGCGACGAGACCTCCGACGACCAGTCCGAATGCGGCTCCGAGACCCGCGACCGCACTGTATGCGGCCATCGCCCGGTTCCGTGCCCTGCCCTCGGGGAACTGCGCGTGAGCAGCGACAGAGCCGAGGGGGCCAGAACAGCTGCCCCGACGCCCTGCAACGCCCGGGCGCCGATCAGCCACCACTGGCTCTGAGCGGCCCCGACCAGGAGGGAGGTCAGCGAGAAGACGATCAAGGAGAGGACGAATACCCTGCGGTGGCCGAACAGGTCACCGGCCCGGGCGCCCAGGAGCAGCAGTCCGCCGAAGACCAGGACGTAGGCGTTGGTGATCCAGGACAGACCGGACTCGGAGAAGCCCATGTCGGACCGGATCTGGGGCAGCCCGGTGAACACGATGGAGTTGTCCAGGATGACCATGAAATAGCTGACGCAGATGATCGCAAGGATCAGTGTCGCGTGCACCGGAGCCCTGTGCGGTTGCGCCGCCGGGGGCGGTGCGGCGGTGGCCGGATCACCTGGCGCTCCGGCGGCCCGCCGAGGGGTCGGGCCTGCTGTACGCCCGGCGGGGACGGTGCCGGTTCCGGACACGGTGCTCCTTCAGTTCGGGCTCAGGGTCGGCCCGGGGCAATGGACGGCCGGGACTCCGGCCTTCTCCAGAGAACCGCGCCTCGGCCCGCAGGTGGGAGTCACTGCTCTTCCAGGTAATGGCAGTACCTCGCACGCTCCCGGCTGCGGATCTACCGTGAGGAGACCAGTACAGAATTCATGCTGACCGGAAGGAGTCAGGGCATGTCCGCCCTTGCTGCCACCGCGGAAGCTCCGGGGCCTGAGCATGGCTGAGAGCGGCAGGAGGATTCCGGCGGCCGAGGTCCGCGAGTTCCTGAGCACTCGACGGGCTCGGATCACCCCGGAGCAGGCCGGGCTGCCGGTCTACGGCGGGAACCGTCGTGTCGCCGGTCTTCGCCGCGAGGAGGTGGCCCTGCTCGCGGGCATGAGTGTGGACTACTACATCCGGCTCGAACGTGGGAATCTCACAGGCGCTTCGGACTCGGTGCTCGACGCCCTCGCGCACGCGCTCCAGCTGGACGAGGCCGAGCGCACCCACCTCTACGACCTGGCCCGCGCGGCGACGCCTTCGGGCCGACGGCCCACGGTGACCGCGTCCCGCGTGCGGCCCACGATCCTGCGGCTGCTCGACTCGATGACCGACGTGCCGGCGTACGTGCGCAACGCGCGCTTCGACATCCTGGCCGCCAACTCACTGGGGCGGGCGCTGTACGCACCCGTCTTCGACTCGCCGCTCTTCGCCAGGCGCGGTCCGGTCAACAGTGCCCGCTTCATGTTCCTCGACCCTGCGGGCCAGGAGTTCTGGACCGACTGGGAGAGGGGCGCCGACGACGCGGTGGCCTTTCTGCGCACCGAGACGGGCCGGTCGCCCCACGACAAGGCGCTCACCGATCTGATCGGCGAGCTGACGACCAGGAGTGACGACTTCGCCCGCCGGTGGGCGCGCCATGACGTGAAGATCCACCGTTCCGGTGTCAAGAACCTTCACCACCCGCTGGTCGGCGATCTCGCGCTGCCTTACGAGGCGATGGACCTGCCGGCCGATCCCGGCCTGCGTCTCAACTTCTACACCCCCGAACCGGACTCCCGGGAGCGGCAGGCCTTGGGCCTGCTCGCCAGCTGGGCGAGTTCCGGCACCGCCGTTCCCACCGGGAACGACTGACCACCACACCATCGAGGAGAGCACTTTCATGCAGTACCGACCGCTAGGCCGCACCGGAGTCCAGGTCAGCCCGCTCTGCCTGGGCGCGATGATGTTCGGCCCCTGGGGCAACGAGGACGAAGCCGACTCGATCCGGATCATCCACCGCGCCCTCGACGCGGGTATCAACTTCGTCGACACCGCCGACGTGTACTCCGCCGGCACCTCGGAGGACATCGTCGGCAAAGCCCTGAAGGGCCGCCGGGAGAACGTGTTCCTGGCGACGAAGTTCTTCATGCCGATGGACCAGGACGACCCCAACCAGCGTGGCGGCTCGCGGCGTTGGATCATCCGTGCGGTCGAGGACTCCCTGCGGCGGCTCGGCACCGACCACATCGACCTCTACCAGGTCCACCGCCCCAGCCCCGACACCGATGTCTCGGAAACCCTCGGCGCGCTCTCCGACCTCGTCCACCAGGGCAAGGTCCGGTACATCGGTTCCTCGTCGTATTCCGGCTCCCAGATCGTCGAGGCCCAGTGGGTCTCGCGTGAGCGGAACCTGGAGCGGTTCGTGACCGAGCAGCCGCCGTACTCGATCCTGGTCCGCGGCATCGAGGAGGACGTGCTTCCCACCGTGCGCCGCCACGGCATGGGCACGCTCACGTACAGTCCGCTCTGCGGAGGCTGGCTCTCCGGCCGCTACCGCAAGCACGCCGCCGAGGGGCCCGCTTCGGCGGCCCGGCCCCCGGCCCGCTTCGACATGAGCACCCCCGCCAACCAGCGCAAGCTCGACGCCGTCGAGCAGCTCGCCGTCCTGGCCGAGAAGGCCGGCCTCACGCTCATCGAGCTCGCCGTGGCCTTTGTCATCAACCATCCCGGCGTCACGTCGGCGATCATCGGGCCCCGCACCATGGACCAGTTGGAGGCGTTCCTGCCCGCCGCCGACGTCAAGCTTTCGCCGGACGTGCTCGACGCCATCGACGAGATCGTCGCCCCCGGCGTCACGGTCAACCCGGTCGACAACAGCTACGGCGACTTCGAGCTGGGCGCCGACCAGCGGCGAAGGTGACGCGGGACGGCTCGGCAGGTCGCGAGCGTTCGACGCGCCGGCTCCCGCGCGAGTGCGTCGCCCGCGGATGATGCGGACGCCCGGTTCCGGGTGAGTGCCCGCTGTCCGGTGAGTTCGCACGCGGCACCGGGCCGCACGGTGAGCAGGCAGGGGCGGCGACCGTGGGGATGCGGCGTTCGCCGACCAGCGCGATGGCGGCAGTTGGGGAAGGTGCGGGTCCGCGCCCTGCACGGCAGCGTTCAGGGCCGGCCGTTCCGACCTGGAAGACCGTGTTCACCGGATGGAGAACAGTGCGTGTCAGCGTCACGTGCAGGTCGCCGCGGCCGAGAGTGCCGCGTACCAGCCGTTCGTGCGGCCGCTTCGCGCGCGTAGCCTCGCGGTCGGCCGGTGCGGAGAACGGTCCGACCGGCCGTCGCGCCGGCGGCGGAGTCGAGGCCGACGGGTTACGAGCCGGCGTCGCGTGACAGCCCGAGCATCGGGACAAGGAACCGCACGGCCACCGCACGCATCTGCGTCTCGTCGTCGACGTCGACGACATGGCTGGGAATGACCAGCAGGGACGCCGAGATCCGGACCATCATCTCGGCGACGAGGCCCACGTCGACATCGCCGGCGACATTCCCTGCAGACTGTTCCTGGAGGAGGCGCCCCGCGAGGAACTGCTGGGTCACGCCCAAGGTCCGACCCCCGTCACTGGTCATGGACGGCACGATGGCTTCCGGCTCGGCGATCATCAGACCGCCGATCAGGGGGTTGTGGCGGATCGCGCGCATGGAACTCACGAAACCCACGGCGACCCTGTCGGCGATGGTTCCGGCGCTTCGGATGTCGACGATGAACTGGTCGAAGTAGCGCCGGAACTCGCGCCGGACGACGTGCTCGACCAGCAGGCCCTTGGAAGCGTACCGGCGATAGACGGTGACGCGGGATACGCCTGCCAGTCGTGCCACGTCCGACATGGTGGAGCGTTGGATTCCCATGCGACAGAACTGCTCGAACGCGGCGTCGAGCAGGCGTGCAGCCATCTCGTCATCCTGTTCGGCGCCCTGGACGGCGTCGGCGAACGCGATGTCGAGCAGCGACGGGCGGTCCGAGAAATCACCGAGAGCCGTGTGGACAGGTTTCAAGATCGCCTCCCTGATTCCGCTGAGACTCTGGCGTCCAGGCTCCTGTTGTGCTCCCCTGGGATACAGAGATGCTCAATCTGTTTCACCGTATCAAAGAGGGTCGCAGGGCTACAGGTCTGCACACAGGGCTCAAGGAGGAGTTCGAGACGATGGACGGACTCAGCAGGCGAAGGATGCTGCTCACCGGCGGGGCTTTAGGCGCGTTCGGGGCGCTGGGCATGGCGTCACCGGCTCACGCCCGGTCCGTGTGGACGTGGGCGCCGAGCGGTTCGATTGCCGGTAAGGGGGCGGGGCTCGACCCCGACTGGGTCTGGGACGAGGAGGTGGACCGGCTGGTCGCGGCCGTGATCGACCGGGGTGACGTTCCCAGGGTCAACGAGTTGCTGCCGCAGTGGACCCGCAACGACCAGCCGCTGCCGACCGCCCTCCCTGCGGACCTGCGGGAGTACATGGAACAGGCGCGCCAACTGCCGGCCTGGGCCGACCGGGCCAAGCTGGAAGTGGCGGCCGAGTTCAACAAGTCCCGGGGTCTCTACCTCAATCTGCTCAATGGAGTGGGTGGCGGCATGCTGAGCACCGCCATCCCGAGGGAGGCGCGCAGCGTCTACTACTCCAAGGGCGGCGCCGACATGGAGGACCGGGTCGCCAAGACGAGCATGCTCGGGTTCGCCGTCGGAGACCTGAACGCCTACCGGCCCGACGGCGACGTCATCGTGCAAGCCGTCAAGACCCGGCTGGTGCACGCGGCGGTGCGGCACCTCCTGCCGGCCTCACCGGGCTGGTCGAGGACAAGCGGCGGCCAGACGGCTCCGATCAGTCAGGCGGACATGCTCGTCACCTGGCACAGCCTGCCCACCTACGCCATGCGGAAGATGCAGGAGTGGAAGGTCCCGATCACCTCCACCGAGGCGGAGGGCTATCTGCACGTGTGGCAGGTGACCGCACACATGCTCGGCATCCGCGACGAGTACATCCCCGCCACGTGGGACGAGGCCGACGCGCAGTCCAAGCAGGTGCTCGACCCGATCCTCGGCCCGACGCCCGAAGGCGTGGAACTGACGGACATCCTGCTGGGACAGCTCGCGGAACAGACCAGCCCGGGCGGCATCGACCGCCCCCTCGTCAACGCACTCGCCCGGTACCTGGTCGGAGACCAGGTGGCCGACTGGGACGGCATCCCCGAGGAACCTTTCTGGGAGAAGGCGATCGCCACCGCCTGGCCGAAGCTGGTGGCCTTCAGGGAGAAGCTGATTCCGCTGCCACTGGTTCCCCCGCTCGCCTGGACGATCGACGAGGCGGCCCGGAAGTACATCCTCTTCTACCTCACCAAGGGACGGGGAACGGAGATCAGCCTCCCCGAGACCAACCGTCCCGGCTGAAGCCATGACAGAGATTCTCGGAGAAACCGGACTCCGGCCGGCCCTTCGGGCTCGGCGTGGGGACCGGAGCACCACCCTCAGGGGGCGCCTCGTGCTCGCTTTCGCATGACGGTGCCCATCGGTCGATGCTCAAGAAGGAGTCGCAGGACATGGACGGACTCAGCAGGCGAAGGATGTTGATGGCGGGCGGGGCGATGGGGGCGCTCGGCGCCCTGGGGGCGGCCTCACCCGCCCAGGCGCGCCCCGCCTGGACGTGGGCGCCGAGCGGTTCGGTGGCAGGCGAGGGGGCCGGACTCGACCCCGAGTGGGTGTGGGACGACGAGGCCGACCCGGTACTCGCCGCGGTGATCGAACGTGGCGAGGTGGCCAAGGTCAACCAGTTGTTACGACAGTGGACCCGCAACGACCAGCCGCTGCCGGCCGGCCTCCCCTCGGACCTGCGGGACTTCATGGAGCAGGCCCGGCAGATGCCGGCCTGGACGGACAGGGGCAAGCTCGCCGCCGCTGCCCGGTTCACCACGAAGAAGGGGATCTACACCGGTGCCCTGTACGGGCTGGGCAGCGGAATGATGAGCACGGCGATCCCCAGGGAGGCGCGCGCCGTCTACTACTCGAAGGGCGGCGCGGACATGAAGGACCGCATCGCCAAAACCGCCCAGCTGGGCTACGACGTCGGCGACCTGGACGCCTACCAGCCCCATGGCGGGATGGTCGTCACCGCCGTGAAGACCCGGCTGGTCCACGCGGCGGTCCGCCACCTGTTGCCCCAGTCCCCGGGCTGGTCCAGGTCCGGCGACGGCCAGACCATCCCGATCAGCCAGGCCGACATGATGGTCACCTGGCACAGTCTGCCTACGTTTGTCATGCGCAAGCTAATCGACTGGAGGGTCCCGATCACCTCCGCGGAGTCGGAGGGCTTTCTGCATGTGTGGCAGGTGACCGCGCACCTGATGGGCATCCGCGACGAGTACATCCCCGCCACCTGGGACGACGCCAACGCCCAGGCCAAGCAGGCCCTCGACCCCGTTCTTGCCTCCACACCCGAGGGTGAGGAGCTGACCGACGTACTCCTCGACATCGTCGCCGAACTCGACGCAGGCCTGACCCGCCCCCTGATCAACGCCTTCGCCAGGTACACGCTCGGGGACCGGACCGGTGACCTGGTCGGGCTGGACAAGGAGCCGTTCTGGCAGCCACTGATCAGCGCCGCCTGGCCGTTGCTGGTCGCCTTCCGCGAGGGGCTGATCCCGCTGCCGCTGGTGCCCGCGGGCGCGTGGGCGGTGGAAGAGGCTCTCCGCAAGTTCGTGCTGCTCTTCCTCTCCGAAGGAAGGGGAATCCACCTCGAGATCCCTGACACCAACCGCCCGGCCTGAGCCGAGGACGTACAAGGCTGCGCGCGGGGTCGGCCGTTGGCGCGACCCCGCGCCGCCGCACCCGAAGGCCTGGTCGGTCACGGGCGGACCGCCCTGGCCACCACGGACCTGGATGCCGAGAGCGATGACGACGACGTGCGGTGATGGAATGATAAGGACGATCTACAGGCATGCTCCCGAGGCTGGTTCCGCCACAACCACACATGGAAGAGTCGAGCATCCGCCCCCGCGGCATCATGACGGCTTCGGCACCGCGCACCCCGCCACTGCCGCGGCGGCCGAGCCAAGAGAAGGAACCGTATGACCGGCACCGACCACACGGCTCAGCAGGAAGCGGACCCGCACAGCGTCGGCAGGCGCAGGTTCCTCGGCTACGTGCTGGCCGCTCCCACTCTGATGGCAGCCGCCGAACTCGTCACCGCCACTGAGGCCCAGGCGGACATCCCCTCGCCCGAAATCACGGAACTGATCGATCTCAACGACGTGATGACCGTAGCGGCTCTGCCGACCTCCGGGCTGATCACCGTCGAGGTGAACCGCGACGGCACCGTGTCCTTCGCGCTGCCGCGGGCCGAAGTGGGTCAGGGCATCACCACATCGACGGCCATGCTGATAGCCGAGGAACTCGATGTGCCCGTGGAGCGGGTACACGTCACGCTGGCCGACGCACGGCCGGAACTGCTGTTCAACCAGCTGACCGGCGCTTCCAACACGACGATTTCGACCTACACCCCGGTCCGGGTCGCCGCGGCCATCGCCCGGGGCCGTCTGCTCGAAGCCGCAGCAAGTCAACTCGGTGCCCCCGTCGACGAGCTGATCTTGAAGGCGGGGGTCGTCACCGGCCCTTCGGGCAGGAGCGTCGGTATCGGCACACTGTCGGCGCAGGCCGCGGGCGTCCGGACCCAGCGGGTGGCCGTCGCCCTCAAACCGCGGGACCAGTTCACCGTCATCGGTAAGCCGCACAGCCGCGTCGACGCCCTCGCCGCGGTCACCGGACGTAAGACGTTCGCCATGGACCTCGCGGTCCCGGGTGCCGAACCGACCATGGTGTGCCGCCCGCCCACCATCAACGGCAAGGTGGGACCGGTGGCCAACCTCACCGAGGTCCGCAGCATGCCGGGGGTCACCGACGTGGTCACGATCTCCACCGGAGTGGCCGTCCGTGCGAGGACCTTCGGCCAGTGCATCGACGCGGTACGCGCACTGCGTGTGTCGTGGAAGCCCGGCAGCGCGGAAGGCAAGTCCGACGAGACCGTGCTCGAGGAGTTGCAGGCCGCCGAACTCCCGCTCGGCCTCCCACCTCTCACACCGAGCGTGGAGGGCAAGTTCACCTTCTACTTCCGCAGCAACAGCGCACTCGAGACCAACTGCGCCGTAGCCGATGTACGGCCCGACCGCGCCGAGATCTGGTCGA
This sequence comes from Streptomyces sp. QL37, assembly GCF_002941025.1. Classification (NCBI taxonomy): domain Bacteria; kingdom Bacillati; phylum Actinomycetota; class Actinomycetes; order Kitasatosporales; family Streptomycetaceae; genus Streptomyces; species Streptomyces sp. QL37. Next base: position 348,770 of record NZ_PTJS01000001.1, on the reverse strand, counting down.
GCCTGAAGGCACCGATCGTCGCGAAGGAGGCGATCGCCGCCAAGCTGGGCCTGCCGCTCGGCGCGGTCACCGTCCATGTCACCGAAGGCGGCGGTTCCTTCGGCCGGAAGCTGTTCTTCGACGCCGCGCTGGAAGCCGTCGAGATCTCCCGGAAGATCGGCAAACCGGTCAAGCTCATGTGGCACCGCGCGGACGACTCCCGGCAGGGGCGCGCCCACCCCATGGCCACCTCACGCGTACGCATCGCCTACCTCGGCAACACCGTCCTCAGCTACAAGCAACGGCACACGAGTGTCGCCACCGACCTCAGCCACGGGCTCGGCGAGATCTTCACCGCCCTGGCCGCCAAGCTGCCCGTCGGGGACATCGGGTTCTCCGAGACGTTCTTCCAGCTCTCCCAGTCGATGCCCTACAACTTCGGTGCGAACAGCCGGCTTCTGAGTGAGACGGACAAGGGCTTCAACACGGGGAGCATGCGCAACGTCTACTCGCCGGACGCCACCTGTGCACGAGAACTCGTCGTGGACCAGCTCGCCGAGAGGATGGGCAAGGACCCCTTCGAGGTCAGGCGTGACTTCCTCAGGGACGACCGATCCCGGGCGGTGCTGGAGAAGGTCGCCGAGGTCGGGCACTGGGGCCGGACGATGCCGGCGGGCATGGCTCAGGGAATCGCGTTCCACTCGGAGTACCACGCCGTCAGCGCGGTGCTGGTGGAGATCGACTGCAGGCCGGAAACGGTCGACCGTCCCATCCGCAACGGTGTGGCCGGACCGCGTGTGACCAGGGTCGTCGTCGCCGTTGACGTCGGCCTCGCAGTCAACCCACGCGGTCTGGAGGCGCAGATGATGGGGTGTGTCATGGACGGCATCGCCCTGGCGTTGACGTCCAGTCTGCACCTGCGCGACGGGCATTTCCTGGAGGCCAGCTGGGACAACTACTTCTACACCCGTCAGTGGAACACGCCGCCCGAGATGGACATCATCGTCATGCCGACGACCACAGGAAAACCCGGGGGTGCCGGAGAGCTGGGTGTCGCTGCGTCGATGGCCGCAGTCGCGTGTGCCTATGGCCGTGCCACCGGAACGATGCCCACCAGCTTTCCGGTCAACCACGGCACGCTGTCCTTCGACCCCAAACCGACCGTGCCACCCATCCCCGAGTCGCCAACCGACGGCCTTGACCACGTCCGCTGACGCAAGGAGAACCCGTGCCTGAGCACACATTTCGCCTCAACGGCGAGCTGGTCACCGTCGACGTGGAGAACGACGTGCGCCTCCTGTGGGTGCTGCGCGACATCCTGGGCGTCACGGGCCCGAAGTACGGATGCGGCATCAACGTCTGCAAGGCGTGCACCAGCCACCTCAACGGCAGAGCGGTCAACCCCTGTGCTGTACCGGTCAGTTCACTCCGAGCCACCGACGAGATCACGACGATCGAAGGACTCCCGGCCACGGTGGGGGCGGACCTGCACCCGATGCAGCAGGCGTGGATCGATCAAGACGTCGCCCAGTGCGGCTACTGCCAGCCCGGCCAGATCATGGTCGCCGTCGCGCTCGTACGACGAGTGGTCGAAGAAGGCCGAGCAATCACCGAAGCCGACCTCGATGGCATCCGCAACATCTGCCGTTGCGGCACGTACTTCCGCATCCGGGACGCGATCAGGACGGGTGCCGAGAACATGTGAGTGAGCCCATCGGCTGGGGAGGGCACACCCAGGCGGCCCCCCGTGGAGCTGATCTCGCTGATGAGCGGCGTGCGACAGGCCTCGCGGCGCCCTTGCTGGTCAGCGAGGTTCGAGGCGCAGTGTGGAGGCGCGGGCCCGGTCGGTCAGCACGTGCTCGACGATGCTCGTGTATTGCCCGTACTTCTCCCGGTAGGCGGCGTCCACGCCCGCGTACTCGTCGGGGTCGGCCTGGTGGAAGGTGACGTCCTGCCGGACGCCGCCGGCTTCGACGCGTCCCTGGTGGCGGGACTGCGTCCCCCGGTACCAGGGACCGCCTCGGCCCTTGACCGAGCGGACGTAGAGCCGGTCGCCGGCGCGGACGACCCACATCGTCACCAGGTCACGCAGGGTGCCGTCGGCCCGTTCGGACGCGAGGTCAAGCTCCTCAGCCGTCGCGATCGTCTCGAGGTCCGAGTCGTTCCAGTCCACCATCGTGGTCTCCCTTCTTGCGGACCGAGCAGCACTCGGGTGCCTGGTCGTACCGTTCCACCGTGGCCTGCCCCCGCCGGAGCCGCCATCGGGGAGGGCGCCCGCCCACACACAAGGCCTGGTCTTTCGCTGTCGGCAGCAGTCGACACCGTCAACCGTGCACCTTTTCGCCTGTGCCCGGGAGGCCGAGCGGTGCAGGGGAGTGCCCAGCCGGGGTGTGACAGGGCCCCGGGGACCTGCCCGGGCCGGCACCGGCGAAGGCGAGGACGAAGACCTGGCGCCGTACGAGGGCGGCGCGGCCCGGCGGCAGTCCACCGACTGATCCACCCCGACGCCGCGCCGCCCTGAACCGCGCGCCGATCAGCGATCAAGGGTGCTGTTGCGGGCGGTGCCAGCGCAGCCAGGCGGCCTGTCCGCCGTCGACGAGGATGTCGGTGCCGGTTATGTAGAGCGATCCGGGGCCGGTCAGGAATGCCGCCACCTCGGCGACCTCGCCGGGGGTTCCGGTTCGGCCGGCGCCACAGGCGTCGAGCATGGCTGTCATGTGCTCGCCCGAGGCGGATTCTGCTTCAGCCTTGGCCATGGGAGTGGAGATGACGCCGGGGCTTATGGTGTTGATGCGGGCGCCGAGGCGGCTCCACGCCAGCGCTGCCGCCTGGACACGGACCTGGTTGGCGCGCTTGGCGATGATGTATGCCGCTATCGGGTCTTCTCCCGCCGAGGTGACCACGTCGAGTGACAGCAGCTCCTCGGCGGGCGCGGACGCCAGTTGCGTCTCGTCCGCACGGCTGAGGGTCGCGTAGTGTCCGGCCATGCTGGCGACGCAGACCAGGGAGGTGCCGCGGGTCGCGACCGCTGTGAAGGCGTCGATGACGTGCGCGGTGCCGGCCAGGTCGACCCGCATGATCTTCTGCGCCGTGGAGGTGGCCGCGGAGACTCCGGCGGTGTGCACCACGGAGGTCACCCGACCCGCCGTCCGTGCGGTGTTCGCCAGTTCGGTCACCGCCCGTGCGTCGGACACATCGGTGAGCCGGCCTTCTGCGGCGTATCCCTCGGCTCGGAGCGAGACAACAGCGCGATCGAGTGCTTCCGGGGCGGCATCGGCCAGGATCACGGTCCGGCCGCTGCCGATGCGCCGGGCGACTGCCAGGCCCATGCCGCCCGCACCCGTGACCACGACGACGTCGGGTTCGGTCACTGTTCCTCCTTGTTGAGCAGAGCCTGCCGCCAGGGGCGGATGTTCTTGGGGGGCATGCCGACCGCGAGGGCGCCGACAAGGCGGCCTTCCCTGCGGTACGTGGCCAGGAACCGTCGTTGTTCGAGATCGCCTTCGACGATCTCGACGCTGTCGTGACCGCGCAGGTAGCCGTACGCGTGGATCTTCATGTCGTACTGGTCGGACCAGAAGTAGGGCACCGGGGCGAACGGTTTGCGCGCTTCCGGGTGCAGCAGGTTGCGTGCCGCTGCCATGCCCTGCTCGGCGGCATTGGTGCGGTGTTCGATCCGCATGGACACCCCGAAGAGCGGGTTGTGCCAGCGGGCGACGTCCCCGGCGCCGTAGACACCGGATGCGGCCTCGCTGTACTGGTCGCAGACCAGTCCGTCGGCGGTGTCGAGGCCGCTGCCGTCCAGCCATTCGGTGTTGGGCTGCGAGCCGATCGCCACCAGCACCTCGTCGGCCTCGACCCGGCTGCCGTCGGCCAGCGTCACGCCGTCGTCGCAGACCTCGGTGACCGCGACGCCGGTGCGCAGGTCGACGCCGTGCTCACGGTGGGCCTGCGACAGCACCCGTCCTATCTGTGTTCCCACGGCGTGGGCCAGTGGCACCGGCGCGGGTTCGAGCATGACCACCTCGCAGCCGAGTCCCCGCGCGACTGCGGCTGCCTCGGCGCCGAGGAATCCGGCGCCGACCACGACGAGCCGCCGCCCAGGGCCGAGCCGTTCACGCAGGCCCAGGGCATCGCGCAGCGTCCGGAGCACATGGCCGCCCCGGCCGGCGATGCGGCGGGGCCGGACCCCGGTGGCCACGACCAGCCCGTCATAACCGACCCGGGTGCCGCCGGTCAGGTGCACGAGGTGGGCGTCGGTGTCCAGGCCGGTGGCGGCGGCGCCGAGTCGCAGGTCCAGGTCCAGCCCGTCGATCTGCTCTTCGGCGCGCAGCGACAGCCGCTCCGCCTCCCAGTCGCCGGCGAGGATCTGTTTGGACAGCGGCGGACGGTCGTACGGTGCGTCGGTTTCCTCGCCGATCAGCGTGAGCGCGCCCGCGTAGCCCTCGCGGCGCAGTGTCTCGGCCGCGGCGAGGCCGGCGGCGGAGGCACCCACGATGACGATTCGGTTCACTGCTCGACCAGGCGGAGAGCTGCCGCAGGACACACAGCTGCGGCTTCACGGACCTCGTCGTAGTGCTCCGGGCCCGGATCGGCGTCGAGCACGATCGCGACGCCGTCGTCGTCGCGCTGGTCGAAGATGTCGGGGGCGACCATCGCGCACTGTCCCGCGGCGACGCATCTGGGTTCGTCGAACTCGATGTGCATGCTCATCGTTGCTGCTTTCCTCACCAGGTGACCGGCAGTGACTTGAGGCCGTAGGCGACGCCTTCCATCGCGAACGGCACCTCCTCGAACGGCACCGCGAGCGCCAGCGTGGGGATGCGCCGGTAGAGGGTGGCGTAGACGACTTGCAGTTCCACCCGGGCGAGTGACTGGCCCAGGCACTGGTGGGCGCCGTATCCGAACGCGTGGTGCTGGCGGGCGGGCCTGTTCAGGTCCAGCTTCTCCGGCTCGGGGAACTCCTCGGGGTCGTAGTTCGCTCCGGCCAGTTCGAAGATGACACCGTCCCCGGCCTTGATGACCTTGTCGCGTACGGCGATGTCCTCATTGGCGATACGCCGGATTCCGGAGTGCACGATCGTCAGGTAGCGCAGCAGTTCCTCGACGGCGTTGGCGACGAACTTGGGGTCGTCGCCACGCTCGCGCAGCAGTTCCAGCTGGCCGGGGTTCCTGAGCAGGGCGAGGGTTCCCAGCGAGATCATGCTGGCGCTGGTCTCGTGGCCGGCGATGAGGATCGCGCTGGACATGGTGATGGCTTCCTGGGCGGACATCTCTCCCGCCTTGACCCGGCCCGCCATCTCCGACATCACGTCGTCGCCGGGCTCGGCCATCTTCTTGGCGAACAACTCGGCGAGGTACGCGCCCAGTGCGCCCCCGGCCTCCTGAGCCTGCTCGGGCGTGGACTCGTGGCTGATCAGCACATGACTGGTGGTCTGGAAGAAGTCGTGGTCCTCGTAAGGCGCGCCGAGGATCTCGGTGATGAGCAGGGTGGGCACGGGCAGGCCGATCGCCTGCACCAGGTCGACCGGGTTCGGCCCGGCGAGCATGTCGTCGATGAGCCCGTCGAGGACTTCCTGCATGCGGGGCCGCAGCGCCTCGACCCGCTTGACCATGAACGGGGCGTTGACGGTCCGGCGCAGCCTGGTGTGCTCGGGCGGGTCGGTGTTGGTGATCAGCGCGGGGTGGTGCGGGGCGCTCGCCGCCCGGCTGCGGGTCATGTGCGGATAGCCGGGACGCTTCTCGTCGATGCTCAGCCGCGGATCGTTCAGCAGGGCGCGCTGGTCGGCGTGACGGGTGATGAACCAGGGCGTGCTGCCGTCCCAGATCCGTACCTTGCCCACCGGCTCCTCGCGGGTCATCTCGCGCACTGTCACCGCAGGAGCGAACGGGCACTGCGGTTCCCGCCGCATCGGGTAATCGGGGATACGGGCGGCGGGATTCAGGGTCTCGGACATGGGCCTCCTCTGTTCGTCGCCACGGGTGCACAACAGGCACCGGAGACGGGAAACATCGATGAGCGCATGCAAACAGAGCCGGCTGACGGGCTCCGGACAGGAACCTGACATAAAGCGGACGTGATGGGTGTCACATCCTGGGTTCGGCCGCGCTCCCCAGCCAGTAGCCGAATCCGCGCCGGGTGTGGATGAGCGCGGGCTGCGCCTGGTCGACCTTCCGACGCAGGCGGGACATGAGTCGCTCCACCGTGTTGGCGGCCCGCGACTCGCCCCAGACCTGCCAGGCCAGCTGCTCCTTGGACAGCACCCGGCCCGCGTTGAGCAGCAGATGACGCAACAGCCGGAACTCCGCCGCCGTCACCTCCAACCGCCGCTCACCGCGGCACACTTGGTACACCACCTCGTCCAGCACCAGGTCTTCGTAGCGCAACACCGGTTCACGCGCCACACTGCTTGCCCGCAGCAGGACCTGGACCCGCGCGAGCAGTTCGGCGGTCCGGCACGGCTTGGTGACGTAGTCGGCCACCTCTGTCCCGATCTCGGGAACCAGCTCGTCCAGTGAGTCGCACGAGGCCACACAGAGGATGGGCGGCCGCTCGATCAGAGTGGGCCGGTGGCGGGCCAGCTCCCGCAGGTCGGGGATGTCCATGTCCACGATGATCAGATCGAAGTGCTGCTGCCTCAGCGACTTCACGGCCTCCGCTCCGGTCTCCACCGCTTCGACGACGTATCCCGACGAACCCAGTCGCGCGGTCAGGGAACGGCGCAGACCGGCGTCGGGGGCCGCCGCGAGAAGGCGGCGGCCGGGAGCGACCGGTTCATCGTGGCGGTTCACATGCACGTGACCTTCTCAAGTCGGTTGCCGGGCGGTGGCGCGTGCCGGGCCCTTGCGGTTGCCGATTCTCCTAAGTGGTGCGCGTTGACGAGTGAAGACCATCCCCTTCCACGACGCAACACTGCGTTCCGTGGCCCGGGATCATGCGGGTACTTCGCTGGAACGGGCATGCGCGGGCGCGTCACCAGCGGATCGCGGCGAGGGCAGTTGTCCCCGCCACCGGTCGAGGGGACCTGAACCGCCGCTTCACGCCGTCCCGGACGAGGATCGCCTGTGGCGTCCTGCCGGAGCTACGGAGCGTCCGCGAGCTCCGGGCAGGACGCCAGGCCGGCACGGTGGGAGTTACCGCACGACGATCCGGGCCCGGGCCAGGTTGTCGATGCGGGCGAAGGGGGTTTCCGGGTCCGCGTCGCGCTGTGCCGATACCCGGGCGGTGACGAAGTGGGTGCCGGGGGCGGTGTACGTGTGGTGACGTTCGAGGGTCAACCGGTTCGAAGGTTCGGTGACTTCGTCGATCTCGTAGGTGCCGTCTCCGTCCATGTCCCACTGGATCCGCACGATCCGGCCGACGCCCGGCGGCGTCTCAGCGGTCACTTTCACGAGCACGCTGGTGCCTGCCGGGATGTCCACCCGTTGGCCGCCCCCGGCGGTTATGTGAACCACGGGCTGGACCCCGCCGCGGTCGGCCGCGGAGTCGGGCACGACGATCTGTCCGTCACTGATCCCGTACCGGCTGTCGGCTGCCGGTGGTATGTCCTTCTCCACCCAGTCGGCGAGGCTGCGGAGCGCCTCGTGCAGCACGCCGAGGTAGCTGACGGTGTGCGTCGGATGTTCCTGGCGTTCCGAGTCGGCGTGCAGTGCGTTGTCGACGTACCAGAGCCGGAGGTTGTCGTCGGCGGCCTCACCGAGATGTTCGGTGACCTTGGTGCGGTACCAGTCGGCCTGCCAGGGGAACGCCTCCCGGTCGAGCAGGCAGGACACGACGATCATCTTGCCGCTGATCTGTCCGGTGGGCAGACTCCCGGCGGCTCCGATGGTGAACATCGGGGCGAGCTGGAAGGGCCGTTGGGGCGGTATCGGGGTGCCCTCGGTGTCCCGGAACTGGTCCCATACCGGGTATTCGGGGCCCGGGACCTGGTGGCGGTGGTAGGTCTGGGCCGCGAGGAAGTTGCTGTTGTCCACGTGGACCGTGTCACCGGCACGCAGGACGGACAGAGCCGGGTCGAGGTCCGGCATGTCCACGACCGCGAGGTTGCCCAGGAAGCCCTTCAGCCTCAGCTTGGCGCCCCTGGCCTCTCCATTGGTGACGGACAGTTCGGCGCCCAGCGTCTCAGGGCCGGCCCCGCTCGTCAGACGTAGTGCGACGACGGTGTCGGGGTCGCCCGCCGCCCCCTTGAACGCCTCGTCCACGCCGCCGTGGGCGGTTTCCCCCTGTTCGCCGAAGTGGCCCAGGTCCGGGCGGTCACGCCGGAAGAGGACTTCGCTGACCGTACTGTCGAAACGGACCCGTTCTCGGTGAATGGCCGATTCGGGGTCGGCCCCGAGATAGCCGGGAGTGGTCCAGAACTCCTCGAAGTATCCCGGGTCCACCGCGACGACGTGCGGGTACAGCGTTCCGAAGGCGTGGGTGCCCATGGTCCGGTGTCCGAACCAGGAGCGGATCGGGAAGCCCATACGTGTCACCTCGGTGAGCGCGGCGCTCTCCTCGGGGGTCAGGCCGGCGTGGGGGTCTCCGCTGCCACCGGGTTCCATCGCGTCCACGATGTGGTCGAATTTGTGGCGCAGTACCCGCTGAGCGTGCATCCGTACGGCGAAGACGTTGGGTGCGGCCATCGGGCTGCCGGGGACGTAGGGGACGAAGCCGTCCCACACCCCTTGGGTGTTCTCCGCGGAACCCATGGTCCGGAAGGCTCCGCCGCTGCCGCCGTAGGCGTAGCCGTAGGTCCGGTGGTCGCCGTACACCTGACGGGCGACGGTCCGCGAGTACTCCGCTGCGGCGGCGTTCGCCCGGTAGCCGGCGACGGTCGGGTCCGTGTCGGTGCCGGGTACCCCGGAGGGGCCTCCGCCGTTCGTCTCCAGGAAGTATCCGCCGGCGCTGAACGCGAACCCGATCTTGTCCTCCTGGCCTCCGGCGGACTGCGCCAGGTGCTCGCTCTCGGGGACGGGGGTGATGTGTTGGAAGAACCGTCCCTGGTAAGCCCCGGCCGGGGGGAAGTAGAGGGAGAACCGGGTCTCGGTTCCCTCGAAGCCCCCGTGGACGTAGCGGTGGGGCTGAGGCGCGTCGCGCCACTCATCTACGTCCACATAGGGGTCGTCGAACGACTGTGAGGCCATGGTCTTCTGTTTCCGTTCGATTCAGAGGCCGAGGTCCGGCCGGTTGAACTCGGCGAGCGCTTCGACCCAGTTGCGGCCCGTCAGCCGGCGGATGCCGTCCACCAGCGCCTGGCCGCAGTCGAAGCTCTGGCCACTGAAATGAGCGAGAACCAGGCCGTCCCAGAGTGCGAGGACCTGCCGGGCCGTGTCGCGGGGGTCCAGGCCTGGATGGGCCAGGCCGTCGCGCTGACTTCTCGTGATGATGCCGGTCCAGACCGTGAGAGCCCGCTCCGTCCGGCGTGCGAAGTATTCGGCGGCCGGGTGGCCGGGGGTCGCGGCCTGGCCGCGCAGCATCACGAACAGGCGCAGCCGCCGGTCATGGACCGTCACCGAGGCGTTCGCGACATCCCGAAGGGCGTCGAGGTCCAGTGCGAACCGCCCCTCGCTGATGCCTGACAGGTCGGCTTCCAGGTCGTCGACGCGGTCGAGAGCGGCGACGAGCAGATGCTCCTTGGTCGGGAAGTGATACAGGACCGTCGGCTCCCTGGACTCCGACCGCGCCGCCACCAGGGCAGTGGTGACACCTTCGTGACCGAACTCGTCGACCAGCTCCAGAACGGCGAGGGCGATGCGTTCCCGGCGCTCCTTGGAACGCTGATAGGGGCCACGCTTCTGGGAGCGCGCAGCAGCCTGCACCGGGCGCCCTTCCTCTCGAATCATGAGTGAAAACTAGCAATATGGGGATGCTGCGGCAAGATTCCCGGGGCAGGCAGCCTTGCGTCACTCTGGAAATGTAGCCTTCACTCAACTTTCATTGAGTCGTGAGCCTCACCGACTTGGGGTCACCCCCGGCACGCGCTGGGCACACCGGGAGGTCGCAGTGCCGCCGTGGTACGACGAGCCGGCGTAGGGCGAGGTCCCCACCGGGTTCCGGGTGCGGACCTTGCGGGGGGAGGCGCTGCGGACGCCGGCCGCCGAGGTCCGGGGCTGACCGGCGCGAGTGCACCTGGCGCCGTGTCATTCCCCCCCCGGCCGGGGCCGACGCGGCTTCCTGACGGGCGCGGCCGGTCTGGCGGCCACTGCTGCGGCTGCTGCCGTGCTGCCGCAGGCGCATGCGGCAGCGCCCGCGATCGGGTGGGCTCTTGCGGCCGAAAGGTGCTCCGTGGCGAAGGCGACGGCGTCGCCGACCGCCTTTTGGTCGGCGAGAGGGTGCCACACCTTGGATCGCGCCCCGCCCGCAGCCTGCCAGCTTGCACCAATTTTAATACCGGTATAGTTTGACCGGTATAGTTGTTGGGTCCATGAGGAAAGTGGCACATGATCGAGATCCTGAACCCCGCCCTGCTGGCCCGGGCAAAAGACACAGGCGCCCTGGTCGCAGAAATCCTGCAGACGCTGAAGGGGCGGAGCACGGTCGGCACGAACCTCCTGGACATCGACCGGTGGGCCAAGTCCATGATCGCCGAGGCGGGCGCGCTGTCCTGCTACGTCGACTACGCACCGTCCTTCGGGCGGGGCCCGTTCGGCCACTACATCTGCACGGCAGTCAACGACGCGGTGCTCCACGGGCGGCCCCACGACTACACGCTCGCCGACGGTGATCTGCTCACACTCGATCTGGCAGTCTCCAAGCGCGGAATCGCCGCGGACGCCGCCATCAGCTTCGTGGTGGGCAACGCACAGCCCTCCGAGAGCGTCGCGATGATCCGGGCAACCGAACGCGCACTCGCTGCAGGGATCGCCGCCGCCGGCCCCGGAGCTCGTATCGGCGACATCTCCCACGCCATCGGCACGGTACTCGGCCAGGCCGGATACGAGATCAACACCGAATTCGGAGGGCATGGCATCGGCTCGACGATGCACCAGGACCCGCACGTCGCCAACACCGGGCGGCCTGGCCGCGGATACAAACTGCGCCCCGGGCTGCTGCTGGCGCTGGAGCCGTGGGTCATGGAGGACACCGCCCAACTCGTCACCGACGCCGACGGGTGGACGCTCCGAAGCGCGACGGGCTGCCGGACCGCACACAGCGAGCACACGATCGCCATCACCGAGGACGGAGCCGAGATCCTCACGTTGCCGAAGCCCTCGCAGCCGTAAGGTCCGAGAGAGGCCGCTCGGAAGCCGGGAAACGCCTTTGACCAAGGAGAACGGGGGCCGTTGAGCCTTTTCCCGTCACGTCGGAGGCGCTTTCTCCGGGTGAAGAGGCGCTCCGGGCCCCGATGCGCGTCCGTGTCGAGAACGGCGTGCCCGCGACCGGGCCTGCTCGCATCAGTCATCCGGGGCCTTCCCGGCCTCCGACAGGGTGACAGACGGAGCATCGCGGGCGCGGACGGCCGGAAACCGGGCGGCTCGGCGCGCAGACTGCCCAGGGCCCACCGTCACCGCACATTCCGGAGCTCCCTCATGTCGCAGCCCTCCACCGGACCGGCCGAAGCGGATACCTACCTGGCCGTGTGCGGCCACACCCACCTGTTTCCGGGCGCCCGTTGCCGAGTCGGCGGGCTGCCGGATCGCCAGGCCTTCGTGGAGGCCCCGTGGCCGATCGACCTGGACCTGCGCTTCTCCGATGACGTGGTCACCGAGGTGGAGTTGCGCATCGAGGACCCGGCGGACCCCGTACTCACCGTCCCGGCCTACACCACCGGCGCCGGTACCCCCGTCGACGGTCGCAGGTGGCTGATCCGGAAGTTCGACCGAACGGGGGACGAGGTCGAGCTGACGATCGGCAGCGCTGCCTGAGGACTTGCTGAGACAGGTCGCTGTTCAGGCCCTCCCGGCCTCCGCCCCTTCCGCCCGGCCCGCATCCGTCCCGACCTCCACCGTCGTACCGTCCAGGAACGTCAGCACCACCGATGCCTCACCGGCCGTGATCCGCACGGACACCGCCTCGCGCAGTACCTCGGGATGCAGCGTGTCGCGGGAGAGCGCGACGAGGGACACCTGAATACTCCTGCCGCCCGGATGACGGTCCAGCCGCAGACAGGGAGTCGCGGAATGCGGTCCGTACGCGTTGGACTCCACATCCCGGGCCACCTCCGCAGCTCCCGGACCGGTGCCCGGCGCCCCGTCCCAGCCGTGGAGTGCGACCACCGCACTGCTCAGTCCCTCGGCCGTGCGGGCCATCGACCAGCCGGGCCCCGACGCCCCGACGGGAGGCAGCGCGTGTGCCACCGGGTGCCCGCCCTCCCGTACCGTCGCCCCCGCGGGCGCTTCTACCTCGTGGACGCGGATCTCCCACGGGCCGTGCAGCACACTCGTCGTCCCGATCCGGTACTCCCGGTCATCGCCCGGCAGCTCGGCGGCATACCAGGAACCCGCCGTGCGGCCCGCACAGTGCGACCGGTGGATGCGGCCGCGGCGGCTCGGTGTTCCGTCCGGGGCGAGCAACGCCAGGTGATTGTCGATCCCGCGGGCCGCCGCGTGCGGGGCGGATTCCGGTGCCGTCGCCGTCGAGTAGGCCAACCTCGCGTAATGCGGGTCCTCCTCTCCGTCCGTGAGAGCGGCGTCGGGGTCGAAAGGTGGTTTGTGGTCGCTGCCGTGGTTGACCAGCCGGACGATGCCGTCGTGCCGCGTACCGTGCAGCAGCCAGCCCGGCGCGGGCAGCGCCGTGTACCGGTCACCCTCCTCGATCGGCAACGGCACTTCCCGCGCCGTCCACACCGGGTGGTCCGCCGGGAGCAGCAGCCCGAGGAACCCTTTGCTCGCCCAGTAGGGCGAGGCGGGACCGGAGTACGGCTGGGTGGAGGGCAGGAACGTGTCGTACCAGCCCAGTGTCAGCAACCCGCGCTCGTCCGGCACCCCACGCTCGGCGAAGTGCCGCATCGTGCCCGAGGCGAGCCGCCGGGTCAGGCCCGGGGCGAGCGGTGTGCAGTCCGCCAGCGCGCCCATCCAGACGGGGGCCAGGGCCGCGAAACGGTACGCCAGTGATCGCCCCTGGTGGACGGGCGCGCCGTCGGCCCCGAAGAAGTGCGGGTAGTCCTCCAGAAACCGGCTGAGCCTCTGCCGGTAGACAGCGGTACGGCCCCCGTCGTCCGGCCCGGCGATCCGCGACCACAGGAGCGGGTACAGATGCATCGCCCAGCCGATGTAGTAGTCGAAGTTCTGCCCGTCGCCGTCGGTGTACCAGCCGTCACCGACGTACCAGTCCTCGATCCGGTCGAGGCCGGACTCGATGTCCGTACGGTTGTACGGAGCTCCGACCGAGGCCAGGAACTGCTCGGAAACCACCTGGAACAGCCGCCAGTTGTTGTCCCAGGTGCGCCCGCCGACGAAGCCGGAGAACCACTCGGCCACCCGTTCCCGCACCCCGGTGTCCAGCCGGTCCCAGATCCACGGCCTCGTCTCGTGCAGCGCCACGGCGATCGAGGCCGCCTCGACCATCTGCTGCGAACAGTCCGTGATCCGCGGCCACGACTCGCCGCTGTCCGGGTCGGTGCCGGCCGCCAGGCCCGCCGCGTACCGCTCGATCAGCGCGGGCTCCACGGCCCCGCCGGCGCCCGCGATACGGAACGCGGCCAGCAGGAACGACCGGGCGAACCCCTCCAGCCCGTCGCACACGATCCCCGACCAGCTGGACCGCCCGGGCAACCGGTACTGGGCGAGGCCGGGGGTCGCGTACGGCACCAGCGCGTCCAGCATCCGGTCTGCCGTCACCTCCCAGTGGGCCCGGGTCCACCCGGTGCGGGAGGACAGCACCCGGTCGGTCGGCGGGAGGCGCAGGTACGGGGCGACGGGCATGGAGGAAGCTCCTGGGAGATCGGGCTACAGGACGAGTTCGGCGCGGTGGGTGTGGCCGCGGGAGCCGCCGACGGCGACGGTGACCAGCGTCCGACGGCCCGGCACCACACTCACCGTGTCGTCGGCGTCGCTCACCTCGCGTACCCGGTAGGGCAGTTCGAGGGTGAGCGCGGTCTGGGTACGGCCCGGGTCCGCCACGGCGACAGAGATCCGGCGACCCTGCCGTCGTACGAGCACCGACGACGGGCCGGAGGAGGTGATCCCGCCGGCGTGCCCCGCCGCCCAGAAGTTCACCGCGGTCAGACCCAGCCGGCGCACGTCCACCGCCTGTGCGGTGTTGTCGTTGACGAGGACGTGTACGGGCCGTGAGTGGGACCACACGGTCGTGGCGGCGGCCGACGCGCCCGGCAGCAGGACGTAGGCGTACCGTGCGTCGGTGGGCGAGACGCCGTGATCGACCCAGAGCGTCAGATAGCGACGGGTGAGGGGATCGGCCGAACCGCCGGTGTCCGCGCCGGTGTTGATGTCATGCCAGGCACCCGTGCGCTCGTCACGCAGGGTGCGCAGCGTGGCTTGTTCGAGCAGTGCGTAGCCACCCACGTCCTCGATGTGCGCCCAACGGGCCCGGCCGAAGTCCGCGGACCGCCCCTGCTCGACCGGTTGCCGTACGCCGTCCACGGTCAGCCTGTGCCGTCCGTCCGCACCGAGGTTGCGGTTCTCGAGCACGGTCTCGACACGGTGCCCGTCGCCCGAGGAGATGCCCGAGCCGAGCGAGACCACCGCGTTGTCCAGCAGGAACCAGGACTTGCGGGCGCGTAGCGTCGTACCGGGCGTGCCGGTCACCTCCATCGCGGCCGCGCCGTAGCTGCCTTGGAGGACCGCACCGCCCGCGACCGAGTTGCCCGGGCGGTACGTGGAGGTGCCGCCACCGGTGCCGAGGTCCGTACGCCGGCGTGTGTCGACGGTCGTGCCGGGCAGCCTGTAGGGGTCGACCGTGGGCCAGAAGCCGTCGTTGAACTGTCCGAGGTCGTCGCCGTCGTAGAGGTACGTCATTCCGTCGCCGGTGTACCAGCCGTGCAGATTTTCCCCGTTGCCCGCTTCGTAGGCCGAGATCCGCTTCGAGGACATCGACAGCGTGCAGGCCCAGCGCGGCCGGCGGTGCACCACCCGGTCCATGTCGGCGAATACGGTCAGGCCTGTGGTGCGCGGCTCCGCCCGGATCGTCCGGTCGGCCAGCACGTCTTTGGCCAGGGCGAGTTGGGGGAGAGTGGCGAGACCGGCGAAGGGGGTGGTGCGGTTGCGGGTCAGCCAGCCCTTGAGGACCGCACGCCAACGGTCCGCGTACGCGGCCGGAGCGCCGGTCGCCAGCAGCAGGATCGCCGCCACCGCCGCGGCGCCGTCCCGGTGGTCACCGGCGCGCTCCCGGGAGACGGCGCGGCCGCGCACGGCGTCCATCATGAGTCCGTCGAAGATCACGGGGGTGAAGGAGCGTTCCACGGCCTCGTACATCACCGTGACCTTCGGGTCGGTGACCGCCCAGGGCGAACCGGCCAGCAGGGCGAGCAGATATGCCGCCCCGCCGAGCAGCACCGTGCCGTACGTACCGGTGTACGCCACCACGTCGTGCTGGACGAAGGAGCCGTCCTCGTAGAACCCGTCGCCCGAAGCGGCGTACCTGAAAAGGCTGTTACGGCCGGAATCGCGTACGTCGGACAGCGCGTCCCTGGCCGAGGCGAGCTTCGCGGTGTCATGCCCGAGCAGTCCCCGCAGGGCGACGATCACGGCCTTGTCCGTGCGGTTCGCGCCGGTCTCCGCGAGAGTGGGGGAGTTGGTGCGACGGTCCGCGTCCGGGCAGAACCGGTCGACGACCGCGAGGTGGGCGGCGAGATCGGCATCGGGCAGCCGGTCCCGCAGCAGCACACAGCAGTCCATCAGTGCCCGCGGTGCACCGATCTCCCAGAACCACCAGTTGCCTCTCTCCGGAAGCCCGGGGTTGTAGGCCGTGTCGTGGACGAAGCGCAGGGCCGCCACGAGAGTGTCCGCCACCTCCTGGTCGGCGGTCAGTGAGGTGCCGGGGGTGGCCCAGGCCGTGGCGAGGGTCCGCAGCCGTGTGTAGCTCTGGCCGAAGTTGCCCGCGTCGGTGAGCGGTGTGAGATCGGACCAGAGCGCGGTCCGACCGGTGGTGTCGCGGTCCAGGGTGCCCCAGAGGCCCTGCGCCGTGGTGTCGAGTGTGCCGAGAGCTGTGGCGAAGTCCGGGTCGGCGGAGTCGAACGCGCCACCCGTGAGAAGCGTTCCGGCCCGTTCGAGGAGCGCGCCGAAGTCGTCCGCGTCCGTCGAGCCCAGTGTGTTGCCCGCCGCCGGTGCCGCCCCCGACGCCGGGCCCGCCGTGGTGATGAGAGCGGTGGCGGCCGTGGCGCCGGTGGCGGCGAGGAGGGTTCTCCTGCTCATGTCCATGCTGGCTCCGTTCCGGGGTCCGTCAGTCGGTCAGGGTGCTCGGGTCGACGGGGGGCGCCGGCAGATTCAGCGCGGCCAGCTCGGCCCTGCCGGTGGCGTCGATCGGGAAGGCCCAGGTCCCGATGAAGAACTCGCTGAGGTCGTAGCCCGCGATCCGGCTGGAGTACGTCGCCAACGCCCGGTAGCGCTTGGCGCTCTCGGTGGAGTCGGACTGCGGATTCTCCTCGCGCACCAGCCGGTGCAGCCGGGGCCAGAAGTCGTCGCCGAAGGCCAGCTCCAGCTGTCGGAGCGGGACGAGTTTCTCGTAGGCGCCGAACGACTTCTCGTACGTCAGTCCCGCCGTCCCGAATTTCGCTCGTGCCGTCTGGAAGGCGGTCAGCCCGGTCGCCGGGTCGACGGTGAGGAGGTTGGAGGGCTGGCCCAGGGCGCGCTGGGCGGCCAGGGAGTAGATGTTCACGGTGACCTCGGTGAGTCCTCCCGGCTTGTAGGCCATCTGCTGATGGAGGTGGCCGAGCTCGTGGTACAGCCCCCAGCCCCGGGTACGCAGCCCCTCCACGGTGGTGGCCCGGTCGAGATAGGCGCGCGGGAAGCCGTTGTACCCGTGTGTGGCGTAGGCGCCGACGCCCGTGGGGACCTCGCTCACTTCGGTGAAGTGATAGGGCCCGGCCTTGCGACCGTGTACCGGCTTCGAGCCGTCGAGGCCGCTGATGGCGGCCGCCGAGTCGATGATCTGCTCGACGAGGCGCAGCAGCGCGCCATGGTCCTCGCCCCGGTGGAGCAGCGCCCCTTCGCGGGTGAGCGTCATGATCGTGCGCGGCGCGTGGAGTTCCACGTACGGCACCCCCGGCGAGGTGTCCAGCATCTCCTGGTAGCCGGCCTCCGTGGTGCTGCCCAGGGCGAACACCGGCATGGCCTCCGAGCCGGAGCGGAAGATCACCTCCGCCCGTTCACCCGCTCCGGCCAGGGTGAGATAGGCCGGACCGCCGTGCGGGTCCGTGACGGTGTTGGATCCCGCCGTGAGCGGGTAGCGGCGCGGCTCCTTGATCTCGCCGTAGTAGTCCCAGGCGCCGATCCACAGCGTGGGAAGCGGACCGTCGTGCGGCCCGACCGTGAGGTCCAGCGCGGAACCCGGCGGGACGTACCGGCCGGTTGGCTGGAACTCGCTGCCCCGCAGGGCCTGGGCGAGCCGCAGCCGCTCCGTCTCGGCAGAGGGCCGGGCGACCACCGTCACCCGGACGTCGCGGCGGGCCGACGCGCGGGTCGTGGCGAGGGCCGCCGCAGGGCTGGAGGCGGCGCCCATCGCGGCCAGGGCGCCGGCCGCGACCGCGGCGGAGAGGACGGAACGGCGGCCGACCGGGGCGGCCGAAGCGGAGAAGCGCATGCGGAACTCTCCCTGCTGAAGTGAATGAGGGCACGAGCGGGCGGAACCGATGGAGCCTGCCGTCAGCATGTAAGCGGTTGCCATCAAGCCGCAAGAGGGGTCGGGAAGTTACTACGATTTACTATGGCTGGGCCGGGTCGGTCGGTCGGCAAGCGGTTACGCCTGGATGCCGCGCCCCGCCCTCGGAGCCACGGAATCGCGTACCACGATGTGAGTGCCCAGCCGCAGCGCCCCCGTCGTCGGTTCACGCCAGTCGTCGTCATCGCCACCGGAGACGGCCAGCCGCACCGCCTGCCGGCCCATCTCCTCCAGCGGTACGTGCACCGTGGTCAACCGGGGGCGCAGCTCCTGGGCGACGGGGATGTCGTCGTAACCGACCAGGGAGATGTCCTCGGGGATCCGCAGCCCGGCCTCCTCCAAGGCCTGCGCGGCACCGGCTGCCACGACGTCGTTCGCGGCGAAGACAGCCGTGAAGTCCAGCTTCCCGCGCAGGAGTTCGGTCAGCCTCAGATAGCCGAAGTTCCGGCTGAAGGCGCCGGGCTGCACCAGGTCCGGATCCTGGGACACTCCGCGCAGCTCCAGGGCCCGGGCATGCCCGGCCAGCCGGTCGCGGGTGGTGGAGAGCCTGGGCGGGCCGCCCAGATACAGGATGCGCTCATGACCACGCGTCAGCAGGTGGTCCGTGATGGCGAAGGCGCCGCCCTCGTTGTCGTACTCGACAGCCATGGTCGGTGCGGGTTCGCCCAGCGGGGGTCTGCCGCACAGCACGAGTTTGGAGCCGCCCGCGTCCAGTTCCCGGGCACGGCGGGCCAGTTCGGAGGTGTAGCCGCGATCGGCGATGCTGCCGCCGACCACGACGACCGCGTCGGCGCGGCGCTCGTGCATCAGGTCGATGAAGGCCAGTTCGCGCTGAGGGTCGCCCTGGGTGCAGCACACCAGGCAGAGCCGCCCGCCCAGGGCGGCCTCCCGCTCGACGCCCCGGGCGATGTAGGCGTAGAACGGGTCGACCACCTCGTTGACGATGATTCCGACGGTGCGGGCGGAGACGCCCGCCAGCGCGCGGGCGTGAGCGTTCACCACGTAGCCCAGCTCCCGCATGGCGGACTCGACCCGTTCCCGGGTGGGCTCCGCCACGGGGTAGTTGCGGTTGAGGACGCGGGAGACGGTGGCGGTGGACACGCCGGCCCGTCGGGCCACATCGGTGACCGTCGCCCGCCGCTGTCCGTCCGCGGCGCTGGTCTGCCGGCGCATCCGGCTCACCCCCTGCTGGCTGATGTGTGAAGCCGAGCCTAGAGCCTGTGGGGCGGCCGGGTTCACGCGATCCTTTCCAGGTCGGCGCGGTGCACGGGATGAGCGAAGGGTGACCCTGCCGCGTAGCGCACCAGTTCGTCGACGGCGAGAGCCCCCAGGCGTCCCACCTCGTTGCCCTGCGCGCCCGCGAGGTGCGGGGTGATGAAGACGTTGGGCAGGTCCCACAGGGGGTGGGTGGGCGGCAGCGGCTCCGGTGACGTCACGTCGAGGACCGCGTCCAGCCGCCCGCTGACCAGGTGGCCGGTCAGCGCCTCGGTGTCCACCAGTGAGCCGCGCGCGGTGTTGACCAGCAGGGTTCCGGGGCGCATCAGTCCGATCCGCCGGGCATCGATCAGCCCTCGGGTCCGCGGGGTGTCCGGGGCGTGCACGGTGACCACGTCGCTGGTGGCCACCAAGGTGTCCAGGTCGACGGGGGTGACACCGAGCAGCCCGGCCTCGGCCGCGTCGACGTAGGGGTCGTACAGGAGGACGTCCGCGTCCAGGACCCTCAGCAGCTCGATGACCCGGCGGCCCACACGGGAGGCGCCGACCACGCCGATGGTCAGCCCGTGCGTACCGATCCAGTGCTGCCGGTCCAGGTCCGCGCCGGTGCGGTGCGTGCGCCGGCCGCGGAACATGCCGGCCAGCGGGAAGACCCGCTTGGTGCCCATGATGATGGCGGCCAGGGTGTACTCGGCCACCGGGACGGCGTTCGCCGCCGCAGCCGACGACACGACGATGCCGCGGTCGAAGGCGTCCGGTGACAGGAACGTCTTCACCGTCCCGGCCGCGTGGATCACCGCACGCAGCCGCGGGGCCCGTCGCAGGAGTGCCGCGTCGACGGGCGGGCAGCCCCAGCCGGTCAGCAGGACCTCGGCCTCGGCCAGCGCCGCCGAGGCCTCCGGCGAGTCGAACTCGCTGATCACCGCCGGGTGGCGCAGCTCTGCCGCGTCCTCGATCCGGGCCCGTACGAGTGGCGGGAAGACGTCGTCCAGCAACCCTGGACGCATCACCAGGACCGTGCGCGGCCGCTCGGGTGGCGGCGTCGCGCTGTCGGCACCGGACCCAGCCGGCGCCTCTTCGGTGGTTCGCACCCTGCCTCCGCACAGTAATCGCGTTCTATGGAATGACCGGCACGCTAAGGAGCTGGACCGGTGAGCGTCAAGCGAGGCGCACGTCCAATTGCCGTGTTGGGTACGTCTTTTGGTGATCTGTGGCAGTGGATTGAGCGTCAGAATCGCCTCCTCGGACAGCCTTTTCCCTGGATCTCTTGACCTCTGGGTTAACCGCTTACTACCTTGCGGCCGCAGAAGACTCACCACGCGCCACCCAGCCGAACAGGACGCACTATGGCTGACACAGCACCCCCGCTGACGCGGGAAAAGCGGTCAAAACGTCGGAAGGTGGATGAGGGAGCCGCGCCGGCGAACGCCACCCCGCCCGGCCGGGCGGCACGGGCACAGAACCGTCTGACACTCCGGCAGCGTCTCAAGCGGGACCGGGTGATGCTCCTGCTGACCCTGCCCGGCCTGCTGTATTTCGTCGTCTTCCACTACGTCCCGCTGCTGGGGTACGTCGTGGCGTTCCAGGACTACCAGCCCTACCTCGGCTACATGCACAGCGCCTGGGTCGGCTTCGCCAACTTCACAGCGGCGTTCGGTGAGCCCGCCTTCTGGTCCGCGACCCTCAACACCCTTGAGATCGCCCTCGTCCAACTGGTGTTCTTCTTCCCCGTCCCGATAGCCCTGGCCCTTCTCCTCAACAGCATCGTCAGCGAACGGCTGCGGCGCTTCGTGCAGAGCGTCGTCTACCTGCCGCACTTCATCGGCTGGGTCATCATCGTCTCGATCTTCCAGCAGATCCTGGGCGGCGCGGGCCTCCTGCCCGACGTCCTCGGCGGCCTGGGGCTGCCGCGCTACGACATGATGAGCGACCCGGACGCCTTCCCCTGGCTGCTCACCCTCCAGGTGGCCTGGAAAGACGCGGGCTGGGGCACGATCATCATCCTCGCCGCCCTGCTGAACATCGACAAGCAGCAGTACGAGGCTGCCGCGATCGACGGGGCCGGCCCCCGGCGCCGCCTCTGGCACGTCACTCTCCCGGGAATCGCCCCGGTGCTGATCCTGCTGCTCATCCTCAACCTCGGACAGATCCTGTCCGTCGGCTTCGAGCAGATCCTGCTCCAGCGTGACGCCGTCGGCCCCGATGCCGGCGAGGTCCTGGACACCTACGTCTACTACCACGGCATCAAGGACAACGACTGGGGCGTCGCCGCCGCGGTCGGACTCGTCAAGGCGGTCATCGGCACCGCACTCGTCCTGGGCGCGAACAAGTTCGCCCACCGCCTCGGCCACGAAGGGGTGTACCGCGGTGCTGACCGCTGAGAAGCCGACCGCCACGTCCGCACCGACGGCGTCGGCGAAGAAGACCACCCGCACCACCAAGCCCGACGGCCGTCCCCCGTGGATGGAACGTCCCACGCGCCTCGGCCAGTTCGCCAAAGGGCTCGCCCTCGTCGTCGTGGTCGCCGCCGTCGTCTACCCCCTGCTCGGCGTCATCGGTACGAGTTTCGCCTCGCAGTCCGACATCATCCGCTCGACCGGCCTCGTCCTGTGGCCCGACCACCCCACGCTCGACGCCTACCGGACCATCTTCACCGGCGGCGTCGTCACCCGCGCCCTGTTCGTCAGCATCGGGATCACCCTGGTGGGCACACTGGCCAGCCTCCTCGTGACCGTGGGCATGGCATACGGGCTCTCCCGCCGCGATGTCACCGGCTCCCGCGCCATCCTGATGATCGCGCTGTTCACCATGCTCTTCAACGCGGGTATCATCCCCAACTTCCTGCTGATCAAAGGGCTCGGGCTCTACGACACGTACGCGGCGCTCGTCATGCCCACCCTGGTCAGCGCCTTCAACCTGGTCGTCCTCCGGTCCTTCTTCATGAACCTGCCGGAGGAGCTGTACGACGCGGCGAAGGTCGACGGGGCCGGGGACTTCCGCATCCTCGTCCGGATCGTCCTCCCGCTGTCCAAGGCCGTTCTCGCCGTCATCAGCCTCTTCTACGCGGTGACGTACTGGAACGCCTTCTTCAACGCACTCCTGTACCTGGGCGACTCCGACAAGTGGCCGCTGCCCATGGTGCTGCGCACCTACGTCCTCCAGGGCCAGAGCCTCAACAGCGCCTCGGCCGGAGAGGTTCTCGCGCCGCAGCAGGCGGTCCAGATGGCCGTCCTCGTGATCGCCGTCGTGCCGATCCTCCTCGTCTACCCCTTCCTCCAGCGCTACTTCACCAAGGGCGTGCTCACCGGCGCCATCAAGGGCTGAGCACGCGCCCACCCCGGCCTGTCGGCCCCCTGCTCCCAAGGAGATCCAGTGTCGAGCTCCACCCCTGTCAACCGCCGGTCACTGTTCCGCCTGGGCGCGGGCCTCGGTCTCGGGCTGGCCGCCGGGCCGCTGCTCGCCGCCTGCGGCGACGGCGGCACCACGGCCCGGGCGGAGGCCAAGAGCGCCTCGCTCCTGCCGGACACCGCCGTCCGTAACATCGGCCTCGAACCCGACCTGGCCGGCACCGCCGCGGGCGTGCCCCAGGGATTCTTCGGCTACCCGGCCAAGCCTCTGCGCGCCACGAAGAACACCCCGCTCAAGGGGGCGGCGCCCATCAGCGTGACCATGGAGACCTTCTCGCCGCCCCCGCCCGGCCGGGGCAGGAACGCCGCCTGGCGGAGCATCGAGAAGCTCCTCGGCGGCGAGGTGAACGTCACCGCCGTCCCGGCCGACGACTACGGCACCAAGTTCTCCACGATGGTCGCCAGCGACAGCCTGCCCGACCTCTTCATGTATCCCGAGGTCGGCGGTGTCGACAACAAGGCCGCCTTCCTCCAGGCCAAGTGCGCCGACCTCACCCCGTACCTCGCCGGGGACAAGATCAAGGACTATCCGAACCTCGCAGCGATCCCCAAGGGAGCCTGGCAGGCAGCGATCTTCGGCGGAAAGCTCTACGGCATCCCCATCGCCCGCACCGGCACCGGCGGCGCCGGGGTCTACCGCCACGACCTCTTCGAGGAGGTCGGCGTCACCGACCTCGACCAGATCGACGGCCTCGACCGCTTCGTCGAGGTGTGCAAGGAGCTGACCCGGCCCGAGAAGGACCAGTACGCGATCATCGCGGGTGCCACCAGCATGCTGGCCATGTCCGCCGGAGCGCCGTACTACTGGCGTCTCGACCCCGCGACCGGAAAGTTCACCTCCGACCTGGAGACGCCTGAGTACCGCACAGCCGTCGAGACCGCCCGCGCCCTCTACAGGGCGGGCTGCTTCTACCCCGGCACCCTCCAGATGTCCGGGGCACAGAAGGCCCAGTACACGGACATGTTCAAGAACGGCAAGGGCGCGTACGTCTACGACGGCATGCCGACCTACCTGGCCCCGGGCGTGGGTTACGTCGCCGCCATGCGGGCGATCGACAAGAAGTACGACCCGCGTCCCTTCGTCCCGGTCGGCAAGGGCGCCGTCGCCTGGATGGACAACGTCAAGCTGGAGAACACCCATGTGAAGAAGGCCTCCGGCGAGAGGGTCCGGCAGGTCCTCGCGCTCGCCGACTTCGCCGCCTCACCCTTCGGGAGCGAGGAGTACACACTGATCAACTACGGCGTCGAGGGCACCGACTTCACCCGTGACGACAGGGGAAACCCCGCCCTGACCGAGCAGGGCACCCAGGACGTCACCGTGCCCTGGAAGTTCATGGCCTCCGCCGTCCCCGCGATCTACAGCGCCGACTCCGAACAGGGCGTACGCCACGTCCACGAGACGTTCACCAAGATGATCCCGATGATGGAGCAGGACCCCACACTCCAGTACTCCTCGCCCACCTGGGACTCGAAGGGCAGCGGCAGCCTTCTCACCTTCAAGCTGGACGCGCTCAAGGACATCATCGCCGGCCGCAAACCCATGTCCGCCTACGACCAGCTCGTCAAGGACTACCTGGCCAAGGGCGGCGAGCAGGCCCGAGGCGAATTCGAAGAGGCCTACCAGAAGGGGAAGAAGTGACCACGAGACGCTCGGCCCTCGGACTCGGCGGCGCGGCCGTCGCCGCAGCGGTGGCGGTCCCCGTCCTCGGAACCCCCGCCGCGGCCCGCCCGCACGCCTTCGACCCCCGGCCCGGTTCCGACGGCGTCGGCGACCCGCTCTTCCCGACCCTCGGCAACGGCGGCTACCAGGTACTCCACTACGACCTGACCTTCGACTTCACCCCGGTGACCTACGACTTCACCGCCGTCGTGAAGATGAACGCGCGCGCCACCCAGGACCTGTCCGCGTTCAACCTGGACACCGACGGCCACACCATCGACGCCCTCACCGTCCAGGGACGCGCCGCCACCTGGCAGCTCTCGCCCGGACAGAGCGGCCAGGAACTCACCGTCACCCCCGTTCGTCCGCTGCGCGACGGTCAGGCGTTCACCGTCGAGATCCGCTACCGGGGCAACGGAAAGGCCCCCCGGCTCGGCCTCACCGGCTGGAGGTTCGGCACCGACGGCGGCTTCGCCTCCGCCGCCCAGTCCTCCCGCGCGGACACCTTCCTGCCCTGCAACGACACACCGTCGTCCAAGGCGACCTGGACGTTCCACATCAGCGCACCCCAGGGCTTCGTCGCCACCGCCAACGGCGAACTCCTGCACCGCACACCGCGCGCCGACGGCTCCACGGTCTGGCACTTCGCGCTCCGCGAACGGATGGCGACCGAACTGATCGGCATCGCCGTCGTCAAGGGCACCTACCTGTACGGCGCAGGCCCCCGAGGGCTGCCCCTGCGCCACATCGTGCCGCAGGGGCAGGAGGAGACGTACGCCCCGATCGTCGCTCGCACCGCCGACCATCTGGCGTGGTGCGAGGCGAAGTTCGGCCGCTACCCGTTCTCCGTCTACGGGGTGCACATCTACGACGGCTACACCGACGCGCTGGAGAACCAGACGCTCTCGCTCTTCTCCACCAACTGGTTCAAGCCCGACGCCGAGGGCCGTCCCCGCTACGAGACCACCATGGTCCACGAGCTCGTCCACCAATGGTTCGGCGACTCGGTCACCCCCGCCGACTGGCAGCAGGCCTGGCTGAACGAGGGCCCCGCCGTCTACTACGCCGCCGTGTACGGGGAGGAGCGCGGCTGGTCCGTGCTCACCGACAAGATGAAGGCCACGTACGAGAAGCTCGACGCGATCCGGGCCGCCGACGGGCCTCCCGGACTGCCCAAGGCGCTCGGCGGCACCAACATCTACGACGGCGGCGCCCTCGTCCTCTACGCCCTGCGCCGGCAGATCGGCGACCGGGACTTCGACCGCGTGATGCGGCTGTGGCCCCAGCGGTTCAAGGACGGCAACGCCTCCAGCGGGGACTTCATCGGTCACGCCGTCGAGGTCACCGGAAGGAAGTCGCTCGACCCGTTCCTGCGCGACTGGCTCTTCGGAGCCGTGAACCCGCCCATGCCGGGCCACCCCGACTGGAAGGCCGCCACCGCATGAAACGCACCGCGCACCTCCTGCGAGGAACCGCCGCAGCCGTCACCACCACCTTCCTCGCGGCACTTCTCGCCGCCCCCACCGCCCAGGCGGCCCCGGCCGCCCGGACGCTGCACGCCGCACCCGACGGAGACGGCACCTCCTGTACGGTCTCCCGGCCGTGCAGCACCGACGGAGCCCGCGACCGGGCCCGCACCGAGCGCGACCGGGACGTCCGGGTACTCCTCGAAGGCGGTACGTACCGTCTCGACGAACCCCTCCGGCTCGGCGCCGCCGACTCGGGGAAGGACGGCCGAACCGTCACCTGGGCCGCCGCCCCCGGTGCCCGTCCCGTATTCTCCGGCGGCCGCGAGATCACCGGCTGGCAGCGCGACACCGGTGGCACCTGGACAGCGTCGGTCCCTGACGGCGTCACCCCCAGGCAGCTGTTCGTCGACGGCGAACGGGCCGTCCGGGCCCGGGGCGAGGCCTGCCCGGCCACCGTCTGCGATGCCACCGGCGCCGGGATGACAGGCGCGGGCGCCACAGGCATCGCCGACTGGCAACGCCCCACCGACGCGGAAGCCGTCATCCGGATCCGCTGGCGCAACTACCACTGCAGGATCGCGGGCGTCAGCGGCGACGACATGACCTTCGCCCAGCCGTGCTGGACCAATTCCTCCGCGGGTACCGACCGCACCGGTCCCGCCTGGGACTCCACGACTGTCGACTCCGGCCGCTACAGCGGAGTCGCCTTCTTCGAGAACGCGCCCGAACTGCTGGACGAGCCAGGGGAGTTCACCTGGAACTCCGAGGCGCGCACGGTCACCTACCTGCCGCGCGAGGGCGAGGACATGCGCCGTGACCAGGTGGTCACCCCGCACACGGAACAGCTCCTCGTCCTGGACGGCGCCCACGACGTCACGGTCAGCGGCATCGGATTCGCGTACGCCGCCTACCGTCAGCCCGACACGGACGAGGGGTACGCGGGCACGCAGGCCGGCCTCACCCTGACCGGCGCGACGGGCCCCGTCGACCACGCCGGCCGCTACTACACCAAGCCCGCCGCCGCCGTCACCGTGCGCGGTGGCCGGCGCGTCGCCATCGACCGGGCGGTCTTCAGGAACCTCGGCGGCGCCGGAGCGATTCTCGAAGCCGGCACCAAGGACAGCTCCCTGACCCGATCCGCCTTCACCGACCTGTCCTCGGGCGCCGTGTACGTCGGAGACACCGAGCCACGGCCCGGGGCGGAGCTCGCGGGCGAGCGCAACACGATCGCGTACAACACGATTCACCGCTCGGGCGTCGAGTACACCGACTCCGTGGGCATCTGGGCCGGCTACGAGGCCGGGCTGACCATCGACCACAACACCCTCGGGCACCTGCCGTACTCCGGCATCTCCGTCGGATGGGGCTGGAACCAGCCCGAGGCACAGCAATCCGTGCTGCGCGACAACGCGGTGACCGGCAACCGCATCACCCACGTCATGGAAGTCGCCCAGGAACAGCACGACGGCGGCGCGATCTACACCCAGGGCGCCCAGCCCGGCACCGTCCTGTCCGGGAACTACGTCAACCGCTCCGCCTTCGGCAACACCGAACGCGACGGCAACGGCATCTACCTCGACGAGCAGTCCTCCCACATCCTCGTCGAGAAGAACGTCATCACCCGCATCGGCTACAAGTGGGTCTCCAACTGGGCCGACTACGGCATCGGGAACACCGCACGCGGCAACTGGACCGACACCGCGGCGCCCGCTCTCGGCGGCACCGGCTCCGTCATGACGGACAACCTCACCGGACTCGACCGGCTGCCCGCCGCCGCCCTCGCAGTGGCCTCCCGGGCAGGCGTCCAGGGCGGACCGGTCGAACAACTGCGGACCGACCTGGCCCGCACGGGGACGGCGACCCAGTCCTCCACGGACGGCACAGCCACCGCCGCCCTGGCCTCGGACGCCGACACCACCACCGACAGCCGCACCCAGGCCGAAGCGGGCGCCTGGTGGCAGGTCGACCTCGGCACGAAACGGCACGTCCGCCGGATCGAGGTCTGGAACGACGCCTCGTCCACGACGGCCGACTTCGACGTCGTCACCGACGACCGCACCATCCACGTCACCGGGAAGGCCCTGCGCCCGACCGTCGTCGACCTGGACAGCCGCACCCGCACGGTGAAGATCATGGTCCGGGGAACCGGAAGCGTCGCCCTCTCCCAGGTCCTCGTCCATCCGTGACGGCGCCCGTCAGGCACCACTGAACAACGAAGGAAGTCCCATGACCGACCTCCGTATCGGCGTGCTCGGCTACG
This sequence comes from Streptomyces sp. QL37, assembly GCF_002941025.1. Taxonomy (NCBI): domain Bacteria; kingdom Bacillati; phylum Actinomycetota; class Actinomycetes; order Kitasatosporales; family Streptomycetaceae; genus Streptomyces; species Streptomyces sp. QL37. The sequence continues at coordinate 321,022 of NZ_PTJS01000001.1, read as the reverse complement.
GCCTGCGCGGCTCGCTCGCCCGCACCGCCCACCGGCCCGGCTCCGGCGCCCGCGTCACAGCTCTGGCGGAACCGGACCCGCGCGCCCGTACGGAGGCGGCACGGGCCTTCCCGGAGGCCCGCATGTCCGCTGGCCACCGCGAGGTCGTCGAGGACCCGGAGATCGACGCGGTCCTCGTCCTCACCCCGGACCACACCCACGCCGACCTCGCCTGCGAGGCACTGAGGGCGGGCAAACCGGTCTTCGTGGAGAAGCCTCTCGACATCACCGTCGAGCGGTGCGACGCGATCCTGCGCACCGCCCACGAAACCGGCACCCGGCTGTACATCGGCCACAACATGCGCCACATGCCCGTCGTCCGGCTGATGCGTGACCTCATCCGCGACGGCGCCGTCGGCGAGGTCAAGACCGTCTGGATCCGCCACTTCGTCGGCTACGGCGGCGACTGGTACTTCAAGGACTGGCACGCCGAACGGCAGTACACGACCGGCCTCCTGCTTCAGAAGGCCGCGCACGACATCGACGTCCTGCACTGGCTGGCCGGAGGTTACGCGCGCGACGTCCAGGCACTGGGCGACCTGATGGTCTACGGGGACAACCCGCACCGGCGCGCGCCGGGTGAGCCCAAGGCCGACGACTGGTACACCAAGGACGGCCACTGGCCACCGCACACCCAGCGCGCGCTCAACCCCGTCATCGACGTCGAGGACGTCTCCCTGCTCAACATGCGCCTCGACAACGGCGTCCTCGCCTCGTACCAGCAGTGCCACTTCACCCCCGACTACTGGCGCAACTACACCGTCATCGGGGACGCCGGACGCCTGGAGAACTTCGGCGACGGGCCCGGCGGCCACGTGAAGGTGTGGAACACCCGGCGGTCCGGCTACCGCGCGGACGCGGACCAGGTCCACGAGATCCCGGCCGCGGAGGACAACGCCGGGCACGGTGGCGCCGACCCGCTCCTGATGGACGAGTTCCTGAGATTCGTCCGGGAGGGCGGACGGACCGACACGTCACCGGTCGCCGCGCGGATGGCGGTCGCCGCGGGGGTGCAGGCCACGTCCTCCCTGCGGGCCGGAGGCACCCCGGCCCGCGTACCGGAGCCGGACCCCGAGCTGGTCGCGTACTTCGAACGGGGCCAGCTTCGCGGCTGACGTCCCGGTCCGCCCGGCTCAGGTGCGGCCCGTGCCTTCGTAGACGTCGAGTTCACCGTCGAGCTCCAGCGCGAGCACGGTTGCGTACGCGTCGACGTCCCGGGAAGCAGGCGCGTCGATCCAGGCAACGCCCGGCACGTCGTGCAGACCGCCTACGACACGGTGCGCGAGGGGCGCGCCGGTGCCGACGACCGACACCCGCTTCACACGGTTGCGCAGCCCGCGCACGGCCACGTACTCGCGCGGCGGGTCGAAGCAGAACAGGTAGAGGGTGCGGCGGTCGGCGGACAGGGTGCTCGGCCCGTAGTGGTGCCCGGCCGGCAGGCCCGCGACGGTTCCGTACACCGCCTCGCTGTGCGCCGCGATCCAGGCGCCGAGCCCTTCGAGGCGTTCCGCCTGCTCGTCCGTGACGGTGCCGTCCTCCCGCGGGCCGACCCCGAGCAACAGGTTGCCGCCCGTCCCGATCGTCTCCGCGAAATACCGCACCAGCTGCCGCACCGACTTGTGGTTCGTGTCGCCGGGCTGGAACCCCCAGGAGTCGTTCACCGTCAGGCAGAGCTCCCACGGCCCGTCCGGTGCGCGCAGCGGTACTCCCTGCTCGGGGGTGGCGTAGTCCCCGTGGCCGATCAGCCGGGCATTGCACACCGTGTCCGGATGGGCACCGAGGACACGGGCTGCGAGCGCGTCCGTGCCCCACTGCTCCTCGGCGCGCTCCCACTCGCCGTCGAACCAGAGGAGATCCGGGCGGTACCGGTCGACGAGCTCACCGACCTGGCCGTCGCGGTAGGCGAGATAGCGGGCCCAGGCCTCCGGGTCCTCCACCCCTCCCCGGGGCGCGACCCAGCGGCTGGTCAGCACGTCCTGGTGGGTGGGGGAGGGGCTGGGGTGCAGAACGCTCGCATAGTCCGGGTGGTTCCAGTCGGAGTGGGAGTAGTACAGCCCCACCCTGAGCCCCTGCTCGCGCAGCGCCGTGGCGTACGGTCCGACCAGGTCCCGTCCGGCGGGTGTGCGCCGGACGACGTCCAGGTCGCCGTGCTCGGTGTCCCACAGGGCCACCCCGTCGTGGTGCCGCGCCGTCAGGACGGCGTAGCGCGCACCGGCACGCGCGAACAGAGCGGCCCAGCCGCGCGGGTCGTAGCGTGCGGCGGTGAAGCCGCCGAGCTGCTTCATGTACTGCTCGTGCGAAACCTGTCCCGTGTAGAAGGCCCAGGACTCGGGCACCCCCTCGACGGCGTAGATGCCGTAGTGGACGAAGATTCCGAGCTTCGCGTCCGAGAACCAGGACCGCATGGGCATCGGGCAACACCTTTCTCCGGTGAACGGCGACCGACGGGGCGGCTCGTGCCGTCCCTGGCCGACGGGGCGCCGGGTGCCGACCCGGACACGCCGGGCCGGATCCCGTCCGTCGGCCCATTTTCCACGCCGATGGGCCGGACGCGGTACTGAAGCGAGGAGGTGACGCAGCTCGGCGGGACCGAGCCGTCGGCCCGGGTGTGCACGGCGGAGCGCGAAACGGCTCCGCCCGGGCAGGGCGGAGCCGTTCGGCGTCAGGGGCGTGCGGATCAGGCGCGGCGGCGGTTGCCCGAGATGACGCGGTACAGGAGGAGGAGAATGAGCGAGCCGACGATCGCGGCGATCCAGGTGGAGAGGTCGAAGAAGCCATCGATGGAGTCGATGCCGAAGATGACCTTGCCGAGCCAGCCGCCGAGCAGTCCGCCCGCGATACCGATGAGCATCGTGATGATGATGCCGCCCGGGTCCTTGCCCGGCATGAGCGCCTTGGCGATGAGGCCCGCGAGCAAGCCGATGAAGATCCAAGCAATGATGCCCATAATGCCTCTCCTACCTGGGGGTATAAAGACGGTGTCAAGGACCGTGTTTACCGTGCCGGGGCTTTTAAACGTCGATCACCCAGTAGCTGTGCGGTGAACGGGCGGGGTCCCGATCGGTGCTGGACGGCACCGCATCAGGGCCGAGCCAAATGTCCGGCCGCGCTCGCCGTCGAGGGCCGAGCCGTATCAGGGACTGTGACGGCACCGGTGTCCTCGGCGACCGGGGCCTTCGCCGACACCCCGATTCCGAGCTTGTCGAGGATCTTCTTCTCGATCTCGTCGGCCAGGTCGGGGTTGTCCTTGAGGTAGTTGCGGGAGTTCTCCTTGCCCTGGCCGAGCTGGTCGCCCTCGTACGTGTACCAGGCGCCGGCCTTGCGGACGAAGCCGTGCTCCACGCCCATGTCGATCAGACCGCCCTCACGGCTGATGCCCTGGCCGTAGAGGATGTCGAACTCGGCCTGCTTGAACGGCGGCGCCACCTTGTTCTTGACGACCTTGACGCGGGTGCGGTTGCCCACGGCGTCGGTGCCGTCCTTCAGCGTCTCGATCCGGCGGATGTCCAGACGCACCGAGGCGTAGAACTTCAGCGCCCGGCCACCGGTCGTGGTCTCCGGCGAGCCGAACATCACGCCGATCTTCTCGCGCAGCTGGTTGATGAAGACCGCCGTCGTCCTCGTCCGGCTGAGTGCGCTGGTGATCTTCCGGAGCGCCTGGCTCATCAGACGGGCCTGGAGACCCATGTGGGAGTCGCCCATCTCGCCCTCGATCTCGGCGCGTGGCACCAGGGCCGCGACGGAGTCGATGACGATCAGGTCGAGGGCGCCGGAGCGGATCAGGATGTCGACGATCTCCAGCGCCTGTTCACCGTTGTCCGGCTGGGACAGGATGAGGTTGTCGGTGTCGACGCCGAGCTTCCTGGCGTACTCCGGGTCCAGAGCGTGCTCCGCGTCGATGAACGCCACCGAGCCGCCGAGCTTCTGCGCGTTCGCCACGGCGTGCAGCGTCAGCGTCGTCTTGCCGGAGGACTCCGGCCCGTACACCTCCACCACGCGGCCGCGCGGCAGCCCGCCCACACCGAGCGCCACGTCCAGCGCGGTGGACCCGGTGGGGATCACCTCGATCGGCTCGTTCGGCCGCTCACCGAGGCGCATCACCGCGCCCTTGCCGAATTTCCGCTCGATCTGTGCGAGCGCGGTGTCCAGCGCCTTCTCGTGATCGGTTCCTGCCATGAGCTGTCACCCGGTCCGATTGAGTGGCACGCCGCACGTCGGGGAACGTGGGCGTCTGATGCCGACAACGGACGTGTCGGAGGTCCAAAAACGAACATCCGATCGATTTTCGTGTCCAGTAAAAGGTACCAAACCGAGGGAAGCGGGACGGGCTGCGCGCCGGACCCGGACCGTGCTGCCGGTCGAGGCCCATGCGTGCGCCCCGGGTGGTCCGTGCGGCGGTCAGGCCGTCGGCATCCTCGAACCGCACGGCTGCAGAGGATTGCTGACACCATGACGAATCGTCGGGCCGGAGTGACGGTCGACTGCATCGACGTGGAACGAGTGATGCGCTTCTGGCGTACGCCATTGGACCGCCGCAGGGTCGTTCGTCGGAGCGAGGCCGGATCCCTCGGATCTGCCTGTTCACTCCCAGGCCTGCGCGATCCGGGTTCGGGTGTCCCAGGAGAGAGTGCCACTCGGCGATGACTTCGACCGAGGGCGAGAGTCTGTTCACAGAATGCCCTGCGGACACCCTCGTGCCCTGGTGTAGTTCGCGGCACGACTCACAACACAGGAGGCTCGTCCAAATGTCTGGTTCGAATCCGGTCGCAGGCCGAAACACGGGAGCTGAGGTCTGGCCGCTGATCCGTGCTGAGCGAGCCGCACTCGCAGCCGACCTCGCGGGCCTGTCCGACGAACAGTGGGCGACGTCCTCACTGTGCAGCGAACTGACGGTGCGTGAGGTGCTCGCGCACCTCACTGCGTCGGCGAGCCTCAATTCGGTGCGCTGGCTGGCCGGTGTGATCCGCTGCCGATTCGACTTCGACAGGCAAGTAGCCGTGCGGCTGGCCGAACATCTCGGTGCGACCCCGTCCGAGACGCTTGACCGGTTCCGGCGCGTCGTCCCCAGTCGGACCAAGCCTCCTCTCCCTGTCATCGCCCTGCTCGGCGAAACGATCGTGCACGCGGAGGACATCCGGCGTCCGCTGGGCATTCGCCGCGACTACCCGGTCGGGACGGTTACACGGGTGGCGGAGTACTACCAGGGGACGGACCTCGTCGTCGTTGCCAAGGGGCGCATCGGCGGCCTGCGACTCGTCGCGGACGACGGCCCCTTCAGAACCGGATCCGGAGCGGTCGTGTCCGGCAGCACCTTGGCCCTGACGATGGCCATGACCGGGCGCGAGGCATACACCGACGACCTGGAGGGCGCCGGTGTCGAGCGCCTCCGCGAGCGCTGCGGAGCGGGGTGACGGAGGGGCGGCCCACCGGCCGTGAGTACGGGCGCTCCTCCCGGCGCCCGGCTCCCGGCCCCGGGTGATGGTCGGCGCGCGGCGAAATGGAGCGCCTTCGCCATGGCGCGGGTGAGCTTCAACGGCTTCACGTATTGGTGCTCGGGTACGCGCCGCCCACATCAGTCACGAATCGCGACACGTCCCGGTGGCCGAGCTGATCACCAGGGATGCCTGTCCGGCGGCCCGCCGTCCAGCTCGACGCACGTTCGCGGCCGTGGGGGAGGCGGTGGTAGCCGGTCAGCCAGGGCCGTGGTCCCCTCGACGACCGTCCTCGGCGCTCCGAGAGTTCGCCCGACTGGACTCTCCTGCGGGCGATTCGGCGGCCCCGCGCACTGGGGCTTCGACCAGTGAAGGTCCGCAGGGCCGGCGTCTGAGAGCGTCAACAGCAACTCCGCACGGCGAACATGTCACAGAACGGGGACGGTCGCGGTCTATGAGGAAGACGCGATGGGAGCAGCCGTGGAATTGCAGTGGTCAGCGCTCGTCGGCACTCCGGGCCGCCCGGCCCGGAGGATCCGGCTGGTGGTACCACCATGCCCCGGAGCCGTAGCCGGAGCGGCCGTGCATCCCGATGACCGGACGATCGCGCCGCTCGGCCACGTGTGCACGGAGGGGTCGGAGACGTCGTCCTTGTACTTACCGCACGGTCCACCGCGTACGGGGAGCACGACTGAGGGCGAGGACGCCTCACAGCATCTCCCGGCTCACCACGACACGTCGCCCCGTCCGCCCAGGTGCGCCCCCCGCTCCACCAGGAATGCGTATGCCACATGCCGGAAAGGAACCCCGGAAATGCCCGAAGAGAAGCCACTCGTCCTCGACCCCGCCGGTGCCGACCATCACGCCGAGGACCGCGCCCTGCGCGCCCGCGGGGCGGCCACACTCGTGGACATCCTCGGGGTGACCGCGTGGTCCGTCTCCGATCCCGGCCTTCTGAAGCAGCTCCTGACGCGCACATACGTCTCCAAGGACGCGCGAGCACACTGGCCGGCGTTCGCTGACACGGTATCGACCTGGCCACTCGCGCTCTGGGTGGCGGTCGACAACATGTTCACCGCCTACGGCAGTGACCACCGCCGTCTGCGCCGTCTGATCGCCCCTGCCTTCTCGGCCCGGCGTATCGCCGCCCTGACTCCCGTCGTCGAGGACCTCGTCACGGGAATCCTCGACGACCTGGACGCGCTCCCGGCCGGTGAAGTCGTCGATCTGCGGGAGCACTTGGCCTACCCACTGCCGATCGCAGTCATCGGCCGGCTGCTGGGCCTGTCCTCCACCCAGCTGAACGGGCTCCGTACGGTCGTGGACCGGGTGTTCGCCACGACCATCTCCGCCGACGAGGCCGCAGCGAACACGGCGACCCTCTACCAGCTGCTCGACGAGTTGATCGCCGTGAAACGGGGCTCGCCGGGCGACGACATGACCTCCCTGCTGATCGCCACCCGCGACGAGGAGGGCGACGGCAGTGCGCTCAGCGACGCCGAGTTGCGCGGCACGCTCGTGCTGATGCTCAGTGCCGGCTACGAGACGACCGTCAATGTGATCGACCAGGCGATCACATCGCTGCTGACCGACCCCGAACAGTTGGCCCACATCCGCGCCGGCCGGTGCGACTGGAACGACGTCGTCGAGGAGACCCTGCGCCACGAGCCGGCTCTCAAGCACTTGCCTCTGCGCTTCGCCATCGAGGACATCCCGGTGCCGGGCGGGCAGACCATCCGGGCAGGGGAGGCGATCCTCGCCTCCTACGCAGCCGCCAACCGCCACCCGGACTGGCACGGTGACGACGCCGACCACTTCGACGCCACCCGGACCACCAAGGATCACCTGGCTTTCGGGCACGGCGTCCACTTCTGCCTCGGTGCCCCCCTCGCCCGCCTGGAGGTCGCCGCGGCCCTGCGTCAGCTGTTCGAGCGTTTTCCCGACGCCCGACTGGCCTCACCGGCCGAGAAACTCCAGCCGCTGCCGAGCTTGATCAGCAACGGGCACGTGACCCTTCCCGTTCATCTGCGGCCGGCGGCCCGGTAACGGCCTCCACCGACTGAATGCGGAGGCGTGAACTACCGGGGCGTGCGCAGGCTCTGGCTACGCTCAGGTGACCTGCGGGGGAGCGGCCCCGCCCCAGGCTCGGTCTGCTGCCGGGGGCGGGGCGCGGACGTATCCGGGCACCCACGGCCTGGTGACCGGCGTCGGCCCACGTGCATCCGTGACGGTCTCACGAGCCCAGTGGCGATGGAGCCTGGCACCGATCACGGGATGGCGCTCAGGCCCCCGGCAGGAAGAGGCAGAACAGGTGGCCGTGCGGGTCGCGCAGGACCCGTACGTCCTTCTGCGGCTGATGATCCTCCGGTGTGGCGCCCAGGGCGCATGCCCGCTCGGTCTCCGCCTCCAGGTCGTCCACCTGTAGATCCAGGTGAGCCTGCATCTGCTGGGTACCAGGGCGCTGTGGCCACGTCGGAGGCGTGTGATCGGTCTCCAACTGGAAGCTGAGGCCCGGGCGTTCCTGTTCCAAGGCCCTCAGGCGGACCCATTCCGGCGTGCGCTCCACTTCCTGCCAGCCGAGCAGAGCCCGGTAGAAGTCGGCCAGCGCGGGAGGGTCGGGAGTACCGAGGACAAAGGCACCGAGTGTCGTCGTCATGCCTCCAGCCTTGCCCCGGGCCGTCACGCCCACACCTCCGCGCTCCGGGCGTCGGTGTTCGGGGCGGGCCCGCGAGTCGCTCGTCGATTCGGGCTGGGAACGCGAGGGCTGACTACTGTTGCCGTCATGAGTGATCACTCCCGCCCTCAGGCCGTATCGCCGGTTCTGTCCGGCGTGCCGGGCGGCGACTGGGTTCCTGTCCACTCGGGTGAGTCGGGGGCCCATGTCTTTCGCAGTGCGGACGCCACCCGGTATGCCAAGTGCGTACCCGCTGCGGACGCAGCCGATCTGACGGCGGAGCGGGACCGGATCGAATGGCTGACCGGGCAGGGTGTTCCGGGCCCTCGGGCCCTCGACTGGCACTCCGGTGACGCGGGCGCCTGCCTCGTGACCAGCGCCGTCTCCGGCATCCCCGCTGATCAGGTGCCGGCCGAAGACCTGCGCGTCTCCTGGGAGCGCATCGCGCATGCCGTCCGCCGGCTGCACGAGGTGCCCGTGTCCCGGTGCCCGTTCCGACGGGGGCTGGACGCCATGGTCGCCGTGGCGCGCGACGTCGTGGCCCGCGGCGCCGTGAACCCGGAGTTCCTCCCCGTGGAGCAGCAGCACACGCTCCCCACGGACCTGCTCGCCCGCCTCACTCGGCAAGTCCCCCGGCGACGGCGACAGGAGGCCGTCGACACGGTCGTCTGTCACGGGGATCTGTGCCTGCCCAACATCATCCTCGATCCGCAGACCCTGAACGTGTCGGGCTTCATCGACCTGGGCCGCCTGGGGACGGCCGACCGCTACGCCGACCTGGCACTGCTGTTCGCCAATGCGCGGGAGGCCTGGGGGGACGAGGAGCAGGCACGCGCCGCGGACGTGGCGTTCGCCGAGACGTACGGCATCGCGCTGGACCATGACCGACTGCGCTTCTACCTCCATCTCGACCCGCTGACCTGGGGCTGACCGGTCGGAAACGGCGGAATCCGATGGACGGGACGGGCAGCGAGACAGCTGCGTGCCCTCGTCGCCATGCCCACCCCCGGCAGCGCAACCGGCCCATTCAGCGCCTGCGCTGCCCGAATTCCCGGCCGGGGGTGAAGGGCGCCGGGCGATCCAGGTGAACGGCACCGCCGCCGACCGGGATGTGCCGGCGTTCACCGCACGGAGAAGGCGCCTGCCGCCGCCGCCAGCACCGTCGCAGCGGCGGCCTGCTCCGGCAGCCGCGGATCGGGATCGGCGCGCAGGAGTACCAGCTGGTGGTAGAGCGGCGCCGTGGCGGCGATCAGCAGGCTCTGCGCGTCCGTATGCCGCGAGGGGAGTTCCCCCCGCTCCACGGCGCGGTCGACGAGAACCTCGCACTGGGTGTACCGGTCCGCCCACAGCTTCTTCTGCGCCCGCGCGGCCTGCTCCGAGTGGAACGAGACGGCCATCAGGGCCACGGCGAACGACGGCTGCACGGCCAGGGACTCCTGGATCTCCTGGTTGAGGGCGGTCAGATCGCCACGCAGGGAGCCGGTGTCCGGAGGCTGCCAGTCGAGCTCGCCGGCGGCGCCGATGACATCGACGAGCAGGCCGCCCACGTCGCGCCAGCGCCGGTAGACCGTGGTGCGGTGCACTCCCGCGCGAGCCGCGACGCCCTCCACGGTGAGTCCTTCGTGACCGTTCTCCGTGAGCTCGGCGCGCACCGCGTCGAGGACCTGGGTGCGGATGCGGGCGGTGCGACCGCCCGGACGGCGGTCCGGCTTCGTGGCCGGTGAGTCTGTCATCGGGAATCCAGTATCCGGTTGATCAACGTGCTGTGACTGTGTCAGCATCTTAAAGCAACAGTTGTCGCACTAGCATCCCATACTCCCGGGAGGAACCGTCTTGCCGATGCCACCCGTTCCCGCCGACCCCACCGTGCTCCACCCCATGCCCGAGCACCCGCGCGTCGTCCTGCTCAGGCCGTTGGTGAAGTCGCCGCTGATCGAGGTGGGTGACTACTCGTACTACGACGATCCGGACGACCCGACCGCGTTCGAGACGCGCAACGTCCTGTACCACTACGGGCCCGAACGGCTCCTCATCGGCAAGTACTGCGCGCTGGGCACGGGCACCCGGTTCATCATGAACGGCGCCAACCACCGCATGGACGGCCCGTCCACGTTCCCCTTCCCCACCATGGGCGGATCCTGGGCCGAGCACTTCGACCTGATCACAGGCCTGCCGGGCCGGGGCGACACCGTCGTCGGCAACGACGTCTGGTTCGGCCACGGCGCCACGGTCATGCCCGGCGTACGGATCGGCCACGGCGCGATCATCGGCGCCGGCGCCGTGGTCACCGGCGACGTCCCCGACTACGGCATCGTCGGCGGCAACCCCGCGCGACTCATCCGAACCCGCTACGACGCCGAGGACGTCGCCCGGCTCCTCGCACTGGCGTGGTGGGACTGGCCCGTGCGGCACATCACCGAGCACGTGCGGACGATCATGTCGGGGTCGATCGGGGAACTGGAGGATGCCGCCGCGCTCATCCGCCGGCCCTGACATGCGGGTGTGCCGGCGGGCACCCCCGGCCGCACCTTCCCCACCGCCCCGCCTCCCGGAATCGAGGATCGGCCATGTCCCGCCCACGTGCCCATGTCGCGATGGTCGGCGTACCCGTCGTCAGCCACGTCCTGCCCAGCCTCGCGATCATCCGCGAACTGGTGGCCCGCGGCCACCGGGTCACCTACGCCAACGACCCGGTCGTGGCCGACCGGATCGAGTCCGCCGGCGCCGAACTGGTGCCCTGCACCTCCGTGCTGCCGGTCGCCGACAACAACTGGCCCGACGCCCCCATCGCCGCGGCGAGCCTCTTCCTCGACGACGCCGTCCAGGCCCTCCCACAACTGCGCGCCGCCTACGACGACGACCCGGCCGACCTGTACCTCTACGACATCGGTGCCTACGCCGCACGCGCCCTCGCCGAGGCTCAGGGCCGTCCACTCATGCAGCTGTCCCCGTCGTTCGTCGGCTGGGACGGCTACGAGGAGGAAGTCGCGGCCCACCTGCGGAAGTTGCCGGGCGCCGACGCGTACCGGGAGAGGTTCGCGCGGTGGCTCGCCGAGTGCGGGGCGACCACCACGGACGTGGACGTCTTCTCCGGTCCGCCCGCACGGGCCCTCGCCCTGATCCCGCGAGCGATGCAGCCGCACGCCGACCGGGTCGACACCGACACCGTGACCTTCGTCGGTCCCTGCTTCGACGCTCCAGCGGACGCGGACGGCTGGACGCGCCCGGCGGCCGCCGACCACGTGCTGCTGATCTCGCTCGGCTCCGCGTACACGCGTCAGCCGGAGTTCTACCGCCAGTGCCTCGCCGCCTTCGGCGACCTGCCCGGCTGGCATGTCGTGCTTCAGATCGGCAGGCACACCGACCCCGGGACGCTGGGGGACATCCCGCCCGGCGTCGAGGTGCACTCCTGGGTCCCGCAGCGGGCGATCCTGGAACAGGCGGACGCCTTCGTCACCCACGCCGGCATGGGCGGCTGCGGCGAAGGGCTCCTGGCAGGTGTTCCCATGATCGCCGTACCGCAGGGAGCCGAGCAGTTCATGAACGCCGACCGGCTCGTGGAACTCGGCGTAGCCCGCCGCGTGGACACCGCCGACGCGACCGCCGCGACTCTTCGCGCGGCGCTGAACGACCTGGTCGCGGATCCGGAACGCGCCGAGCGGTCCAAGCGGTTGCAGGCTGCCGCACGCACCGAGGGCGGCACCTCGCGTGCCGTCGGCCTCATCGAGGACATGCTGGCCGCCGCCCTCTGAGCGGCTTTCCGCCTCGGTCGACGACGGCGGCGCCCGCGTGCTCGACCTGTCCAGCCGGAACCGCAGACGGCTTATGGGACGTCATAATCGCTGCGGTGGACGGCTTTTGAACCGTCCACCGGAGCGGACACCTTCATAGCGACCCACCGCGCATACGGGGGATGTGTCACCGTGACTCACCGCACTCGGCACCGCCTGACGGCAACGGCCAGCTCCATCACCGTCGCCTTCGCCCTCATTCTCCCGCTCGCGGGCAGTGCGGCCTTCGCGTCGCCCTTTGCCGCGGTCCGCCCCGTCGCGGGGGGCCCGGAAGCCGCCGCACCCGCCACGGCGTCCGCCCTGCCGGAGAGCGGAAAGCTGCCGTACTACGAGGACAAGCTCATGAAAGAGCTGCTGATGATCCGGCTCGCCATGGAGAAAGGGCAACCGGGCAGGGCCTTCAGCGAGTGGTCCAACGTGGCTTTCGCCCTCGTCGACCCGACCGGTCTGAGCGAGGAGCAGCTGGACGCCATCGTCGGCAACCCGCCCCAGGGCAGCGGGCCGCTGGTCGTCCACCGGAAGGTCGACCTCTTCGAGTTCCGCGACTACCTGCCCGAGGGCGCGTACCAGCGCGTGCGCAAGGCGGGCCACGGCCACCTGCTGCTGGTCGGCGGCATGAGCTTTCCCAGGAGCCGGAACTCCGACGAGGTCACCGACCCCGGCAGCCACTCCGAGGCCCTCGTACTGCGCGCCCTCAAGCGCCTGGCCGACAATCCGGTCCACGCCGGCGCCTCCTTCGGCGAGCTCACCTGGGCCTCGGAACGGGACTACTGCCAGCAGTGCCGCCGGCTCGTGGACGGCGGTGCCCGCCGCTTCCACACCCATGACTACGACCTCACCGACGCCGAGGTCGCCGAGCGCGACCGGAAGATCGCTGCGGCCATGAAGAAGCACACCACGGCCCAGGCCCAGGACCGGGCGGTTCGGACGATCAGAGCGACGTACAGGCAGACCGCTTCGAAACGCAACGAGGAGACCCGGCTGCAACTGGGCAAGGACATCGCCCGGGCGAGGCAGAGGTACGGGGAGGAGCAGTACCAGGAGGCGACCGAGGACACCATGAAGGTCCCCGGTGCGCCGTGCCCCGACACCACCGTCGACAACGCGTCGGCACAGCGGAGTTCGTCGGTCACCCGGGCGAACCCCGCGGTATTCGCCCGTCCCGGTGGTCTGCGCTTCCAGCCCTGCGACGAGGACGGGGGAGCGTCAGCGCCGCGCACCAGCGGCCTGGCGAAGGCCCTCGCCGACCCGGCCTCCGCACCCGGCGGCATCGACTTCACCACCCTGGAACTGCGCTACCTGTCCGACTCCGGCAAGGGGCTGCGGTACGCCTTCAGCGCGGGTCCCGGCGGCCCCGGCAACGCGAAGAACCCGGCAGCGGGCGTGAAGGCGGCCAAGGAGAGCTCGGACGCGTTCTTCGTATGGCTGTCGATGCCGCGCTCCACGTTCTGGGTGAACCTCAACCCGACCGAGCCGGACCGGATCGTCGACGCCGGCCTGGGCCGCACCGACGTGGGCCGCATCCTGCTCCAGGCCGACCTCCAGCTGAAGAAGACGACGGCCGCCCTGATTCACCCGAAGACCGAATCGGGGAAGAAGTTCTGGAACAGGATCGGCGGCAGGTGCATGTCGTTCCGTACCTGGATCGTGCCCGGCCAGGCTCGTGTCAACGAACAGGACGACCAGCTCTACATCCTGGACGCGCCGCTGAAGGTGAGGATGGAGTCGCAGCACCTCTCCGGGGAGGGCAGCGAAGGCGCAGCCTCCTGCAAGGACAGCGGCGATCCCGGGGCCGAGAAGCGCAACGAGAAGACCTTCCGGGACCTGATCCTGCCCGGGATCGAGCGGGCCGTGAACCACGCGTCGCAGTACGCCGACCTGCGCCGTGTGTACCTTTCCAGGGTTGCCGCGGAGTGGTACCGCGAGCGCGCAGCACTGGGCACGGCCACGTACGGCGACCTCGTCGACCGGGGAGACGTCAGCCGTTGGGAGACGCGGACCAGGTGGAAGCCGCGCGACACCTTCGACGCCTACGTCCACTCGTACAAGCACGGCGAGTTCAAGATCACCGAACGCACCCGCAAGGGCGACTACATCCACACGCGGACCTACATCTACGGCGGCATCGACCTGTCCCGGCTCCAGCTGCGGAAGGTCGCCTCCGCCGAAGCCTTCCGTGACCGCTGGGAGGACATGCCGCAGGACACCGCCCGATCCGCCCAGGCGGTCCGCCCCGCCGCCAACGGCTCGCAGGTCTGGATGGGCGGCGACAACTCGACCACCGACGAGAGCAGTTCCGGCGACGAGGGGGGAAAGGACGACCAGGGAAAGGGCGGCGGTGACGAGGGCCGGAGCAGTGCGCGGTCCGCCGGGGACTCGTCCGGGGTCCCCGGGGGCCGGCTGGTGCTGCCGCTGGCGGGCGCCGGACTGCTGCTCGTCGTGGTTCTGCTCCGCAGGCGGACAGGGCGGGCACGAGCGGGGTCGGGGCCGAACAGGTGAGGTGAGGGCGCGGCCACGACAGGCGGTCGGTACCACCGTCGGGGGCGACGTGGGCTTGCGCTTCCACCCGTGGGCGAGTGCCCGGGCGAGGCAAGGGCATGGGGGAGCGCGCTGCACCGGCCGCGACGGTCCTCATCCCCCTGGCCGACGTCTGAACCCCCGCTGCGGCCGACCGGCCGGGACGGGAGGCGGGGCGGCGGTCACGCCGCGCGGTGTGCCGCCCATGCCTCCCGTCCGCGAAGCGGGTGTTCAGGGTGCCGTGGTGAGGTGTTCGAAGGCCCACGTGGCGAACGTCGTCATGGGGACGCCCAGCGCGTGGGCGAACTCCGGGCGGGCCGGCTGTCCGACGACATCGCTCCACTCGTGTCCGGCCCCCCATGCGGGCATGCCGGCAGCGAGTGCCTCGGAGAGGCTCATCGAAGGTGCCGTCACCTCGACGCCCCATGCCTCCGAGAGGGTCCGGGCGATCTCCTTCATGGTGCGCCGGTCGCCGGCCAGCTCCAGCTCGATCCCGTGGAAGCGGTCCGGATCGCTGATGGCGTGTGCGGCGGCCGTGCCTATGTCCGCGACTGCCACGAGGGCCAGTTCCGTGTCCGGCTGCAGGACGGTGGCCAGGCCGCCGGCCGGGCCGTGAGGCACCAGCTGGGGCAGGTTCTCCATGAAGAACGCCGGCTTGACGACGCTCCAGCGGTCGAATCCCGCGCCGCGCACCAGTTCCAGGATCGTCTGCTTCGTCTCGAAGTACGGCTGCATGGGCGCCCAGCGGCCCTCGGCCCAGCCGGGAGCCCGGGTGTGTTCACCGACTCCGCTGGTGGATGACTGCACGAACTGCGGCACCCCGGCTTCCCCGGCCGCGCGGACCAGGTTGGTGGCCTGCGCCAGTTCCCCCGCGAAATCGACGCCGGCTTCGCTCATCGGCGGCATCTGCACCGAGAACACCGAGCGGACCCCACGGAGGGCCGGGGCCAGGGAGGCCCGGTCGTTCAGGTCGCCGGTGACCAGTTCGGCGCCGAGGGCCTGGACGGCCTTCGCGCTCTCCTTGTGCGGATCGCGCACCAGGGCGCGGACCGGAACGCCGGCGGACAGCAGCGCACGGGCCGTCGCGCCGCCCTGACGGCCGGTGGCACCGGTGACCAGAACTGGGGCCGAGGTGAGAGTCATGATCACTCCTGCTGATGAGTCATGGATCGGGCTGACAGCGAAAACGGCGGGGCCCGCCGTTTCGCTTCGGCTACGATATGGCGGGGGCCACCACTTAGCAAGCGAGGGAGAACATGCCCGGTCAGCGCTCAGACGCACGCCGTAACTACGCCCGCATCCTGGAAGTGGCCGAAGCCGAGGTCTCGACACACGGCGCCGACGCTTCCCTCGAACAGATCGCGCGCGTCGCAGGCGTCGGCTCAGCGACCGTGCGCCGTCACTTCCCCACCCGGCAGGCCCTGCTGCAAGCCGTCTTCCACGAGCGCATCGAGGCCCTCTGCGAACGCGCGCGGAAACTGGAGGGGGCGCGAGACAGCCGTGCGGCACTCCTGACCTGGCTCCACGATCTGCTCGCGTACGCGGTGTCCGCCCGCGGACTCGCCGACGCCCTCACCTATGAGCCCCCCACTCGCGACCCCCATCAGGACTCGTGCGGTGCGGCACTCGAAGCGGCGGGCGCACCCCTGCTGCGCAGCGCCGTCAGCGACGGATCGGTCAAGGAGACCGTCACCTTCCACGACCTGATCACCCTGACCGTGGGCATCGCCCTGGCCACCGAACAGCACTCCGACGCCGCCGAACAGGCCGACCGCCTCCTTCGGCTCGCGGTCGACGGAGTCAGCCCCGGGAGCTCCGCGCGCTGAGCCTCGCTCGTTCCGGGCCCCGGAGATGCGTGTTGCCGTTTCCCGGCGCCCCGGCCAGAGTCGACCGCAGGAGCAGCACCGGCGCCGGACGGCGGCGCCGACGGCGCGGAGGAGGCTCGCGATGGCCGAAGTGGTGCTGGACGTGTCGCTGTCCCTGGACGGGTTCACGACCGGACCCGACGTCCGGGAGGAGGAACCCATGGGGGACGGCGGCGAACAGCTGCACGAGTGGATGGCCGGGGAGGGGCCTGACGGTGCGGTCGACACCGCAGTCCGTGAGGAGGTGGGCGCGTCGGTCGGGGCCACCGTCATCGGCCGGCGCACCTTCGACCTCGGCCTGGGCCCGTGGGGCGGCACGCCTTGGCCCGGCGTCCCCGGCTTCGTCGTCACCCACCGCACCAGGGAGGACCTGCCCGGCGGCAACGGCGGAACGTTCGCCTTCGACGGGCTGCGGGCCGCGGTCCGTCGCGCCAAGGAGGCCGCGGGGGACAAGGACGTCCTGGTGCTGGGTGCCGACGTCGCCCGCCAGCTGCTCGCGGCGGGGCTGCTCGACGAGGTGCGCATCCACCTCGTCCCCCTGCTGCTGGGAGGGGGCACGCCTCTGTTCGCCGGGGAGCGGGCCCAGCTGATCCAGCAGGGGAGACCCGCGAGGGGGTCCGTGACCCACCTTCGCTACCGCGTCCCGAAGCGGTAGGTGCCCACCGGCCGTCGGCGAGGGATGTCACCGACGGCCGATGCGGGCACATTCAGTTGACGTAGACCTCGGCACGGTCGACGCTCACGAAGGACCCCTGGGACTGGGCGTTGCGCTGCCCGGTCACCCGGATGCGGAGGGTGTGGTTGCCGTTCCCGAGCCGCGGGCTCTTGTACTGCACGGCCTCTCCGATGCGGATGGCGCCGTGGAAGTCCACCGTCTGCTCCGGCCCGCCGTCGATGCTGATGGCCGCGTAACCGTTGCCCGTGTCCTTCACGGACAGCAGAGCGATGCGGGTGCCGGTGAAGGAGAACGTCGCCGTGGCGCCCGTGCTGTCGCTCCAGTGGTCGTCGCTCCAGAAGCACTGGGTCGCACAGCCTGTGCCGGAGTTCCAGGCGCCGCTGTAGGTCACGCCGCCCGCCCCGCTGGAGCGGCCGTCGTCGTTGATCCAGTAATTGCCGGAACCGGGATCGCCGGAGGGCAGGTCCTGGGTGGCGCCGAGGGCGAGGGGCCGGCCGAAGTCCGGAGTGCCGTCGGCGCGCCAGGTGAACTTCTGCGCCCGGGTGGTGCGGTTGGTGTACGTGGACGCGGAGGTGGTCTTCGCGTGATAGACGATCCAGTCCTCCGTGCCGTCCGGGGAGCGGAAGAAGGCGTGGTGGCCGGGGCCGAACACGCCTCGGTCGTCGGCCCGTGAGAACACCGCGTCCGGATGCTGGTACCAGGCGCCGGGTACCAGCGGATCGGCGCCCGCCGGAAGCGACATCATCCGGATCTGGTAGTCGGGCTTGCCGGTGTCGCAGGCGGAGTACGTCATCCATACGCGGCCGTTGCGGTAGAGGAACTCCGGCCCCTCGCGTACCTCCGGGCACCCGCCTGCCGCGTCGAAGGCGACGGCGTTCCCGGAGACGGTGTACGGCCTGGACATCGGGGCGATGTTCAGGCCGTTGTGCTGGTACTGGTTGATGCCGCTGTAGGCGAGGTAGAGGCGGCCGTTCATCTGGAGGATGCCGGCGTCGATGGCGAATTCGTCGGCGTGGTTGGGCGGGGCGAGCTTCGCCTTGAAGTGGTACGGGCCGGTGGGGTCGTCGCGCTCCGACTCCAGCACGTACAGGCGGTGGTGGTCGTCGACGCCGTCGTCCGCCGTGTAGTAGAGGTACCAGCGGTCACCGAAGCGGTAGAACTCCGGAGCCCAGATGTTGCGGTTGCGGGAGGGATCGGAGTCGGTCCACACGGTGACGGGGTCGGTGGCGGCGAGGTCGCCGAGGGAGCGTGAGCGCCACATCTTGATGCTGTCGCCCTGCGTGGTGGTGAGGTAGTAGTTCCCGCTCCAGTGGGTCATGAACGGGTCGGGTCCGGTGTTGAGCGGATTGCGGAACGTGCCGGCCGCGGCCGCAGGTTCGGGGGACGGCGCTGCCGCGGCCGGGGCCGTGACGGCGGGCAGGAGGCCCAGGACCAGCCCGAGGAGGGCGGCGATGAGGGTGCCGAGGTGTCTTGTGGGGCGTCGGGGCGATCGTGAGGGCATGAGGCGTCCTTCCGGGCCGGGCCCGTTGGGGGATGGGGACCACACGCGTTTTTACATCGATGTAATGACGGGGCGCCACGTTAAGTACGGCCGGTCGCCGTGTCAATGCCTCGCGCAGGCGGGCGCGTTGGGGCCGCATCGGCCGGGTGTCCCGCGCGGCAGGTCGCCCGACGCCACTGCGGGGTGGGGCCGGGCGGGTGCCGTCCGGGGGCGGGTCCGGCGGCCCATAGGCTGACCCCCATGTCTGTCACGTTGAGCTCCACCAAAGCCCGCGCCGCCCTCCGCGTCTCGGCCCGCGTCTCAGGCGAGTTGCTGCTCGTCCTTGTCATGACCGCAGTGGCGGTGTGGGCGCTGGGGCGGATGTGGTCGGTCGTCTGGCCCCTCATAGTCGGCCTGCTGCTCACCACACTGACGTGGCCCACGGCGCGATTCCTGCGCCGGCGCGGCTGGCCCCCGGCCCTCGCGGCTTCTGTGGTGACCGTGCTGTTCCTGCTGGTCGCCGCGGGAGTCGTGGCGCTGATCGCGGTACCGGTGTCCTCCCAGTCAGGGGAACTGGCCGACGGGGTGGTCGAAGGCATCCAGAGGCTGCGCGAGTGGGCCTCCGGGCCACCCCTCAACATCGGTGACGACCAGATCACCGGTGCGTTCGACTCCGCGACCGCCCGCATCCAGGACAGCCTGGGCAGCATGGTCACCACCGTCGTCACGGGTGTCAGCACGGTGGTCAACGGTGTGGTCACCGCTGTCCTGGCGGTCTTCCTGATGTTCTTCATGCTCAAGGACGGCCCCCGGTTCCTGCCTTGGCTGGAGCGCCAGCTGCCCGGTCGGCTCGCCACCGATATTCCTGCCGTGGCGGCCCGTGGCTGGGACACCCTGGGCGAATTCGTGCGCTCCCAGGCCTATGTCGGCCTGCTCGACGCGGTCCTCATCGGCCTCGGCCTGTGGATCGTGGGGGTGCCGCTCGTGCTCCCACTGGCCGTGCTGACCTTCGTGTCCGCGTTCGTGCCGATCGTGGGAGCCCTGTTCGCAGGATTCGTCGCCGTTCTCATCGCCCTGGTGTCGAACGGACTGACCGACGCGCTGATCGTGCTGGCGATCATCGTCGTGGTGCAGCAGCTCGAGGGCAACGTGTTCCAGCCCATGATCCAGAGCCGCGGGCTCGGTCTGCACGCCGCTGTGATCCTGCTCGCCGTGACGTTGGGGGGAAGCCTCGCCGGCATCGTGGGCAGCCTGCTCGCCGTACCGGCCGCCGCGCTGATCGCGGTGGCCTGGAACTATCTGCGTGAACAGCTCGGTGAGGAGCGGCAGGAGCCGGAAGCGTCACCCGGTGGCGACCCGTCATGAAGCCCTCCGGCTCGTCCCGACGGGCGGGACGAGCCGGGCGCGTCGCCCGCACGCCTCGGGGGCCTACGGGATCAGGGCTGTCCGCCGCGCTCCAGAGGGATCCTCTCGCCGGTCTCGATCGCGACGGGCAGCCGGTTCTCCGCCGGGGGCAGCGGGCAGGTCGCCAGGTCCGTGTAGGCGCAGGGAAGATTCGCGGCCCGGTTGAAGTCGAGACGCACCCTGCCCTCGGCGTCCGGGGGCGCGATCCCCAGGGAGCGGTTCGCCGCGTAGGTGGTCACCCCTGAGGTCTTGTCCGTGAACAGCACGGTCAGGCTGCCCGCGTCCTTCCCGTTGAACACCGTGAGCCGGTGAACCGTGCCGTCCAGCTCGAACTCGACCTGGCCGGGGGAATCGTAGACATGCTCCAGGCCTTCGACCGACGCGCCCACGGTCACCGCGCGCGGGGTGTCGAAGGGCACGAAGCGGCCGGTGCGGACCCAGCGGGGGTCGGGGGCGTACGACGGGGTCCGCGTGAAGGCGGTGCGGAGGGCGTTTCCGGGGTGGCGCGGACGCAGGATGTCGTGTCCGCCCCGCTTGGCGACCTCGATCACCGCGTCGCCGAAGCCGGGGTACAGACTGTCCCGCTCCCCGATGACACCGAAGTCGTGACGGCCGCGCACCGCCACGCCGTCGACGGTGAGTTCCTCACCCTCCGTCAGCTCGACCACCACTCCGCCGGGCGTGCTCGACCAGGCCCCGGGGGCGTCCTCGAAGCGGGTCGGTTCGGGGCTCAGCCAGTGCAGGCTCGTGATGGCGAGGAACCCGTGGGGTCCGGCGAGCACCTCGTCGTGCTCACGGTGCCACTGCTCCCACTCCTGGACGAAAGTCTCCTGGTCGACTTCTTGGACAGTCATGTTCGCTCCCTCGTGCGGTGTTCGTGGGGCCGGCGCGGCTGTGCGCGGGTCATAGGTGTTTGCCGTAGCAGACGCTGAACGGGTCGGTGTCGTAGGGCGGGTAGCAGGGGACACGGCTCCAGCCCTGCCGCTCGTAGAGGCCCATGGCCTCCGGTTGCAGCTTGCCTGTCTGGAGGAGAAGCCGTTCCACGCCGAGCGCCCGGGCGCTCCCCTCCACGGCGTCGAGCGCCGCCCTGGCCAGACCGCGCCCTCGGTGCTCGTCGTGCACGTAGACGCGCTTGACCTCGTGGAGGTCCTCGCAGTCGTTCCGTCGGAGCAGTCTCAGGGAGGCTGTCGCCAGCGGGCCTGCGCCGTCGTACGCGAGCCAGGTGACCGCTATCTCCCCGGCGGTCGGCGGACCCGGCCGCCGACCCGCACGCAGAGCGTCGAAGGGCGCGTAACGCGGCCGCAGTTCGGCGTCCATCCGCCGGCGCAGGGCGAGCGCGTCCGGGTGCTCCCAGCCGGTGGCCGTCCAGCGCACGGTGCCGTCGCAGGAGGTCCCCGGCGCGGTCCGGGGGGCGTTCGAGGGACGGCTCGGCAGGCCCGTGGCGAGGCTTCCGCGGGGTCCCGGGACCCCGGTCGGCGACAGGACGCCCGCGTCCGAGGGCAGCTCCGCGCTCATCGGGCACCGCCCGCGATCCGGTCCTCCGCCATGCCTGCCGACCCGGCCGGTGCGTCGTCGGTGAGCGTGAACGGCCCGGAACCGATCAAGATGTCCGTGCACCGCTCGGCGGCGAGCGAGAGGACGGTGACGACGGCGAGCGAGGTCAGGGCGGAGCGGCGCTGGGGGAGCGGTCCGGGCATCGGCGTATCTCCAGAGAAAGGGGAGACGCCCGGGCACGGCAGCTGACCCGCGCGGACAAGGGTGTACGCGGGAACGGGTCAGGCCGTGACGCGGGCCGGTCAGGCGGTGATGACGTCAGGCCTGACAGATGGCGCTGGAGACACGGTGCAGATCGATGTGCCGACGGGCCGAGAGGCGTGCGCCGAGGGACCCCGCGCGGCGCGTACAGGCAACCCGGTCCGGGAACGTGACCCCGGAGGCAGTCGGCTGGTACGGCATGAGTGGCGCGGTCCTCTCGAACACGGGGCATCGTCCACCAGGGACGTTGCCACGCAACGTATCAGCTCGAACACCGGTATGCGAAGGGGGCGTTGACCGCTCAGGATCGGCATTGTCCAACCGTGGCCGAGCGGTTAACGTGAGCAGATCACAGACATCGACGGCTTTCCGTCGAGCTGCTGACCCACCCGACGGCTGCGAGGTGACCGGCATGCGGACGCGATCCGCCCGCGCATCCGACGACCGCGTGCAGCCTCGCGCGGGGACTCTCGGGCTGCTGGTCGCCCGGCGCCACGTCGACCTGCTCCGGGTGAGCAGCGCGCTGTGTCCGGGGACCTCTCCGCGCCGCTGAGCACGAACGCACCACTCGTCCCGGTCCGCCGCGCTGTCTGAAGGCCCCTGGCGATCGGGCACCCGTACTCCGCGCCGTTCGCATCCCCTTCTCCCGCGCCGACGTCTGCCGCGAGCCCGCGCCGACGTCTGCCACGAGCCCACCGTGCCCGGCATGCCCGCACACCTGACCGAGAGGTCGCGGTGCCCAGGAGCACCGACGGCCTCCACGGTCCCACCCTCCGCTGCACACACAGTCGTTCCCGCCCCCTGCGTCCTCTGCCGACTCGTACGCCCCTGAATCCACTTCGACCGGAGGTACACCCCATGACCGACCGAGAAGCCGGGCTCGCCGGCCTGCATCTCGCCCTGGAGGCCGACGGCGACGGCGCCCACCCGGCCGCCTGGCGCCACTCCGGGCGGCCGCCTGGGGCCGTTCTGGCACCCCGCGCGCTGCGCGAGGTGGTCGCCGCAGCCGAGCATGCCGGCTTCGGCCTCGTCACCTTCGCCGACTCACCGCTGCCGCCCGGTGCGAGCCCTGGGCCGGCCGGACGACTGGAGGCCGGCACGCGTGCCTCGTACGTCGCCCCCCTGACCGACCGGATCGGCCTCGCGCCCACGCTGCACGTCGCGACCACGGAACCCTTCCACCTCGCCACCCAGCTGGCGAGTCTGGACCACGCCTCGCACGGCAGGGCGGGCTGGGTGATCGGTGCGGCCGCGGGCGAGGACGAACTCGCCACCGTCGGGGCAGCGGCGCTTCCCGCAGCCGCGCTGGTCCGTGAGACCGCCGATGTCATCGACGCCGCCCGCGCCCTGTGGGACTCGTGGGAGGACGACGCGGTCATCAAGGATGTGGCGAGCGGCCGGTTCCTGGACTCGCGGAGGGTGCACCACATCGACTTCGAGGGCGCTTCCTTCACCGTCAAAGGCCCCTTGATCACGCCGCGTCCACCACAGGGCCAGATCGTCGTCCTGGCCCCGGACGCACTGGACGCCGACGCACGCGCCGATGTCGTGCTGGTGGGGCGGCCCGGTCTCGCCGAGGTCGCGGCCCGCGCGGCCACGGCCAGGGAAGCGGGCGCGCCACTGGTCTTCGCCGAGGTGGAGGTGGTCCTCGACGCGGCGGCCCCCGCCGCGGACCGGCTCGCCGAGCTGGACGCTGCCGCCGGCCGGCCGGAGACCGGACGGCTGCGCCATGTCGGCTCCGCGGAGGCACTGCTGGACCTGCTGCGCGAGCTGGCCGAGTCGGTCGACGGAGTCAGGCTGCACCCGGCGGTACTCGCCGTCGACCTGCCGGTCCTGGCCGAGCGGGTGCTGCCGAAGGTGACCGGGGCGGGGCCATGGGCGGGTACCACCCTGCGCGAAACGCTCGGCCTCGTCCGTCCCGCCAACCGATTCGCCGCCGTGCCGGCCACGAACGCCTGAGGTGAGTGTCATGACCGAGCAGAATTCCCTTCCGCAGCTGCACCTCGGTGTGTTCTTCACGGGCGTCGGGCCCCAGCTGATCTGGACCGACCCGGAAGCACCCTCACACACGGAGTTCGAGACATTCGTCGGGATCGCGCAGTCCCTGGAACGCGGGTTGTTCGACGCCTTCTTCCTCGGTGAGGGCCTGCGGGTGCGCGAGAACCGTGGCAAGGTCTTCGACCTCGACGTGGCGGGCCGGCCCGACGCGATCACACAGCTGTCCGCGCTCGCGGCCGTGACCGAGCGGATCGGCCTGGTGGCCACCCAGAACACCACCTACAACTATCCGGCCGACCTGGCCCGCCGGCTGGCCAGCCTGGATCTGCTCTCGGACGGCCGGGCCGGCTGGAACATCGTCACCACCGACAACGCCTGGACCGGAGCCAACTTCCGTCACGGAGGCTGGCTGGAGCACGAGCGCCGCTACGAGCGTGCGGGGCAGTTCGTCGAGGCGGCCAAGGAGCTGTGGGCGTCCTGGGCCCCGGACGCCGTCGCGCCCGACGGGCAAGCCGCGAGCTGGGCGCGGCCCGGGTCGGCCGGCCTCGTGGAGCGCGACTCCGACCTGGTGAGACTGCGTGCCACCGCCACCGTGCCGGGCAGCCGGCAGGGCCGCCCGGTGCTGTTCCAGGCCGGGGACTCGGACGGCGGCCGTGAACTCGCGGCCCGCCACGCCGATGTCGTTTTCTCCGCCAACACCGAATACGCCAAGGCCGTGGCCTACGCCGCCGACCTGCGCGACCGGCTGGCCCGCCACGGACGGACGCCGGACGCGCTGCGGATCCTGCCGGGAGCGAGCGTCGTACTCGGCGACACCGCGGCCGACGCGGAGGAGAAGGCACGCTGGGTACGAGGCGAGCAGGTCAACGGGGTGCGGGCCCTGGCCTTCCTCGAACAGTACTGGGGCACCGACCTCTCCGCCTACGACCCGGACGGCCCGCTCCCCGACATCGAGCCCAGCGAGGGCGAACTCGACCCCTCGCGCGGCACGATCTCCATCGAGCGCCGCAGCGGCAAGCAGGCCCTGATCCGGAAGTGGCGAGACCTGGCATCCGAACGCGGCCTGTCCATACGCGAGTTGGTTCTCGAAGTGTCCCCGGGGCACCCGTCGTTCGTCGGTACTCCTTCGGCCGTCGCCGACGAGTGGGCCCGTTACGTCACAACCCGTGCCGTCGACGGCTTCAACCTCCTGCCGCACCTGCTCCCGGCCTCCGTCACGGACATCGTCGACAAACTCGTTCCGGAACTCCAGGAACGGGGCGTCTACCGCACCGCGTACCGGGGGACAACACTGCGCGAGCACCTCGACCTGCCCCCGCTGTAGCGGGAGCGGCCGGGGGGTGGGACCGGTCGGTCCCACCCCCCGGCCGGAGCCCGAGCCGGGCGAGGCACCTCAGGTCCGGGCGCCCTCGGCACCCCCCGCGCCGGCCCCCACCAGGGAGAGCGGGTCCGCCGATGGGGGAGGGGTCGAGGCGGCACGTCCGGTCGGCACGTGCTGGTCCTCGTCCCGCAGCCGGCTGGTCGCCCACACGCTCACCAGGCCGGTCAGCGCCAGGTAGCCGCAGGCCCACCACGGGCTGCCCGTACCGAGAGCGAGGAGCGCGGTCATGATCAGAGGCGTGACGCCGGACGCGAAGATGCCGGACACCTGGTAGACGAACGACATGCCCGTGTACCGCACCGGCGTGGCGAACAGGGCCGCGAACAGGGTCCCCTGGGCGCCGTAGAACGAGCCGTGCACGATCCCGAGCGTCACGACGAGTGCCGCCGCGAACGCCCAGGCCCCGCCGGTCCCGAACAGCCAGAACGCCGGGAAGACCGAGACGGTGAACGCGGCCATCCCCACGAGGTAGACCCGGCGGGCCCCGTAGCGGTCGACGGCGGCTCCCGACACCGGAATCAGCGCGGCCATGACGAGCGCCGCGGCCGTGACCGCGAGCAGCACCGGGGTGCGCTCCAGCTCCAGCGTCCCCGTCGCGTACGTGATGGCGAACACCGCCCAGGTGTTGAAGGCCGCCCCCTCGCCCCACCGCGCGAGCATGCCCAGCAGGACGTGACGGCGCGCGGCCGGCTCACGCAACAGCTCCACCAGCGGCGCCGCGCGGGGCAGTTCCTGGAGGCGGCGCGCCGCACGGAAGGCGGGCGTCTCATCGATCTTCAGGCGCACGGTCAGTCCGACCACGACGAGCACCAGGCTGATGAGGAAGGCGATCCGCCATCCGTAGTCGAGGAACGCCGACTCGCTCAGCACATTGCTCAGCAGCGCGAACACCCCGGTGCCCAGCGCCAGCCCGATGGCGAGCCCGATCTGCGGAAAGCTGCCGAACCGGCCCTTGCGCCCCGCAGGCCCGTACTCCACGGCCAGCAGCACCGCCCCGGCCCACTCCCCGCCCAGCGCCACACCCTGTGCGACGCGCAGGACCAGAAGCAGAGCGGGGGCGAGGACACCGACCTGCTCGTACGTGGGCAGCAGACCGATCAGCGCGGTGGAGACCCCCATGAGGCCCATGGTGAAGGCGAGGGTGTGCTTGCGGCCGATCCGGTCGCCGAGGTGCCCGAAGAGCAGGCCGCCCACGGGCCGGGCGACGAAACCCACCGCGAACGTCGCGAACGACAGCATCGTGCCGACGGTGCCGTCGGCCGTGGGGAAGAACAGCTTGTTGAAGACCAGGCCGGCAGCCGTGCTGTAGAGGAAGAAGTCGTACCACTCCACCGTGGTGCCGAGCAGGCTGGCGAGTACCACGGTCCTCAGCCGCCGGGGAGACGTCGATTCCTGCCCCGGCTCCGGAGCGCTCTGCCGTGCCTCCGGGGGCACGGGCGTGGCGCTCACCGGCCGGCGAACGGGACGATGCCCGCCTCGACGGTGCGCGGGCCGGCCGGGTGCTGCCACAGACCGCGCTTCTCCAGCAGCGGCAGGACACCCTCGCCGAACCAGTACGCCTCCTCCAGGTGGGGCACGCCGGACAGGACGAACTCGTCGATGCCGAGCCGGTGGTACTCCTCGATGAGGTTCGCGACCTCCGTGTGACTGCCCACCAGCGCCGTGCCCGCACCGCCGCGCACCAGGCCGACGCCCGCCCACAGGTTGGGGTAGATCTCCAGGTTGCCGGTGTCCCCGCTGTTGTGCAGCTCGCGCATCCGCCGCTGGCCCTCGGACTCGCTGGTCGCGAGGCCGCGCTGCACCGCCTTGACCCGCTCCGGGTCCATGGCGGCGAGGAGCCGCTCCGCCTCGGCCCACGCCTGGGCCGATGTGTCCCGGCTGATGGTGTGCAGGCGGATGCCGAACCGTACGGAGCGTCCCTGGGCGGCGGCCAGCGAGCGCACCCAGTCGATCTTCTGCTTCACCTGCTGCGGCGGTTCGCCCCAGGTCAGATACACGTCGGTGTACCGTGCCGCCACCTCACCGGCCGCGGGCGACGAGCCGCCGAAGTAGATCTGCGGCACCGGATCGGGCAGCCTGGTCAACTCGGCCGCCTCGACCCGCAGATGCTCGCCGTGGTGGTCGACGGTCTCACCGGCCCAGAGCCGCCGCACGACGTCCAGGAACTCCCCGGTACGGGCGTACCGCTGGTCCTTGTCGAGGAAGTCACCGTACGCGCGCTGCTCGGCGGACTCGCCTCCCGTGACGACGTTGAGCAGCAGCCGGCCGTGGGACTGCCGCTGGTAGGTCGCCGCCATCTGCGCCGACAGCGTCGGGCTTATCTGGCCGGGACGGAAGGCGACCAGGAACTTCAGCCGCTCGGTGACCTGGGTGAGCATGGCCGTGGTCAGCCAGGCGTCCTCGCACCACGCCCCCGTGGGGGTGAGCGCCCCGACGAAGCCGAGCTGTTCCGCGGTGCGCGCGATCTGGCCGAGGTACTCGATGGAGGCAGGCCGGTCTCCGCCGGCGCTGCCGGGAGTGGAGCCGTGGCCGCCGCCGACGACGTGGCGGCTGTCACCGGTCGTGGGCAGGAACCAGTGGAAGGTAAGAGCAGACATGCGGAAGCTCCCGAGGGGTGCGGAGGACGGCGTGCCGGCATGCCGAACAGGGCATGCCGCGGCTCCCGGCGACGTACGGTCGGGTACGCGTCGAGACACGCGGGGACACGGGGAGAGATGACCGCGGCGCGGTGGTGCCGCGGGGATGCGGATGCGCGAGGAGCTCAGGGCCGGCGGCGCTGAGGCCCCGAGGGACCGGCAGGCGTCAGCGGCGACAGGTCGCGCTGGACTGGCGACACAGGTCGACGTGCAGGCGCGCCACGAGGAAGTCGGCAGCAGCGGTCATGTCAGGCATTGTGGGGGAGCCGCACCGCCCGGCTCAAGTCCTGACCGGCAGGCATTTCAGCAGGTGAGACTGGCGGCGGCCGAAGGGTGGTCGCGGGCGGGTGCCCCGCCGGGCCGCGGCGGAGGCTGCACCGACCTCGCGTCAGGCCTCGCCGGGGCCGGAACCCGGGCCTGACGCGAGGTCGGTGCAGTGCGCGACGGTCGCATCGTCCGCCGCCACCGCGTGGCGCGCCTCCGCCTGCCGGACCCGGTGGATGATCTCGGCGGGACCGCTCGACGCCAGCACGCTCATGACCTCCGGCCAGTCGGAGAGCCGGAACAGGTCCACGAGGCGCCCGGCGCCGTTGCTGAGCAGGGCGGCACCGGACAGCCCGGACACCGGACGGCTTCCCGTGACCGCTTCGTCGGCCGCCCGCGGGTCGTCCTTGGCCACCCAGAAGCCGCCCGGCCGGTTCCGGTTGGCGCGCAGGTCCCGGAGGATCCGGTGGTACGCGTCGCTGCCCTCGGCGGTGGCTTCGAGCGCGGCCTCGTACGACCGGCTGATGGCCACCTCCCGGGGATCGGAGACGACGAGCGGTGCCCCTTCCGCCGTGTCGAGCACGAGGACCGCGTCACCCAGGACCAGATACTCGGCGATGCCCTCGGACACGCGCAGCACGGCGACGGCCGCCGACGGGCTGACGGGGTCGGCGACGTCGCAGGTGTCCCGGTGATCGTCCGTCACCTGCTCGATGGCCGCGGCCAGCAGCGCCGGGAGACCGGGGGCACCGGCGGGGGACAGGAGGCGGAGAAGGCTGCCTCCCAGGCGCGCGGCGTACCAGGCCACACCGTGCGGGCAGACCGATCCGGTGCCGGGGATGCCGGCCCCGTCGACCAGCACCGCCGCCGTCGGCACGGCACCGGCGAAGTCCTCGTTCGCGCGGCCGGACCGTGCCGCCGCGCTCGCCGTCGTCACCCGCATGTCGTGCAGCCTCCTGCCGGTCGGTGCGTCGACGGTACAACCGCGGACACACACACCGGCAAGAGGACGTCTGCCGAGGATCAGAGGCGGCCGCCGGGGACCACCGTGAACGAGGCGGGACCGGCCGGCAGATCCACCGTGTACTGGCCCAGGTAGGTGTCCAGGTACGGCGAGCGGGCACCGCCGGTGGGGGCGTCGTCGGACGGGTCGTCCAGGGCCAGTCGGAGCCGTGCGCCCTTGACGTCGATCGTCTCGCCGGACGGGGTGTCGCGCCACGAGCCCGTCCGGATGGAGCCGACCTCCACAGCGAGGACGTGACCGGCCGCCAGCGTCCAGTCGGTCGCCTTGAGATCGACGGTGAGCCTGCCCGTGGAGAGCAGCGAGACCTGCTCGTCGAACATGACGGCGGTGCCGTCCGGGGCGACGTCGTACAGCTTGAGCATGACATTGCCCTCTCCCTCTGCTCTCAGGGAGATCTGCGGGGTTCCTGTGATCCGGACGGGCTTCTTCAGCGCCTCGGACCAGACGAAGAAACTCGATGTGACCTTGCCCGCCTCCTGGAGCAGTGCTTGCCCCTCGGTCAGGCCCCTCGGTGCCGTCGGGTCGGTCGTGGGCGCGTTCTCCATGTCCCATTCACCGGACGGTTTCACACGCTCCCGGAGGGACGGCAGCCCGGACGTCGCCAGGGCGGCGAGGGAGGAGAGGCCACCGTCGTCCACGTACGAGCCGCCGCCCAGGGGGAGGTTGACGGAACGCTCCACGACCGGCCAGGTCTTCTGGGCCCGCCACGCACCGGTGGAGTCCTCGACCGAGTAGGCCGGGTAGCGGACCTCCGGCCTGATGCCCTTGAGGTACTGGTCGTAGAAGGAGAGCGTCTCGTCATACCAGCCCTCACGTCCCATGGACAGGCGCCCGTCGCTGGTGCGGTCCCCGCCGCGTACGTGCTCCCATTGGCCGACCCAGCCGCGCTCGGGGCCCTTGTGGTTGTCCAGATACTCCTGCATCTCCTCGGGCTTGGTGTTGTTCTCGATGAAGCCCTGGGTCACGAAGAGCGGGGTGTCGGTGCCCCTGGCCGCCTTGGCCAGGTCCCGTGCGGTCCAGAACGGGTCGTCCTGGTCGGCTATCCGGTAGCCCGCCGCGTTCTGCGTCAGGCACTCCGGATGGGATTGCTCGTAGCGGGAGTTGGCCAGATAGCGCGGGTCGTCGTCCGGCAACTGTGCCTGCGTCGCGATGGAGTTGTAGGCGTTGGCGGTGCCGGTGACGTTCGGGCGGGGCACGCCGTTCGAGTAGATGTACTGGTACATGTCCCAGACCGGCTCCTGGGCCACGACGGCCTTGAGCGCGCGCTGGTCCAGGTTGTTGCCGATCAGACCGGTCACGGCGTCGTACGACTTGCCGTACAGGCCCACCGCGCCTGTGGACCAGGGCTGTTTCGCGGCCCAGTCGATCGCCGCCCTCACATCCGCCTGCTCGCCGGGGCCGCCCCAGTCGAGGCAGCCGGTGGAGCCGCCGAAGCCGCGCAGGTCGACCATGACGAAGGCGTAACCCTGGTCGAAGAGGTCGGTGCCCTCGATGAAGTCCTGGAACCGGTCGGAGGGGCCGGTGTGGGTCCAGCCCTCGACGCCCGACTGCCCGGAGTGCCCGAAGTACGGGCCGACCGAGAGGATGACGGGCACCTTCGCCTTCTTCGGCAGCCCCTCGGGCAGCAGCACGTCGGCGTGGAGTTCGGTGCCGGAGCGGTCCGAGGACGGGAAGTAGTGCTGCGTCCAGGCAGAGCCCTCGGGGACGCGGTCGTTCTCCTGATGTGTGACGGGGCCGGCCGCGGTGGCGACCGGCCCCGTCCGCTCCTGCGCCGCGGCGGGCCCGGAGGCGGCTGCGGGGCCGGCGAGGACGCCGGTCAGCGCGAGGGTGGTGACGAGTGCTGAGGCGGCCCATCCGGCCGTACGACGTGCTCTCACATGCTTCTCCCGGCTTGGTGGGTACGGGGTGTCGCAGTGGTGCAGGCCGAGCAGCGGCCCCCGGGCCCGCCGTGAGGAGCGCAGCGTTGGACGCGCACGTCCACGGAGCTGGATCACAGTCGCGGACGCGAACCGGAGCCGACGGCGGTGAAGTCTATGATCACTCCGAGAAAGCTTCAACAGGCACGTGTATCACGCGTGTTACTGATCCGGTCGGGCGGTCGCCGTTCAGCGCGCCGGGTCTCCGGAGCCGGGCCTCGCGGCGGGCGCACTCGCCAGGCCGCTGTGGACCAGGGCCAGGAACTCCTCCGCCGTGAGGCCGAGTTCGCGGGACTGGCTGATGACGCCGTGCACGGCCTCGGTGAGCCGGGCCCGGCCCGCGGCGCCGGGCGCCGCGGTGACCACCGCGCCCCGGCCGCGGCGCAGCTCGATCAGGGTCTCGTCCCGGAGCCGCTGGTAGCCGCGGAGCACGGTGTGCACGTTGACGCCCAGCGACTCGGCGACCTCGCGGGCAGGTGGCAGCCGCTCACCAGGAGCCGCCGTGCCGTCGGCGATCGCCCCGCGCACACAGGCGGCGATCTGCTCGCCCAGCGGTACGGGCGAGCCGGGGAGTACGCGGAACAGCATCGCTAGGGCCTTTCGTTCGGATCAGGCCGGATCAGGGAGCGGGGTCTGGTCACGCATCGCAACCCTTAGTCGCGCTGGCTTGCCTGACGGCCCGTCAGTCCGTTGAGCAGCGCGGCAGCGGTGGTCGAGTCGTCGACGGTGACCACGTATTCGCGTCCTCCGGTCGTGCGGACCGAGAGTGCCTCTCCCGAACGCAGCAGGACACCGCGCCGGTTGGGCCGTATCCGGTAGCCCCAGCCGCCGAATTCTCCCACGGCGTCGACCTCGACGCTGTCGGCGCCGACGATACCGCCGAGCGGCAGGGCGAGCCGAGGCCGTGGCAGGACCGTCGAGGTGACCGTCACGCCCCGCCGGTCGACGGTGACCCGCACGCCGGCGAACGGGGCGCAGATCAGGCCGAGCGCGAGCAGCGGCAGTCCCGTCAGCAAGGCGCCGGACACCAGGGCGAACAGGCCGGCGAGTGCGACCGCCCCGGCCACCGTCAGCAGCACGCGGGACACCATGGTGCGGCTCCAGGCGGCGGCCTCGCCCTCGGCGAGAGACAGCGGGGGCGTCGGCGGTACGGGCTCCGGGGGCGGCCCCGCGCCCATCAGCCGCCAGGCCAGCGCGCCGGTGGCCACGCCCCCGGCGAGCAGTACGGCGACATGCCACAGGGGAAGTCGAGCCTCGGCGGGATCCTGGACGTTCGCGTTGACGAGGACCGTGGCGACCAGGGGGTAGCCGATCGTGAACGCCGTGCCGGCTCCGACGGCGGCATTCAGTCTCGACCCCGCACTCTTCCTGGAGGCCAGGGTCATGACGGTGAACAGCAGCCCGAGGCCGACGAGCAGAGCGCACCCGAACCACAGTGCGGTGGTCCGGCTCATGTAGTCGTTCGCCCCGCCGCCCGCCGAGAAGTGCGTGGCGATCCGGTCGGGCAGCCGGTCCCGGTTCGCCAGAAAGACGCCGGCGTACGCGGCGGTGGCGACGCCGAACGGCACTGCTGTCAGGACGCCCCTTCTGATGGCGGTCATCCGACTCCCCCCGAAGTTGTTTGTATTGAATTAGAACAATAGCATCAGCCTTCGGGGCCGTGCCCGGAACGGGGCTCGTCCTGTCCGTGGCCGGGGGACCGGGTGGCGTCGGTGACGCGGTCGAGCCTGTAGTAGTCGGCGACGCACCCTCCGGGCCAGTACGAGCGCCCCCGCCGGCTGAACGGCTCCAGCATCTGACTGATCACGAGTCGCTCGTACGGCAGGACGGTGGCTCCTGCGCTCGCCCCCTCGCGCAGCCGCCGGTCCTGGGCATCCCACTCCTCGGCCCGGGCACGCATGTTCGTGTCGAGGTCGAGCAGCGCGACGGTGGGCCCGAAGCAGACCAGGACGCAGAGCACCGCGCACGCCGCCTGCAGGGGGCCGGTCCTCCGCGCCCGCTGCCGGGCGGCCAGTCCCAGGAGCGCGCCGGCGGCGACGAGCAGGGCCACGTAGACCAACAGGTAGTCGTTCCAGAGCCGGTTGGCGCTCGCATCGCTCACCCGGTCCTGGAACACCGGATAGGTCACGACCGTGCAGAGGAAACCGGACACGAGGAGTGCGGCCACCGCCGCAGAGGCTGTCAGACGCCAGTGGGTGGGCGGCCCGGGCCGGCTCCCGTCCGCGCGCCGGCACAGCAGCCCCAGGAGCACCCCCACCGCGACCGCCCCGGCGTACTGCCATGTGGTGACCACGGTCAGCGCGATCTCCGCGAAGCCGCGCAACGAGGCGGCGAGCGACTCCGGCGCGACCATGGACGTCGTACCCGCCCCGAACCGGTCACGCCGGGCGTTCGAGCCGGGTGAGGTGATCAGGACGAGGCCCCCGGCGGCGATCCCGGTGATGCCTGCCGCGCACCAGAGGCGGAGGAAGCGCCGGAAGGTACCGGCCGCGACGCGGCCGCTGAGGAGGAGGACGGTGACCAGCAGCACCGCCACGACGATCGCGGTCTCCTCCGAGAGCGTGCCGATGGCCGGTCCGGCGACGAGGGCCACGGCGATGGCCGCACCTCTGCCGCGGGGTGAACGCGCCGCCAGGAAGGGGAGCAGCGCGGCGCAGGCCAGCACCGGTGGCATCGTGTGCGAGACGGACGCGGCCGGCCAGTAGAACGTCTTGTACGTGTTGGGTGTGACGAACAGGAAGAGCGCGGTCGCCATGGCCGCGATCAGCAGCGGCAGCCCGCGCGGCACGGTGAGCCGGAGACGCCGCAGTGTGAGGACCGCCGCAGCCCACAGCACCGCCAGAGTCAGCACCCCGGTGACCAGGCCGAACCACTGGTGACCCGCGACCTGGAACTTCGCGTAGGCGCCGACCAGTACGGCGTTGACGACCCGTCCGTTGTCGTCGAAGTAGAACCGGCCGACGAGGCCGGTGACGCCGTGGTCCCGCACCGTGGGCAGGAAGCACCAGTCGTCCGCGCCGGGCCGTACCGACCTCCCGAACCACGCTGCCGCGGCGAGCAGGGCCAGGGGCGGGAGGGAGAGGGCGGTCAGCCAGAGCGAAGCCCGCGAGCGTCGCCGGGAGCCGTGCCGCGGACGCCGGGGCAGACCCCGCGCGTCGTGCACCGTGGCGTCCGGCCGGTCAGGGGCGGCGGACTCCGGTGTGCTGTCGGACATCCGGGCTCACCGGTCCTCGGAGGCGCGGAGCGGGAGGTCGGGGACCGGCGCGCCCACGGGCGGTTCGGGCTGCCGCGTGGACCGTTCGGCCGGGACCGGGGCGTCGCGGCGGCCCGACATGATCGCCCACCGGGCCAGCAGGAAGGAGACCGGGGTGACCAGGACACCGGCGAGGAGGGCGGCCAGGTTCTTGTCCATGCCCAGGCCGCTGACCGCCCCGTAGAGCAGAGCGCCCGAAGCCACGAGGTTCACGAGGCTCGACACGGGATAGCGCACGAAGGCGCGCCAGGTCGGCTTCGTCCGGCAGGTGACGTAGGAGTTGAGCAGGAACGAGCACACGATGCTGACCGCGTATCCGAGGACGTGGGCCACCAGGTAGGGAATCCACCGGTTCAGGACGGCGTAGACACCGAGGTAGACAGCGGTGTTCACGCATCCCACCAGGACGAAACTGGCGAACTGGCGCGCGGTGCGACCCCGGGGGGAGACAGGTGCGGTCACCGGGGGCGGAGGGAGGTCCGTCGGCGCCGGACAGCTCTCGTCGGTCTCCCGCACCACATAGGGCGGCCGGTGCTTCGCCTCGTGGTAGATGCGCCCGACGTACTCGCCGATGACCCCGAGGGTCACCAGCTGGATACCGCTGAGGGCCACCACCGCGGTGAGCAGCGTGGCGTAACCCGGTGTGTCCGCGCCGTGCAGCACCACGGTCACCACCGTCCACACCGCGTAGGCCAGTGCCGAGAGGAAGACCCAGAAGCCGGTGTAGATGGCCAGGCGGAGCGGGCGGTTGTTGAAGGACAGGAGGCCGTCGATGCCGTAGTTCAGCAGCCTCCGGCTGCCCCATTTCGACCGGCCCGCAGCGCGTTCGCTGTTCCGGTAACGGAAGCTGACCGTGTCGAAGCCGATCCAGGAGAAGATCCCCTTCGAGAAACGGTTGCTCTCCGGCATGGACAGGACGCTTTCCACGGCCCGGCGGGAGAGCAGCCGGAAGTCCCCGGTCCCGTCGAGGAGCTCCACGTCCACACAGCGGCGCACCACCGCGTAGTAGGCATGGCTGAGTGTGCTGCGGACCATGCCCTCACCCGAGCGGTCGCGACGCGGGATGACCTGGTCGTAACCGTGCCGGTGCAGTTCGAGCATGCGGGGGATGAGCTCGGGCGGGTGCTGGAGGTCGGCGTCCATGATCACCACGGCGGCGCCCCGCGACATGCGGAGCCCGGCGAGCATGGCGGCCTCCTTGCCGAAGTTCCGGCTGAACGCCGTGTAGCGCGTCCGCTCGTCCTGGGCGGCGAACGCGTTGAGCAGCACCCGTGTGCGGTCGCGGCTGCCGTCGTCCACGTAACAGATCTCGAAGGTCCCCTCGAGCCCTTCCAGGACGGCGATCAGCGCCGCGTGGAAGGACCCGATGCCCTCGGCCTCGTCGAAGCACGGCACGACGACCGACAGCTGAAGGCCGGTCACGCGACACCTCCGGACGTCCGGGGACCCGGAGCGGCGGGTTCGGCGCGCTCCGCCCCGCAACAGTCGCGCATCCGGTGGCGAAGTCCTCCTCTTCCCGCCCCGGACGCGCGAGCCGTCGGCCTCTTTCGCACGAACGGCGCATGGCCGGACGAGGTACGGGGTGCCCGGCGGCGGCCTGATCAGCGGTGGCCCACCACGTTCACGACGCGGCCGTTGGGGTCACGGACGAAGAACCGCCGCACCCCCCACTCCTCGTCCCGCAGGGGATGTACGACCTCGGCGCCGTTCGCCCGCATCACCGCGTAGGCCGCGTCCACGTCGTCCACCTCCACGCTCACGTCGGGCACGACGGGTGCCGTCCTGTCGTGGCTCATGAAGGTGATCTGTGCCGTGGGGTTGGAAGGAGAGGCGAGCGTCATGACCCACCCGAGATTCATGACCTCCTCGAACCCCAGCAGTTCGTAGAACCCCCGGCTCTCCTCCATGGCCTCTGAACGGATGTCCGGCACGACGCGGCGGATGGGCATGGTGGGCTCCTGCTGACGGACGGACGGACGGACGGACGCGGATGCGGGTCCGATTCTGTCCGGCGGGGGGCCGGGCCGCACCCTTCGCGTCCGTGTCACGCGGGATGGGCGGTCGGAGGGGCGTTCCCGGGCCGACCTGTCGGCCCGGGAACGCGCCACCGGGACTTAGCGTCGCGTGCGGACCAGCAGGTAGAGGAAGTACGGCGCACCGATGACGGCCGTCATCAGACCGGCCCCGAGCTGCGCAGGGGCGATCACCGTGCGCCCCGCCAGATCCGCCAGGCAGACCAGCACCGCACCGAGGAGGAGCGAGACCGGGACCACCCGTACATGCCGCCGGCCGACGAGGGCGCGTGCCGCGTGCGGAGCGACCAGTCCGACGAAGCCGATGGTGCCCGCGGCCGCGACGGCGGAGGCGCTGAGCAGGACGGCGACCACGAGGAAGCCGAGACGCGCCCGGTGGAGGCCGAGGCCCAGAAGCCTCGGCGTGTCCTCGTCGAGTGCGACGAGGTCCAGTTCCCGCCGGCGCACCACCGCGAGGACGATGCCGACGACGAGCACGACGGCCACCGGCAGCGCATCGGGCATGTTCCGCCCGTACGTCGAACCGGACAGCCAGGTGAGGGCCTTCGTCGTGTCGAACGGGTCACTGAGCACGATGACCAGACTGATCAGAGCCGCCGCGGCGGAGGACACTCCCATGCCGAGCAGCACCAGCCTGTTCTGCCGGAAACCGCCCCGCGCGGCCAGCCCGAAGACGAGCGACGCGGTGACGGCCGCCCCGCCGAACGCCGCACCCGCCACCTCCCACGAACCGGGGGACTGCGCGGTGGTCACCAGCAGGACGGCGCCGAGACCGGCGCCTCCGGAGACTCCCAGGACGCCGGGCTCAGCGAGCGGATTGCGGGTCACGGCCTGCACCAGGGTGCCGGACAGGGCCAGCGCGGCACCCGCGAGAAGCGCTGCCGTCACCCGGGGCACCCGGGTGTCGAGGACGAACGTGACGACGCGGCCCGCCCTGCCCTGCGCCCAGTTCACGACATCGCCGAGCAGCAGCTTCGAGTCGCCGAGGAGTACCGCTGCCACCAGCACACCCACGAGGGCGACGGCGAGCACCACCACGGTGACCAGGAACGCGGTCCGCCCCGGGATCCGCAGCCGGTCCGGCGCCTCCGCCGATGCGGTGTCACGGGTACGGAGTGCCATCACGACGAGGAACACCCCGCCGACCACGGTCGTGACGACGCCGGTCGGCACCTCCACGGCGGTGTCGGCGGGCACGATCGCGCGCAGCAGCACGTCCGAGCCCAGCACGAGTGCGGCCCCCACGAGCCCCGCCACGGGCAGGCCCACCCGGGAGCGTACGAGCCCCCGGAACCGGCGGGCGAGAGGCCGTACGAGCGCGGGCGCGCAGAGGCCGACGAAACCGATCGGGCCGGCGAGCGTGACCGCAGCCGCGGAGAGCAGGGTGGCGAGCACGACCGCGGTGACCCGGGTCCCACGGACGGGCACGCCCAGTCCCCGGGCGGCGTCGTCGCCCAGGGACAGGGCGTCGACGCGTCGGGCGACGAGCATCAGCCCGACAAGGCCGACGGCGATGACCGGGGCCATCTGGAGGACGCCGTCGAACCCGTTCTGGCTGACGCTCCCCTGGTTCCACCGGTAGAGCCCTTCGGTCTGCTGAGGGAACAGCAGGAGCAGGGCTTCGGTCACCGCGGTCAGTCCCAGCGCGAGCGCGCTGCCCGCGAGGACCAGACGGACCGTGCCCTTGCCGAGCCCGGACAACCCGAGCACGACGGCCGCGGCGGCGAGTCCGCCGACGAACGCGGCGCCGGACGAGGCGAGGAGCGGGAGGGCGGTGCCGGTGACGGCGAGCAACCCGAGCGCGAGGTAGGAGCCGGCGTTGACGGCGAGCGTGTCGGGTGAGGCCAGGACGTTCCGGCTGACCGCCTGGAGGGCGGAGCCGGCCATGCCGAGTGCCAGTCCGATGAGTACGGCGGCCACCATCCTCGGCAGCCGGGAGGCGACCACCACGGAGGCGTCTCCCGCCTCGGCCCTTCCGACGATCGCGTTCCAGACCTCCGACGCTCCGACATCGGCGGTGCCCTGGGTGATGTCGACGGCGGCGAGGACGGTGACCAGCAGTACGAGCGTGGCCGCCACGGCGACCGCGCCCGTCGTGGCCGCGGTGGTCCGGTCACGGCTCACCTCGGTCCTGTCGATGACGGCCACGGCGCGCTACTTCGTCAGCGCGTCGACGAGGGAGTCGACGTACGCCTCCATCGAGCGGGGGCCGCCGAACATCCAGACGCCGTCGGGCAGCCGGTGAACGTTGCCGTCCTTCACGAAGGGGAGCGACTTCCACACGGCGTTCTTCGCGAGGGTGTCGGCGAAGGCGTCGCCGTCCACGTCGTTCGCGATGTACGAGAACTGGACGTCGCCGAGGCCGGTGAGCCCTTCGACGTCGGTGGTGGCGAGGCCGTAGCTCGCGTCCCCCTTGACGGTCCAGGCGTTCTTGAGACCCAGACGCTCGTTGACGGCGCCGAGGAGGGAGCCGCCTGTGTAGGCGCGGACGGAGACCTGGTTCGACGCGACGTAGCCGTCCGCCGAAGCGATCTCGGAGCCGCCGAGGCCGGCGTCCGCGAGGGCCTTCTTGCCCTCGGCGAGGCTCGCTTCGAAGTCCTCCTTGACGGTGTCCGCCCGGTCCTCCTTGCCGGTGGCCTTCGCGATCAGGTCGAGGCCCTCCGTCATCGTGCCGATCTGGTCGGCGGCGTCGGCGGACGTGATCTCCAGGACGGGTGCGACCTTGCGGAGCTGCTTCACCACGGCCGGCGCGAGGTCGCTGGTGGCGACCACGAGGTCGGGCGCGAGGGCCGCGACGGTGTCGATGCTCGGCTCGCCGCGGGTGCCGATGTCCTTGGGGTCGCCGGTGAGCGGGGCCGCGGTGTTCCACGCGGTGTAGCCCTTCACATCGGCGACGCCCACGGGGGCGACTCCGAGGGAGACCAGGTCCTCGACCACGTTCCACTCGGTGGCGACGACCTTCGTGGCGGGGCCGTCGAGGGTCACTTTCGTGCCCTTGGCGTCGGTGAGGGTGATCTTCCCGGCGGGCTTGGCCGAAGCCGCGGAATCGTCGGAGGAGGGCTCCGTGGTTCCGCAGGCGGCCAGGGACAGGGCGGCGACGGCGACGGTGGCCGTTGCGAGGATGTGGCGTCTCATGGGGAGGTGCTGAGCCTTTCGGTTCTGGAATGGTGGCGGCCGATCGCGCGGGTGCGGAGCCGGCCGGTCGAGGGATCGGTGTCCACGTCGATGCGTATGCCGTAGACGTCCGACAGGAGTTCCGGCGTGAACACGTCCTCGGGCACACCGTCGGCGACGATGCGTCCCGCGTGCAGCAGCGCGACGCGGTCGGCGACCGCCGCGGCCTGGTCGAGGTCGTGGAGGACGACGCCCACGGCGATTCCGTGGGTGTCGGCGAGATCGCGGATCAGGTCGAGGAGTTCGACCTGGTAGCGGAGATCGAGGTAGGTGGTCGGTTCGTCCAGGAGCAGGACATCCGTCTCCTGCGCGAGACAGCTGGCGAGCCACACGCGCTGGAGCTGCCCGCCGGAGAGCTGTTCGACGCCCCGCCCCGCGAGATCCTCCACCCCGGTGAGGCCGAGCGCCCGGTCCACCGCGGCGGTACCGCGGGGGTCGGGACGGCCCCAGCGGCCCCGGTAGGGATAGCGGCCGAAGTCGACCACGTCCCGGACGGTGAGCCCTCCCGGGGTCGACCGGGACTGTGTCAGGAGCGCCACGTGACGCGCGAACTCGCGGGCCCCGAGCGCGAAGCCGTCCGTGGCCCCGTCCTTGCCCGGGCCCACCGTGAGCGACCCGGCGCGCGCGGTCTGAAGCCGGGCGAGCGTGCGCAACAGGGTCGACTTCCCGCTGCCGTTGGGCCCCACGAGGGCGGTCACCTCCGCGGGCCGCAGGGCGATGGCCGCCTCGTGTACGACGTCGACCCGGCCGTACGCCACGGTCACCCCTTCGGCGGACAGTCCGTGACCACGCGCACGCGTCGGACCGGCAGCCATGGGGGCATCCACCGCGCGGGAAGTGCTCTCACCAGCTCTCATGCATCTTAGGTTAGCCTGCCCTTATGCGGAAGGGGACCACCCCCTCCCGTTACGCAGAGCCACTGGGCGGGACGGCTCCCGAGGGCCGCCGGTTCGCACACGTACGCGCGCGACGGGCCCGGCCGCGGTCGCGGCCCGTGCGGACGCGCGCCCCGGCGAGGATCGCCACGCCGGGGCCCTCGCGGTGGAGGACGCGGCCGGGCATGCCGCCGCGACGGCCTGCGGCCACCGCGGCGAGGGTCGCGGTACGCAACAGTGGGCCCTGGTGGGCTCGTTGACGGTGCCGGCGTCCGGTCGTCCTGACTCCGCCCTATCGACAGCTCCCGTAGATGAGCTTAGGCTCACCTAAATTGCGGCGGGCCGCTCCGTTCGGTGTGCGCCCTGCCCTCGGCACCCCGCGCCTTCGGGCGGCCGCCACGCACGATGGGAGTGACATGCCACAGGTTCCGCCCGGCGGCGCACCACAGGTCCACGACCTCATCGGCATCGGTTTCGGACCGTCCAACGTGGCGATGGCGATCGCCATCGGCGAGCACAACGCGGGGGCGGGCGCGCGGGACCGGGTCACCGCCCGCTTCTTCGAACAGCAGCCGCGATTCGGCTGGCACCGCGGGATGCTGATCGACGACGCGACCATGCAGGTGTCCTTCCTCAAGGACCTGGTGACGCTCCGGAACCCGGCCAGCGAGTACAGCTTTCTCTGCTACCTGAAGAGCAGGGGCCGGCTGGTCGACTTCATCAACCACAAGAACCTCTTCCCCCTCCGGGTCGAGTTCCACGACTACTTCGAGTGGGCCGCGGCCAAGGTCGACGACGTGGTCTCGTACGGCCACGAGGTCGTCGGCGTCACGCCCGTCGTACGCGAGGGCACCGTGGAGTATCTGGACGTGACGGTCCGCTCGGCCGAAGGGCTCGTCGTCCACCGGGCCCGCAACGTGGTCATCGGGACCGGGCTGCGGCCGCGCATGCCCGAGGGCGTCGAGCGCGGCCCCCGGGTCTGGCACAACTCCGAACTGCTGAAGAAGGTGGAGGGGCTGGAGGGGACCTCGCCCTCCCGGTTCGTCGTCGTGGGCGCCGGACAGAGCGCCGCCGAGAACGTCGCCTACCTGCACCGCCGCTTCCCGGAGGCAGAGGTCTGCGCGGTCTTCTCGCGCTACGGCTACAGCCCCGCCGACGACAGCGGCTTCGCCAACCGGATCTTCGACCCGGACGCGGTCGACGAGTACTTCGCCGCACCTGGAGGCGTCAAGCGCAGGCTGATGGACTACCACGGCAACACCAACTACTCCGTGGTGGACATCGACCTGATCGACGACCTGTACCGGAAGACGTATCAGGAGAAGGTCCTCGGCACCGAGCGCCTGCGATTCCTCAACGTCTCCCGGCTCGCCGCCGTCGAGGAGGACACGGAGACGGTCCGCGCCACGGTGAAGTCTCTCGTCACGGGCCAGGAGACCGTCCTGGACGCCGACGTCGTGGTGTTCGCCACCGGTTACAGCCCGGTCGATCCCCTCGGCCTGCTCGGCGAGGTCGCGGACCGCTGTCTCCGCGACGAGGAGGGGCGCGTCCGGGTGGAGCGCGACTACCGCATCGCGACCGGTCCCGGCCTGCGCTGCGGCATCTATCTGCAGGGCGGCACGGAGCACACGCACGGCATCACGTCGGCCCTGCTGTCCAACACGGCGATACGGGTCGGCGAGATCCTGGACTCGTTGCTCGGCCGGGGCGTCAAGGACGCACCCGACGAGGCCCGCCTGGTCGCGGAGGGGACCGGCGGCACGGCCTGCTAGACCGCACGGATCCGCCTCCCCGTCCGCGCCGGGCGCCCAACTGCCCACGCGTACCGCGTAGATCAAAGGGATATCGTACGTCGCCATGAGCACGACTGCAGTGGAGCGGCCCGCTCCCAGGGGTACGACAGAGGCCCGCCGAAGACGGGTGGTGGGCCTGGGCGCGCTGGTGGCGATCCTCGTGATCGGGACCGCCGCGTCGCTGGCCGTCGGGGCGCGGTCGCTGAGCCCGGCGGAGGTGTGGCACGGGCTGTTCGCCGCGCCCGACTCCGACCAGCGCCTCACCGAGATCAGGCTCATCGTGCGGACCGTGCGGGTCCCACGGACGGTGCTCGCCATCGTCGCGGGAGTCGCGCTCGGCATCGGCGGCGCGCTGATCCAGGGATACACACGCAACCCGATCGCGGACACGGGGCTGCTGGGCGTGAACTCCGGAGCCTCGTTCGCCGTGGTGACCGTGATCGCCGTGTTCGGTTTCGCCGACCCGTTCCAGTACGTCTGGTTCGCCTTCCTCGGGGCCGCGGTCGCCGGTGTCGTCGTGTTCGGGCTGTCCAGTATCGGCCGCGGGGCAGGCAATCCGCTGACGCTCGCGCTGGCGGGCCAAGGGGTCACGGTGTTCCTCGCGGCGATGACCACGGCGGTCGCCCTGACGGACCTGAAGTCGCTGAACGCGCTGCGGTTCTGGAACGCCGGCTCCGTGGCCGGCGTCGGCTTCGAAGTGATCTGGCCGGTCACGGCGTTCGTCGCGGCCGGCGTGGTGCTGGCCCTGACCACGCTGCCCTCCCTCAACCTGCTCAACCTGGGGGACGACGTGGCGCGGGGGCTGGGCGTGAACATCGCGCTGAGCAGGACCGTCGGCATCGTCGCCATCACCCTGCTCGCGGGAGCGGCGACGGCGGCATGCGGCCCCATCGCGTTTCTCGGGCTGATGGTGGCGCATGTCGCCCGCTATCTGACCGGGCCCGACTACCGCTGGCTGGTGCCGTACGCGGGTCTCCTCGGAGCCGTCGTCCTTCTGGTCTGCGACATCGTGGGACGCGTGGTGGTGCGGCCGGGCGAGCTTGACGCGGGTGTCGTCGTCGCCCTTCTCGGCGCCCCGTTCTTCGCGGTTCTCGTGTGGCGAGGAAAGTTCAGGAGCGCATGAACGGGACGGATGTGGAGCGGCGGGTGACGCCCGGTGTGCGGCTCGGCCAGGTGTCGTTCGTCTGGCGGCCGTGGATGGTGTGCGTCACCCTGCTGCTGGCGGCGGCCACCTTCCTGGTGTTCTGTCTGTCCATCGGGATCGGCGACTTCCCCATCGGCCTCTCCCGGGTGATCGCCACGCTCCTGGGCCGGGGCGAGCAGGTTGACGAGTTCGTGATCATGGACCTGCGGATGCCGCGTGCTCTGGCGGGGCTCCTGGTGGGAATCGCCCTCGGGGTCTCCGGGGCGATCACGCAGTCCGTGGCCCGTAACCCACTGGCCAGTCCGGACATCCTGGGGATCACCGGGGGAGCCAGTGCCGTCGCGGTGTTCCTGGTGACGGTGTCGGGCGGGACCGCCACCGCGGTCGTCAGCACCGTGGGCCTGTCGGCGGCGGCGCTCGCGGGCGGCCTCGGCACGGGGCTGCTGGTGTACTTCCTGGCGTGGCGGCGCGGGATCGACGGCTTCCGGCTCATCCTCATCGGCATCTCGGTGACCGCCATGACGGAGGCGATCACCACCTGGCTCCTGACCAGGGCGGACATCAGGGACGTGGCGCGGGCACAGGCGTGGCTGGTCGGGTCGCTGGACAACCGGTCGTGGGACGAGGTCCGGGTGGTCTCCTGGTGCACGCTCGTCCTCCTGGCGGTCGTCGCGGCTGTCGCGTTCCAGTTCAAGCCCCTGCACCTCGGGGACGAGGTGGCCGCGGGGCTGGGAGTCCGATTCTCGGGGGTGCGGGCGGTGCTGCTGTTGTGCGCGGTGCTGCTGGCCGCGGCGGCGGTGAGCGCCGCGGGCCCGGTCCCGTTCGTCGCGCTGGTGGCGCCGCAGGTGGCCATGCGCCTGGTGAGATGCCCGACACCTCCCCTGGTGGCCTCCGGCCTGGTGGGCGCGTTGCTGCTGATCGGCGCGGACCTGACCGCGCGTTCGGCGCTGCCGGTCACCCTTCCGGTAGGCGTGGTCACGGCCGCGATGGGCGGGCCTTTCCTTGTATATCTGCTGGTGCGGGCGAACCTCAGATGACCGACGAACACGACCGAACGAAACCGGAACAACGGGGGGACCTGTGGGCGCTGAGCACATGACGAGGACCGAGTCTGCGGTCGACGGCGTCTCGCGGCTGGCGGCGACGGGCATCACGGTCGGCTACGGCGGCCGGACCGTCATCGACGGCCTCGACGTGACGATCCCGCCAGGACTGATCACCACGATCATCGGCCCCAACGGCTGCGGGAAGTCCACCCTGTTGCGCACCCTGACGCGGCTGCTCAAGCCGACCGCGGGTGCGGTCGTGCTGGACGGCGAGGACATCGTCAAGCTCAGGACCAGGGACGTGGCGAGGAAGCTCGGTCTTCTGCCACAGGCCCCGGTCGCGCCGGAAGGGCTCACCGTGGCCGACCTGGTGGCCAGGGGGCGCCATCCGCACCAGAGCTGGCTGCGGCAGTGGTCGTCCGACGAC
Organism: Streptomyces sp. QL37; assembly: GCF_002941025.1. Taxonomy (NCBI): domain Bacteria; kingdom Bacillati; phylum Actinomycetota; class Actinomycetes; order Kitasatosporales; family Streptomycetaceae; genus Streptomyces; species Streptomyces sp. QL37. Next base: position 276,425 of record NZ_PTJS01000001.1, on the reverse strand, counting down.
GCCTCCGTCGTGGAGCGCGCGCTGGCCATGACCGGTGTCTCGGAGCTGGCGGGCCGTCCCGTCGACTCGCTGTCCGGCGGACAGCGCCAGCGCGTGTGGATATCGATGACGCTGGCTCAGGGCACCGATCTGCTGCTGCTGGACGAGCCGACCACGTACCTGGACCTCGCCCACGCGATCGACGTGCTCGATCTGGTGGACGACCTGCACGAGTCGGGCCGCACGGTGGTCATGGTGTTGCACGACCTCAATCTGGCCACCCGTTACAGCGACAACCTGGTCGTCATGCGGGAGGGGGCGATCCTGGCGCAGGGGCATCCGCGTGACGTGATCACGGCGGAGCTGCTGGAGGAGGCCTTCGGCCTTCGGGCCAAGGTGATCGATGATCCGGTGGGTGACCGTCCGCTCATCGTGCCCATCGGACGCACGCACGTGCGGCTCAACTGAGGTTGCCGTCAAGGAAATACCGCCGGTTAGGCTAGGCTAACCTCACTCCGTATGGATAAGGTTTGCCTGCCCTCAGACGGGGTGTAGCGGACAGCGCGAAAGCAGGGGATTCCCGGATGCTCTTCCACAGATCGACGTTTCAGAAGCCGTGGCGGCGACTGGCGGCGACCCTCACCGCCGCGACGCTCGGCGTCGGCCTCCTCGCCGGATGCGGTTCCGACTCGGAGGAAGGGGCGAGCGACAAGGCCCCGGCCGCCGCCGGCGGTGCCTTCCCGGTGACGGTGGAGCACGCGTTCGGGTCCACGAAGATCGACAAAGCCCCTGAGCGGGTCGTCACCGTGGGCTACACGGACGACCAGGCGGTCCTGGCGTTCGGTATCAAGCCGGTCGGCATGGTCGACCAGTACCCGAACCCGGCGGGCGCGTCCCCCGACATCAACACCCAGTGGCCCTGGGTGAAGGACAAGTGGGGCGACGCCCGCCCCGAGGTCGTCATGAAGAACGGCGACGCGGGCCCCAACTACGAGAAGATCGCAGCCCTTCGGCCCGACCTGATCATCGCGGTCTACTCCGAGATCGACGAGGCCGCCTACGGCAAGCTCTCCAAGATCGCTCCCACGGTGGGCCGCACCAAGAGCGAGAAGGACCTGTTCAGCGCTCCGTGGCAGGACAACGCGGTGCACATCGCCAAGGCGCTCGGCAAGGAGGACGAGGGCACCGAACTGGTCAAGGGCATCCAGGACAAGCTCGACGCGGCGCGTGAGGCGAATCCGGAGTTCGGGAAGGAGACCGCGGTCGCGGTGTCCTGGTACAAGGACTCGATCTCGGCCTTCACCACCACCGACGTACGCGGACGGCTGCTGACGGGCATCGGCTACAAGGGCGCGACCCAGATCGACAAGGTCGCCGGCGGCCAGTTCTCCACCGCGCTCTCTCCCGAGCGCGTCGACCTGATCGACGTCGACCGCATCTTCGTCATCAACGACAAGGCGGACACGGAGGCGCTGAAGAAGTTCGAGCTGTTCAACAACCTGTCCGCGGTCAAGGACGGCAACGTCTCGTACCTGCTGGACAGTGAGGGCCCGGCGGTCGGTGCGGCTCTCTCCCAGGGCACCCTGCTGTCCCTGCCGTACGCGATCGACGAGCTCGTCAAGTCGGCCGGCCGGTGACGGACGCCGCCCGGCCCCCTCGCCACCCCGGACCGGTGCCGGGGTGAGCGCCGGCGCCACTCGCGTCACCCCGGCCGCCACCCTGCGCACGGCGGCCGGGGGCGAGGCCACCCGTTGGGTCGCCGCGCGCTGCCGCGAAGTGCCGTGGCTGACGGCCGCCACCGTGCTCACCACCGTGGCCGGGGCGGCGCTCCAAGTACTTCCGGTGCTCCTGCTCGGCCGGGTGGTCGACGGTGTTGTCGAGGGCGACGGACGCTCGGTCCTGGTCACGATCGGGGTCCTCATGGGTGCCGCCGCGCTGCTCGGCGCGGCCGCCACCGCCGTCTCGACGTACCTGATCGGGCGGCTGGGCGCGGATCTTCTCGCGCGGCTGCGGGAAGCCGCAGTCCGGGCTGTGCTGGGGATGCCCAGCGCACGGGTCGAGCAGGTCGGCCGGGGCGACGTGCTGTCCCGGGTCGGAGACGACGTGGCCGTGCTGTCCAGGGGCATCCGTACGGCCGTCCCCACGGTGTTCTCGGCCGGCGTGCTGGTCGCCATCGCCACGGTCGGGATGTTCGGGCTCGACTGGAGGCTCGGCCTGGCGGGCGCCGGTGCGCTGCCCGCGTACGCCCTGGCGCTGCGCTGGTATCTGCCGCGGTCCGCCCCCCTGTACCAGCAGCAGAGAGCGGCACAGGCCGACCGTGCGCAGGCGCTGATCAGCGGACTGAACGGGATCGACACCGTCCGGGCCTACCGCCTGGAGGGTGCCTTCCGCGAGAAGGTCACCGTCAAGTCGTGGCGGGTACGCGATCTCGGCATCGACGTCTTCCGGATCTTCGGCAGGTTCGTCGGCCGGGAGAACCGTGCCGAGTTCATCGGGCTCGTCCTGATCCTCGTGGTGGGGTACGTCCTCCTGGAGGCCGACGCCGCGAGCCTGGGCGAGGTGTCGGCGGCGCCGCTGATGTTCCACCGGCTGTTCACGCCGCTGGGCGCCATCATGTTCACCTTCGACGAGGCCCAGAAGTCGGGCGCGAGCCTCACCCGGCTGGTCGGGGTGCTGGGGGAGTCCGCCGAGGACCGGCTGGTGGGCGACGCCTCCGTGGCGTCCGCGGACGCCACCGGTCACCCGGTGACGGTGGAGGGACTCACCTTCACCTACCCCGGCGCCGAGGAGCCGGTCCTGCGGGGCGTCAGCCTGACGATCCCGGCCGGCGGTTCCCTCGCCCTGGTGGGGGCCACAGGAGCGGGCAAGTCGACCCTCGCCGCCCTGATCGCCGGCATCGGGAGCCCGCAGGCCGGTTCGGTGCGCGTCGGGCCGCACGACCTCGCCGGCATGGACGAGGCCGGCGCGCGCGCCCTGGTCAGCATCCTGACGCAGGAGACGCACGTCTTCTCCGGCCCGCTCGCCGAGGACCTGCGGCTGGCCGCGCCCCGAGCGACCGACGGTGAGCTGATGGCCGCCCTGCGCACCGTCGGCGCCGAACACTGGGTCTCCGCACTGCCCGACGGGCTGGACACCACGGTCGGCGAGGGCGGCGAGCGCCTGGACGTCACGAAGGTCGCCCAGATCGCCCTGGCCCGGCTCGTGCTGAACCGGGCGCCGGTCGTCGTGCTCGACGAGTCGACCGCGGAGGCGGGCAGCGAGGGCGCCGCCGAGCTGGAGAGGTCCGTACGGGCCGCCTGCGCGGGCAGGACCACGCTGTTCGTGGCGCACCGGCTGACCCAGGCGACGGCCGCGGACCGGATCGCCGTGCTGGACGAGGGACGCGTGGTGGAGCAGGGGACCCACGAGGAGCTCGTGGCCCTGGGCGGAGGGTACGCACGACTGTGGCGGGCCTGGCGCGAGGGCAGTTGAACCATCCCCGAGTTGAGTTGGTCCCACTTTCATACGCTGGAAGGACGATGGGTCTTCGATGACGGATCCCACAGCTCGCCCCGTGTCGCTCTCCCCGACGAACCTCGACGACGTACGCCGGCGAACCGGTGACCGTTCCGACAGGACCATCGCCGAGGCCTGCGCCATCGGTCTGTCGTACTGGGCGACGGGCCGTGGGCCCGACGGCATCGATCTCACCCCGGCCACCCTCTTCCCCGACGTACTCCGATGGGTCGACAACGGGGGTTCCGCACCCCTCGGCTGGGAGGTCGGCGCCGACGGCCGCAGCATCCGCGTCCCCGAAGGCGTCGCGCCCGCCGACGCACAGCTCGCGCTGGACGACCTGGCCGACTTCCCGGACCGGCCCCTCGGCAGCATCGGCCCTGTGGGCCCGGCGGCGAGGATCAGGGCCCTGACCGAGTGGAACGACACCCACGCCGACCGGGCCCGCCCGACCGTCGTCGAGATGTTCCGCGAGCGGGCACGGACGAGACCGGACGCCGTCGCGATCGTCGACGAGCACCGTTCACTGACCTACCGTGAGACCGCCGACCTCTCGGGACAGCTGGCCCACCACCTGATCGGACGCGGGCTCACCGCCGAACAGGTCGTCGGCATATCCCTGGGCCGCTCGGCCGACATGGTGATCGGCCTTCTCGGTGTGCTCCAGGCCGGGTGCGCGTTCGTGCCGCTCGACCCGCAATGGCCGGCCGAGCGCCGAGCCGTCGTCATCGAGGACGCCCGGGTGGTGCTGCAGCTCAACGACTCCGGTGAGCACCCGGCGGGCGAACCCCCGGCCGTGGCCGTCTCCGTCGAAGCCTGGCACTTCGGATCCCTCCCCTCCGAGGGGCCCGAGGTCACCGTCCCCGGGGCCGCGCTGGCGTACGTCATCTTCACGTCCGGTTCGACGGGCCGGCCCAAGGGGGCCATGATCAGGCACGAGGCGATCAGCGAGCGCCTCCTCTGGCAGTCGGGGGAGATCCTGGGCTTTGGCCCCGACGACGCGTCACTCTTCAAGGCGCCGCTGTCCTTCGACATCTCCATCAACGAGATCTTCCTGCCCCTGGTGTGCGGTGGCAGACTCGTGGTCCTGCGGCCCGGTGGCGAACGCGATCCCCACCATCTGCTGAGAGTGCTGTCCGAACAGCGCGTCACCTTCACCTATCTGGTGCCGTCCATGCTCGACGTGCTGCTGGAGATGGAAGGCGGCTCCGGGCAGTTGGACAGCCTGCGGCACGTGTGGTGCGGCGGCGAGGTGCTGACCCCGGAGCTCTACGAGCGTTTCCGCACCCGGCTCGGCATCCCCATGTACCACGGATACGGTCCCGCCGAGACGACGATCGGCGTATCCCACGTCATCTACCGCGGCGCGGCCGAGCGACTGTCGACGTCGATCGGCAAGGCGAACCCCAACACCCAGCTCTACGTACTCGACGACGAGCTGCGCCCGGTCCCGGCCGGGGTCGGCGGCGACCTGTACGCCGGAGGGTTCCTGCTGGGACGCGGGTACGTCAACGCGCCGGGGCTGACCGCGTCCCGCTTCGTCGCGAACCCCTTCGCGACGGACGGATCCCGGCTGTACCGCACCGGTGACCTCGCACGGTTCGCCCCGGACGGATCGCTGGACTTCCTAGGCCGGGCCGACAACCAGATCAAGATCCGCGGCATGCGGCTGGAGATCGAGGATGTCGAGCTGGGTCTCGCGGAGCACCCCTCCGTACGCCACACCTGCGTCGTCGCGAAGAAGAACACGGCGGGCGGCACCTACCTGGTGGCGTACGTCCTCCCGGCCGCCGGCAGCGAGGGGCTGCACGCCGACGAGGTCAGGGCGTGGGCCGAGGAGCACATGGTGGAGTACATGGTGCCCGCGCAGGTCGTCGTGCTGGAGGAGTTCCCCCTTACCGCGAACGGCAAGGTCGACCGGGCCGCGCTCCCGGAGCCCGGGACCGGGGCCGGGACGATCGTGGCGCCCACCACCGAGAACGAGCGCCTGGTGTGCGCGGCCGTCGCGTCGGTGCTGCGGCTGGACGCCGTCGGTGTCGACCAGGACTTCTTCCGGCTCGGCGGGGACAGCATCCTGGCGATCTCGCTGCTGAGCGCGCTGCGTGCCGCCGGTCTCCACGTCACAGCCGGGCAGATCTTCGCCCACAGCACCGTGGGCGCGCTGGCGGCGGTCGTGAGCCGTGCGGACGTCTCCTCCACGGCGGACGGGGACGAGGCGACCGGCTCCGTCGTCGGCTCACCCGTCGTGCGGTGGCTCGGCGGGACGACGGACGCGATCGACGGCTTCGTCCAGTCGGTCGTGCTGAACACCCCGGCGGACCTCACCGCCGAAGCCCTCGACACGATCCTCACCGCCGTGACCCGACGGCACGACATGCTGCGCGCCCGACTGGTGCGCGGCGACCGCTGGGGCTTCGACATCCCGGAGGCGGACGGAGCCGTCGCTGCATGGCAGGAGAGCGGCCTGCCGACGGGCGCCTGTGTGGCGCTCGCGACCGAAGGCCTCGATCCCGACGCCGGTGTGATGCTCCGCGCAGTCTGGCGCCGGGAGGCACGGCAACTGGTCGTGGCCGTCCACCACGTGGTCGTCGACGGCGTGTCCTGGCGGATCCTCATGGATGACCTGGCCACCGCATGGCGGCAGTTCACCTCCGGCCTGCCCGTCGAGCTGCCCCCGGTGGGCACCTCGTTCCGTCGCTGGACACAGTTGTTGGCCGGTGCCGATTTCGAACGGGACCGCGCCGCCTTCCGGCGTCCCCTTCCGGGAGCGGACGGGCCGCTGGGCAGGCGGGCGCTGACCGAAGCCGACACCGTGGCCCGGGAACGGAGCCGGACCGTGTCGGTGGGCGCCGAAGCCACGGCAGCGCTGCTGGGGGAGGTACCCGCGAAGTTCCACGCGGGCGTCAACGACGTACTGCTGACCGCGCTCGCCGTCGCCCTCGCCCGGTGGCGCCGCGACCTCGGGCAGGACCAGACTTTCGCGCACGTCGAACTCGAAGGACACGGCCGCGAAGGGCGGTTCGTGGCGGAGACGGCCGGCTTCGAGCCGGACCTGTCCCGGACCGTGGGCTGGTTCACCACCCTGTTCCCGGTGGTCGTGGACCCCGGTGCGTCCGCCGACCCGACCGCCCCCGCGTATCTGGCCGCCGCGCTCAAGGCGGTGAAGGACGACCTCGGCCGGGTCCCCGGCAACGGGCTCACCTACGGTGTCCTGCGGTATCTCACCGACACCGGGCTCGACACCCGGGCCCCTCAGGTGCTGTTCAACTACCTGGGCCGCCTCGACTCCGGCAGCTCCGGCGACTGGCAGTTCGCGGGTTCAGCAGGCCAGTTGGGCGAGAAGCGCGACCCGAGGATGCGCCTGCCGCGCGCACTGGAGTTCAACGCGGTCGCCGAACCCGCCCCGAACGGCGAGTACGAGCTGGTGACCACCATCTCCTGGCCCCACGGGATGTTCACCGACGACGACACCGCCACCATCGGCGCTTATCTCCGGGAGGCCCTGACCGGGCTCGCCGCCCTCGAACACGGTGGGCACTCTCCCGGCGACTTCGCACCGGTGCCGCTCACGCAGGCCGACGTCGACGCCCTGGACGGCCCGGCGCTGCGGGACATCCTGCCCCTGACGCCGCTGCAGGAGGGTCTCTACTTCCACTCGGTCTTCGACGACGACTCCGCCGGCAGCTACGTCGAGCAGCAACTCCTCACCCTGGAGGGCGAGGTGGACGCGGAGCGGCTGGCGTCGGCGGCGACGCGTCTGCTCGTCCTGTACCCGAATCTGGCCGCACGGTTCGTGGCCCTCGCCGACGGCCGGGTGGTCTCCGTGCTGGAGAGCGGGGTGGGGGCCCCCTTCACCACGCTGGACCGCCCCGGCATCACCGACGCCGAGATCCGCGACCATGCCGAGCGGGACCGCCGTGCGGGATTCGCCCTGGCCGACGGCCCGCTGATGCGGTACACGCTCATCCGGGCGGGCTCCGGCAGGAACGTGCTGGTGCAGACCGTCCACCACATCGTCGCCGACGGCTGGTCGGTGCCACCGATGCTCCGCGCGCTGCTGGCCGAGTACCACGCGCCGGGGGCCCGGTATCCGCTCGGCGGTTTCCCCGACCACGTACGCCGGATCGCCATGGCCGACGACGACGAGAGCGACCGGGTCTGGCGCGACCAGCTCGCCGGCCTGCCCGGCCCCTCCCTGGTCGCCGAGGGACACACCCCGTCCGACCGGTTCGCCGACATCGCCGTGGAGCCCGAGCACGACATCGACGCGGCCGTCCGGTCGGCGGGCGTCCCGCTGAGCGTGGCGGTGCACAGCGCCTGGGCCGTGACACTGGGCGGCATCCTGCGGAGCAGGGACGTGGTCCTCGGCTCCACGGTGTCCGGCCGCGACGCCGAGGTGCCCGGCATCGAGGACATGGTGGGCCTGTTCATCAACACGATCCCGCTGCGCGCCCGCTGGGACGGTGACAGCACGGGCCGCGACCTGCTCGCCTCGGTGCGGGAACACCAGGGCGCCGTACTGGCGCACCAGCACGTCTCCCTGGCGAGGATCGGCCGTCAGGCCGGTGGCGGCGCCCTGTTCGACACGCTGGTGGTCTTCGACGTGGCGACCGACCCGGGGGCTCTGCGGCGGCCCGGCGACGAACTGGTCATCACCGGCATCGTCAACGAGGGCGCCCCCCACTACCCGCTGACCCTGGTCGTGGAACGCACACCCGCCGGGCGCCCCCGCTTCAACCTGATCCACGACAGGGAACTGCTGCGCGAGGAGACCGTCCAGGCGATACTTCGCACGTTCACGGCGACGCTCACCGGCCTGCTCACCCGGCCGGACACACGCGTGGACGAGCTGGCGCCCGACGAGGCCCGGCGCCCCGCCCGGATCGCCCCGACGACCCTGGGCGGACTGTTCGACGCCGCCGCGAGCCGCGACCCGGAGGCCACCGCCGTCACCCACTGCGCACTCGACGGCGGAACAAGGTCCCTGACGTACGGTGAACTGGCCGACGCCAAGAACGCGCTGGCCTGGGCCCTCGGCGCCGCCGGTGTCGCACCGGGCACGCGAGTCGCCGTAGCCCTCCCGCGCTCCGTGGAGCAGATCGTCGCCCTGGTGGCGATCGTCACCGCGGGCGGCGCGTACGTACCCCTGGACCTGGCCTACCCGGACGAACGGCTGGAGTACATCCTCACCGACGCCGCCCCGCAGGCCGTCCTCGTGGACCGTGAGCAGCGGGACCGCTTCACGGAGCTGCTCAGCCGGGGACCGGGCGCGCCGCCCCGTGTCATCGTGCTGGGGGAGGAGCTCCCGGAGGAACCCGGGCCCGCGCCCGTCACCACCCGGGCCGGGTGGCACGACCCCGCCTACGTGATCTACACGTCCGGTTCGACCGGCAGACCCAAGGGTGTCGTCGTCCCGCACTCCAGCGTGGTGACGCTGCTCGCGAACACCCGGCCCGCCATGGACTTCGGTCCTCAGGACGTGTGGGTGCAGTTCCACTCCTACTCCTTCGACTTCGCGGTCTGGGAGCTGTGGGGCGCGCTGGCGCACGGCGGTGAACTGCTGGTGCCCGACTACGGGCTGACCCGCTCCCCGGTGGACTTCCACCGGCTGGTCCGCGAGCGGGGAGTGACCGTGCTCAACCAGACCCCCTCCGCCTTCTACCGGTTCGCCGAGGCGGACCGGCACGCGGCCGACCCCCTGCCCGCCCTGCGACGGGTCATCTTCGGCGGCGAAGCGCTCGATCCCGCGCGGCTGCGCGGCTGGGTGGAGCGGCACGGCACCGGCTCGCCCGAGCTGGTCAACATGTACGGCATCACCGAGACCACGGTCCATGTCACCCACCGGGTGCTCACCGACGAGGACTTCGACGAGGACGTCAGCCCCATCGGCGGTCCGGTCCCCGGCCTGGCCACCTTCCTCCTCGACGACAGGCTCCGCCCCGTGCCTCCGGGCCGGGTCGGCGCCATCTACGTCGCGGGTGACCAGGTGTCGCTCGGCTACCTGGGCAGACCGGGTCTCACAGCGGGCCGGTTCGTGGCGAACCCGTTCGCGGACGACGGCTCCCGCATGTACCACACGGGCGACCTCGCCCGCCGCACGCTCGACGGGGAGCTGGAGTTCGCCGGACGCGCCGACGACCAGGTGCAGCTCAAGGGCTTCCGTATCGAGCTCGGCGAGGTGGAGGCCGCCGTCAGGGAGCTCGACGGAGTGGTCGACGTGGCCGTCACCGTGGCCGGAAGCGGTGACCACCTGGTCGCGCACGTGGTGGGCCGGGTGCCGGGCGACCTCACCGGCCGGCTGTCCGCGAAGCTGCCCGCGTACATGGTGCCGGGCCGGGTGCTCCCGGCCGAGGCCCTGCCGCTGACGGTCAACGGCAAGCTGGACCGGAAGGCCCTGACCGAGCGCGCCGCGCAGGACGTCCCCGGGCCTGCGGCGGACGGCTCCGCGCCCGCCACGACGGTCTCCGCGCTCGCCACCAGCGGTGCTGCGTCCGCCACGAGCGGTTCCGTGCTCGCCGCGCTGGTGGAGATCTTCGCCGAGGCCCTGCCCGGCTCCCTGTCCGTGGACGGGGACACCGACTTCTTCACCGCCGGGGGCGACAGCATCGTCGCCATCACCGTGATCAACCGGGCCAGGGCGCTCGGCCTGTCGGTCGCGCCGCGGGACGTCTTCCTGTTCAGGACACCCCGCGCGCTCGCCGACCACCTCGGGTCGCGTACACCTCGGGCCACGGCGGCCGCGCCCCCGATCCGCGAGGACGGTCCGGTGGCGCCCACGCCGGTCATCCTCCGCCAGCGCGAACTGGGCGGCTCACTCGCCCGGTTCGCCCAGGCCAGGACGGTCCAGGCGGCCGACGGCACCGGGTTCGCCGACGCCGAACGCGCGGCGAACGCGGTCGTGGCCGCACACCCGGCGCTCCGGCTCCGCCTCCACGAGGAGCACGGGGTGTGGACGCTGCGCACCGGGCCCGCCCGCGACGTCGCCGTGGTGCGGGCGGACGCCACCGACGCGACCGCAGCGGCGAACGAGGCCGCCGGGCGGCTCGATCCCGAGGCCGGTGACGTCGTCGCGTTCTCGTGGCTGGAGCCGAGCCGGACATTGGTGGTCACCGCCCACCACCTCGCCGTCGACGCCGTGTCCTGGCTGGTCCTGCTGGACGACCTGGACACCGTCATGCGCGGGGCGACGCTGCCACCGCCGACCACCTCCTACGCCGAGTACGCCGACGCCCTGAGCGCCGGGTCCGCCCACGTCACCGACGGTCTCGACCACTGGATCACCACGCTCCAGGCGCCCCCGCTGCTGCCCGCGGCCGAGCGGCTGCGGCACACGACGGCCGTCCTCGCGCCCGAGGTGAGCGACCTGGTGACGCGCACCGCGCCCGCCGCACTCGGCGTCGGCCCGACCGAGTTGCTGTGCGGCGCGCTGCGGACCGCGCTGACACACGTACAGCCGTCGCCCACCGACCTCGCGGTCGATCTGGAACGGCACGGCCGGGTACCGGCCCTGGAACACCACGACTACACCCGTACGGTCGGCTGGTTCACCTCCATCGCCCCCGTACGGCTGAGCGCGCACACCGACCCCGTGGCAGCGGCCCGCGAGGTCGCCCGACGCCAGCCCGACGAGCACGGGCACGTCGCCTACGGCCAGTTGCGGTACCTCAACCCGCAGACGGCTCCCCTGCTGAGGACCCGCCCCCAGGTGCTGTTCAACTACCTCGGCCGGGGGAGCGAGTCGCAGATACCGCACATCACCGGCGGAGACCAGGGCAGCCCCTACGCCGTCGAGGTCAACGCCTGGACCGACGAGGTGAGCGGCAGCCTCCACGCGGCCTTCACCCTCGCCGACGGCATTCCCGACGACCTGACCGGGCACTGGCTCGACGCACTCGAACGCCTCGCGGAAGCCTCCGCCACCGCCGAGCGCACGGCACCGGTCACCCCGCTCCAACGTGGCCTCTTCTTCCAGGCCGAGATGACCGGTCCGGCCGGACACTACGTGGCCCAGAGTTACTTCGACTTCGACCGGCGCCTGGACACCGACGCACTGTCCGAGGCGATGGCGTACGTCATCGCACGGCACCCGGTCGTGGGTGCCGGCTTCACCACCGACGACGACGGCAACCCCGTCCAGGTACTCGCCGCGGGCCGGCGGGTCGACGTCCGTACGGCCGAGCTGCTGACGGACGAGGACGTCGAAACCCTGCGCGCACGGGACCGCGACACCGGATTCGACCCCGCGGAGCCGCCGCTGATCCGGATGACGGTCGTACGTCTGCCCGGCGGACGCGACGGCCTGCTGCTGAGCTACCACCTGCTGCTGTGGGACGGCTGGTCCCGCGAGATCCTGCTGCGAGACCTGTTCGACGCCTACCGGGCGATCCTCGCGGGCGAGGAACTGGACACGGCCCCGGCGACGCCGAGCTTCGAGGACCACGCCCGGGCCCTCGCCGCCCGGGACCCCGAGGTGTCGGAGCGCTTCTGGGCGGAGCACCTGGCCGGCCTGACCGGCCCGACGCTCCTCGCCGGTCCGGATCCGTCCCTCCCGGACACCCTGCCCCGCGCGCTCGTACACACGTTGACCGCCGAGGAGTCGGACCTCCTCCGGGAGACGGCGAAGGCGCACGGCGTCACACTGAACACGGTGCTGACCGGGGCGTTCGGCCTCCTGCTGGGCGCGCACACGGGCCGGAGCGACGCGGTGTTCGGCGTCACCGTCTCCGGCCGGGAGGGCGAAGGGCTCTCCGGCATCGTCGGCGTGCTCCTCAACACCGTTCCCATGTGGACACGAGCACGGCCCCAGGACACGGTCCAGCAGTACCTCTCGGGCGTCCAGGCGGCCAGGGTCGAAGCGATGGAGCACGAGCACCTGGGGCTCGGGGAGATCCAGCGGGCAGGCGGCCACGGGGGCCTGTTCGACAACCTGTTCGTGCTCCAGAACTTCCTCGACATGGACGCCTTCGCCGCGATGAACGCCCGGCACGGCATCACGTCGGTGAAGGCCGACGACTCGACGCACTATCCGTTCACCTGGGTCGTCACACCGGGGGAACGGCTCACGGTCAAACTGGAGCACCGGGACGAGGAAGCCGGGAGAGCCCGGCGTCTCCTCGACGACTACCTGCGCCTGCTCGACGACCTGGCACGCCGGACCGGGCCGATCGGCGCGCTGCGCGGCCCCGGCCCCGAACCCGAGCCCGCCGGGCGCACCGACATCGGCACGGACACCGTCGTCGACCGGTTCGACCGGGCGGCGGGCCGGGAGCCGCAGCGGGTCGCCCTCGTAGCCCACGGCTCGACCATGACCTTCGCCCGGCTCCGCGACCGCAGCCGCGCGGTGGCCGGAGTACTCGTTGGGCGGGGCATCGGCCCGGAGACCACGGTGGGCCTCGCGATACCGCGCTCCCTCGACTCGATCGTGGCACTCTTCGCCGTACTGCGGACCGGTGCCGCCTACGTGCCGATCGAGCTGGACCACCCGGACGAACGGATCGCCGCGATCGTCGACGCCGCGCGCCCGGACGTGATCCTCACGGTGAGCGCCGTGTCGCCACGGCTGACCGGCGACCTGATCGAACTCGACCGGCCCCTGCCCGGGTCGGAGCCGTACGTGACGTTCACGCCGGACGACCCCCACCGCCTGCGACACCCCGCCTACACGATCTACACCTCCGGATCGACCGGGAAGCCCAAGGGCGTGGTGACCGAGTACGCGGGGCTCACCAACATGCTGATCAACCATCAGCGCCGCATCTTCGAACCGGTGCTCGCCGAGCACGGGCACCGGACCTTCCGGATCGCGCACACCGTGTCGTTCGCGTTCGACATGTCCTGGGAGGAGCTGCTGTGGCTCGCCGACGGCCACGAGGTGCACATCTGCGACGAGGAACTGCGCCGGGACGCGCCCCGGCTGGTCGAGTACTGCGCCGAGCACGGGATCGACGTCATCAACGTGACCCCGACCTACGCACAGCAACTGGTCGCCGAAGGCCTGCTCGACGACCCCGCCCGGCGCCCTGCGCTTGTGCTTCTCGGCGGTGAGGCCGTCACCCCCGCCCTGTGGCAGCGGCTCGCCGAGACCGAGGGGACGGCCGGTTACAACCTGTACGGACCCACCGAGTACACCATCAACACCCTCGGCGTCGGCACCTTCGAATGCCAGGACCCGGTGGTGGGCGTCGCGATCGACAACACCGACGTCTACGTCCTGGACCCCTGGCTGCGGCCGCTGCCGGACGGAGTGCCGGGCGAGCTGTACGTGTCGGGCATCGGCATCGCGCGCGGCTACCTCGGCCAGCCCGCCCAGACCGCCGACCGGTTCGTCGCATGCCCCTTCGGCGCACCGGGCGAGCGCATGTACCGCACCGGGGACCTGGTTTCCCGGCGGCCCGACGGGCACTTGACGTACCTCGGCAGGACCGACCAGCAGGTCAAGATCCGGGGCCACCGGGTCGAACCGGGGGAGGTCGAGGCCGCGTTCGCCGCGCACCCGGCGGTGCGGTTCGTCGCCGCGGTGGCGCAGCCCGACCCGCAGGTCGACGGTGCCCACCGGCTGGCCGCCTACCTCGTGCTGAGCGGCTCCGACCTGGCCGCCGTCGCCTCCGAGGTCGGCGCGGGACTGCCGGACTTCCTGCGCCCCACGCACTACGCCCAGGTCGACGGCATCCCGCTGACCGTGAACGGGAAGGCCGACACCAAGGCCCTGCCGGAGGCCAGGCCGCTCGGCGTGCTGACCACGGGAGGCGAGCGCGGGCCGGAGACGGAGACCGAGACACTGGTCTGCGAGTTCTTCGCCGAGGCCCTGGACCTGGACGACGACGAGGTCAGCGCGGTGAGCGACTTCGTCTCCCTGGGCGGGCATTCCATGCTGGCGGTGCGGCTGATCGGCCTGCTCCGCCGGGAGTACGGTCCTGTGATCACGATCCGTGATCTGCTCACCCTTCGAACCCCGGAAGCGATTGCCCGCCACCTTGATGACAACACCTGACGTGCACCGCCCCCGCCCGGGCGCCGACATCCTCCGGACCGCCCTGCGCCGCAACGCCGGCGCCGTGGTCCGGGGCACCGTCCTCATGGGCCTGTACCAGGCGGGTGAGACCGCCTTCCCCATCGCGCTCGGCCTGATCGTCGAGCACACGATGCGGGACCGGAGCCTCGGCTCGCTCGGCCTGTCGATCGCCGCGCTGGCCGTGATCATCACGACCGTCTCGCTGTCGTGGCGGTTCGGGATGCGTGTCCTGCAGAAGGCCAACACGACCGAGGCACACCGCTGGCGGGTACGGGTGGCGGCCTGCGGGCTCCAGCCGGTGGCCCGGGACGTCGGCCTGAAGTCCGGCGAGGTGCTGACCATCGCCACCGAGGACGCCGACCAGACGGCGGACATCGTGGAGGTGGTGCCGCTGCTGGTCAGCTCGCTGGTCGCGGTGGTGGTCGCCTCCGTCGCACTGGGCCTGGCCGACGTCCGGCTCGGTCTGCTGGTGGTGGTGGGAACCGTCGCGATCCTGTCGGTCCTGAGCGTCATGTCCAAGCGGATCGGCGCGAGCACCCGCGAACAGCAGGCCCGGGTGGCCCGGGCGGGTGCGAAGGTCGCCGACCTGATCACCGGCCTGCGCCCGCTGCACGGCTTCGGCGGCAATCACGCGGCGTTCCAGTCCTACCGGAAGGTCAGCACGGAGGCGAAGCGCCAGGCGGTCACGGTGGCCAAGGTCAACGGTGTGTACGCGGGCACCGCGCTGGCCCTCAACGCGGTCCTCGCCGCGGCCGTCACCCTGACGGCGGGCTGGCTGGCGTACGGAGGCCGTATCACCATCGGGGAACTCGTCATGGCCGTGGGTCTCGCGCAGTTCGTCATGGAGCCGCTGAAGATGTTCTCGGAGATGCCGAAGTACGTGATGATGGCGCGCGCCTCGGCCGAGCGGATGGCACTGGTGCTCGCCGCGCCGCCGCTCACGGCCCCGGGCCAGGGCAGTCCCGCCACCGGCGGCGACCTCGAACTCGACGGTGTGCGCCACGGGTCCCTGCACGGGCTCACGTTCCGCGTACGCGCAGGCGAGTTCGTCGCCATCGCCCCCTACCAGCCGCGCGCCGCCGCCGATCTCGCCTCGGTCCTGGGGGTGAACGTCCCGCCCCGGGCGTACGAGGGCACGGTGCGGGTCGGCGGGCGGGAGATCGCCGAGCTGTCCGTCGAGGCCCTGCGCGAGCACATGCTGGTGAACCCGTACGACGGTGAGATCTTCGCGGGCAGCCTGCGCACGAACATCGACCCGTCGGGCACCAGCCGTATGCTCCCCGAGGCCGTGGAGGCGTCGCTCCTGACCGACGTCGTCGCCCTGCACCGTGAGGGGCTCGACCACGCGGTACGTGACCGTGGCGCGAACCTCTCCGGGGGGCAGCGCCAGAGGCTGTCCCTGGCCCGCGCGCTCGCCGCCGACTCGGAGGTACTGGTCCTGCACGACCCGACGACAGCGGTCGACGCGGTCACGGAACAGCTGATCGCCCGTAACATCGCGAAACTGCGCAAGGGCCGCACCACCGTCGTGATCACCAGCAGCCCCGCCCTCCTGGACGCCGCCGACCGCGTGCTCGTCCTGGACGACGGTGCCGTCACGGCCGACGACACCCATCGCCACCTCCTCGCCACCGACGAGGCCTACTGCAGGGCCGTGGCCCGGTGACCGCCGTCAGCCGAGCGCCCAGGCGACATCCCTGAGCAGCGCGTGCCGCCAGCCCGCCCGGTCATGTCCCGATGCCGACCGTGAGACGCGCACGGTCGCACCGGCCTGCTCGGTCAGAGCCTCGGTGAGCTCGCAGTGGGGGAGCATCCGCGTCTCGTGCTCCCCCACGTCGAAAGCGATCCGTAGCCCGGACAGGTCGGGGCGCTCACGCAGCCGCGCGGCGACGGCGCCGCCCATGGGGCCCTCCATGAGGTCCGTCCGGTCCAGCGCCCCGGGCGCCCACCAGAACGAGGGGGACTGACAGGCGACGCGGGACACCAGGCCGGGGAACTCCAGCGCCGCGTACATCGCGCTCAGTCCTCCGAGGCTCTGTCCGGCGACCACCAGCCGGTCCCAGTCGGCGGGCACGCCGGATTCCGCCACCAGCTGCGGGAGTTCGTCCCGTACCGCCTCCCAGAGTCCGGGGCTGCACTGGAACTCGGCCGCCCTGTCCTTCGCCGGCAGGAAGACGAGGGTGACGGCCGGTATCTCGCCGGCGGTGAAGGCCGAGTCGAACGCGGTCATGGCCGAGTGGAGATACAGCCAGTCGTCGCCGTCGAGCAGCAGGACCACCGGGCCGCCGCCGCCCACCGGATGGACCCGCACGGTACGCCGTCCGCCGAGCCGGCCGCTCGCCCAGCGGATACGGGCCTTCGGCACGGGCAGGACGTCGTCGGCGCCGACGGCCGGCCAGTGCGGGTGGTGCGGGGCGTCCGGGGTCGCGGCGACGGACCGGTCACCGCCCGCCCCGAACGGGTTCAGCGGATCGGCGTACGCCACGTCGTCCACGAGGAACCGGTAGGTCACCCGCAGTCGCGGGGGCATGCGCACCTCGGCGTACCAGCAGTCGGTGCCGCCCCACCGGAGCAGAGGGAGCGGCGTCGACCAGCTCTCGAAAACGAGGGTCGCGGGCGAACCTCGCCACAGGAACAACGTCACCCAGCCGCCGTCGTCGCCGGGCACCGACAAGGGCGACCGCGCAGCCGCCCAGAACCCGTCGGAGCCGGGAGCGCCGGGCAGCCCGAACGCGCCGAACGGCTTCTCCGAGCCGGCCGTGACGAAGGAATCGGGATCGCTCATGGCCGGTCCGGAACCGATGAGGGGCATGAACGTCTCCTTGTGAGCAGGGAGTTGCAGAGTTGAGTTCGCAGTGATTAGGTGAGCCTAACCTAATGGTCAGATTCCGTCCCCGTCCATCTCCGAACGGTCGCCATGTCCTGCCGAGCAATCCGTCCGCTACCAGGTGAGGAGCGGCCTTGACCACGGTCACACCGTGCTCCGTCCGTTTGCCGCACGCACCACGTGGGACGGAGCCCCGCCTGCGCCCCGGCCGTGAGGCGGACGCGGCCGCACTTGCCGACCTGGCCCGGCCGTTCGTGCGCTCGGGGGCCTTGCGTGAGCGGCCCGTCGCGCTCTACGCGGCCCACGCGGCGGACTTCCTGGTGGCGGAGGGCCCCGGGGGGTCCCTCGAAGGCTGCGTCGGGCTGCGGGTCTACCCGGACGACGCGGGGGGCCAGGAGCCCGCGGGCGTTCTGTACAACTTCTGCGTGGCCGGGCACCGGCAGGGCCGCGGAGTGGGAGCCGGGCTCCTGCGCGCCGTGCTGGCCCGGTCGCGCGACCAGGGCGTCGGAGCCCTGTTCACCGCGACGACCGGCGACGGCGCGCTCTTCCTGCGCCACGGGTTCACGTCCGCGACCGCGCGCCCCGCGCCTCAGTCGTGGGTGAGATCGCTGGATCCCCGGCGCAACGCGCAGGTGCTCGCGCTCACATGGTGAGCGCGAGCTTTCAACTCCGGCCGGTGGCAGGGGCGGAGTGCGCGGCCCGGGGCGTACGCCCGGCACCCGTCCCGTCGGGCGTCACCATGCCCCCCGGGCCGTCGGGCACGACCGTGGTTCCGGGGCTGGTCTCGTCGAGCGCGCCCCGCAGTACCGCGTGCGGCACGCGGCCGTCGAGCACGTGCGCCCTGCGCACGCCGCCCCGGACGGCTCGCAGGCAGCCTTCCATCTTGGGCAGCATTCCGCTTGCCAGTCCCGGCAGCAGCCCGTGCAGTGCGTCGGCGGTCACCCGCTCGATCACGTCGGAGCTCTCCGGCCAGTTCGCGTAGAGCCCCTCCACATCGGTGAGTATCACCAGCCGCTCGGCGTCGAGGGCGACCGCCAGGGCCGACGCCGCGAGATCGGCGTTGACGTTGTAGACGTGCCCGCCCTCGCCGCGTGCGACGGGCGAGACGACCGGGATGTGTCCCTGGTCCAGGAGTGTGCGCAGCATGCCGGGGTTGACGTCCACGACGTCGCCGACGAGACCGATGTCCACGGGCAGGCCGTCCACCCAGGCAGGCCGTCGGACCGCCGTCATGGTGTGTGCGTCCTCGCCCGTCATTCCGACGGCGAAGGGGCCGTGTGCGTTGATGTGGCCCACCAGTTCTCGCTGGACTCCGCCCGTCAGGACCATGCGCACCACCTGCATGGTCTCCGGCGTGGTGACCCGCAGACCCGCCTCGAAGCGCGTCTCCAGGCTCAGGCGATCGAGCATCGCGTTGATCTGCGGCCCGCCCCCGTGCACGACGACGGGGCGCAGCCCCGCGCGCCACAGCTCCACCACGTCGTATGCGAAGGACCGTTGGAGGTCCACGTCGACCATGGCGTTGCCGCCGAATTTGACGACGACCACGTTCCGGGACGGCCGCGTCGGAAGGTCCTGCGAGGTGGGGCCGGGGAGGACGGTCCGGTCCGACACCGGGTAGGACTCCACGGCGGGCACCTCCATGGGTCGGCTGCCTCCATCGATGACACGCGTGGCCCTGGGTGATCCGGGGCGAGGGTAGCTTAGCCTAACCTAATTAAATGTTCAGTGGTCAGCGGTGCTGCACGGTGGGGCACGATGCGAGTTCGGCGTCGGGGGCGGCGGAAAGCCCGGACACCTCGGGCGGCTCACCCTTGTTGCCGTCCTCGGCGACGTATCCGACGCCGCCCCGCCCGTTGCTGAGAAGCGCCCCGAGGCGACGGCGCGGCGCGCGGTGTCCGTCATGAGCGACTGCTCGGTGGCCGGGGACGACACTGACCTGATTGCCCGTTCGCCCGCCCGGATGAAGGCCGGCGATGAGCAGCGCGTCCGCACCGTCGAACGCGGACACCGGTGAGCCGGGGTCGTGCAAGCCGCCGGCGAGCGGCGCACGGCTCCGCCGTGGCGGGCGGGACCGCCCGCCCGCCACGCACGTTCACCGGGCGGCGATGCGCAGCACCCCGGTCACCGTGCCCTGGAGGTAGGAGCCGTCCGGCGCGATGGTGCCCGCCATCTGAAGAGTGTCGTACAGCGATCCCATCCCGACCCTCGTGGAGCGCGTGATCTGCCCGCTGCCCGGGTCGATCTGCACATAGCGGTACGGGTCCAGCAGGCTCGTTCCCTTGGTGCCGGGGATCAGCGGGTCGCGCACCACCGTGTGGAGCAGTCCGTCGGCCGTCGACAGCTTCGGCACGGCTGCCGAGCGCAGCGTGTTGTCCCACACGAGCGAGCAACCCGATCCGTCGGCCCGGACGTCCACCCGGGTCAGGCCGCCGGCGAAGTCCGCGGAGGCGGGCACGCTGGTGCCCGCACCGTCGGGGACGGCGGGGTACGGGTAGCCGTAGGTGCCCGCGACGAAGACGCTGCGGCCGGCGCCCACCGGGGAGTTCTCGCTGCCGGGTCCGTTCGCGGCCCTGAGCACCGGGACCGAGCAGACGTCCGAACCGTCGGCGGTGCGGTACACCTTCAGGTTGGCCGTGGCGTCGGCGTTGTCGACGACGGCGACGTACTCGGTTCCCTCGGCCGGCCCGAAGAACGTGGGAGTCGACCCACTGCCCCAGCTCAGCAGGCCGGGCTTGCGGGCGGAGCCGCGGTCGTACTCCTTGCGCCAGAGGATCTCCGGCGAACCGCCCTCCGACGTCAGCAGATAGGTGGCATGGGTGGTGGTGACCGCTGTGCCCTCCGGGGCCGTCGAGATGCTGTTGGCCACGCGTTCGCCCGCCGGGAGGGACAGGGCCTTCACCGTGCCGGTGGCGTCGTCGGCCGTGCCCACCACCCCGCCGCCGGTGGCGAACCAGACGCGGCCCTCCCAGTCGGGCGACAGCCCGGTGACGGCGTCGTCCTCCGGTATGACGGAGGCCAGCGACAGGCTCCGGTCGATCCGCAGACTCCAGTCGCCACCGCTGTCCCGGTGGTGCCCGACCCGGAGCAGGCTGCGACTGCCGTCCGCGACGACCAGCCGGTCCTGGTGGTCGATGTAGGCGTAGACGCCGCCCAGCAGCGATCCCTTGGTCAGCTTCAGTGACGCCAGGGAGGATCCGTCGTCCGGATCGAGCAGATGGACCGTGGGCACCTGCCCGAAGATCGGGGTGCACAGTGCGACGGGGTAGCCGTCGGCCCCGACCAGGACGGTCGGACAGGCCGAGGCGAGGGCGGTGCGTGCGGCCGTGAGGGTGCCGGCACCGGGCCCGGCCAGTGGCGTCGTGTCGGAGGAGCCCGTGTCCCCGTGCATGGTGGCGGTGCCGTCGGGACCCGCGTAGGGGTTGTGAGGAGGCGTCGGGCCGAAGGATGCGGGGGAGGCGGCCGAGGCGGGCACGGCGCAGCCGAGGACGAGGGCCGTGAGCAGAGCGCCGACGGTCCTCCGGCGAGATGCCCGGCGTAGATCAGGGGAGTGGGACACGGCAGGACGGTCCTTTCCGGTTCGGATGTGACCAGGAGGCAGGGGGATGCGAGTGAGATGCCGACCGCCCTGTCTTCAGGGCGCGTCCAAAGGGGGCAGCGACGGGTACGACGAGGGCGGGCCGGCGCGACACCCCCGCGCATCACGCCGGCGTCGGCGGAGACTCCACGGAGCCGCGCAAGGGGGTACACGCGTTCATGGTGAGAGGCGGGTGCGGGGCAGCCCGCCCGCGGGAATCAGCCGACGCGCGGACAGAGCGCGCCGGCGGTTCGCACGAGATCGACGTGGCGTCGTCGCGTGAACTCCTGGCTGCGCTTCATGCGGGTGATCCAAGCAGTACGGCTGACACCCGGTCAAGAGCGGCCGGACCGCTCGGACGTGCCCGTCGCCGTCTTCCCGCCAGGCCGCGCGGAGCGGGTCGACGATGCCCGGGTCGACCGGCTCGCCGACCGCAACGGGCACTCCGGCCGAGTCCGCGTCGTCAACGGCAACGAGGCGTTACTCGACCGCGGTTGCGCCGCCGTCCGCCCGGCCCGGAATCATGGGTGCCGGGTGCCGCACCACGAACACGGCCCCCGTGACACGACCGAGAGGACCCCGTGGCCGACGCCAGGAGCTACATCATCGAGTCATTGGACACCGGGCTGCGTCTGATGCGTCTCTTCCTCACCCACGACA
The DNA here is from genome assembly GCF_002941025.1 of Streptomyces sp. QL37. Classification (NCBI taxonomy): domain Bacteria; kingdom Bacillati; phylum Actinomycetota; class Actinomycetes; order Kitasatosporales; family Streptomycetaceae; genus Streptomyces; species Streptomyces sp. QL37. The sequence continues at coordinate 254,876 of NZ_PTJS01000001.1, read as the reverse complement.
CCCTGTCGGTCACCGAAGCGGCCAGAGAGCTGGATGTGGCCCGGTCCACCGCGCACCGTGTGCTCAGCACCCTGGAGTCGCGCGGTTTCGCCAGCCGCGACGCCTCGGGCCGAGGCTACTCCGCGGGACCCGAACTGGTCGCGCTGGGCCGCCCGGCCGGCTACGGCCCCGGGATCCGGGCCCGCCTGCAGGTGGTGCTGGACGCGGCGGCCACGGCGACCGGGGAGACGATCAGCACAGCCGCCCTGATCGGCGACCAGGTGATCATCACGGATGGCCGGGAATCGCCGCACCCCGTGCGTGCCGTCCTCGAGACGGGCCGTGCCCACCCCGCACACGCCACCTCGGCGGGCAAAGTGCTCCTTGCCCAGCTGACCACCGAACAGGTCTGCGCCATCTACCCGGAGGAGCAGCTCCCCGGTGTCGCCGGCCCCACTCCGGTCTCCCGTGACGCCCTGCTCTCCGAGCTGGCCGGTATCCGTACCCTCGGCCGTGCCGTCAGCGCGGGGGAGTGGGTGCCGGGGATGAGCGCGGTCGCCGTGCCGCTCACGGGCAGCAGTTGGCGCGACCGGCTCGCGCTGATGGCCTCCATGCCCGCGGACCGCGGCGGGGAGCCCGAGCTGGCCCGGCACGCCGGGGCGCTGCGGCGTGCGGCCGGTCTGCTGCCGCCACCGTCTTCCTGACCGGCCGCGTTCCTACGGGTGAACTGACGGGGGACGACGGCGCATCGGGGGCTTTGCGCAAGAATCTGAAAGAGCTTGCAGAAATCCTTGACGACGGTACGGACGGGGCGGCAGGCTCCGACTTGTTCCCCCACGGCAGCCTGGCGCCTGGCTGTCTTCGAGGGCGCAGCTTTGCCCTGTCGTCGAAGGAGCCGCACACGCGGCACCGATTCCGCCTGATCGGCGGAACGCTGGCGTGCCCGCCCGCGGTGCGCCGGCCCTGCACACCGGAGCCCGGGCGGGCTGACCGGGTACGCGGCGGCGGCCGAACGGCAACACCCTGAGCGGACCCCATTGAGGCGAGAGGCACGACCATCTTCATGCACAAGCAGACCGACGTTCTCGTCCTGGGTGGCGCGGGCGTGGACACCATCGTCCATGTCCCCGAACTGCCGCTCCCCTTCGCGGACAGTTACATGATCCGGCCGGGCATCGAGACCCGCGCGGGACAGAGCGGGGACTTCGTCGCGCTGGGTCTGCACGCCCTCGGTCTGCGTACTCACCACCTCGACGTGATCGGCGACGACCACGAGGGAGACCTGGTCCGCGCCCTTCACCGCGACCGGGGCATCCCCTTCACCGAAGCCCACGGGCCGGGCGGCACCAAACGCGCCGTCAACCTCGTCGGCCCGGACGGGCGGCGGCTCTCCCTGTACGACGCCGCCCGCTCGCACGAGTCGGACCGGTTCGAGGAGGAGACGGTCCGGGCGCTCGTCGCCGCGGCCCGCCACGTCCACGTCGTCATCACCCATCCGTGCGCCTTCACGCTGCCGGTGCTCCGTGAGGCAGGGGTGACCGTCTCCACCGACCTGCACAACTGGGACGGCGTCGACACCTACCACGAGCCGTTCGCCCTCCAGTCCGATCACGTGTTCCTGTCCACCGCTGCTCTGACCGACCCCGAACGCACCATGCGTGACATCGCCGACCGGGGAAGGGCACGGACCGTGGTCGCGACCTCGGGCGCCGACGGGTCGTACCTGCTGTACGACGGCGAACTGACGCACATCCCCGCCGCCGTCCCGCCCGCTCCTGTGGTGGACTCCAACGGCGCCGGTGACGCCTTCGCCTCCGGGTTCCTCCTCGGCCTGCTCAACGGCGAACACCCCAGGCGCTGCGCCCTGTACGGGGCCGTGGCCGGCGCCTACGCCTGCACCGTTCCCTCCACGCGCACCGACGCCATCGGCCTGGAGGAGCTTCTCGCCGGGGTCGCCGACATGGAGAAGGAGAGCAGGGCGGATAACCGAAAGTAGTTCGAAACTTTCGAAGTGACAGGCTTTGGTTGTGCTTCGGGAATCGAAGACTTCGGCGGTTTTAGTCAGGCAGGTGCCGTTGCGCGGGGGGTGTGAGCTGCGGATATAAGTATCAGTGGAATGCTGGGGCCGACCGAGAGTTTCGTGGTTCGTGCGGAAACTGTTGACTCTTGACGGGTACCGCTCAACACTGTCGGCGTCGCCAGGCCGCAAGCCCGAGCGGTCCCGGGCCGTGCGCACGACCCGGTCTCCTGGGCGTCCCCGCAGGGACGTCGGGCCCCCCACGCGCCACCTGGCTCCCAGCAAGCCGTCACAAGGAGGAAGCATGCACATGGACAACACCCCCACGCGACCGGTGAGCCGCAGAGGCTTCATCGGCCGGGCCGGCGCCCTGGCGCTGGCGACGTCCGGACTGATGCTGCCTGGCACCGCGCGCGCCGACACGGTCATCACCACGAACCAGACGGGCACCAACAACGGCTACTACTACTCGTTCTGGACCGACGGCGGCGGTTCCGTCTCCATGAACCTGGCGTCCGGCGGCAGCTACGGCACCTCGTGGACCAACTGCGGCAACTTCGTCGCCGGCAAGGGCTGGGCCAACGGCGCACGCCGGACCGTGAACTACTCCGGCAGCTTCAATCCGTCCGGCAACGCCTACCTGACTCTCTACGGGTGGACGGCGAATCCCCTCGTGGAGTACTACATCGTCGACAACTGGGGCACCTACCGCCCGACGGGCACGTACAAGGGCACGGTCACCAGTGACGGCGGTACGTACGACGTCTACCAGACGACCCGCGTCAACGCCCCCTCCGTCGAAGGCACGAAGACCTTCAACCAGTACTGGAGTGTCCGCCAGTCGAAGAGGACGGGCGGGAGCATCACCGCCGGCAACCACTTCGACGCCTGGGCCCGCTACGGGATGCCTCTGGGCAGCTTCAACTATTACATGATCATGGCGACCGAGGGCTATCGGAGCAGCGGGAGCTCCAGCATCTCGGTGAGCTGACACCCCCGTGCGTCACCCCGGCCGCGCACAGTGCCTCTCGGTCGCCGTGCCCGGCCGGGTGCACTTCGGGCGCCGTCAGACGGGCGTCACCGTGCGGTCGGTGTCCGCCCGGTGGCGGTTCCCATGGAGCTCCCTCTCGATCTCCTCCAGGCTCCTGTTCTTCGTCTCCGGCACGAGGGCGAGAGTGAAGAGCAGGGCGAGCAGGGAGACGCCGGAGAATATGAGGAAGGTGCTGGAGGAGCCGATGCCCTCGACGAGCATCGGGAAGAACTGGGAGACGAGGTAATTCCCGCCCCAGAGGGCGAAGGTCGCGATGGAGGCGGCCACTCCACGGATGTGCGTCGGAAAGATCTCGGAGATGATCACATACGTGATCGTGCCGAAGGAGACCGCGAAGAAGGCCACATAACCGAGGATCAGCGTCAGCAGCAGAGGCGCGTTCGGATGCGGGCTGCGGAACACCAGGCCTATGCAGGCCAGCAGTACGGTCATGGCGGCCGCGCCGGTCAGGAGAAGCGTGCGGCGGCCGACCCGGTCGATGAGCCACATCGACACGAGTGTGGCGGCCACGAGCGTCACGCCGATCAGGACGGTGCTCGACATCGCGTCGTTCGTCTCCAGGCCCGCCGATTTGAACACCTCGGGGGCGTAGTAGAAGATCGCGTTGATTCCGGTGATCTGCTGGAACAGCGCCACCCCGAAGCCGATGACGAGCGTCTTGCGGAACCGTGGTGCGAGTACGTCCCTGATTCCGGCCCTCCCGCCCTCGACGGCCATCGAGGCCTCGATGTCCGAGAGTTCGCTTTCCGCGTCCGCCCTCGTGGGAGTGATCCGCAGCAGGACGTCCAGCCCCTCGGCCCGTCGGCCCTGGCGTATCAGCCAGCGCGGACTCTCGGGGACGAGGAAGAGCAGAGCGAAGAACACCACCGCCGGGACGATGCCGATGATGAACACGTAGCGCCAGCCGTGCTCGATGTTCCATGCCTCGCTGGAGGAACGTGCGATGAGCGCGCTCGCCGAGAACACCACCAGATTCCCGACGGTGTTGAAGAGCTGGTTGAAGGAGACGAGCCGTCCCCGCAGGTGCGCGGGTGCCACCTCGGCGATGTACAGCGGTGCGATCGTGGTCTCCGTACCGATGCCGATGCCGACGAGGATGCGGGCGGCCACGAGCAGTTCGGCATTGGGCGCGAGCCCTTCACCGAGCGCCCCCACGAGGAAGACGACCGCGGTTCCCAGCATGACCTTCTTACGGCCGACGGCATCGCTGAGACGGCCCGCGACGACCACCCCGATGATGCAGCCCACGATGATGCTCGACGTCACCCACCCGAGGCCACCGGCGCTCAGGGCGAAACGGTCCTGGATGAAACCGGCCGTTCCGGATATCGCTCCGTTGTCGAAGCCGAAGAGGAAGCCGCCGACGGCGGTGACGCAGGTGATGACGATGACGCTACGCATGTGACCGGCGGAGGGCCGGGTCGTGCTTTCCATCAGAACCTCCGTGGTGAATGGCCGGGACGGCGTTGTCCCGGTCCGGTTCCCGGTGTTCCACGGGGCTCCGCGTCGCGGAACCCCGTCGGATGCCGGATCAGCCCCGTGTGTCGTCGGTCCGGGTGGCCGAGCGCCGGGCGGGCCGCAGCGGGGATTCGCTCACGGTCACCCGGGACAGGAGGGTGGCGGGGGAGTGGCTCCCGGTAAGACCGGCCGTGACCCCCGCCGCGTTGGACGCCCCGCACGCGGCCGCGAGACGGAGGTGGGCCGCCCAGCCGGCCTTCGGGGCGCCGAGCAGGCTGCGTACGAGCCCCGCGCAGAAGGCGTCGCCGGAACCGACGGCGCTGCGCACCGGGATCTCGGGTGCTCGCACCTCGTATTCGGCGCCGGCGGTGTACGCGCGGGCGGGTCGGCCGCCGTCGGTGACGATGACGCAGCGGATGCCCGCGTCCAGCCAGTCCATGGCCCTGGCGTCGGGGTCACCGGCCCCGAGGGACAGGAGTTCCTCCCGGTTGACCTTGACGATGTCGGGCAGGGCCGCCGCGCCCTGGGCGAGCACCTCGCTGTGAGCGTCCAGCACCGACAGGACGCCCTTGCCGCGTGCCTGGGTGATCCAGCGTGCGTACTGGTCGGAGGGGACACCGGGCGGGATGCTGCCCGTGCAGACGAGCGCGTCGCTGTTCTCCAGGACGCTCCCGAACATACTTTCCAGCGCGCCGAGTTCGGGCTCCGTGACCTTCGGGCCGCTCGCGTTGTAGACGGTAGCCCCGGCAGGGTCCGACAGATCGACGAGCACCTCGCAGACCCGGGTACCACCGGCGGTCGGGACCAGTGCGGAGTCCAGGCCCTCCGCCCCGAGCAGATCCTCGAAGAGCCTCCCGGTGGGGCCGCCGGAGAAGCCGACGAGCCGGGGAGCGGGCACCGGTGCGTACGTCTCGTCTCCACCGGCCCTCAGTTGTGTGAGGACCCGGGCCACGTTGACGCCCTTGCCGCCCGCGAGCGTCTCGCTGCGTGCGAGGCGGTGGACCGAGCCCGGCCGGTTGGCCTCCACGACGAGGAGCCGTTCGACCGCACTGTTGAGCGAGGTGATGGCGATGCTCACGATGTCTCCTTGCCGTCGTGGCCGGGGCGGGAGCCGCCGGCGCGTGTCAGGGCGTCCCGGGCGACGGCTGCCGCGCCGGAGGCGACGGGCTCGGCCAGCGGACTGATGTGCAGTGGAAGGTCCCAGCGCTCACGTCGGTGCGCCGCCATCTCGGGCCGCCTGAAGAGGGAGCCCATCAACGCGACCTGACCCGGCTGCCTCCCGGCCAGCTCGCACATCTCGCCGATGGTGGTGCGCGCGAGGTCGGCGAGGTGATCGAGCGTGCCGCGCACGACCTCGGCCGGTACGGCCCCGGCCGGCAGGCCGGCCAGGGTCAGCAGCCCCTCGGCGCCCTGCGCCGCCTCGCCGGTGGAGCCGACCGTGACGTGCAGCGACGGGAGGCTGCCCGGCCGGGTGGCGGCGAGATCGGCGAACAGGCCGTCGAAGTCACCGCCGTGGAACAGCTCGGCCAGCAGTTGGACGACCTTGCCCGAGGGGATGGGGCAACCGAGCAGGAAGCCGTCTTCGTGCCAGGCGCGCTCGTGGTCGAGGCCGAGTTCGTACGAGCGCTTCCGCGGGGCGAACGTGTCGGTGCCGACCATCAGGTACTCGGACGTGCCGATCGAGTCGAAGACCTCGGCCCCGCTCATCGCGTGCACCTGACGGGCGGCCACGACCTGGTCGTGGCCGCCGATGACGACCCGGGCGCCTGGGGCGAGGGCGACGCCCGGAAGAGCCCCGGCCAGGATGTCCCCCGCGACCGCCCCGGTGGGCAGCGGGGGCGCGAAATGCCCGGGGGTGAGCCCGAGCCTCTCCATCGTCGGCGCGTACGGAGCCAGGGTGGCCAGATCGAAGCACTGGCTGTGCGTGATCTGGCTGGCCGCACAGGCCCATTCGCCCGTCATCCGGTGGGTGACGAACGTGCAGAAGTCCACCCATCGGGCCGTGGACCGCCACACCTCCGGCTCCTGGGCGCGCAGATGGGCCGTGCGCTCCGGCGTCTGGTCGGGCCGGTGCCGCAGGCCGGAGACCTGGAACTGCTCGAAGGAGTCGAGCCACCGGACCGTCTCCGCGTCCAGGGCGCGCACCGGGCGCCGCTCCCACCACGCCAGCGACGGGTAGAGCATCCGCCCGGCACTGTCCACGGCGACGGACTCCTCCTGGCCGAAGGATGCCACCGCTGCTCCGCCGAGTGGTCCGTACGGCGCGGCCGTCGTCCGCGCGTACTCGGCGATGAGCTCCGAGACGGCGCGCCAGATGACTTCGGCGTCGTGGAACACGAGCTTGCCGGCTTCGAGAGTGGGCGTGCGGATGCGGCCGGCGGGAAGCGGTGTGCCGTCCTCGTCGACACCCGCCACCTTGATATGGGTGGTGCCGATGTCGATGCCGAGAAACCACATGGGTCGGGGCCTTTCCTCGGAGCGGGTGGGATCAGAGGCCGAGCTTGCCGGGGTTGAGCACGCCGTTCGGGTCGAGGGCACTCTTCAGGCGGCGCAGCAGCAGATGGGAGGAGCCGAGGGAACGCCTGGTGTAGGGGGACCTCGCCAGGCCGCCACCGTGGTGATGGGAGAGCTCGGCTCCGTGGTCGAGGGCCACGCGCATGGCGGTGGACCACACCTGCTCCAGCCGGCGTACGGCTTCCTCGTCGCTCGGGGCCTTGCCGCGCAGGATCAGATAGAGAGAAGTGCCTTGGGTGTAGACGTGCGAGAAGTGGGCGAGGACCTCGTCCGCCAGAGGTGCGAGCGCCTCGGTGAGCGCGTGGTAGAGGGGGAGGATGCCGCTCCAGTTGTGGGCCACCTCCACCGTCTCCGCGTATCCGCCCTCCTCGGCGAGCAGATTCTCCACGCCGGAGAAGTCGAAGCGCCGGGCCATCCACTTCTCCGTACCGTCCGGTCCCGTGGCGGTTCCGCCCTGCTCGGCGACGATGGAGCCGAGTGCCTCGAACTCTGCGCGGGCGACCGCATCGAGCCCCTGGGTGCCCGCGAACATCACGGGGCTGTCGACCGTGTCGTCCTGGAGCGCGTGGCGCGCCTCGGCCGTGTCGTACAGCCGCAGTACGAACGGCCGCAGCCCGGCCGCCGCCTGGGCCCGCATCACGGCCACACCCGCTTCCACCGACGGCAGCCGGTAGGTCTCCAGGAGGCGGACGGGCGGGACGGGGAAGATCTTGAGGGTGACGGACGTGATGACGCCGAGCGTGCCCTCCGACCCGAGGAAGAGCCGGCGCAGGTCCGGCCCCATCGCGGCGCGGGGCGCCGCCGACAGCCGCAGCGTCTCACCGGTCGCGAGGATCACGGTGTAGCCGACGACGAGGTCCTCGATACCCCCGTAGTACGAGGAGAACTGGCCGGTGGCCAGCGTCGCCAGCCAGCCGCCGACGCTGGAGCGGTGCAACGACTGCGGCGAGTGGCCGAGTGTCCAGCCCCGCTCCTGGAGTTCGGCCTCCAGCTGCCCGCCGTTGTAGCCGGCGGACGCCTCGACGGTGAGGTCCTCGGTGTTCACGGTGTACGTGGCCGGCAGGGCGGAGACGTCCAGCACGATGCCGCCGCGCACGGGAAGGGGCTGGCCGGTCACGGAGGAGGCGAGCGCGCGGACGGTGACGGGGACGTCGTGGTCCGCTGCCACGGCCAGCACCGAGCGTATCCCCGCCTCCGAACGGACCGTGACCACGGCGTCGGCGCGGTGGGTGTGGCGGCCGAGCATGTCGAGCTTGGTGGAGAGCGGCCAGGAGTCATGGCTCGAGGCGGTGAGGGACGCCTCGTCGGTCCGGACGGCGTCCGGCCCGAGCTCGTGCGCCAGGGCGGTCAGTGCGGCGGAGAGGTCTGTCATGGGTGCTCCAGAAATTGCTGATTCCGGGGGAGGCGGGGCGTGCGCCGAGTGGGCGCGGGCCGGAGCCGGCCCGCCGGGGCGGCTCGATTGACAGCCGCTGTGGTGGGATCCTAAGGTCACAATGCAATTCTCTGCAAGCTGCATATTGGAGCGATTTCATGGACGCGCGAACCGGTAAGAAGATCCGCCTCGGGCGGCTGGTCAGGCCCGCGAGCGGACGGGCCGTCGTGGTCGCCGCCTCGCACGGGGTGACGAGCGGCCCGCCGGCCGGACTGCGCAGCACGGCGGAGATCCGCTCCGTCTTCAGCAAGCTGACGACGGCCGACGGCGTCATGGTGACGCCCGGGATGGTCCCGCTCCTGGAGGACACGTTCACCGGGCGCGACAAGCCGGGGCTGATCCTCCATCTGGACTGGAAGAACCACGCCCGCGGCATCTACACGCCCGGCGCCGACGGACGCGGGGAGGGCGTACTCGCCCAGCTCGCGGACCTGGAGGCGGTTGCCGCCGCCGGCGTCGACGCCGTCATGACGTACCTCTACCTGGGGCAGCGCGACACCCGGCTCGAGCGCGCCGAGGTGGAGCGCAACGCCCGCATCGCCCGTGACTGCGAGCGCCTCGGCCTCGGCCTGATCATCGAGCCGCGCTCCGCGCTGGAGGGTGTCGACCCGGACGCGCTCAGCGCCAAGGTCATGAGCATGTACTGCCGGATCTCCGCCGACATCGGTGCCGACCTCGTCAAGGCGCTGTGGCCCGGCTCGCCGGAGGCCTTCGCCGAGGTCACCGAGAGCTGCTACGTGCCGATCCTTCTCGCGGGCGGCAAGGGGGGCGACGACCCGCTCGACACGCTCAAGCTGGCGCACGACGCCGTCACCGCGGGCGGGGGCGGCGTCATGTTCGGCCGCAGGGTCTTCCGGGCCGAGCAGCCGGAGCGCGTGTTGTCGGCCCTGCACGCGGTCGTCCATGATGGTGACCCGGTCGACCGTGCCAAGGCGCTCCTGGCCTGAGCACGCGTCAGCCGCGCAGAGGCCGTCCGGCCGCACCACAGCATGTCCGCATGTCCGCAACGGAGTCCGAAAGCATCGCGTGACCATGGCAGCCTTGAGTTCCCCCGCCCGAGCCGGTACCACCCCCAGGGAGGTCATCGCCCGGGACGTGCTCCGTGCGGGGGTCGGTGGACGCCTGCCGACCACCGTCCACTACCAGGAGTCCCTGGGGGTCGGCTCGGGTACGGTCCAGAAGGCGCTGAAGGACCTCCGTAACGAGGGTGCGATGTCCCTGGTGGCCCGAGGGCACCAAGGGACCTACATCACCGAACTGGACGCGGCCCTGCTGTGGTCGGCGGCCCGCCTCAGCCCCGTACACCTGCTGCTCCCGCCGAACGCCCCGCCGGAGTCGATGCGCGTCGCCACGGCGGTGGCGGATCGCTTCGCGCCGGTGGGGGCGTACACCACGGCCGGTCACCTGCGTGGTGCCGAGGCCCGGCTGCAGGCGATCGAGGCCCACCGGGCGGACATCGCCCTGATGTCCGCCGGAGCCGCCGGAGACCTGCTCGCCGGCGGCCCGGCCGGACATCGCACCGTCACCCTCGGGAGCGGTACGTACTACGCGCCGGGAAGCCTCGTCGTGGTGACACGTACGGCCGGGCCGGGGCACGGCGCGGACGGAGGGGCTCCCCGGATCGGTATCGACCTGGATTCGGACGATCACCAGCGGCTCACGCACGCGGAGTTCCCCGAGGACGCGGGCCGCTACGTGCCGACCGATTTCACGTCCGTGCCACGGGCGGTGCTGCTCGGCGAGATCGACGCGGGCATCTGGCACACGGTCGACTCGCTGATCCCGCTCGACGCGGCCGGCCTGACCATCACCCCCCTCTCCCGCCCGGCCGCGGTGGAACTCGCCCGCGCCATCTCCGCGGCCGTCCTGGTGGCGACCCAGGACAACATCCCGGGCGTCCTGCTCTCCCGCGCCACGGACGAGGGCGACGACCTCCTGGCCGCACCGCCCACCGCGCCCTTCACGGCGCTCCCCGGCGGGGACGGCCCCCTGCGGCTCCGGGTGTGAGCGACCCGGCCCGGCGGTCTCAGGCGAGGAAGGGGCGTATCAGGTGGAGGAGCGCCTCGGGCCGGTGCAGCGGAATCATGTGACCGCAGTCCTCGATGAGGTGGCCGGTGAGGTCGTCGGAGACCGGCCGCAACTGCTGTTCCAGCGAACGCCCCACCGGCCGGGCGCCGACGGTCATCGTGGGCACCGACAGCCGCCCGGCCTCCACGGCCTTCCGGATCTGCCCGCCGCTCGTGGGCATGGCGCGGTAGTGGGCGAACGCGCACCGCAGGGCCTCGGGGCCGGTGTACGCACTGACGAAGGCGTCCCGGATCTCCGGCTCGACCCCTTCCCCCAGGGTGCCCTGGTGGAGGAACCAGTCGATGTAGGCCGCTTCGTTGCCCGGCAGCACGGTCTCCGCGAGGCCCGGCGCCGAGTGGAAGCCGAACCACCACGGCGCCCCTCCCGCCAGGAAACCCTCCGCACCCGGGAGCGGGCCCAGCAGTGACTCCATGAGCACCAGCCGCCTGACCCGCTCGGGGCTGCGCATGGCCATCAGGAAGGCGGGCGGGGTGCCGGCGTCGATACCGATCACCGCCGCGGACCTCTCGCCGCACGCGTCCAGGAGCGCCAGGAAGTCGCCGGCGAGCGTCTCGGCGTCGTAACCGTCCTCGGCGTGCGTGCTCGCGCCGAGGCCCCGGAGGTCGGGGGCGATCACCCGGTGCTGCCCGGCCAGGCCGCCCATCACGTGGGTCCACAGCCGCCATGTATGGGGGAACCCGTGGAGCAGCAGGACGGCGGGCCCCGTGCCGGCGGTGGCCACATTGAGTTCCACACCGTTGACGGAGACACGACGCAGTTCGGTCCCCGGCACAGGGCCGGGACGGGCGGGGTTCGGCGCGACGGGCACGATGGCTCTTTCCCTCGGTTACCAATGGTGACAACAGAACGATAGGTAACTACGCTGGAGCGGCCAAGACCGCACTTTCATCCCAGGTGGTGAGCTCCAGGTGACCCCTCGGACCGCACGTCCGCGCGAAGACGCCCGCGGCGACCTGTTCGACCCGCTGTGTCCGACCCGTCGGCTTCTCGACCGGATCGGCGGCAAGTGGACCTCGATGGCCGTCAAGGTGCTCGCGGAAGCCTCCCCGGACGAGGTGCGCTTCGCCGAGCTCCAGCGGCGCATGGCCGGCGTCTCGCAGAAGATGCTCTCCGTCACGCTGCAGGCCCTGTGCCGTGACGGCCTCGTCAGCCGGCGGGTGGAGTCCAGCGTCCCGCCGCGCGTGTACTACGGCCTCACCGACCTCGGACTGTCGCTTGAGGTCCCGCTGGCCGCTGTCCGCCGGTGGGCCGAGGAGCACATGGCCGAGATCGACCGGGCCCAGCAGCTGGCGGACGAGCGTTCCGCGCATTCCTGAGGAACGGCCGCCACGGTCACGGCTGCCCGGTGCGCGGCCGGAGGGAGCGGTGACAGAGGATGGACGGATCCTCTTCCGGATCCCTGACACCTGGAGACACGTGTGGCCGGCCGTCCCCACTCCCCGCTCTTCCGTCGCAAGCGTGTGGCCTCCGGCCTGGCGGCGGGCCTCGCCACCGCCCTCGGAGCATGTGTGCTGTTGGCCTGCTCCGCCGCGAGCGGTTCACCGGCCGATGCCGGCTCCGAGCAGCCGACGAAGGCGGCCGACGTGGTCATGCCGACCGCCGGCATGGAGTTCGACTACCAGATCGGCGGGGGCTACACGCCGCCCGACGGGGTGCGGGCGGTATCGCGCGACCGTGAGGACGAGCCGGCCCCCGGCCTGTACAACGTCTGTTACGTCAACGCCTTCCAGACGCAGCCAGGCGCACTGGAGTGGTGGCAGGACACCCATCCCGACCTGCTGCTGCGTGACGACGACGGAGAGCCGATCATCGACGAGGGCTGGGACGAGGTGCTTCTGGACACCTCGACGGAGGCCAGGCGGTCCCAGCTCGCGGAGATCGTCGGCGAGTGGATCGACGGCTGTGCGGACAGCGGCTTCCAGGCGGTGGAGCCGGACAACCTCGACTCCTTCGAACGCTCCAAGGGCAAGCTGACGGTGGATCACAACGCCGCCTTCGCGGAAGCGCTGGCGGCGCGGGCCCACGGCGCCGGCCTCGCGATCGGGCAGAAGAACACCACCGACCTGCTCGACCGGCACGCGACGATCGGCTTCGACTTCGCCGTGACGGAGGAATGCGCCCAGTACGACGAATGCGGCGCCTACGCCGACGCGTACGACGACCGCGTCTTCGCGATCGAGTACGAGGGCGAGGGCGACGTGAGCTTCGACGAGAGCTGCTCGGCTTGGGGCGACAGGGTCTCCCTCGTCCTGCGGGACCTCGATGTGCTCCCCGCGGGCGAGAAGGGGCACGTCTACCGGACCTGCTGAGCCCCGGAGGGGAGGAAGGCCGAGCTGCCCGGGCGGCAGGAGCTGCGCGGCGGCGTGAACCTGGCCGTCCGGTACGGCGGCTGGTCGACAGGCCGACGCCCGCTGCCGTGCCCGCGATCCACCGGTTGCTGACTTGCGCTGGAGCGGACTCCGGTTCGTAGGGCGCCGGGACATGACCGGACCCCGCGGTACGGGCACGGCCGGCATCCGGACCGTGCCCGAGCCGACCGGTCCGAGCATCGACACACCGCGCTGGTACGAGCCCGAAGTGCTGATGCCGAGCGGACGGCCGCCCGCTGTCAGCCGGTCGTGGGACGGCTCAGGGCGCGGGCCCACAGGTGGAGAGGGACCTGGAGCGGGAGCCAGCCGTAGGCGAGCGCCCGAGCCGTGGCCGGGCGGTCGCGCCAGTCGTACGCCATCTTGACGTTGGCGGGGAAGACGGCGACGAAGAACAGCGCGGAGGCGCGGGCGCTGAAATGCCGTGTGCGAGGCACGGCCAGTCCCGCCGCGAGCGCCAGCTCCACGGCCCCGCTCGCCCGGGTCCAGGCCCTGGGACTGCCGGGGAGTGCTCGTGGCACGATCGATTCGAACGGCTCGGGAACGGCGAAGTGCGCGACCCCGGCCGCGGCCAGGAGGCCGGCGAGCAGCAGGGGCGAAGGGGTGCGGGGGACGCGTGCCATGAGGGCTCCTGGGCTGGACCGGCGGCGGCACCCGAAGGTTACTCCACAGTAAGGATCGCGGGGCCGGGCAGCGCACACCAGGCGGTGACGGAGTGGTCGGCCGCCCGGCGCTCAGAAGTCCACCGGCTCGCGGATGAGCGGACAGGTCATGCAGTGCCCGCCGCCCCGCCCGCGGCCCAGCTCCCCACCGACGATGGTGATGACCTCGACTCCCGCCGCGCGCAGCAGATCGTTGGTCTGGGTGTTGCGGTCGTAGGTGAAGACGACTCCTGGTTCGAGGGCGACGGCGTTGTTGCCGCTGTCCCACTGCTGTCGCTCGGAGGCGTACACGTCGCCGCCCGTCCCGATCACCCGCAGCGCGGGCAGGCCCAGGCTCCGGGCGACGACGTCGGTGAACGGGCGCGATCCCTCGTCGATGACCTCGACGCCGGGTGAACGGTCGCCCGGTCGGAGGGAGAAGGTGTGGACCGCGTCCATGATCTTCGGATAGACCGTGACGATGTCGCGGTCGGCGAAGGTGAAGACGGTGTCCAGGTGCATGGCCGCCCTCAGCTTCGGCATGGCGGCCACCACGACGTGTTCGGCGGCCCCTTGGGCGAACAGGGACGCGGCGACCTGGGTGATGGCCTGCCGTGAGGTGCGTTCGCTCATTCCCATGAGGACGACGCCGTTGCCGACCGGCATGATGTCGCCACCCTCGAAAGTGGCCCGGCCCCAGTCGGCCTCGGGATCGCCCCACCAGACCGTGTCGCCGGAGAAGTCCGGATGGAAGCGGTATACCGCCTTCATCAGCAGCGTCTCGTCGTGACGCGCCGGCCAGTACAGGGGGTTGAGCGTCACCCCTCCGTACAGCCAGCAGGTGGTGTCGCGGGTGTAGAGCGTGTTGGGCAGCGGTGGCATGAGGTACTCGCGCGCCCCGGCCGACTCGCGGGCGAGTGCGAGATAGCCGGACCTGTACGCGTCGGGCAGGTCCGCGGTGGCCATGCCGCCGATCAGGTACTCCGCCAGCTCGCGCGGTTCCAGGGACTCCAGGAAGGCGCGGGTCGGGTCGACGAGCCCGGGGCCGACCTGGTTGGGGGTGATCTTGCGGTCGAGCAGCCACGCCTTGGCCGCGGGATCCGTGACCGTCGCGGCCAGCAGGTCGTGCAGCTCGACCACCTCGACGCCGGCCTGCTGGAGCTTGCCGACGAAGTCGGCGTGGTCACGCTGGGCGTTGTCCACCCACATCACGTCGTCGAAGAGCAGGTCGTCGGCGTTGCTCGGCGTGAGCCGGCGGTGCGCGAGGCCGGGCGCGCAGACCAGCACCTTGCGCAGCCTGCCGACCTCGGAGTGGACGCCGTGCGCGAGGCCGGGTTCCACGGCGGATGGGTTCGTCATGGGGGCTGCCTTTCGGTCGGGGGCCACCGCCGCCCGCTCGCGGAGGGGCCGGGGGAGGGGGAGGTCCTTCAGAGGCTGATCCAGCCGGAGGCCAGTGCGGCCACGCCGACCACGGCTCCGGCGACCGACACCGCGCAGATGACGAGCTCGGCGGGGGAGAAGACCCGGCGGCCCTGTTCCCTGCGGGCCATCGCGAACAGGATCGTGGCGGGGGCGTAGACGATGAAGGAGACCAGGACGAATTTCAGCCCGGCCGCGAACAGGAGGAAGGCGGTGTAGACCGTCGCCACGATGCTCACGACCAGGTAGCGGCTCTGGCTCCGGCCCCTGGTCAGGTCGTCCGGGCGCACCATGATCTTGACGGCGAACGCCGCGGCGAGGAGGAACGGGATCAGGGAGAGGGCGCTGGTCAGATCGAGGGCGAAGTTGAACGCGTCGTCCGAGAAGAGGGTGATGATCAGGACGACCTGGGACAGCAGGGTCGTCATCAGCAGCGCGGGCACCGGCACGTCGGCGGAGTTGGAGCGGCGCAGGAAGCGCGGCATGTCGTCGTCCTTGGCGGCGACGAAGAGGACTTCGGCGGCCATCAGGGTCCAGGCGAGATAGGCGCCCAGCACGGACACGATCAGACCCACGCTCACGAAGACCTGCCCCCAGGTCCCGACCGCCTCCTCCAGGACCGCCGCCATGGACGGCTGGCGGAGCTCGGCGATGTCGGCCATCGGCATGATGCCGTACGACACGATGGTGACGGACGCGAAGACGGCGAAGACGCTGAGGAACCCCAGGACGGTGGCTCTCCCGATGTCCTCCCGGCGCTTCGCGTGGCGCGAGTAGACACTGGCGCCCTCCACTCCCAGGAAGACGAACACCGTGGCCAGCATGGTGCCGCGCACCTGGTTGAAAAGGGAGCCCGCGTAGTCCGCCCCGCCGAAGTTCTCCGCGAAGACCTTAGCGTCGAAGAAGAACAGGGCGAGAATGACGAAGACGATGATCGGGACCACCTTGGCCACGGTCACCACCCTGTTGATGGCAGCGGCCTCCTTCACGCCCCGGCGGATGAGCAGGTAGAAGGCCCACAGTCCGGCCGTGGACACGACGACGGCCAGTACGGTGTCGCCATCGCCCAGGGCCGGCCAGACGGCTCCGATCGTCGACGTGATCAGCACCCAGTACGTCACGTTGCCGACGCAGGCGCTGGCCCAGTAGCCGAAGGCGGAGAAGAAGCCGAGGTACTCGCCGAATCCCGCCTTGGCGTAGGCGTAGACACCGGCGTCGAGATCGGGCCGGCGGACGGCCAGCGTCTGGAAGACGAATGCGAGCATCAGCATGCCCGTGCCGGCGATGGCCCAGGCGATCAGCGCCCCGGCGACGCCCGTCTCCTGCGCGAAGCGCGACGGGAGGGAGAACACTCCGGCGCCCACCATCGAGCCCACCACCATGGTGGTGAGCGTGAGCACCGTCATCTTCACTGCGGTAGCGGGCTCTTCGGGGACGTCGGTCCCGGTTCGGGAGCTGGTCATCCTGTCCCCTCATGTGATGCAGATACGAGGGAACTTTAACGGCAAACGGGACATAAGGTCCGGCAGGGTGCCCGGCTGACGGCGGGTCGGGCGGTGCGGCCGGGCAGGTGGACGCCGACGCGGCACCGCGTCGCCTGCGGGGTGTCAGTCGAATTCTGCGGCGGACCGGATCTTCGACGGTGAAGCGGTGCCGCCCTGCACGGCCGCGCGGCGCCAGGCCGATTCACGCAGCAGCCGAAGACCGTTCAGGCCCACGATGACGGTGGAGCCCTCGTGCCCCAGGACGCCCAGCGGGAGGGGCAGATGGCCGACGAGATCCCAGACGACCAGGCCGGAGATGAAGACACCGGCGACGACCAGATTCTGCACGACCAGTCGGCGCGTCGCCCGGGACAGGGCCACCACCGTGGGCACGGTCGCCAGTTCGTCACGAATGACGACGGCGTCCGCGGTCTCCAGAGCGAGGTCGGAGCCCGCGCGCCCCATCGCGATCCCGATGTGCGCGGCGGCCAGCGCGGGTGCGTCGTTGACGCCGTCACCCACGACCAGGACCTTGCGCCCGGCCCGTTCCAGCTCGCGGACGGCCGCCGCCTTGTCCTGGGGCAGGAGCCCCGCCCGGACGTCGGTGATGCCGGCCTCGGCGGCCAGTCGTGCGGCGGAGCGCGGATGGTCGCCGGTCAGCAGCACCGGGGAGCCGTCGGTCAGCAGGGCCAGGGCGGCGACCGTCGCTGAGGCGTCGCTCCGGATGCGGTCGGCGATCCCGAGCACCCCGACCGGCACACCGTCACGCAGGACGAGCACCGCGGTGCATCCCGTCGCCTCCAGTCCGGCGGCCGACGCGGCGGCCCCGGCCGCCTCGGGCGCGGGGCACCCGCGCAGGAGACGGGCCGGGGAGCCGACCGAGATCCGGTGGCCGCCGACGCCGGCCGCGACTCCGGTTCCCGGTGCCGAGGTGAAGTCCGAGGCGGCGGGCAGGGGCAGCCGGCGCTCCTGGGCTGCGTTCACGACCGCCCGGGCCAGCGGGTGCTCGCTGGGGTGCTCGGCGGCGGCGGCCAGGGTCAGCAGAGCGTCCGCGGTCAGCCCGGCCGCGGGCAGTGGATGGACGCCGGTGACACGCGGGGTGCCCTCCGTGAGTGTGCCGGTCTTGTCCAGGGCCACCGCGTCGGCCTGCCCGAGACGCTCCATGACGACGGCGGACTTGACCAGGACGCCGTGGCGCCCCGCGTTGGCCATCGCGGAGAGAAGGGGCGGCATGGTCGCCAGGACCACGGCGCAGGGAGAGGCCACGATCATGAACGTCATGGCGCGCAGCAGGCTGCCCGTCACATCGTCACCGAAGGCGAGGGGTACGACGAAGACGGCCAGGGTGGCGGCCACCATGCCGAGTGAGTAGCGCTGCTCGACCTTCTCGATGAACAGCTGGGTGGGGGCCTTCGTCCGGGACGCCTCCTCGGTCATCGCCACGATCCGGGCGATCACCGATTCGGAGGCGTCCCGTCCGACGGCGACCTTCAGCGTGCCCGTGCCGTTCAGCGTTCCGGCGAACACCTCGTCCCCGGGCTCCTTCACCGTGGGCAGTGGCTCGCCGGTGATGGTGGCCTGGTCGACCTCGCTCGCCCCGTCGACGACCCGGCCGTCGGCGCCCACGCGCTCCCCGGGCCGGATCCGGATGACGTCGCCGACCACCAGCTCCCCCGTGGCGACGCTCTCCTCGCCACCACCGGCGGTGATGCGGGAGGCCGTCGCCGGAGCCAGATCCAGGAGCCCGCGGACCGCGTCCCGCGTGCGCGCGGTGGCCAGTGCCTCCAGCGCGCCGGAGGTGGCGAAGATGACGATCAGCAGTGCCCCGTCCATCAGCTGTCCGATCGATGCGGCTCCGAGCGCGGCCACGATCATCAGCAGGTCCACGTCCAGGACCTTCTCGCGGAGCTCCCGCAGTCCCGACAGCGCGGGCTCCCACCCGCCTGCGGCGTACACCAGGGCGTACAGCGGGCCCCATGTCCAGCCCGGCGCGCCGGTGAGCTCCAGGGGGAGTGCGAGCAGGAAGAGCACCAGAGCGGCTCCCGCCCAGCGGGCCTCGCTCAGCGCGAGGACGCGCGTGCGGCGCCGGGGGACCGAGCCGGCACGGGCGGCGTCGGCCCGTGAGGGGTGCGGGAGGACATCGGCGGGCATGGCGGAACGACCCCTCATGGGCGGCGGACGAGAACGCCCTCACCGTACAGGAATATATGAACAGGTCTTCATGTGTCATCCGTAGAATGGACGGCATGGGTCACGGACGCGACGAGCAGACCACCGCCACCACCCGCGAGCGCCTGGACGCCGTGGGGGCGGCCGGTGTCGCCGCGACCCTCCAGGCACTGGCCACTCCCTCCCGGCTGCGCATCCTCGCGCGCCTCCAGGAAGGCC
The DNA here is from genome assembly GCF_002941025.1 of Streptomyces sp. QL37. Classification (NCBI taxonomy): domain Bacteria; kingdom Bacillati; phylum Actinomycetota; class Actinomycetes; order Kitasatosporales; family Streptomycetaceae; genus Streptomyces; species Streptomyces sp. QL37. Next base: position 236,039 of record NZ_PTJS01000001.1, on the reverse strand, counting down.
CCTGCGCCGTCGGCGATCTCGCCGAAGCCGTGGAGATGGAGCCTTCCGCCTGCTCCCACCAGCTCCGTCTCCTGCGGAACCTCGGACTCGTCGCGGGGGAGCGCCAGGGGCGCTCCATCGTCTACGCCCTGTACGACCATCACGTCGCCGAACTCCTCGACCAGGCCCTCTACCACGTGGAGCACCTGCGCCTCGGGCTCCGTGACACGCCCGCCGAGATCACCGCCGCGGCGTCGCGCCGCTGAACCCACCACCGCTCCGCGGTGCCGAGCCGTCGCGTCGCGGTGCCGGCCGTGCGGTGGCGGGAATCCCGGCGCGCCGAGTGCGTTGAACCATGCGTGAGCTCTTCCATCGCATCGACCCGGTTCTCCTTCCTCGACCGCTCCCGCACCCGAGTGGGGCACGACGCCGCGCAGGCGCTGCGGGACACCGTCGCGCTGGCGGGCACCGCGGAGGCCCTCGGCTACCACCGCTTCTGGGTGTCCGAGCACCACAGCGTGCCCGGCGTGGCCGGTTCGGCGCCGACGGTGCTGGCCGCAGCCGTCGCCGCCGCGACGTCGGCCATCAGGGTCGGAACCGGTGGCGTGATGCTCCCGAACCATCAGCCCCTCGTCGTGGCCGAGCAGTTCGGGGTGCTCGCCTCGCTCTTCCCCGGCCGCATCGACATGGGGCTCGGGCGCTCGGTCGGCTTCACCGACGGGATCCGCAGAGCCCTCGGCCGGGACAAGGAGGACGCCGACGCCTTCGCCGCGCAGCTGGACGAGCTCCTCGGATGGCTGGACGGCACGCAGCGGGCCCACCCCCAGGTCCACGCCCGTCCCGCCGAGGGGCTGCGCATCCCTCCGTACGTCCTGGCCACCGGCGAAGGCGCCGCCATTGCCGCGGCCGCCGGTCTGCCCCTCGTCGTCGGCGACCTCCGCGGCCGGGAGAAGCTGGTGAGAGCGGTCGAGGAGTACCGCGGCGGCTTCCGCCCATCCTCGTGGAGCCGTGAGCCCTATGTGATCGTGGCGGGCACCGTCGCGGTCGCCGGCACCGAGGAGGAGGCGCGGCGGCTGCTGGTCCCCGAGGCCTGGGCCATGGCGTACGCCCGTACCCACGGCTCCTTCCCGCCGCTGGCCTCGGCCGAGCGGATCGAGGCGCTGGCGATGACGGAGAAGGAGCGGGGTCTGTACGAGGACGGGCTGCGCGGCCACCTGGCGGGCACCGAGGAGACCGTGGCGGCCGGGCTGGAGCTGATGCTCAAGGAGACGGGTGCGGACGAGGTGCTGGTCACCACGAGCACGTACGACCGTGAGGCGCTGGTGGACTCGATGGGCCGGCTCGCACGGATCGCGGGCCTGGGCTGAGGGTCATCCCCCGGCGGGGTGGCCGAACAACAGGTCGTACCCAGGGGGCAGTTGCAGCAGCACGCGCTGGAGCAGTTCCTCGCCCGCGGCATCGGCCACCACACTCAGCACGGCACTCGTGTCCCAGGCGGCCGTCTGCTCGTTGGCGCCCTCGATCCAGGCGGAGACCGCGCGTACGAACCGCTCGGAGCTGAGCGGTTCGGCGGCCTGCAGCGGGTTCAGGAGAATGAGCGCGAACGTCTCCGGCAGCCGGGCGGCCAGCTCGTTCCGCTCCTCGCCGACCAGATGAGCTCCCAGCAGGGCCAGCACGACTCGGGACGCCCGCTCCGCCTCCAGGCCCGATGGATAATCGCCGCGTTCCCGGACGGCTTCCAGGAATGGCTGCCATCTCATGTACGTCACCGGTTCCCCTTCGCGGAGCGCGGGCGGAGAGCGGGGCGGGGGAGGGGAAGCCCGTGCCCCGCCCTCCGCGGATCCACCGCATGTCACCTCAATTCCGGTAATAACATGTTGCCCCGGTGACGGCAAGCGGAGCCCGGACCCGCAGACGAGAGAGCCGCGACAACGGCCTACTCCATGGGGTAGATGTCCCCGCTCGCCATGCCGCTGACCTGCACGCTCTGGGATTCGAGCCGGTGCGCCTCGTCCTGGAGGCGCCGGCGCTCCGCCGGGTCGGTGGCCTGCTCGGCGGCCTTCTCGAGATCCTCGGCCCGGCCGCGCATCTGCTGGAGACGGCCTCGTACGTCCTCTGACTCGCTCATGATCACTCCCTGGCACTGGGCGGAGCGGACCCCTCCACCGAACCAGGCACCCAGGGGTGCGCGCATCTCAGCGGGGGTGCCGGAAGCGCGGAGTGACCGTGGGGGCGGTGCGCTACTCGAACCGGGAGACGTCCCCGGCCCCCCGGCGTACGACCTCCAGCTCGCCACCGGAGAAGTCGATGACGGTGGTCGGCTCGGTGCCGCAGTCGCCGGAGTCGAGCACGATGTCCACGACGTGGTCGAGGCGCTCCTTGATCTCCCAGCCCTGCGTCAGCGGCTCCTCCTCCTCAGGCAGGAGCAGCGTGCTGGAGAGCAGCGGTTCGCCGAGCTCGGCCAGAAGTGCCTGCGTGACGGTGTGATCCGGGATCCGGACGCCGACGGTCTTCTTCTTCGGGTGGAGCAGCTGCCGCGGCACCTCTTTGGTGGCGGGAAGGATGAAGGTGTAACTCCCGGGCGTCGCCGCCTTGATCGCACGGAACACGTCGTTGTCGACCTGGACGAACTGGCCGAGCTGCGCGAAGTTCTGGCACACCAGGGTGAAGTGATGGCGGTCGTCGAGGTTCCGGATGGAGCGGATGCGGTCGATCCCGTCGCGGCTGCCCAACTGGCAGCCCAGGGCGTAACAGGAATCGGTCGGATACGCGACGAGGGCGCCGGACCGGATGCTCTCGGCCACGTTGGTGATGGTGCGGCGCTGGGGATTCTGGGGGTGCACGTCGAAGTACTTGGCCATTTCGCGAGTCTACGGCCTCGGAGCACACGCGTTCCGCTTACGGTGCGCGACGCGGGGGTGAGCGGATCGGCGCCCCGACCGGCCGAGGCGCGAACCGGCGTACACGGCCGGGCACCGATCCGCCCTCGCGGGCGCCCCGTGCCGCCCCCCTGCCTGGCGGACGACGATCACCTCCAGGACCGTCCGTACGAAGCGGGGGCTGCCGTCGCGGCCCGGACCGGGCCTTCTCCCGCACCCAAGCCGCACCGCTGAGCAGGCCGAACAGCTCGTCCGCCGTGACGTCTTCCCGCACCTGACCGGTCTCCTGTGCGGCCCGCGGCAGCCGCGCCCCACCGCTGCATGGAGCCGAACGCCGCGTACGAGGGGCCCCCGTCGTGCATGCTCCTTGCGAGGATGCCGACCAGCCAAGGAACGTGCTCAAGTGGTGCACCGCGTGCCGCATCCACCGGGACGGAGCGTCCAACGCGTCCTCGGCGTCGGCAAGTTCCTCCGCCCGGCTGATCAGGACTCCCGTGCGGTCTCAGGATCCGCGCGACGGGCGGGCTCGTCGGTGTCGAACAGGGTGATCCCCCCACCGACCCGACCCCGACCCCGACCCCGACGAGCATGATCGGTGGCAGCACTCCGGCCGCGGTCGTCCTCGCCACCGCACCGGCCGAGCACGCGGGCATCGCCGCGGGTGCCCTGCCGGCCGCTCTCACGGACCGGCCCTGCTGCTCATCCCGTTCACCTGGCTCATGCCTCGCAAGAGGGTGAGCCGGGCTACGGACCGGGCTCTCCGACCAGGATGTGAGATCGCCGTTCCGCTCACTGGATAAAGCCGCGCCCGGGGCGCGGACCGGCTCGCCGGCTGTCAGGCTCCGGAGGCGTCCAGCATGGCCGCACGCTCGACGACCTTGATGCGCTCACGGCCCTGTTCGGCGCCGAGCGCCTGCTCGTGGGCGTCCAGGCGGTGCCAGCCTTCCTTGGTGGTGTACCGGACACCGCGCTGCTCCAGGAAGTCGACGATCGCGTCGGCCCCGGGCTGTGTGGGGACGGGCAGCCGCCCGGCGGCGTGGTCCTCCAGCAGGCAGGCCACGGTCTCGTTGGCGTCACCCTTGGTGTGCCCGATCAGGCCGATCGGACCGCGCTTGATCCACCCGGTGACGTACACCGAGGGCATCGGTTCGTCGCCTGCCAGTACGCGTCCGGCCGCGTGCGGGACGGTGCCGGAGACCACGTCGAAGGGCAGCTTCGCGAGCTCCTCCGAGTAGTAGCCGACCGCGCGGTAGACGCTCTGCACGTCCCAGTCCGTGTGACGGCCCGTGCCCTTCACGTTGCCCGTGCCGTCCAGCTCCGTGCGCTCGGTGCGCAGGGCGACGACGCGGCCGTCCTCGCCGACGACCTCCACCGGGGACTCGAAGAAGTGCAGGAACAGCTTGTGGGGGCGGTCGCCCACGTCCCGGATCGCCCAGTTCTCCAGCGTGGAGGCGACCATGTTGGCCTGCTTGTTCTCCCGCCGGGTGGCGATCGAGCCCTCGTCGTAGTCGATGTCCTCGGGGTTGACGATGACCTCGATGTTCGGCGAGTGGTCCAGCTCGCGCAGCTCCATCGGGCTGAACTTCGCCTGGGCGGGCCCACGCCGGCCGAAGACGTGCACCTCGAGCGCCTTGTTCGCCTTGAGTCCGTCGTAGACGTTCGCGGGGATCTCGGTCGGGAGCAGCTCGTCCGCCGTCTTCGCGAGGATGCGCGCGACGTCCAGGGCGACGTTGCCGACACCGAGCACGGCGACCTTCTCGGCCTCCAGCGGCCAGGTGCGCGGGACCTCGGGGTGCCCGTCGTACCAGGCGACGAAGTCGGCGGCACCGTAGGAACCCTCGAGCTCGATCCCGGGTATGTCCAGGGCGCGGTCGGCGTCGGCGCCGGTGGAGAAGATCACGGCGTCGTAGAAGGAGCGCAGATCGTCCAGGCCGATGTCGTTCGGGTAGTCGACGTTGCCGAACAGCCGCAGCTGAGGCTTGTCCAGGACCTGGTGCAGCGCCTTGACGATGCCCTTGATCCGCGGGTGGTCCGGAGCCACTCCGTACCGGATCAGGCCGAAGGGCGCGGGCATGCGCTCGAACAGGTCGATCGATACGCCCGGCTCCTGGGCGGCCTCGGATTTGAGAAGCGCGTCCGCTGCGTAGATTCCGGCAGGACCGGCTCCGACGATGGCGACGCGGACGGGGCGTGTCATGGAGTGTTGTTCCTTAGGGCGGGCGAGCACGGGCAGAGTGCAGCGGGGTAAGGCTTGGCTTACTCCGCTGCCCCCACGGTACGGCCTGCCCCCGGGAACCCCTGGATCGGGGCGAGTGCATATTTCGGATATAACGGGACGTATCAACATCAAGAGACCCGGATTCTGTGAGCGGATTCCTCCTCTTGCCGTCTCACGGGGTTCCAGAGAATGAGACAGCGGCCCACGGGCAGGCTGTATGCCGGTGTCCCTGCGCGCCGCCGGTCCATGGCGGAGCCATGATGGGCACGCGACCGCAGCACTCCGACGAGAGGACAGGTGTCATGCCGATCGAGGGCGAGTACGAGCCGAGCCCGACGACGTGGGTCCGTGAGCAGGTCGAGCTCATCGAGAGCTCCGGCGGAACGCAGGGGACCACCTTGCGCGGCAGGCCCGTTATCCTCCTGACGACACTCGGCGCCAAGAGCGGCAAACTGCGCAAGACCCCGCTCATGCGGGTCGAGCACGACGGGGAGTACGCCGTCGTCGCCTCTCTGGGCGGCGCCCCCAAGCACCCCGTCTGGTACTACAACGTGCAGGCGCACCCCGAGGTGGAGCTGCGGGACGGGACCGTGAAGCAGGACATGGTCGCCCGCGAAATCACGGGCGAGGAGAAGGCCCTGTGGTGGGACCGCGCCGTCGAGGCGTTCCCCGACTACGCCGACTACCAGACCAAGACCGACCGGGAGATCCCGGTGTTCGTCCTCTCCCCGGCGGACAAGAGCTGAGACGCCCGCCGGGGAGCGGAGCGGCCGGGCCAGGGCGGTGCGCCGGGGCGGACCGATCCGGACCCGGGACGGCCCCGACGCCGGCCGCGGTCCGGCCACACGGGCCCCGGCCCGTCTCCTGGACCCGACCCGCTCGACCGGATGTGCCCACTGCTGCTGGACCGGGTCGGCTGCTCCGCGCCCATGATCTCCGTCACCGACCGGGAGATCTGCGAACGGGCCCTGGTGAGCGGCCAGATCGACGTCGTACGCGAATACGCCGCGACGTTCGCCGACCTGCTCAACACCGGAGCGACCGGCACTGATGCCGCGCCGGTCGGCACACCCGGCCTGACCACGACCATGAAGGCCGCGCGCCGTCTCGCGGAGCCCCGCGGCCTCACCGTCCTCGAACCCGGCCGCGCCGTCGACCAGAACGCCTTCCCGGTCGCCGTGCCGCATGCCGCGAAGCACCGGCTTCAGACGCTCAGCGACCTCGGGAGGTCCGGTCTGCCCGTCCGTCTGGCGGCGGGGGACGAATGCGTGCAGCGCCCTCACGGCGCCCCCGGCCTGAAGGAGACGTACGACATCGGCGTCACCGCCGTCGACCCCAGGGGCGTCGGCACCACAGGCGTAACAGGCGGTCCAGCGCGGCCAGCTGAGTACCGGCGTTTCCGCGGGGCGCAGCCCCCTTGCCCGGCTCTCCCGGACTCCCTACCTTGACGCCAGGGCAGAGCGGAGGAGCGGACGTGGCTGAGCAGAACACCGAATACACCTTCGACGGCCTGCACCACGTGCAACTCGCGATCCCCCCGGGGGCCGAAGAGCTGTGCCGTGCGTTCTGGGGGGACGTCCTCGGCATGACCGAGCTGGAGAAGCCGCCGGCGCTGGCGGCGCGCGGCGGCTGCTGGTTCCGCGGGGGCGGTCTCGAAGTCCATCTGGGCGTCCAGGACGACTTCCGTCCGAGCGGGAAGGCGCATCCGGGCATCCTCGTGAGCTCGTTGGACACGCTGGCCGAGCGCTTGCGCGACCACGGTGTGGACGTCACCTGGGACGACGACTTCCCGGGGTACAACCGCTTCTACGCGCTAGACAAGCTGGGCAACCGCCTAGAGTTCCTGGAGCGTGCCCCCGGCCCGGCCGGTGCCCACGTACGAGGAACCGGGGGTCCGAGGGAGGCCTGACCGTCCGCGCCGGGGGCCCGGACCGGCTTCCTCGTCAGGCCGGCACCTCCGCGGGCCGTCCCGGGGGCTCCGGCGCCCAGCCGGGGGCGTTGCCGTGCAGCGCGCCGTAGTACGGATCGCCGGGCCCGATCTCACCCGCCCGTACGGTGTCGCCGGTGAAGGCCGCCTTGTAGAGCGCGGCGACCAGTTCCAGGCTCTTCCGGCCGTCCGTGCCGCTGCTCCGCGGCCTGCGCCCGGCTCGCAGGTCCTCCAGAAGACCCTTGAGCTGCGCCTCGTGCGAGCTGGGCACATCGGGCCCGAAGTCCCGCCAGGCGTCCGCCTCTTCGGAGGTGACTCGAGGGGCGGGCGTGATCCGCCAGTCCGCGTTGCGGTGTCCGTACAGATGGGTGAGTTCGACCGTCGCGCGTTCGCAGTCGATCCGGATCCTGCTGACCTCGTCCGGGCTGAGCACGCTGTTCACCACGGTGGCCATCGCGCCGTTCTCGAAGCGGACGAGCGCGGTGGAGACGTCCTCCGTCTCCACGTCGTGCACGAGCCGCCCCGCCATCGCGCGGATCTCCGTCCACGGGCCCAGCAGATCGAGCAGCAGATCCATCTGGTGGATGCCGTGCCCCATCGTGGGCCCGCCGCCCTCGCTGCTCCAACTGCCCCGCCAGGGAACGGCGTAGTACGCCTCGTCCCGGTACCAGGTCGTCTGGCAGTGAGCCACCAGCGGCCGCCCCATGGCCTGGCCGGCGAGCAGCTCCCGGACGTGCCGGGCGCCCGAGCCGAAGCGGTGCTGGAACACGATCGCCGCATACGGACCGTCGCCTCCGGAGCCCTCCGCCGCCTCTATCGCGTCGAAGTCCTCCAGCGACGGGCACGGCGGTTTCTCGCACCACACCCACGCCCCTGCGCGCAGCGCCGCCACTGTCTGGTCACGGTGGAAGCGGGGCGGGGTGGCGAGCGTGACCAGGTCCGGGCGCTGCTCGGCCAGCATCCGGTCGAGGTCGGTGTACGGGTGAGCCGTCCCCGCCTCGCCGCAGAACGCCTCGACCGAGGCCGGGTCGACATCGACCGCGGCGACGATCTCCAACGGTTGCTCGGCGGCGAGCGCGGTCAGAGCTGGCAGATGGCTGCCCCGCGCGATCGCGCCCGTGCCGACGATGGCGACCCGCACCGGCTTCCGATGCGAAGGATTGCTGGTCGTGACAAACACCCCTTCAGGCGGAGAGAGGCGCTCACCCGGTAGTAAGCGCTTTCCAACCCGGAACTTAGGCTCCGCACACGGGGCGGGTCAAGGGGTGCGGGCCGCGTGCCTCCGTCAGGCCTTCAGCAGCCGCGGCAGCCGCGTGAGCTGCACGGCGTGCTGGAACGGGCCGCCGCCCTCGTGGTCGTTGAAGTCGTACACCTCGATCTCCTTCGTCGCGTGGGCGTATGCGTTGAACGCGGCGAACACCGTGGACGGCGGGCAGGTCATGTCCTCCATGGCCACGGAGAACAGGGCGGGTGCACGTCCACGTGCGGCGAAGTGGACCCCGTCGAAGTAGGCGAGGGTCCTGGCGGTCTGCTCGGCCCGGCCCCGGTGTGTCTTGAGGTAGTCGCCGATCTCGCGGTAGGGCTTGCGGTCGGTCATCCGGGTCGCCCGGGGGAAGTCGCAGAGGAACGGCACGTCCGGCGCGACGGCTGCCAGATCCGGCACCAGTCCGCCGACGGCGAGGGCGAGGCCGCCTCCCTGGCTCGCGCCGATCGCCGCGGTGCGGGACGCGTCGGTCAGCGGATGCGAGCGGGCCGCCTCCACCGCGCGTACGGCGTCCGTGATCACTCTGCGGTAGTAGTACGTGGCCGGGTCCTCGATGCCCTGGGTCATGAACCCGGGCAGGGACGGGCCGGAGCCCACCGGGTCGGCGGTGTCACCCGGAGCCCAGCCGCTGCCCTGGCCCCGGGTGTCCATCACGAAGTGGGCCATGCCTGCCGAGGCCCACAGCAGGTGGGTGTGGGGGAGGCTCCGGCCCCCGCCGTACCCGATGAACTCCACGACCACGGGCAGGGGTTCGGTGGTCCCGGCCGGTATGACGAACCATCCCTTGACGGGGTGGCCACCGAAGCCGGCGAACGTGACGTCGTACACGTCGACCGTGACGAGGCCGAGGTCGGAACGCAGCTCGAAGCGGGCGTCCAGATCGTGGGTTCTCGCCTCGTCGAGCGTGGCCGACCAGAACGCGTCGAAGTCCTCGGGCTCCACCGACCGGCTGCGGTAGGCGTGCAGTTCATCGAGAGGGAGATCGAACAGGGCCATGCGGGACCGCCTCATGTCGCGAGGGTGAATGAATGGTCATACCGTACGACGGTCGGCCCGAACGTCAACAAGCTCTCGAACGGTGGGAAATGGCGTTGCCCGTCCCGCGGGCTCCTGCGATGCTTCCGGCATGTCCGATCCGGAACCCCGAGGTTCGCACCAGGTGGCCGCACTCTTCTCGGGCGGGCGCCTGACGGCGATCCCCCGGAAGCCCGCCCGCCGTGAGCAGTTGCTCGTGCACCTCGCGCACACGCTCTTCGAGCGGGACCGCGTCTACACCGAACGCGAGGTCAACGACGCGCTGCTCACGGTGCACGAGGACTGTTCGGCCCTGCGCCGCTACCTCGTGGTGGCCGGCCTGCTCGAGCGGCCCAGTGACGGCAGCAGCTACCGCCGGGGGCGGTAGCCGGCGGGACTTCTTCGTCTGTGCGGCACCGGCGGGCGCACGGCGCCTGCCCGGGCCTGCCCGGTTCATGGGCAGGCCCTCGGCGTGGCTCAGTTGAGCGTGTCAGGGTCCGGGCCCGTGCGCATGCCACGGTCGAGGCCCGCGATCGCGTCCATGTCCGCGGCCGACAGCTCGAAGTCGAAGACGTCGATGTTCTGCCGGATGCGAGCGGGCGTGACCGACTTGGGGATCACGACGTTGCCGAGCTGGATGTGCCAGCGCAGAACCACCTGAGCCGGCGTCTTCCCGTGGCGTTCGGCGAGGGAGACGATCGCCTCGTCCTTCAGCAGTGCGCCCTGGGCCAGCGGGCTCCAGGCCTCGGTGGCGATTCCGTACTCCGCGTGCACGGCCCGCAGTTCGCTCTGCTGGAGGCCGGGGTGCAGTTCGATCTGGTTGACCGCCGGGACCAGGGAGCTCTCCTCCCGCAGACGGCGCAGGTGCGCGGGCTGGAAGTTGGAGACGCCGGCTGCCCGGATCCGGCCGTCGGCCAGCAGCTTCTCCAGTGCGCGCCAGGTCTCGACGTACAGGTCGCGGGCCGGGGTGGGCCAGTGGATGAGGTAGAGGTCCACATGGTCGAGGCCGAGCTTGGCCAGGCTCGCGTCGAAGGCGGTGAGGGCGGCGTCGTAGCCCTGGTCCGCGTTCCAGAGCTTCGTCGTCACGAACAGCTCCTCGCGGGCGAGGCCGGACTCGGCCAGGGCGCGACCCACGCCCGCCTCGTTGCCGTAGACGGCCGCGGTGTCGATGGAGCGGTAACCGGCCTCCAGCGCCGCAGTGACCGCGGCGGTGGTCTCGTCGTCGGGGACCTGGAAGACGCCGAAACCGAGCTGCGGAATCTGGACGCCGTTGTTGAGTGTGACGGTGGGGACCGTGGACATGGTGTGGCCTCTCGTGATGTCGGACCGAGCCGACCTGCGTACGATGGTTACTGGCGTAGACAATAATTGCACACGCGGGTTAATGGCAAACGCCGATAAAGCTGGGGCCCCGGGATGGCCGCGGTGGAAACTCAGGCGTCTGCGATCGAGTCCAACCGCATCTGGTCGCGGCCCACTCCCCGCGCGTCCGCGTCCACCGACCGGCGAAGCGCCTCGTGGGGCTTCGCGGGGGTCGGGTCGCCGAGGAATCTCGCCCCGTCGAGTACGGCGACCCATCCGTCGTCGTGCTGCAGGATCGCGCTGAACGCCTGCTCCGCAGGGGACCGGACAGGCGCCCACGCGTCCGTGCGCCGTGCCGGGCCGCCCAGCGGTGCCGCCCTCGCAGGCATTCCGCGGTGCCTCCTCCGCCACCCAGCCGCGCAGCTCGCCGGCGTTCAGGACGACAGCACAGCGTGCGCCGAGGGCGTCGAGGCGCCCGGTGGCCGTGTGCGCGGGCTCGTCCGTGCGTGAGGCCGGCGGCTCCTCCAGGTCCTCGACCGCGGTGACCGACAGCCGTTCCAGGCCGCGATCGGAGTCCACGAACCGCGCCACGTGCGGCGTCGCGGGGGTTCCGGGCGCAGCACCCGGGCTGTCGTACTGCTCGACGGGCTCCTCGTCGTACACCGCGATCCTGTCGCCCATCCGCGCCGCCTCCTCGATGTCGTGCGTCACGAGCGGCACCGCCTCCCTCACCCTCACCCTGGACTGGAGGTTGAGGAATCCGTTCCGCGGGCGCTCGCGCACCACCGGGTCCACCGCTCCGAACGGCTCCTCCACCAGCAACCCCGGCGGGTCCGCGGCCAGGGCCCTTGCCACCCCGGAAAGGACAGGCTGTCCACAGCGGTCGTGCAGTCCGGGTGGACCTTGCTGACCTGCTCGAACCGGATCATGACTGCACGGTAGGAGCCAGCGCGGCGGGCCGCACACGGGCCGCGACCGACCGGGTCACGCCGGTGTGCTGAACTGTCCGGGAAACACCGGATACAGGAGTTCCTTTGCACAGCTACCGCCAGCCCGGCATCGTCCTCACCGACCGACGCTTCACGGTCCCGCTCGACCACGACGATCCGGGCGGCGAGACGATCGAGATCTTCGGCCGTGAAGCCGTGGCGAGCGGGAAGGCGGCCGAGCACCTGCCGTGGCTCGTCTATCTGGAAGGCGGCCCCGGCTTCGGTGCCCGCCGCTTCGTGGGCGCGGAGGCCTGGCTGGGGCGGGCCGTGCGCGAGTTCCGTGTGCTGCTCCTGGACCAGCGCGGGACCGGCCTGTCCACCCCGGCCAACCGGCAGACCCTGCCGATGCGCGGCGGCGCCCGCGAGCAGGCCGACTACCTCGCCCACTTCCGCGCCGACAGCATCGTCCGTGACTGCGAACTGATCCGCCCCAGGCTCACAGGCGGGGCGCCCTGGACCGTCCTGGGGCAGTCCTTCGGAGGCTTCTGCGCCGTCCGCTACCTGTCGGCCGCCCCGGAGGGACTAGAAGCCGTCCTGATCACCGGCGGCCTGCCCTCCCTGGACGCCCACGCCGAAGACGTCTACCGGGCCGGCTATCCGCGGATCGAACGCAAGGTGGCGGCGCACTACGCCCGCTACCCGCAGGACGTCGCCCGCGCCCGCGCGATCGCCGCGTACCTCGCCGAACACCGCCCTGACAGTGCCGGGCACACGCTGACACCCGAGGGGTTCCAGTCCCTGGGCATCATGCTGGGCGGCGGCAACGGCAGTCACCAGCTGCACTATCTCCTGGAGAACGCCTTCGTCGAAGGCCCGCACGGCAGCGAGCTGTCCGACGTCTTCCAGGAAGCCATGCGCACCGCGACCTCGTTCGCCGGGCACCCGCTGTACGCCCTCATGCACGAGGCGATCTACGGCCAGGGCGCGCGGTCCACCGACTGGGCCGCCGAACGCGTCCGCGCCGAGTTCCCGCAGTTCGACGCGGCCGCCGCGCTGGCGGGCGATGGCCCCGTGCTCTTCACCGGCGAGAGCATCCACCCCTGGCACTTCGAGGTCGACCCCGCGCTCCGCCCCCTGCGCGAGACCGCGGAGCTGCTCGCCGCCCGCACCGACTGGCCCGTCCTGTACGACGCCGAGCGGCTCGCGGTCAACGAGGTCCCGGTGGCCGCTGCCGTGTACCACGACGACATGTACGTGGACACGGGTCACGCGCTCCGCACCGCGTCCTCGATCCGCGGCCTGCGCACGTGGGTGACCAGCGAGTACGAGCACGACGGTGTGCGCGCTGGCGGCCCCCGCGTACTGGACCGGCTGCTCGCCCTCGTACGGGGTGAGGCCGACCGCTAGGGCCCTTCGTCCGGATCAGGTCTCGCGGGCGCGCCCGGCAAGATCCATGCGACAGGCCCCGGGGCCTCCCGGTCAGCCCTGGAGGGCGTCGAGCGTGGCGTCCAGGCCGACCGCCGACCGCGGGGCGCGGTTGTACGGGAGCTTCGAGAGGGCGGCGGCCATGCCGCAGGTGTTGCTCACGGCGGAGTAGACGAGTCCGGCGCCTATGCCGGCCGACAGCCACCGCGCCGCCGGGAAGCGGCGGCCCGCCAGGAGGCCGGCCACGACCAGCGAACCGGCGGCGAGGCGCACCTGGCGCTCCATCGGCCAGGTCATCCGGGCGCCCACGGGTCGGTCGAGCCCGTGGCCGTCGCCCTCCCAGGCGGACGTCCCGCCGGCCAGGGTGGCCGCGTCGATGTCCGCGCCGGCGAGGATCTCGCACGCCCTGGTGGACCGCACGCCCGAGGCGCACACCACCAGCAGCGAGCGGCGGGCGGAGACCGACTTCAGGGCGGGCACCGCCTCGGGGACCCGGTCGAGCGGGATGTTCAGGGCGCCGGGCACGTGCCCGGAGGCGTACTCACCGGGAGCCCGGACGTCGATGACGGTGAACTCCTCGAGCCGGGCTGCGGCCTCGGAGGGGGAGAGGGAGGTGGCGCTGATCACGAGCGGGGTTCCTTTCGGTCGCCGGAGCGGGGGTGCGGGGTTCTGCTCACCCCGGCGCCCCGGACGGTAATAATACCCCCAGGGGTATTTCGCTCAGGCTGTGCGCGGCTGGTCGTACGGCGCGTCCGGCCGGAGCGGCTCCCTGCCCCCTGCCCCGGACCGCTTCCGGAATGCACGGGTCCACACCTTCCGCTGGATAACCTGCCGCGTATGACGGAGCAGCTGGAACCCATGCCCACGGACTGGCGCCGTGCCCTTGCCGTGGTCGCCCACCCCGACGACCTGGAGTACGGCTGCGCGGCCGCCGTTGCCGGCTGGACCGACGAGGGGCGTGAGGTCACCTACCTCCTGGCGACACGCGGAGAGGCCGGGATCGACACGGTCGCCCCCGCCGAGTGCGGACCGCTGCGCGAGCGGGAGCAGCGGGAGAGTGCCGCGGCCGTCGGTGTCAGCGCCGTGGAGTTCCTCGACCACCAGGACGGCGTCATCGAGTACGGCACGGCGCTGCGGCGTGACATCGCCGCGGCCGTCCGCCGGCACCGGCCCGAGCTGCTCATCACCCTGAACCACCGGGACACCTGGGGCGGCGTCGCCTGGAACACCCCGGACCACCGTGCGGTCGGCCGCGCCGCCCTGGACGCCGCGGGCGACGCGGGCAACCGCTGGATCTTCCCCGAGCTGGGCGACCAGGGTCTCGAGCCGTGGGACGGGGTGCGCTGGGTCGCCGTCGCGGGCACCGACCGGCCCACCCACGCGGTCGACGCGAGGCCCGGGTTCGAACGCTCCGTCCGGTCACTGCTGGCCCACCGCACCTATATCGAGGTGCTGACGGACGAGGACCCGGAGGCGTACTGCCGTACCTTCCTCACGGGTGCGACGGAAGCGGCTGCCCGGCGTTTCGGAGGCCGTCCGGCCGTCGCCTTCGAACTCTTCACGCGCTGACCCGTCCGGCGGCCGCGGCAACCGGTGCCCGATTGACAAACGAGGTTGCTGATTCTGCAATGGGGTCATGAATGAAGAGAACCAGGGTGAACCTGAACTCGAAGCCGTGCTCACCGGGGTGGGGCCACGGCTGAGGCGGCTGCGCAAGGACCGCGGAGTCACGCTCGCGGGGCTGTCCGAGGTCACCGGAATCTCCGTCTCCACCCTGTCCAGGCTCGAATCCGGCGGTCGCCGCCCCAGTCTGGAGCTGCTGCTCCCCATCGCCCGGGCCCACGAGGTGCCGCTCGACGATCTCGTCGGGGCGCCGCCGGTCGGCGATCCGAGGGTCAAGGCGAAACCGATCGTGCACGGCGCGAAGACCTCCCTGCCGCTCACGGCCAGGCCAGGAGGTCTCCAGGCGTACAAGGTCATTCAGGAGGCGCCGTGCACGGAGACGCCCGAGCAGCGCACGCACGAGGGATACGAGTGGCTGTACGTGCTCAACGGGCGACTGCGCCTCAAGCTCGCCGAACACGACCTGGTCCTGGCCCCCGGTGAGGCCGCCGAGTTCGACACCAGGCTCCCGCACTGGTTCGGCCCGGCCGGGGACGAGCCGGTCGAATTCCTCAGCCTGTTCGGACCGCAGGGGGAGCGGATGCACGTGAGAGCCAAGCCGAAGCGGTCCTGAACGGGTCCGGGCCGGGTGGTCGCGAGGTGTTCCCAGACGAGCAAGCGACCGCTTAGTATGCGGCGGAGCAGTGGTAATGCCGACAGTGTTGTGGAGGCCCCTCATGCAGGCATGGCGAGTGCACCGGAACGGCGAGCCGAGCGAGGTGATGGAGCTCGAGGAGACGGACCGGCCGACCCCCGGTGACGGGCAGGTGCTGATCAAGGTACGCGCGGCGAACATCAACTTCCCCGACGCGCTGCTCTGCCGCGGCCAGTACCAGGTGAGGCCCCCGCTGCCCTTCACTCCCGGCGTGGAGATCTGCGGCGAGACGGAGGACGGACGACGGGTGCTCGCCACCCCCGCGCTCCCGGAGGGCGGTTTCGCCGAGTACGTCGTCGCGGACGAGGCGTCCCTGCTGCCGGCTCCCGACGCCCTGGACGACGCGGAGGCCGCCGCACTGCACATCGGCTACCAGACCGGCTGGTTCGGGCTGCACCGCCGCGCACATCTGCAGGCCGGTGAGACGCTGCTGGTGCACGCGGCCGCAGGCGGGGTCGGAAGCGCGGCCGTCCAGCTCGGCAAGGCCGCCGGCGCCACCGTCATCGGGGTCGTCGGCGGGCCCGAGAAGGCCGCGATCGCCCGCGAGCTGGGCTGCGACCTGGTCATCGACCGGCGGAGCGAGGACATCGTCGCGGCGGTGAAGGAGGCCACGGGCGGGCGCGGCGCGGACGTCGTCTACGACCCGGTCGGCGGAGACGCCTACGCCAGGTCCGTCAAGTGCATCGCCTTCGAGGGCCGTGTCGTCGTCGTCGGTTTCGCGAGCGGAACCATCCCCGCACCCGGTCTCAACCACGCCCTGGTGAAGAACTACTCGATCGCCGGACTCCACTGGGGTCTGTACAACACCAAGGACCCCGCGGCCGTCCGCGCCTGCCACGACGAGCTCACCGAGCTCGCGGCGCAGGGCGTCATCAAGCCGCTGATCAGCGAGCGCGTCCCCATGGCCGAGGCGGCACGGGCAGTCCAACGGGTCGCCGACGGCACCAGCACCGGCCGTATCGTCGTCCTGCCGTCAGGAGGCACCCGATGAGCACCGACATCGACGCGGCACAGATCCGTCGCCGCACCCAGGAGCTGCTGGCGGCACACCCGCCGGCCACCACCGACCGCACCGACTTCCTCAAGGCGCGCTTCGACGCCGGCCTGGCCTGGGTGCACTACCCCGCCGGGCTCGGAGGCCTGGACGCGCCGCGCTCCCTGCAGCCCGTCGTCGACGCCGAACTCGCCGCCGCCGGCGCCCCCGACAACGATCCCCGCCGCATCGGCATCGGCCTCGGCATGGCCGCCCCGACCGTCCTCGAATATGGCACCGAGGAGCAGAAGCAGCGCTTCCTGCGCCCGCTGTGGGTAGGGGAGGAGGTGTGGTGCCAGCTCTTCAGCGAGCCCGGAGCCGGTTCCGACCTCGCCGCGCTCGGCACCCGCGCGGTCCGCGACGGCGAGGACTGGGTGGTCGACGGGCAGAAGGTCTGGACGTCCAGCGCCCATGTGGCCCGCTGGGCGATCCTGATCGCCCGCACCGACCCGGACGTACCCAAGCACCGCGGCATCAGCTACTTCATCTGCGACATGACCGACCCCGGCGTCGACGTGCGGCCACTGCGGCAGATCACCGGCGAGGCCGAGTTCAACGAGGTCTTCCTCACCGGCGTACGCATCCCGGACAACAGGCGGCTCGGTCCGGTCGGTGCCGGCTGGAAGGTCGCCCAGACCACCCTGATGAACGAGCGCGTGTCCATCGGCGGAGCCCGCATCCCGCGCGAGGGAGGCATGATCGGCACCGTCGCGAAGACCTGGCGCGAACAGCCCGGTCTGCGCACCCACGACCTCCACCAGCGGTTGCTCACCCTGTGGGTCGAGGCCGAGGTCGCCAGGCTCACCGGTGAACGGCTGCGGCAGCAGCTCGTCGCCGGACAGCCCGGTCCGGAAGGCTCCGGCATGAAGCTCGCGTTCGCCCGCCTCAACCAGGAGATCAGCGGACTCGAGGTCGAACTCCTCGGGGACGAAGGCCTGTTGTACGGCGACTGGACCATGCGCCGCCCGGACCTCGTCGACTTCACCGGACGGGACGCCGGTTACCGCTATCTGCGGTCCAAGGGCAATTCCATCGAGGGCGGCACGAGCGAGGTCCTCCTCAACATCGTCGCCGAGCGTGTCCTCGGTCTGCCCGCCGAACCGCGTAACGACAAGGACGTCGCCTGGAAGGATCTTGCCCGATGACCGCACAGAACGAAGCCGCCCAGGCACCCGACCTGCTCTACTCGGAAGCCGAGGAGGACCTGCGGTCAGCCGTGCGCTCGCTGCTCGCCGACCGTGCCGACGCGCCGACGGTGATCGCCGGGATCGAGTCCGACACGCCGCACGACCTGCGGCTGTGGGAATCGCTCGCCGCGGGGATCGGAGCGGCTGGGCTGCTGGTCCCGGAGAAGCTCGGCGGGCAGGGTGCCACCCACCGCGAGGCCGCCGTGGTCATGGAGGAGCTCGGCCGCAGCGCTGCCCCGGCGCCGTACCTGACGAGCGCGGTCGTCGCGACCGAGATCCTTCTCGCCCTGGCGGCCGACGGCGGCCCGGCCGCCGGGCTCCTCGGTGAGCTGGCGGCGGGCAGCCGGATCGCCGTGCTCGCCCTGCCGTTCGCCACGCCCCCCGCCGACGGGGCCGCCGCGATGACCGGCACCCTGGAGCGGACCGTGACCGGTGTCGCGGAGGCGGCTGCGGCCGACGTGCTTCTGGTGCCGACCGCGGAAGGCCTGTACGCGGTGGAGACCGGCGCGGACGGTGTCGCCGTCCAGCCGCTCGTCCCGCTCGACCTGACCCGCCCGCTCGCCACGGTCACCCTGACCGGTCCCACCGGCACCCTGCTCGCGGAGGCCGGCCCGGCGGCCGCCGCCGTGAGCAAGGGGCTGCTCGCCGGTGCCGGGCTCCTCGCCTCCGAGCAGCTGGGACTGGCCGAGTGGTGCTTGACCGAGACCGTCCGGTACACCCGCGAACGCCACCAGTTCAACAGGCCGGTGGGCTCGTTCCAGTCGCTCAAGCACCGGATGGCCCAGCTCTGGCTGGAGGTCGTCTCCGCGCGCGCCGCCGCCCGCAACGCCGCGGACGCGCTGGCGACCAACAGCCCTGACGCCCCGCTCGCCGTGGCCGTGGCGCAGGCCTACTGCTCCAAGGTCGCGGTGCACGCCGCGGAGGAATGCGTACAGCTGCACGGCGGCATCGGGATGACCTGGGAGCACCCCGCGCACCTGTACCTGAAGCGGGCCAAGGCCGACTCGATCGCGTACGGCACCGCGGGACGCCACCGTGAGACCGTAGCCGGTCTGGTGGAGCTTCCGGCTCCGTGAGCCGGCAACGGGCGGGGGCACGTGACCACGTGCCCCCGCCCTGTCATGTCCTCCGGACGACCTGAGCGGTGGGCAGGGGAACAGCAGGCGCAGCGCAACCGACGCGAGGACGAAGGACGTTCCAACTCTTGGCAGGTACCTGCCTGCCGGTCCGTCCCCGCCTCCATAATCGTCGCGTCCCCCCGCCCGCTCTGCCCGCCCGACCGCTTCAGGGAGACCCCATGGCACACCTGACCCGTCGCAGAGTCGTCACCACCGCCCTCGCCACCGCAGCCGCGGGCGCGTTCATCCCCGCCCAGGCAGCCGCCGCGGCACCCGCCACGACCGCACGCCCCCGTGGTCCCCGGCCGCTGATGCGGGCCCACGCCCACAACGACTACCTGCACCCGCGCCCCCTCCACGACGCGCTCGCGCACGGTTTCACGAGCGTCGAGGCGGACATCTTCCTCGTCGACGGCGAACTGCTCGTCGCCCACGAGGCCGAGACTCTCGACCCCGCGCGCACCCTCGTCTCGCTCTACCTCGACCCCCTGCTCGCCCGCGTCCGCGCCAACCACGGCGCCGTCCACGTCGGACACCCCGGCCCGCTGCAGCTGCTGATCGACATCAAGACCGACGGGGCCGCCGCCTACCTCGAACTCGACCGGGTGCTCCGCCGCTACCGGCCGATCCTCACGCGTTCCGTCCATGGCCGGGTGCGCACCGGCGCGGTCACCCCCGTCATCTCGGGAGACCGGGCCGCCCGGCTCCCGATGGAGCAGCAGACCACCCGGTACGCCTTCTACGACGGCCGCCCGGAGGACCTGGGTACCGAGGCCCCCGCCTCCTTCATCCCGCTCATCAGCGGCAACTGGGCCACGAGCTTCAGCTGGCAGGGGACCGGCCCCTTCCCCGCCGCCGAGCGTGACAGGCTGGGCACCTTCGTCGCGTCGGCCCACGCGAACGGGCAACGGGTCCGCTTCTGGGGCACGCCCGACCTCGCGGGCCCGGCACGCTACGCCGTCTGGACCGAGCTCGTCGCGGCCGGCGTCGACCACCTCAACACCGACGATCTCGCGGGGCTGGAGGCCTTCCTCCGCCGCCACGAGGCCGACGGCCGCCGAAACGGCTGACCGCCCCCGGCAGCCGTATCCGGTCACCGTGCGTCAACACCCGTTCGGCCGACACGCCAGTGCGCCGGACGGCCTCCCCGCTGCGCCACACTGGCGGCCGAATGCCGCAATTCCGGCGCGGCGGAGGAGGTTGGCCATGGCCATTTCGATCTCAGTGGTGCTGCTCCTGCTGGTCCTCGCAGCGATCTTCCTGCGGAACGGCGGACTCAAGCTGTCGCACGCGATCGTCTGTGCGCTGCTCGGCTTCCTGCTGGCCAGCACGAGCATGGCCCCCACCATCCATGAAGGGATCACCGCCACCGCGAACGTGGTCAGCGGCCTGAGGCCCTGACCCACACGCACCGTCCGGGTGCGGGAGAATGTCGACCGATCGCGGCACAGTGCCGTGCGGGACCCGAGAGGGCGATACCGTCGTCCCCGAGGGCCCCTGCGCGCGCTACGTCGACATGGCTTGGACCTGACCGATCCACGCCACGCACCTGGAGAACGTATCCATGTCATTCCCGCCCCCCGGACGGCACTCCGGCGCCGCCCACCACGAGTACTGCAACAACGTCCTGTGCTGCCGCTGCCAGCAGCGGCAGTGGACGACGAAACTCGGCGACGAGCGCCTCTGCGGCCCCTGCGCCGCCTGCTGCCGCGACTGCGGCCGCGCCCCCGCGCCCCATCTGGACGGGCTCGACGACGGACTGTGCGCCGAGTGCCGGGGCCGCTGCGGACGCTGCCAGCGGGCCCTGCCCGCCGAGGGCACCTGCACCTGCCGCAGGTGGCGTGAACGCGCGGCCGGCGATCCGGTCACCTACATCCTCCAGGCCCTCCCGCAACCGCTGGTCCAGGCGCTCGGCCACCGCCATCCCCGTACGGTGCACGATCTGATCCACCAGGAGCTCTCCCGGCGCACCCCGGACCAGCTCCTGGAGCGGCTCGAACGCAGGTGGAACGTCCGCTGGTCCCACGCCCTGCACGAGAAGGACGAGGACGGCCGCCGCCGCTGGGCACCGCAGGAGATCGCCGAGGCGCTCGTGAGCCCCGGCCGCTGCGCCGATCCCCAGTGCGAGGACGGCTACCTGATCACCACCGACACACCGTGCGGCCGGTGTCTTCGCCCCACCCACCGCTTCGTCACGTCTGTCGCCGACCGGACGGCCACCTCGGAACACGCCCGTGCGACCGCCGCGCAGATCCGGCGCGCGCTCGTGGAAGGTCGCTCCACCAAGCCGGGCAAGCGGCGGCCGGCCGGCTGAGCCCGCTCAGCCCTTGTCCAGCGCGCCCCGCACCAGTGCCGCGGCGAGTACGGCCGGGTCCCCGCCCTTCGCCAGCCGGATGAGCCTGTCCGGCGTGGTGGGCAGGCCGAGCCGTTCCGCTCCCTGGAGCGCCTTCGCGTCGAGGTAGGGCGACACCTCGGGCCACACCGTCTGGATCTCGCGCAGGAAGATGTCGGCGCCCGCCGGCCCGATGCCGGGAAAGCGGCGGAGCCCGGCGCGCAGCGTGTCCGTATCGCCGTCGGCCTTCCGGCGCAGGCGCCGCAGGTCACCGCCGTACTCGTCGAGCAGGAGCCGGCCACCGTCCCCCAGCTGGGTCGCCGTCCGTTCGTCGTAGCGGCGGTAGCCGCCCTCGCCCAGCACGTCGACGCGCTCCTGCCAGGTGGCATCGGCCATACGGCGCGGAGTGCGCAGCCGGTGCGAGAAGAGCGCCCGTGCCGCGGCCACCGCCACCTGCGCGCGGATCCGCGCGCTCAGCAGATGGCTCAGGACGAGCAGCTGGTACAGGGGCTGGGGGGTGTCGCGCAGACGGATGCCCGCCTCGGCGGCGTACGTGGTGCCGTGCCGCTCCAGCAGCGCCTCCAGGGTCCGGCGGTTGCTCACGTGAACCCGAAGATCCGCGCGATGAAGTAACCGGCGACGACGAGTGAGCCCAGCAGCACCACCGCTGCCCAGAAGACCGGGTGTTCCCAGATCCCTCCGTCGGCGCGTTCGACGTGCGCTTCGCTTATGCAGCCCTCGGCCGGAGGTGTCTCCGTGGGGGGTGTGAGTGAGATAGCCATGTATCCACCTTCTCTCCGGGCGGCCGTGCGCGCGAGGCCGGCGCCGATGGGGGCACGCGTACGTCCGTACGGAGTCCGACCGGCCCTCGAAGCGCTGCGGTGGCGTGCAACGGGGCACCGTCAAGGAATGCCTGCAGTTTCCACGCCCGAACCCGTCGTCAAACTCGTCCAGCGCACCACCGAGCCGGCCGCCGCCCAGACACTGCGGTCGACGGCGGCGGCGGTCATCGCCTTCGCCGTGGCCCAGGCCGTACTGCCCGAGCCGCACCCCGCGCCGCTCACCGCCCCGCTGACCGCCCTCCTCGTGGTGCAGGTGACGCTCTACGCCACACTCACCACCGGGATCCGGCGTGTGAACGCCGTCGTCGTCGGAGTCCTGATCGCCAGTGGATTCAGCTCCCTGGTGGGCCTGAGCTGGTGGACCCTCGGCCTGACCATCTTCACCTCCCTGCTGATCGGGCGGCTGGTACGGGTCAACGAGTTCGTGCCCGAGGTGGCCATCAGCGCGATGCTGGTCCTCGGCGTCTCCCAGGTCGCGGACACCGCGTGGGAGCGCGTGCTGGAGACGTTGATCGGCGCGGGAGTCGGCCTGCTCTTCAACCTCCTGCTGGCACCGCCCGTCTGGGTCGAGTCGGCGGGGGCCTCCATCGGCGGCATGGGAGAGCGGATGGGCAAGATGTTCCGGGCCCTCGGCGATGAGATCGGCGGCAACCACCCCGTGCGTGAGGCCGCTGCCAGGCTGCACGAGGCCCGCCGTCTGGACCACGACATCGTGGAGGTCGACGCGTCCCTCAGGCAGGCCGAGGAGAGCCTGATGCTCAACCCCCGCGTCAAGCAGGGGCTGCTCTACCGCGTCGTCCTGCGTACCGGGCTCGACACGCTGGAGATCTGCGCCGTCGTCCTGCGCGTCCTGACCCGCACGCTGACCGACCTCGCCAAGGCGCGCACCGACGAGGCGCTCTTCCCCGAGGACGTGGCCACGGACCTCAGGGAGCTCTTCGGACACATGTCCGACGCCATCGAGGGGTTCGCCCTGATGATCACCACACCGATGGCCGAGAGCGGCGAGGAGGCCGAGGACCGCCTGGCCGACGCGCTTGCCCGCAGTCGCGCCACACGCGACCGCGTGGCGGATCTGCTGCTCGAGGACGTCCAGGAACACCCGAGGCAGTGGCAGTTGCACGGCGCCCTGCTCGCGGAGGTCGACCGCATCCTCGACGAACTCGACATCGACAAGCGCACCGAGCGCCTGGCCGAGGAGCTGGACCGCCGTTCCGCCGAGGCCCACGAACGCCACCCCCGGCTGCGGGAGGTGTCCCGCAGGCTGCGCGGCGCGACGCAGCTCCGTCTGCGGGCCGGCGAGTGAGGAACGTCAGTCCGCCGGACGGTGAGGTCCCTCGCCGGGCCGCGTCCTGCGCCGGTGGCTGGTGTCGCACCACGGGTACATCCGGCTGCGCCGGCACATGCAGAGGGCCACGACGAACCGGTCGGAGGTGGCCACGCTGCCGTCCGCGCACGTGACTTCCACGGGCCCCTCGACCAGAAGCGGGCCTTCGTCGCCGAGGGTGATCCGGCACGGGCGTTCAGGCTTGTTCGGCACGGATGACCACCAGTTCCTCCGCCGTCTCTTCCTCGTCCATCAGCCCCGTCGCCCGAAGCCACCGCAGTCTGGAGCGCAGCACGGGCCCGAGGGGCACCAGGGCGCGGTGACTGACATGAGCCCGCATCCCGGCATCCGCGAGGTGTCGCAGGGTCACTTCGCTGTCGCACAGGCCGGAATGCACGAGGAGGAGGCGCCCTCCGGGGCGCAGCGCCGCCGGGGCGGTACGGCAGATCCTGTCCAGGATGGCCCGGCCGTCGCGCCCGGCCTCCCAGGCACGTGCCGCACCGTGCCCGGGTAGCCGCCCCAGGGGGGACGGCACGTAGGGCGGGTTGCAGATCACCAGGTCGTAGGAACGGCCGGGCAGCGCCGAGAGCAGATCGCTGCGCCGCACGGTGATGCGCCTATGGTGCAGCAGCGCGTTCAGCCGGGCCGTCGCCACAGCCCGCCACGCGACGTCCACGGCCGTCACCCGCGCTCCCCGCCGGGCAGCGTGCAGGGCGAGGGCGCCGCTGCCCGTGCCGACATCCAGGACCTCGGTGCCCGGGCCGATGTCCTCCCGGTTCAGTGCCGCCATGAGCAGGAGAGTGTCGTGCTGGGGGGCGTACACCCCGGGGAGGGTCATCAAGCGGGCGTCACGCGTGACCTCGGCCATGTCTGCTGACATCTGCGACTCCATTCGGTGCTTCGCCTGCGGTGCGGACCAGGGGCGGCGGTTCAGGCCCGCCAGTCCGTGAGCAGCCGGTCGCCGAGCCGGTCCTCGAGACACGACGTAGCGGTGATCCCGAACGCGATGTCGTCCGCCAGTTCGGGTTCGTCCTCGAGCAGACCGCCGATCACCTCACGGCGCACCACCTGCTCGTGCACAGCGTCCGCTTCGACGTGCTCGGTGTAGAAGAACTCGGCCGCGGGGCCCGCGCCGGTGCGCTTCATGGCGTCGGCGAGGCGCCGCGACGCGGGGGAGGAGGTGATCTCGACAGCGGCGAAATGACCCACCAGCGCCCCGCGCAGCCGACGGTGCAGGCCGAAGAGCGACATCAGGTTCACCAGGGCCAGCATGGGTGCGCAGCCCTCGTCCAGATAGCGGCCGTACGTCGTGTCGAGGCCCAGATCCGTCATGAGGTCGGCGAACAGGCGAGCGTGGACGCGGTCCGCGCGGCCGGCGCCGAACTCGTCGTACTCGATCGCCGCCATGCCCGCCTTGGCCCGGCCGCTGAGCCGTGGCAGCACCCAGGCGTGCGGGTCGGCCTCCTTGAGGTGGTACAGCGAACGCTGCGCCGCGTATTCGCGCAGATGGCGCAGCTCGCCCCGGTCCTGGAGGAACCACGAGACGCCGGATCCACGGACCGGTTCCACGAGGAGGGCGTCCAGGACCTCGTCCAGGCTCTCGCGCACCGGGGCGTCGCGCCGGAGAGCCGTCAGGAACCGGTCTTCCAGCGCTGCGCGTACGGCGAGGAGCGGCGGATCCCACTCGAGTTCGGGGCGTACGCCGCTGAACCCGCGGTAGTGCAGCTCGTAGCAGACGTACAGGGCGAGCTGCAGGTCGTCGCCGTAGGGCTCGGCGGCCCCGGCGGCATCCGGGTCCGGCAGAACGCCGTCGTCCCGCAGGTAGCCGATGACCCCTGTGGACAGCGCGCCGCGTCCTCGCGGAAGTGCAGGTCCTGTGCGTTGACGTGACATGGCTTTCCTCCTGCCCCGGCATGCCCCGGAGTCACACGGACAACCGTGATCGACTGTACGCCGAACGTCCGCGACCAGCCTGTCCACACGGACGCACCCCGCCCGGGGCCCTACGGGCGGGGTTTCCGCGCAGTCCATTCCAGGAGCCGTTCGACGGGCCAGGTGGTGACCACACGGTCCACGGGAACTCCGCACTCCTCCGCCCGTGCGCACCCGTGGATCTGCCAGTCCAGCTGCCCCGGCGCGTGCGCGTCGGTGTCGATCGAGAGCAGGGCACCCGACGCGACCGCCTGCCGCAGCAGGGCGCGCGGGGGATCGAGCCGCTCCGGGCGGCAGTTGATCTCCACCGCCGTCCCGGCCTCCGCACACGCCGCGAAGACCCGATCCGCGTCGAACTGCGACTCCGGACGCTTCTTCCCGCCCAGGAGCCGCCCTGTGCAGTGACCCAGGATGTCGGCGTGCGGATTGCGCACGGCGGCGAGCATCCGCTCCGTCATCGCCCGCGCGTCCATGCGCAGCTTCGAATGGACGGAGACGACCACCACGTCGAGCCGCTCGAGCACCTCGGGGTCCTGGTCCAGCGAGCCGTCGTCGAGGATGTCGCACTCGATTCCGGTGAGCAGACGAAAGGGCGCCCACCGCTCGTTGAGCTCCGCCACGACGGACAGCTGATCGAGGAGGCGCTCGGTCGAGAGCCCGTTGGCCACGGTCAGCCTGGGGGAGTGGTCGGTGAGCACCGCCCACTCATGGCCCAGCTCGGCCGCGGTCCGGCCCATCTCCGAGATCGGGCTGCCCCCGTCGGACCAGTCCGAGTGCATGTGGCAGTCACCGCGGAGGGCCGCGAGGAGCGCCTCACCGCCGGAGGCCAACGGTGCGGACGCCTCTTCCTCCAGCACTTCGAGGTACCCCGGCGTCGCGCCCTCCACCGCCTCACGGATCACTTTGGCCGTCTTCGGCCCGATGCCGCGCACCGTCTCCAGCGAACCGTGCGCCACCCGCTGGGCGACCTCCTCGCCGTCCATGGAGCTGATCGCCTCCGCCGCCGTGCGGAAGGCCTTCACCCGGTACGTGGCTGCCTGGGACCGCTCCAGGAGGAACGCGATCCGCCGCAGCGCGTCTGCGGGATCCATCGTCAGGGCCGCGCGGTGTGATCAGGGTGGCCGTGGGTGCGGCGGGCTTCCTTCAGCTCCGCCTCGTAGAGATGGCGCCGCCCACCCACGAGTTCCCGGCGTACCCGCTCCTCGACCGCGACGAACGGCCGGTAGTACGTGTCGTCGTACGCCTCGACGATCTGAAAGGTCCAGCAGCCGGGGATGACGTTGCGGCCCAGGATCTCCCGCTCCACCAGGTCGGCCTGGGCCGCGTGACCACCCATCCGGAGCAGCTCGACCGCCCGGTCCAGCGTCAGATCGGCACCGCCCGTGAGCTGGTGGAACCCGTAGAGCTGCCCCCGCGCACGCTCCACCCCCTCCAACGCCTCGGTCAGCGCTCCGAGCGCCTCGACGGTCGTGTCGTCGGCCCCGGACGGCCGAAGGTGCTCATCCTCGGGCCCGTCCGGGCCACGGTTCTCACTCATGCATACGACTGTGCACGCGTCCCGGGCGGTGCGTCCCGCCGGACCGGCGAAAGGGTGAGCTTCTCCGGCCGCCCACCCGTCCGCCGAGGTGCGGCGGAACCGATTCTGATCAGACTGGGTTCCATGGCAGAGAACCGTCGAGCCCGATCCGGGCACACAACGAAAACGGCAGCCCCACGCTCCTCGTCCCGACGCGGCCCCGAGCACGCTGCCCGTGCTGCCTGCGAGAGCCTGGAAAGACTGATCTGCCACCCCGCCGAGGGGGTGTCGGCGGTGCGGCGGAACGACGACGGATGGTGCGTCGTCGTCGACGTGCTCGAAGTGCCCCGCATCCCGGACACCACGAGCCTGCTGGCCTCCTACGAGGTGCAGATCGACGAGCGGGGCGAACTCACGGAGTACAGCAGAGTCCGCCGCTACCGGCGTGGCTCCGCCGACGAATGACCCGTTTCGCCTCTCACCCGGAAGGACGCTCCATGACCACGACCATGTACGCCGACGAAGTCGCCCCGTGCCCGCCCAGGGCCGGCACGCTCTACGACGTTCTGGAACTCATCCTCGACCGCGGCATGGTCATCGACGTGTTCATCCGGGTGTCGCTGGTCGGCATCGAGATCCTCAAGATAGACGCGCGCATCGTCGTCGCCAGTGTGGACACCTACCTGCGCTTCGCCGAGGCGTGCAATCGGCTCGACCTGGAGCGCGACTCGGGCAGCACCACCATCCCCGAGCTCCTCGGCGGACGCGCCGCCAAGTCCATGGGCAAGCGCAAGGTGCGCAAGGCGGCGGAGTCCGTCGGTGACTCCGTCCGCAAGGCCGTGGGCAGCGGTGACGATGACGACGACGAGAAGGAAGAACGGCCGAAGAAGCGCCGGGCGCCCGCCCGCGACGGGGCGAGCCGACGCCAACGCGCGGAGGCGTGAGCGATGACCGAGAGCCGCGTCTACGTGTACGCGATCATCCCGGCGGGAGCGAGGCTGCCGGCCGACGCGACCGGCGTGGGCAGCCCTCCCGCCGCGCTGCGGCTGGTCGGTGACGGGCGGGTCACCGCAGTCGTGAGCGACGCCCCGGAGCAACTGCGGGCGCGTCGCCGGGATCTGATGGCGCACCAGGATCTTCTTCTGCGCCTCTCGGACAGCGGCCCCGTGCTGCCCATGCGGTTCGGAGTGATCGCACCGGACGAGGCATCGGTCCGTGCCCAGCTGGCCGGATCGCAGAGAGAGCACCTGTCGATCCTCCACCACCTCGACCGAAGCGTGGAGATCAACGTCAAGGCGCTCCCCGCCCAGAACGCGCTCGCCGCAGTCGTGGCCGAGGAGAAGAACGTACGGCGGCTGCGCGACGAGGTCCGCCGCCGCCCCGGTTACGAGGCCAACGTCCGGCTCGGTGAGGCCGTGGCGACCGCGCTGTCCCGCCGAGCGGCCGAGGCCGGGAAGAAGCTCCTTCACCAGCTCACACCCATGGCCCGCGAGGTGGCCGCCGGGCCCGAGGTTCACGGTTGTGCGCTCAACGTGTCGTTTCTCGTCGACCGGAAGGAGAGCGACGCCTTCCGGGCAACGGCGCAGCGGTTCGCCGACGCGCACCGCGAACGTGTCGAGCTCCGCGTCGCGGGGCCGCTGCCCTGCTACAGCTTCGTCCCCTCCCGTGCTCCACGGCCGACGGTCTCGAGGGTCTGACATGGGACTGTTCACCGGCCTGCTCCTGCTGCCCCTCGCGCCGGTCCGTGGCGTGATCTGGGTCGCCGAGAAGGTCAATGACGCGGCCGACCGCGAGCTGCACGACCCGGGCGTGATCCGGGCCCAGCTGGCCGCGCTGAATCAGGAGCTCGAGGACGGCAACGTCGGCCTGGAGGAGTTCGAACGGGAAGAGGCGGAGCTGCTCGACCGGCTCTATGTCGGACAAGCCCGCCCTGCGCCGAACCATCGAAGGTGACTTACTCATGGAAGATCAGACAAAGGTGACGCTCGCAGCAGCAGTTGTGGGCGGATACGTACTCGGTCGCACGAAGAAGGGGCGCGTGGCGCTCTCCGTCGCGACCTATCTGGCAGGCAGGCGCTTCGGCCTGGAGCCACGCCAGCTCGCCGCCGAAGGCATTCGACGGTTGGGCGAGATGCCGCAGTTCGCCGAGCTTCAGGACCAGTTGAAGGGCGAGGTCCTCGACTCCGGCAGGAAGGCACTGACGGCAGTGGCGGACCGGGGCATGAATTCGCTGGCCGACGCCCTCAGTGACCGGACGGCGCGGCTGGGGGAGTCCGAGGACGAGGACGAGGACGAGGACGAGCAAGAGGAAGAGTACGAGGGCGAGTACGACGAGGACGAGCCCGAGGAAGAGTACGAGGACGAGGAAGAGCAACCGGAGGAGGACGAAGAAGAGGACGAAGAAGAGGACGAAGAAGAGGGAGACGAATACGAAGAGGAGGAGGACGAACCGGAAGAGGAAGAGGAAGAAGAGGAAGAGGACGAGGAGGAACCGGAGGAGCCGGAGGAGCCGCGGCCGAGCCCTCGCCGGGGCAAGTCCTCCGATGAAGCCGCCGGCAAGAAAGCGGCGGCGAAGAAGCAGCCCCCCGCGAAGAAGGCCGCCGCCAAGAAGACACCGGCGAAGAAGTCCGCGGCGAAGAAGCCCGCCCCGGCCAAGAAGACCGCAGCCAAGAAGGCACCGGCGAAGAAGTCCGCGGCGAAGAAGTCGGCACCGGCCAAGAAGACGGCCGCGGCCAAGAAATCGGCTCCGGCGAAGAAGTCCGCGGCCAGGAAAGCGCCCGCCAAGAAGTCGGCTCCGGCCAAGAAGTCGTCGGCCAAGAAGAGCGCTTCAGGCAAGAAGGCGACGTCATCGAAGCGAGCCGCGTCCCAGCGCGGCGCACGGCGGAGGTAGGCAGCTATGGCCAGGACGGACAAGGACGAGCCCGAGGCTGAGGCCTCCGGCATGGACCGCCTTCGCGGAGAGCTCTCGAACTTCGTCGGCGCACAGACCGAGAAGCTTGCACAGAAGGCCGGCGACAAGCTCACCGGTCTCACGGGTCAGCTCACCGACGTGGCCGAGAACGGGGGTTCGCTGCCGTCCATCGCTTCTCGCGTGATGCAGGGCGAATCCCCGGTGAAGGCCTTTGTCTCGGAGAAGGCAGGGAACGTCAAGGACAAGGTCGTGGACAAGGCCAAGGACGCGTTCGGGGGAGGGAAGGGCAAGAGCCAGTCCGGCGGGGGCAAATCGATGAACATCATCGAGGTCCTCGATGTGGGTGTGCCGCTGCGGGACGCGTACGACCACTGGACGCGTTATGACAAATTCGGCAGCTTCACCAAGGGCGTCCAGAGCGTCTCGATGGATGAGGAGATGTCGAGCGACTGGAAGGTCAAGATCGGCCCTTCCTCGCGCGGCTTCAAAGCAACCGTCCAGGAGCAGATCCCTGACGACCGTATCGTGTGGACCTCCGAGGGAGCCAAGGGCTCCACGCGTGGTTGTGTCAGCTTCCACGAACTGGCGCCGAGCCTCACCCGGATCGTCCTGGTGATCGAGTACTACCCCTCGGGATTCTTCGAGAAGACCGGCAACCTGTGGCGGGTACAGGGCCGGCGCATGCGACTCGACTTCAAGCACTTCCAGCGGTTCGTCACGCTCACCGATGAGGAACCCGAGGGCTGGCGCGGCGAGATCCGCGACGGGGAAGTCGTCATGACGCATGAAGAGGCTGAGGAGAAGGAGGAAGCCGAGAACGAGGAGTCCGAGAACGAGGAGTCCGAGGACTCGGACCACGAGGACGAAGAGGAGGCGGAGGGGGACGAGGAGGAAGAGGAGCCGGAGGACGAGGAGGACGAGGAGGAATACGAGGACGACGAGGAACCCGAGGACGAAGACGAAGAAGAGGAAGACGAGGAGCCCGAGGAGGAGGACGAAGACGAAGAGCCCGAAGAAGAGGAAGACGAGGAAGAGGAAGAAGAGGAACCCGCCCCCAGGAAGCGACGCGGACGGAGGGCGTCGAGGTGACCGATCTCGACGTCGGGCGGGAGGCTTACCCCATTCCGGGGCCGCAGAACACCAACCTCGCGGACATCCTCGAACGCGTCCTCGACAAGGGCATCGTCATCGCGGGGGACATCAAGATCGACCTTCTCGACATCGAGCTGCTCACCATTCGGCTCCGCCTGTTCGTGGCATCCGTCGATACCGCGAAGAAGGCCGGTATCGACTGGTGGGAGACGGATCCCGCGCTGAGTTCGCGCGCTGCCCGCAATTCCCTCCTGGACGAGAACCGTGAACTGCGCGAGCGTCTGGAAGCGCTCGAGGCAAAGACGGACGAGGCGTCGGACAAATGATGAACAGGGAGAATCGAACCACATGACAGAGCGGGGACCCGGACAGCCTTCGGAGAGAAGCGCCCTCTACGTATTCGCGGTGTGCGACGCACCGGACCCGGCAGTGTTCGCGGACCTGCAGGGTGTCGCGGCGGGTGAACCGCTGCGACTCCTGCGTTTCGGTGAGCTGACCGCGATCGTGCAGGCCGTCCGGGCGGCCGATTTCACCGACGAGGTGTGGCAGGCCCGTATGTCGGACCGGGACGAGCTGGAACGCTACGCACGCGCGCACCACGACGTGGTGTCGGCAGCCGCCGCGTCTTGTCCCACCGTCCCTCTACCGCTCGCCACCCTCTATCACGGGGAGGACCGGGCCCGCCAGGCTCTCCTCGACGAGACCGTACGCTTCAGCACCGCTCTGGAGCGCACGGCAGGCCACTCGGAATGGGGAGTGAAGGTCTACGCGGCCGATTCCCCGGTGGCCGACGCGCGCACCGCTCCGCTCCGGCCGGAGGCGCCGGCCGCCCGTTCCCGTCCGGCTCCCGGTGCCGGACTGGCTTATCTGGAACGCAAGCGAGGAGTGCAGGCGAGGCGCGAACAGCGTCATGAGGAGGCCCTCCGGCTGGCCGAAACGGTGGATGAGGCGTTCGGGAACCTTGCCGCCGCGAGACGCCGACTGCGGCTGCACGCTCCCGAACTCGTGGGGAAGGGCCGCGTCCAGGTGCTCAACGCCACTTACCTCGTGGCCGAGCACCGCGGAGCCGAACTCCAGGCGCTCACCCGGGCGCTGCGGGACGCGACCGGGGCCGGGATCGACATCTCCGGACCCTGGGTGCCGTACTCCTTCGTCGGTGAGGTGTAGAGATGGAGCGCGAGGTGGTGCCCTGGGACAACCCCGAGCCGCTGAGCGGGCCCATCGGGGTGCCACTCGTCGATCTGCTGGACCGGGTCCTGGCAACGGGCGTGGTGATCAGCGGTGATCTGGTGATCGCGATCGCGGACGTTCCGCTCGTGCGGCTGTCGCTCCACGCACTGCTCTCGTCCGTCAACGAACGCGTTCCGGCTCCCTGGG
This sequence comes from Streptomyces sp. QL37, assembly GCF_002941025.1. NCBI lineage: Bacteria > Bacillati > Actinomycetota > Actinomycetes > Kitasatosporales > Streptomycetaceae > Streptomyces > Streptomyces sp. QL37. The sequence continues at coordinate 204,118 of NZ_PTJS01000001.1, read as the reverse complement.
CGGACGGAGGCCCGCTGTGACCACATCCCGACTCGACGTCGACTCGGACCAGCTGGGGCGTGATCTCGTCGCCCTGGTGCTGACGGTGGTGGAACTGCTGAGGCAGCTGATGGAGCGGCAGGCCATCCGACGGATCGACCAGGGGGACCTGACCGACAGCCAGGTGGACGAGATCGGCACCACGCTCATGCTGCTCGACCAGCGGATGGCCGAGCTCTGTGAACAGCACGGTGTGCGTCCCGAGGACCTCAACCTGGACCTGGGTCCGCTGGGAACGCTTCTGCCCCGGGATTGACGGGCCCCGAGGCCGATGTCGGCGGGATCCGAATGTTCACAGAAGCAACTGGATGTGGCTCGGGTCTGGGCGTTGCGACACTGAAGGCATATGCTCATATATACGCAGAATGTCCGCACGGGGTGTTCGTTCCGGAGGCAGTCATGATCATCATCGGAGCCATCCTTCTGATTCTCGGCCTGGTGACGGGCGTCGGCGTCCTGTGGACCATCGGGATCATCCTGCTCGTGATCGGGCTCGCCCTGTGGCTCCTGGGTGCCGTCGGGCACGCGGTCGGAGGCCGCCGGCATTACTGGTGATGTCGCCTCGGGCATGTTTGAGGTAAGGGTGGCGGGGCAAAGCCCAAGTGGCGCGGGAGCGCTCCCACGCCGGTGGATCCCCCCACCTCCCTCGAATCCCTCGAAATGGAGATCGCACCATGATCTGTCATGATCGCGTCAATTTAGGCGGCTGGGCGCTGCGCCTGGGCGGCGTGTTCGTCGCCGCCGTCCTCTGTCTCCTCCCGTGGACGGGCACCGCGAGCGCCCACGGCTCCGTCGTCGACCCGGCCTCCCGCAACTACGGCTGCTGGCTGCGCTGGGGCGACGACTTCCAGAACCCGGCCATGGCTCAGGAAGACCCCATGTGCTGGCAGGCGTGGCAGGCCGACCCGAACGCCATGTGGAACTGGAACGGGCTGTACCGCAACGGATCCGGCGGCAACTTCCCGGCCGCTGTGCCCGACGGTCAGCTGTGCAGCGGCGGCCGGGCGGAGAGCGGGCGGTACAACTCCCTCGACAGCGTAGGCGCGTGGAAGACCACGGACATCGCCGGTGACTTCACGGTGAAGCTGTACGACCAGGCCAGTCACGGCGCCGACTACTTCCAGGTGTATGTCACCCGTCAGGGATTCGATCCCGCCACGGAGGCGCTGACCTGGGGCGATCTGCAGCTGGTCGCGGAGACGGGCAGCTACGCCCCCAGCCAGAACTACGAGATCCCGGTGAGCACCTCGGGTCTCAGTGGCCGCCACGTGGTCTACACGATCTGGCAGGCGTCGCACATGGATCAGACGTACTTCCTCTGCAGCGACGTGAACTTCACCTGATCCCGTACCCTGCTCCAGGCCTGGACCCCGCCGGCCTTCCCTGGCCGGCGGGGTTCTCGAACGATCGCGCGTCCGAGCGTATGTGCGTCTGTCAGGTGATCGATTGGCGGTCCGGTCGGGGCCGTCCTAACGTCGATGAGTGAACGTTTCCGTTCTCCCCTGACTTGTTTGGCGTCTAGTGCTATGACCGGATCGCAAGCGAAGTCTGCGCCGGTTGCCGGATCCCCGGAGCGGGGCCACGGCAACGGGATCGCCCTGCTCGTCATCGCCTCGTGTCAGCTGATGGTGGTCCTCGACGTCACCATCGTGAACATCGCTCTGCCGCACATCCAGTCCTCCCTCGGGTTCTCGACCGAGAGCCTGTCGTGGGTGATCAACGCCTACACCCTGACCTTCGGCGGGCTGCTTCTGCTCGGTGGACGGCTGGGTGACATCCTCGGGCGCCGCAGAGTCTTCATCTTCGGTGTGCTGCTCTTCGTGGTGGCCTCGCTGCTGGGCGGCCTTTCGCAGGATTCCTGGCAACTGCTCGCGGCGCGTGCCCTGCAGGGCGTGGGCGGGGCGATCGCCTCACCGACCGCACTCTCCCTCATCACCACGACCTTCCGCGAAGGACCCGAGCGGAACCGGGCGTTCGGTGTGTTCGCCGCGGTGTCGGCGGGCGGAAGCGCGATCGGCCTGCTCGCCGGAGGTCTGCTGGTCGAGTGGCTCGACTGGCGATGGGTGCTCTTCGTCAACATACCGATCGGCCTGCTGATCGCCCTCGGAACGCCTCGCCACATCAAGGAGTCCGAGCGGCACCCGGGCCACTTCGACCTCCTCGGGGCGCTGACGTCCACCCTGGGCATGGTGCTGCTCGTCTACGGCTTCATCCGGGCCTCCGAGGACGGCTGGAGCGACAGCCTGACCCTCGCCTCCTTCGGCGCCGCCGTGGTGTTCCTCCTGGTCTTCCTGGCCGTCGAGCGCCGGTCGAGGCAGCCCATCACGCCGCTGCGCATGTTCAGCGACCGTAACCGCTCCGGCGCCTACGCGATGATGCTGTGCCTGGCCGCGGCGATGTTCGGCATGTTCTTCTTCCTGACCCTCTTCGTGCAGAACGTCCTCGACTTCAGCCCCCTGCGCGCCGGACTGGCCTTCCTGCCCGTGAGCGCGATCATCGCGATCAGCGCGGGTCTCGCCTCACGGCTGCTGCCCCGATGGGGCCCCAAGCCCTTCATGGTGACGGGTGCGATCCTGGCCGCGGTGGGACTCGGCTGGCTCACGCAGACCGATGTCCACAGCACCTACCTCGGCAGCATCCTCGGTCCCATCCTGGTCTTCGGATTCGGTATGGGCATGCAGTTCGTGTCACTGACCCTGATGGCGGTCTCGGGTGTGTCGCCGAGAGAGGCGGGGGCCGCGTCCGGAGTCCTCAACGCCACCCAGCAGGTCGGCGGTTCGCTGGGGCTGTCCATCCTGGTCACGGTGTTCGGTACGGCCAGCCGCAACGAGGCGACGGATCAGATTCCCCGCTTCCTGGCCGAGGCGACCCCTGCACAGCAGCTGCAATTCCGCAGGACGGGTGAGCTCCCCGCGCCATGGGGCGACCAGGTACTGGCTTCCGGTGTCTCCAGCGCGTTCATCGCCGCCGCGGTCTTCTCCGTGGTCGCTGCGCTGGTGGCGCTGCTGGTCATCCAGGTCCGGGCCTCCGACCTGGAACGCCTGCGGGGCGGAGGGGCCATGGGCCCACCGGTGTCCGAGCAGGACACTCCGGACGCAGTCGGGGGCGGAGGGGACCCGGATACCGGCCGCGCCGGCGAGGCGCGCGACGCCGGAGCCCCGACACGAAGACGAGACGGAGGCGAAGGTTCCCCTCCACTTGGATAGGGTGCCGTTCGCCATCAGTGTCCTTCGGGGGAGATACAAGTAGATGAGTGGTCAGCAGCAGGACCGGGGCAACGGCTCCCAGATCTTCCAGCCACTGGCGGGGGACGACCCAACCACGATCGCCGGATACCGGATCGCGGCCAAGCTCGGCGCGGGCGGGATGGGCAAGGTCTATCTCTCGTACACACCTGGCGGGCGGCCCGTAGCGATCAAGGTGATCCGCCCCGAATTCGGTGAGGACGCGGAGTTCCGGCGGCGCTTCGCCCAGGAAGTGCAGTCCGCGCAGCGGGTGCAGGGTCTGTTCACCGCGCCCGTGATCGACGCCGACACCAAGGGCGCACAGCCCTGGCTGGCGACCGCGTACGTGCCCGGCCCCTCCCTCGCCGACGCGGTCGCCACGCACGGAGCCCTGCCCGTACAGGCGGTGCTCCTGCTGATCGCGGGCATGGCGGAGGCCCTCCACGTCATCCATGGCGCGGGCATCGTCCACCGCGACCTGAAACCCTCCAACGTGCTGCTCGCCGCCGACGGGCCCCGTGTCATCGACTTCGGGATCGCCTACGCGGCCGACGCGACCTCTCTCACCGGCAGCGGGGTGACCATCGGCACGCCGTCGTTCATGGCGCCCGAACAGGCCGCCGGGCGCAAGGTCACCCCGGCCACGGACATCTTCGCCCTCGGCCAGGTCGCGGCGTACGCGGCGACGGGTGTCCCGGCCTTCGGCGAGGGGACCTCGCACGGGGTGCTCTACCGGATCGTGCACGAGGAACCGGACCTCACCGGGGTTCCCGAGCGGCTCACGGAGCTCGTCACCCGCTGTCTCACGAAGGACCCCGCGGGCAGGCCTTCGATCGCCGAGATCATCGAACTGTGCCGGACCGCGAACGCGGAGACGGTGCTGCGCCGTCCCGAGGACTGGCTTCCCGCACCGGTGGCCGCCGACATCACCGTACGGGCGGCCGCTCCGGCTCCCGCCCAGACCCCGCCGCCCCCGGCCACCGCCCCGGGCGCGGCGTACTCTCCCACCGCGCCGGCGTCCCCGGCAGCCGCCGCACCACCCCAGGGATTCGGGCCGCCGCAGTCCTACCCGTACCACGCCACGCAGCCGTCCGGCCCGCAGGGCCACGCCTACGCACCCACCCAGCAGCCGTCGCCGTCGCATCCGCAGTCGTATCCGGGGCCCGGCCGTCCCATGCCCGCCCCCGTGAACCAGGCCGCCGCGCCGAAGAAGAGCGCGGGGAGACGCGCGCTGTTCATCGCGCTCGCGGCCGCACTGGTCTTCGGCATCGCAGGCGGTGGCACGGCGTACCTGCTGAGCAAGGACGACGAGAAGCAGACACAGAGCGGGAGTTCGCCGCAGGACGGGAAGAAGGGGACTGCGGGTGGGACGCCGGACCCGGACCCGGACGCGAAGCCCGCTGACACCTCGGACGGCGGCGCGGAGGAGAAGCCCGACCCCGAGCCCGCCGAGTACAACGGCATCAACCTCACCGCCGGCTACCACCTGACCCTCGCGGACGAGGACGTGCGGCCCCAGGAGGGTGAGGACGCCGGGTACGAACTCTCCTACGACACGGGCGGATACCTCGACGCGGAGAGCACCGACGGAAAGCTGGTGCTGCTCGACCCGTCCCAGGTGGGTTCGCTCGAGGCCTGCCGGGCGGACACGAGGTTCACCGAGAACATCGACACCGAGAAGCTGTCGAAGGGTCGTCAGGTCTGCGTGTTCACGGGCAGCGGCCACATCGGACTCGTGACGGTGCAGGGTTTCTCGGCGGAGGACTCACCGAGCAGGTACATGACTCTGGACCTGACGGTCTGGCGCAACGCGGCGGTCTGACGGACGCACCGGCGGGCGGCGAGGCGTTCCCGGCCCCACCGCCCGCCGTCCGCCGGGGCGTTCGAGGCCCGCCGCCCACCGCCCGCCGGGGCGGGCTCAGACGAGATTGACGAGACGGATGTAGCGCACCCAGTCCCAGTGGACCCCGGGATCCGTGTGGTCGCTGCCGGGTACCTCGTGATGACCGATGATGTGCGCGCGGTCCTTGGCCAGGCCGTAACGGTCGCAGATGTCCGCCGTGAGCCTCGCCGACCGCTCGTACATCGTGTGGGTGAAGTACGACGGCTGGTCGACCCAGCCCTCGTGTTCGATGCCGATACTGGGCGTGTTGTAGTCCCAGTTCCCCGCGTGCCAGGCGACGTCCCGCTCCCGCACGCACTGGGCCACGAACCCGTCCCCCGAACGCACCACGTAGTGGGCGGACACCTCACTGGCCGGATTCCGGAAGATGCCGATCGTCTCGGTGAACGTCTGCTGGGCGACATGGATGATGATGCGGTCGACGGAGTACTCCGAAGGGCGGTCCGCCACCGTGTAGTTGGACGTGGACGCCGGAGCCCACTGGGCACCTGGGTAGTCCGTGTCCGCGGTCGGCGCGGCCACGGCTCGGGCCGAGGCCGGAAGGAGCGCCGCGGTGGCCGTCACCGCGGCGCTCTGAAGAATCCGTCTGCGCTGCATCGGTGCTCCTGTGCGATGGACGTGTGTCCGGTCTACGGCACAACACGCCCCGCCCCACCCGTACGGTTCCGCCCCGCGGAGGACCGTACGGGCCAGGGCACACCGGCGACCCGCGCGCCCCGCTCCTCAGGAACCGGACTGCACCCCGGCCAGGGCGGCCGCGGGATCGACCTCCGCCGGGCCTGCCGGTACCCACCGGCCGCGCTCCTTGGCGTACGGCCACCATCGTCCGTCGGGCCCGTACCGCAGCTGTGCGGCGGAACCGACCACGGTCCAGCGGTTGTCGGCGGCACGGAGCTGCGGGCCCTCACCCTCCTCCCATGCGGAGGCGAGCTGCGCCCGGGCGCGTGCCAGTTCGTCGGGGTTGGGCAGCCACTTCCCGTCGCACACCGTCAGCGCGGTCGCCCCGCCGTATCGCCAGGCCCGCACCGCGACGTCGAGCCCGGCCGGTCCGAGGCCGGCCACCGCGCCGAGACGGGCCGCGAGACGGGCGTCGGGCCGGCCGTCGGCGGCGAGCCGCACGGCGTCCTGCTCCGGCGTCAGCACGGCTGCCAGTGGCTGTTGTCCATGCCCTGCCGCGAGCGCGTCCACAAGCATCGCGTACGCCCGCGCGGCGCTGTCCGCCGCCAGGAACTCCAGAGCCGAGGGGTCGACGCCTCCGGCAGGATCCGTCTCCGTGTCCAGCGACGGCGGCACGCCCGGCTCCGCCGGCAGGGGAGGGGGCGGGGGCAGCGGCGGCAGGATGTCCCGCGCCGCGTACGCCTCGTCGGCCCGCACCCCGCGCGGTGCCGGACCGCTCGCCGGTCTCCCGGCCGACGCCCCGTCACCCGGCCCGCGAACCGCGCGGGCGGCGCTGCGCACCTGCAACTCGTCGAGCAGTCGCCGCTCGTCGCGCCCCCGCAACAGCAGCAGCACGAAGGGGTCCTGGTCGAGCAGGAGCGCCACCTGGTAACACAGGGCACCCGTATGAGGGCAGTGGTCCCAGGCCTCGCAGCTGCACTCCGGCTCCAGGTCGCCGATGCCCGGCAGCAGTTCGAGGCCGGCGGCGGCCGCGTCCTCAACCAGGTGCGGCGGCATCTCGCGGTCGAGCAGGGCGGCGATGTGTCCAGACCGCTCGGACGCCATGTCCAGGAACCTGTCCCACTCCTCCGCGGTCAGTTCCTGGAGCAGCACATCACTGCGGTACGCCGTCGAGTCGCGGTCCTGAACGACCGCGGTGATCCGGCCGGGCCGGACGGAGACCGCGCCGACCCCGCCCTCCCGGGCGAGCCGCCGCCCCTTCTTGAGCTGCTGACCGTCGAGTGCGGTGTCCTCCAAGGCCTTCAGCCACGCCCGCCCCCACCAGGAAGAGGCGAACCCCCGGCCCTGTGCGGGCGGCAGGGCGGCAAACGTGCGCTCCGGCTCGTAACCCTCGTTCATCGTGCGCCCCCTCGCAGCTCGACCAGCTCGGCCAGCTCCGCATCGCTCAGTTCCGTCAACGCGGCCTCGCCGCTGCCGAGTACCGCGTCCGCGAGTCCCTGCTTCCGGGCCAGCATGGCGGCGATCCGGTCCTCGATGGTGCCCTCGGCGATCAGCCGGTGCACCTGCACCGGCTGGGTCTGCCCGATCCGGTACGCACGGTCGGTGGCCTGCGCCTCCACGGCAGGATTCCACCAGCGGTCGAAGTGCACGACGTGACCGGCCCGGGTGAGGTTGAGCCCCGTACCCGCCGCCTTGAGCGAGAGCAGGAAGACCGGTACCTCACCCGCCTGGAACCGGTTCACCATGGCCTCCCGCTCGGCGACCGGCGTGCCACCGTGCAGGAACTGGGTGGGCACCCCGCGCGCGGCCAGATGCTGTTCCAGGAGGCGGGCCATCTGTACGTACTGGGTGAACACCAGCACCCCGGCACCCTCGGCCAGGATCGTGTCGAGAAGCTCGTCCAGCAGCTCCACCTTCCCCGAACGGTCCACGATCCGCGGCTGTTCCTCCTTGAGGTACTGCGCCGGGTGGTTGCAGATCTGCTTGAGCGCCGTCAGCAGCTTCATGACCAGCCCGCGCCGGGCGAAGCCGTCCGCGCCGGAGATCTCGTCGAGCGTCTCGCGTACCACCGCCTCGTACAGGCCGGCCTGCTCCGCCGTGAGTGACACGGCGCGGTCGGTCTCCGTCTTCGGCGGAAGCTCCGGAGCGATTCCTGGGTCGGACTTGCGGCGCCGCAGGAGGAACGGGCGGACCAGCGAGGCGAGCCGTTCGGCCGCGGCGGGGTCGTTGCCTCCCTCCACCGCGCTCGCGTAGCGATTGCGGAAGGTACCGAGCCGCCCGAGCAGCCCGGGGGTCGTCCAGTCGAGGATCGCCCACAGCTCGGAGAGGTTGTTCTCCACCGGCGTACCGGTGAGGGCGACACGGGCCCGTCCACCGACCGCGCGCAGCTGCCTGGCCGTCGCGGAGTGCGGGTTCTTGACGTGCTGCGCCTCGTCGGCGACGACGATCCCCCACGACGTCTGCGCCAGGCGCGCGGCGTCGAGACGCATGGTGCCGTACGTGGTGAGAACGAACTCGCCGTCCACCAGGCCTTCCAGCGAGCGCGAGCCGCCGTGGAAGCGACGCACCGGTGTCCCCGGGGCGAATTTCTCGATCTCCCGCTGCCAGTTGCCCATCAGGGAGGTGGGGCACACCACGAGCGTGGGCCCGGCAGCGGACTCGATGCCCTGCCGGTGCAGATGCAGGGCGATCAGTGTGATCGTCTTGCCGAGCCCCATGTCGTCGGCGAGACAGCAGCCGAGGCCGAGCGAGGTCATGGTGTGCAGCCAGTTGAGGCCACGCAGCTGGTAGTCGCGCAGACTCGCGTCGAGCGCGTCCGGCTGTCCGACCGCGCGGCGGTCCCCCGACTCGGGGTCGGCGATCCTCTCGCGCAGCTGCTCCAGCCAGCCGGTCGCCGCCACTTCCACCCGGCGCCCGTCGACCTCGGTCGTCCCGGTCAGCACGGCCCCCAGCGCGTCGATGGGGGTGACCTTGCGGTCCTGGGTGCCGCGGGCCCGGCGGGCGTCCTCCGGGTCGATCAACACCCACTGGTCACGCAGTCTGACCAGCGGTCTGCCGGCCTCCGCGAGCTGGTCGAGCTCCGCGCGGCTCAGATTCCTGCCGCCCAGCGCGAAGCGCCAGTCGAAGGCCAGCAGCGCGTCGGCCGACAGGAAGGACGGAGTGTCCCCTCCTGTCCGCGCACTCGCTCCGTCCTCGTCCTGCGGGCCGATCACCGCTCGTGCGGTGAGCTTCCCCGTCAGCTCCCTGGGCCAGTGCACCTGGACGCCGGTCGCGGCGAGGGCCCTGGCCGCCGGGCCGAGCAGCTCGGCGATCTCCTCGTCGGCAGGCTCGACCGCGTCCGGAACCGCGGCCGACAGAAGGGGCGCCAGCGGGGGCCAGGCCCGGGCGGCACGCCGCAGGGCGAGCAGGGCGTCCATGCGGGCGCGCGGACCGAACAGCGACGCTGCGGGGGAGCGGTCGGCCCACACATCCGCCGCGTCGGCCACGAGGGCGGGGTCCTGGACGCTGTGGATCTGCAGGACGGCACGGAACGAGGGCGCGTGGCCGGCGTCGTCCGCGTCGCTCAGTCCCGAGACCTCGACACGGAGGGAGAGCCGCACGCCCGCGTCGTGCCCGGCCGCGACGTCGGCCACCCACGGCCGGAGTGCTGGCAGATGCTGCGCCTCGCGAGAGGCGAACGCCGGTGTGCCCGTGGCCGCGCCGCCAGCCGGGGTGCGGGGGAGTCCGTCCACCACCGCGTCGAGGAACGCCCGCAACTGTGACTCCGGTTCGGCGAGCATCACGGGCTCGGCCTCGGGGTCGAGCGGCACCGCATGAGCATCGGGCGGCATGGAGGCCGCCAGCACCCGGATCCGCTCCAGGTCGTCCGCCGTCAGCGGACCGGCCCGCCAGGCATCGCGGTCGGTGGGGCTCAGCCCGGGCAGCAGCAGTCCACGCGCGACGAGTTGGAGCGCGAGGACACCGGCAGCGCCCCAGAACGCCGCGGAAGGGGACGAACGGGAGTCCGCCCGCGCCCTTGTCAGGACCGGCAGCGCGTCCCGCACAGGCAGGAGCAACGCCGGGACCGCACAAGGGCGGAGGTCGCCTCCGACGACCGTCAGCTCCGCCGGACTCCCTGCTTCACCGGGAGGGGTGCTACCGTCCGCATTCCAGAACGCGATCAGGCCGGTACGGGCCGGATCCGCGGGGAGGAAGACTGCGGAGCAGCGGGACAGTTCAGAGATCTCGTTGAGTGTTGCCGCAGGGAGCCTGTGCACAGCGATGTCAGATTCCTCAAATTTGACTAGTGAGCCCGGGGTTCGCCGAGGGTACTCCACCCACGGTCCGTTCCGGGAGAAATGCACAGTGATCCAACTCACTCGTTTCTGCCTTCTGAAGCTTGGGGTACAGCCCGCAACACCACCGGACAGGGGGATTTCCCCCGCATGACCGGGGTGATGGCGCCATGGCTGCCGCAGGCCCGCTCTCCGTACGTTTGACGAGGTCAGCGCAGATGCCCAGAAACCGGAGACGTCATGCCCCAGGCGGTAGCAGCAACCGTTGCGCAACATATCGGCGACGGATCGGAGGGTCCGGCGGCCCAGCCGGCCACCGGAAGTGATTTCGCACCGCTCCTGAAGACCGTCAAGGGGCAGGGGCTCCTGGAACGGCGCACTGGCTGGTACGCGGCGGGGATCACCGCCAACCTCGTCGCTCTCGGAGCCGTGATCACCGGCATGGTGTTCCTCGGTGACACCTGGTGGAACCTGTTCCTCGCCCTGCCGCTGGCCGTCCTGTGGACCCGCACGGCGTTCTTCGGGCACGACGCGGGCCATGCCCAGATAACCGGCGACCGCAGGGCCGGCCGGATCGTCGGTCTCGTCCACGCCAATCTGCTCCTCGGAATGAACGAGGCCTGGTGGAACGACAAGCACGTACGCCACCACGCCAACCCCAACCACATAGACAAGGACCCCGACGTCGGGGTGGGCGCCCTGGTATGGACCCAGAAGCAGGCGGCTCAGCGCGAGGGCTTCGCCCGCTGGCTCACCCGCAACCAGGCGCGGCTCTTCTTCCCGATGCTGCTCCTCGAAGGCATCGCGCTCAAGATCTACGGCTTCCAGTTCCTGCGGCGGCAGCCCGCCCGTGAACGCGTGCTGTCCGGCCTTCTGCTGACCGGTCACCTCGCGCTGTACGCCACGCTGCTCCTGAGCGTCATGTCCCCGGGCAAGGCCGTCGTCTTCGCCCTGGTGCACCACGCCCTGTTCGGTCTCCACCTGGGCATGGCCTTCGCCCCGAACCACAAGGGCATGGAGATGCCGGACCCCGAAGGCGACCGCTGGGGTCACCTGCAGCGACAGGTCCTCACCTCGCGCAACGTGAAGGGTGCCGTACTCACCGACTGGTTGCTCGGCGGCCTCAACTACCAGATCGAGCACCACCTCTTCCCGAGCATGCCCCGCCCCCACCTCCGGCTCGCCCAGCCGCTGGTGAAGGCGCACTGTGCCTCGATCGGGATGCCGTACGCGGAGACCGGCATCATCGAGTCCTACCGGCAGGCGCTGGAACACATGCACGAGGTCGGCGAGCCGCTCCGGTAGACCGTCGCGGTGCTTGTGCCGCACAGCCGGAACCGACGGGGGTTCGCAGGCGTTCTCTCATCAGGAGCGGCCCCGGCCGCGGAGGAGGCACGGATCATGTCGAACGGTGCAAAGATCGCCATCGGGGGAGTAGTCGCAGCAGTCGTCCTGATTCCGCTCATCGGATTCTGGTGGTCGCTGCTGGTCCTCATCGGCGTACCCACGGTCGGGTACCTGATGCTCGACCCGTCGCAGAGGCGCAGGCTCCGCAGGATCAGTCGCAAGGAGATAGGGCGCTGAACAGCACGGTCATCGCGGTCAGCAGCAACGGCGAGTACTCCTTCACCAAGCCGAACAGGGGCAGTGTGACGCTCCTCGCCGGACTCGGTGTGGAGGGGGACGTACACGCCGGTGTCACGGTGAAACACCGCTCGCGGGTCGCCCAGGACCCGACGCAGCCCAATCTGCGTCAGGTCCACCTGATCCATCAGGAGCTCTTCGCCGAGCTAGGGGACGCGGGATTCGAGGTCGGCCCGGGCGACCTCGGGGAGAACATCACCACCAGCGGAATCGATCTCCTCTCGCTCCCCGTGGGCACGCTGCTCCGCCTCGGCGGCGAAGCCGTCGTCGAGGTGACCGGCCTGCGGAATCCCTGTCTGCAGATCGACAATTTCCAGGGCGGACTGCTCAAGCAGGTCGTCGGCCGCGCGGACGACGGCACCGTCGTCCGCAAGGCCGGAATCATGGGCGTCGTCAGGGCGGGCGGAATCGTGCGGCCAGGCGACGCGGTCGAGGCGGAACTGCCCGTCGGGCCGCATCGTCCACTAGAGCGCGTGTAGTACACACGGGTCGTGCGGGGCGTGCCTCGCACGACCCGTCCGTACGGCACGGCTCAGGAAGGCCGGACGGCCAGTTCGTCGAGAGACTTCAGCAGGCCCGGCAGCTCCGGGCCGCGTCCGACCGGCATGATCTCACCCGGTTCCTCGTCCAGCAGGATGAACGCGATGTCGTCGGTCCTGGCCACCAGGGACCAGCCGGGGCCGTCGGCCCGCAGCGTGCGGGCCCCGCCAGGGGCGAACGCGGAGCGGATCCGGCCGGGCGGGGGCGGAGACTCGACATACGCCCGGGCCGCTTCGAGTGCCTTGCGCACGCCGGGGTGCTGACCGGAGGCGGCGGCCTCCGCCGTGCTCCTCGCTTCTGCAGCCGCGGCTTCCCAGCCGGGAATCTCGGTCTCCGGGGCTTCCCCCTCGGGGACCTCGCTGTCCGGGCCGGGCTCCTCGGGCCGGACGAACGCGGTCTCGTCGTCGATCTGCTCGCGCCACGCGGCCCACTGCAGGGCGATCTCGTCCGCGCCGAGGCGCCGCTGCGGCGCCCCCCAGACCTCGGTGTCGGGCGGCGTCAGCGGTGCCGGGCCCTCCTCCTCCGGGCCGGGCAGCGGGTCATGCGGCTCGGGGACGCCGGGCGCCGCGACCGAAAGTGCGAGCGGCCACCCCGGAAGCGCGCAGACCACCGAGCGGTCGTCGGGGGAGAGGTCGTACTCCATCCCGCAGTCCCACGAGGCGATGGCGACAGCCACCAGCGAGACGTCCTCGACGACCACGGTCCACCGGGCGCCGTCGCTGTCCTGACCGAGCACGAGGCCGTACCCCTCGGCATACGGCTCCAGACCGAGCGCGGCGCACGCGGCCACGTAGTCGTCGCCGAGCACGCTCGGGAACTGCGCGGGCGTCAGCAGTACCGCGGTCAGCACAAACAGCGCGTCGTCGTCGGCGACCGTGTCGTCCGTCGTAGCCACAGCACCCACCCTCATCCCTGATCGCTTGGTCCGTCGGCGCACCTTAACTACTCGGTAACCCTGCCGTCGAGGCCCTGACAAGCGAAAACGGCCGCGTACTGGAGCACGCCACCGGCCACCGGGGCGCGCCACGGCACCCCTCGTGCCGTGGTGCCGGGCACGCCCGGCACACGTAGGGTTGTGACTCCGGCCGACGAGGGGGGAACAGCATGGTGAAGCGGTTCGAACGCCTGAAGGAGATCCAGCGGCTGGACCCGGAGCGGGACTTCCTGGAGATCTACCGGCTCACCGTGTCGTACGAGTTCCCCTGGGACATCACCCGCGCTCTCGAACTTGCCCTGTACCGTACGTACGCAGTCCCCAGCATCGGCCGACTACTGGCCGAGACAGCGGAACTGACGGAACGTTCACAGAAGAGGTACGACGACACCGCACTTCTTCTCGACGCCGTCGTCGAGCACGGCTTCGACAGCGAAGAGGGCCGCACAGCCGTCCGGCGGATCAACCGGATGCACCGCGGCTACGACATCAGCAACGACGACATGCGCTATGTGCTGTGCACCTTCGTCGTCACCCCCAAGCGCTGGCTCGACACGTACGGATGGCGCAGGCTGTCCGGCCACGAACTGCGCGCCTTCGCCGCCTACTACCGCACGCTCGGCGCGCGGATGGGCATCCAGGACGTCCCGCAGACGTACGAGGACTTCGAGCGCGCGCTGGACTCGTACGAGGAGGAGCACTTCGGCTGGGACGAGGGCGCCCGCGCGGTCTCGGACGCGACCCTGGCCCTGATGGGCTCCTGGTACCCGCCACCGCTCGCTCCCGTGGTCCGTAAGGCGAGCATGGCTCTGCTGGACGACTCGCTGCTCCAGGCGTTCCGGTACGAGCGGCCGGGGCCGCTCGCCCGGGGGCTGACGCGCGGGGCACTGCGCCTGAGGGCCCGCGCCGTACGGCTCATGCCGCCGCGTTCGACTCCTCATTACGCCCGCCAGAACCCGGAGATCAAGGGCTACCCGGACGGCTACGAGCTGGCCGCGCTCGGCACGTTCCCCACACCGGGCGTGCGCGGTTGCCCCGTGCCGCACGGTCGGCCCTCGGACGCACCGGCCGAGTGATCATCGGGAGCGCGGCCGACGGGACGGTGGGGCCGAGGGTGTTCGGGAACCTGAGGGCGGCCGCTCAGCCGGTCCGAACCGCCAGTGCCAGGAATCGGCTGTCCTCGTCGGCGTAGGCGTCCAGCCGCCAGCCCGCGTCCGCCAGCATGAGCGTGAGGCGCGGCTCCGCCCTGAGGTCGTCGTCCGAAAGGGCCCGGCCGTGCCGTGCGGCCAGCGCGGCGCGGCCTATGGGGTGGAGCAGCGCGAGCCGGCCACCCGGACGCACCACCCGTGCCAGCTCCGAGAGCCCCCGCCCGGGGTGTGGGAGATGCGAGATCAGTCCAGCGGCGAAGACGGCGTCGAGGGACCCGGCCCGCAGCGGAAGCCGTGAGGCATCGGCCAGCAGCAGCGCGGCGTTCGCCGCCCTCCCCGCCCGCCGGGCCGCATCCAGCATCGCGGGCGTCAGGTCGGCCCCGAGAACGGTTCCACCGGGCCCGACGGCGGTGCGCAGCGCCGGCAGCGCGCGCCCCGTACCGCACCCCGCGTCGAGCACGGTGCCACCGGGACGCAGACCGAGCTCCCCGACGGCGACGGCGAAGGCGGGGCCGTCATCGGGGAAACGGCGGTCCCAGCCCGCCGCCCGGGCGGAGAAGAAGTCCTGGACGTGGGTCCGGTCGTCAGCCATACGGTCATGATCGCGCAGTCCGCACCCGAGCGGAACGGCATGAAGCGGTGCACCCGTTCGAACGTTGGCTGATCGTTCGGGAACATCTCTCTGTCATATCCCAGCACCTTTCGAAATGCGCCCCTGGTGTGCGCCCCTGCGCGGGCTAGCGTCCCGGATCCATGGGACACCTGGACCACGCCACCTTCGGCTGGCTTACCCCCGTGCTGTCGTACGCGATGGCAGCGGTGGGCGCCGCACTGGGACTCCGCTGCACCGTGCGGGCGCTCGGCACCAGCGGCCGTTCACGCCGCAACTGGCTCCTCACGGCCGCGTCCGCCCTCGGCACCGGCATCTGGACGATGCACTTCGTCGCCATGCTCGGATTCGGCGTCACCGGCACCGACATCCGCTACGACGTGCCGCTCACCCTGCTCAGCCTGCTGGTCGCCATGCTGGTCGTCGGGGCGGGGGTCTTCACCGTCGGCTACGGCCGCGAGCGCACGCGATCCCTCTTCGTCGGCGGGCTCACGACGGGCCTCGGCGTCGCCAGCATGCACTACCTGGGCATGGCCGCACTGCGCCTCCACGGCACCATCGCCTACGACCCGCTGCTGGTGACCGTCTCCGTCGTCATCGCCGTCGTCGCCGCCACGGCGGCCCTCTGGGCCGCACTCCACATCAGATCGCCCGGCGCCGTGGCCATCGCGTCGCTCGTCATGGGCGCGGCGGTGAGCAGCATGCACTACACCGGAATGCTGGCGGTCGCCGTCCGGGTCGCACCCTCGGGAGCCGAACTCCCCGGAGCCACGGTGATGCAGTTCATCTTTCCGCTCGCCGTCGGTCTCGGCTCGTACCTCTTCCTGACCTCGGCGTTCGTCGCCCTCTCCCCGCCGGCCCGGCTCCACACGGCAGCGGCCCCGACCCGGGCACCCGAGGCCGCCCCCGCCGAACGGCCCGCCGAGTCCGCCACCACCTGACAGCCACTGCTCATCCGCCGTACACAGCGATTCGGGGCACAGAGCTCCGCACCCGGAACGAGGAGGCCATGCGTACACCCCGTACGACGACCCCGGGCCCCGGCGCGCACGCCGGCCGGTCCGTGACACCGCCGCGCGGACGGCGCGCACACGCCGGACCACCTGCGGACGAACGTCCCGAGCCCGAGGCGGAGCGGCCTGACCCCGCAGGGCCCGTGCCGGGACGCGGGTCTCTCCGCCCCCGGACCGTACGGGCAAAGATCATTTCACTGCTGATGGTGCCCGTCGTCTCTCTGCTCGCCCTCTGGGGACTCGCCACCGTCACCACGGCGCAGGACGTGGCACGCCTGCGTGAGGTCCAGCGCGTGGACAGCACCGTACGAGTCCCGGTCGCCGCAGCCGTCGGCGCGCTGCAGAGCGAACGCACTGCGGCACTGCGTCAGCTGGCCGCCCCCGGCGCCGGGCACGCCGGAGCCCTGCAGCAGCGGGCAGAACGCACCGACACGGCACTGGAAGCCCTGCGCCTGGGCGACGCACACACCGTCGCCGACGCCGGCATCCTCTCCGCGGGCGCCGCCGGCCGGCTGAGCACGTTCCTGGACCGGACGCAGCGACTGCGGAGCCTGCGCACCGCGATCCTGGACCCGTCGGAGGGCGATCCCGGAGCGTCCCGGGCCACCGAGGCGGAGACGCGCACCGCGTACACGCGGTACACCGAGGCCATCTCCGCGGCCTTCGGTGTCTTCGGGGCCCTGACCGGCACACAGGACGCCGAAACCGGGGCGGAGGCCCGTGTTCTTCTCGAACTGAGCCGGAGCGGGGAGATGCTGGCCCGCGAGGAGGCACTGCTGGCGTCGGCCGTACTGACCGGCGGACTCGAAGGGGAACAACTGCGCCTGTTCACCGGCGCCGTGGCGACCCGCCGGGCTCTGGCCGGGGCGGCCGGAGCCGATCTGCCGGCCACCGTCCGTGAGGCCTGGCGTGTCCTCACGGAGCGCAGCGCCTACCGACGGCTCACGGCGGCCGAGGACAGCGTGCTGGCCGCACCCCCCGGGCGCCGCGCCGCACAGGCGGCGCCGTCCGCCGCCTGGGAGCGGGACGTGGCGACCGTAGGCACGGAGCTGAGGGCCATCGGGACGCCGGCCGGCGCCCGCGCCTCCGACCGCTCGGGCCCCTTCACACGTGCGCTGTTCAGCCCGGCGGGGGCAGCTGTCCTGCTCGGATTCCTCGCCGCCGCCGCCTCGTTGGTGATCTCCGTGCGGATCGGCCGCGGACTCGTCGTCGAACTCGTCGGCCTCCGGGACGGTGCGCTGGAGATCGCCCGGCACAAACTTCCCCACGCCATGCGGCGCCTGCGTGCCGGTGAGGAGATCGACGTGCGGGCCGAAGCGCCGCCCGGACGGACGCCCCACGACGAGATCGGCCAGGTCGGGGAAGCCCTGGACACCGTGCACCGGGCGGCCCTCGACGCCGCGGTCGAACGCGCCGAACTCGCCAGCGGCATCTCCGGCGTCTTCGTCAACCTGGCCCGCCGCAGCCAGGTCCTCGTCCACCGCCAGCTCGCCCTCCTCGACGGCATGGAGCGCCGTGCCGACGACCCGGGCGAACTCGGTGACCTGTTCCGTCTCGACCACCTCACCACCCGCATGAGACGGCACGCCGAGAGCCTGATCATCCTCTCCGGCGCCGCCCCGGGGCGCGCCTGGCGGATGCCCGTGCCGCTGACCGACGTCGTACGCGCGGCGGTCTCGGAGATCGAGGACTACGCGCGCGTGGAGGTGCGGGCGCTGCCGGACGCCGGCGTGAAGGGCGCGGCGGTGGCCGACCTCACCCATCTGCTGGCCGAACTCGTGGAGAACGCGGCCCAGTTCTCGCCACCGCACACCAAGGTGCGGATCAGCGGGGAACCCGTGGGCAACGGATACGCCTTGGAGATCGAGGACCGAGGGCTCGGCATGGGCAGGGAACTGCTCGACGAGGCCAACGGCCGCATCGAACAGTCCGAGACCCTCGACCTCTTCGACAGCGACCGGCTCGGTCTCTTCGTGGTGAGCAGGCTCTCCGCCCGTCACCGCATCAAGGTCCGGCTGCGTACATCCCCGTACGGGGGCACGACCGCCGTGGTCCTGCTGCCGACCGCGCTGCTCCAGAGCGGGCTTCCGGAGGGCTCACCGGCCGGCCTGGCCGACGCCGCGACCCGGACGACGACGGTGGCCAGGGACGACGACGGCCCTGGGCCAGGGGCGTCCGCCCCGCACCCCGCTCGATGGCGGGCACGGCGGCCGCGGGCACTGGGCAGGGGGCGCGGCCCGGACCGGCCCCGGTGACCACCCTGCACCGGCGCCCGCGCTCCACCGAGGAGGACGGCGAGCTGCCCAGGCGCGTCCGCCAGGCCAGCCTCGTACCCCAACTGCGCGAGCAGCCGAAGCCGGAGGAGAGCGAGCCACGCCCCGGCGGAGGGCCCACGGTCGGACGCACCCCCGAACAGGCGCGAGCCCGCATGACCGCCTACCGCGACGGATGGACCCGTGGGGGCGGCGTGGCACCGGGCAGCAGTACCTCCGGCGGCTACGCACCCGTGGCCCCGTTCCGTCGGCACACCGAAGGAGAGCAGACATGACGGTGCACGAGAGACCCGGACGGGCGTCCCGCGGTTCGGGCGAACTCGTGGAGAACGCGGCCCAGTTCTCGCCACCGCACACCAAGGTGCGGATCAGCGGGGAACCCGTGGGCAACGGATACGCCTTGGAGATCGAGGACCGAGGGCTCGGCATGGGCAGGGAACTGCTCGACGAGGCCAACGGCCGCATCGAACAGTCCGAGACCCTCGACCTCTTCGACAGCGACCGGCTCGGTCTCTTCGTGGTGAGCAGGCTCTCCGCCCGTCACCGCATCAAGGTCCGGCTGCGTACATCCCCGTACGGGGATGTACGCAGCCGGACCTTGATGCGGTGACGGGCGGAGAGCCTGCTCACCACGAAGAGACCGAGCCGGTCGCTGTCGAAGAGGTCGAGGGTCTCGGACTGTTCGATGCGGCCGTTGGCCTCGTCGAGCAGTTCCCTGCCCATGCCGAGCCCTCGGTCCTCGATCTCCGAGACCGCCGCGCGTACGACGTCGGTCAGCGGCACGGGCATCCGCCAGGCGCGCCCCGGGGCGGCGCCGGAGAGGATGATCAGGCTCTCGGCGTGCCGTCTCATGCGGGTGGTGAGGTGGTCGAGACGGAACAGGTCACCGAGTTCGCCCGAACCGCGGGACGCCCGTCCGGGTCTCTCGTGCACCGTCATGTCTGCTCTCCTTCGGTGTGCCGACGGAACGGGGCCACGGGTGCGTAGCCGCCGGAGGTACTGCTGCCCGGTGCCACGCCGCCCCCACGGGTCCATCCGTCGCGGTAGGCGGTCATGCGGGCTCGCGCCTGTTCGGGGGTGCGTCCGACCGTGGGCCCTCCGCCGGGGCGTGGCTCGCTCTCCTCCGGCTTCGGCTGCTCGCGCAGTTGGGGTACGAGGCTGGCCTGGCGGACGCGCCTGGGCAGCTCGCCGTCCTCCTCGGTGGAGCGCGGGCGCCGGTGCAGGGTGGTCACCGGGGCCGGTCCGGGCCGCGCCCCCTGCCCAGTGCCCCCGGCCGCCGTGCCCGCCATCGAGCGGGGTGCGGCCGCGGGCACTGGGCAGGGGGCGCGGCCCGGACCGGCCCCGGTGACCACCCTGCACCGGCGCCCGCGCTCCACCGAGGAGGACGGCGAGCTGCCCAGGCGCGTCCGCCAGGCCAGCCTCGTACCCCAACTGCGCGAGCAGCCGAAGCCGGAGGAGAGCGAGCCACGCCCCGGCGGAGGGCCCACGGTCGGACGCACCCCCGAACAGGCGCGAGCCCGCATGACCGCCTACCGCGACGGATGGACCCGTGGGGGCGGCGTGGCACCGGGCAGCAGTACCTCCGGCGGCTACGCACCCGTGGCCCCGTTCCGTCGGCACACCGAAGGAGAGCAGACATGACGGTGCACGAGAGACCCGGACGGGCGTCCCGCGGTTCGGGCGAACTCGACTGGCTGCTGGACGATCTGGTCGCCCGCGTGTCCGAAATCCGGCACGCCGTCGTCCTGAGCAACGACGGTCTGGCTGTCGGCGCCTCTCTGGCGCTTGGCCGTGAGGACGCGGAACACCTCGCGGCCGTGGCCTCGGGCTTCAACAGCCTGGCCAAGGGCACGGGACGGCACTTCGGGGCCGGCGGCGTACGGCAGACGATGGTCGAGATGGACGAAGGCTTCCTGTTCGTCGTCGCCGCCGGGGACGGCTCCTGCCTCACCGTCCTCAGCACGGCATTCTCGGACATCGGTCTCGTGGCGTACGAGATGGCGCGTCTGGTGAAGCGGGTGGGCGAACACCTCGCAACCCCGGTGAGGCTCGCCGGGCCGCCGGCGACGGGCTGAGGACGGACACGTGCGGATGAGCGAGGGCGCAGTGCCGCCGAGGAGCATGGGCGGAGCGCCGTCCGGCACCGGTCCCGTACTGCCAGGGACCGGCGGAGCGCCCCCGGGCGACGGCTCCGTACCGCCGGGCAGTCAGTGGTACGACGCCGAGGCGGGCCCGCTGGTCCGCCCCTACGCCGTCACCGGCGGCCGGACTCAGCCGGGGCCCGGTGGGGTCCGGTTCGACCTGATCGCACTCGTGGCGGCCGATGACGGAGACGGCCGTCCGGGCGAGGCGCTGCTGGGCCCTGAGCACCGTGCTCTTGTCGCCCTGTGCCGAGACGAGGTCCAGTCCGTCGCGGAACTGTCCGCCGACGCCGATCTGCCCGTGGGGGTGGTGCGGGTGCTTCTCGGAGATCTGCTCGAAGCCGGCTGTGTCCGGGTCAGCAGGCCCGTCCCGCCCGCCCAACTCCCCGACGAGCGCATCCTGCGCGAGGTGATCGACGGCCTGCGGGCGCTCTGAGCGCTCCTGTAGTTGTCGTGCGCACCACCTACTCAGGACGGATTGCGACCTCGTCCGAACATCGAACGAACCGGTCCGGACACATGAGTCAAAATCCGTTCACTGTCATCGGCGGCTGCCTCTGCTTGTCATGCTGTCGCCCCTACCGACGGCACTCGCGAGAGAAGTGATCGATGTCCTCCGAGCATGTGGACAGCACGGACCAGGAAGAGGCCGGGGACTCCGGGGACCTCGCCCTGAAGATATTGGTCGCCGGCGGCTTCGGAGTCGGCAAGACGACCCTTGTCGGCGCGGTGAGCGAAATCCGGCCGTTGCGGACCGAGGAACTCCTCAGCGAGGCCGGGCAGTCCGTCGACGACACCGGTGGGGTGGACCAGAAGACCACCACCACGGTCGCCATGGACTTCGGGCGTATCACCATCCGTTCCGGACTGTCGCTCTACCTGTTCGGCACACCGGGGCAGGACCGCTTCTGGTTCCTCTGGGACGAACTGTCGCAGGGGGCGCTCGGAGCCGTCGTCCTCGCCGACACCCGGCGACTCGAGGACTGCTTCCCGGCCGTCGACTACTTCGAGCACCGCCGCATCCCCTTCGTCGTAGCGGTCAACTGCTTCACGGGCGCGAGGACCTACGCCGAGGACGACGTCTCGCGCGCACTGGATCTGGACCGGGGCACCCCGGTCGTCCTGTGCGACGCGCGTGATCGTGCCTCGGGAAAGGAAGTTCTGATCCGCATGGTCGAGTACGCCGGGCGGATGCATACAGCGCGGCTGCTCGACTCGGTCGGCCGGGCCGCCGGACCGGCTTGAGGCGGGCGCCCCGGCAAGGTCACCGTGTCCCACGCCGATGTCCGTCCGCCCCACCCGGGGCCGGGCGTGCGGTGGCGCGAAGCAGCGCCCCCGCGGCGGAGAGGCGCTTGCCCGTAGGAGTGCCGTACGCAAGGCTTGCGCGGTAGGCGGGGGAACGGATGAACGGGGAGGACGAGCACATGGCGCTGGACCGGGGACTTGACTGGCTCCTAGACGATCTCACCAGCCGGGTGGAGCACATACGGCACGCGCTGGTGCTGTCGAACGACGGGCTGGTGACCGGAGCCAGCACAAGCCTGGCCCGGGAGGACGCGGAGCACCTCGCGGCGGTCTCGTCCGGGCTGCAGAGCCTGGCCCGTGGATCGGGACGGCACTTCGGTGCGGGGAGAGCACGCCAGACCATGGTGGAGTTCGACGAGGCGCTGCTGTTCGTGACGGCGGCCGGGGACGGCAGCTGCCTGTGCGTACTGACCGCCGCCGAGGCCGATGTCGGCGCGGTCGCCTATGAGATGACCCTGTTGGTCAATCGGGTGGGCGAGCACCTCGGAGTGACGGCACGGTAGGGCTCCTTACACCTCGACACCTCTGACCTGCGTCTTCCGTGGAGCTTCTCGAGTTATCCACAGGCCCTGCGGGTGATTCCTCCCCCGGCTACCGTGGTCACAGAGAGTATTCGACCTCACGGGGGAGGACGGCCATGACCGTTACGGAAGCCACTCGCACGCCCACCGCCGACGCGGCGGTACCCGGCTGCCTGTCCGCCGGACGCGCGGCTCAGGAACTGACCTTGAAGCGCGGCGAATTCGATCTCGCCGTCCATCTGGGACTGATCCGTGCGGAGCCGGCGACGGCAGGGGCGAGGCCCAGGATCCGTCAGCAGGAGATCGACCGGCTGCGCGGGCTGCCGGGCTTTCCCGGATCGCTCCGGGACCAGGTGCGTACGGCGGGCACAGCGGAAGGCGCCGAGCTCCTCGGAGTCAGGCCCGTGCGCTTCACCGGCCTGGCCCGCATCGGGTGCATCTCGCCGGTCGCGTTCTATCTGAACCGCTACCGCGCGGTGGTCTGGCTCTATCTGGTGGACGAGCTTCTCGCCTTCGCCGCGAGAGAGCCCGATCTGATCGGCGGGAAGAACCCGGTGGGGATGCGGACCATGCTGGAGGGCGGCACGGACTGGCGCGCGCGCAACTGGCGTTCACGCAGGATCGACCGCCTGCTGAGCCGCGCGGAGGACCCGTGGACGCGCGCGGCCCTGCAGGCCTCCGCCCTGGATCCCGTCCAGCTCGCGGAGGTGGTCGAGGACCCCTACGAGCGGTCCTACCTTGCGCGCATGCAGCCGGAATCCGTCTTCGGGCGACCGGGGTCCGTCTCCGGGAGGGAGGCCATGACGAGGCTGATGCTGGCGGATGACCCGGACGAAATCCTCTGGCGCCGGGTGAATCTGACGCTGGAGCTGGAACAGGCGCGTGAACTCCGCCCCGCTCCGCGACCCGGTTACGACCCCGCGATCCGCCCCGCTCCGGTCCGCCCCGCACGGGACCGGCCGGCGGCCGCCCCGCCGGCGCCGGACGGCACGGGGACGCCGACCGGGCAGAGCGGTCCGGCTCCCCGTCGCCCCGGCTGGAGCCCAGGCGCCGGGCGAGGACTGCTCGTCAGGCTGGGACTGCGCCGACCAGGGCGCGGTGATCGATAAAGAGATTGCGCGAGGCGGTTCGCCCGGGCATCTTGGCCCCCATGCTGATCAGGGAAGCCACCGACAAGGACTGGCCCGCCATCTCGCCGTTCTTCCATGCCATCGTCGCCGCAGGCGAGACCTTCACCTACCCCGTGGAACTCGGCGAGGACATGGCCCAGAGCTGGTGGCTCCTCCCGGAGCCGGCCCGCACGGTGGTCGCAGTCGACGACGCCGGAATCGTCCTGGGCACGGCCAAGATGAACAGGAACCACATGGGCAACGGCTCGCACATCGCCAGTGCCAGCTACATGGTCGCCCCCGAGCACTCGGGCCAGGGCGTGGGCAGGGCCCTCTGCGAGTACACGGTGGACTGGGCGCGTACGGCGGGGTACCGCGCGATGCAGTTCAACGCCGTGGTGGAGACGAACATCCACGCCGTCCGCCTGTACCGCTCGCTCGGGTTCGAGGTCATCGGGACCCTTCCCGAGGGGTTCAACCACCCCGCAGAGGGCTATGTGGGGCTGCACATCATGCACAAGCCTCTCTGAAATCACCCTCACAGACCGGCGGAAGGGCTGTGAGCCCAATGGCTTCCGGCCATCCTGGTGTGTCCGTCATGTCACAAGTAGCGGTGATCTGGGCATGGTTGACGCACAGCTGAGTCATGGGGCGGGTGCGCCCCCTGGGACGGGGAGCAGTACTGTGCGCCCCACCGCCATCTCAGCGGTGAACTCATATGGAGGAAGAATCCATGACCATACCCAGGAGATCGTGGCGCGGCGCGGGAGCATTCGCGGCCGCCGCGGTAGTCGGCCTGGCCGGCGGAGTCCTCTCCGCAGGACCGGCCGCAGCTCACACCCCCACCTGGGCCGTGACCTGCTCCGAAGTGACGCTCAACCTGACGGCCTACTCGGCCGACGCCACGAACGAGGTGACCGTTTCCGTCGTTGGCGGGGACGATCTGCTTGCCACGACCCAGTTCGGCCGCGACTTCAGCACGAAGACGCCGCTCCAGCTCCCGAAGCACGACAAGGAGCTGACTGTCCGCCTCGTCGTCAAGGCCGGGGACAACGACAAGTACTCCGTCGAGGACACGAAGACCGCTCCGGTGTGTGAGGACGACACCCCGTCCGAGGCGACGCCTTCGGAGACCCCGAGCACGAAGCCGCCGGCCTCGGAGACTCCCGAGCCGAGTGCGACTCCCAGCGAGACCGCCACGGAGGCAGCACCGGCCCCCGCGGAGCCGAGCACCAGCGCGCCGGACCTGGCCGAGACCGGTTCTTCGTCCGCCACGCCCGTCATCGGTGGGGCCGCTGTCGCGGTTCTGCTCGCCGGCGGCGGCATCCTGTGGTCCGTCCGTAAGCGCCGCAGCGCTCAGCACTGACGCATACCGGCATCCCGGCGGCAGAACACCGGCGGGCCGGGCGGGGGCGCACCGCGACAACTCCGTCGCGGTGCGCCCCCGCGCCGTTGCGCTCCCGCGCTGTTGAGCCACCGCGCTCTTGCGCCCCCGCGCCGTTCCACCCCCGCGCCGCCCACCGCTCCGAAGCCTCGCCGCTGCCGCTTCCGCGTTCGGAGGATCAGGTGGCGGGACCGATCTCGCACCAGACGGCCTTGCCTTCTCCTCGTGGCTCGATGCCCCAGCGTTCTGCGACGGCGTCGAGCAGCAGCAGACCACGTCCCGAGGTCGAGGTCTCGCCCGGAGTGCGCCGCCGCGGCCAGACACTGGAGCGGTCCTGCACCGACAGCCTGATACGCCGCACGGGTTCCGGCAGGACCTCCAGCGTCAGCACCGCCCCGCCCTCCGTATGCAGCAGCACATTGACCAGCAACTCCCCGGTGACCAGCTCCGCGTCGTCTGCCAGCCCGGCGAGCTCCCAGTCCGTCAGGGCCTGACGGACGATGGACCGGGCCTCCGACAATCCCTGAGGGTCCGCCTGATGGATGTACTGGTGCAGCCGGGGCGCACGCGGCGACCCGAGATCCGGGCTGCGCCGCAGTACCAGCAGCGCCACGTCGTCGCCCGAACCCCACCGCTCCCACAGCCGGTCCGACAGATGGTCGGCCAGCGCCTCGGCGCCGTCGGGCCCGTCGCTCACCTCGTGGATCAGCGCCGCGACCCCCGTGTCGACATCGGCCCCGGGTTCCTCGACCAGGCCGTCCGTGTACAGGACGAGGGTCTCGCCCGGCACCAGGTCGAGGCGTGTCTCCGGATACTCCTCGTCCCGGAAATCCGTGGAGATCCCGAGCGGAAGACCCCCGCGCACCTGGGGGACTCCGACCCGCCCGTCGGTATGCCTGATCAGCGGCCCGAAGTGTCCGGCGCGCGCCACGCGCACCGCCCCCGTGGCGAGGTCCACCTGGGCGTACGTCGATGTCGCGAACCTGTCGGTGTCCAGCTCGGCGAGGAAGCGGGAGGCCCGAGCCAGTACGGTCGCCGGGGGATGCCCCTCGGCGGCGTACGCGCGCAGGGCGATGCGCAGCTGGCCCATGATCGCCGCCGCGTGCGTGTCGTGTCCTTGGACATCGCCCACCACGACGCCGATACGGCCTCTGGGCAGAGTGATCACGTCGTACCAGTCGCCGCCCACCTCGCGTCCGCTCCACGCGGCGTGGTAGCGGACCGCGATCTCGCCGCCCTCGATTTCCTGGATCCGACGCGGAAGCATCGCCGACTGGAGTCCGGTGGCGAATTCACGCTCCTCGTCGAAGAGGATCGCCCGCTGCAAGGACTGGGCGACGATGGCGGCCAGTCCGAGGCACAGGATCCGCTCGTCCGCGTTGAATACCGTGCGTTCCCGGTAGAAGAGGGCGAGACCGCCCAACGAGCGGGCCTGAGCTATCAGCGGAAGGTAGGCGACGGCCTGAAAGTTCAGCTCCCCGATGTGCGGCTCGAGCGCCGGATAGCGCCGGGCCAGTGATCCGAGCGAGGTGATGAACCGGGGGCGCCCGCTGAGGATGGTGTCGCCGAGCGGAAGTGCCGCGTCGAGCGGCCCGGAGCCCAAACCTGCAAGAACCTCCACGGAGTCACCGCTCAGCGCGATGATCCTGAGTGCGGAGTTCTCCACCAGTCCGAGCGCCAGCCCGTCCGCCCCGATCCCGACCAGGCCGCCCGGGCCCGTGAGCGCGGCGGTGACGTCGTCCACGGTCACCGCACGCGACATGGCGGCGGTGGTGCGTTCGACGATGCTCGTCTGGCGGCGGCGCCGCTTTTCCAGATCCAGCACGAAGGCCGAATGGGTGACCTCGGCCGTCGCGTCCCGCACCACACCGATGACGCGGTGTGCCCGGCCGTCCTCGGACCGCAGGATCCGCGCCTGGACATGCGTCCACTGGCGCGTCCCGTCCTTCAGCGGCACCTGGAAGTGGACGCTGTAGGAGTTGCTCCCGCCGGTTATCGCCTCCTGGACAGCGGCGTCCAGCCGCGCACTCTCCGTCGCGTCCAACTGCTCGAGCACCGCCCCCGGTCGCGCCTCGAAGGTCGCGGGATCCAGGCCGAAGACCAGCAGCCCCGCTTCGTCGATATCCAGGGTCCGGGCGTCCAGATCCCATTCGAAGCTGCCGGTCCGGTTCATGGCGAGGCGTTCCGCGGTCCCGGTCTCACCGGCGCTGCGCCGGTCGATCCTGAGCCTCGGTGCCGCGTCGTCGTCTGCTCGCCGTGAAGAGTCGGTCATGCCTGCTCCGGAGGTCGTCCGGCGGGGCTGCTGGACGTCGCGGCCCGTAGATCTCAATTGTCGAGCCCGCGATGGCGGAGTGCCACAGCGGTCTCACGGGAGACCCGGCGCCGGGACCCCGCGCCAGGCGTCGCAGAATGGCACGCAGAGATCGTCCACGGCTGACCGGAGCGCACACATGAACGTCGACGAGCCCGTCCTGCTGCACACCGAGGGCCACGTCCTGTACATCACCCTCAACCGTCCCCGGGCACTGAACGCGCTCACCCACACCATGGTGCGCGCCGTCGACGAGGCGTTGGTCCTGGCGGCGGACGACGACGCGGTCACCGCCGTCGTCATCCGCGGAGCCGGCGGGAGGGGCCTCTGCGCCGGCGGCGACATCCGGTCGATCTACGAGGACGCCCGCGCGGGGCGACGCGCGTCCGTGGACTTCTGGCGTGACGAGTACCGCCTCAACGCCCGGATCGCCAGGTTCCCCAAGCCGTACGTGGCGCTCATGGACGGCATCGTGATGGGCGGAGGGGTGGGCGTATCGGCCCATGGCGATGTGCGGGTCGTCACCGAGCGTTCACGCGTCGCGATGCCCGAGACCATGATCGGCTTCGTCCCCGACGTCGGGGGCACACACCTGCTGGCCGGCGCACCGGGCGAGCTCGGCACCCACCTCGCACTCACCGGCCGGGCGGTCGACGCCGCCGATGCCATTCTGTGCGGGCTGGCCGACCACTTCGTCCCGTCCCACCACCTCGCCGACCTCGCCACCGCCCTCGCCGGGAGCACGACACCCGCCGAGGTGACGGAGACGGTGCTGCGGTACGCGACGGACCCGCCGGAGGGTGAGCTGGCCGCTCACCGCGCGTGGATCGACGACTGCTACGCAGCCGAAACCGTCGAGGAGATCATCGACCGGCTGGCCGACAGCGGACTGGCTGCCGCGAAGGAGACCGCGGACGCACTCCTCACCGTCTCACCCACCGCGCTCAAGGTCACTCTCGCCGCAGTGCGGCGGGCCGGGCGGCTCGGCAGCCTCGAAACCGCCCTCGACCAGGAGTTCCGTGTCTCCTGCAGGGCCTTCACCGGGCATGACCTGGTGGAGGGCGTACGCGCCCGGATCATCGACAAGGACCGCGCCCCACGATGGAGCCCCGCCGAGCTCCGAGACGTGACCGCTGCCGAGGTCGCCCGCCACTTCGAACCGCTCGGCGACCAGGAGCTGGGACTGGCCTCGACCTGACCGGCTGGGCGCGGATCACCGGCCGCCCCTGCACCGGCCGCCCTGCACCGGATCCCCTGGTTTCCGCCGTCGCCCGTCGGCGGAGACCAGGGGATCCGCTCATACGCGTACCGCCAGCCGGTCCGCCGCGCGGTCCCAGGCTCCCGGGTCCCCCTGAGGGGTGTAATGACGCAGTTCCTGCGTGCGTGCGACCAGCCTGCGCATGTCCGTCAGCCCGCCCACCAGCCCGTGGGCCCGGGCCTGGAGCAGCACATTGC
This sequence comes from Streptomyces sp. QL37, assembly GCF_002941025.1. Taxonomy (NCBI): domain Bacteria; kingdom Bacillati; phylum Actinomycetota; class Actinomycetes; order Kitasatosporales; family Streptomycetaceae; genus Streptomyces; species Streptomyces sp. QL37. The sequence goes on along the minus strand of NZ_PTJS01000001.1, from coordinate 175,672 downwards.
CGAGCGCGGTGGCCTCGGCGGGACCCGCGGTGACCGGCAGGCCGGTCGCGTCGGCGGTCCACTGGCACAGCAGCTCGTTGCGGGAACCGCCGCCCACCAGATGGATCCGTGTCAGCTCGCGGCCCGCCAGCTCCGCTGCCTCGCGCAGTGTCCTGCGATGGGCCAGCGCCAGACTCTCCAGCACACACCGCACATAACCGCCCGGGCTGTCCGGTGTCTCCTGTCCGGTCCGGGTGAGAGCCGCGTCGATCCGCGACGGCATGTCACCCGGAGCCAGGAACACCGGATCGTCCGGGTCGATCACGGCGGCGAACGGCCGGGCGCGCGCGGCATCGGCGAGGAGAGCCGCGAGGCCCGTCGGCACACCTTCGAGTTCCCACGTCCGTCGGCACTCCTCCAGCAGCCACATCCCCATGATGTTGCGGAGATAGCGCACGGTGCCGTCCACACCGCGTTCGTTGGTGAAGTTCGCGGCCCTGGACTCCTCGGTCAGCACCGGTGCGTCCAGTTCGAGACCGGCCAACGACCAGGTGCCGCAGGACACATACGCGAACCCCGGTTCGGTGGCGGGGACGGCGGCCACAGCTGACGCCGTGTCGTGCGAGGCGACGGTCGTCACCGGTGTGTCGTCCGGCAGCCCGGTGAAACCGGCTACGTGCGGTAGCAGGGTTCCCGCCCGTTCGCCCGGCTCGCGCAGGGCGGGGAACAGCGAACGCTCCAGCCCCAGCCGATCGATCAGCTCGTCGGACCAGCCGCCGGTCCGCGCGTCGAACAGAGCGGTCGTCGACGCGTTGGTCACTTCCGCACCCACCGACCCGGTCAGCCAGTACACCAGGAGGTCGGGCATCAGCAGCAGCGTCCGGGCCGTCGGCCACTGGGCGGTCGAGCGGTGGGCGGCCAGCTGGAAGACCGTGTTGAACGGCAGATGCTGCAGCCCGCCGACGGCGTACATCTCCTGCGCGTCGAAACGCGCCATGACCTCCTCGGCGGCCTTCGCGTTGCGCGCGTCGCGGTAGTGGAACGGGAGGCCGAGAAGTGACCCGTCCGAGTCCAGGAGACCGTAGTCCACGGCCCAGGTGTCCACGCCCACCGAGGCCACGGGGCCGCTTCGCGCAGCCGCGCGCAGTCCGTCCAGCATGCCCTGGTACAGGGCGAGTACGTCCCAGTGGAGCCCGTCGGGGAGCCGGACCGGCGTGTTGGCGAAGCGGTGTGCCTCGGTCAGCTCCAGCTCGTCGGGGCCCACCCTGCCGGTGATCACCCGGCCGCTGGTGGCGCCCAGGTCCACCGCGGCGAACACCGGGTCGTGCCGTGAAGTCGCAGACATGGAAAATCTCATCCGATCCGGGCGGAGCCGCGCCCCGGGTGTGTACGGAACAGCATCCGGGGCGCGGCAGGGTGGCACATGGTCAGCGCAGGAAGGCCGCCGCCACACCGGCGTCGACCGGGATGTGGAGGCCGGTGGTGTGGGTCAGGTCCCCACCGGTCAGGGCGAAGACGGCGTTGGCCACGTGCTCCGGGAGCACCTCGCGCTTGAGGATCGTGCGCTGGGCGTAGAACTCACCCAGCTTCTCCTCCTCGATGCCGTAGGTCGCCGCGCGCTGGGCCCCCCAGCCGGCCGCGAAGATTCCTGAACCCCGCACCACTCCGTCGGGGTTGACCCCGTTGACCCGGATGCCGTGCTCGCCGAGCTCGGCCGCCAGCAGGCGTACCTGGTGTGCCTGGTCGGCCTTGGTGGCCGAGTACGCGATGTTGTTCGGGCCCGCGAACACGGCGTTCTTGGACGCGATGTAGATGATGTCGCCGCCGAGGTCCTGGGCCCGCATCACCCTGGCCGCCTCGCGGGACACCAGGAACGAGCCGCGCGCCATGATGTCGTGCTGCAGGTCCCAGTCCCGGGCCGTGGTCTCCAGCAGGGGCTTGGAGATGGAGATCCCCGCGTTGTTCACGACCAGGTCGACACCACCGAAGGCCAGTGCGGCGGCCTTGAAGGCGTCGGCGATCTGCTCCTCGGACGTGACATCCACGGTCACCGCGACGGCCTTGTCCGGACCGCCGAGCTCCTCGGCGACAGCCGCCGCGTTCACGGAGTTCAGATCCGCGACGACGACACACGCGCCCTCCGCGACGAGGCGGTGCGCGATGGCCTTGCCGATGCCCGACCCGGCTCCGGTGACGAGCGCGACCCGCGTGGCCAGCGCCTTGGGCTTCGGCATCCGGCGGAGCTTGGCCTCCTCCAGCTCCCAGTACTCGATCCGGAACTTCTCGGACTCCTCGATCGGTGCGTATGTGGAGACGGCCTCGGCGCCTCGCATCACATTGATGGCGTTGAGGTAGAACTCTCCGGCGACCCGGGCGGTCTGCTTGTCCTTGCCGAACGAGAACATGCCGACACCGGGCACCAGCACGATCGCCGGGTCCGCACCGCGCATCGCCGGCGAATCCGGCGCCGCGTGACGCTCGTAGTACGCACGGTACGCCTCCCGGTACTCCCCGTGGAGCACCTCGAGCCGGGCCACCGCCTCCTCCAGCGGAGCGTCGGCGGGCAGATCGAGGACGAGTGGGCTGACCTTCGTACGGAGGAAGTGGTCCGGGCAGGACGTGCCGAGAGCGGCGAGACGGGGGTGCTCGGCTCGCGAGAGGAAGTCCAGCACGGGTGCCGCGTCGGTGAAGTGCCCGACCTGGGGCCGGTCCTTGGACGCCAGCCCGCGGATCACCGGAGCGAGGGCCGCGGCCCGCTCCCGGCGAGCCTCCTCCTCCAGGGCCTCCCGGCCGGGGACCACGGGACCGAAGGGCTCGGCCCTGCCGTGCTCCTCCAGGAACGTCTCGGCGGTACGGATCATCCAGAGTGCGTTGCGCTCGCACTCCTCGGAGGTGTCGCCCCAGGCCGTGATGCCGTGACCGCCCAGGATGACGCCGACCGCCTGCGGATTGGCCTCCTTGACGGCCGCGATGTCGAGACCCAGCTGGAAGCCGGGCCGGCGCCAGCCCACCCAGGCGACCTTGTCGCCGAAGCACTCGGCGGTCAGCTTCTCACCGTCGGCGGCGCACGCCAGAGCGATGCCGGAGTCCGGGTGCAGATGGTCCACGTGCGACGCCTCGACCAGGGCGTGCATCGCGGTGTCGATCGACGGGGCGGCGCCTCCCTTGCCGTGCAGGCAGTAGTCGAACGCCGGGACCATCTCGTCCTCGCGCTCAACCCCCGGGTACACCTTCTTCAGCGCTCGCACCCGGTCCAGCCGCAGCACTGCGAGACCTGCCTCGGTCAGTGTGCCGAGATCGCCGCCCGAGCCCTTGACCCAGAGCAGTTCGGTCTCGCCACCGGTGACCGGGTCGGCCTCCGTCGCCTTGGCCGAGGCGTTGCCACCGGCGTAGTTGGTGTTCCGGGGGTCGGATCCGATCCGGTGGGCGCGCTCCAGGAGCGCGGCGACCTCGGCGTGCGTCGCGGACGTCATGAGGGTTCCTTCGGGAAGAGGGTCGGGCGGGTGCGGCTGGGCGTACGGGGGCGGGGGAGCGGGGCTCAGGCGCCCCAGCCCGCCTGCTCGCCGCCGACGCGGTCGGCGGCGATGCGCTCCTGGTTGCCGGAGGCGAGGTAGGCGGCGAACGGGTCGCGCGCCAGGCCGAGCTCTTCCCGGACGTCGGCGAGCAGCGGCCGTACATCGGTGTTGAACGCGTCCATCAGCACCCCGTTCGAGGCAAGGACATCACCGGAACGCTGTGCCTCGGCCAGCGCCTCCGAGTCGATCAGCAGCGCCTTCGCGGTCGCTTCCTGGACATTGGTGACCGAGCGGATGACGGCCGGGATCTTGGCCTCGATGTTGTGGCACTGGTCGAGCATGAAGTTGACGTTGGTCTCGGTCTCGAGGCCACCGTTCTTGACGACCTCGTGCATGATCCTGAACAGCTGGAACGGGTCGGCGGCGCCCGCCATCAGGTCGTCGTCCGCGTAGAAGCGGGAGTTGAAGTCGAACGCGCCGAGCTTCCCCTCGCGCAGCAGGAACGCGACGATGAACTCGATGTTCGTGCCCGGTGCGTGATGGCCGGTGTCCACGACAACCTGGGCCTTCGGCCCGAGCTTGAGGCAGTGGGCGTACGAGGTGCCCCAGTCCGGGACGTCGGTGGTGTAGAAGGCGGGCTCGAAGAGCTTGTACTCCAGCAGCATCCGCTGGTCGTCACCGAGCCGCTCGTACACCTCGGCGAGCGCTTCGGCCAGACGGTCCTGACGGCCCGCGATGTCGTCCTGGCCAGGGTAGTTGGTGCCGTCCGAGAACCACAGTTTGAGGTCGGGGGATCCCGTGGCGTCCATGATGTCGACACATTCGAGCAGGTGATCGGTGGCCTTACGGCGGATCTTCGGATCCGGGTGGGTGACCGAGCCCAGCTTGAAGTCGTCGTCCTGGAAGACATTGGAGTTGATCGCGCCGATCCGCAGCCCGAGCCCCTCGGCGTACCGGGTCAGCGCGGCGTAGTCCTCCACCCTGTCCCACGGAATGTGCAGCGACACCTTCGGGGCGACGCCGGTATAGGTGTTCACCTGTGCCGCGTCCGCGAGCTTCTCGAACGGGTCGCGCGGGACACCGGGCTGGGCGAAGACCTTGAAACGGGTCCCGGAGTTGCCGTAACCCCAGGAGGGCGTCTCGATGACCTGAGACTTCAGAGCTGCCTTGACGGCCGACACATCAGACATGAACACCTCGTAAGCAGAGTCATCCGGCGACCGGTCAGGATCGGGGATGTGAATCGTTTCATCCGGAACGTACGCTAGGTTTGGGCAGTGCACTAGTCAAGCGGCCAGTTCAGTTTCTTCTTGGTTTGAATCAATTCATCGCGGCGGGGACGCGGCGCTCGGAGACCCGCCGGATCCGACGCGGCGCAGCCTGCCCGACGCTCGTGGGGGAGCGTCGTGGCTCGCCTGGGCGACGAGGGCGGGGGGCGTCCGGAGCGGTCGGCGGCGGACGGCCCGCCGCGGTCGGCGCCCCGGCGGATGTCCGGCCGCATGTTCGGCCGGACATCCGGGGCGGGGCACCTGTCGCGACCAGGGAACCGTCAGCGACCGGAACCCGTCAGGCTCGGCTGGAGCTTCCGTACGAGAGCGAACAGCCGGTCCTCGTTCCCCGCGAGACCCGCGCTTCGCAGGGCCTCGTCGGCCTCCTCGATCGGGGAGGCGAGCAGCGGCATGTACAGAGGGGCCTCGGCCGGGTCGGCGAGCGCGGCGCGCGTGGCGGCCAGTAAACGGACGTACGCCTTGGCCGCAGCGATTTCGGCTTCGTGCATCTCAGCATCTCCCGGTCAGAAGGTGTCGGACCGTCAAGCATCTCTCATGGGTCTGACAATGCTCCGCCGCCCATTGCGGTGAGGCTCAGGGCCGGGCCGCATGAGGTGGTTCGACCTCGAGGAAGCGCCGCCTGCGCGGCCCGCGGTACAGCAGAGCCGTCCACCCCAGCCCTCGCAGCACGGTGGCGCACCGGGCCAGCGCTTCCTCCTCGTCGTGGGCCGCGCCACTTCCCTGCGGGCCGGCCCACTCGACGCGCACCGAGCCGGACGTCTCGCCCTCGCACACGCGATAACCCACGGCCGACCGCTCACCGGACGGGCCGACCGCCGACGCGGGTATGCCGCCGGCCTCCAGCGCCAACGCCACGGCCCGTAGCGGCCGGTGCAGTTCCCAGGGGGCCGGGACACCTTCGGGATCCGCCCGCCCCGCACCGGTCAGCCGCCTGATCTGAAGCATGCCCTCGAAGGCCGTCCGCACCTCACCGGCGCGTCCGTCCGCGCTTCCGTCGCTCTCGGGGCCGTCGCCGGTGGCCGGCTCGAACCCTCTCTCCTGTTCCCGCGACGCGCTCATCCACTGTCCCCTCGCCGGTGCCGGGCTCTGCTGCCAAGTGTGCGCCCACGCACCGACAGAGGCCGCGCCGCCGGATTCGCGTACGCCCGTAAGCTTGACGGAAACCGCACTCCGGAGGAACCACGCTCGTGCCCGACGACGATCCGACAACCGCACCCGTCGCCGAACGCGCCGCCCTGCGCGCGGACTGCGCGAACTGCTTCGGGCTCTGCTGCGTCGCGCTGACGCTCACCGCATCGGCGGACTTCGCGATCAACAAGGAGGCGGGAACCCCCTGCCCCAACCTGGCGGACGACTTCCGCTGCGGCATCCACACCCGGCTGCGCCCCGAAGGCTTCTCCGGCTGCACCGTGTACGACTGCTTCGGCGCCGGTCAGAAGGTGTCCCAGGAGACCTACGCCGGCCGGGACTGGCGGTCCGCCGAGGACACCGCCCACCAGATGTTCCAGGTCTTCCCGGTGATGAGGCAGCTTCATGAACTGCTCTGGTATCTCACCGAGGCCCTGACCCTGCCCGCGGCCGCGAGCCTGTACGCCGACCTCCGGGACGCCCTCGGGACGACCGAGCGCCTCACTCACCTGCCCGCCGAGGAACTCGCGGAACTGGACGTGTCCGCACACCGGGACAGGGTCGCGGCCCTGCTGCTGCGCGCCGGAGAACTGGAACGCGCCACGGTCCCCGGGCGCGGGAAGCGCAGCCGAAGAGGTGCCGACCTCATCGGAGCCGGTCTCAGGGGTGCCGATCTGCGCGGAGCGGAACTCCGAGGGGCGTACCTCATCGCCGCCGATCTGCGCGGAGCCGACCTCCGCCGGGCGGAGCTCATCGGAGCCGACTTCCGGGACGCCGACCTGTCCGACGCCGACCTCAGGGGCGCGCTCTTCGTCACCCAGGCACAGCTGAACGCGGCGCGGGGCAACGCCGCCACGAAGCTGCCCGGCTCCCTGACCCGGCCTCCCCACTGGTCGGCGAGCAGCTCCGGAACCGCACCCTCACCCCAGGCCGGCCGCCGGGCCCCTCGGCGTACGTGAGGCGCCCCGGTACCGACGTGCGAGTACCGGGGCGCGGGCGGAGAAGGGTCACAGACTTCTGACGAGGTCGTCGAGCGGAGCCGGCACCTCTCCCGGGCCGAGCGGCTCCACCAGGAGACGGCCGTACCGGATCTTGCGGCCCTTCTTCGTGCCCAGGAAACGCCGCAACTGCTGCTGCCGGGGCCGGCCGTGCTGTGCCGGCTGCCGCAGGAAGGTCTGCCAGGCCCGCTGATCGCCCTCTGCCCGGATGACCTCCTCGACCCGCGCCGTGCCCAGCGCGCGGATGAGCTCGTCCTCCAGGTCCGCCACGCACACGAAGAAGCCCCCGGGCGGCGCCTGTGCCCGCCGCAGTCCGCGGTCGTAGAAGCGCTGCTCGCGCTCGTCGCACAGTCCGCGCAGGCTCAGACCCAGACCGGGCGGCCCGAGGAGGCCGGCGTAGCGGCCGATGCTCATGGCCCCGCCCATCGGCACGACGCACACCCCTTCGGCCGCGAGGTCCCGGCCACGTCGTCCGGCCAGCGTCTCGACTGCCGCGAGGTCGCTCGGTCCTTCCAGGAGCACCGCCGTCCGCAGTCCCAGGCGAGCGGCCAGACCGCTCGCCGGTCCGCCGGGGCCGCCGGCCGCCCAGCTGCTGACCGCGTCCCGGAATGCGCGCATGTCCGTCATGGACCGAGTCTGCACGTCCCGCGCCCTGTACGGCACCGGATATTCGACCCCGCGCGACAGGCGCGGCGCCGTTGCCACCCGGGACCGCCCGAGGCGGCAGGTGATCAGGCGAGCATTCCGGCGCGGAGCTTGCCCAGTGTGCGCGTGAGGAGACGGGAGACGTGCATCTGGGAGACGTCCAGTTCGGCGCCGATCTGTGACTGCGTCATCTCCTGCCCGAAGCGCATCTCGATGATGCGGCGCTCGCGCTCGTCGAGTTCCTCGAGGAGCGGGGCCAGCGCGTGGAGGTTCTCCACCGTCTCCATGGCGGAGTCCGGCTCGCCCAGGATGTCGGCGAAGGTACGCGATGCCTTGCCCGTGGTCTCGCCGCCGTCGGTCGGCAGGTCCAGGGATCCCGCGGTGTAGCCGTTCGAAGCGATGATGCCCTCGATGACCTCGTCCTCGGTGAGGTCCATGAAGTCGGCCAGTTCCTTGGCCGTGGGGTCACGGTCCAGATGCGTGGAGAGTTCGTCCTTCGCCTTGGCCAGATCGACGCGGAGTTCCTGCAGACGCCGGGGGACGTGGACCGCCCAGGTGGTGTCCCGGAAGAAGCGCTTGATCTCGCCGACGATGTAGGGGACGGCGAAAGTGGCGAACTCGACCTCCCGGGAGAGCTCGAACCGGTCGATGGCCTTGATGAGGCCGATGGTGCCGACCTGGGTGATGTCCTCCATGTCACCGCTGCCCCGGTTGCGGAAGCGCCGCGCGGCGAAACGGACCAGGGATATGTTCATCTCGATGAGGGTGTTGCGCGCGTACTGGTACTCGTGCGTGCCCTCCTCGAGGATCTGCAACTGCTCGAAGAACAGGGTCGACAGAGCGCGGGCGTCCTTCGGTGCCACCTTGCCCGCGTCCTCGATCCAGGGCAGCTCACCGATGTGCCCCGGCGAAGCCTCCGTAGCCGGCGTCCTGTCAGCCGATACGGTCCCGGCAGTCATTTCAGGAATCACTGTGTTCCCACCCTCCCTGGTACTGAGCGCACTATGTGACCAGCCCCTGCCCCGCCCTGGGGGGCCCATGCGCGATGAAGCGAATTTTCTTGCTGCGTGGAAACAGTTGTCCCTGGACATCGTAAGATGAGCACGCCCGCCACCGGTGCGACCCGCAGGGCGCGCCGCGCCGGATCGGGTACAGGACCCGTACGCTGGAGGCCGACGGCCGGGGCCCACAGGCGGTCCGGGTTTCGGCGCAGCACGATGAGAAAACAGGATCACGTGGACAGATTCGCTGCCGTCGAGCGGGAGCTGCGTAAGGCCGCACCCCATCTGCTCCTCGACGTCGTCACGGCGGCTCTGCGGGAGCAGTGTGACGTACAGAGTGTGGAATTGCGGCTCGCCGACTACGGCATGACCACGCTTCAGGTGGTGTCCGAGGCGCCGCTCGCCGAACCGGTGCCCATCCATGACAGCCCGCAGGGGCGGGCCTTCGGGGCCCAGGAGCCCTTCGTGGAGCCCCTGACGACGCCGGGACCGGCGACCGCGCACCTGCCTGTGAGTGTCCGGGGTGACCGGCTCGGCGTCCTCACCGTCACCGCGCCGGAGAGCAGCTGCACCCCGGCGGGCCTCGCGGGGATGCAGCAGATCTGTGAAGCGCTCGGCCACGAGATCCTGGTCGCGGAACGGGACACGGACCTCTACCTCCTGGCCCGCCGCGCCACCCGGCTGACCCTGGCCGCCGAGATGCAGTGGCAGCTGCTGCCCGGCCGCTCCGTCACCCGCCCCGAATTCGCGCTGGGCGCACATCTGGAGCCCGCGTACGCGATCTTCGGCGACAACTTCGACTGGTCGGTATCGGCCCATCACCTCACGCTCACGGTCACCAACGGCATGGGCAAGGGGATGGAGGCGGCTCTGCTGACCAACCTCGTCGTGAACGCGCTGCGCAACGCCCGGCGCGCCGGCCTCGACCTCCCCGGCCAGGCCAGCCTCGCCGATCAGGCCGTCTACGCCCAGTACCGTGGCGCGCTGCACGCGTCGGTCCTGCTGCTGCGTTTCGACCTGGCGACGGGAGAGGTGGAGGCCGTGGACGCGGGGTCCCCCCGCATGTGGCGGCTCAGGGGGCGTGCCGTCGAGTCCCTCGACTTCGACGCGCAGCTCCCGCTGGGCATGTTCGAAGAGACGGAGTACGTCGCGGAGCACCTGCGCGTGGAACCGGGCGACCGGCTGCTGATCGGCAGTGACGGCGTCTACGACAGCGCTTCGGCGGCTGGGGAGCGCTACGGACAGCGTGCCCTCGCGCGCTCGCTGTCCGCCCACCGCTTCCTGCCGTCCGAGCAGGTGCCGCTGGCGGTGCTCCGCGATCTGCGGGACTACCGAGGGGCCGTACCGCTGGACGACGACGCCCTGGTGGTCTGCCTGGACTGGTTCGGCCGGGAGTCCTCGGCCGGTGACGCGCCCGCGTGACCGGGGCCCGCGGGCGATGGCGCGGTCGGCCGGTCTCTATCCGGTCGACCGCAGGGGTCTCGCGCCGCCGCTGTCCTGCCCCGAGGCCGCGGCCGCGTTACGGAAGGCCCTGAGTCCTTCGAGGAATGAACGCCGCGCCTTGGCCGGCATGGCGTCGATCGTGGACATCAGCACCTCCTCCCTGCGTGTACGCAGGTCGACGAGGTATGCCTTGCCATGACTGGTCAGCCGGAGCTCCAGCTCCCGGCGGCTCACCGGGCTGGGGGCGCGCTCCACGAATCCCGTGGCCTGCAGGCGGTCGCACAGCCTGCTGACCGAGGGGGAGGCCGATCCCAGGGCATCGGCGAGCATCCGCAGATTGATGCCCTCCTCGCGGTCGAGCGTGTAGAGCACGCGGAGCTGGGAGGGGGAGACCGGGCCCGTCGGCGCGGCCTCACGTCCTTGCTCCCAGAGGACTTCGAGGAGTTCGACGAACTCGGAACCCTCACGGGCCGCATCCCGGGACCGGTGGTCGGGTTCGGGGTTCAGGCCCATATTGATGACACTCCGATCCGGCATCGCCTCACTCGTCCGTCTGGCCACCGGACCGAGCAAACGAGCCGGGCATTCGATGCGCTCGTATGGAAAGCCAGGACAAAAGGTTCAGGGGCACGCGCGTGGCCCTGAATATCGTACCCCTGTCTGTCACAGGCTTCCGAGGTCACGGCCGACATCCCGATCAGTTTCCTCATGGCAATAGTTGCCATAGAGTAAGGTTCTGCGGTTGACATCCGATCTGTGATCTTCCAGCGGGCCATCGCTGCTCCCGCCAGGGCGGCGGCCCGCTCCCGGCCTGGAGTACTGACACCCATGACGCACAGCCAGACCCTCGAGCTCACTGTCCGGTACCCGGCGGAGAGCGTGGCAGTCCTCACCGTCGCCGGAGAGATCGATGTGGACAGTGCGCCCGCCTTGCGGACCAGGGCCCTGGAGCTGATCAGGCAGGGCAGACCTCACGTGGTTCTCGACCTGGAGCCCGTGGAGTTCTGCGACTCCTCCGGCCTCAACACGATGATCGGCATCCTGCGGTACGCGAAGGACCGGCACGGGTCCCTGTGCCTCGCCGCCGCGCCGTCACACGTCGTGAGGCTGCTGGACGTCACGGGCGTCGGTGTCCTCATTCCCGCGGTCCCCACCACGGCCGAGGCCCTGACCCGCATCGTGATGCCCGGCGACGATCTCTGAGGACCACCGCCGCGCTCCGCGGCACACCCGGCCGTCCGGTGTCGACTCCACCGGACGGCCGGCTGTGTCTCATCCCTGGTGCGGGCCGTCCTCCTCGAGGCCGGACTCCGCCGGGTCGTCCTGCTCCATCGCGGCCTTGAGGCGCTCCAGCGTCGTACGGATGTTGCCGCGCTGGAACTCGGCGAACGTATAGCCCCGCGTCGCGACCCGGTCGAAGGCGTTGGCGAGGAAGTCGGGCCAGGCCCGCCGGTTGTCGGTCCAGGTCTCGGTGACCCGTGTGGAGCCGTCGGCGGCTTCGAGGCGGTACTCCCACAGCGCGATCGGACCTGGCAGCCTCGGACGCCGCACCCCGATCGCGTGCACGCGGAACGCGAACCGTTCGCCCGGGTCGGCGGCCGTCACCGTGCACCTGGTCGTCCAGCGGAAGGACCCGCGTTTGTTTCGGCCCTCGAAGACCATGCCGACGTGAGTTCCCCGGTGGTCCCCGAGTACCCGGGCGCCCCGGTTCTCCGGACTCCACCGCCCCATCGCCGTAGGATCGCTCAACTGTTCGTACACGGCCGACGGCGTCGCCCGGATCAGGATGCTGTCCGATACGGACATGGTGCGGGGCATGAGAGGTACTCCTAGTCCTCGGCCGGCCGGGTCGTCCCACACACGCCGGACGGATCATCTGCGAACGCTTGGCGGTGCTGGTTCGTTGGACAGTGTGGCCTACACGCAACAGTGTCCAGCACCGGACCCGAGGAGCCCGCACATGCCAAGCCCCAGCGAACCCGGCACCACACGCACCGCCGTCACCGGCGACCGGACGCGTCTGGTGGAGCAGCTCATGGAGCGGTTCCCCCACGTGCCGGGAGAAGCCGTCCTCAAGGAGGATCTGCTGCGCGGAGGCATGGCGTTCGACGACTCGGCGCTCAGCGACAACGAGCACGGGGACATCAAACCCAAGTCGTATTTCATCTTCTCCTTCGACCACGGCACCCTGCCCGAGCTGGGAGCCGCCGCGCTGCGCCGACCGCCCGAGGAGATCGTGCTCACCGGCGGCCCCTACGACCTCCGGCGCACGGTGGTGTCCGTGCGGGTCAACCCCGCTTCTCCGTACCGCGTGGCAGCTGGATCCGACGGGGTGCTGGGGCTCTACCTCGACGGGATCCGCATCTCCGACGTGGGCCTGCCCCCGATGCCGGACTACTACCGCCACACCCTGGCCAACGGAAAATCCGTGATGGAGGTGGCGCCCACCATCCAGTGGGGCTATCTGATCTACCTCACGGTCTTCCGGGTCTGCCAGTACTTCGGCGCCAAGGAGGAGTGCCAGTACTGCGACATCAACCACAACTGGCGCCAGCACAAGGCAGCGGGCCGCCCCTACACGGGAGTGAAGGACGTCGAGGAGGTGCTGGAGGCCCTGGAGATCATCGACCGCCACGACACCGCGCGGACGACCACCGCCTACACGCTCACCGGGGGTGCCATCACCTCCCACCTCCAGGGCCGCGACGAGGCCGACTTCTACGGGCAGTACGCCAAGGCGATCGAGGAGCGCTTCCCCGGCCGCTGGACCGGCAAGGTCGTCGCTCAGGCGCTCCCCAAGGCCGACGTCCAGCGTTTCCACGACTACGGCGTGCAGATCTACCACCCCAACTACGAGGTGTGGGACCGGCGGCTCTTCGAGCTGTACTGCCCGGGCAAGGAACGCTACGTGGGCCGGGACGAATGGCACCGGCGCATCCTCGACTCGGCCGACGTCTTCGGGGCGCGCAACGTGATTCCCAACTTCGTCGCAGGCGTGGAGATGGCCGAGCCCTTCGGCTTCACGACCGTCGACGAGGCCATCGCCTCGACCACCGAGGGGCTTCGCTTCTTCATGTCGCACGGCATCACCCCGCGCTTCACCACCTGGTGCCCCGAGCCCACCACACCCCTGGGAAAGACCAACCCCAACGGTGCGCCGCTCGAATATCACATCAGGCTGCTCGACGCCTACCGCTCGACCATGGAGGAGTACGGCCTGTCCTCACCGCCCGGATACGGCCCCGCCGGCGCCGGCCGGGCCGTGTTCTCGGTCAGTTCGTTCATGGACAGCCTTCCGCCCGAGAGCTGAGCCCGCGTCCTGCGGCCGCGCCGCGTCCCCGCCCCGGCAGGCGGGCGACGCGGCGCGGAGACTCGCCCGGGTCAGGCCCGCCACTCGGCGGTGCGTTCCGGGGAGGCATCGGCCAGCGCCTTCGTGATGGCGTCGGCGTCGCCCCGGTTACCGTAGACCGGCGTGCCCGGCTGCTGGCGCCAGGACTCGTCGAGGCCGCCCGCGTCCACGGTGTCGAAGCCCAGCTGGTCGATCAGGTCCCGGACCGCCTGCTTGGCCGCAGCGTCGTCGCCGGCCACGGGAAGGGCCTGCCGCCCCGGTGTGCCCTGGGGCCGCCCCTTGTCGAGGATGTCCTGGGCGTATGTGCCGTTGAACGCCTTGATCACCGGGTGGCCGATCTGCTGCTCGGTCCAACGGCTCTCCGTGAGCCCGTCCTCGATGGCGGCGATGCGTCCGTCCCGCTGCTGCGGGTAGTAGTTGCCCGTGTCGATGACGGCGACATCGTCGGTCGCTCCGTCGAGGATGCCCGAGGGCAGGTCCGGCACCGCCTTGAGCGGAACGGTCACCACGACGATCCGTGCTCCCCTTGCCGCCTCCGCCGCCGTGACCGCTGTGGCACCCGTCTCCTGGGCGAGGTCCTTGAGCGTCTCGGGTCCCCGGGAATTCGCGACGGACACGTCGTGTCCCAGCGCGGTGAGACGCCGGGTGAGATTGCCGCCGATGTTGCCCGCCCCGATGATGCCGATCTTCATGAAAATCCGACCTTCCGATGCCGCGTGCCTGGAGTGAAACGGTCTCGACGGATCACCAACCCCGGGGGTGCGAACGCTATTCCGGGCGTGCCGAATCGGTTCAGCAAACGGGTGACGGATGGGAGGGCCCCGGGTGGGCACGTATGGAGGAGAGAAACGGAACCGCAATGCCCCACTTGGAGGTGGTGCCCGTGCTGCACGGCGTAGATGTCAGCGCCTTTCAGACGGACTACGACACGGACGGCTCGGACTTCGTCTTCGTCAAGTCGACCGAAGGCCGCTCCTACGTGAATCCGAGACTGAAGAGCCAGGTGAAGCGCGCGAGGGACGCCGACTGCGTCGTCGGCTTCTACCACTTCCTCTGGCCCGGAAACGCGAAGGAGCAGGCGGAGTACTTCCTCGACAAGACGCCGGAGAAGGAGGGCGACCTCCTCGCCGTCGACTGGGAACAGACCGGCGAGGGCACACACGCGAGCAGCGCGGACAAGGACCGCTTCATCCGGGAGGTGAAGAGGCTGAGGCCCCGTCACCGGGTGCTGCTGTACTGCAACCGCTCCTTCTGGCTCAACCACGACACGAGCTCGTACGCCGGGGACGGGCTCTGGATCGCCGACTACGGCAAGGCGGCCGCACCACGGATCGAAGCGGAGTGGCGCATCCATCAGTACACCGACGACCCGCTCGACAAGAACGTGGCCGACTTCCCCTCACGGAAGGCGTTGCGCGACTGGGCCACGGCCTGAGAGCCGGCGGCGCTCCCGAGGACGGCGGTGCGTCCGTCAACACACTGTTAACGGCCATCGGCCAGTGGAGTGTCCTTTGCCAACCACTGGTGCAGTGCGCACGGAGATGACCTGCGGTACCCCCGCGGGGAGTCCATCCTGGTCGCCGAGTCCGCAATCGGCCGTCGACCGAAGGAGTGCCGCAGTGACGACGAGGGGTCCCTCAGTATCGGCGGAGGCCGATGCCGCCTACCAGGACGAACTGCCTGTACGGCGTCGGCAGCCGGGGAAGGTGGTCATCAGCTGGCTGACCACCACCGACCACAAGACGATCGGCACGCTGTACCTGATCACCTCGTTCGCCTTCTTCATCGTCGGTGGTGTCCTGGCGCTCGTCATGCGCGCCGAGCTGGCCCGTCCGGGTGACCAGATCGTCTCGAACGAGCAGTTCAACCAGGCGTTCACGATGCACGGCACGATCATGCTGCTGATGTTCGCGACGCCGCTGTTCGCGGGGTTCGCGAACTGGATCATGCCGCTGCAGATCGGTGCGCCCGACGTGGCGTTCCCGCGGCTGAACATGCTGGCCTACTGGCTGTACCTCTTCGGTTCGCTGATCGCCGTGGCCGGCTTCCTCACCCCGCAGGGTGCGGCCGACTTCGGGTGGTTCGCCTACTCGCCGCTCACCGACTCGGTCCGCTCACCGGGCGTCGGCGCGGACCTGTGGATCATGGGTCTGGCCTTCTCCGGCTTCGGAACGATCGTCGGGTCGGTCAACTTCATCACCACGATCATCTGCATGCGCGCCCCCGGCATGACGATGTTCCGCATGCCGATCTTCACCTGGAACGTCCTGCTGACCGGTGTCCTGGTCCTGCTGGCCTTCCCGGTCCTCGCCGCCGCGCTGCTCGCGCTGGAGGCCGACCGCAAGTTCGGTGCGCACGTCTTCGACGCGGCCAACGGTGGTGCGCTGCTGTGGCAACACCTCTTCTGGTTCTTCGGCCATCCGGAGGTGTACATCATCGCTCTGCCGTTCTTCGGCATCGTCTCCGAGATCATTCCGGTGTTCAGCCGCAAGCCGATCTTCGGCTACGTAGGCCTGATCGCGGCGACGATCGCCATCGCCGGCCTCTCCGCGACGGTGTGGGCGCACCACATGTATGTGACGGGCGGCGTGCTGTTGCCGTTCTTCTCCTTCATGACATTCCTCATCGCGGTACCGACCGGTGTGAAATTCTTCAACTGGATCGGCACGATGTGGAAGGGATCGTTGTCCTTCGAGACACCGATGCTCTGGTCCGTCGGCTTCCTGATCACCTTCCCCTTCGGTGGTCTGACCGGCGTGATCCTGGCCTCGCCGCCGCTGGACTTCCACATCTCCGACTCGTACTTCGTCGTCGCGCACTTCCACTACGTCGTCTTCGGCACCGTGGTCTTCGCGATGTTCGCCGGGTTCCACTTCTGGTGGCCGAAGTTCACCGGCAAGATGCTGGACGAGCGGCTCGGGAAGATGACCTTCTGGACGCTGTTCATCGGCTTCCACGGCACCTTCCTGGTGCAGCACTGGCTCGGTGCCGAGGGCATGCCGCGTCGCTACGCGGACTATCTCGCGGCCGACGGCTTCACCGCCCTGAACACGGTCTCCTCGATCTCCTCGTTCCTGCTGGGACTGTCGATGCTTCCGTTCATGTACAACGTCTGGAAGACCGCCAAGTACGGCAGGAAGATCGAGGTCGACGACCCCTGGGGCTACGGCCGTTCGCTCGAATGGGCGACATCCTGCCCGCCCCCGCGGCACAACTTCCTGACTCTTCCGCGGATCCGCTCCGAGTCGCCGGCGTTCGACCTCCACTACCCCTCGATCCGTGCCCTCGAGGACGCGGCGAACCGCCCTCACGAATCCGTCACCGTGGCTCCCGGGGACAAGCAGGCCTAGACCCCCCGAGCGACGGGCCGAGGAGAGGAGGACCGCGTGAAGCCGGACAAGGAGAGTGCCCGGGGCCTGGCTCAGGTGGAGGGTTACCTGCTCTTGAACGCCGAGGTGGAGGAGGCCCGCCGACAGGCCCGCCGCTTCACCGACGCGCTGCCCTGGCTCACCACCGCCCAGCGGGAGGACGTCGAGCGCGTTTATGTGGCGGACAGGATCGAGGCCTGCCGGAACGCACTCACAAGGATCGCGGGCCGGGCCCACGAACTCCGGGGTGAGTACACCGCGCGCTACGACCGGCTGAGGGCCCGTTGCGTGGCCTTGTCCGTGCTGGCCGTCGGTACGGTGGGCGGCACCTGCGCCGCCCTGACGCTCATCAGCCGCTGACCCGGCCTCGGGTGCCCGTGGTCCAGGCACCCGAGGTCAGTGGCGCAGCAGGCAGAACGGATGCCCGGCCGGATCCGCGAACACACGCCAGCCACGTGAGTCGTCCCCGTGGTCCAGCAGCGTGGCCCCCAGCGCGAGTACCTGCTCCTGGGCGCGGTCCAGATCCGGGACTCCGAAGTCCAGGTGGGACTGCTGTGGGCGGGCGGGGTCCGGCCACCTCGGAGGCAGATACTCCTCGACACGCTGGAAGCAGAACACGAGCCCGGCCGGAGTGTGCACCGTCGCCCAGTCCTCGCCGAGGGCCCACCGCTTGTCCGGCCGGTCGGCCTCCCCTCCGAGAACGGCCGCGTAGAACCGGGCCAGACGCGCCGGATCGGGACAGTCCAGCACCACACACTGCAATTCAGCGATCATGCGCGGCATTCTAGGAACCTGTTCACCGGGCCGGGACCCCCCATGCCCGGTCGAGCTCCACGATGTGGGCGGCGAGCAGTTCGGAGTGGGACGAGGGCAGCTCGTCGGCCGGGTGTTCCAACTGCACCGCACACGCCGTCGTGGTGTCGATGAGCCGTTCCAGCGCACCGGCCACGCCCTCGGATCCGGCCGAATGCCGGGCCACCGGAGGGAGCTCGGCCGCCGATACATCGATCGCCGCACGGGCCGCCGCCAGCGACCGGTAGGCGTCCCGGCGCAGTGCCGCCCTTCCGGCGTGGTCCTCCCGGGCTTCCAGGACATGCCCCAGATAGCGGTGCGCCGCCCCCACCGCCGCGTCGAGAGCGGCTCGTACGGCGTGGCCCCGCCGGCCCGGCAGAGGGAGGTACCCGACGAGCAGCACCGCCGCGCAGGCGAGGAGCGACTCCACCACCCGCCCCCACGAGGCGGGCGGTTCACCGCCCAGGACGACGAGGGACAGCACGAGGACGGTGACAACCGCCGTCTGCACGGCGAAGTGGCGGGTGGCCACAGGAAGGAGCGCACCACAGAGCGCGACCGACGCGACCAGCGGGAGCGGGCCCGGCGCCAGCAAGGCGGCGCCACCGAAGACCGCGGCGCCCACGACCGTACCCACGGCCCTGCACACCACGCGCGAGACCAGCGGTCCGAGATCGGGCTTGACGAGGAACACGGTGGTGGCGGGCAGCCAGTACCAGTGTTCGTGGTGCAGCCACTGCGCCACGACCGTACTCGTCGCGCAGCACACGGCGACCCGAAGACCGTACTCACGCCCGGCCGCACTCCTCGCACGGCGCAGGACGGACGCGTACGAGCGTGCCCCGCGCCTGCCCGGCGGCGCGCCGGCGGGGCGGTCGAAGACCGCCGCGGCCCGCAGCAGGGCGTCGTCCAGGGCCCGCAGCCCGGCATCCGTACGGGCCGGAGCCGCCAACGGCCCGCAAGGCCCGCCGATCCGCACCGCGGCCGCCAGCCTGCGGGGGCCCTCCACGATCCTGTCCGGCAACGGGGCCCCGGCCCACGCCAGCGCGGTCGCCGCCTCGGCCAGCGGAAACGCCGCCGCGTACTGGGCGTGCAGCCGGCGCTCCGCCGCGGAGCTGGCGTAACGCCGCAGCCGTGGCCCGGACAGGGCGTCCTGCGCCCGGTCGAGCGCGGCGCTCAGCGCCGCGCGCCCCGCGCGGGCCCGCGGGCCGCCTGTGGCCTTCAGGAGCCCGGCGACCGCCTCGTACACCGCGGCGACCGCCTCCCGCTCCCCGTCGAGCCGGTACGGTCCGCCGCCGAGGCTGCCCGGCGACGGAAGGACCAGCCGCAGCAGGAGGAGCCATCCCGCGCCGGCGAGGAACAGCAGCGCGCGCACCGGGCCGGGCTCGGGCAACGGCATACCGGCCCCGATCACGACCGTGACCAGCACCTGTGTGCCGCACGCGGACGCGACGGGCCCCGTGGAACTGACCGCTCCGGCGACCAGACCCAGCAGCCCGAACAGGAGCGGCAGAACGACCAACGACCGGCCGTCGCCGACAGCCGCCGCGATCACCGCGCCGAGCAGCATGCCCGCCGACCCCGCCAGGGCAGGGAACCCGAGCCGGGCGACCGAGGAGCGGCGGCTGCCGGGCCGGTCGTTGATGCCTGCCAGCATCGCGCCGAGAGCGACCGGCACCCCGGCGGTCGGCCGCTCGGCGAGGACCGACACGAGCAAGGGCAGGGCGGCCAGCGCCCCGCGCAGTACCGCGTGCCACGGCACCGGTCCGCGCTGGGCGCGCAGCACATGGGCGAGCCAAGGGGGGAGTCGGCCGGCAAGAAGAGAAGGCGTGGGCACCGTGCTCCTGTCCGCGGGGAGGACGAGATCGCCTGCGGACGCCTTCGGCCTGGGCTCGTGCCCAGCGTAGATCCTTCACGTGGAGGGCGTGCTACCCGCCCGTTTCCGTGACATGACGAAGTCGCGGACCGCGGGTGTCAGAGGGCGGCGCCGAAGTTCTGGGTCCACACGGGACCGCCGGACGAGTCCTCCCTGCCGATCCCGATCTCCTTGAAGGCGCAGTTGAGAATGTTCGCCCGGTGGCCGGAGCTGTTCATCCACGAATCCATCACCGCCGCGGCGGTCGGCTGGCCCTTCGCGATGTTCTCGCCGTACGTGCTCCACCGGTAGCCGGCGGCGGTGATGCGCGCGCCGGGGTCCGTGCCGTCCGGAGAGGTGTGGGAGAAGTAGTCCCGCGCCACCATGTCCGCCGAATGGTCTGAAGCGGCCTTCGCCAGCAGGCTGTTGCCGCTCACCGGGGAGCAACCCTCCTTCGCCCGCTCGTTGTTGACGAGGGCGATGACCTCTTCGGCAACCGACGGGGCCGACGAGGCCTTCGGTGCCGGTGCCGGAGCGGGCTCGGAGGAGGGCGTGCGGGTCCTCCGGGTCTTCTCAGGAGTCGGGGTGGCGCTCCGGGTCCTGGACGCGGACGGAGACGTGGTCGCCGAAGGCGACGGCGAGGCCGAGGAGGGTGAGGGCACGGGGGAGGAGGGCGACGGCGACGACGGCGTGGTCACGGGTGTCGAGGGACCGGTGAGCGGAGCCACGGCGCTCGCGGGGTCCTCTCCCTCGTCGTCCGTGTAGAGGTGGACGGTGGCCCCTCCGCCTCCCAGTACGGCGACCGCGGCCAGGCCGGCGAGGACCGTGGCGCGCCGCCGCCGTCTCACCCCGTCCCGTCGGCGCTCGGCCCGACCGGGGCCGGAGACTGCGGCTGCCGCCGGCTGGAACTCCGCCGCCGGTCCGCCCGCGGAGGCCGCCACGGGCACCAGGGCCAGGCCCACCAGCAGGCCCTCCGCCGGGACCAGCCCCGACCGGTGTCCGGCGCACACCGTGCACTCGCGCGCGTGGCGCACCAGGCGCTTACGCCAGAGTGCGGACGGCACCCCGTCCCAGTGGGCCGTCAGGTCCTCCAGCAGGACACAGCGCGGTTCCGCCGCCAGAGCGCGTACCACCACCCGGGCGGCCTCCAGCCGCTCCTTCATCCGCTGGACACGCACCGCGGTGTGCTGGGGAGACAGATCGAGGGCGCCCGCGACCTCCGCCCTGGACAGCTCCCCGGCCGTCTCCAGCCACCAGAGCGACACCAGCTCGCGGTCGTCGTCGTCGAGCCACCGCGTGGCCTCGGCGGCCTCCCGGCGCTGGCCCGTCAGACCGAGCCGGACGATCGTGAGCTCGACGAAGTCGGCGGACGGGTCGACGACGTCGTACGTGTCGTCCATCCGGTCCGCGGATATCTCGCCGGTCCTGCGCTCACGCCAGTGCCCGCGTATCTCGTTCATGGTGATGGCCACGAACCAGGACCGGAAGCTCTTGGGGGTCCGCAGTGCGGGCAGGCCGCGGAGCATACGCAGCACGCTGTCCTGGACGACGTCGTCGACGTCCGCGTGCCCGTTCAGCGCCCGGCCGACGATGTTGTAGACCAGCGGCAGGTAGGACGCGACGAGCCGGTCCTGCGCCTCGGGGTCGCCCTTCTGCGCGGCCTTGATCAGCGCCGTCTCGCGTGTCTCGCCCATGCTGTGCTCACTCTTCCGGGATCCTGTTCCGTCACTTCCCACACTCGGGAGACGCCGTGCGGCGGGGACGATAACAGGAATCCGGTCAGGTGCTCGATATCCGCTCCGGCATCCGTACACGCCACGTGCCCGGCCCGGTGACGGGGTGAGCCGTCACCGGGCCGGGCACCGGGATGCGGGTCGGACGACGAAACCGACGCGTTCTTGTCAGGAGCGCGGCGGGCTGTCCTGGTCGCGGTCCGCGCCGAACTGCTGCTTCAGCTTGTCCTGGCCGGTGTCGACATGCTTGCCGTATTTGCCCTGCGTCCGGTCGTCGATCATGTCCCCGGCCTTGTCGACGCCCTTTCCGGCCTGGTCCTCGTGGCCCTTCAGCATCTTCTTGATCTTGTCCAGCGCGGACATGGCGGATCCTCCTCGTGTCGGCTTCCCCCACTCGTCAAGGGTTACCGCACATCGTCGGGTCCGCATCCGCGAGCGCCGCCGGACGGGCCTGAGGCCGGTCCGACGTGTGAAGGGCGGCTGGATGGGCAGATACCGGGTTACCAGGAGGAGGTGGTGGCCGTGGGCCGCATCCAGATCGTCCGCCGTCCGCAGCCCCCCACGGGGCGGCCCCCGCTGGACCTGCGAACACCGTCCGGACGGCCCCTGCCGTACTGAGCCCCGGAGCCGCGCCCGGACGCGTACCCGTCACCACCGCGGTGTGTGAGGCTTCGACATGAACGATCACGGACATCCACCGGCCGACCCGCTCAGGACCGACGTGCCGCACTCGGCCCGCGTCTGGAATTACCTGCTCGGTGGCAAGGACAACTACCCCGCGGACGCCGAGGCGGGCGAGATGATCCTCAGGACCTTCCCGGACATCGCGGGCATCGCGCGTGACCAGCGGGCCTTCCTCGCCCGCGCCGTCCGTTTCCTGGCCGGGGAGGCGGGGATCCGGCAGTTCCTCGACATCGGTACGGGACTGCCCACGGCCGACAACACGCACGAGGTGGCGCAGCGGACGGCCCCGGACTCCCGGATCGTGTACGTCGACAACGACCCGCTCGTGCTGACGCATGCCCGCGCGCTGCTGACCAGCACTCCGGAGGGCGCGTGTGCGTACGTCGACGCGGACGTGCGCGACACCGGCCGGATCATCGAGGAGGCTTCCCGCACGCTCGATCTCGGCCGCCCCGTCGGCCTGACCCTGCTGGGCATCATGGGGCAGCTGCCCGACGACGAGGATCCGTGGGCTCTGGTCGACCGTCTGGTCGAGGCGCTCGTGCCCGGAAGCTACGTGGCTCTCGCCGACGGCACGGACACCAGCGTGACCATGAACCGCGCGATCGAGGCGTACAACGCGCATGCGCCGAGTCCGTACCACCTCCGCAGCCCGGACAGGATCGCCGCTTTCCTCGACGGGCTGGAACCGGTCGAGCCGGGCGTCGTCAGGACGGCGGACTGGCGTCCCGACCCGGGCCGGAGCGGGCGGGCCGCACCACCGAGCCCCGCTGTCAGCGGTGTGGCACGCAAGCCCTGAGCCCGTGGTGGGCGGAGCGTAAGCTCCGGAGGCATGATCGACCATTCGGCCTACGCCCCGTCCGCCCGCCGGACGAACTGGGCAGGCAACATCACTTTCGGCGCGGAGCGGCTGTACACGCCCTCCTCCGTCGCCGAGCTCCAGGATCTCGTGTCCGCGGGGACGGCGGTCCGGGTGCTGGGTACCGGCCACTCCTTCAACGCTGTCGCCGACACGCGCGGCGCCCTGATATCCGTCGCGGGCCTGCCCCGCTCCATCGAGATCGACCAGGACGCGCGTACCGCGACGGTGAGCGCCGGTCTGCGTTTCGGGGAGCTGACCGGCACCCTGCACCGCAGCGGGTTCGCCCTGCACAACCTGGGTTCACTGCCCCATATCTCCGTAGCGGGTGCGTGCGCCACGGGCACCCACGGTTCGGGCGTGGGAAACCGCTCCCTGCCGGGCGCGGTCAGGGCGCTGGAGCTCGTCACGGCCGACGGCGGCCTCCTGTCGCTGGAGCGGGGCGACGCGGGCTTCGACGGCGCGGTGGTCTCCCTGGGCGCTCTCGGAGTGGTGACCCGGCTGACCCTGGACCTCGTGCCGGCGTTCGAGATCCAGCAGTGGGTGTACGAGGGGCTCCCGCAGGAGGAGCTGCTCGGCCGGTTCGACGAGGTGATGTCCGAGGCCTACAGCGTGAGTCTCTTCACCGGCTGGCACGGCGGTCCGATCGACCAGGTGTGGCTCAAGCGGCGAGTGGGCGGCGACGGCCCTCGTACCGCCCCGCAGCGGTGGCTCGGCGCGACGCTCGCGGAAGGCGCCAGGCACCCGGTGCCCGGGGTGGCGGCGGAACACTGCACACAGCAGCGGGGCGTCCCGGGCCCCTGGCACGCCAGGCTTCCCCACTTCCGCCTGGAATTCACGCCGAGCAACGGGGAGGAACTCCAGTCGGAGTACTTCGTCGCCCGGCAGGACGCCGTGGCGGCATACGAGGCACTCGACCGGATCCGGCAGCAGTTCTCGCCGCTTCTCCAGATCGGCGAGATCCGGACGGTGGCAGCCGACGACCTGTGGCTGAGCCCGGCACAGGGGAGGGACTCCGTGGCGTTCCACTTCACCTGGGTACCCGACACCGCTGCTGTCACGCCCGTCCTCGGCGCCATCGAGGAGGCTCTCGCCCCATTCCGGGCCAGGCCGCACTGGGGCAAGGTCTTCACCACTGAGCGGGGTGCGCTCCGGGAGCTGTACGGCCACTACGCCGATTTCGAACAGCTGACCGAGCGGCTCGACCCCGCCGGCAGGTTCCGCAACGACTTCCTGGTGGACCACTTCCCCCGTACCGACTGAGGCCCTGGGGCCTCCCTCCGGACAGGGGCGGGCCTGATCCGGACGGGGAACCTACCTCCATCCGGACGCCGGCCCGCCTGGCCGGCGCCCCGGTGGCGGGCCGGGCGCGAGCTCCTCCACGAGAGCGGCCAGTTCCTCGCACGCGACCTCCGTCTCATGGCGGATGTTGTTGTGCTCCGTCACGATCGCCGCGAGCAGCAACGCCGTGAGAGCCACGCAGCCGTTGAGGATGCACAGGTTGAGCATGATCTCGAGCACCGAGTGGCCGGCGAACGGTCCGATGCCCTCGGTTCCGGCGATGATCGCCATGACGGACATCAGCAGGGCGCAGGGGGCGCTGCCGGCCAGCTGGAAGCGGAGCGCCGCCCAGACGAGTACCGGGAAGAGGAGGTAGATCATGGACAGCGAGCTCCTGGTCGCGACGAGCGTCGCCACCACCGCGACCACGGCGAGCGCCACAGCCTCCGCCCACCGGTCGTCCGCCCCGGGCAGGCGTGCCTTGCGCAGGACGAGGAGCAGGGGTGTGACCATCAGTACGCCCATCGCGTCCCCGGCCCACCAGGCCGACCAGACCGGCCAGAACTGAGAGGCGGACAGCCCCCCGCTCAGCATCTGTACGCCGGCGCCGACAGTGGCACTGATGATCATGCCGCCCAGAGCTCCCAGGAAGACCAGGGCGAGCCCGTCGCGCAGGCGGTCCAGCTCCGTCCGGAATCCCACCGCGCGCAGTGCGAGGAAGGAGCACAGCGGTGCCAGGGAGCTGCCCGCAGTGACGGCCAGGCCCCAGAAGGTGAACCCGTCGCTCATGGAGATGACGGTGAGGAGAGCCCCGAGGGCGATGCCCGGCCAGATCCGCGGGCCCAGATACAGCAGGGCGGCCAGGGCGATCCCGGAGGGCGGCCACAGAGGGGTGACGACCGAGCCCTCCACCTCGACCTGTCTGAGAAGACCGAGCTGTCCGGACGCGAAGTAGGCGGCGGCGATGCCCAGCATCTGCAGAAAGATCACGGCTCGGCGTCTGGTTTGCTCGCTGCGGATCACGCATCTCATAAGACACCGCCCGTGACGACGGGCCGTTGAGACACGCGCGGGGACGGGACCGCTTACCCGGGGCCCGGGGACGGGCGGTCGTGGCGAAGTACGAGCACGGCCGCGTCGTCCTCATGGCCGGTGAAAACCGCTGCCTGGAGCACCCGGTCCGCCAGTTCCTCGGCGTCGGCGCCGACGTGGGCGCTCACCACGCGCCTGATCCGGTCCAGCCCGTCGTCGATCGACAGCGAAGGCCCTTCGATGACCCCGTCGGTGAGCAGGACGAAGGCACCGGCGACGTCCAGATCGCGCCGGGTCACGGGGTAGTGCTGGCGCAGTTCGATACCGAGGGGGAGCCCGCCGGCGTCGGCGGTGATCCCCGAGCGTCCGTCGGCCGTCGCCCACACGGACGCGACATGACCCGCGCGGGCACTGCGGAGCTCCCGCGTCCGCGGGTCGAGCCGGAGGAACGAGCAGGTGGCGAACAGCGCCGAATCCATCGAAAGGATCAGATCGTTCGTGCGGCCCATCACCTCACCGGGATCGGCCGCCGAACTGGCGATGGCGCGCATGGCTATGCGGATCTGCCCCATGAAGGCGGCCGCCTCCACGTCATGCCCCTGGACATCGCCGATGGCGAGGCCGAGCGACCCGTCCGGCAGTACGAATCCGTCGTACCAGTCACCGCCGATGTCCAGCCCGTCCCGGGCCGGAGCGTAGCGAGCCGCCGTCTGGAGGCCCGGGAAGACCGGCAGCGTCGCGGGCAGCATCTTGCGCTGCAGGGCCTGGGCCAGCTCGACGCGGGCCTGATGCAGCTCCACCTCTTCCCGGGCGCGGGCGGTCAGATGCTGCAATGTGCTGAGCAGGTCCTCGGCGCTCGCGGACCGGGGAGTTCGACGCCGGTTCATGGGCCGCTCCGCGTTGCGATAGTCCCTGCATCCTATTTCGGCGCCGGAACTCCTGCGAGCGCTGGTGCGGCGTCCCGGCGCGGACGCCCGGGGCCTGGTCAGCCGGCCCGGCCGAGAGAGGCGGTGAGCCGCCCCAGGGTCTCCTGAAGGGCCAGGACCTCCTGGACCGTCAGGCCCGTGGCCTTGAGGATCGAGCGGGGAACGGGCAGCGCGCGCTCGCGCAGGTCCGTCCCGGCGCCGGTGAGGTGCACCGTGACCGACCGCTCGTCGTCCGGGCTGCGCTCACGCCTGACGAGACCGGCCGACTCCAGCCTCTTCAGCAGGGGCGACAGCGTGCCGGAGTCCAGGTGCAGCCGCTCGCCGATCGTCTTGACCGGGAGCGGACCGTGCTCCCACAGAACCATCATGGCCAGGTACTGCGGGTAGGTGAGACCGAGGTCCTTGAGCGCCTCCCGGTAGACGCCACCGAAGGCGCGGGAGGCCGCCTGCAGGGAGAAGCAGACCTGGTGGTCCAGCTTGAGCAGTTCCGTGTCCGGCAGATCGGTCAGTCCGGGGGCTGGGGTCGGTGGCGGCGTCATGAGTACCAGGGTAGCTTGCCGCCCGCGATTGGGTTGTGCGCAACTGAATTGCGTGCCACTCTTAGGGTGTGGCCGGGCCGCGGTCACCGTCGTACGAGAGAAGGGCACCCCATGGACGCGCTCTACACCGCCGCCGCCACCGCCAACGGCCGTGAAGGCCGGGCGGTGAGCTCCGACGGTCAGATCGACCTCGCGCTCGCGCTGCCGCCGGCCCTCGGGGGCAACGGTGCGGGCACCAATCCCGAGCAGCTCTTCGCCGCCGGATACGCCGCGTGTTTCGCCAGCGCGATGAGCTCGGTCGCCCGGGAGATGAAGGTCGACACCAAGGACGTCTCGGTGACGGCGGAGGTCTCGATCGGCAAGGACGACTCGGGCTTCGGCCTCGCGGTCGTCATGCGCGTCGAACTGCCTGAGGCGCTCGAGGGGGAGACCGGCCGACGCCTGGTCGAGGCGACGCACGCCTACTGCCCCTACTCCAAGGCCACGCGCGGGAACATCGACGTCGAGCTCGTCATCGAATAGCGGACCAGGTCTCCCCGCCCGTCATCGGGCGGGGAGACCGGTCCCGCAGGGGAGGCAGGAGTCGAACCTGCGGCATCCGGTTTTGGAGACCGGCGCTCTGGCCTCTGAGCTACACCCCTTCGGCATGATCAGCGTCTCAGCCGCTCCCGGCAGCCGACAACCGGTTTTACGGGGCTGAGGCCCTTTCCCGGGGACCGCCCCCCGACGGCCGGAGGCGAACGCGTACACTCGGCTCCCGTTTCCGCTGATTGGCGGGCATAACCGATCGATAGGCAGTTCACGTGAGTTTCGCAGAGGCATCCGACGCACCGATCTATGCGGGTCTGGTGGAGGAACAGGGCGACGTTCCGGCCGAGGTGCGACGGGTGGCCGAGGAGACGCTGCTCGAGGTGGAGAGCGCGCTCGACTTCAGCGCGGTGCGTGCTCCGGCCGCCGCTCGCTGAGTCCGGTCCGGACCGCACCGGACCCTCTCGGGCCCGGTCCGGATCAAGCGGGACCTCTGGGGGCAGGATCATCTCCGTAGTCCACTGGATCCTCACCCTCCGGAGCCCGCGTGACCATCAGCCTGCACCGCTCGGCAACCGTCCTGTTCCAGGGCGACAGCATCACCGATGCGGGACGGCTGGTGGAACGGGACCGCCCCCTGGGCAGCGGCTACGTCCGAGCGGCCGCCGAACGTGTCCGGTCCGCCCTTCCGGACAGTGACATCACGTTCGTCAACCGGGGTGTCGCCGGCGACGGCGTCTCGGATCTGCGCGCTCGCTGGCGTGAGGACGCCCTGGACCTGGAGCCGAGCGTGGTGTCGGTCCTGGTCGGCGTGAACGAGACCTATCACCGCTACTTCTACGGCACCGTCACCCCGGTGGGCGCGTACGAGAACGACTACCGCGCCATCCTCACCCAGATCCGGGAGAAGTCGGACGCCCAACTGGTCCTCATCGAGCCCTTCCTCGTGCCGGTGCAGGACGAGCAGTGGGAGTGGCGTGAGGATCTGGACCCGAGGATTCAGGTGGTCCGCAGGCTGTCCGAGGAGTTCGACGCCGCGCTGCTGGCGGCCGACGGCCTGCTCAACCAGGCGGCGCGCGCGGCCGGTGGTGCCGAGTACATCGCGGGCGACGGGGTCCACCCGACCCCGCTCGGGCATTCCGTCCTGGCGGAGGCCTGGGCGGAACTGGCGGGGCTGTAGCGCGCCGGGGTCCGGAGGACCGGAATCCGGGCCCAGACGGTCTTGCCCGCCCCGGTGGGCGGCGACCAGCCCCAGGAGCTGCTCAGCGCGTCGATGATGCGCAGCCCCCGGCCGCGCTCGAAGGGCTCGTCCGCCCGGCGCAGTACCGGCACCTCGGGGCTGGGGTCATTGACCGCACAGACCAGCGTTCCGTCCTGACACGCGAGGCCGAGCCGGGCCGTCGACCGCTCGGCGGGCAGCAGCCCGTGACACACGGCATTGCTCGCCAGCTCGCCCGCCACGAGCGAGACGTCGTCCGCGCAGAAGCCCAGCCCCCAACGTCCGAGTGCGTCACGGACGAAGGCGCGCGCCTGCCGGAGGCTCTCCGGATCCGCTCCGAGGCCACGTGTGGTGAATCCGGGAGCCCCGATACCGAGGTCCCGTGCCAGCTCCTCGTGCGGGTCGACGCCGCTCGCGGAAGGACCGGGCACGGGCGCTGCCGCTCCGTGACGTCGCGTGTTCTCCGCGTACATGAGCGCTGACAACCCTCCGTCGAAGCCCGGGGCAATGGTGCCGTGGGGGCCGGATGACCACTAGTATCCTCGCCGTCCGCATCCGCAGTGCAATTGCATCCGGAATTGCACCCGGGGGTGTTACTCAGGGACACCTGTTCACCCGGCGCGGGCCCTGGTGGCACACCGGGAAGTGTTCAGCGCAACGAAAAGGACGGACCGCATGCAGCACATCGACAACGGCGTTCCCGCCAACTCCCTGACCGGCGTGGAGTGGAAGAAGAGCCATCACAGCAACCCCAGCGGGAACTGTGTCGAGATGGCGTTGCTGCCCGGCGGATCTGTCGCCGTACGCAACTCCCGGCACCCCGAAGGGCCGGCCCTCGTGTACACGGGAGACGAAGTGCGCGCATTCCTCGCGGGCGTCAGGGACGGCGACTTCGACACCATGACGGGCTGAATTCGCGGCAGGCCGGGCTGAAAAAGTCCCGGCACTCTCGGGATCGGCCGGGCCGTGGCGGGGCTCCTGATGGCACACTGGCACCACGACGCCCGTCCTCAGGAGTCCGCATGCCCGGCATCGAACAGCTTCAGCCGTCACGAAGGCCGACGCTCACCCCGGCCACGGGGGCGAGTCCCACGGCCCTGCGGCTGGTGCTGGGCGCGCAGTTGCGGCGGATGCGCGGCGAGGCGGGCATCACGCCCGAAGTCGCCGCGGACCGGATCCGGTGCTCGACCGCGAAGATCAGCCGGATGGAGACGGGGCACTCTCCCTGCAAGGAGCGCGACGCCGCCGACCTCCTCACGCTCTACGGTGTGACAGACCCCGCTAGGACGGCCGAGTTCATCGACCTGGTCCGGAAGGCCGGACAGCGCGGGTGGTGGCGCAACTACGCCGACGTACTGCCGGACTGGTTCGAACCCCTGGTCGGCCTGGAAGAGGCCGCCGCGTCCATCCGCACGTACGAGGGCCACTACATTCCGGGGCTGCTGCAGACAGCCGACTACGCCTATGCCGTGGTGCGTTCCGGTCACGCTCTCGAATCGGAGGAGATCACCCGCCGCCGAGTCGAACTGAGGCTCAGGCGACAGCAGTTGCTACAGCGGCGGGACGCGCCGAAGCTCTGGGTGCTGCTGGATGAAGCGGTGCTGATGCGTCCGACGGGCGGCGCCCGGGTGATGCGTGAGCAGCTCGCCCATCTGCTGGAGATGACGGAGCTGCCTCACGTCATCGTGCAGGTCGCCCCTTTCGATGTGACCGCCCATACGTCTCCGGGCAACGGCATCACCTATCTGAGGTTCGCGGTGGACGGGCTCCCCGACGTCGCGTACATCGAGCACCTGACCAACGCCACGTCCGTGAACAAGCCGGAGAGCACGGACGAGTACCGCTGGATCCTGGACTCGCTCAGCGCCCAGTCGCCGAGCCCGGTCGAGAGCAGGGGTCTGCTGCGGCTGGCGCTCGAGCGCTACAGCGCCGGCCCCGCTGTGTGACCGCCCCTCCCACGGTTTTCGGCCGACCAGGGCCTTGGTGATCTGCCGGGTCGCCGGCGCGGCGACCCGTGGGTCGGCCGTGGCGTGGGACGCGCGGGTGCCTCCCGGTTGGCCTCAGGGGTGAACGCGATGGCCGGGTCGCCGATGCCGAGCCCGCCGAAGCCGATCCCGCGCTGAGGCGGCCGTCGGCGGGACACCGCCCAGGGCCATGTCCGGCCGCAGCCGGGTTCACCCACCGCAACCGGTACGGGGATGGTCAGGCGCAGACCCGGGCGGGCCGGGGCAGCCACTCCGCCTTCTTCCGGGCCTGCCCGGCGCCCCGGCGTGGCGTCGACCGACGAGTGGGAGCCCGAGGTCCGCCCGGTCACCGCTACGAACTCCTGCTGTCGGCCCCGGCCGTCCGGCTGGGCGGGTGGGCGTCACAGTCCGCCGCGGACTCGCGGTGGTCCCCAGGCCGGTCCCACGGCAGCGGGTACGCGCCGTGCGCCGGAGGCGTCAGTACCGCCATGACGCCGCGCGATCCCTCACCACTTGCGACCGACGCCGCCGAACTCGATCCACTCCCGGGTCTCCTGCTTCGGCGCCAGATCCGAATCGGGACGCCACGTCGACACCTCCACCAGCCCCGGCTCCAGAACGTCCAGACCCTCCAGGAACCCTTGTACGTCGGCCTCCCGGCGCACCCGCCCCCACTGGTTGCCCGTGCTCTTCGCCATGAAGTCCGTCACGAAGTCACGGGTGGCGGCGTCCTCGCTCACGAGCTGACACACGACCAGGAAGCTCCCCGGTGCCAGACGGGCCGCCGTCCGGCGCACCAGGTCCGCGGGGTCGTCCTCGTCGGGGATGCAGTGCAGCACGGACACGAACAGGGCGGCCACCGGTTCTTCGAAGTCGATGAGCCGGTCGACCTCCGGGTGACCGAAGATCCCCTCGGTGTCCCGCATGTCCGCCTG
Source organism: Streptomyces sp. QL37 (assembly GCF_002941025.1). Classification (NCBI taxonomy): domain Bacteria; kingdom Bacillati; phylum Actinomycetota; class Actinomycetes; order Kitasatosporales; family Streptomycetaceae; genus Streptomyces; species Streptomyces sp. QL37. Next base: position 144,610 of record NZ_PTJS01000001.1, on the reverse strand, counting down.
GATCACCGCGGTCCTGTCGTTCTCCTCGAGTATGGCCTTCCCGTGCGCCAGGACGATCGGGTCGTTGTCTATGTAGACGACCCGGGCGCCGGGGTCCACGAGCTGGGCGACCTGATGGACGTTGTCCTGGGTCGGCAGGCCGGATCCGTGGTCGATGAACTGGCGGATCCCGTACTCGGACGCGAGGTGGTGTACGACACGCCGCAGGAACCTCCGGTTGTTCACCGCCAGGACCTTGGTGCTCGGCACGTGTTCCAGGAGCTGCTCACACGCCACTCGGTCGGCAGGGTAGTTGTCCTTGCCGCCCAGGTAGTAGTCGTACATCCGTGCGACGCTCGGCACGTTCACGTCGATGTTCTTCGGAATGGAGGTGTCCCCGTTGCTCATCCAGCCCTCGCGGTTCTCAGGGAGTGAAGTCGGTGTCCGTGAGGGGTCATGCTATGGATCTCGCCGGATGGCTGACAGCCCTCGGGGGAGTGAGGCAAGGCCGCAGGGTTTCGAACAAGCCATATGAGGCCCGGGGGAGAGGGGCTCGTCGCCGGGTCCGGACTCATGGGCACGGCCCCTTCAGGGCGACGGGATGTCAAGTCTTGCTGCTGGAGGGACTGTTGTTCCATTCGGTGGATGTGTGGAACTCTTGCGCGAGTCGCGCGGAGCGTCAGTCCAACGCGGCTGGAAATCGATGGCGGCCGTATCCGCCGGGCTCGGCCGCGGCCGTCCGGAACGGGCGCCCGGGACCGCGTCGGAGGGTCACCGCCCGCGTCCGGCGGTCTATCGTGGGAGTCATGTCCGCCCCTGAGCTGATCCGCATCGTCTCGCGCGACTCCCCCATGGCCCTGGCCCAGGTCGAGCGCGTCCGGGCCGAACTCGCGGCCCGTAACCCCGGCATCGTCACCGAGGTCGTCCCCGTCAGGACGACGGGCGACAAGTGGATGGGCGATCTCTCGATGGTCGAGGGCAAAGGAGCCTTCACCAAGGAGGTCGACGCCGCACTGCTCGCCGGAGAGGCGGACCTGGCCGTCCACTGCGTCAAGGACATCCCGGCCGACCGTCCGCTGCCCGCCGGCACGACGTTCGCCGCGTTCCTCGAGCGCGACGACATCCGCGACGCCCTCGTACACCCGGACGGGCTCACGCTCGACCAGCTTCCGGACGGCGCGCGCGTCGGCACCTCATCCGTCCGCCGGACCGCACAACTCGCGGCATCGCACCCTCACTTGAACTGCGTTCCGTTCCGCGGCAACGCCAACCGGCGGCTGGCGAAACTCGCCGCGGGGGAGGCCGACGCCCTGCTCCTGGCCGTCGCGGGTCTCCATCGCATCGGCCGCCCCGACGTGATCAGCGACGTCCTCGGACCGGAGACGATGTGCCCGCCGATCGGCGCGGGCGTCCTCGCCCTGCAGTGCCGCGAGGACGACACGGCGGCGATCGATGCCGTGAGCGCGCTCAACCATCCCGGTACCTACCGGGAGATCACGGCCGAGCGCATGTTCCTCCATGTCCTCCAGGGCCACTGCAACTCGCCGATCGCGGGGTACGCCACGGCCCACCGTAACGGGGATCTCTCGTTGCGCGCCTGCGTGTTCACCCCCGACGGCAAGACGGTCCTCAACGCACACGAATGGGCAGGCCCTCTCGACCCCGCGACCCTCGGCACTTCCGTGGCCGTCGCCCTGCTGCGCCAGGGCGCACGCGAGCTGATCGACAACATCGCCCACTGAGCCCCGCGCGCCGCGGGCATGCGGCCCGGCGGACCTCTTCGTCCGCCGGGCGGTGTGACGCCGCAGGAGCACCTCGGCGGCGTCGCCGGGGCGTGGCTCCGGTCCTCGCCCCGCGGTCGACGACACTCGATTGCGCGCCGGATGTGCCCGCCCGGCTGCCGAGTGGCCACGAAGCGCGGATCCTTGGACCAGTGCCGCCCCGGGTGCGCCGCGCCCGTCGTACTGGAGGAGACCCCCATGGCCCGCTTCGAGGCGACGGTCGACATCGACCGTCCTGTCGCCGAGGTTTTCGCCTTCCTGGCGGATGGTGAGAACGACAGGAAGTTCAGCCCGCGTGTCCAGAACATCGCCAAGTCCCCGGCCGGCCCGACAGCGGTGGGCACCGTGTTCCGCAGCACCGTGAAGGACGCGGGGATGACGACCCGGCGTGAATTCAGGATCAGTGAGCTCGCCGCCCCCACGCGTATCCGCTGGAACGAACTGTCGTCCAACCTCGTGACGGCCCGGGAAGGGGGCTACGACCTCGAGCCCCTCGCAGATGACCGGACGAGAGTGCGGATCTTCAATGATCTGGAGGGCCACCGGCTGGGCAAGCTCCTCGTCGGGCTGGCCGTCGCCGCGGCGCGCAAGGACGCCCCGGCCTTCGGGCAACGGATCAAGGCCGCGGTGGAAGCCTCCTGACCGCAGGCCCGGTGGACGGGCGGGAAGGCAGCTCCCTCGCACCGGTCCGCGTAGGGTCGTGACCATGGTGCACGTACTGAGCAGCAGGGTATTGCTGAGGCCCGGCGACCCGGAGGCCTCCCGCGACTTCTACGGACGGACGCTCGGGCTGCCCGTCTACAGGGAGTTCGGCACCGGGCCGGAGCGCGGGACGGTGTACTTCCTCGGCGGGGGGTTCCTCGAGGTGTCGGGCCGTTCCGGGACACCTCCGACCGAGTCGCTGCGGCTCTGGATGCAGGTCGCCGACTGTGCGGCGGCACATGAGGAGGTGGCGGCCCGCGGGGCGGTCGTCCTGCGCCCGCCTCTCCAGGAACCCTGGGGTCTGATCGAGATGTGGATCGCCGACCCGGACGGCCACCGCATCGTGCTGACCGAGGTACCCGCCGACCACCCCCTTCGCTACCGCCCCTGACCGCCTGAGGGCGGAAGTCCTCAGGCGAAAGCGGTGAGCGCGACACGGGCCGCCTGCGCGACGAGCGGGTCCTGTGGCTCGGCTCCGCGGGCGTTGCCGCGGGTCAGCACGGCGAGGACGATCGGCGCGGACTCCGGCGGCCAGAGGACGGCGATGTCGTTACGGGTGCCGTAGCCGCCCGTGCCGGTCTTGTCGCCGACCACCCAGCCGTCCGGGGCGCCGGCACGGATCAGGGCGTCGCCGGTGGTGTTCCGCTTCAGCCAGTCGGTCAGCACGGCCCGCTTGTCAGTGCCCAGAGTGCCGCCGAGCACATAGGCGCGCAGATCCGCGGCAAGGGCACGAGGGGTGCTGGTGTCACGGGGATCGCCGGGCGCGGCCTCGCTGAGATCGGGTTCGTAGCGGTCGCACCGGGTGGTGCGGTCGCCGAGAGCGAGGAGGGCGTCCTTCAGCCCGCGGGGCCCACCGAGCTCGTGGAAGAGAAGATTGGCCGCGGCGTTGTCGCTGTAGCGGACGGCCGTGTCGCACAGTTCGCGCAGGGTCATCCCCGTGTCCACGTGCCGCTCGGTGACCGGGGAGTTGGCGACGAGTTCCTCAGGGCCGTACCGCACGCGCCGGTCGAGCCGCTGGAGCGTGTACCTGTCCAGCAACGCCCCCGCGAGCAGCGCCTTACAGGTCGAGGCATAGGCGAAACGCTCGTCCGGCCGGTGCGTGAGGGACAAGCCGCTCCCGGTGTCGACCGCGTACACACCCACCCGAGCGTCGAACTTCCGCTCCAGTTCCCGGAACGCGGGCTCCTTCCGGCGTGCTGCCCCTTCGGACGGCGAGGGCGTTGTCCGGGAGGGCGCCGGTGGAGCGGCGGCCGGCGGGGATGCGTCGCACCCGGCGAGCGGAAGGGCTGCGAGACCGGCCAGTGCGGAGAGCGCGGCACGGCGGGGGAGAGGGGTGGGCACGAGGGCGGCGGCTTCCTGACTCCGGGGGAACTGCCGGGCAACCGTCCGCGGATCGCTCCGAATGGCACAGGCGTTCGGGGTGCAGGTCGCGGCCGACAGCGTTCTGGTGCTCCAGGGTAGGGCGGGCGGTTCCGTTCGCCACAGATGTGCCGCCCGTGTCGTCTCTCTATGCGGCCCGGTGAGGGGTCGGGGTACGGCGCAGCCGTGTCATCACGCAGCGAGTCCTGAGTCAGCGGCACCTGCGTGACGTGCGAACCGGTCGGGGCCCCTGAAACCGCTGTGGCGGGACGCGCAATGTCGGTACGCGCGACGTCGGTACGCGCGTTATCGGCGCCTGCCGCGGCGGTCCCGGTCGGCGCGAGAGCGCTGCCGAAGGCGGGGGTCACGGCGGTCGCGGCCGCGCGGCGGACACGGCGGACACGGCGATCGAGCGACGCCATGGTGTGCTGTTCTCGCACTGGCTAGTGCCGGTGCCAGACCAGCGTGTAGCGCCAGAACAGGCGTCGGTGCAGCCGTGCACCGGGTAGGGCCTGGCGGGCGTCACGAACGATGTCCGCAAAGGTCATGGTCGCCGGTCGGGTCGAGGCGGTCATCGAGGCTGGGCGCGGCGCTTTGCGGCCCTTGTTCTTGATCCAGGCCATGGTGACGTTCGCCGGAACGGCCACGGCGTCGATCAGGTGGTCGCTCCGGGCCTGCGGGCGATAGACGCCGACGACGATCAGGGTCCCGCCGGAGGCGAGGCGCCGGCGGAAGCAGGCGAGGGCGTCGCTGAACGGCATGTGGTGGATGGTGGCGACGCATGTGATGACGTCGTAGGGGGCAGGTGGTACGTCCTTCAACGCGTCTCCGACAGTGAAGGACACCGGGGCGGCGGGGTCTGTGAGTTCCCGCGCGCGATCGACGATGGTGGGATCGATGTCGATACCGTCCACCGCTCCTGCCCGTGAGGCCAGGAGTCCGGCGAGGACACCGCTGCCCGATCCGACGTCCAGAGCCCTGTTGAAACGTCTGGGGAGCCGGCGCAGGATCCACCGGTGGTAGTGGGCGTTGTGGTCCCAGGGGCGGGTGGCATGGAACTGATCGAGTGCTCGCACGATGCGGGGCGGCAATGTCGTCATGAGGCGAGTCCATCAGTCCTTCGGCCGCCTGTGAAACGAGCAGCGGCCGGTCGACGCGGGCGGCCCGGCCGAGCGACTGACGTTCGTTCCGGGACGAGGGCCCGGCCGACAGCACGGCCTACGGGCATTCCGTCGACGATCATGTGGGGCATGATGAGGTCATGCGAACGCGACCGGTGCTCATCTACGACGGAGACTGCGCCTTCTGTACCTCCTCCGTGATGTTCGCTGAACGGTACATCCGGCCCAGTTGTGAGACCACTCCATGGCAGTTCGCGGAGATGGAGTCCCTGGGCGCCACCCGGGAGCGGGCAGAATACGAACTGTTGTGGATCACGCCGCCCGGAGCGATCCACGGTGGCGCGCAGGCCGTCGCCAAGATGCTGTTGAACGCGGGAAGCGGCTGGGCCGTCCTGGGGGCACTGCTGACCCTGCCTCCCCTGCGCTGGATCGCCCACGGTGTCTACCGGCTCGTCGCGAACAATCGCGAGCGGATGCCGGGCGGGACGCCTACCTGCGCGCTCCCCGCGGACCGTCGGCCCGGCAACGGGACGTCCACGTCGGACTCCGCGCGCTGAACGCCGGGTGAGTCCTGCCGGTTCTGTCTTGTCCTGAGGGCGCGTTGACACTCCCTCCGCGCCCCGCGGAGGGGTATCCGCCGCCAGGCGCACCCGTCCCGCGTCCGTCCCGCCCGTCCGGCGGCAGGTACCTGCCGCCGGACGGATCAGGTCGTCACGCCGTCCGCGCGGGCCGGTCCGGCCGGTTCAGAGCTGGAATTCCGCCGGGGACAGCCCCAGCGCCGCGCATGCCTCTCGGAGGATCATGTGCTCGGCAGGTGAGAAGTCGCCGTCGGAGCCTGCGATGACGATGCCCGTCTGGAGCACGGCCCTCGCCTCGGCCGGCTTCTTGGAGGTCTTCACGATCTCCTGCATGGCGTCGGTCTTGCCCTGCTGGAAGTTGAGCGTGAGCTGGTCCACATGCTTGTTGAAGCGCTGGCGCAACTGCTCCGGCGGGAAGTTCTGCAGGACGTCGTTGCCCAGGATCATCGACTCCACGTGCTGACGCTCCGCAGGATCCACGTGTCCGTCAGCGGCCGCGACGAGTGCGCACATCGCCATGCTCGCGTCGCGGTAGGCGCCGCTCTTGAGCTCCGTCTTGAGGGAGGCGAGCTGCGACTTCAGCGTGCTGACCAACTGGGCGCGCGAACCACCACCGGATCCCTGCCCGCCGCTTCGACCGGGCGCGGACCCGCGCGCTCCTTGGGACTGCTGCAGATTCTTGGCCTGATTCTTGAGTTGGTCCCACACTGCCATCGAGGTCACCTCGGTCATTGTCTGAGTTGTCGGTCACGAGCCGGTGCGCTCACCCAGCCAAACGGCCGGGTGCGGGTAAAGGTTCCGCAAAATGGCAGATCGGTCCGGGTGCGGCGCCCCGAGGCTGCCGATGCGCTCGGCCGTCAGCCCGCGACGGGGGCGAAGGGGCCGTCCAGAGCAGCCCATTGCAGCAGCATGATGGTCTTGCCGTCGCTGATGCGGCCGTCCCGGGTCATGGCGAGGGCTTCGGTGAAGGGCAGTTCGAGGACCTCGATGTCCTCGCCCTCGTCCTCGAGGCCACCGCCGGCCCCGGTCCGGTCGGCGGGGGTGTAGGGGGCGGCGAAGAAGTGGAGGCACTCGGTGACGGAACCGGGGCTCATGTAGGCGTCGAGGACGTGGGTGAGCGGACCCAGGGCGACACCGAGCTCTTCGGCGCTCTCCCGTCGCACGGCGGCGCGCGGGTCGTCGGCGTCGAGCAGCCCGGCGGCCGCTTCGATCAGCATGCCGTCGGGGTGGTCGTTGACGTAGGCCGGGTAACGGAACTGACGAGTGAGCAGGACGCGGCCGCGGTCGGTGTCGTAGGGCAGGACTACGGCGCCGTTGCCGCGGTCGTAGGTCTCGCGCTGCTGGGTGTCCCAGTGTCCGTCGCGGCGGCGGTAGTCGAAGGTGGTGCGCCGCAGGACGTGCCAGCCGTGAGAGGTGAGCTCGACGTCGCGGACCACGACGTCCGGGTTGCGGTCCAGGCCGCGTCCGGCCTGGTCGAGGCCGGTGCGGCCGCGATGGTCGGGTGTGTCGACGCCCGGGCGGTCTGTCACGCGGTCTCCATCGGAATGCGGAGGGACTTCGGGTGGTCGTTCATGTGCGCTACCGTACATGCAGAAACGTGCAAGAACAGGAGAGAGTGCGCATGCTGGCTGCTGAACGACGCGACCACCTGCTCGGTCTGCTCGCCCGTGAGGGCAAGATCGTCGCCAAGGACGTGGCTGTCGAACTGGGGATCTCCGAGGACAGCGTGCGGCGCGATCTGCGCGATCTCGCATCCGAAGGCCTGTGTCAACGGGTCTACGGCGGTGCGCTGCCCGTCTCGCCGGCGGTGGTCGGCTACGCCGCTCGGCAGGCCGTGGCCCCGGACGGCAAACAGAAGGTCGCTTCGGTGGCGGCCGGGCTGGTGCGGCCCGGTGGTGCGCTGATCCTCGACGGCGGCACCACCGCCCTCGCCGTCGCCCGCGCGCTCCCTCAGGACCTGAACTGCACCGTGATCACCCACAGCCCGACGATCGTCGCGGCTCTGCTCGACCACCAGGAGGCCGAGCTCTTCCTGCTGGGGGGCCGCATCTTCAAGCACTCGGCGGTCGCCTGCGGTGCCGCCGCGGTCGAGGCGGCGCAGAACGTCTCCGCCGACCTCTGCCTGCTCGGCGTCACCGGCGTCCACCCCGAGACGGGACTGACCACCGCGGATGCCGAGGAGGCGGCGATGAAACGCGCCCTGTCGGAGCGGGCCGCGGACACGTACATCCTCGCCTCCTCCGAGAAGATCGGAACGGCTTCGCGGTTCCGGGTGCTGCCCTGGGGGAAGGTCACCGGACTGATCACCGACGCGGACCCCCGTGACGCGGTCGTCGAGCGGCTCACAACGCTCGGTGTGGACGTCATCGCGGCAGGATGACAGCCCACCCTTCATCCGTTCGGTACCTCTCCGTGGATGCGGTGCAACCATCCGTGCCGTTCGAGGGTCACATCAAGTGGGAGTAAAACGCTCTCAGGGACACAAGGGGGAAATATGCGAATCGTTCGTAATGTCGCGGCTCTCGGGGCGGTCACCGCGCTGGCGGTGGGCAGCACGGTCGCGCTGAGCACGACGGCGTCCGCCGCACCGAACGTCACTCCGCAGGGCGTCTGCGGCAAGGCCTACAAGACCGTGAACTCCGTGCCGGTCGGCTCGCTGGGGACCGTCTACCTGACGTACAACTCCTCCAACGGCCAGAACTGTGTCGCGACCATCCGCGCCAACCCGGGGACGGCCAAGGCCATGTCCGCGTACATCTACGTTCCCGCGACCGACGAGTGGGCCGGGGACGACGGCAACTTCACGTCGTACGCGGGACCGGGCTACGTGTACGGCAAGGGCTACTGCGTGAGCTGGGGCGGGAGCATCGCCAACGTGTACGTGTCGGTGGAGAACTCCAACTGCGCCGCACGCAAGGAGCAGCGGGTCACCGAGATCCGCTGACCCCACCTCGGTGAAGACGGGGCTCCGGCCGGCGCCCCGAGCGGTGGCGGGCCCGGCAGACGACCATCTGCCGGGCCCGCCGACGCATCTGACGGCCAGGACCCTCTCAGGCCGCACGCCGGCCGGCGTGCAAAGGCGTGCCGCCGGCCAGTTCCGCCGGGTCCAGTGCCAGCGACGAAGCCGCGGTGGCGCCGACGTCCGCCAGAGTGTGGGCGTCCGGCAGCAGTTCCACCCCGTCGGTCCCGGGCCGGTGAATCAGGACCGGCACGTACTCCCGGGTGTGGTGCGCGTGGCCGATCGTGGGGTCGTTGCCATGGTCACCCGTGACGATCAGCCGGTCCCCGGGCTTCGCGAGCAGTGCCGCCAGTCCGGCGAGCCCGGCGTCGACCTGCTCCAGCAGCCGTCCGTACCGTCCGGTGTCCTGCTGATGCCCTGCCAGGTCCGTCTCCTGCACATTGGCCACCACGAGTGCGTCGCCTCCCGTGCGGACCGCTTCCAGCGTGTGGGACAGCACCTCATCGGTCGCCACCGCCGGATGACGCCCGGCCGTCTCGCACACCAGGATGTCGGCGGCCTTGCCCACCAGGGTGACCGGGATGCCGGACCGGGCCGCGAGGCCGGGAAGCTGGCGGGAGTGATCGAGCGGGGCGCCCAGGTGCTGCACCTGAAGGCCGCCGTTGCGGTAGAAGCCCGTGGCCGGGGTGTCCAGTCCGACCGTCCCCCCGTCGCCGGGGCGGACGAAGGAGGGGAGCGGGCCGTCCGCGTGCCCCCCGACCGCGATGACGCGGGCGACCGGCGCGACGGAGCGCACCGTACGGGCGATGGCGAGGATCCCGCCGGGCCCGTCGAAGGAGAGTTCGTCGAGGCTGCCGGACGCGTTCCAGTTGATCCCGGGATCGGCCTCGAGGTTGTCATGGACCAGAACGGTGCCGTCGACGAGGAGCAGGGGCTTCCCGTCGACCGGTTCGGCCCGGTGGCCGGCAGCGCGGAGCGCGTGGATCACCTCGTCGAGATGATCGGCGAGCCGTGCGACCGTCACCCGGCTGAAGTCGGCCCCCATCATGGTCTGGTGGCCGGCGAAGGTGTCCGCGCCGGGATAGCCGAGTGCCGCCCTGCCCGCGGCGACCGGCAGATGGGTGCGGCGTGCCAGGTCAGGATGCGGGTGGACCAGCCCGAGCCCCAGGGCGCCCAGCATCGGCAGGCGCAGCGGCCGGCCGAACGCGGTACGGGCGTGGTCGAGGACGTGTCCGCAGGTGTCGGCGGCGATATCGCCCGGACGCAGGGCACCCGCGTCGGGCATGGCACCGACTCCGAACCCGTCGATGACGACGATGACGGTCTTGGCCATGGGGTTTCGCTCCTTACAGGGCTCGGCCCTGGGCGTCGTACAGGCCGTTCAGCCGAGGGGAGCCGGAGGCGATTCCGGAGACGACGGCGACGGTCGAACGGGTGACGAAGATCTGGGTGCGGAAGGCGAACAGCGCGGTGTCGCCGAGGCGGACGTCGACCGTGCCCGCGGGTGCGTCGAGCAGCCTGTAGTAGTCGATGTTCTCGGGGGGCGCGTCCTGCACGCCCAGCCGCGCGCCGGTACGGGGCAGGAGCGCGCCGCGGATGTGGGAGCGGGCGTAGAAACCGCCGCCGAACACCGCCGGGCGCCCGTCGTCGAGCGTGTGGGCGACCTCGCTGACGTACACGTACGCGGGCTTCTCGGGCTGCGCCGGATCGACGGCGTGCAGCGGGGTGGTGCCGGTGAGGGCGTGGCCCGGTTCGCCGTGGGTGGCGCCGAGTTCCGCGAGGAGCGGCAGGGAGGCCATCGAGGTGGCACTGGGTGCGCTGAGCCTGAGGTCGTGGTGCCCCCGCGAGACGAGGAGTTCGCGAGCCTTGAGTGCCAGGCCGAAGTTGGGCGTGGCGGCCGGCCGGCGCGTCGACGGATCGCACAGGACACAGGGGAAGGCGGTCACGCCCCCGATCCGGATGCCGTCGAGAGCCTCGGCGGCCTCCGCGAAGACATCCAGCCGCGCGAGTGGGACGCCGCCCTCCTGGCCGGGGTAGACGGAGCCGTCGGCGCCCTCGATCCGGATCAGGACGTCCTGGACGAAGCCCAGCTCCCTTGCCGCGTCGGAGACGGCACGGGCGTTGGCCAGATCGAAGACGGTGACGGTCTCGGGGCGCCGGGCCAGCACCTCGGGCAGGGCGCCCCGGGGAATCTGGACGAGGTGCCCGACGTTGCCGGGGCGTGCTCCGGCGGCGAACAGGGTACGGGCCTCGGCCGGGTCGATGGCGGCGGAGCGAGGGATGTGCCGGGCGATGGCCCGGATGAGTTCGGGGTTGCGGCCGAGCTGTTTGACGACGAACCAGAGCCCGATGCCGAGGCGTTCGGCCTCTGCGGCCAGCAGCGCGGCGTTCGCTTCGACGGCGTCCAGGTCCATGACGTACGTGTCCGGGGGGATCGCACCGTCCCGGTGCAGGGCGGCCGCAGCGTCGACGAGCCCGGGATTTCGCGTGAGCAGGGTGTCGAGAAACACGGTCAGTCGTCCTCCGGGTCGTCCAGGGCGGCGAGCGAGCTCCGCAGGATGCCGACGACGAGGTCCGCGCCCGCCCGCATCGGGTTGATGCGTACGGTCCAGTCGGCCAGCCCGGGGGAGTCGTCCAGCGCGGAGCTGGACATGCGGTAGAAGAGCGGGGCGATCTCGTAGCGGGAGTTGGACCCGACGGGATACGGGGCGGCTCCGAAGCGGGCGGCGACCGACGGCAGCGCCCGGGCGACGGGCCGGTCCAGGCGGACGAGCAGACAGCGGTCCTGGGCGTTGGCGATGCGTACCTCGGCCACACCGTCCACCTCTCCGGCCGCCAGGCGTTCCGCGACCTCGGCGCCGACGCGCGACTGCACGGACCACATGACGGGCACGTGGGTGAGGGCGCGCAGCGCGTCGAGTGCCTGGTGGCCCTGGACCTGACCGCCGCCGGAGTAGTTGTCACGGCGGATGTGCGTGATGAGGTCCCGGGCGCCGACGACCAGTCCGACGCCCTCGGGCCCGTGCAGTTTGAAGAGGGAGAAGCACGAGGCGTCGGCGCCCATCTCGACCCCGGACGCAGGGGTGCGCATGACCGCGTAGTTGTCGTCGACGATCGTGCGGACCCCGGCTGCCCGGCAGGCCGCGAGGACCTCGGCGGGGTCGTAGGAATCGGCGAGCCGCTGCCTGGTGTGCTGGACGTACGCCCACCGGACCTGCCCGGAGGCGAGCGCCTCGTGGAGGGCGGAGGAGTCGTTGTAGTCCGCCTCGACCGTCCGCACCCCGATGCCCCGCAGGGTGACCTCGGTGGTGCGGTAGACCGGCGCACGGTGGATGAGCAGCGGGTCGCCGGCCCGGACGGCGGCACTGAGGGCGGCCCGGATCGCGCCGGTGCCCGCCCCCTGCACGAAGGCGGCGTCCTCGGCTCCGAAGAAGTCGGCGAGCACCGCCTCGACGCGGGCGGTGGTACGGGGACGCCCGAGTCCGGGGACGACTCCCGCGTCCGACGAGAAGAGCTGGTCGCCCTCGAAATGGGCGGCGGTGGCCTCCAGCAGCCGGAACTGCATCGCCACGGCGTCGTCCAGGGGGACGGTCGCGAGCGGGAAGGTGGGTGGGAGTACGGGGCTCATGTCAGTTGTCCTCCTCGCTCGCGCCCGTCAGGAAGCGCAGCGGATTGCGGCGGGTCAGCAGGTCGACCAGATCGTCGTCGGCGCCCGCCGCCCGGAGCCGGGGCAGGAAACTCCCGAAGAGATGGCCGTATCCCTGGCCCCCCTCCTTCACGAGATAACCGTGGCGGGAGATGTCACAGCTGAGCAGCACGCGATCGGCGTGTCCGGCCTCCAGCAGGGCGAGCAGCAGCGTGAGACGGTCCCGGTCACTGCGGTACGACGACTTGCCCACGGTGTCGAAGGCGACGTACGCCCCGCGCGCCGCGAGCTCACGGTGGACGCCCGGATCATCGAGCAGGTCCTGGTGGCCGATGCTGATCCGGTGTGCGGGCAGGCCCTCACCGGTCAGGATCTCCACCTGGGCGAGTCCGCCCCGGCCGAGCTGCGCGTGCGTGGCGAGGGAGAGGCCGGTGGCGAGCGCGGCCCGCGCACCTGCCCGGAGCACCTTGGCCTCGGGAGCGGTCGGTACGTCGCCGTGGCTGCCGATCTCACCGAGGACACCGGGCAGTACACCGGTCGCGCCGATGCCGTCCTCGATCTCGCGGACGAGGACTCCGGTCAGCTGCTCCACCGTGCCGGCCTCGATCTCCGGTGTGTGGAACGGCTCGTAGTACCAGCCCGTCGAGGCGACGACCGCGACCTGGGAGTGCCGGGAGATCCTGGCCAGGGCACCGACATCGCGGCCCATACCCCGGCAGGTCAGCTCGATGACGAGGGTCAGCCCGAACGCCTCGCGCAGAGCGGCCAGTTCCGCGGCCACGGCCGCCGAGTGGCGCTCCGGGTGGAGGACGGCCGCACCGTCGCCCCGACGGTCCAGGTCGAGGACCAGGTGCTCGTGGGCCAGGGCGGGGCCGCGCACGGAGGCGGCGGGCAGCTCTCCGGTGACGGTGCGCAGGGCGCGTGGTGCGGGGCGGTTCATCGTGGGGCCTTCTTTCGCGTACGGGCCGGTCCTGTCCTTGAAGTGGTCAGCCCTTCAGCGGCGTGAACAGGTCGAGCCAGTACAGGATGTTGAGGAGGATGCCGCCGACGATCACCGCCGCCGGCGCGGCGGCCATCCTCACCACCGGTCGGCCCATCGCCTCGTTGAGCAGGTAGAGACCGCCGACGACGAGGATGCCGAGCCCGCCCCCCATGGCGTTCGCGGCCATCAGTGACCCGAACAGGATCGCGAGCTGGAGGGTGTCTCCGATGGCGCTGCGCAGATGCTCGGAGGAGTCCCGGACGCTGGGCAGCTTGCCGAGGAGCCTGCCGATCCAGGAGAGCGCCAGCACTTCGGCGGCGAACACGAGGGCACCGGCCACCGCCGCCAGGTACGGGTTCGGCATGAGATAGCCGATGGGATACACCAGCGTGAATCCGGCGATCCCGTACGCGCCGGAGGCCAGCGCGGTCGTCGCGATCAGCGGGATGAAGCCGAACACCCGGTAGAAGTCGACCTGGGCGGCCTCGGAGTACTGCCCCTTCGCGATCAGGAAGCTGGTCGCCTCGCCGCCGCCGAATATGTGCATCTGCGCGAGCACACAGATCCCTGCGCCGAGCACCATGAAAAGGGGCAGATACCTGCGCAGACGTGCGGCGCTGGCGCTGAAGAGCGATGCCATCGGATCATCCTGCGGGACGTCCTCGACGACGCCCGACGTCCGGTCGGCCCGGCGCTGCCTGACGTCCTTCGAGACGGCCAGTCCGATGAGCATCAGCACGCCGACCGCCATGGCCAGCGCACCGGCGAACATGTTCGGCCACAGCTTCATCGTCAGCACGACGAGGGCCAGTTCGAGGACTCCGGCGGCACCGCCCCACCCGCGGCCGAACTGCTTGGTGATGGCGAGCACCGGGAACAGGGTGAAGAGGAACAGGATCGGCGTCGACATCTGCTGCATCGCGGTGAGGAAGTCGACCGGGAGATCGTGGGCCACGTCGTTCGCGCCGTTCAGCCCGAATACGACGACGGCTCCCCAGGCGGCACCCAGGATCGGGGCGAGCCACTTCTTGGGCGACAGCATTCCGAGGATGTCGGTGGGCAGAAAGACCAGCCACGGATTCAGCACACCGGTGGACAGTGCCATCGGAGCACCCAGGCCGAAGATGAATCCCGCGGAAAGACCGAAGGAGACAGCCGTGGTCGCGCTGCGGGTGGTGCGCCCCTGGATGAAGTCCAGGAGAAAGGGGCGTACTCCGTCGTTGAAGACGGCCAGGGCCATGTGCGAGATGTAGGCCGTCAGCGCGCAGAGGGCGATCACGGTCAGTTGCTGCGCCAGCGTGAAGTCGAGGCTGGTGCCGGCGGCGAGTGTGGTGCTCACGAGTCACTCCTTGGTGCCCGGGATGATGCGAGGAGGCCGAGGTCAGCCGCGGGCGGCGATGGCGCGTGCCATGAGGGGGGCGATGGCGTCGATCTGGTCCATCGAGAAGCCGAAGACCTTCTTGCCGTCGTCGAGCAGAGCGGTGATCTCCTCCTCGGTGGGAACGCTCCGCCCGAAGGTGTGACAGGCAGCGCTGCCCATGAGGCCGACGAGTACGCCCAGGGAGGCGCCGGCTCCCGTGTGACAGGTGCCCAGGTAGTAGTCGGCCTGGCCCATCCGGAGTTTCATCGCGGCGTCCATGTCGCTGGAGGGGACGATGTCGACGGCGTCGATGCCGAGCCCGCCGATGACCTGGGTGACCTCGACCTTGCCGACTCCACCCGTGAGGATCTTCGTCATCACTGCTCTTCTCTCTGTAGCGGTTGGTGTTACGGGACGAGAGGACCGGTCAGCCGGCCGCGGCGGGTCCGGACGCGGGTGCGGAAGGGGGCTGCTGAGCCAGGACGGCCAGGTGCATGCCGAGGAAGTTGACCTCGGACTCGGGGAGCGCGGCTCCCAGCTGCCTCTCGGCGCGGACCGAGACGGCACGGGCGCGGGCCACCGCATCGGGGTGCCCGGCGAGCTCCGCGGCGACCTGGTCGTCGGTGAGGAACTGCTCGATCGGCTGACCGTCCAGGAGCCGGCCGAGGGCCATCATCAGATGACTGGTGAGCATCCCTGCCGTCGCTTCGGTGACGGTCAGGCCCTCGGACTCCAGCGAGGTCAGCTCGGCCGTGACGAAATCAGCAACCTCGGGCCTCACCTGACCGCCCTCGCGGAAGAGCTGGAGCCTCAGTGCGAGCTGGTCGTCCATGATGAACCTCCTAAAATCAACAGTAACCAGGATTCTGTATTTTGCGGCCGCGCGACGCTCCGGAGAACCGGGACACCGGTCACCCCGTCGCCGGCCGGTCAGTACGAGGGCACGCGCTCACCCCTCAGGACCTCGCCCTGCAGCCGCTTCACCAGGGACAGATCGAGCGACGCGCGGATCGCGGCCAGCGCCTCCGCCCCGTCCGACCGGCAGATCACCGCGGCACTGGAGTTGCGCAGTGCCAGCTCACGGGTGACCTCGTCGCCGAGCGGAAGTACCTCGACACCCGGTCCGATCCGGTGCTGTGCCTCGTCGAGATTCCAGACGGTCGCGTCCACCTCGCCACGGGAGAACAGGTCGGGCAGTTGCATGTACGAGGTCTCCCGCCACACGATGTCCTCCCGGCCGGCGAAGACGCGCTCCACGAGCATGCGCAGGTCCTCCGAGGTGTGGTCGATGGCGACCCGCAGTCCTGACGCCTCCAGATCGGTCCCCCGCCGCACGAGCATGCCGTGCGCGCCCACGTAGGTGGCCGGTCCGAGGTCGGCCACCAGCTCCACCGGGTGCTCCCCGGTCAGCCGGTCGGCGGCGAAACGCGACAGCACGACCAGATCGACCTTGCCTTCCAGCAGCGCCGCTGTCCGGGCGCCGGCGCCCCGCATGAACGTGACGGCGAACGGTGCGCCCGCCTCCTCGAAGGCGCCGCGCAGCCCGGTCGCCAAGCCCTCGTACCGCCGTGAGTAGGGGAGAGGCATGGCGGCGAGCAGGGTGCCGAGACCCGACAGCCGCCACAGGATGGTGCGGTCGGAACGGACGAGGAACGTGCCGAGGTGGCCGCGCGCGGTGGTGGAGATGGCTCCCGACTGCTCCAGCAGTTGGAGGGCCGCCTGGACGGTGCCGTTTCCGCAGCCCAGCTGCTCCGCGAAGTCCCTCACCCGGGGCAGGCGGGTGTCCGGCTCGTGATGCAGGAGCACGGCGGCGAGCTGCCGGGCGGCGAGGCCGTTACGGGTGAGGAAGCGGTCGTCCAGGTCGTTCACGAATCAAACAGTAAACAGGATCCTGGATATTCACAAGGAGTTCGCTCACCGGGAATCCGGCCCATCGGCCGGGCCGGCGGATGGGCTGCGGTCCGCGAGGTCCGGCACCGCGAGCGGGAGGCCGGGCGCCGATCGACAATGGCGGCAGCGGCCGCACACGAGTCACCGCCGAGGTTCCTCGCCGGGAGAGGGGAGTGCCCGCATGAGCGCACAGCCACGCCTCGTGCGCCACTCCCGCGTCGGCCCGCGGCGTGTGGAGGGCCCGGTATGACATGGACGCGAGCGTGACCACCGCGGTCGCGAGGGGAGTGATCCTGCGCAGGTCCCTGCGGGTGACCATCGCGGCGAGCGTCGGTTTCTACCCGCTCCTGTACGCCGCCGAACGGCCGGCCGCGGCGCTCTACGCACTCTTCGCGCCCATCGCCGTCGGCCTGCTCTCCGTCATCCCCGGATCCGGCCGCCGGCAGGCCTTCGTGGTGCTGCGGGTGCTGCCCCCGGCACTCGCTCTGGCGGCCCTGGGGACCTTGCTCGCGGTGGACACCTGGGCCGCGACAGGCGGAATGCTCGCCATCGGCTTCCTGCTGGCGTTCGCGGCGGTGGCCGGCCCGCGGCCGGCGGGAGCCGCCCCAGGCCTTCAGCTCTTCTACGTCCTCGCCTGCTTCCCGCCCTACGCTCCGGAAACGCTGGGGGATCGGCTCGTGGGGCTGACCGTGGGGGTGCTGCTCCTCGCGGCCACCGAGATTCTGCTGCCGGATCCACCCGTCCCCTCCTTCCGGGAACGGCTCGCGGCCGCGCTCGGAACGGCGGCCCGCGGGGCTTCCACGGGCGAGGTCCCGCCGGAGAGGCTGCGGGAGGCGGGAGCGAGCATGCGACTCTCACGAGTCCCCCCGGCGGAACGCCCCGCCGGTCCGGGCCGGACGGATCGAGCACTGGAACAGGCCGGCCGCGCGGTACGCCGACTTCTGGACCAGTTGGCCACGCTCGCCGCGATGTCACCGGTGGCTGCGGATCCTGCGTCGGCCACCCTCCTCGGCCGGGTCGCGGAGCTGTGCGACGCCTGCGCGCGTTCTCTGCGCTCCGGGCACCCTCCACCGGTGCCCGGAGCACTCGAGCAGGCGATGCGCGGCTTCCAGTCGGAACGCATCCGGCTCGCGTCGGGCGCGCCTGCCCCCGGTGCCCACGGTCCCCGCACGTCGGGCCGGACGCCCCCGACCGCCGTGCTGCGACGGCAGTCGCGGGTGCTGGCGCTGGCCGAATCGGCGCGGATCGTGGAGGTCGCCGTCGATATCGCCGCGAACGGCAGCCCCGCAGCCGCGCCCGCCCCACGCGACCTGTTCTGGTACGCCGAGCTCTCCACCCCGAGGCTGTGGGCCCGGCGCGTCCTCGGGAACGTGACTCTGCGGTCGGTGACCTTCCAGAACGCCGCGCGGATCGCACTGGGCCTCGCGGCCGCCCGGCTGGTGGCGGGTTCTCTCGACCTGTCCCACGGGTTCTGGGTGCTCCTCGCCGTGCTGACCCTCGGGCGCACGACGGTGGGCGCGACCTGGCAGGCGGTCCGCCGCGCTCTGGCCGGGAACGCTGTGGGGGCCCTGGTGGCGGGAGCGCTCCTGATCGGGCTCGGGTCGCACACCGACGCGTACGCCGCGCTGCTCGCACCCGTGATGCTGGTGGGGTTCTCCCTGGGGCCGATGCTGGGGATCGCCTGTACGCAAGGCCTGTTCACCCTGGTCGTCGCCACCGCGTTCGCCCAGTTGGCGCCTGTCACCTGGCGGTTGTCCGAGGCGCGGTTGGTAGATGTCGCGACCGGGAGCGTGATCGGCCTCCTGTGCGGACTCCTGGCCTGGCCCGCCGGGGCGCGCCGCGAAGTCCGTCGCGCCATGGCCGGACTGATGCGGTCCTGCGGCGCGCTGGTGCCGCCGACCGCGGAGGTGCTGCTGGTTCCGTCGGCGGGATCACGGGCTTCACCGCGGACCCTGCCGAGCCTGCACCGGCTCCGCCTTGCCGAGGCGGCGTACGCCCAGTACCGCAGCGAGTCCGGAAGCGCCTCGGAGCATGCCGGTCCCGACTGGCACGCGGTGCTCATGGTCGCCAACCACATGCTCATGGGCGCACACCGGCTGCCCCGCTTCGGTCTCCGTCCGGGCATCGGCCCGCCGAACCCGTCCGCGGCCTGGGCCCGCGCCTCCGCAGCCGAGCTGAAGGCGGATGCCGACCGGATCGCCTCGCTGCTCACCGGTGGTCACCCGGCTTCCGATCCCCGCTCCGTGCGGGAACCGGAGGGATACTCGCCGGCGTCCCTGTCCGTCGATCTCGAGGTGTGGATGACGAGCCTCAGCGAGCAGATGAACCGGGTCGAGGCCTCGGTGACGGAGTCACGGAACGGATGACGCGGGGTCGGCCCGCCCACGGTGGGGAGCTCCCCTGCGGCGATCCGGGCTCCCGGGCATCGTGCGGGGCGTGTGCTTGAGGTGCCGCGACCTGCGTATTGAGTAGTGTTCCGGACGAAAGGGAGGATCCCGGACAGGTGCCGGGGCGCGAGCAGGACGAGTGGACCGAGGCGACCATGGCGGCCGAGAGTGTGCAATACCCGAGCTCGATCGTCCCGGTCGGGCATGTCGAACCCGTGCCGCGGCGTATCAGGGGGACGATCGGTGGTCGTGTCGCCTTCGACACCCGGCGTGCGCTGTACGTGTGGGAATGGTCCGCCTACCCCCAGTTCAGCATCCCGGCAGCCGACTTGGTCGACGCTGTGCTCACCGACGACGACCACCTGGAACAGCTGGGTGCCGGGCCTGCGCGGCGGCACACTCTGCAGGCCGGATCCGAGGTCCGCCATGGTGCGGCATGGGTGTGGGACCACGGCGCGCCGGCACGTCTGCGAGGCACCGTCCGCTTCGAATGGGAGGCGCTGGACTCCTGGTTCGAGGAGGACGAGCCGGTCTTCGTCCATCCGAGGAGCCCCTACTCCCGGGTGGACGCGCTGAGTTCGTCCAGCAGCGTCCGCGTGGAGCTGGACGGCGTCGTGCTGGCGGAAGCCCCCCACTGCGTCAAGCTGTTCGAGACCGGCCTGCCCACCCGGTACTACCTCGACCGCACGCACGTCGACTGGACCCGGTTGCGTCGCTCCGACACGGTGACCCGCTGCCCGTACAAGGGCACGACGAGCGGCTACTGGTCGTTCACCGGTGACGCAGCCGCCCACTCGGACATCGCCTGGGCGTACGACTTCCCGACGATCCACGCCCATCGCGTCGCGGGAATGGTCGCGTTCTACAACGAACGTGTCGATCTTTCCGTCGACGGGACACCGCTGCCACGGCCCTCGGCCCCCGCCGGGTAGAGCAACGCGCTGCCCCGGATCCGGGGGAGAGCTCAGAGACCGGTGACCTTGGCGCTCGCGGACAACTCGTAGGTCAGAGTGACCGTGCGCCGGCCGCCGGGTGGGAGAGCGACGTCCCAGCGGGCGATGCCTTCGGCGTCGACCGCATCGGGCTCAGGGGAGCACGATTCCTTCCGCAGGCGTATTTCCACGGCCGAGACCTCGGAGACCGGGATCCGCTCCCGCAGGGTCACCACCCGGTCGTCCTCCTCGCCGGGGGCGGAGAAGCGGGAAAGGTGCAGTCGGACCGTACGGGTGATCACGGTCCGCTGGGTGATTCCCGCGGTGTCCCGTGACTCCTCGGCGTCCCGGACCACCCGGTGGTCGTCGCAGCTGCCGAAAGCGAGCTCGACCGGGGCGCCCGGGGCGGCGAACTCCAGCGTGCCGCGCCCGGCGAACCCGCTGTCGCGGACGAGATCCACGGGACCGGCGAGCAGCGCGTGGCCGGCCAGGTTGTCGATCCGTACGACCCGGGTGACCAGGGGCGACAGCTCGGGGGAGCAGGCGTACTCACTGCGCGCGTCCGTGGTGAACGCGGACAGCGGCACACGGTGTGCGCGGCCGTCACCGGGCACGGAGACCCGCGCGGGGGACCGCAGCACCCGCGCCTCGCCGCCGTCGTCCACCCCCGGCAGTCCGACGACCGGGGCCGGGCCGAGGGTCCCGATCGCCTCCTCGCGCAGCTCGACGCCGACCGTGCGGCGCTCCGCGGCGGAGCGGTCCGTGAGCGTCAGCCGGTCCTCGCCGAGACGCGGAGGTTCGGCCGCGAGCGCGGAGCGGGCCGTCGACAACGTCAGCCGTACGTCCGACCAGTCCTCACCGGTGCGCTGCCAGACCATCGCATCGGTCTCCAGCGTCAGGGAGCCACCGTCTAGCACCGCCCGGTAGGCGGGCCGCCACAACGCACACGAGGTGAGGTGACTCAGCCGCAGCCCCACGGGCCCGGCCACCGCGGTCTCCACGGTCAGCTCGATATGGCCGACGAGTTCGGCGGGCTCCTCCTCGGCCACGTGCATGGCTCGCTCGGTCTGCCCGAGCTCGTCGGCGAGGACGGCCAGCCGCGTCTCCACGGCGCGCGACTCCTCACCGCACGAAGCGCGTTCGCCGTCGATCCGGTCCAGTTCAGCCGCCCAGCGGGACCTGTCCGTCTCTCCTGCTCCGGCACCCTCGCCGATCTCCCGCAGCAGATCGGCGGCGAGTCGTCCGAGCAGATCCCGGCGGGCGTCCAGTCGGTCGCGCCGCTGCTCCAGGGTGAGTCGCTCGCCCTGGATGGCGTGCACCCGTCGGCGCAGGGCGGAGTCGTCCTCGGCGTCCGGCAGGGGCCCGCGCGGCACCCAACTGCGGGTGATCCGGACGTCGAGCACGGTCGCCGGGTGATCGGCGGACAGTTCGGCATGGAGCGTCCGGTCGACGGCCAGCGCACTGACCGGGCCGAGACGCAGCCGCTGGACCCCTGCCTCCAGGTCGAGCACCACGGCACGCTCGACGTGGGCGCGATCCTCCAGGCAGGTAACAGCGGTGACGGGCAGGGCGATCGGCTTCGGAGTCGTCGTCATGGTGTGTGTCAGCTCCTGCGGTTGCCGCCGACGAGGGCCTTGCCGGCCGGCATACGGATCTCGTAGCCGCCGTCGAGCACGGTGGTGCCGCCGGCGGGCAGTTCCACCCGCCAGACGCGGGCGCCCGGTCCATGGCGATCGGGCCCCCGCCCCTCCTCCGGCGCCGTCCAGTCGGCCCGCTCCTCGATCCGGACGTCCGGATCGGAGGTGACGGGTACCCGCTCGCGGACCTCCAGAGCGACGGGCACGGGGAGGCGGTTGGCCAGCTCCACGTGGACGCGGTGGTCGAGCACGGTGGTGCTGTTGCGCAGACCCGAGGTGGACTCGTGCACGTTCGTACGACGGGTGACCTGAATGCCCTCTGCCGGCCCGAGCCCCACCCTCCGTACGCCGCCGGGGGCGAGCGTGGGCAGGGCGGCGGTCAGCAGGAAGTCGTCGTCGACCGTGACTTCCACCGGCCCGGCGAGGAGGGCCTGGTCCGTGGCGTTGGAGAGCACCAAGGTCGCGTACACGGTCTGTTCCACGGACGGTACACAGAGGTACTCGGTGTGCATGCCGACGGCGATCTCGCCGACCGTGACGGTGTGCCAGCTGCCGTCCGACGGGATGTCGGCGCGGGCGGCGGTGTCGAAGCGGTGGTCGAAGGAACCCGCCGACTCCCGGGGCCGCACCGCGTACCCGGGCAGCGGCAGCGTGGCCACGGATTCGGCACGGCGACGGTACTCGGCCGCCACCGGGTCGAAGGGAGAACCGGGGAACAGCTTCCCTCTGCGGCCTTCCTGCCCGTCGGGGCCGTCCAGGACGAGCTCCGCGTAGTCGAGCTCGGCGCCGCTCGGCTGCGGAGGACCGGCCGCCGGGGGCGGAGGTGCCGGAGCTCCGCCGGGGGGCGCGGGCGCCATGGCGGCGGTTCCGGCACCGGCGCTCGGCCCGCCGCCCTTACGCGCCCGGAGCGGCTGCGCGGGTGCGGGCATGTGGCCGGCGAAGAGCTCGGGCGGGGCGCCGCCCACGTCGCTCGGCGCCGAGAACGCGGGGGGAGGCCCGCCGTAGCCCTGGGGCGCGGGCGGTGGTGGCGGAAGGGGCGGCCCGGACGAGGCAGCCACGGACCTCGCGGCAGCAGCCGGCTGAGGACTTGCCGCGTCGTACCCGGCGAACAGATCGGCGAGACCCGCCGGGGGCTCGCGCCAGCCGGACGGTGCGGAGGCGGGCTGAGCACGTCCGATCCGGATCGAGTGGAGCCTCGGGAGGTCGGTCCCGCGCCGCAGATCGGCCGTCGCCAGGCCGACGGACACACCGGTCCAGTCCTCGCCGGTGCGCTGGGCCACCGAAGCACGCAGCAGCAGGCGGCCGCTGCGCTCGCCCTGACGGTAGGTGAGCCGGTAGGCCGGGACCCAGACGGCACCCGGCACCCCGTACTCGAGCTCGATCTCCACCTCCGCGCCGGGGTCGTCGGCGCTGGAGACGTCGATGAGCAGCACGGCGGAGACCGTGGTGTCCACGTGCGTCGGCGGCGCGTCGGTGGAGGCGTGGGCGAGGCTGTCCACGGCGATCCCGAGCTCGTGCTCGGTGTGCCGCAGCGCCTCCTCCAACTCGACGAGGCGGGCGTGCAGGCCCGTGAGCCGCTCGTCCACGAAGCCGGCGAGCTCCAGCCACGCGTCCACCGGGGTGCGGCGGTGACCGTCCTCGCGCCTGCGGGCCGGCGGGACAGGGCGCAGAGCCCTGACCTCCTCGATGAGGCTCAGCTGGTGGTCCCGGCGGCCCTGCGCAGCCGCGTACTCCTCGCGAAGCCGCTCGACGCGGCTTCGCAAGCCGTCGGACGCGGACGTGCCGACGGGCTCCGCCTCGACCTCCACCCGGGCCTCGCTGACGCGGGCTCCGCCCGCCCTCTGAACGCGGGCGCGCAGTGAACCCGGGTCGAGGGCGCGGGGGAGCCCTCCCACCCGCACCCTGCCGCCCGGCGGCACGACGCCCCGGGCCAGGCGGCGGCAGACCGCCCCCTGCCCGTACACCACGACGGAGTCGAGAACCGACCCCCACCTGTGCGCTGCCTCGAACGTCATGTGTTCCGCCCCCCGTCGGTACCGAGCAGAGTGTACGCCGGGGCTGTCGCGCGCATCCGCGTCGGGCGGCCCTTCGGCCCGCCCCTCTTCGCCGGTGCGGAAAAGCGGGCCGGCGGAGAGCTCAGCCGAGCCGCCCCACTCTGAAGGTGGTCGTGTACGTGCGTTCCTCACCGGGAGCCAGGAACGTCATGGAACCGTTCTCCCGTGCCGCGGTCTCGCCCTCCACATGGTGGGTGGACGGCTCGAAGCCCACCGCGTACGCGCCCTCGCGCAGATGCAGCCACTGGAAGAAGGCGGGGAACTGTGTGGCGTCGTACTCCAACTCGAAGTACACGCCGAGACGTTCGTTCACCAGGCGGGGCCGGACCCGTCCGTCGGAGTCCGGCTCCAGCTCGTGTTCGTAGACCTGCTCGACGAACCCCGACCGCGGGCCAGGCATCGCGGTGTTCGACACACCTTGCTCGGCGACACTGTCGCTCTGCCACCGTGTGCGGCGCACAGGCATCTCGTAACGCGCGCCCTCGTCCAGGAAGGGCCAGCCGATGTTGATGTGGTACAGGTACATGTGCGGTGTGGCGTCGAAGCCCGCGTTTCGCACCCGGTCGGTGAGCCGGATCTCCGTGCCGCCGAGATCTGCCTCGATCCGACGGGTGAGCCGCAGGTGCTCCCCGAAGATCGCGGCCTGGCGGACCTCGCCCTCGGCCCACAGCACGCAGCGGCCGTCGTCCTGCCACTGCTCGCCGTAACCGGTCAGCCGGGCGGGCAGGTTGGCGACCCGCCCGTGCAGCCCGTGCGACACCGTGCGCCGCGGGGGATAGCGGTACTGGGAGGCGTCCACCTCGGCGCCGAAGAGTGTGTGGTCGAGGCCCGCGGTGAGCAGGAGTCCCGAGAAGCTGCGCATCATCGAGAGGCCGTCGTCGTCCCGGTACTCGTGCAGACCGGGATGGCGGAACCCGGTCGCCGAACGCCAGCCGAAGCCGCGGCCCTCGAACTCCGCCCCGCCCAGGTCCATGGCCCGGTCCACGAGAACGTCGAAGGAGAGACCCGCACCGGTACGGAACTCCAGTGTGCGGATGCCGCGTTCGGAACCGTCGTCCAGGACGACGGACCGCACGCCGCCGGCCGCGCTCAGGTCGCCGGCGAGCCGCGCGAGGGCCTGGCGGTCGTAGTCACGTCCGTTCAGCTTCACGACATCACCCACCCTCCGTTGACCTCGATGCACTGGCCGGTGACGAAGGAGGCATCGGGTCCGGCGAGGAAGGAGACCACCGAGGCCAGTTCATCGGGGCGGCCGCGCCGCTTCAGGGACTGACGCTCCAGCACATGGCGCCGGTAGGCATCGGGATCCTCGTGGATCTCCTCGGCCGCGGTGGGAAAGGCCCCGGGGGAGACGCAGTTGACGCGAATCTCCGCCGGTCCCAGTTCCCGGGCCAGGGCACGCGTGAGCGCGACGGCGGCGCCCTTGGTCGAGACGTACGCGGCGAGCGAGTCCCAGCCCCCGTGCATGGTGATCGACGCGACGTTGACGATCGCCCCGCCCCCGGTGGCGCTCATGCGGCGTGCGGCGGCCTGCGCGGCGACCCAGTAGGCGCGCTGGTTGACCGCCACCACCTCCTCGTACTCGGCGAGCGGCACCTCGAGGAACGGCCGGCTCGGGTACACGGCGGCGTTGTTGACCAGGACGCCCAGCGTGCCGAGCTCGGCAGCGGTCCGGTCGACGGCGTCCTCGATCGCCTGCGGGTCGCGCAGGTCGGTGGCGAGCGCCAGCGCCCGGGCGCCCGCTCCCTCCACCTGCTCGACGGTCTCCTTCAACGAGGCCGTGTCGCGGTCCAGTACGGCGACATCGTGTCCCGAGGCGGCCAGGCGTGAGGCTATCGCCCGGCCCAGGGCGCCGCCGGCACCCGTCACGAGTGCGGCTTGCTGTTGCTTCATCGGTGGGTCCCATCTTCCCGGTGCCGGCCGGGCGCCGAGGGGGCGGATCGTGGCATTGACACTGCGAGCGGAGCCCGCTTAGCGTGCATGTTAGCGCTACCGGTAGCGCTAACAACAGGGTGCGGAACGACAAATACAGCCACGAAGCGACGAGTTCGGCGCACTCCACCCTCTCCTCTCCTTCTTCGCCCCCCCCTCTCCTCCAAGGAGCCCCATGACTACGCGCGACAAGCCCGGCATACTCGCCGGGTACCGGGTCCTCGACTGCTCCATCGCCATGGCCGGCCCCTTCGCGGCGCAGCGGCTCGGCGACCTCGGCGCCGACGTGGTCAAGGTCGAGCCCGTCACCGGCGAGTGGCAGCGGCACGCCGCGGCCGGTGGCGCGGGCGGCAACCGGATCAACGTGTCCTTCCTGTCGCTCAACCGCAACAAGCGCTCGCTCGCCGTCGACCTCAAGGATCCGGCAGGCAAGGAGGTGCTGCGCCGGCTGGTGGCCGACGCGGACGTGTTCCTGCAGAACTACCGGCCCGGAGTCGCCGCCCGGCTCGGCGTCGACCATGCCTCGCTGGCCGAGATCAACCCGTCCCTCGTGTACGTCTCCATCTCCGGCTACGGCGAGGACGGCCCGTACGCCCAACGGCCCGGCCAGGACCTGCTGCTCCAGGCGATGTCCGGCGCCATGCTCTCCACCGGCCGGGCCGGCGAGGCTCCCCGCGCCGCAGGCCAGTACCTCGTGGACGCAGTCACCGCGTCCACCGCTTTCGAGGGCGTGCTCGCCGCGCTGCTGCACCGCGAACGCACCGGCGAGGGGCAGCTCGTGACGGTCAACATGCTGGACGCGATCACGACCCTGCAGATGCAGGAACTCTCGGTGCACACCGTCGGCGGGCTGGCACAGTCCCGTTCCGACGAACCCCACGCACACGTCTACATCCGCGCGCCCTACGGCGCCTTCCAGACCGCTGACGGTTTCATCGTCCTCGCGTTCCCCCCGCTGAAGAAGCTGGGCGAGATCCTGGGCGAGGACAGCTTCCTCTCCATGGAGGACGAGGAACACAGCTGGACCCACCGCGACGAGATCTTCGCCCGCACAGCGACCCGCCTGCTGACCAGGCCCTCGCGCCACTGGCTCGACGCCTTCGAAACAGCCGGCATCTGGGCCGGCCCGGTCTACGGCTACGCGGACCTGGTCGACGATCCCCAGATCCGGCACAACGGCACCTTCGTCACCTACGACCACCCCACCGAGGGTCGCGTGAAGGTGCCCGGCTTCCCCTACAGATTCTCCGCGACCCCGCCGCGCATCGACCGTGGCGCCCCGCTCACCGGCGAGCACACCCGTGAGATCCTCGCCGAAGTGGGCCTCGACGACCGGGCAATCGAGGATCTGTTCGCCTCCGGAACCGTGGCGGAGACCTCGTGACCTACGCCGGACTGACGTGGGACCACCCGCGTGGCCACGATGCCCTGGCGGCTTCGGGGGGTGACCTCGTGCACTGGTCCGTCCAGCCGCTGGAAGGGTTCGAGTCCCACCCCGTCCCCGAGCTCTGCGCCCGCTACGACCTCGTCGTGCTCGACCATCCGCACCTCGGCGAGGCACTGGAAGCCGGATGTCTGCTACCACTTGACGACCTGTTCGCCCCCGAGGAACTGGACCTCTGGCGCACCGGTGCGATCGGCCCCACCATGCGTTCGTACGCGATGGACGGCAGGCAGTGGGCGCTCCCGCTGGACGCGGCCACCCAGGTCGCGGCCACCCGTACCGACCTCGCCGGAGAGGCGCCCGCGACCTGGGACGAGGTCCGGAGCCTGTCCCGGCGGGCACCGGTGGCGCTGTCACTCGCGGGGCCGCACGCGTTCCTCACCTTCGCCTCCGTCGCGGTCGCGCTGGGGGAGGAGCCGGCCGCGGACCCGGACGAGCTGATCGGTGACGGGACCGGACTGGCGGCGCTCGACCTGATGGCGGCCGTCGACTCCGCCGCCCCGGCCTCCACGCGTACCCTCAACCCGATCGGCCTGCTCGAGCTGATGTCGCGCACCGACCGGCTCGCGCACTGCCCCCTGGTCTACGGCTATGTGACCTACGCGGACCGGCTGGCCTTCACCGACGCCCCTACGGCGCGGCCGGGGGGCCGCCCGGGATCCACCCTCGGCGGCACCGGGCTCGCCGTCAGCTCCCGCTGTACACCCGGACCCGAACTCCTGGACCACATGCGCTGGTTGATGTCTCCGTCCGCCCAGTGCGACTTCCTGCCGCAGCACCGGGGGCAGCCCAGTGCGCGCGCCGCGTGGGCCGATCCGGCGATCGTCGCCGCGGACTTCTACCGCCGCACCACCGCCACCTGCGAACAAGCCTGGGTCCGGCCCCGCCACCCCGGCTACATCGGCTTCCAGGCCGCGGCGTCCGCCGTCGTGCGGGACGCACTCGCCAAGGAGACCGGCCACCGGGCGGCGCTCGACCGGATGCGCGCGCTGTACCGGACGAGCCGGAAAGCGAAGGAAGGACGAGCATGAACGACACCACCACCAGTACCCCGCCCGGCCTCGGCACCGAGCATGTGCTGCTCGACGTCGCCGGCCGCGTGGCCACTCTCACCCTCAACCGGCCCGAGAAGCTCAACGCCGTCACCCCCGAGATGTCCCGCGCGCTGGTCCGGGCCGTCGAATGGTGCGACACCACCGACGACGTCCGCGCCCTGGTCGTCACCGGTTCCGGCGGACGCGCCTTCAGCGCAGGCTCGGACATCCGTGAACTGGACGGCTACCGGACTCCATGGGAGTTCCGCAACCGCGTCGACTACTGCGACGCCATCCGCGAGGCCCGCACCCCGACCATCGCCGCGGTCGGCGGCTACGCCCTCGGCGGCGGACTGGAGACCGCGCTCTCCTGCGACATCCGCATCGCCTCGGAAACCGCCTCCTTCGGCGCACCCGAGATCACGCTCGGCTGGATCGGCGGTGGCGGCATGGCCGCCTTCCTCGACCGTGCGGCGGGCCCGAGCAACGCCGCACTCATGCTGCTCAGCGGTGAACGCATCGACGCCGCAAAGGCGTTGGCGTGGCACCTGGTCAGCGAGGTGGTGGCCCCCGAGAAGCTGCTCGACCGGGCCCGCGCTCTCGCCGCCGTGATCGCCTCCCGGGCCCCGGTGGCCGCCGAGACCGCGAAGATCAATCTTCGGGCCGCCGGAAACCTGCCCGAGGACCAGGCCCTCGCCTACGAGCGGGACCTGCAGACCATCTGCTTCGCCACCGAGGACGCCGCCGAAGGCCGCCGCGCGTTCGCCGAGAAGCGTCCGCCCGTCTTCCGTAAACGCTGAGAGGAACGACATGAACCAGTGGCCCGACGCCGCCGCCACCCTGCCGGAGGACGGAACCGAGGGTGCCCTCGTCGGACGGGTCTGGCGACCCGGTCTCGGCCCTTCCGTCGTCGCCGTCCGTGACAGCGGTGTCCACGACGTGACCGCCCACTTCGCGACCGTACGGGATCTCTGTGAAACGCCGGAGCCCGCAAGGAAGTTGCGTGCGGCCGACGGCGAGCGCGTCGCAGGGCTCGACGAGCTTCTCGCCAACACCCCGCCCGACACGCGCGATCCGGAACTGCCCTGGCTGCTGGCCCCGGTGGATCTCCAGGCTGTCAAGGCCGCCGGGGTCACCTTCGTGGTGTCGATGCTGGAGCGCGTGATCGAGGAGAGGGTACGCGGCGACGCCTCCGGGGCCTCCGAGGCACGGGAGCGTATCCGAGGGCTCATCGGGGACGACATCGCCTCTCTGCGACCCGGCTCCGAGGAGGCCGCCGCGCTGAAGGAGATCCTGGTCGCCCAGGGGGTGTGGAGCCAGTACCTGGAGGTCGGCATCGGCCCGGACGCCGAGATCTTCACCAAGGCCCCCGTGCTGGCCGCGGTCGGCAGCGCCACCGATGCCGGGGTGCACTCCGCGTCGCGGTGGAACAACCCCGAGCCGGAGGTGGTGATCGTCGTGTCCTCCGCCGGGGAGGTCGTCGGCGCGACGCTGGGGAACGACGTCAACCTCCGCGACGTGGAGGGCCGTTCCGCGCTGCTCCTGCCCCAGGCGAAGGACAACAACGCCTCGGCGGCACTCGGTCCGTTCGTGCGGTTGTTCGAGCCCGGTTTCGGTATCGAGGACGTGCGCAAGGCAGCGGTGACGCTGACCGTCGAGGGCGACGACGGGTACCGGCTCGACGCCGTGTCCTCGATGTCCGCCATCAGCCGCGATCCCCTCGACCTCGCGGCCCAGTTGACCGGGCCGCACCACCGGTACCCCGACGGCGCGGTGCTGTACCTCGGCACGATGTTCGCCCCTGTGGAGGACCGCGACACGCCGGGTCAGGGATTCACCCATCACGACGGTGACCTGGTCACCATCGCGACGCCCCGGCTCGGCGCGCTCGTCAACCGGATCAGGGCGAGCGAAGCGTGCGAGCCGTGGACCTTCGGTCTCGCCGACCTGATGCGCTCGCTGTCCGCGCGGGGAGCACTGTGACGACGGGTCCCACAGCGGACGGCCCGGGCCGGGGCGACGGGGCGGGGGACGTGGCGATGGATATCGTCTCCGGTGTGACTCAACCGCCCCGCCGCCCTCGCAAGCGTTCCGCGACCCGTTCGGTGACCCTGTCGGACGTGGCGGCGTCGGCCGGGGTGTCCGCCCAGACGGTCTCCCGCGTCGTGCGCGACCCCCTGTCGGTCTCGGACGCCACCCGCTCGAAGGTCGAGGCCGCCATCGAGGCGACCGGTTACGTGCCCAACCTGGCCGCCAGCAACCTGGCCTCGAACCGGAGCCGTACGGTCGCGGTCCTGGTGCCGCAGATCAACGCCTCGGTCTTCGCGGACACCGTCCACGCCTTCTCGACGGCCCTGGCGGCCCACGGCTACCAGATCTTCGTCGGGACGACCGACTACCTGCCGGAGCACGAGGAGGAGGTGCTGCGCAGCTTCCTCGGCCGCAGGCCGGACGGAGTGCTCATGGTCGGCACGGACCACACCCCGGGCACCCGCGCACTGCTGCGAGCTGCCGGGGTGCCCGTGGTCGAGACCTGGGGCTGGTCGGACGAGCCGCTGGACCTGCTGGTCGGATTCTCCAACGCGGCGGCGGCGTCGGCCATGGTCGCGCACCTGGTGGAGCGAGGCCGGCGCCGGATCACGTTCGCGGGCCGGCACACCTCCGGCGATCCCCGGGCCGCTGAACGCCTCGACGGCTACACGGCTGCGGCCCGTGATCTGCTCGGCGCCGCGCCGCGCACGGTCGACGCGGGGCCCGAGCCGGTGACCATGGACACCGGGGTGGCTCTCCTCGACCTGGCGCTGGAGCGGTTCCCGGACTCCGACGCGGTGATGTTCTCGAGCGACGTGTTCGCCGCCGGTGCTCTCCAGGCGTGCGTCCGACGGGGGATCGCCGTACCGGGCACGCTCGCCCTGGCCGGCTTCGGCGACTTCGAGTTCGCGCGCCATCTCGTACCGGCGATGACCACGGTGGCGGTACCGGGCGCGCTCATAGGGGAGTTGGGGGCCGAGCTGCTGCTGACACGTATGCGTGGCAGCGCGGTCGCGGTGACACGGCGGGACGTGGGCTACCGGATCGTCGCGCGCGAGAGCACCTGAGGGGGCGTCGGGAGCACGGCCGGGCCTGCCGGGCCCGGCCGGGTGACGCTCAACGAGCCGCCCACTCCAGGCCTCGCTCGACGACGGTCGCCGTCTGCGGGACTTCGAGATCCGGGACGCGGTGGCCGAGGGTACACACGAAGACCTTGCCCGCCCCCCAGCGGCGCGTCCACACCACGGGGAATTCGACCGGCTCGTCCCACTGGCCGCCGGTGGGGGAGAGCACCGAGGTGGCCAGCACGGTGTTGAGGCCGTCCGTCAGCACCCAGTAGTGCTCGGTGACGACGTCGTAGTCCTGGATGCCCGCGGTGATCCGACCGTCGCGGTCCGGTGACCGTGTGATCCGTACGGTGAAGTGCTGGAAGCCGTCCGGGTGCCAGAGGAACCGTCCTCCCACCATCCGCAGATAGCGCGCGTTACCCACGTTCGTGCCGATGATACCGCCGTGCCAGCCGGCGAATCCGGTGCCGGCCTCCACGGCTGATACCAGGGTGGCCTCCTGGAGGGAGGTGAGTTCCCCGCCGGACCAGGAGTGGATGACGAGATCGGTGGCGGCGAGCAGGTCCGCGTCCTCGTACACCGCCAGGTCCTCGGCGACGGTGACGTCGAAGCCGGAGCGTTCGAGCCGGGGCACGAACAGCTCGGTGCAGCCGACCGGATCGTGCCCTTCCCACCCCCCGCGGACCACCAGGGCCCTGCGTGCACTCATTTCGTGATCCCTTCGTAAGGCCGCCGGCTCCCGGCGGTGTGTGCGGCGGCGCCCGGTGTCAGCCGCAGACCGGCATCGACCGGACGGACATGGGGACCGCCCGGGACGGACCACTGTCCGGAAGCGGCCTGCGCGGCGATCCTCGCCTCGTCGACCTCGATGCCGAGCCCAGGGGCGTCGCCCAGGACGATCCCGCCGTCGGCGATCTCCTGGTCCACCCGGAGCCCGACCGGGAAGGTGAGGTCCTGCACCTCTGTGACCAGATGGTTCGGCACGGAAGCGGCCGCGTGTGCCACAGGGTTGGCGTTGTAGCCCACAGGGCTCACCGGCAGGTTGTGCCCGTACGCGAGCGTCGAGACCCGCAGGAAGTGGGTGATGCCCCACACACTTCCGGTCTGCACCACCCCCACCGCGCCGGCGTCGAGCAGCGCCCGGTAGTGCTCCAGGCCCGTCAGGTTCTCACCCGTCGCGACCGCCGCGCGGATGGCCGCCGCGACGGTGCGGTGTCCGGCGACGTCCCACCGCCGGACCGGCTCCTCGATCCAGGTGAGGTCCACCCGGTCCTCGACGGACCGGGCGAGACGCACCGCCTGGTGGGCGCCCCAGGACTCGTTCACGTCGTACATCAGCGCGGGGCGTTCGCTGTTGACCCGCAGGACGTCACGGACGGCGTTCAGGCGCCGCACGTCCCGGTCGATGTCCAGCCCGCCCTTGACCTTCGCACCCGAGAAGCCTCGCTCCGCCCAACTCCCGTAGAACGACACCAACTCGTCGTCGGTGAGTGCGTACTCCAGGCCCGAGGCGTAGCCTGGCACGAAGCGGTCGGCGGCTCCCAACGTCCGCCACAACGGCTCCTGAGCGATCTTCGCCTTGAGGTCCCAGAGTGCCATGTCGAGCGCACCGATGGTCCCGAACACATGGCCGCCGTGCCCGGACTTGAAAACGTAGGAGAGCATCCTGTCGTACAGCGAGGTGACCGCCCGCGGGTCCTGGGCTTCGAGCGCGGGAAACACGCGGTGCACGTCCGGGTGACTTCCGAGGCCGACGCCGGTGAGGCCCTCGTCCGTCTCCAGCAGCAGGACGGGCACCTCGGTGACGCCACTCGCGACGACGCCGTTCACGTCGCCCACCGGTCGCCCCCACTCGTGGACCGTGGCAAGGGACCGGTATCCGGTGATTCGCATCGCGCTTCTCCTGTGTCTGCGCGCGGGGCACGGTCACCGTGTGCGCCGCGCGCTTCGAGAGGTCCGACCGGATGTGCGCGGGGTCTCCGCCGTGAGCGACGGTGCCCCCGCCGAGGGGGCGGCGTCCGCGCGGCCCCGCTTCTCCCGCGACTATCAGTCATAACTTGTGATACGAGTGATGACCTTAGCATGTTCCGCTAGCCTGGGGACGTCGGACGGCAGGGCCGGCAGACCTGCACACACATGGGAGTCTCTGACCAGATGAGTAAGCCATCCGCGGACACCGTTGCCGTGTCCCGCCATCAACGGCGCCGGCCACCGCTCGCCGCAGCGGTCGTCCGGAGCCTCGCGACGGCCATCGTGCTGGGGGAGTACCCCCCCGGGACGGCTCTGCCGTCGGCGGGTGACCTGTGCGACGAGTACGAAGTGAGCCGCACCGTGATCCGCGAGGCGACGACGACCCTCGCCGAGAAGGGCCTCGTCGCAACTCGTCAGGGCTGGGGCACGGTTGTACTCGACCAGGAGCAGTGGAGCCTGCTCGATCCGCTGATCCTCGACGCGCTCTTCCAGCGGAAGGACCGTCTGGTCTTCCTGGACAACCTCATCGAGATAAGGACGACTCTGGAGTGCGCCATGGCCGCCCGGGCGGCCCGGCGTATCGACGACGTCCAGGCGGGCGCCCTCTCGGCCAAGCTCGACGAACTCGCCGGCCTGCGGGACGACCCCACGGCCTACACCCGTGCGGACATCGAGTTCCACGAGATCATTCACCGGGCCTCGCAGGACGCGTTCGGGCGGGCCATCGTCTCCAGCATCCAGGGGAAGGCTGTCCGGTCCCCCCAGTACAGCGGTGACCCGACGCGCGAGGACATCGATCTCACCCACGAGGCGCATGCCCGGGTCGCCGCGGCGGTGCTCGCCCGGGACGCGGAGGGCGCCGCCGACGCGATGCGGTTCCACATCACGTCCTCGTGGGAGCGCCGCCGCCCTCACGACACGACAGAGGTGTGAGAACGCCGGGGCACCCGCCTTGCGGCGGGTGCCCCGGCCGGGTGGGCGTCTACCGTCCGGTGGCCGCGCAGGCACCCCCGTCCCGCCACGGGCCGTTCGCGGCACCCGGAGTCCCGTTCCTTGTCCACCACTTCGCGGTCCAGAGCCGCCCGTCGTGCGCGACCGTGTCGCCGGCCCGGTGGACCGAGGAGGCCGTCCACGCCGGCTCCGTGCCACCCGCGCACTTCACGGGAGCGCCGATCTCCGCCCAGGCACCCGTGGCGGATGTGCCCGGCTCCTCGCCGCGTGCGTACCACAGGGCCTCGTACCCACGGCCGCCGTGGAAGACGGTGTCACCCTCTCCGTAGGCCTTCGAAGCCGACCAACGGCCGCTCCGGTACGTCTCGACGGCCTTCTTGAGCGACGTGACGGCGTCGTCGATCCGGTCCTGGGAGGAGTTGGTGGCCTCACCGACACCCGTCGTGGCGGCCAGCGCCGCGGTGAGCGGTCCGGTCTCCCCGCCCGGCTCGTCGGACAGCACCCGCCAGGCCTGGTCGACCGTGTTCCACAGCACCTCGGCGTCCCCGCGCTGCGGCCGGCCGATCCCCTCCGCGGTGACTCCGCGGTTCCACTCAGCGACCCAGTCGGCCCCGTACGAGGCCGCCACCGTGCCGGAGCCGGAGAACTTCAGGGTGTCGAGGTCCAGGCCCGTCTCCGCGACCGAAGTGGCCAACACGGTCGCGGTGTTGACCTTGTCGCTCCACCGGGACACGTTGTAGACGGACGTCGGTTCCGCGAACGTCGCGTTCGTCTCGACGAACCCGAGCGAGGAGCCGACGACCACCGCGTGGTCGATCTCGACCCGGGACGGCACCCATACCGAGTCGGGGTCGTCCCACACCGTCGCCCGGCTGCAGCCCTCGGTCCCGTCGGTCGAGTAGGTGGCCGCCGTGCACTCCTCGCCCGTGGCGGTCACCCGGGGGATGTACCACTCCGTGATCTCCGGGTACGTGATCGGGGTTCCGTCGGAGTACTTCCGCTTCCCGTCCGTGTAGTGCTCGTGCCAGGTGGCGACCGACTCCGGGGTCGCGGTGTACTTCTCGCCCTCGCGCACGTCGAGGAAGGCGTTGTAACGGCTCTCCAGCACCCAGCTGTTGGCCAGCGGCAGGCGTGTCTCGCCGTTCTTGTGATAGATCCCGCCGTGGCCGGCGTGCTTCACGCCGATGAAGACGTTGTCATTGGCGGTGTTGCTGTGGCCGGAGTTGAAGTTGACACCGGAGTTCGACCCGTTCACCACGTTGTGGTGGAACCTGACACCGGTCGCTCCGTCGTCCATGTACAGCGCGTCGTTCGACCCGCCGATCTTCTCGAAGTGGTTGTAGGCGATCTCGTTCCCGAGATAGGTGAAGTCACGTCCGGCGTAGACGGCGCCCTGGTCGCCCGCGTTCTTCACCACGTCGTAGAAGTGGTTGTGGTTGACGCGCATGTCGTTGCCCATGATCTGGACCGCCATGTGCGGTGCGTCGTGGACGTAGTTGTACTCGAAGGTGTTGCCGACCCCGTACAGGTAACCGGCCGGGGTGTAGGTGGCGAGTTTGGAGAAGCGCGTGATCTCGTTGTGGCGGGCGACGTTGTCACCGCGCTCCAGCGTACGGCGGTCGCCTCCCCCGAGCAGGACACCTCCGCCGCCCAGGTCGTGCAGGTAGGAGTTCTGCACGACGTTGTCGTGCCCGCCCTGGAGGGTCTCGTAGTCCGGCATGCTGGTGATCGTGTCGGTCGTACGGCCGATCCGGATCGCGTCCATGCTGACGTTGGAGATGTCGACCCCGTCGATGAGCGTCCCCACGGCGTCCAGCAGCTGCACCCCGCTGATCAGCGACCCCGTCATGGACAGGCCGCGCACCGTCACGCCCTGGGTGGAGTCCAGCAGCATGAAGTTCTTGTCGAACGTCTGCAACGTGGTGGTCCTGCCCTCGATCGTGCCGCCCTGTGGACGGTAGTAGAGGACGTCGTTGTCGTCGTAGCGGTCGATGTAGTACTCACCGGCCGTGTCCATCTCCGAGAGGACGTTGAGCACCTTGACCTTGGTCCAGGAGTCCTGGGGGATGTACATGGAGGGGTACTTCGTATAGAGAGTGTCGCCGCTCCACGACAGGATGCGCAGCATGTCGTTGGCGTAGTTGTTGCCGAGGTACCCGGAGAGCCAGCCCTCGGTCTCCGACGTCGTGTTGTCGATGTCCTCGATCCACCGCGGGTCCAGTTGGACCGGCACGTCCGCGTAGTCGCCGAAGCCGCGGGTACCGAGGTCGTCCACCGTCGGCACCGCCTCGGGCGCCCAGCTCTTGAAGCGGTCGCCCTCCGCCGCGCGCCCGCCGACGGAGAAGACCGACGGCGTCATGCGCCGCATCTCCTCGGGGGCCCAGGTGTCCCGGTTCGCGCCTTCGGGGAGTTGCTGCTTCTTGTCCTCGAACTGGGCCCGTGGTGTGGTGCCGGAACCGTTCCAGGCGCTCTCCGGGCCGAACCGTGCGTCGAGATCCACGTTCATCAGGTCACCGGGACCGGCCGCGTCCCACTTGGCGCCCGTGCCCCACAGGTGGCACCCCGTCTCCTTGGTGGAGCACGTGTTGCCGTCGGGGTACTCGGCGAGCACCTGGGTGCCGCCGTCCACCACGAGCTCAGGGGCGAACGGCTGCTGGACCCAGTTGAACCCGTTCTTGTAGAGCGTGCCCGGATCGATGCCGTGCGCGCCCAGGTCGTACACGTACACCCCCTCGCGCAACTCGGGTGTGTTCAGGCGGCTGTTGGAGGAGTACTGCGGCTCGGCGAGCTTCTCGGCGGAGAGGTCGGTGAGCTTGGACCAGCCGTCGGCCGGCAGTTCGTGCGAGCCGGTGATCGTCACCTTCTCGTCGCGGTACGCGGTGTACGTGACCCACGAGTTGTCGGTGCCCTTGAGCCGGATCGTGTCGTCGAGGACGTACGTGCCGCCCCGAATGTACACCGTGCCGCGCGCGTCCGCGGACGTGCGGCCGGCCAGGGCGTCCCGCGCGGCGGCGATCGTCTTCAGCGGGGCGCCGACGCTGCCGCTGTTGCCGTCGTCGCCGTCGGTGGCCGACACGTAGACCGTCAGGTCCGCGGCGGAGGCGGCCGGGGCCGGGGCCGCTGCCACCGCACCGGCCGCCGGCCCGCCGACGCCGGTCATCAGCGCCAGCGCCACGGAGGCCACCACGATCCGCGCCGGTCGTCTCCCAGTTCTCACCATGGAGGAGCCTTTCGTTGGATGCCATGTCCCTGGCACGGCCGCGATACGCGAACCCGTGGAACCGCCCGGGACGAAGGCCACAGGCAAACGGAACATGTATGACATGTGCAATCTAGGGCCCCGTGGGGCCGGGCACAAGCATCCGGACGGAAGGGAAACGGACCCGGCGGATCAGTCCAGGTGGAACACCTCCTCGGCGTCCACCCAACGCTCCCCGGGCTCCGCGGAGTCCAGCGGCTGCTGGCAGGGGTCGGTCAGGGTCCACCACTCCTGGGTGGCCGGATCCTCGGCGATGGAGGCCATGTCGGCCTCGTAGTCCTCGCCGGTGTACTCGTAGTAGGCGAACAGTGTGTGATCGCGCAGGAAGATGGAGTAGGAGGTGATGTGGGCGCGGGAGAGCGTGTCCAGCACCTGCTGGGGCACCGCCCGGTGCAACTCCCGGTAGCGGACCTCCTGTTCAGGGCGCAGATGGATCACGGACGCGATGCGGCGGGGGGCTCGGGGTGCGGACATGGCGAGGGCTCCTCCGTGGGGGCGGAAACGACTGGTGAGAGGCGGGGGAACGGACTCCGCCGGCCGGGCGTAGTGGCCGGGCCGGTCGGAGACTCCTGAGCTGAGGCGTCGTGGCGGTCAGCCCTTGACGGCTCCCGCCGCGAGGCCGCTCATGACATGACGCTGCATCACGACGAAGATCACCAGGATCGGGATCACCGCGAGCAGCAGGGTCGGGAACACCTTGGTGTAGTCCGTGGAGTACTGGCCGACGGCCGCGTACACCCCGGTGGTCACCGTGTAGACGCCGCTGCCAGGACCGAGGATCATCTGCGGGCTGGCGAAGTCGTTCCAGACGCTGAGCGAGTTCAGGATGAACACCGTGGCGAGGATCGGCCGCATCAGCGGAAGGATGATGCGCCACAGGGTGTAGTACCTGCCGGCCCCGTCGATGGCCGCCGCCTCGTCCAGCGACCTCGGCAGCACCTTGATGTAGCCGAAGAACACGAACAGCGTGAAGGGCACGGTGGTGGCGGTCATGAACAGGATGAGCCCTGGCATGGTGCCCATCAGGCCGATCGCCCTCAGCACGAAGATGACCGGCACCAGGATCACCTGGGTCGGGATGAACATGCCCGCGATGAAGAAGAACAGCAGGATCCTGGAGACCGTCCTCGGCGTGCGGGCCAGAACGTACGCCGCCGGGGCGCAGACCCCCATCGCCAGGACGTTGACGCAGAGCACCAGCGCGATGGTCGTGCCGTAGCCCTTCAGGATGCTGAAGTCCGGGTTGTTCCAGGCGTCCGCGAGGTGCTGGAAGGTGGCCGAGCCGAAGTCCAGCGTGAACGGGTTGGCGAGGATGTCCTGCTGGCTCTTGAACGCGTTGACCACCAGGATGTACATCGGCACGAGCATGCCGAGGGACACCAGGCCTATGAACGCCACCCGGACGAGGGCGGCCGAGGTGAGTGTTTTCTTCATCCGATGGACTCCGCGTCGTCCTCGGCGCGCCTGCGCAGGAAGAGGACCGTGAGGGACAGGACCGCAGCCGCGAGTATCAGCAGCACGGCCTGGGCCGATGCGAGGCCGATGTCCCGCTGGGGGAACGAGACTGCGAGGATCGAGTAGGCGAGGGTCTTGGTGGACCCGGCGGGACCGCCTCCGGTCAGCGACACGACGACGTCGTACGTCTTCAGCAGCGAGATGCCCGAAGTGATCACGGCCACCGTCGTCGTGGATGCCAGCGAAGGCCAGGTGACGGCCCGGAAGGTCTGCCACCGGCTGGCTCCGTCCAGTCTGGCCGCCTCCAGCAGGTCCGCGGACACGGTCTGGAGGCCGGCCAGGTAGAGGATCAGCTGGACGCCGAACAGGGACCAGACGATGACGACGATCATCGACCACAGCGCCCAGTCGGGGTCGCTGAGGAAGGGCAGGGCATCGGTCCCGACCTTCTCGAGCAGCGTGTTGACCACGCCCTGCGG
The DNA here is from genome assembly GCF_002941025.1 of Streptomyces sp. QL37. Taxonomy (NCBI): domain Bacteria; kingdom Bacillati; phylum Actinomycetota; class Actinomycetes; order Kitasatosporales; family Streptomycetaceae; genus Streptomyces; species Streptomyces sp. QL37. The sequence continues at coordinate 105,620 of NZ_PTJS01000001.1, read as the reverse complement.
CCCGAGGATGGCCTGCCACAGGAAGCCGACGACCAGCGCGCTCAGCACGTGCGGGTAGAACATGACCACACGGCCGAAGGTGTTGAAGCGGTTCGTGCGTTGCAGCAGCAGCGCCAGACCCAGCGCGGCCAGGTTGACGGCGATCGCGCCCACCACGGCCACCACGGCGGTGATCACCATGGTGCCGGTCATGTCGTCGGAGCCGAAGATCGTCCGGTAGTTCTCCAGACCGATGAACTCGGGTACGCGGCTGGGGAATCCGTTGTACTCGGTGAAGCTGTAGTAGATCGCGTAGATCACCGGTACGACCAGCAGAGCGGTGTAGAGGAGAACGGCGGGGACGACCATGCTGACGGCGGCTGCCGCGTTGCGCCGTCCCCGCGGCTTCCCAGTGGATTTCAGTGCCATGATCAGCGGTTCTCGTCGACCCACTGGTCGATGGCCTTGGCCGCGTCGGCCGGGCTCGCTCCGGTGTAGAGGCTCTGCGCGACCTCGGTGAACTTCGGGTTGAAGCCCGTCACGGGCAGTCGGACGTTGCCCTGGCCCTCACCCACGGCGACCAGCTCGGGTGCGTCGTCCAGGACGCCCTGGATCTGGGAGCCCACACCGGTCTGCTCGACCTTCGAACCCTGCCGGAACACCCCGTCGGAGCCGAGCTGGGTCTCCACGGCCGCGGGATCGGTGACCAGGTACTCCACCAGCTGCTTGGCGCCGTCCGCGTCGGCCGCTCCCTTGTTCACCATGTACGGGTTGGCCATGGTGGCGCCCTGAGGGCCCGGGTAACTCTCGCCGTCGTCGACCGGCGGGGAGAACACACCCACCTCGAAGGGGAGCTTGCCCGCCTTGTCCAGAGTGGCGGCGAACCAGCTGCCGTTGGTGTACAGGCCCACCTTGCCCGCGACGAAGTTGCCGTCCGCCTGCGAGGGGTTGAGGCCCACGTCGGTCTTGGCTATGTAGCCGGAGTCGATCCAGTCCGCGTACTTCTCGAAGGCGGGCTCATAGGCCTTGCCGACGGTCAGCTTCTCGCCCTTGACGTCGCTCTGCCACTTGGGGTGCGCCTGGTTCAGCGTGGGGTGGAAGATCTGCTGGAGCTGGAGACCGGTCATGTAGTCCCCGGCGGTCTGCATCGGCGTGTAGCCCGCCTTCTTCAGCTCGGCCATGTCGTCCGCCAGCGCGTCCCATGTCGTGGGCGGCGTCTTGATACCGGCCTTCTCGAACGCGGTCTTGTTGTAATAGACGAGTGACTGCGTCTGGGTGCCGACGCCGACGGCGTAGTGGGCGTCGCCGATCGCGTACTCGTCGAACATCGACGTGTCCTTCGCCCAGGCCTCGCCGCTGAGGTCGAGCAGCTCGGGGGCCGTGTCGTCGTCGGGGAAGATCGACTGGATGACGTCGGGCGCGGTGCCGGCGGCCAGCTGCTGGGGGAAGGACTCGGCGACGGACTTGCCGGTCGGCCCCTCGATCTTCACCTTCAGACCCGTCTTGTCCTCGAACGGCTTGACCAGCTTCTCCCAGTAGGCCTGGTCCAGGTTGTCGGTCAGGTTGACCATCATCCTGATCTCGCCGTCCTCGCCGCCGGACGAACCGGTGCCCTGCGAACAGGCCGCGAGGAGCGTCAGCGGGACCACGGCGGCAAGGGCGGCGAGGCGGGCCTTGCTCCCTCTGTGGGCAGACATCATTGTCGTCTCTCTTTTCCTGCGTGGGGAAAGCTGGGGATCAACATCCACTGGACAGTGAGGTGCGGGACTGGCGGCCCGGCGTCACAGACGGCCCCAGTAGGGCAGGGGGCCGACGGCTGTGACATCGGTGGGCGCCTCGTCGCCGTCGACGCGGTAGATGCCGTCGTTGGCGACGAAGAATTCGGGTACGCCCGGGTAGTGAAGGTCCTCGGGCAGCGGTTCGCGGTCCGTCCAGGAGAAGAACTCCCGCGTGAACGTGTCCTTGTCCTTACGGCCGTAGATGTGCAGGTCTCCGGCGGTGAGCGGGGAGCGTACGCACCAGTGGACACCGGACTCGGCCCAGAAGGCCCGGTCGCTGACCAGCACCGACTGGCGCTCCCTGGGCGCGAGCACGCTGTCCCAGAAGCCTTCCCCCGGACCGAGTCTGGCCATCAGGAACATGAGGTCGTGGGCGTGCCAGGCGGTGCTGGGCGCGATGTCGGCCTCGTTGTGCCAGCCGCTCGCGGACGCGAAGTAGCCGGCCGGCGTCTGGTAATGGGCGTACGTCGCCAGACATGCCTCCGTGAAGGCCTCCAGTTCGGGGTCCGGCCCTTCGGCCAGCACCTCGTGGATGCCGTACAGAGTCAGTCCCATGCCCGCGATCAGCATGGGCGTGTCCGTCTTCAGGGAACGGCCGCCCTGGACATACCAGTAGCGGTGGTAGCGGGTGGCTCCGGCGGTGTCCGTCCAGGCCGAGCGGGCCACGTGCCGGCACAGGCGCCTCGCCTCCGCCAGAAGACCGGGGTCGCCCTGGGCGCGATAGCCGAGCACCAGAGGGACGATCATCAGGCCGTAGTACTCGGCGGGCTCCAGGATGCCGCCCTCCGCGCGGTCCCGGGCCGTGCGGAAGGTGCCGGCGCTGTCCGCGTCGGGCACTCCCCGGTGGTGGAAGAGGCGGACCAGGGTGGCGAGATCCTCGGGTATCTGGTCCGCGTAGGTCTTGTCGTCGGTCAGTTCGGTGTAGAGCTGCTTGACCCAGACCCGCGCGTACTCCTGATTGCAGGTGCCGTCCTCCCCGGCCCGGCCGCCGCCGTAGATCTCGCAGGCGTCCAGATTGCGCCGGACAGCCGCAAGCGCGTCGCTCACCTCGCCGGCCGGCAGCAGATGACGAGCGTGCTTGAGCGCGAGAAGCATGCCGAGGCTGCCGACGGCGTTGTGGATGAGCCCGGTCGTGGCCGACTCGCCCACCTGGAAGCCGATGTGCTGGTACTGCCCGTCGGCCTGCAGCTCGGTGGACTGGTAGCGCAGCAGCCGTCGCAGCAGCGCGATGCCCCGTTCGTCCGGCTGCTCGGCCAGTGCCTGGGCGAAGGCGCCCACGGCCGGACCGGCGAAGGTGGTGTGTCCGCTGGTGAAGTCGAGGAAGGTGAACGGATTCGTCCCCCACACGCTGTGGTTGTGGAAGCCGTTGACCGCCCCTTCGTCCGTCACCCAGCTGTGCAGCCAGCCGGCCAGCGCGGCCGTGTCCGGCCTGGTCGTGCGGTGTTCCATGGCGTTCCTTCCGGGATGGTTCACACGGCCGCGTGGCGTGCGGCGTCCAGCAGGGTGGCGTCGATGCGGTAGAAGCGGGCCGCCGTCCCGCCCAGCACGGCCGCCCGCTCGTCGGGGCCCAGCGGGGCGAGCAGTTCCCCGTACGACTCCCAGGCCCGCCCGTAGCCTCCGGCGAGCACCGACACCGGCCAGTCACCGCCGTACATCAGGCGGTCCGGACCGAACAGCTCCAGGGCGTCCTCGACGAACGGACGCACCTGAGCGGTCGTCCACGCGTCGAGAGGCCCTGAGGCGGAGTACAGCCCGGAGAGCTTGGCGTGCACGAGAGGGTGGTGCGCGGCGACGGCGATCAGCTTCCGCCACGCCGTGTGCTCCTCGGAGCCGCCGCCGACCGGGGGCTTCCCGAGGTGGTCGATCACCAGCCGCAACTCCGGGTGGCGAGCCGTCAGCTCGGGTACCAGGGCCAGGGCCCGCGGCGACGACGTCACCAGGTCGAAGGTGAGCCCGGCCTCAGCGACCAGCTCCAGCCCGCGGGTGACCTCCGGCCGCAGTACCCACTCCGGGTCGGGGATCTCGTGGAGCAGGGTGCGTACGCCCACCACATGCGGGTCGTGGGCCAGCTCGGCGAGCCGGACGCGGGCCCGCCCGGGGTCGTCGAGCGGAACCCAGGCGACGACGGCGACGACCTCCCGGTGCGCGTCCGCGGTCGCCAGCATGTGATCGGTGTCCGCGTCGTTGTCGGCGGCTTGGACGAGCACGGTCGCCGTGACCCCGGCCGCCTCCAGCGCCGGTCGGACGTCCTCGAAACCCATGGCGCCGTCGATCGGCGCCATCTCCGGCCCGAGCCAGTCGTAGCGGGCGCGCGCGGGATCCCAGACGTGCTGGTGCGCGTCGACGACGTTCATCGCCGCTCCCCTCCGGTCGGTGTCACGGTCGCGTGGGGGAGCAGCCCGAGCGCCACCAGTTCGGCCCAGAGGGCGGCGGGCACCACGGCCGCCAGCCGGTCGGCGTTGGTCCGGGACTGGCCGGCGTCCCGCGCGCCGAGCACCACCGACGTGACCCCGGGGTGCAGCAGGGGATAGGCGATGGCGGCCTCGGGGAGGCTGGTGCCGTGACGTTCGCAGACGTCCGCGATCGCCGCGGCCCGGACCGTCAGTTCGTGGGAGGCGGGCTGGTAGTCGTAGGTGGCCCCGGCCGGTGGCCGCGGGGCCGCCAGCAGCCCCGAGTTGTAGACCGCGGCGGCGACGACGCCCACTCCACGCTCCTGGGCGAGAGGCAGGAGCTCGTCCTGGGCGGAGTGGTCGAGCAGGGTGTGACGGCCGGCCACCATGACGACGTCGATGTCGCACCTGCGGACGAACTCGGTCAGCATCGCTGCCTGGTTCATACCGGCGCCCACCGCCTTCACCACACCCTGTTCACGGAGTTCCACGAGGGCGTCGACGCCGGTGGTGGAGGCCTCCACCCAGTGGTGGTCGGGATCGTGCAGGTAGACGACGTCGACGCGGTCCAGACCGAGCCGGTCAAGGCTGCTCTCCAGCGAGCGCAGGATTCCGTCGCGGCTGAAGTCCCAGCTCCGGCGGAACGCCGCCGGCACCGCGAACCCCCCGTCGTCCTGGAGGTGTGCCGTCTCCGGACTCGGTTCCAGCAGCCGTCCCACCTTGGTGGAGACGACGAACTCGTCGCGGCACCGGCCCGCGAGCGCGGAACCGAGGCGGCGTTCGGACAGCCCGAGGCCGTAGTGCGGCGCCGTGTCGAAGTAACGGACGCCGCTCTCCCAGGCCGCGTCGACGGCGCCACGGGCGTCCTCGTCGCTCGTCATCCGGGCCAGATTCCCCAACTGGGCCGCACCGAGGCCGAGTTCGGTCAGCTCGGGGAGGCGTGCGGAGCTACGGGTACGCATCGCGTTCACCGGACCCCGTTACGCCCGGACGACGCCAGGTCCTCCGGGTGGGCGAACGGGAGGCCCGCGGCGAACCGCTCCACCTCGCCGGCGACGGCGTCGCCGACGCGGTGCAGCTCACCACCCATGGAACCGGCCATGTGCGGGGTCAGTACCACGTTGCCGAGCGTCCACAGGTCGCTGTCGGCGGCGGGCGGCTCCGGATCGGTGACGTCGAGTACGGCGTCGATCCGGCCGGTGCGCAACTCCGCGACCAGGGCCTCCTGGTCGACGACTGCGCCGCGCGCGGTGTTCACCAGCGTCGCTCCGTCCCGCATCAGGGCGAGCCGCCCCGCGTCTATCTGGCCCCGTGTTCCGGGGGTCAGGGGCTGGTGCAGCGAGATCACCTGACTGCTCCTCATGAGTTCGTCGAGCTCGACCGGCCGAGCACCGAGGCCGACGGCTTCTTCCGCCGTGAGCGTGGGGTCGTACAGCAGCACGTCGAGGTCGAAGGGGCGCAACAGGGCGAGGACCGCGCGGCCCACGGTGGAGGCGCCGACGATGCCCACGGTCTGCCGGTAGTTGCCGAACCTCGTGGGGACGGCGAGATTGTCCGGGAGGCTGCGCTTCCTGCGGTACGCGTGCCCCGCGGGAAGCACCCGTTTTCCGGCGAGGAGGATCATGGCGAGTGCGTACTCGGCCACCGGCCCGGAGTTGGCGACGCGGGCGTTGGCGGCGACCACCCCACGGGCGGCGAACACCTCCGGGTCCGCCAGGCAGGTCGCGGCGACCCCGCCCGCGTAGACCACGGCCCGCAGCCGGGAGGCGCAGGGCAGGCGGGCGGCGACGACGGGTGCGTCCCAGCCGGCGACGAGGATGTCCGCTCCCGCCAGTGTGTCCCGGGACCGCTCCGACTCCAGCTCGGTGAGGACGACATCGGTGTCGATGTCGGTGACACGGCGCAGGCGGGCCAGTGCGGCCTCGTCGAAGAGGGACCGGGCCAGCCGCGGCGGGTTCATCGCGAGGACGGCGCGTGGTCGCGTCACGGGGTGGTCTCCCTCTCTGTGCGTCCTTCGCTCGGAAGGTGTCCGGCGCCCGGGCCGGATTCGGCGACCAGACGCAGCCCGGCGACGGCGGGCCGTACGTGTGGCCCGGCGGGCTGGGCCCATCCGGCCGTCGCCTCGAGCCGCGCGAGCGCGGCTTCGTCGACCGAGATTCCGAGGCCCGGGGCGTCGCCGAGGACGATGCCGCCGTCCGCGACGACCTGGTCGACGGTCAGGCCCACCGGTGTGGAGGTGTCCTGCACCTCGGTCACGAGATGGTTGGGGGCCGCCGCCGCGGCGTGTGCGACCGGGTTCCCCTCGTAGCCGACCGGGCTCACCGGCAGGTCGTGCCCGTGGGCGAGGGTCGCGACCCGCAGGAAGTGCGTGATGCCCCAGACGCTGCCGGTCTGCACCACCTGGACGGCGTCCGCGGCCAGGAGCGGACGGAACTGTTCGAGACCGGTCAGGTTCTCGCCGGTCGCGACGGCGCTGCGCGCCGCCCGGGCCACCGCCCGGTTGCCTGCCACGTCCCAACGGCGCACCGGTTCCTCGATCCAGGCGATCTCGATCCGGTTCTCGATGCGGGCGAGGAGCCGGACGGCCTGATGCCTGCCCCAGGTCTCGTTGACGTCGAGCATCAGGGCGGGGGAGGGGGTGTTGGTCCGCAGCACGTCCGCCACCGCGTGCAGCCGACGGATGTCGCGGTCCGTGTCGAGACCGCCCTTGATCTTGGCACCGGTGAAGCCGCGTTCGGCCCAGCCGGTGTACAGGGCCACCAGTTCGTCGTCGCCGAGAGCGATGTCGAGACCGGAGGCGTAACCGGGTACGAAGCGGTCGGCCGCACCGAGTGTGCGCCACAGCGGCTCGTCGGCCATCTTCGCCTTGAGATCCCAGAGCGCCATGTCGAAGGCGCCTATGGTGCCGAAGACGGTGCCGCCGTGACCGCTCTTGAACGTGTGGGCCAGCATGCGGTCGTAGATCGCCGTGACGGCACGCGGATCCTGGCCCTCGACGGCGGGGAATATCCGGTGCGCCTCGGTGTGGGCCCCGAGGCCCACACCCGTGAGACCTGCGTCGGTCTCGACCAGCAGGAGTGGGACTTCGGTGCTGCCGCTCGCGACGACGCCGTTCGCGTCTCCGACCGGGCGGCCCCAGTGGTGCACCGTCCGGAGGGTCCGGTATCCGGTGATCTTCATCTGCTCCCCCTCTGCGTGCTCGTTCGCCGTCCCTCGGGCGGAGGCGCTTCTGCCTCCGGGGTGACACCGGGGCGGCCGGTCCGTCTCCGGCTCCGGTCGTCCTCGGACGCGGGTCGTGGCGCGGGCCGTGGGGGAGTGCCGGGACACGTGGCTCGCGGTCGACGACCGCAACTTGCTGATGTTTCGGGGTGTCTCTTCGTCGGGGCGGGAAGGGCGTTGTGCGCCTCCGGGGAGAGACCCCGGACCGCGCCCTCAACAGTCGTAACGTATCATACAAGTGACGACCTGGAAGCCCCTTGTTAACAGCTGATTTCGGCGGCGGGGGCGGGCCGGAGGCGAGAAACCCCACGTCGGAAGGTACGACAGGTGGTGCGCCCCGGGCGTCGCCGATGTCGGGGGCGCACCACCGGAGGCCGGCACCGACCGGCCCGCGCCCCCGGCAGATGCCGGGGGCGCGGGGTTCGGACTATGCCGGTGGACGGCTCCCGGCTGTCACGCCGGGCCTTCCTGGAGGCGGCCGTTGACCGTCACGCCGGGCCTTCCTGGAGGCGGCCGTTGACCGTCACGCGGTGCAGGGACAGATCCGTGACGGACTGGAGCAGCATGTCCTGCGCGGCGTCCCCGAAGGTGAGCCGGTCCAGACGGATGTCGCTGACCGGCGCTTCGGGGCGAGCACGGACGCGCATCGGGTACTCGCAGTGGCCGCTCACCGACCAGCGCGCGGCCGACAGTCGGGACACCTCGGCGAGCAGATCCCCGCCCGTGCCCCCGGCGTACTGGAACGTGACCTCGAACGGCACATACGTCCAGGCGGGCGCGTCGACGTCGGTCACCCGGACATCCCGTACGTAACCGCCCCGGGTCGGGGTGGACTTGACCACCAGGACCGAGGCGACGGAGGCCTCTCCCAGGTCCGGGTCGAACGGCAGTCGCAGCCGCCGGGCGATCACGTCCGACACCCCGCCGCTCATCTCGCTGCCGATCGCCACCGCCGCACCGCCGCTGAGGTACACGCAGTCCTGGATCCGGATCCGCCGCGACGGCACGCCCACCCGACGGCCGTCCTGGTCGCGGCCGGACTTGATCGCGATGCAGTCGTCGTGCGTGGCGAACGTGACGCGCTCGATGGTGACGTTCTCGCACGAGTCGGGGTCGCAGCCGTCGCTGTTGGGCCCCTCGCACTCGATCCGGACGTCGCGGACGGCGATGTCGCGGCTCAGGACCGGATGGATGTTCCAGAACGCCGAGTTGCGCAGAGTGACGCCCTCGATCAGGACGTCGGTGCAGCCGTAGGGCTGGATGAAGCTCGGACGCAGATGGTGTCCGTCGCCGAGAACACGCTCGGTGACCGGAACTCCCTCCGCGCCCCACCGCTCCAAAGTCGCCCAGTCCGCCCGCTCGTCGGGCATTCCGGGCTCCCACCCGTACTGCCCGGAGCCCTTCCAGGGCCACCAGTGCGCGTTGTCGCTCTGGGCGTCGAGCACCCCTCGCCCGGTGACCGCGATGCCGTGCTGCCCGTAGGCGTAGATCATCGGCGAGTAGTTGTACACCTCGATGCCCTGCCAGCGGGTCCGCACCACCGGCAGGTACGCGGCCGGATCGGTGCTGAACAGCAGCGTCGCTCCCTCCGCGACGTGCAGGTCGACCCCGCTGAGGAGATGGATCGCGCCTGTGGCCCAGCGGCCGGGCGGGATCAGGACGTGCCCACCGCCGGCGGCGTGGCAGGCTCGCACGGCCGAACGGACGGCGGCGGTGCAGTCGGTGACGCCGTCGCCGACGGCACCGTGGTCGGTGACGGGGAACCAGGTGTCGGGGAAGCGGGAGCGTTCCCGGCCGGCGGCGACCGCCGTGCCGGTGGCCTGTGCCAAGGGTGCCGCCGCTGCCGCCAGTGTCCCGAGGCGGAGGAGTTGTCTGCGTACCGGATCAGTCACGGATGTGTCCCTCGGTGAGATGGGATGGTGGTCCGCGGTGGCTTCCCTGGTCGCTTCACTGCCCGGAAGGGGCGCCGGGCCCGGCCGGACCGGGGAGGTAGCGCTCCACCTCACCCGCGGCATGGGCGGCGAACATCGGCCCGGCGACATCGGGGTCACCGGAGCGCAGGACGTCCAGAAGCTCCGCGTGGTGCTCGGCCAACGCGCCCCATCCGCCGACGTAGCGGGGGTCGCCCAGCACGTGCAGATCCCACAGGCTGGACTCGATCATGCGCCACAGGCGGATCAGCGCGTCGTTGCGCGCAGCCTCGCACACATGGCGGTGAAAGGACATGTCGGCGCTGCGGAAGGCCGCGATGTCGCCCTTGTCCGCAGCTCTGCGCAATTGCTCCACGTCCTCGGTCAGCAGCCGCGTGTGCACGGCGTCCAGATGGCCGGCCGTACGGCGCGCCACGTACTCCTCGAACATGACGCGGATGTCCCGGACGTCCTGGGCCTGCCGCTCCGAGATCCGGGCCACGTAACTGCCGCGGTGCGGCTGGGAGATCACCAGACCTTCGTAGGCCAGCCGCTTGATCGCCTCCCGGGGCGGGGCCTGGCTGGTTCCGACCCGGCGGGCGATCTCCGACTCCACCAGCCGCTGCCCCGGCACGAGTTCGCCGCCGACGATCCAGTCGCGCAACAGCGCGTACACGTGGTCGGAGAGCAGCTGGCGCGGCATGCGCGGCGGGACCGGTGCCGGGCCCCCGCCGCCCTCCCCGGCCTCCGGGCGGTGCCGAGGCTCCGGCGCCCCGTCGAGCTCGGCCGCCTGCTCGCGCCAGATGCGGGCCACCGTGGACTGCGACAGGCCGAGGGTGTCCGAGAGGGAGCGGGTGGAGGGTACCGGTGAGCCGTTCCCGGCCTGTTCGAGCACGGCCGCGATGTGCGCCTCCGCCTCCCGCCTGGTGACGCTGCGCGGTCGCCCGGAGCGGGGCGCGTCGCTCAGACCGGCCATGCCCCGGCGCAGATAGCGATCCCGCCACTTGGCCACGGTGGCGGGACTGACCTGGAGCCGCTGGGCCACCTCCGCGTTGGTCAGTCCCTCGGCGCAGGCCAGGACGATGCTGCTGCGCAGCCGCAGCGTCCCGGGCGGCTGACGGGAGTAGTCGGACAGGGCCGCCCTGTCACCCTCGCTGAGCTGGGGAAACGATGGCGGATCGGGAACTGCCATGGCGTCGCCGCCTCCTGGATGCGTGAATTTATGACTCGGAGGGCCCTGGTGATGTCGCCCAGCACACATCAACTTATTGCTCGCGCCAGGCGTATTGACGGCACCCGGGCGCGAACATCTTACTTATCGTGCTCGATCAGTGACCCACTAGATCGTGCTCAGCGATGCTCCCGAGGAGGAAACGCTGCGTGAACGAAGGACCGGACAGGTGGGGCCCGGAAGGGCCGGAGCCACCCCGTCCGTCCGTCTCTGAACACCATCCCCGGCCCGGCCCGGAACACCCGGGACGACCCACCGACGGGGGCAGCGGCCCCCGGCAATGACGGCCCGCGCGACAGCACCACCCGTGCCCGCGTGTACCCGGCCGAATCATCTCCCGCGCCCATGACGTGTCCGCGGCCCGGGCGGAGCATGCCCGCCCCCGGCGACCGCGAGCGACGGCAGCCGGACGTGGATCCGCGGTGACCGCGCGGACATCGTCATCGCCGTGGACCGGCACGTTCCGGTGCGGCACGCACCTGTGCCCGCTCATGTCGTCCACGCGTACCGGGCCGAACGACGAAGCCACACAAAGCACATGGCAAGGAGGCTCCATGCCCATCACCACCTTCGTAAGACAGAGGTCCAGACTTCCGCTGCTGCTCGCGGCCGGCGCCCTGCTGGTCAGCGGCGCGACGCTGAACGTCCCCGACGCCAGCGCGAAGCCGGCCGGCTGCAAGGCGACCGAGCTCTTCGTCGCGCCCGGCGGGAGCGACAAGGCCGCGGGAACGAAGAGCCGGCCCTTCAAGACGATCGAGGGCGCACGCGACCACATCCGCGACAAGGGGCTCAACCGGGCCGGCCGGATGCGCTGCGACATCAACGTCAACCTGCGCGCCGGCGACTACCCGGTGAGCAGGACGATCGACTTCGACGACCGCGACTCGGGCGCCGGTGGCCACAAGGTCGTCTACCGCTCCTACGACGGGGCCGGCAAGGCCCGTGTGACGGGCGCCGCGCCGGTCACGGGCTGGGAGGAGTACAAGGACGGCATCTACCGTGCCGACGTCGGCACGGACAACCCCTTCTACACCCTCTTCGAGGACGGCAAGCGCGCCACCACCGCCCGCTACCCCAACCGCAAGTCCGACGAGGAGTGGGCCCCTTACCTGACCTCCGTCCTCAAGGAGCCGGAGAAGGAGGCCGTCCGTCAGTGGCTGTACTCCAACCCCGGTGAGTGGGACGCGAACTGGAACCTGGACCAGGCCTCCGCGGTCGTCTGGTCGGGCGGCAGCTGGAGCTGGTTCACCGACACCGTCCCGATCCGGGACTGGAACGCCGCGAAGAATCAGATGACACTGAAGTACTGGACCCGCTACGCGCTCATCAACTCGCGCGGCGGCTCACGCTACTTCTTGCAGAACTCGCTGGACTTCCTGGACCAGGCGGGCGAGTACTACATGGACTTCAAGAAGGGGCAGGTCTACTACAAGCCGCGCGGCGACATCAACGACGTCACCGTCCTGCGGCCCACGGTGAAGACCCTGTTCAACCTGGCCGGCGCCGACCCGGACCGCCGCGTCCAGAACATCACCCTCGACGGGCTCTCCCTCCAGTACACCGACTTCGTCGACTGGTACCGCTACGGCTGGATCAGTGACGGGGACTCAGGCGAGCCCCGGAAGTACCCCGAGTACGACCGGCAGATCGAGATGCCGCGCAACCGTTTCGGTGCGGTGACGGTCACCAACAGCAAGGACATCACCCTGTCCCGGCTGCACATCTCCGACACCGGCTACCACGCGGTCTACGCCCTCTTCGCCAACGACGGGCTCACGGTACGGGACAGCCTGCTGGAGAACACCGGCGCCGACGGGATCAAGGTCGAGGGGCCGTACCCGGGAGAGGGGAACACCTCCAACGGCCATCTGCTCACCAACAACTACATCACCCACGTCGGCGAGCTGGTGCCCGGTGACGCCTCCGGCATCGAGCTGCAGAACACCGGGAACAACACCGTCAGCCACATCCACGTCAAGCACAGTGCCCGCTACGGCGTGAGCCTCGAAGTGCGCCCTGAAGTGGCCATCGAGGACGACTACGCCCGCAACAACACCTTCGAGTACCTGCGCATCGACGAAGCCGGTCTGGACAGCGGGGACATGGGCGCCTTCTACACCTACGGCGTCAGCAACTTCGAACCGCACAAGATCGACAACCACGTCCGCCAGGTCGTCATCGGAGACGTGATCCCGGACGGCTCGATGCCGGACAGCGGCACACGAGGCATCCACATGGACGCGGGCGGCTGCGGCTTCAGCTTCGAGGACATCGAGGTCGGCAAGACCACCGACCAGTCGTACCAGAGCTACCAGTGCAACGACGTCAAGAACGCCAACTGGGAGGAAGGCTACGACGCGTCGAAGATGGAGTACGACAAGATCGGCGTCACCGACACCTTCCCGTACCCCCTGCCCGAGGGCGACACCCAGTGACCCGTCGCTGACCTGACACCACCGAGCGATACGGACCCGGCCGCCGGAATCCACCGGCCGGACGGGTCCGTACGCACCCCGGCGGCGCCGCCCCGCAGGTCCCGGCAGCCGGACCGGCGGCGGTCACGGTTCCGAGGACCCGGACCGGTCGCGCACCCGCCACTGCCCGAGCCCCGCGAGGACAGGCCCGCGGAGTCCGCGCCCGCCGCCCCAGTCCAGGGCATGGCGAGCGCCCCGACCAGCTGAGAAGGAGGCGGGACCGTGAGGAACCCCCCGGCCGCGGTGCGCACCGGCACCGCCGAACTGCGCGGGCTGGCCTGGGACCACCCACGCGTCTACGCTCCCCTGGAGGAACTCACCCGACTCGACGCCTCGCTCCCGGACGGCTGCGAGACGGTCGGCCTGCCGCTGCGCTGGGAACGGATGCCGGCCGCCGAGTCCGAGTCGATGCCGGTCAGTGGATACGCGGACGACTACGACATCATCGTCGTCGCCCACCCGGGCCTCGGCTCAGCCGTGGAGTCCGGCTGCCTGATGCCGATGGATGCCCTCTTCGCCCCGGCGGAGCTGACCAGCTGGAAGCGGCGGTCGGTCGGGGCGAGTTACGAGAGCTACCGGCTGGACGGCCGGTCCTGGGCGCTGCCGCTCGACGCGGCCACCCAACTGGCCGCCCTGCGGCCTGACCTGGTGGACCGCAGCAACCCGCCCCGTACCTGGGACGAGGTGTGCGCACTGGCCGAGCAGGTCCCGGTGGCCCTCTGCCTCGGGGGCCCGCACGCCTTCCTCACCCTGTGCGCGCTGAGCCTCGCCCAGGGCGAGGAACCCATGCGGGAGGACACCGGACCGGTGGTCTCCCGGAGTGCGGGCCTCGCCGCGCTCGACATGATGGCCCGGCTCCGGGCCCGCACACCGCCCCCGCTGCGCACCGCGGACCCCTCCTGTGCGCTGCGGGCCATGGCGCGGGGCACAGGCCCCGCCTACTGTCCCCTGGTGTACGGCAACGCCGCGTACACCTGGTCCGGGGCGTATCCGCTGGCCTTCTCGCGTCCGCCCGGCTGGCGGCCCGGTGGCCCGGCGGGCAGCGTACTGGGCGGGGCCGGCCTCGCGGTGTCCGCCGGCCGGGGGCGCGACGCCGGGACGCTCGACGCCATCCGTGACCATCTGCGCCGCCTGCTGTCCGAGCCGGTGCAGCGGGAGCTCTTCCCGATGACCGGAGGGCAGCCCGCCGCCCGGTCCGCGTGGACCGGCCGGTCGGGCGACCGGCACTGGCAGGACTTCTCCCGCGACACCCTGACCACCGTCGAGGGCGCGTGGCTCCGGCCCCGCCGCCCCGGCTTCCACGCCTTCCAGGAGCACGCTTCGGAGCTGCTGCGCGACGGACTGGAAGCGGGCGCCCCGCACCCGGCCCTGCTCGACGCCCTCGACACCTGGCACCGCCGGGGGAGTTGGCGCTGACCGCCCTGCAGATCGCCGTGGCGCCCCCCCCGGCGCGCCACAGCACCCCCGCACAACGGCCATGCCCGGCGCTACCGCACGAGCCGCACCCCGTCACGGGCGCGGCGCGAGGCCGGCGGCCTCCCTGTCCGCACGACGAATCTGGAGGCACCATGTCTGAGCTGTCCCGACGACACATCCTTGCGGCGGCCGGCGCGTCCGCAGCGGCGACCGCGTTGAGCACCGGCGTCGCACAGGCCGCGGCCGGAACGGCCGGGACCACCGCCGTGCCGGCCGTCGGCACCGGATCCCAGCCCATGCGGCTCTGGTACCGGGCCCCGGCGGCCGAGTGGCTGGAGGCCCTGCCGGTCGGCAACGGGCGGATCGGCGCCATGGTCTTCGGCGGCACGGAGACCGAGCGCCTCCAGCTCAACGAGGACAGTGTGTGGGCAGGCGGCCCGCACGACTACGTCCGTCCCGGTGCGGGGGAGCACCTGGACGAGATCCGTCGCCTGGTGGTGGAGGAGAAGTGGAACCAGGCACAGAGGCTGATCGACACCAAGTTCATCGGCAGCCCCTCCGAGCAGGTCGCCTACCAGGTGCTCGGCGATCTCGAACTCGCCTTCGCGGGCACCGGGGAGACCACCGACTACGAGCGTGAACTCGATCTGGAGTCCGCGGTCGTCCGCACGCGTTACACCCGAGGCGGCGTACGTCATGTGCGGGAGGTCTTCGCGAGCACCCCCGATCAGGTCATCGTCGTACGGATGACCACGGACACCCCGGGCAGCATCGGCTTCACCGCCCGCTTCACCACCCCCCAGCGGGCCACCCACTCCGCCGTCGACACGCGTACCGTCGCGCTCGACGGCGTCAGCGGCGACTGGTTCGGGCTCCCCGGCTCCGTGCGGTTCCGCGCCCTGGCGCGGGCCGAGGCCGAGGGCGGACGGGTCACCACCGACCAGGGGGCGCTGACCGTGGACGGCGCCGACTCGGTCACCCTGCTGATCTCCATGGCGACCAGCTACCGCAACTACCTCGACGCCGACGCCGACCCGAAGGCGAGAGCCCGCCGCCACCTCGACCCGGCCGCGAAGCGGCGGTTCGAGCAGCTGCGCGCCAGGCACGTGGACGACTACCGGCGGCTGTACTCCCGGGTCGGGATCGACCTCGGCCCCTCGGAGCGGGCCGGTCTGCCCACCGACCAGCGCATCCCCCTCTTCGCCGACGGCAAGGACCCGCACCTGGCAGCCCTCTACTTCCAGTACGGCCGCTACCTGCTGGCCTCCTGCTCCCGCTCGCCCGGGCAGGCCGCCAACCTCCAGGGCCTGTGGAACGACAGCTTGAACCCCGCCTGGGAATCCAAGTACACCGTCAACATCAACTTCGAGATGAACTACTGGCCCGCAGGCCCGGCCAACCTGGCGGAGTGCTGGGATCCCGCGGTGCAGATGGTCCACGAGCTCGCCGAGTCCGGCGCCCGCACCGCCAAGGCGATGTACGACGCCCCGGGCTGGGTGCTGCACCACAACACGGACGGCTGGCGCGGGACGGCGCCGGTGGACGCCGCGCAGTACGGCATGTGGCCGACCGGTGGCGCCTGGCTGTGCGTGATGCTCTGGGACCACTACCGCTTCACCGGTGAGACCGGCGCGCTCAGCCGCAACTACCCGGTGATCAAGGGCGCCGTGGAGTTCTTCCTCGACACGCTGGTCGTGGACGCGAAGACGGGCACGCTCGTCACCAACCCCTCGCAGTCGCCCGAGGTCACCCACCACCAGGACGAGGGTGAGAGCGTCAGCATCTGCGTCGGCCCCACCATGGACATGCAGCTCCTCCGGGATCTGTTCGATGCCTACCGTCAGGCCGCCAAGGTGCTGGGCCGGGACCCCGGACTCGTCGAACGGGTCAGCGAGGTACGCGACCGGCTCGCGCCCACGAAGATCGGCTACCTCGGCCAGATCCAGGAGTGGCTGGAGGACTGGGAGGAAGCGGCTCTCGTGCGGAGCCGCCACGTGTCCCATCTGTACGGGGTGTTCCCCAGCGCGCAGATCAACCCTCGGACGACGCCGGAACTCGCCGCCGCCGCGGTGAAGAGCCTGGAACTGCGGGGAACGGCAGGGCAGGGCTGGTCGCTCGCCTGGAAGATCAACATGTGGGCCAGGCTCCTGGACCCCGCGCGCGCCTACAAGCACCTGTCGGACCTGCTCACCCCGGCGCGTACCGCCCCCAACCTCTTCGACCTGCACCCGCCGTTCCAGATCGACGGGAACTTCGGCGGCGTATCCGGCATCACCGAGATGCTGCTGCAGAGCCACGCCGACGAGATCGACCTGCTGCCCGCGCTGCCCGAGGCGTGGCCCACCGGCTCCTTCCGCGGACTCCGCGCCCGTGGCGGCTTCGAGGTCGACCTCGCGTGGACGGCCGACGGGATCACGCACGCGGAGATCCGCTCCCTGCTCGGCAACCCGGTCCGCGTCCGCACGCCGCACCCGGTGGACGTCACCGGAGCCGTGGCCGGCCGGCCCGAGGAGTGCGTGGTGTCCTTCGACACCCGCCGGGGCGGCCGGTACCGGCTGAACGCGTCGAAGACCGGCCGCTGACCGGCCGTCAGTCGCGCAGAGGCATCCAGACCCGCATCGCGCCGTCGCCGCGGTTGTCCCACTGGAAGTAGGGCACCGCGGTGGCGGTCGCGGGCCGGACGGAATCGGCGCTGTCCGGCCCACCGCGGGTGCGGTAGGGCAGTCCCGCCTCGTGGGCGCCGGTGACCGCGACAGCCGGGGTACGGAGCGTCACCGTGGGGCCGAGACCGTCCAGGTCGTCGTGCGCGACCTCCTCGAACACCGCGTCCGGGGAGATGGCGAGGTCGTCGACAGCGACCCCCTCCCGCTGGTCCGTCTGCTCGAAGCAGTAGACCAGTGGGCCGCGTTCCACGGCGGCGCATCCGCGCACGGCGTCGATGCGGGGATGGGGCAGTGTCATGCGGGGAGTCATGTCCAGGTGCAGCACGACGGTGTCACCCGCCCGCCAGGACCGGCGCAGCACCACATAGCCGTCCTCATCGGCGGTGACCGCGAGGTCCTTCCGGTCAGGGGTGTCCAGGCGGGTCGTCACGCTCCACGGCGGAACGCGCAGGGCGAGCGCCCACGGCCCGCCGGGCGCCTCGGTGACGGTGACAGCGACCTGGCCGCGCCAGGGGTAGTCGGTCTCGACCCGCAGTCGCAGCCGGCCGTCCGCGAAGACGTAGGCCAGGTCGGCCGAGGTGTACTGATGCAGGTGGAAGGTGGGCACACCGGCATGCTCGGACACGGTCGCCGCGTAGTGCTCCAACGAGGCGACCAGGCGGGTGACGGCGGGCGGGCAGCACGCGGAGAAGAACCACTCGTCACGGCAGCGGGGATCGCCCACCGCTTCGGCGTGGTCGGTGCGCCGCTGCAGCGGATTGCCCTTGTAGTACGTCCGGCCGTCGTCGGACCGCGCCGCGGCGAAGGCGTTGTAGAGCGTGCGCTCGATCAGGTCGGCGTAACGGGCCCGGCCGGTGGCGAGCAACAGCCGCCAGCTCCACTGGATGCTCGCCGCCGACGCGCAGGTCTCGTTGTACGACAGGTCCGGTGGCAGTTCGTACCGTTCGCCGAACACCTCGCCCACCTGGCGCGAGCCGAGCCCGCCGGTCAGCGAGGTCCGGGTGGCCACCATGTCCTGCCAGCGGTGCTCGGACGCCGCGAGAAGCGAACGGTCGCCGGTCTCGGCCGCGACGTCGACGATTCCGGCCTCCAGGTAGAGTCCCCGCACGGCGTGACCGGTGACGGCGGGTGCCTCTCGCACCGGCAGATGGTCCTGGCGGTGCCGGTTGCCGTGCTTGTGCGTGCCGACCAGGCCACGTCCGCGCCGCTCGACGAAGGCGGACGCCAGTTCGAGGTGGCGCTCCTCGCCCGTCACCCGGTACAGCTCGACCAGAGCGGTCTCGATCTCGGGGTGGCCGTCCAGCCCGGGGCCGGCGTCGTCCAGGAACACATCCGCGAGGTGGTCGGCGAACCGTTGTGCCACGCCGAGCAGCCGGGTGTCCGCGCCGGTCCGGTGGGCGGCCACCGCCGCCTGTATCAGATGGCCGGCGCAGTACAGCTCATGGCTGTCGACCAGTCTCGTGTAGCGGGCATCAGGATTCACCACCTGGTAGTGGGAGTCGAGATAGCCGTCCTCCTGCTGGGCGCGTTCCAGCAGCCGGGCCGTGCCGTCCACGAACTCCGCCGCCGCGGGGTCGTGGCCGCACCCCAGCTCCCAGGCCGCGGTCTCGAGGACCTTGTACACGTCCGAGTCCATGTAGACCGGGCCGCGGTACCCGCCCTCGGCCTCCCCGGCGGCGACGCGGAGGTTGTCCAGGTTGCCCGCCCGCTCCAGCCACTGCCGGGCCATCGGCAGGCTGACGGTGCGGTTGACGTCACGCCACCGGCGCCACAGCCCGCCGGTCAGCTCGGAGTGCTCCAGATGCGGCGGACGGTGCGCCGTGTGCGCGGTGCGAGTGGGTACCGCTGGTCCCGACATGGTCTCCCCTAGATCGTGGGCCTGGCGAGAAAGGCGATGGTCTGGTCGCGGACCCGCAGGATGTGGGCCTCCAGCAGGTCCCGGGCCGCCGACCGGTCGCCGCGTTCCAGCGCGTCGACCACGGCGCGGTGTTCCGAGACGGCGGTGTTCAGCCTGGACGCCGTGATGGGAGCCTCCATACCGGTGCGGGTCACATGAATGCTGAGATGCAGGTCGTCGTGGAGCTCCAGCAGCCGGGGGAGACCCCCCAGTTCCACCATGGCGCGGTGGAAGCGGCTGTCGTTCTCCCGGAAGTCGATGTAGCGCGTGTGGTCCTCCACCGACTCCCGGGCCAGTACGTCGGCCTCGTCCACCAGTTCGCGGAGCCGGGCCGGCGGCTCGCGGTCGGTGCGTTCCCCGAAGAGCCGCAGGGCGTGCGATTCGAGCATCAACCGCAGCTCGAACAGCTCGTAGATGCTGGAGAGCGAGGGGATGGCGACGGTGAAGCCGGCCACCGGGTCGTAGGCGAGCAGCCCCCGCTCGTAGAGGCGGCCGACCGCACTGCGTACCGGGGTCCGGCTCATCCCCAGACGCCTGGCGAACTCCCGGACGGGAACGGGCTGTCCGGGAGCCGGGTGCTCCTTAGTCAACCAGTCCACGAGCGCCTTGCGTGCCCGGGTCTCCAAGCTCTCCTCAGCCACGCTCGTCATCGACGACGTGGCCGGTTCGCGCGGGGCCGAAACCGCCTTCGGTGGGGTCATGCCGTCCTCCTGGCACTCCGTGACTGCTGTCCGGGTCACCGTACCGTCCGTCCCACGCGCACTCGACGCATGGTATGCCACTGGTGGGCCAAGTGTCTGCCCGTCGAGCAGAACGACTCCCCTCCGATGCGAACGAGGCCGTCTCCACCGGGTTTCGGAGGCCTCCCGCCGCGCCCCGGATCCTCGCACGCCAGAGCCGTCGGGCCGTGTTCCGGAGGGGGCGAGGGCAAGGCGGTCGAGCTGGTCGGCGCCCTGCTGACGTGTTGGAGCGCGCCTGGCGGGAAGGCACCCGGCAGGACGCCGGTGGGGAGGACGGGGCGGCAGGCCCACTCTGTCCGACGGGTCACAACTTCCCCCGAGGAGACCCGGGTTCGGCCCGCACAAGGGGTGTTCACCCCGTGAGTGATGTGCTTCCATCGCTGGCATGCCATAGGTATGCCGGACCGAGGAGCCGCTCCCATGCGATCGAAGTTCCGTCAGCTCGTGACCCGCGTACGACCGGTGCTCCGTGCCGGTCCGGTCCTCGCCGTCCTGCTCGTCCCCGCGATCGTGACCCCGCCCGCCGCGGCCGGGACCGTCGCCACCACCGAAGGTGCCGCCCCGGCGGTGGTCACGCCCAGCGGGACCGCGCGGGCCGTCTGCGCCGACACACCCCTGCGCCTCACCTTCGGTTCGGACGTCCGGGTCGGCACCGAAGGACGCCTGACCGTGCACCGCCCCGACGGCAGCACCGTCGACACCATCGACCTCGCCGACCCGGCGACGAACCAGCGCTTCATCGGCGGCGCCCGGTCCGACTACGGTGAACTCCACCGCTGGACCTACGAGCCGGTCGTCGTCGCCGGCCGCACGGCCACCGTCCTGCTGCACCGCTCCCTGGAACCCGGGCGGCAGTACTACGTCACCGTGGACCCGGGCTTCTTCGAAGGCCACCCGGGCATCACCTCTCCCCGCACCTGGCGGTTCCGCACGGCGGACGGCCCCCGTCCCGGAACACGGGACCTGCGGGTGGACGCGCGCGGCGGCGGTGACTTCTGCACCGTGCAGGGCGCGGTCGACTTCGTACCGGAGGGGAACCGGCACGAAGTCGCCATCGACGTGGCCCCCGGTATGTACCGGGAGATCGTCTACATCGGACGGAACCGGCCGCATCTGAGGGTGACCGGTGCCGGAGCCGGCCGCACCGTCGTCGGATACCCGAACAACAGCGTGCTCAACGGCGACTCCGCGATGGCCGAGGTGCCCCCCGAGCAGAGCTACTGTCCGCACCGGGTACTGCCGCAGCCCGACCGGTTCAACTGCTGGCGCGCCGCGTTCGGCGTCGACGCGGACGACTTCCGCATACGGGACATCACCGTCCACAACCTCACACCCGAGGGCGGGTCCCAGTCCGAGGCGTTCCGGGGCAACGGCGACCGCATCGTCCTCGACCGCGTACGCGTCCTCAGCTACCAGGACAGCCTGCGCATCCAGGGACGTGCCTACGTCAACGACTCCTACGTCGAGGGGGACGTCGACTTCCTCTGGGGGACAGGGGGAGTCTTCGTCCAGGACTCCGAGCTCAAGGCGCTCGACCTCGGCTACATCAGCCAGATCCGCAACGCTCCGGACGCACCCGGCGCCGTCTTCGTCGACACCAGGCTCACCCGCGCCGACTCCGTGGCCGACGGCAGCGTCCTGCTCAGCCGCATCGACAGCCGCTTCCCCGCCAGCCAGGCCGTCTTCATCGACACCACCATGGACTCCCATGTGGCGCCCGTGGGCTGGGGCCTGACCGGGTTCGACTGCACCACGGCACAGCAACTGCGCTTCTGGGAGTACCACAGCAAGGACATGGGCGGGGCCCCGGTGGACACCTCCGAGCGACTGTCCTGCTCACGGCAACTGACCGACGCCGAGGCGCGCACCTGGCGCGACCCGGCCCACCTGCTGGACGGCTGGGACCCGTCCGCCGCACCCGACCACAGCCGAGGCAACTGAGGGGCCCGTCATGTCAACCGTCAGCCGCAGAGCACTCCTGGGAACCGTGGGAGCCGCAGCTACCACCGCCGCGCTCGGAGACTTCGGAGCGAGCCGGGCCGCGTACGCCCTGGAAGGCTCCCCGGGCGCCCGCCCCGCCCGCCCGCGCCCCGTCGCACCCGTCGACCAGGAGGCGGCCGCCGCCCACAGCATCGACTACAGGGCCCTGCCCCAGCAGGTCGTCGGAGTCGACGTCGAACAGCTGATGACCGTACACACCGAGGCGGACACGGAACGCCTGCGCGCCCTGCTCGTCGCCGAAGTGTGGAAATCCGCCGACGGCCGGCTGCCCGACACCCTGCCCGAAGTGGAACAGGGGATCGCCGCCCCCGAACTGCCCGCCTTCACCGGACTGCGGCGCATCGACAGACTCACCGTGACCCTCCCGTACGACCTGAAGTCCGTGGTCCACCTCCTCCTGCCGCGCCGCCCCGCCGGCCACGGGCGCTTCGCCCTCTACCACAACGGTCACGGAGAGACGCCCGAGACCATGCAGCGCACCGCGCAGGCTCTCGTGGACGCCGGCTACGGCGTGCTGCTGTGCGCGATGCCCCTCTACCACTGGAACCCCAAACAACTGCGCAGCCCCACCGACCCGGACACCATGGTGACCCCCGAGTCCCACAACGACCTGGGGCCCTGGGAGAGCGAGACGTTCTCCACCCTCCGGTTCTTCCTGGAACCGCTCACCGTCGCGGTGAACCACGTCAGCCGGACCTACCGTCCCCCCTCCCTCCAGATGATCGGTCTGTCCGGCGGTGGCTGGACGGCCACCGTGTATCCGGCGCTCGACCCGCGCATCACCCGCAGCTACCCGACGGCAGGATCACTGCCGTTCTTCCTGAGGTCCGCCCCGCCCAAGCCGAGCCCGACCACCGGCGACTGGGAGCAACGCCTCGACAGGCATCCGGTGTTCTACGGCATCAGCGACTTCCCGGACATCTACGCGCTGGCGTCCGTCGGGCGCCACCGGCGTCAGATGCAGATCCTCAACCGCTTCGACGCCTGCTGCTTCAACGGTGTGGGGCACCGGAGCTACGAGCCCGTGGTGCGCCAGCGCGTCGAGGTCATCGGCAACGGCCACTGGGAGCTCCTGGAGGACGCCACGCACGCCGAACACACGATCAGCCCGCACGCCCTCGACGTCATCCTCTGGGACCTCGACGTGAACTGCTCCGACGAACCCTGAACCGGCTGCCCGCGAGACGCGCACACCCTTACGGCGGCGTGCCGGACCCCGTCGCCCGGCACGCCGGAACACCCTCCACCCCCTGAGGAGAGACTCGTCATGAACCCACTGAACGGAACCGCCACCGGCACGAGCGACGGGACGGACAGACCGATGGCACGGCGCGCGTTCGTCGTCGGTGCCGGTGTCATCCTCGGCACCGCCGCGCTCCGGATACCCTCCGCCCGGGCGTCCGGGAAGCTCGCCGCCGCCGCCGAGGCCGCCGGTGGCGTCCTCGCCTTCCCCGGAGCCGAGGGCGGCGGACGGTACGCCACCGGCGGACGCGGCGGCTCGGTCTACGAGGTCACCACCCTCGCCGACGCCGGGCCCGGCTCCCTGCGCGACGCCGTGTCCGGCAGCGACCGCACCATCGTCTTCCGGGTCTCGGGGAACATCGAACTCGAGGGCGGCCTGGACATCACGGGGTCGAACATCACCATCGCCGGACAGACCGCGCCGGGCGACGGCATCTGCGTCGTCGGCAACGAGACCAAGGCCAAGGACGTCGAGAACATCATCATCCGTCACCTGCGGTTCCGCGGCACGGACACCCTCGGCACCCCCATCGACACCTTCGGCATGGAGCGCTGCCGCAACGTCATCGTCGACCACTGCTCCTTCAGCTGGGCGGTCGACGAGGTCTGCTCCGCCTACGGCAACGAGAACTTCACCCTGCAGTGGTGCATCATCGCCGAAGGGCTCGCGATGTCCGTCCACGAGAAGGGCCTGCACGGCTACGGCGGGCTGTGGGGCGGCGACAACGCGAGCTACCACCACAACCTGCTGGTCCACCAGGGCGGGCGCAACCCGCGCTTCAGCTTCGTCGAGGACGTGCCCCAGCGGGCCGACCACCGGAACAACGTCATCTACAACTACGGATACACCTCGTGCTACGGAGGCGAGTGGGCCGACGGCGTCAACATGGTCGGCAACTACTACAAGCCGGGCCCGAACACCCTCTCCACCATCGCGCCGGTCATCGTCTCACCCGACCGCGGCGGAATCTGGCACGTCGGCGGCAACGTCGTCGAAGGCCATTCCGACATCACGGCGGACAACATCCGGGGCGTCGACCTCCCGGTCGGCGGGGCCACTCTGAGCAAGGAACCGCTCGACGTCCCCGACCCGATCGAGGCGCAGTCGGCCAAGGACGCGTACCAGGCGGTCCTGGCCGGAGTCGGTGCGACCCTGCCGCGCCGGGACGCCGTCGACGCGCGTGTGGTCAACGACGTGCGCCAGGGCACCGGGCGCATGATCAACTCACAGAAGGAGGTCGGCGGAATCGTCCCGCTCGTCTCGGCCGAGGCGCCCCGGGACAGCGACCACGACGGCATTCCGGACGCCTGGGAGAAGAAGCACGGCCTCGTCAAGAGCGATCCCGCGGACGGTGGCGGCATCGACCCGGAAACCGGCTACAGCAACCTGGAGCTGTACCTGAACTCCCTGGGGCGGACCGGTGCGGCGAACCCCACGGTGACACTGACCGCTCCGGCCGCCGACGCCGTGTTCGCCTCTTCGGCAGGCACCCACGACATCACCCTGCGTGCCGACGTCGAGGCGCAGGACGGCGCGACCATCGCCTCGGTGGTCTTCTACGCCGATGACAAGAAGCTCGGGGAGACGGCCTCCGCCCCGTACCAGGTCCTCTGGAGCAACGCCCCGGAGGGCACCCACCACCTCACCGCGCGGGTCACGGACAGCACGGGCACGTCCACGACGTCCAGCTTGGTACCCGTACACGTCAACCGCGTGACGACGCTGGGGGGCTGGACCGCCAAGGACATCGGCAAGGTACCCATCGAGGGGGCGGCCGCACTGAACGGCAAGGTGTTCACCCTGCGTGGCTCGGGCAAACTCAGGGGGCGCAAGGACTCGGGCCTGTTCGTCCACCGTACCGTCGACGCGCCGGGCGACGAGGTCGTGGAACTGATCGCCCGGCTCGACTCGCTCAGCGCCGTCTACGAGGACGTCCTGGCGGGCATCATGATCCGCGAGAACCTCACCGCCGATTCGCCCTTCAACCTCCTCGCCATCTACGCCGCCAAGGGCGGCATCAAGGCCGTCGTCAAACGCATCCACGCGAACGGCACGGAGGTGAGCGCCGGCACCTACCCCTACGAAGAGGACGAGAAGCTCGACGACGGGCCGTACTGGCTGCGCATCACCCTGCGAGGCGACGAGTTCACCTCTGAGATCTCCCCGGACTCCCTGCAGTGGACCCGTGTCGGCTACGAGCGGATCCCGATGGGCGACAAGGTCTACGCCGGGATGTTCGTGGACGGCAACAAGGAGGCCAACGGCATCGCGCACTACGTGACAGCCGAGTTCAGCCAAGTGAAGATCAACAACTGACCGCGGCGCGGCTGCCGGACCGTCGGCCGCGCCCGGAAACGCTCACCGCAAGGCCGCCCCGATGCGTCGCGTCGCGTGGCCCGTACGACGCCGTGCCCGACGGGCGGACCCCTGTGGTATGCCACAGGTCGACCAGGTCTGATCGAAGGTCACGTGCGCTGACCTATTGCCTGTGTCGAAAGGGTTGACGACCGATGTCGCGCTCAAGAGACTCATGGCATTCCATCGACATGCCGCGAGGTACCATGCCGAGACACGAGCTCCACGGGATCATCGCACCAACCGTTCTGCCCATGAACGCCAAGGGCTCCCTCGCCCGGTCCTCGCTGGAACGCCACCTGAACGGACTGATCGAGGCAGGCGTCCACGGCCTCTGGATCAACGGCACCACGGGGGAGTTCCACGCGCTGGACGCCGTCGAGCGCGCGCTCGCCGTGACCGTCGCCGCCGAGACCGCCGGAGGCCGGCTGCCCGTCATCGCACACGTCGGTGACACGGCGACCGCGGTGACCGTGCGTCACGCCCGGGCGGCGCTGGACGCTGGGGCCGACGAAGTCGCCGTCATCGCCCCCTACTTCGCCAACTACGGCAGGGAGGAGCTCCGCGACCACTACCGCGCCGTGGCGGAGGCCGTGGGCTTCCCCGTCCTCGCCTACCACATGCCCCAGCTCACCCGGTGCTCCCTGACCGTGGAATGCGTGATCGACCTCACCCGCGAAGGCGTGCTCTGCGGGATCAAGGACAGCGCGGGCGACATGACCTGGCTGCGCAGACTGTTGCGCCGGGCCGACGGCGAGGGGGTCGATGTGCGCTGCTTCGCCGGCGGCAGCAGCCTGACCGACCTGTCCCTCTACGCCGGCGTCGTCGGCGCCACGTCCTCCCTCGCCAATGTGACACCCCGTCTGCTGGTCGATCTGTACGACGCGGCACGCGCCGGGGACTGGCCGCACGCCCGGATGCTCCAGGAACAGCTGGAGGATCTGCTCGAGCTGATGCGCGCGGCACGCCACGAGCCGACGCTGCTCGCACTCGTCAGCACCTTCAAGTTCGTCCTGGCCGCCCTGGGCCGCATCGACGAAGCCCACGCCGCCGTTCCGCTGGCACACCTCGACGACGAGGAGCGGCGCAAGCTGACCGCCACCGTCGTCCCCAAGGTCCGTGAGCTGGAAGAAGCGGCACGTACACGCAAAGGAGCGTGGACATGAATCTTGACCGCACGTCATCCCCGGCGCAGCGCGGTGTGCTCGACCGGCGCACCCTGCTGCGGGCCGGCGGTGGCCTCCTGGTGGCCGCGTCGCTGTCCGGCTGCGGGTTCTTCGACACCGAGCCCGAGGGGATCGCGGCCACCGGCGGCGCGAAGGGGAAGGAGGCGCCGGCGCTGAAGAAGCTCGTGGACGCCGGCAAGCTGCCGAAGGTCGCCGAGCGGCTTCCCGGCACACCGTTGAAGCTGTCCCCGTTGGAGAAGACGGGCGTCTACGGCGGGACCTGGCACTCCGCGATGATCACCCAGGAAGACGTGATGTGGCTCCGCTACAGCATGGGCTACGAGCCGCTCGTCTCCTGGGCGCCCGACTGGCAGGGCATGACCAAGACGAAGATGCTGCCGAACGTCTGCGAGAAGTACGAGGTCAAGGGCGGAGGGAAGGAGTTCGTCTTCACCCTCCGCAGGGGCCTGAAGTGGTCGGACGGCAAACCGGTGACCACGGACGACTTCGCGTTCGCCTTCAACGACTACAACATAGACCCGGACCTCCACCAGGACGGCGTCTACGGCCTGTGGCTGTCCCGGTCCGGCAAGCCCGCGCGGTTCGAGGCGGTGGACCAGCACACCGTGCGGTACGTCTACGAGGAGCCGAAGCCCGGCTTCCTGGAGGAGATCGCGGGGACCTCGGGCGTCGTCATGTTCCTGCCCGCGCACTACCTGGGACAGTTCCATCCCAAGCACGGCAGGAGTGCGGAAGCCCTCGCGAAGAAGGCCGGCCTGGCGAGCTGGATCGACTACATGCCCCTGCGGGCGGACTGCTGGGCCAACCCGGACCTGCCCACCCTCAACGCCTGGGTGGCCAGGAACGAGGTCGGCAAGGGCAGCAGTCTCGTCGCCGAACGCAACCCGTACTACTGGAAGGTCGACCCCGACGGGAGCCAGCTCCCTTACATCGACAAGGTGGTCGTCGAGAACATCCAGGACGTCGAGGTCGAGGTGCTCAAGGTCACCAACGGCGACCTCGACATGCAGCTCACCCACTTCGGGACGATCCGCAACAAGCCAGTGATCGCCCGCAACCGGCAGAAGGGCGGCTACCGGCTCATCGAGGTGAGGTCCGCCCTCGCCAACACGATGATCATCGGGTTCAACCAGACCCACCCCGACGCGAAGAAGCGCAAGCTGTTCGCGAACAAGGACTTCAGGATCGGGCTCTCCCACGCGATCGACCGGCAGAAGATCATCGACACCATCTACGGCGGCCAGGGCACCCCCTGGCAGTGCGGTCCGGCCGAGGGCGACGAGCTCTACGACCGCGAACTCGGGAGCCAGTACACCGAGTACAGCGCCGCCCGGGCGAACGAGTACCTCGACAGAGCCGGCTTCACCCGGAGGAACGGCGACGGCACGCGGCTCACGAGGGACGGGGACCCGCTCTCCTTCACCGTGCTCGTCGTCTCCGACCAGCCGGACCAGGTGGACGCCCTCGACCTGATCCGGACCGACTGGCAGAAGGTCGGAGTCAAGGCGAACATCCAGCGACTCGCCGAGACCCTGTACTGGGAGCGCGTCGAGGCCGGCGAGTCGGAGGGCGCGACCTGGCAGGGCAGCTCCTTCGACGTGCGCACCGGCGAGGGCGGCAACCACTACTACCTCCCCTCCAATCCCCGGGGCTCCTCCCGGTTCGGCGGGCAGTGGGCCAAGTGGTACACCCGCGGCGGCAAGGCGGGGGAGCGGCCGCCGGCCCGGGTGCGCGAGCAGCTCGAACTCTTCGACCGGATGCGCCTCACCTTCGACTCGGCCCAGGCGCTCGGCCTGGCGAAGCAGATCCTGGAGATCACCAAGGAGGAGTTCTACTACATAGGGATCTCCACCCCGCCGGCCGAGTACGGCATCGTCAGGAACAACGTGCACAACGTGCCCGAGGAGTTCAGCGCGGCGGTGGCGCACCAGGCCCCCGGGCCGAGCAATCCGTCGACGTACTTCATCTCGGGCAGAGCCTGACGCGGACGGGAGACACCCATGCTCTCGTTCCTCGCGCGCCGGGTCCTGTGGATGGCCGTCACCCTGTGGGCGGTCTCGCTGGCCTCGTTCTTCATCATCAGCCTGCCACCCGGCGACTACGTCTCGACCCTCCAGGCCGAGGCGGAGAGCCGCGGCGAGCTGATGAGCACCGCACAGCTGTCCGCCCTGCGGTCACGGTACGGACTGGACCAGCCCTTCCTCGCCCAGTACTGGAAGTGGATCTCCAACATCATCTTCCACGGTGACTTCGGACAGGCCTTCGCCTGGAACAGCCGTCCTGTCTCGGACCTCATCTGGGACCGGGTCGGCCTGTCCTTCTTCCTCTCCGTCTCCACGCTGCTGTTCGTCTGGGCCATCGCCTTCCCGATCGGGATCTTCTCCGCCGTACGCCAGTACTCGCCCGGCGACTACGTGGCCACGTTCTTCGGATTCTTCGGGATGGCGGTGCCCGAGTTCCTGCTAGCCCTGGTCTTCATGTGGGCCGGCATGCGCTTCTTCGGGCAGAGCCCCGGCGGCCTGTTCTCCCCGGAGTACCAGGACGCCGCCTGGAACCTCGGAAAACTGCTCGACCTTGCCGGACACCTCTGGCTGCCGATCCTGATCATCGGCCTGTCCGGCACCGCCGGCCTCATCCGCATCACACGCGCCAACCTCCTCGACGAGCTGTACAAACCGTATGTGGTCGCCGCCAGGGCCCGGGGCATGCCCGAGTGGAAGCTGCTGCTCAAATACCCGGTGCGGATGTCCCTGAGCCCGTTCTTCTCCACCGTCGGATGGCTGCTCCCGGGACTCATCAGCGGCGAGACGATCATCTCCATCGTCATGAGCCTGCCGACCACCGGACCGCTCCTGCTGAGCGGCGTGGAGAACCAGGACATGTACCTCGTGGGCAGCTTCATCCTGATCCTGTCCACCCTGACCGTCATCGGGACCCTGGTCAGCGACCTCGCCCTCGCCTGGTGGGACCCCAGAATCCGGCACCGCTACGAGGGAGGGTGAGCCGCCGTGCTGACCAGGACCAAGAAGCCGGCCGCGGCGCCGGAGGCCGACGGGTACCCCGACGCCGACCTCGACGTCGCGTCCGGCCGGAACAACTCCCCCTGGCGTCTGGTGTGGCGCAAGTTCCGCAAGCACAAGCTGGCGGTGGCAGGCGCCGTGGTCGTGCTGCTCGCCTACTTCGTCGTCGTCTTCGCGGAGTTCCTCGCACCGGGCTCGCCGAGCTCCGGCGACTCGGAACACACCTACGCACCTCCCCAGATGGTCAAGGTCGACCTCAGCTGGGACGACGGCCTGCACATGTACGTGAACGGCTACCGCACGGTCCGCGACCCGGAGACCTTCGAACAGATCCACACCGTCGACCCGGACCGGCGCGTCCCCGTGCGGTTCCTTGCCCGGGGCGACTCCTACGACATGTGGGGGCTGATCCCCTGGGACCGCCATCTGATCGGCGCCGTCCACGCGGACGACAGCGTGTACTTCCTCGGCAGCGACAGGTCCGGACGCGACCTGTTGTCGCTGATCATCCACGGATCGCGGGTCTCGCTCTCCATCGGCCTCATCGGAGTCGCCGTCAGCTTCCTCCTGGGCCTCTTCTTCGGCGGGATCTCCGGATACTTCGGCGGAGCACCGGACACACTCATCCAGCGGATCATCGAGTTCCTGATGGCCATCCCGACGCTTCCGCTGTGGCTGTCGCTGTCCGCCGCCGTGCCGGCCGACTGGGGGCCGATGATGCGGTACTTCGCCATCACCACCATCCTCTCCGTGATCGGCTGGACCGGGCTCGCCCGGGTGGTGCGCGGGCGCTTCCTCTCCCTGCGCGAGGAGGACTTCGTGACCGCGGCCCGCCTCGACGGCTGCGGACGTGTCCGGATCATCTTCCGGCACATGGTGCCCTCGATGTCGAGCCACGTCATCGCCTCGCTCACCATGGCGGTCCCCGCGATGATCCTCGGCGAGACCGCCATGAGCTTCCTCGGTCTCGGCCTCCAGTCGCCCGCCGTCAGCTGGGGCGTTCTGCTCCAGGAAGCGCAGAACGTACGGACGCTGGAGACCGCGCCGTGGCTGCTGATCCCCGGAGCGGCGGTCTTCGTGACCGTGCTCGCCATGAATTTCGTCGGCGACGGGCTGCGGGACTCCGCGGACCCGTACAAACAGTAAGGGGGCGCGATGCCCGCAACGGAAGCATCGCGGGAGCAGGAGCTGACGCGACCGCCGCGGAACATCCTCGAAGTCGAGGGCCTGCACACCCGGTTCGAGCTCGAGGACGGCGTGGTCCACGCGGTCAGCGGGGTCGACCTCACCATCGGGCACGGCGAAGTACTCGCCGTCGTGGGGGAGTCGGGCTGCGGCAAGAGCGTCATGGCCCGCTCGGTCCTGCGCCTGGTCGACCGGCCCGGCCGGATCACCGCAGGGCAGATCCGGGTCATCACCGACGAGGGCACGGCCGAGATGGTCACGGCCGATCCGGCCACGGTGCGGGAGGTTCGCGGCAAGCGCGTGGCCATGGTCTTCCAGGAGCCCATGTCCTCGATGAGCCCCATGCACACGCTCGGCAACCAGATCGGCGAGGCGATCCGGCTGCACGAGCCCGTGACCAAGGCCGAGGCACGTACCCGCGCCGTGGAGCTCCTCGGCCGCGTCGGCATCCCCGCCCCCGAGCGGCGCGTCGACGAGTACCCGTTCCAGATGAGCGGAGGCATGCTGCAACGCGTCATGATCGCCATGGCGCTCTCCTGCGGACCGCAACTGCTCATCGCCGACGAACCGACGACGGCCCTCGACGTCACCACCCAGGCCCAGATCCTCGATCTGCTGCGCTCCCTCCAACGGGAGACCGGGATGTCGGTCATGCTCATCACCCACGACCTCGGGGTCGCCGCCCAGATGGCCGACCGCGTCGCCGTGATGTACCTGGGGACGGTGGTCGAGGAAGGACGCGTCGAAGACGTCTTCCGGGCACCGCGCCATCCGTACACCAAGGCGCTCCTACGGTCCGTGCCCAAGCTGGGCTCCGGATCGCGCGAGCGTCTGCGCCCCGTGCGCGGCATGGTCCCGCACTCCTACCGGCGACCGCCGGGCTGCCCCTTCCACCCGCGCTGCGACGAGTTCATGGCCGGCCGTTGCGACGTGACGGTGCCGCGGCCGGTACCGGATCCCGGACGGGCCGGCGCAGTGAGCTGCCTGTTGTACGAGGAGACCACCACATGACCGCACCGTCCTTCGAGGCCGCGGCGACGGAGGCAGCGAACGCCCCCCTGCTCCGGACGCGCGCACTCACCAAGCACTTCCCCATCCGGCGCGGGCTGCTGGGACGCACCGTCGGCCAGGTGCGCGCGGTGGACGGCGTGGATCTGACCGTGCCGGCCGGACGCACCGTGGCCCTGGTCGGCGAATCCGGCTGCGGCAAGAGCACCCTGGGCCGGTGCCTGATGAGGGTGTTCGAGCCCACCTCCGGCGAGATCTCCTACCGCCGCACGGACGGCACGGTGGTCGACCTCGCCCAGCTCGACGAGCGGGCCCTCAAGCCCTACCGCAGCGAGATCCGTCTCGTCTTCCAGGACCCGTTCGCCTCACTCAACCCCCGCATGACCCTGCTCCAGATCATCGGTGAGCCCCTCCGCGTCAACCTGGGCCTCGGCCGCGGCGAGACCGAGGAACGCGTCGCGGAACTGCTGCGCCGCGTCGGGCTGCGCCCCGAATACCTGCGGCGCTACCCCAACGCCTTCAGCGGCGGCCAGCGCCAGCGCGTCGGGATAGCACGCGCCCTGGCTCTCGCGCCGCGCCTCGTCGTCGCGGACGAGGCGGTCAGCGCGCTCGACGTGTCGGTGCGTGCCCAGATCCTCAACCTGCTGAAGGATCTCCAGGACGAGTCCGACCTGACGTACCTGTTCATCTCGCACGACCTGGGCGTCGTGGAGTACATGGCCGACGAGATCGCGGTGATGTACGTGGGCAGGGTCGCGGAGACCGGTGCGACCGCCGACCTGTACGGCCGGCCGCTGCACCCGTACACCGAGGCCCTGCTGTCCGCGGTGCCCGACCCCGACCCGGGGGCGCGCCGCCGGGAGCGCGTCGTGCTGCGCGGCGAGGTGGCCGACGCGTCGAACGTGCCACCGGGCTGCCCGTTCAACCCGCGCTGCTTCTACGCGCGCGACCGCTGCCGTACGGAGGTCCCGGCGCTGCGGGAGATCGCTCCCGGCCGGACGGCGGCCTGCCACTACGCCGGAGAGCTGGACCTGAAGGGAGTCGGAGCATGACGGAGACGGAACAGGGGAGCCGGCCGGAGCGCGACCCGAGATTCGACGGCGTGCTGCGCCCGCGGGCAGGCGACCCCGCCGTCCGGGAGGCGCTGCTGCCGGCCCCGCATCCGGGCGACAGCCACGCCGCGAGTCTCCTCGAGCTCGACGACGGCGACGTGCTGTGCGCCTGGTTCAACGGCCCGGACGAGGGCGACCGGGACACCAACGTCGTACTCTCCCGGCTGCCGCTGGGCGGGGACCGCTGGACCGACGCCATGGGGCTGTCCGCCGACCCGGACCGCTCCGAACAGAATCCCGTCCTCGCCCAGCGGCCCGACGGAACGGTGTGGCTCTTCCACCCTTCGAACGAACCGCACGACCAGAAGACCGCGCACCTGGTCGCCCGCGTCTCGCACGACCGCGGCCGCACCTGGGACCCCCCGCACACCGCCCACGGGGGGCCCGGAGTCTACGTGCGCAACCCCCCGCTGGATCCCGGCGACGGCACCTGGCTGCTGCCCGCCTACCGCTGCGCCCGCGAGGGTGAGCACAGCACCGTCCTGATCAGCGAGGACGAGGGAGCCGGCTGGAAGGAGTACGACGTCGCCGGGACCGACCACCTGGTCCAGCTGAGCGTCGTCCGCCGCGTCGACGGATCACTGTTCGGCCTGCTGCGAAGCCGTGCGGCCGACCGCATCCACTCCGTCACCTCCACCGACGCGGGCCGCACCTGGAGCCGCGCGGTGCCCACCGAGCTGCCGAACAACAACTCGGGGGTCCAGCTCACCCGGCTCAGCAGCGGCGCGCTGGCCCTGGTCTACAACCACGCGAGTCTGGAACGCGGCGAGTTCCGCTGGGTGGGGGAGGGCGCGGGCCGCCGCAGGAAGGCGCTGCGCACCCCGCTCACGGTGGCCCTGTCCGACGACGACGGACGCACCTGGCCCTGGCGCCGCGACCTGCAGACCGCCGACGAGGAGTACTGGGACACCGAGTACGGCTACTCCTACCCGTGCGTCATGCAGGGCCGCGACGGCCTGCTGCACATCGCCTACTCCTACCTCCGCAAGACGATCAAGCACGTGACGGTGACCGAGGAGTGGGTCAGGGAGGGCGGCTCATGACAGCCGGCGGGACGGTGGAGCGGTGGGGCACGTTCGAACTGACGCTGGACGGCCCGTCCGAGGGCAACCCCTACCAGGACGTCGCGTTCGGAGCCGACTTCCGGCACGGCCACCGGGTGGTGCGCGTCGACGGGTTCTACGACGGCGACGGAGCCCACCGGGTGCGGTTCATGCCGGACCGCGAGGGCCCGTGGACGTACACGACGCGCTCCTCGGCCCCCGCCCTGGACGGCTCCGAGGGCGGGTTCATCTGCACACCGGCCGGCCCCGGCAACCACGGCCCGGTCCGTGTGGCGGGGCCGCGCACCTTCAGGTACGCGGACGGCACGCCGTACCTGCCCTTCGGCACCACCTGCTACCACTGGACCCACGACGAGGACGACAAGGCGGAGGAGCAGACGCTGCGCACCCTCGCCGCGTCCCCGTTCAACAAGGTCCGCATGTGCCTGCTGCCGACCCGTGACATGAACCCGCCCCGACTCGTGTTCCCGGGCACCGTCCCGGGGCCGCCCACGCCCGGGCGGCTCGACAGGACCCGCTTCGACCCGGCCTTCTTCGACCGTTTCGAGCGCAGGGTGCGGGACCTGCGGGACCTGGGCGTCGAGGCGGACGTGATCATCCTCCACCCGTACGACAAGGGGCACTGGGGCGTCGACGACATGAGCCGGGACGAGGACCTGTTCCTCGTCCGCCACGTCGTCGCACGCCTCGCCGCGTACCGCAACGTGTGGTGGTCGGTCGCCAACGAGTACGACTTCAACACCGCGAAGACCGTGGAGGACTGGGACCGCATCGGGCAGTACGTCCAGCGTTCCGACCCCTACCAGCACCTCAGGTCCATCCACAACGGCACCCGGATGTACGAGTACGAGCGGATCTACGACTTCCGCACCGCCTGGACGACCCACCAGTCGATCCAGCACTGGGACGCGAGATTCGCCCGGGACTGGCTGGAGCGGGTACCCAAACCGGTGGTGATCGACGAGATCGGTTACGAGGGGATCCTCGGCCGCCGCTGGGGCAACCTGTCGGGAAGGGTGCTGCTGCGGCAGTTCTGGCACGGCATGACCGCCGGCGCCTACGTCGGTCATGGCGAGTGCTTCCCGGAGCAGGACCCGGACGACTGGGCCTGGATCTCCCGGGGCGGCAGGCTGCACGGCGAGATCCCGTCCCGCATCGCGTTCCTGCGGCGGCTGTGGGAGGAGTCCGCCGAGGACGAGTTCGTCTACTTCGGTGACCGGCGCCACCGCCACCGCGACGTGACGCTGCCCGGGGACGGCGGCCCGTGGGCCGTGGACCTGATCGACACCTGGGACATGACGGTGACCCCGCTGCCCGGCGGGCCGCACGGCGGCACGCTGCGCGTGCCGCTGGATCACCGGCCGGACCTGGCACTCCGCATCCGGAAGGCGACATGACCACTCACCCGGCGACCCCGTACACCGACCACGGCCCCGTGCGGGTGCACGGCACCCGCTTCCGGCACGCCGACGGCACTGCCTTCCACCCCTGGACCACCAGCGTCCCGCAGGCAGGCGACGACACCCTGCGCGCGCTGGCGGCGTCCCCCTTCAACAGGGTGCGTATCCTCGACGCCTCCCTTCCCCTGGACCGCCTCGACCACCAGGTCGGAGCGCTCGGGGCGCTGGGCGTCCAGGCGGAGGTCCGGCTGCACGGACGCGACGTCCCGGAGACCGTCACGCGCCTCGCCGGCCGGTCCAACGTGTGGTGGTGCGCGCCGCCCGACCCAGAAGTGCAGACCGACATCCAGGAACACGACCACGGCCATCACCCGCTCACCGTGCACGGCGCCCCGGACACCGACTTCGGCGCTCCCTGGCTCACGCACGCCTCCGTGGCGCACCCGCAGACGCGGGCCGTGTCCGGACTGGTCCAAGACCTGTGCAAGCCGGTCGTCGTCGACGACTGCGGGGCCGAGGGGGACGACCCCGAGGACCCGGAACAGGCCCTGCCCGGTCACGAGTTGCTGTGCAGAATCTGGGAGGCGGTGTGCCGCGGCGGCTACGGCTCGCACGCCGAGTCGTGGGGGCCGGCGCCGTGGAGCGCGGGCGGTGGGCGGCTCAGCGGTACCGCCGTCGAACGCGTCGCCTTCCTGCGGACGGTGCTCGACGAGGCACCCGCCGGTCTCGGCCACACACCCGAGACGCACGACGCCTCGACACTGGAGGCGCCGGGCGAATACGTCCTGCAGTATCTCGGCCCGCACCGCTATCCCCGTCGGCCCTTCGTGCTGCCCGGGGGCCGGTGGAGCGTGGAGATCCTGGACACCTGGAACATGACGGTCCGGTCCCTGGACGACGCCGGCGGTGGCGAGGTGACGGTCGAGCTGCCTGCGGAGCCGTATCTCGCGGTACGGCTCCGCAGGCGGTGACTCACCAGTCGAAGCCGGCCGCCACCTGCGACTTGATGTAGGCGGGGATGTCGACCGTCTCGGTGACCTTCAGTGCCGAGGAGACCCTCAGACCGTCCTGGAGGACGTGCTGCCGGAACACCGAGTACATGGGCAGGTCCCAGTACTCGGTGTTCTCGTAGTTCTGCAGGACGGCGTTGTCCCCCCAGAAGACCGCCGAGGTGTCGATCCCGTCGAGCTCGGGGATCGCTGTCCCGAAGGCCGCCTCGACGGCGCGCGAGCGCAGCGCTGGCTTCATTCCGTGCCGGGCCAGCTCGACCTGCCCCTCCTGGGACACCAGCCACTTGAGGACCTGGAGGGCCTGGGCCTTCTTGGCCGACTGCGGGGGCAGGAACGCCGCGATGCTGTTGGGCTGGTAGACCGCGTTGTCGCCGCTGCCGAGGACCGGCACGGACGTGATGCCCAGTTCGATGCCGTCGGCGAGCCCGCGCCACTCCTCGGCGTCGTCCTCCTGGAGGTACAGAGGGCTGAGAGCGTAGGCGTTGAGCTTCCAGAGGCTGTCGACCGCCATGGCCACATGGCCGGTCAGCAGGTAGTCGTCCACCG
Organism: Streptomyces sp. QL37; assembly: GCF_002941025.1. Lineage (NCBI taxonomy): Bacteria > Bacillati > Actinomycetota > Actinomycetes > Kitasatosporales > Streptomycetaceae > Streptomyces > Streptomyces sp. QL37. Next base: position 68,792 of record NZ_PTJS01000001.1, on the reverse strand, counting down.
TGGTGAAGATGTTGTGGGGGTGGAGCAGGAAGCGCTCCAGGTTGCTGCCGAGCCGCTGCCAGCCCTCCGAGGTGATGTTCACCTTCACGTCCTCGGGCGCAGGCGTCCCGCCCGGGCCCGGCACGAACGGGTACAGCCCCAGCTGGTTGAACTCCAGGTAGAGGTCCGGGTGCTGGAGATACCCCTTGTACGCCACCAGGTTCTTCTCGAAGGTCAGCTTCTTGGCGAGGCGGAACGCCTCGTCGTAGGTGACGCCGTTGGCCGGTGTTCTCAGTCCCTTCATGTCGAAGATCTTCTTGTTGTGGAACATGACGTACTCGTCCACGAACACGGGAACGCCGTACATCCCGCCGTCCGAGCGGGCCTTGATCGTGGCGACCGCGGCCGGGTTGAGCGAGCCGAGGTCGATGCCGGTGGTGCGGAGGTCCTCGGTGAGATCGCGGGTCCAGCCGAGCGGTTCCAGGTCGCGGTCGATACGCCGGCGGGGGTCCTCGAGGATGATGTCGGGTACGACACCGGCCTTCTCGAGGTCCTCGTACCGCACGGGCTGGTCCCAGGCCACCGCCTTGATCTTGACCCCAGGGAAGGCCGCGCGCATCGCGTCGCCGATGACCGTGTCGAAGAAGCCCGGGTTCTCGAAGGGCTTGTAGTTGGCCATGAAGATGAACAGCTCGTCGTCGCAGACTTCGAACGGCTCGCCGTACTTGTTCGGGATGACGGTGCAGGTGGCGGCCGAAGAGGCCGCCGCTGCCCGCCCGGTGGCCGGACGAGCCTGAGCCGGAGCGGACGCGCCGAGTGTGACGCCGGTGAGCGCGGCCGCGCCCACCGCCGCGGCGGCACCGCCGACGAACTTCCGTCGGCTGGGCGGCGGCTGTTCGCTCTGCTGCGGTTGTGAGGTCATGCGGGTGCCTCTCCTTCGGAGGGGGAGCGCCGACGGTCGGAGAGACGCGATCGGCGAAGGAACGCCACTGGTATGCCAGGCGAATGCCACAATGGTTCACCTGACGATAGATGCGGTCAACAGTCCCTACAGATATGGGAGTTGTAAATGTTCCGGATCAACGACGGGCGCAGGTACGCCGAGTTCACCGAGAGCCCCGCCCAGGGGGCACCCCACCTGGTGCTCGGACACACCGCGGGGGAGGGGGGCGGCCTCCTCGACCTCCCGCTGGACGATCTGTTCGTGGTGTCCCTGGGGCGTCCCTGGGGGCCTTCCAGGCCCGGCGTGCGCTCCTGTGCGCTCGCGCGCGCCGGGGACGGCCTGGAGGCCCGCTGCACCCTCGCCGGCCACCCCGGACTCGAGGTATCGCTCTCCCTGGTGTTCGAGGACGGTCTGCTGCACCTGCGGACCGCCTGGCGCAATACCGGCAGAACACCACGCGCGGACGCCGTGCTGGGCATCGCACTGCCGCTGCCCTCCCTGCGGCCCGAAGCGGTCACCCTGCCCCAGGTCCTCTACCGGGGCAATCCGTCGGCCGACCCCGGACGCACCGTCCCGCGTCTCGCGGCGGACAACGGCGGTCTCGTCGTGGAGGACCACCGGCTGCCCGTCCCCTGTGCGCACGCGGAGTGGGAGGCGGACGGCCGGAGCCGGTATGCCACCCTCTACGCCGCTCGCCCCGGGCCGGGCTCCCTCGGCGCGACACACCGCCCCGAGGGGGTGACCCTGCTCGGTGTGAGCGGAGCGCTGCTGTTCGACGGGCGCCCCGACACGGCCTACGTGCACAAGTCCCGCACCGCGCCCTGCGAGGAGGGGTACCGCGATCTCGCGCCCGGCACCGAGTACCACGCCCATCACGCCCTGGACTGGGGACACCCCGCCCGGCCCGGCCACGGCTTCCGGGCGCTCGTGCACCGCGGCCGCGCCCTGTACCGGCCGCGCGGAGCGAGCCCGCTGTCCCTGGACCAACTCGTACGGCTCAAGACGGCAGCGCTCGACCGGCGTTGGCACGAGGACGGCGACGCCGCCGGCTACCTGAAGTTCGTCGGCCCCGGCCACACCCCCGGCTTCATGTACGGGTGGACCGGGCAGAGCCTTCGGCTCGCCTGGTGCGACGCCCGCCTGGGTGTCGAGAACGACGAACCGGGGCGCGTCGAACGCTGCCGCCGGGCCGTCGAGTTCTACCTCGCGGGCAGCTCGCTCCCGGGCGCCCCGGGACTGCGCCTGAGCTTCTACGCCACCGAGGACCGCACCTGGACAGGGTTCGACGGGGAGGAGGGGCCGTACGTCTCGGCCCGCGCCCTCGGCGACAACCTCTGCGACCTCGCCGACATCGTGCGTCTCTTCCGCCTGCACGGAATCGACGTCCCCGACACATGGGTGCGGGCGCTCACCGAAGGTGTGCGGGCCGCCTGCGGCGACGGCCCGCCCCCCTTCGGCTGGCGTCCGGACGGATCCCCCCTCGCCTCGTTCCCGGGGACGGCCGGCCTGCCCTGCGTACTGGCGATGCTGAAGGCCCACCGCGTCACGGGGGAGCAGGACCTGCTCCGCGGGGCGGAGGCACTCGTGGACGACTACCACCGGCGTTACGCCGACGACTACGCGACCCCCTTCGCACGCGCCACCCTCGACGCCGCCTGCGAGGACAAGGAAGGGGGCATGGCCTACTTCCTGTGCGCGTACGAGCTGCTGAGGCTCACCGGCGCGGAGCGGTGGCGCACCCGCGCCCAGGAGGCCGCCGACTGGCTCCTCACCTGGGTCTACCAGTGGAACCCACCCTTCAAGCACGGGTTCGCCACCACCGGCTGGCCGGGTGTCAGCGTCCAGAACCACCACGTCGACGTGTTCTTCCCGGCGTACGAACTCGCCCGCCTGGGAGACCTGGTGGAACGGCCGGTCTACCGCGAGCTGGGAGAGCTGGTCCTGAACGCCTTCGGACAGGGCGTCTGCACCCGGCCCGGGGAATGGGGCTTCGAGGGACCGGGCGAGCAGGCCGAGGGGTTCTTCCCCACCAACTGGCAGGACCGTGGAAACAGCAACACCTGGAACCCGTCCTGGGTCACCGCCCAGGTGCTGTCCCAGGTGCTGCGGATGCGGTCCCGCCCGTCCGCTCAGCCGAGTCCCGTGCGCGCCGGCTCGGGCCGGTGCACCCCCCTCGGGCGGTAGCCGAGCGCCTCGCCGGCCCCGAGGTGGTCGGCGAGGAGCCAGGTGACCGCGAGCCACATCTCCGTCCCCTGGAGTCCGGCGAGACGGTCCGGCCGCTCCCCGGGCTCCAGGGCGAAGGAGAACCCGGCCCCGTCCTGCCACCGGGTCAGAACCCGCTCCAGCTGCCCCCGGGCCCAGTCCCGGCCCTCGCCGAGCCGGTGCCCCGTGCTCCTGGCGCAGAGCCACAGCGGATGGATGACGTCGAGGACATCGCACGCCGTCCCGCGGTCCGGGCCGAACCACGCCGGGTCGAGGCTGTGGGCGAGCACGGTGTCCACGGTCCGCTCCGGATACGGCACGGGCAGCCCGAACTGCGCGAAGGACCCGCGCGACGTCCGGTAGAAACCGTTCACCGGCTGCCGCCACCCCTCCTTCGCGTCCGGGGCGCCCCACAGACCGTGCCGGGGGTCGGCCCGCGTCAGCAGCCAGCCGAACAGCGCCTCGGTCTGCGGCGAGGCGGCGGGGGAGGCGAAGTGCAACGCGGTGGCGACACCGTCCACCCAGTTGCCGCTGCGCCAGGCCTCGGTCCGCCACGGCAGGCCGTCCAGACGTTCCACCAGCCGCTCCGCAGGCAGCTCGGTGACCGCCCGCACAGGGTGCGCGAAGCGCGAGCCGAGCAGTTCGAGCGCGTAGCCGGCGCAGAGGATGTGGTACATCGCGCTGTGGTCGTCGAGGGACGGGGCGGGCCGCCCGAACTCCGGCACCAGACCCGTCTCCGGATCCTGGAGGGCACGCAGCCGCTCCACCAGCGCGTCACGGTCCTCGCCGGGCGGGGGACCGCCCAGCAGCAGGTCCGCGATCTCCACCGCGTCGCACACGGCGCGCACCGTCGGCGCGGCCCCGGGACGTTCCGTCCAGGAACCGTCCGTACGGCAGCGCCCCAGGACCTCACCCGCCTGCTCCCCGGCGCGTCGCGCGAAGCGTTCCAGCCGGGCGTCCAGGCTGCCCGCCGGCGACCCGGACACCGACGGCGCACGCGGGCCCGCCGGGGCGGTGTCCCGCCGGTCGCGCAGCCGGCGCGCCGGGCTGCCCGCCGCCACCGACCAGGCCGGCAGGTCCTTCGTGACGACCGCGCCCGCCCCGACGACACAGTGGTCGCCGATGGTCACCCCGTCCACGACGACGGCGTGCGAGCCGATCCAGACGTCGTCGCCGAGAACGATGCCCTTCGAGACGAGGGGCTGTCGGTGGACCGGCTCGTGCGGGGCGAAACCGTGGTTGAAGCCGAGCAGCGAGGTGTGCGCCCCCACCCGTACACCGTCCCCCATCACGACCTTGCCACGTGCCGTGGAGAACGGGTTGAGCGTGCAGTTGCGACCCATGACGACCTCGTCGGTGACCACGGCGTGCGCCCCGATGTACGAGCGGTCGCCGAGCCGCAGGGAGTCGGTGTGAACCCCCGCCCACGGCGACACGAACACCCGGTCACCGAACTCCGCCGTGCCCCCGTCCGCCTCGGAACGCCGCACGAGCGCCGCCTGGTGGGACAGCTGGGCGGCCCGTTCCTCCTCGTCGCTCCTGCTCCAGAACTCCCACGGGCAGTAGTCGTACCGTCCGGGGCGCGTCTCACCGTCCGTCGGACCCACCGGTCACCTTCTCCCTCACGTATCCGTCCACGTGCTCGACGATGTCGTCCTCCGCGAGATTCACGAAGTGGCATTCCTCCAGCCGCAGTTCACGGATGGGAGCGTGCGCGTAGCCGCGGGCCAGGACACCGCGGCGCGCCCGCTCAACCGTCGTCCGGCTCACGCTGACGTTCCGTACCCGAGGCGGGTACGCCCCCGCGTCCCCCTCTCCCCGCTCGAAGTCGCAGGTGATGAACTCCTTGGTGAGGTGCGTGACCGTGAGATCCGCGAGATGGACGTTCTCGGCGAAGCCGCCGCGTACCGAGTTCGTCTTGATGTAGAGGCCGAAGTAGAGGCCGGGGCCGCCGACGCGGCAGCGGCGTACGTACACGTTGCGGATGCCTCCGGTCATGTCACTGCCCAGCGTGACCGCCCCGTAGCGGTGGCGCAGCACGCAGTCCTCGATCACGATGTTCTCGCTGGGCGTCGCCACGCGGCGCCCGTCGGCCTCGCGGCCCGACTTGATGGCGATGCAGTCGTCCCCCGCCGTGATGTCGCAGCGCCGGATCACGACGTCGTGGCAGGACTCGGGGTCGATGCCGTCGTTGTTGGGTCCGGGGCTGTCGATGACGACGTCCTGGACGGTGACGTTGCCGCACAGCACCGGGTGGATCTCCCACATGGGGGACCGGACGATCGTCACGCCCTCGATCAGGACGCCGTGGCACCGCTGGAACTCGATGAAGTTCGGCCGGAAGTACCGCCCGTCGGCGTACACCCGCTGCTCGACCGGATCACCGTCCTCGGCCTGTCGCCACAGGTCCGGCCAGTCCTCCTCCTGGTGACGCATACCGGGCCGCCAGCCGAACTCCTCCTGGCCCGACCACGGCCACCAGTGCTCCTCGTCGGCCTGGCCGTCCAGGGTCCCGGGACCCGTGACCGCGATGTCACGCTCGTCCCGGGCGTAGACGAACGGGGAGTAGCCGTAGCACTCGACGCCCTGGAAACGGGTGAGCACCGGCGGCAGGTAACGATCCGGGTCCTGGCTGAAGCGCAGCGTGGCGCCCTCCTCCAGGTGGAGTTCGACATGGCTGCGCAGCCGCACGGGGCCGGTGAGGAAGACCCCCGGAGGAACGGCGACCCGCCCGCCCCCCGCCGAGTGGCAGGCGGCCACCGCGCGCCGGAGCGCCGACGTGCAGTCGGTCCGGCCGTCGCCGATCGCTCCGAACGAGGTCACCGGAAAGGTACGGCCGGGAAACCGGGGCGGCACGACGCGGGCGACGACCGCGTCGGCCTCGCGCCAAGGATCCCGGGGCACCCCCGCCGCGCCGGGGGCGTGCGTCGGGCCCGTCAAGACGACGCCTCCTGGCCGTTGATCGTGACGCGGCGCAGGACCAGGCCCTCGATGTTCCGCTGCTCGTTCGGCCCCGTCATGCCGTCGAAGACACAGTCGCTCAGCAGCACGTCGCGGATCGGGTTCGCGTCGTTGCCGATGAAGGTCCAGGCGCGGGGCCCCGCCGTGGTGGTGACCCGGTGGATCGCGATGTCGCGCACATCGGGATAGAAGTCGCCGGTCTCCACACGCTCGTAGTCGAGGGCGATCTCCACGACCGCGTCACCGACCTCGCCCACCGTGATGTCGTGGCACAGTACGTCGCGGATGTAACCACCGCGCAGCGGACTGGACTTGAGACGGATGGCCCGGTCGAGGCGAGGGCTGTCCATCACACAGTCCCGCGCGACGATGTCAGAGACGCCGCCCGAGGTCTCACTGCCGATGGTCACGCCGCCGTGGCCGTCGCGCATCTCGCAGCGCTCGACCAGGGCGTGCTGCATGGGCACGCCGACCCGCCGCCCGTCGGTGTTCTTGCCCGCCTTGAAGGCGATGCAGTCGTCGCCGGTGTCGAAGAGGCAGTCCTGGATGAGGACGTAGGAACAGGACTCGGGGTCGACACCGTCGTTGTTGGGGCCGACCGGGCTGTCCACGGTCACACCGCGGACGGTGACATTGGTGCACAGGACCGGATGGATGTTCCACATCGGGGAGTTGCGGACGGTGACGCCCTCGATGAGGACGTCACGACAGCGGTAGAACTGGACCAGGTTCGGCCGCAGGAAGTGGCCCCCGCCGAACACCCGCTCGTGGACGGGGGTGCCCGCGTCACCCCAGGCCAGCAGCTGCCGGATGTCCGCGTTCTGCGGTGCGGGCGCCTCACCGATCCCCTTCGTCCAGTCCCACCAGTGCGTCCAGTCGGCCTGCCCGTCGAGGGTGCCGCGCCCGGTGACCGCCACCGTGTGACAGTCGAAGGCGTAGACGAACGGCGAGTAGTTGAAGCACTCGGTGCCCTCGTACCGGCTGTAGACGGGCGGCAGATAGGCCTGCGGCTCCTGCCGGAAGCGCAGGGTGGCGCCCTCCTCCAGATGGAGGTCGATCCGGCTGCGCAGATGGACGGCTCCGGTCAGCCAGTCGCCGGGCGGTACGACGACGTGCCCGCCGCCCGCCCGCGCGCATGTCTCGACGGCCGCGCGGATCGCCTCCGTACAGTCCTGCACGCCGTCGCCGACCGCGCCGTGGTCGGTGATCGGCACACGCCGGCGCGGGAAGCGCGGGTCGTGCACCCCGGCGAGGATGCGGGCGGCGCGACGTCGTGCCCCGGGCGGGGCAGGCTTCTCCTCGGCGTGCGCGGCCGGGGCGGCCGCGGCACCGGCGGCGACGAGACCCGCCGCGGTCAGGAACGTCCGGCGGTCGGGGCCGCTCACCAGGACCACTCCTTCGTGGGAACGTGCAGGGCGCGCTCACGCAGGGGTGCCTGCGGCGCAGGGGTGCGGTGCGGGTACATGGGTCGGGTCCTTCCTTCCGGTTCGATGCCGATGACGTCGTCGCCCCGCCAGCGCACTCGGTAGTCGCGTCCGGCGGCGGTCTCGTCGGTGACGGTCTCCGGCAGGGGAAAGGTGACGGTGACGCGTTCACCGGCGCGTGGACCGAGAACGGAGAGTGAGCCGTCCGGCGCCCACACGCCGGGCTCGCTGCCCTGCCGCGTGTGTTCGGGGCCTCCGGCCGCGGTGCGGACGACCCGGACGTGGGCGTAGCCCGCCCAGTCGGGGACACGCAGGCGCAGCTCGCGACAGTCCTCGCGGATGTCGAGGTCCACCCGCCCGGTGTGGGGCAGATGGCTGAGTACGTTCACGAATCTGCTGCCGCGGTTGAGCAGCAGGTTGACACGGACCAGCCGTGCGTCGCCGGTAACCGCGAGGGACCAGCCGGTGAACAGGCCGCGCACCCCCGAGCCCACGCAGCAGGCCTGCACGTCGGCCGTATGGCCCCGGCCGAGGACGCTGTCCGAGACGTAGTCGTTGGGGGCGCCGTAGCCGGCGAACGCGCCGCGCAGCCGCTCGCCGACCCGGTGACGGGTGACCCACCCCGGTTCGTCGAGCTCCCGGCCGGGCGCCGAACGGACCCAGGAGACGTCGAGGAGCTGAGCGGACGTCAGGTGTCCGCGCAGGAAGCGTTCCAGGACGCCCCAGTAGCGCTCGTGGCCCGCACCGGCCAGTGTGCCCGCGATGGCGATCAGGTCCACCAGGGAGCAGGTCTCGTGCTCGAAGCGCTGACCGGCCAGGTCGCCCGGCGTCCAGCCGAAGGCTGTGCACCGGCTCAGCGCCCAGTCGAAGGAGCGACGCACGAACTCGGTCAGCGCGTGGTTGCCGGAGTCCCGCGCGTACCGGGCGATGCCGTCCAGGGTGCCGAGACGGGTGTGGAAGTGCCCGCTGCGGTAGGCGAGCGCCGGATTGAACGACCCGTCAGGCAGGAACACGCCGCTGTACTCGGTGATCAGGCGGGTGAACCAGCCGCAGAGCTCCCAGGCCTGTTCGTTCCCCGTAAGCCGGTGCCACCGCAGCAGCGGCATGATGAGGCGTCCGCAGAAGGACGCCGGGTCCGGCGCCAGGTGGAGCTGCACGGCGTTGGCCGACGGCCAGCCCCTGTCCGTGTACTCCGACGCGGGGTAGTACCAGACGTCCCGTTCCTTGACCGCGATCCGGTGCAGCGCGGCCACCAGCCGGTCGGCGGCGGCCGCCACCTCCTCGTCGCCGGTCTGCTGGTACCAGGTGGTGAGTGCGAGCAGGGTGGCCCGCTGGTCGATCAGGTTGGCGTGCGGCTCCCAGTGGCCGCGCGGATGGCTGCGCCGCCGGGTGAGCCCGTCCTCACCCATGAGGGCGAGGAGCGTCTTCTTGTACATCGCCTCGACGACGCCCCACGACGAGGCTCCGGTCATCTGCCCGGCCAGGACCGCGGCGTCCGTGAGCCTGCCGTGGCTCGAGCCGTAGTCCCAGTCGCCGTGGCGTAGTTCGGCCGGTTCGGCGAGAAGGTCCGCGCCGAAGAAGGGGATGCCGCCGAGGTCGGGGTCCGCCAGGCCGACGACAGCGTTCATGGCCAGCTCGGCGCGTTCTTCCAGGAGGAGGGTTGCTGGTATGCCAGTCATAATTTTCACGCCGTCTCGGAGTCCGAAGGAACAGTGATGCAGGCGTCCGGCAAAGACGCTAGGCGTGGTGGTGAAGGGCGTCAAGGGGGCCCGAAAGCGCAGTACAAGGCCATGTGACGGTAGAGCGCGGGGTGTTGACGCGTCCCTCCAGGGGTTCTACGGTTCCGGACGTCCGCCCCTCTCAAGTGGCATGCCAGCAGTGATTGCGAGGGAGAGAGGCGGGGAGTGAGCGGAGGGCTGATGCGCAGTGCCGTGCTGAAGCAGGTCGGCAGGATCGAAATCGAGGAATCGTCCGACCCCCGGCCGGGTGGGGGAGAAGCGCTCGTGGAGATGCGGGCGGTGGGTCTGTGCGGCAGTGACGTGGCTGCCTTCCGCGGCCGGCATCCGTTCCGGGCGCCCCCGGTGGTCCTCGGCCATGAAGGCGCCGGCCGGGTGGTGGTGGCCGCGACCGACGGTGCGGTCCCGGCCGGCGCGAGGGTGGCCGTGCTGCCTCTGGCGTCCTGCCGACGGTGCGGGCGCTGCGAACAGGGGCTGTCGCACCTGTGCGCGCACCGCAGGCTTCCGGGCGCAGGACTGCCGGGGCTCCTCAGCCGGTACGTGGCGCTGCCGGCGAGCACCCTGGTGCCGCTGCCCGACGACCTGACCTACGCCGAGGGCGCCCTGGTCGAGCCTGCGGCGGTCGCCTGGCACACCGTCCGTGCGGCGGGTGTCCGTCACGGCACGAGCCTCGCCGTCCTCGGGGCGGGCACCATCGGCCATCTGACGGCCGCGGTCGCCCGGCTGCACGGGGCCGAGGACGTCCTGGTCACCGACGTGCGCAGGCCCGCACTGAGGCTCGCCGCCCGGGCCACGGGCTGCCGCACCGTAGACGCGGGCGACGGGGCGGTGACCGGGGAGGACCGGGCCGACGCCTTCGACGCCGTCGTCGTCGCCTCCGGCCACCAGGCCTGCGTGGACGAGGCACTGGCCCTGTGCCGGTCCCGGGGAACCGTGGTCGTCCTGCCGATGTTCCCCGAAGCGGTGCGCGCCGTGCTCGACCCCCTGGTGCTGAAGGAGATCCGGATCAAGGGCTCCTCCCTGTACGCCGCCGAGGACTTCCGCGCGGCGGCCCGCGCCGTGGCGGCCCGCACGCTCGACGTCCGCCCCCTGATCACGGCGGACCCTGCGCCGCTGACCGGGACCCAGGACGCCTTCGACGCGCTGGACAGGGGGAGCGACGTCATGAAGTTCCTCCTGGATCCGGCGCGCTGACCCCCGAGAGGCCCGTACATGAGTGAGGCAGGCATGACGGACGAACAGGTCGTGGCGGTCTACGACGTGGAGAGCTGGTTACCGCCCGCGCGGGCGGCCGAGGTGCTGGCGAACGAGCAGTCCACCGGTACGTTCGTACGGGTCCCCGGCGAGAGCGAAGCCCTCCGCCACCGGTTCGGGGCCACCGTCCTCGATGTGACGGAGCTCCCGGACGCGGGGCACACGCCCCTGCCCGGAGCGACCAGACCCCCGGGCGCCGGCCCGAGACCCCACCGCGCGCGCGTCCGGATCGCCTTCCCGCTGCGCAACTTCGGCCCCTCGATGCCGAATCTGCTGGCGGCGGTCGCGGGCAACCTCTTCGAGCTGCGCGAACTGGCCGCCGTACGCCTCGTCGACCTCGAACTGCCCGCCGCCTTCGCCGGACGCTACCCCGGACCCGCCTTCGGCGTGACGGGGACCCGGCGCCTGATGGGCGCACCCGACGGTGCGCTGATCGGCACGATCATCAAGCCAGGTGTCGGACTCCAGCTCGACGCACTCCGCGCCCTGGTACGCGAACTCGCCTCGGCCGGAATCGACTTCATCAAGGACGACGAGCTGACCGGGAATCCGCCGCACGCCCCGCTGCGGGACCGGGTCGCCGTCGTCACGGAAGAACTCGACCGGGCCGCGGACCGCACCGGCCGCCGCACCATGTACGCCTTCAACATCACCGACGACATAGGCCGCCTCGAAGCCAACCACGACCTGGTGCTCGCGGCGGGCGGCACCTGCGTCATGGTGTGTGTGCAGACCGTCGGACTGGCGGCAGTCGCGCACCTGCGCGAACGCGCGGCGCTGCCGGTGCACGGACACCGGGCCATGAGCGGCGCGCTGCTGCGCAGCCCGCAGATCGGCCTGGGACCGCTGGTCTTCCAGAGACTCGCCCGGCTGGCCGGCGTCGACCAGCTGCACGTCGGCGGCATCGCGAGCAAGTTCTACGAGAAGGACGAAGACGTCGTCGCGTCCGTGCGGGCGATGCGCACCCCGTTCCTCGGCGGGTACGAGGCCCTGCCCGTGCTGTCGTCGGGGCAGTGGCCGGGCCTCGCCCACCGCACCCTGGAGCTGACCGGCACGACGGATCTGCTGGTCCTCGCCGGCGGCGGAATCCACGCCCACCCGGCAGGACCCGCGGCCGGGGTCGCCGCCATGCGTTCGGCGTGGCGGGCGGCCGCCGAAGGGGAACCCCTGGCCGACCGGGCGGCCCGCGACCCTTCGCTCGCCCTGGCCCTGGAGCGGTTCGGCGGAGTACGCGCATGACGGGCACGCCCACGTCAGGTGGCACGCCCTCGGACCCCGACCGCACGCGCAGGACCGGCGTGCCCGATCCCCCGGAGGCCCCTCGCGTGGCCTTCTACGGCGACGACGTCACCGGATCCACGGACGCCCTCGCCCAGTTCCACCGGGCCGGCCTGCGCGGCGTGCTGCACTTCGGGCGCGACGCCGCGGCGGCCGCCGCCGGCCGGAGCGGGCACGACGTGGTCGGGGTGGCCGGAGTCGCCCGCTCGCTCCCCACCGAACGCATGGCCGACGAGATCCGCCCCGCGCTGGAGGCGCTGCGGCAGACCGGAGCGGGTTTCGTGCAGTACAAGATGTGCTCCACCGCCGACTCGTCGCCCGTGCGGGGAAGCCTCGGGCGCGCGGCGGAGGCCGGCCGGGAGGTCTTCGGGGCGGTGCCCGTCCCGCTGCTGGCCGCGCAGCCCGAATTCGGGCGGTACACGGCCTTCGGTCACCACTTCGCCCGGGACGACGACGGCCGCGTCCACCGCCTCGACCGACAGCCCACCATGTCCCGTCACCCGGTGACCCCCATGGGCGAATCCGACCTGGTGCTGCACCTCACCGGGCAGACGGCACTGCCCGTCGCCTCCTTCGACCTGACGGCCTACGAGCTGCCGTTCCACCGGGCGCGGCGCCGCTACGACGCGACGACCGGGGACGGCCCCGGCATCGTCGTCCTCGACGCCCTGACGTGTGAGCACGCCCGGTACGCGGCCCGACTGGCCCTGACCGGCGGCCCGTCCCCCCTCTTCGCCCTGGGCTCCGGCGGTCTCAGCCTCGCGGTCGGACAACTGCTGAACGGAACGGGGACCACCGAGCCCTACGGCGCACCCGGGCCCGGCCGCGTCATCGTCGTCTCCGGCAGCCGCGCCGCCCGGACCACGGCCCAGATACGCCGGGCGACGGAACACGGATGGGCCACCGTGCCCATCCCCGTTGACCCGTCGGACGGCTGCGACACCTCGCCCGCCGCGCTGGCCGGGCTGCGCGACGCGGTGCTGCGCTCCCTGGCCACGGACGCGCCCGGCGTGGTGGTGCACGCCCTGCCCGCCGGCCACCGGGACGAGCCCGGCACCGACCCCCGCGACACGCTCGGCGACAGCCTCGCCCACGCCGTGCGGACCGCCGTGGCCGACGGCGGCGTGCGCCGTGTGGTGGTGGTCGGCGGGGATACGGCGGGCCGGGTGACGGACCGGCTGGGCGCCCGAGCGGCCGAGATCGACACCCTGCTCTCTCCCGGCGCGGCCATGTGCCGCCTGACCTGCGACGACCCGCACGTCGACGGGGTGTCGCTCCTCCTCAAGGGAGGGCAGGCCGGCCCTGTCGACATCTTCGACCGGGTCGCCGGACGGACCGGCGCCATCGACCTGACCACCGACCCACGCGGGGAGCCCGGGACATGACGACCGCACCGCACACTCTGCGCACCTCCCACCTCACCGAACCGCTCGGCATCGACGACCAGCACCCCGACCTTTCCTGGCGGCCCGGCGGGCGGCAGCGGGTGTACCGGATCCAGGCCGCCACCGGCCCCGGCCTCCTGGATTCCGGCCGTTGCGACCTGTGGGACAGCGGAGACGTGGAGGACTCCCGCAGCACCGGGATCCGCTACGACGGCAAGCCGCCGGGCGCCCGGAGGCGCGTCTGGTGGCGGGTGCGCACCCGGTGCGACGACGGCCCCTCGCCCTGGAGCTCCGCCGCCACCTGGGAGACCGGCCTGCCCACGGAATCCGACTGGGCGGGCGCCCGCTGGATCACCGCCCCGGACACCACCTCCCGGCTTCCGCTCCTCGCGAAGGACTTCCGGCTGCCGTCCGCCCCGGTCACGGCACGCCTGTACGCGACCGCCCTGGGCACCTACGAGGCTTCCGTCAACGGGGTCCGCGCCGGGCGTGCCCTGCTGGAACCCGGCTACACCGCCTACGGCAAGCGCCTCCTGTACGCGGTCTACGACATCACCGGAGCGCTGCGCGCGGGCGACAACACCGTGGGGCTGAGCCTCGGCAACGGCATCGCGCACGCACCACGCGTACCCGGCCGCTACGCCAAACTCCACATCGACCACGGCAGGCCGCGGGCGATCGCCGTCCTGTCCGCCGTCCACGCGGACGGCACGACCACCACGATCGTCACCGACGACACCTGGCTGACCGAGGAAGGCCCCGTCACCCTGTCCGCCTGGTTCGGCGGCGAGGAGCACGACGCCCGCCTCGAACTGCCCGGCTGGAACAGCCCCGGCCACGACCGCCGGAGCTGGAGCGCCGCCGTTCCCACCCTGCTCGACGGCGTGACGCTCGACGCACGCACCCACCCGGCCGTCGAGGTCGTCGACACCGTCACCCCGGTCTCGGTGAGCGAACCCCGCCCCGGGACACACGTCTTCGACCTCGGCGTGAACATCGCCGGCCGCCCGCGACTGCGCGTCACCGGACCCGCCGGAGCCTCCGTCGCGATCCACCCGGCCGAACTGCTCGCCGAGGACGGGACGGTGAATCAGCGCTTCACCGGAACACCCTGCTACGACCGCTACACCCTGCGAGGGGACCCGGCGGGCGAGGAGTGGGCCCCCGCCACCGTGTACCACGGCTTCCGCTACCTCCAGGTCGAGCAACTGCCCGGCTCACCCTCACCGGATACCGTGCACGGCGAGGTGATGCGAACCGCCAACGCACGCGCCGGCGGCTTCAGCTGCTCGTCGGACCTGCTGAACGGGATCCACCGGATCATCGACCGCGCCGCCCAGAGCAACATGTTCAGCGTCCTCACCGACTGCCCGCACCGCGAGAAGCTCGGCTGGCTGGAACAGACCCACCTCGTCTTCCCCGCGGTCGCGCAGGGCTACGACGTCGCCGCCCACTACCGCAAACTCGTGCGCGACATGGCCGACGCGCAGACCGCGTCAGGACTCGTGCCGGGCATCGCCCCCGAATACACGGTCTTCGAGGACAAGTTCCGCGACGACGCCAACTGGGGAGGCGCCCTCGTCCTCGCACCCTGGTACCTGTACCGGACGTACGGCGACACCACGACGCTGCGCGCCCACTACCCGGACATGCTGCGCTTCCTCGGCCACCTGCACTCCCGCTCCGACGACGGACTGCTGCTCCACCACGGTCTGGGCGACTGGATCACCTTCGACGACTCCACCCCCAAGGCCGTCACCGCGACCCATGCCCACCACCGCATCGCCACCGCGCTGGGCGACATCGCCGAGGCGATCGGGCGGCCGGACGAAGCAGCAGCCCACCGGCAGCTCGCCGACCGGATCGCCGAAGCCTTCCACGCCCGGTTCTTCGACCCGCTCGACCACACCTACGGCAGCGGCAGCCAGGCCTGCGACGCGCTCGCCCTGGACATGGGCGCGGTGCCCGCGGAGGAGGCCCCGGCGGTGCTGGCCCATCTGGTCGACGCCATCCGCGCGGAGAACGACCACGTCACCGTCGGTGAGATCGCCCTTCCTGCGCTCCTGCGCGTACTGTCCGCGCACGACCGCGACGACGTCGTCGCGGACGTGCTCGCCCGCACGGACAGCCCCAGCTACGGCTACCAGCTCGCCCACGGAGCGACCGCTCTGACGGAACGCTGGGACGGCCCCACCCGCGGGTCCTCGCAGAACCACTTCATGCTGGGCGCCGCCGCGGAATGGCTCACCGTCTCCCTGGCGGGCCTGCGGCAGGCCGCGGACTCCGTCGCCTACGAACACATCGTCGTCCGGCCCGCCCCCGTGGGCGGCATCACCCGGGCGAGCGCCTGGTACGAGACGCCGCGCGGACGCGCCGCGGTGACCTGGTACCGGGGCCGGGACGAGTTCAGGCTGACCGTCACCCTGCCGCCCGGCGTGCCCTCACGGGTGGAGCTGCCGCTCCCGGACGGTGGCCGGGACGTACGGGAAGTGCCCTGCGGCAGCTGGGAGTTCACCGTCCCCGGCGACTGGTCGCGCGATGCGTGAACGACCCGGACCACGCCGACAGCGACGACCTTCGACGAGGAGTGAGGGACAGTGACGGACACGGACGCAGAGGCGGCCACGGCCCGCAGCACCCGCACCGGCCACCCGGGCGCGGGCCAGCGGGACGGCACACCGGCCCCGTACTGGGCCGACCTGTCACCGGGCACCGGACGCCTCGCCCCACGCGCACACTTCCAGCGCGGCGGCCGCCGGCTCGCGCTCGGCGGCACCTGGTCCTTCCGTCTGTCACCGGCCGCCGACGCCCCCCTCGACTTCCTCGGCTCCGGCGGCCCCGCCCAGGACGACGGCGACTGGTCACCGCTCCGCGTCCCCGGCCACTGGGTCCTCCAGGGCCACGGCGTTCCCCGCTACACCAACACCGCGTACCCGTTCCCCATCGACCCCCCGCACGTGCCCGACGCCAACCCGACGGGCGATCACCACCGCACCTTCCACCTGCCCGACGGATGGCGGCTGCCCGGAACGGTACTGCGTTTCGACGGCGTCGACTCCTGCTTCAAGGTCTGGCTCAACGGCCGGGAGCTGGGCACCTCCAAGGGCAGCCGGCTGCCGTCCGAGTTCGACGCCGGGCAGGCCCTGCGCCCCGGCCGCAACGACCTCGCCGTACGCGTCCACCGCTGGTCCTCCGGCAGCTACCTGGAGGACCAGGACATGTGGTGGCTGCCCGGCATCTTCCGGGACGTGACCCTGCTGGAAGTCCCACCAGGGGCGATCGGCGACTACTTCGTACACGCCTCGTACGATCATGAACGGGGGAGCGGGACCCTGCGCGTCGACACCGACGTGCCCGCCCTCCTGTCCCTGCCCGAACTCGGCGTCCACGGCCATCCGGCCGACCAGGCACTCCCGCTGCCCCGCGTCGAACCATGGAGCGCCGAGCACCCCCGCCTCTACACCGGCGAACTGGCCCCCGCCTCCGGCGACGCCGCGCCCGTCCGGCTGCGCGTGGGCTTCCGCACCGTGGCGATCCGCGACGGCCGCTTCACCGTCAACGGCGTCCCCGTGCTGCTGCGCGGCGTCAACCGCCACGAACACGACCCCGACCGCGGACGCGCCGTCACCCTCGACACCATGCGTCACGACCTGGTCCTCATGAAGCGGCACAACATCAACGCCGTACGCACCGCCCATTACCCCCCGCACCCCGACTTCCTCGCCCTCTGCGACGAACTGGGCATGTGGGTCGTGGACGAGTGCGACATCGAGACACACGGCTTCATCCACGCCGACTGGGCCGGCAACCCCGCCGACGACCCCCGGTGGCGGCCGATGTTCATGGACCGGATACGCCGCACGGTGGAACGCGACAAGAACCACCCCAGCGTCGTGATCTGGTCCCTGGGCAACGAGAGCCACCACGGGGCGAACCTCGGTGTCGTCGCCGAGTGGACCCGGGAGCGCGACCCGTCCCGGCCACTGCACTACGAGCGGGACCGCACCTACCGTCACTCCGACTTCTACAGCCTCATGTACGCCCCGGTGGCCGAGGTCGACCGCATCGGCCGCCACGAGGAGGACGCCCCCGCCGAGACCGCCGACGAGCCCGGGACGGAACAGCGCAGACGCCGACTGCCCTTCCTGCTCTGCGAGTACGCCCACGCCATGGGCAACGGCCCCGGCTCCCTCACCGAGTACCAACGGGTCCTGGAGTCCCACCCGCGCTGCGCCGGGGCCTTCGTCTGGGAGTGGATCGACCACGGCCTGCGCCGCACCGACGGGAGCGGCCGCGAGTACTTCGCCTACGGCGGGGACTTCGGGGACAGCCCCCACGGCGGCACCTTCTGCATCGACGGACTGCTCTTCCCCGACCGCACCCCCTCGCCCGGCCTCGACGCCTACAAGAAGGCCATCGAACCGGTCGGAATCGACATCGACCCCGACGTTGGCCGGATCCGGATCCGCAACCGTCACGACGTGCGGGATCTGTCGCACCTGCGCTTCGGCTGGACCCTCGAGACGGACGGGGTCCACGTCGCGGAAGGCGAGCTGGGAGTGGAACCGGTGGCCGCCCGCCGGGAGACGGACCTCGCCCTGCCCGCCCTGCCCGCCCTGCCGTCAGGCCCCGCCGGCGAGACCTGGCTGACGGTCCGGGCCGTCCTGGCCGCCGACGAGCCGTGGGCCCCGGCCGGTCATGAGGTTGCCTGGGCGCAGTCACGCATCCGGCGGGCCGAGCCCCGGCCGGCCCCCGGCGGGCACCCGAGGGCCCCGGCCGTCGGCGCCCTCGACGAACACACCGGACAGCTGCGCGGACTGGGCGGCGTCGACCTCATGGGCCCCTACCTCGACATCTGGCGCGCACCCACCGACAACGACCGGGGGATGGGCGACAACTCCGTGCTGCGCCGGTGGCGCGCCGCCGGCCTGGACCGGCTGGTGATCCGTACGGAAAGCGTCGAACGGAGCCCGGAACAGGTGCTCGTCCGGTCCCGCCACGCGCCCGACGGCCTGCCGCACGGCCTCGGGACGCACTACACCTGGACCCGGGAGGGCGACGCCCTGCGTCTCACCGTCGACATCACCCCGGAGGGCCCCTGGGACGGCCTCAGCCTGCCGCGTGCCGGAGTGAGGTTCACACTGCCCGCCCGCCACAACCGCGTCCGATGGTACGGAAAGGGCCCGGGGGAGGCGTACCCGGACAGCGAACAGGCCTCCAGGATCGGCTTGTTCGCCGCGGACGTCGCGTCGCTCCAGACCCCGTACGTCGTCCCGCAGGAGAACGGCCGGCGCGCGGCCGTCCGCTGGGCCGAGCTCGTGGACCCCGTCACCGGCCAGGGGCTGCGCGTCGAAACGGCCGGATCCGGCCGGCCCTTCGGCCTGACGGTCAGGCCCTGGAGCAGCGAGGAGCTCGAAGAGGCCGCCCACCCGCCCGACCTCGTGCCCGGCGGCCGCCTCCATCTCCACGTGGACATCGCACAGCACGGACTCGGCAGCGCCTCCTGCGGACCGGGCCCGCTGGAGGACCACCTGCTCCTCCCTCAGCCCTGGCGCATCGAGCTGCTGCTCCGTCCGCTCGGGACCGGCGGCCCGTCATGAGCGCCGTCCGCGCGGAGCACCCGCACGTCCCACGCCCCCAGCCGCAGGCCGTCGCCGGGTGCCAGACGCTCCTCGCCGAGCACATCCAGGACCGCCTCGGGGACGACGACCCGCACCGGCTGCCACGCCCAGTTGTGCACGAACCACAGGCGCTGGCCCAGCGCGTTGCGGGCCGAGGTCACGGTCACGGAAGCGGGCAGCGGGGCCCAGCGTGCAGCGGCCGTCGCGCCGCCGGTGGCGTGCCGGGCCAGGGCCTCGGCGAACGGGCTGTCCGGCAGCGTCCCCACATACGTCACCCTGCCCCGCCCGTGCTCCCGGACCGTCGCGGCGGGCCACCGTCCGAAGTGGGGGTGCGTGTAGTGCGCGAGCGGCCGCGCGTCGTCCACCTCCAGACCGTCGGCCCACTCCAGGGCCCGGGCGCCGGGGGCGAGCCCGAGCGACGATCCCCCGGCCGGCTCGACGGTGAGGGGACCGGGCAGATTCGCGTACTCCGTGTAGCGCACCCCGGACGCCGCCCGCAGCACGTCCCCCGGTGCCACTCCGGACCGCGCCCGCGCCTCACCGTCGGCGTAGCCCGTGCGGAACGTGAGCACGAGGTGTCCGCCGGAGCGTGCGTACGCGTCCAGGAGACCGGGCGTCTCGTCGTCGCTCACATAGAGGGCGGGCACCACCAGGCAGGCGGGGAGGGTGCCGGGGGAGTCCGTACCGTGGCCCAGGGCCGACGCCAACTGCCGGGGCGACATGATCCCGGCCTGGGCGCCCGCGTCGAAGAACCCCTTGTAGAACGCGCCGAAGACACGCCCGTACGACCGTGGATCCGGATCGAACGTCCCGGGGAGCGGCAGCGGCGGCTGGAACTGCATCGCCCAGTCGCTCTCCACCGACCGTACGAAAGCGGCGTCCACGTCCGGAACCAGCCCCGTGAGAACCTCCCCGGCCGCCTCGAACTCTGCTGCGACCCGGGCGACTTCGCGCTGTGTCCGGCCCGCTTCGAGGGCGTGCCCGAGGATGCCGCCCCAGTAGGTCTCCGCCCCGTACGGCAGTGTGTGCCAGTGCCAGTACTGCACCAGGCGCGCCCCCCGCGCGGCGAGTGCCCAGGCAGCCTGCCTCAACTGGCCGTCGTAACCGGTGTGGTTGGCGTGCGACGCGTTGATTCCTGCGGCGTTCGTCTCGGTGACCAGAAAGGGCTCCTGGCGCGCGCCCCACAGCCGGTCCGCCGACTGGTAGAGCTGCCAGACGCCCTGACCGAACCAGCCACCCTCATGACGCCGGCCCGCGTCGGGCAGCGCCAACTCGTCCTGCGCCACGTAGTAGACGTTGCCGGCCGCCACGTCCAGCGCACCGGTGACCGCCTCCTCGTCGACCGCCGGGCGGGTCACGGCCAGGCAGGTGGTCACGTACTGCCCGGGCCGTGTGTACTCGCGCACGATCCCCGCCTGCCAGGCGATGAACTCGGTTGTCAGCTCCGCCTGATGGCGACGCCATGCCAGATCGTACGAAGGGGTGGTGTTGCCCCCCGGTGTCCACAGCTCGTCCCACGAGGAGAGTCGGTGCGACCAATAGGTAAGCCCCCAGGCCGCGTTGAGCGCATCGACCGTCCCGTACCGGCGCCGCAGCCGCGCAACGAACTCCGCGAACACCCCTTCGTTGTGCAGCAGCAGGAGGCCGGGCTCGTTGTCCACCTGGAATCCGGCCACCGCGGGGTGGTCCGCGTACGCGGACACGATGCGCCGGACCAGCCGGTCCGCGTAGCGGCGGAACACCGGATGCGTGAAGTCGATCTCCTGCCGGGCGCCCCACGGCACCCGGCTGCCGTCCGCGCGGACCGCCGCGATCTCCGGGTGGGCGCGCTGCAGCCAGGGCGGCACCGCATAGGTCGGGGTGCCGAGCAGCACCCCGATGGAGCGCTCGTGCGCCCCGTCCAGGACCCGGGCCACCCAGTCCAGGTCGAAGACTCCGTCCTCCGGCTCCCAGGTGGACCAGACCGATTCGCCGACCCGGATCAGGGAGAGCCCCGTCGCGGCCATCAGGTCGAGGTCCGTCTCCAGCCGGTCCGTGGGCTGGTACTCGTGGTAGTACGCGGCGCCCAGCCGGACCCGGTCCGCGCCCGCTGACGCTCGTTCAAGGAAGTTCGACATGGCCCGAAGGTGGCATGCCACCTGAATGCCGTCAATGGAAGGGGAGTTGAATGAACACCAGCACCTACCGGCCCGACTGGGAGTCGCTGCGCGAGCACCGCGTCCCGGACTGGTTCCGCGATGCCAAGCTGGGCATCTGGGCGCACTGGGGTCCGCAGTCCGCGGCCCGCAGGGGCGACTGGTACGCCCGCCACCTCTACGGCCCCTACGAGGGCACCGAGGGCTTCGAGCGGAAGAGGACCGCCCGGCAGACCGCCCACCACCGCGAACACTTCGGACACCCCTCCGTGTTCGGCCACAAGGACCTGTGCCACTCCTGGAAGGCCGACCGGTTCGACCCGGAGGCGCTGATGGACCGCTTCCGCCGGACCGGGGCCCGGTACTTCGTCTCGCTCGCGACGCACTGCGACAACTTCGACCTGTGGAACTCGGCCCACCAGCCCTGGAACTCCGTCAACGTGGGACCGCGCACCGACATCGTCGCCCGCTGGGCCGACGCCGCCCGCTCCGCCGGTCTGCGCTTCGGCGTGAGCATGCACGCCGGGTCATGGACCTGGCGCTGGCTCGACGCCGCGTTCGGGCAGGACGCGGAGGGTCCCCACGCCGGCGTTCCGTACGACGGACACCTCACCGCGGCCGACGGGGCGGGCTCCTGGTGGGAAGGGCTCGACCCGCGAGATCTCTACGGCCGCCCGCGCAGGCCCGGCGAGAAGCCGGACACGGCCTTCGTGGACGACTTCTACGCCCGGCTGCGCGACGTCGCGTTCCGCCACGACGCCGACCTCGTCTACCTCGACGACTCCCGCATGCCCTTCGACGAGGGCAGCGTGTGCCAGGCCGCCCCGCCCACCCGCCGCGGCCTGGAATTCCTCGCCGACTACTACGCCCGGCGGCCCGAGGGCACCGTCTCCATCAAGACGATCCCCGACGAGGACCGCGGGGCCGTGCTCCTGGACGTCGAACGCGGCCAGCTCGGCGGTCTCGACCCGCACCCCTGGCAGTACGACACCAGCATCGGCGACTGGTTCTACTGCGACGGCGAGCGCTACAAGACGGCCCCCGAGATCGTGCACCTGCTGGTCGACACCGTGGCGAAGAACGGCTGCCTGCTGCTCAACGTCCCCCAGCTCCCGGACGGCACCGTCGACGAACCGACCGGCGCCGTCCTCGACTCCCTCGGCGCCTGGACCGCACTGTGCGGAGAGGCCGTCTTCGGCAGCCGCCCCTGGAAGGTCTACGGGGAGGGCCCGACCAACGTCACCGGAGACTGCGCCCGGGAGAAGACACTCACCTACACCTCCCGCGACGTCCGCTTCACCACAGGGCAGGGAGACCGCCCTGCCCTCTACGCCTTCCTCATGGCCTGGCCCGACGACCGCACCGTCCGGATCGAGAGCCTCGGCACGGGACGGGGGCTCGTCACCGCACCGCCCCGTCGGATCAGCCTGCTCGGGACCGGCGCCCCGGTCCGGTGGACGTCGGGCCGTGACGCCCTCGACGTCCGCCTGCCCCCCGGGCCGCCCCCCACCCCCTACGCGCAGGTCCTGCGCATCGAACTGGACTGAGGAGATCCGGCGTGCAGCATCCGACGACAGTGACCGCACCCGTCCTCGAACACCACCGCCTCGCCCTCGGCATCGGCGAGCCCGCCCCGCGTCTGAGCTGGCGGACCCGCACCGACGAACCCGACTGGGTCCAACACGCCTACCGGATCAGGATCGTGGGGGCCGACGGCACCACACTCGCCGACACCGGCCGCACCCCGGGAGCCGACTGCGTGCTGGTGTCCTGGCCCGGCCCGCCGCTGGCCTCCCGCACCCGCGCCACCGTGCAGGTGCGGGTGTGGGGCGGCGCGGACGGTGCACCCAGCCCCTGGTCCGAGGCCTCCACCGTCGAGACCGGGCTGCTGGACCCCTCCGACTGGTGCGCCCGGCTCGTCACCCCCGACAGCGGCGACGACGAGGACGCCCTGCCGGTGGCGCTGCTGCGCAGGGACTTCCGGATCGAGGGCGACATCGCCTCGGCCCGCCTGTACATCACCGCCCACGGCACGTACGAGCCCGAGATCAACGGCACACGTGTGGGGGACGAGGTGCTGGAACCCGGCTGGACCTCCTACCACCACCGGCTGCGCTACCGCACCCACGACGTCACCGCCCTGCTGCGGCCCGGACCCAACACCATCGGCGCGCTGCTGGGGGAGGGCTGGTACTCCGGGCGCCTCGGGTGGGACGGCGGCCGGCGCCACCACTACGGCCGCCACCGGTCACTGCTCGCCCAACTGGAGATCCACCGGACGGACGGCACCACCCAGCTCGTCACCACCGACGACCGCTGGACCTGGGCGACGGGGCCGCTGGTGCGCTCCGAGCTCTACGACGGTGAGACCTACGACGCCCGCCTGGAGCAGGACGGCTGGTCCCGTCCGGGCCACGACAGCCGCGCCTGGACACGGGTGCGCGAACTGCCCCCACCCACCGCCCGGCTCACCGCCCCCACCGGCCCGCCGGTCCGCCGCACCCGCACCGTCCCCGTCCGCGAGGTGCTCACGACACCCTCCGGGCGCACCGTGGCCGACTTCGGGCAGAACCTGGTGGGACGGCTCCGCCTGCGGGTGACCGGGCCGGCCGGACATACCGTCA
Source organism: Streptomyces sp. QL37 (assembly GCF_002941025.1). Taxonomy (NCBI): domain Bacteria; kingdom Bacillati; phylum Actinomycetota; class Actinomycetes; order Kitasatosporales; family Streptomycetaceae; genus Streptomyces; species Streptomyces sp. QL37. The sequence continues at coordinate 45,250 of NZ_PTJS01000001.1, read as the reverse complement.
CCCTGCGTCATGCGGAGGCCCTTGAGAAGGGCGAACTCGCCCTGCGGCCCCTGCGGCAGGCCTCCGCCACGGACCGGTACGTGATACGAGGCACGGGCAGGCCCGAGACCTACGAACCCCGCTTCACCGTGCACGGCTTCCGGTACGCCGAGATCGACGGCTGGCCCGGACCGTTCGACCCCGCCGCCGTCGAGGCCGTCGTCCTGCACACCGACTTGGAGCGCACCGGCTGGTTCGAGAGCTCCGACCCGCTCCTCGACCGGTTCCACGAGAACGTCGTGCACTCCATGCTCGGCAACTTCCTCGACATCCCGACCGACTGCCCGCAGCGAGACGAGCGGCTGGGCTGGACCGGCGACATCGCTGTCTTCGCGCCCACCGCCGCCTTCCTCCACGACTGCACCGGCATGCTGGGAGGCTGGCTGCGCGACCTCGCGGCCGAGCAGCTGGCCCGCCCGGACCACTCCGTGCCGCTGGTCGTCCCCGACATCCTCGACCCGCCGGCGGGCCATCAGCCGCACGCTCTGTGGGGCGACGCCGCCGTCCTGGTGCCGTGGGCCCTGTACCGCGACAGCGGCGACCTCGGACTGCTGCGCGCCCAGTACCCCTCCATGACGGCCTGGGTGGGTCTCGCGGCCGGACGCGCGGCGGAGGGCGGAGGACTGTGGCGGGACCCGGATCAGCTCGGTGACTGGCTCGACCCGGCTGCCCCGCCCCATGATCCCGCCGCCGCCCGCACCGACGCCGAACTCGTGGCCGCGGCACACCTCATCCACTCCACCGACCTCCTGGCCGAGATCGGGGAACTCCTCGACGAGAAGGACGATGCCGCCCGGCACCGCGCCCTGGCAGCACGCCTGCGTTCCGCGTTCGCCGACGAGTTCGTCACCCCGGCCGGCCGCCTGGCGTCCGACTCGCAGACCGCTTACGCCCTTGCCCTGTGCTTCGGACTGATCCCCGGGGAGCGACAGCGGCTGCGGGCCGGGGACCGCCTGGCCCAACTGGTCCGCCGGGCCGGCTTCCGCATCGCCACCGGCTTCGCGGGGACCCCCCTGATCTGCGACGCACTGTCCCTGGCGGGCCATGCCCGTCTCGCCCACCGCATGGTCGCGGAGCAGCACTGCCCCTCATGGCTGTACCCCGTGACCATGGGGGCGACGACCGTGTGGGAGCGCTGGGACTCGATGCTTCCCGACGGCACCGTCAACCCCGGGCAGATGACGTCCTTCAACCACTACGCCCTCGGCTCCGTCGCCGACTGGCTCCACCGGAGCGTCGCCGGACTCTCGGCCGCCGAACCCGGTTGGCGCCGCATCCGGGTGTCGCCGTCCCCGGGCGGCACGCTCACCCGGGCACGGGCCGCGCACCTCACCCCCTACGGGCGCGCGGAGGCGGGCTGGCGCATCGAAGGGCCCACCCTCGTGGTGGAGGTCCTGGTGCCGCCGGGGGCCCGGGCCGACATCCACCTCCCGGGCCGGGCCGCGCCCCTGACCAGAGGTGCGGGACGCCATGTCGTCGAGGCCCCGCACATCATCGACGACCGGCCCGTCACGGTGACGGGCCACCCGTTCGTCGCGGGGAGCGACCGCGACTGCGGCTGCGGCTCGCCGTCCGCGGCGCCGCACGAGGAGGCCCCCGCCCGGTGACGGGATCAGCGGTGATACGGAGGCATGGGACCGCGCAGTTCGGTCCCCACCTCTTCACAGGCCGCGAGCACGTCGTCGGGCAGCGGGCCCGCCGAGGCCGCCTCCATGTTGGCGAGCAACTGGCCGGGACCGGAGCAGCCGATCAGTACCGCGTCGGTCGACTCCCGGTGCAGCAGCCACCGCAGCGCGAGCGCGGCAAGCGGAATCGCCGCGCCGTCCGCGACGGCCCGCAGCCGGGCCACGGCCGAGAACAGTCCGTCGTTCCAGTAGCGGTCGTGGTAGGCCTCCGCGAGACGCGACGTACCGAACCGCCCCGCGCCGGGTTCCCTGCCACCGGCGTAGCGGCCGGTCAGCAGACCGCCGGCCAGGGCGTTGTACGCCATGGTGCGCAGTCCGCGCGAGGCGGGGTGCGCGGTGAACCCGGTGTACTCCTCCTCGATGCGACGGGCGAGCAGGTTGTGCAACTGCTGGGCGATCACCGGCCGGGGCGCACCCAACTCGTCCGCTACGCAATTGAGATGGGCGATCCGCCAGGCGGAATGGTTGGAGACCCCCAGAGCCCGGATGCGTCCTTGGGCGGCGAACTCCGCCACCGCCTCCAGGGTTTCGGCGACCGGGGTGACGTGGTCGGGCTGGTGCAGATAGAAGATGTCGACATGGTCGGTGCCGAGCCGCTTCAGGCTGCCGTCGAGCGCCGCGCGCAATCCGGCGCGGGACAGCGGAGCGTGGCCCTGATGGTCCTCGTGCGGCATCCCCGCCTTGGTGGCGAGGACCAGGCGGTCGCGGCGGGCGGGGAGCAGTCCGGCGAGGATGCGCTCCGTCTCGCCGTCGGCATAGACGTTCGCCGTGTCCACGCCTGTGACACCGGCGTCCAGGGCCATGTCCAGGAGACGGGCGGCATCCGCGCGGCCGACGGTGTCGCCGAACGTCATGGTGCCGAGTACCAGGGGGGACAGCGGGACGGAAATGCCCGGCAGGCGAATGTCATGGGCGGTGGACATCGGGAGACCCCTTCCACGGAGGCGGCAACTGCGGTGATTCCGCACGGCGCTTCAGGCCTCGGAGGCCGACCCGCGGCCGTCGGCACGACGGTGACAGTGTTGCGTGATTCACGCAAGACTCATCGCGCGAATCACGCATAGATGCCATGCTGAGTCGCCGGAACGAGAAAGGGGGGCGGCTCGTGCCGCACGACCTGCTGGCCCGGAGGACCTGTCCACCCCTCGTCGTGCTGGCGGACGACCTGTCCGGCGCGGCCGAGTGCGCCTCCGTGCTGCCGTCCTGCCGGAACCTCGTACTCGCCCCGGCCGCAACCCCACCGCCGGGGGAGGCCCTGGTGGCCGACCTCGACACGCGCAGACGCACCGTCACCCAGGCGTCAGGGCTCGTCGCACAGGCGGTCCGGCGGCACGGGGCGGGCGGCGTCCGACTGCTCAAGAAGAGCGACTCGCTGCTCCGTGGTCATTTCGCCGCCGAGACCTCGGCCTTCGCGGCCGGCGCGGACGGTCTCGTCGTCGCGATGGCCCTGCCGGCCGCCGGCCGGACCGTCCGCGACGGCGTCGTACACCTCCGTGGTGTGCCCCTTCACCTGACCGACGCCTGGCACGCGGAGCCCGGACCGCCGCCCCGCTCCGTGGCCCGGACGTTGGGAGCCCCCGCGACCGTCATACCTCTCACGGAGATCCGCGCGGGCCTCCCGCACCTCGAACACCGCCTGCGCTCCGGACTCGCCGATGGAGCGGCCATGATCTGCGACGGCGAGACCGACGCCGACCTGGACGCCGTCGCCGAGACCCTGCTCCGACTGCCGGAGACCGTGCGGACCATCGGCTCAGGCGGCATGGCGGCGGCCCTGGGACGGCTGTCAGCCCCGGCGGAAGACCGCGCGGACCCCGGCCGTCCCCGCGGTGGACCACGCCCCGTCGTGGTCGTCGTCGGCACCGCGCACCCCGGCGCCCGTGCGCAGATCGCGCAACTGACGCGGCGAGGCGCCCACCACCTCGTCTTCCACGCCGCGTCCCTGCTCGCCCATCCCGACGCCGGCCACCCGGCCGCCGTCACCCCGACCGTCCCGGGCCGCGCCCCGGTCCTCGTGTTCAGCATCGCGCCCACCCCGGCGGCCGACCCCTCGGCCGCCCCTCATCTGGCCCGGGCCCTCGCCCGCACCGTCGCCCGGCTCCTGCCCGAAGACGCCGACCTCGTCCTCACCGGCGGAGAGACCGCCCGCAGCCTCCTGGACGAACTCGCCGTCACCTCGCTGCTGCCGGTCGGCCAGGTGCACCACGGCGCCGTGCTCTGCCGGACGGCGGACGGGCGCGGCGTCGTCACCCGCCCCGGAAGTTTCGGCGGCACCGACTCCCTCGTGCGCATGGTGGGCGCCCTGCGCGAACAGCCCGGCCACGAAGTACCGCAGACACCGCACACATCCGACGGAGGACCGCGATGAACCCCGCCGAGCACACCCCCGGCCTCGCCCGCACGACCACGCCGCCCCCCGACCGCCGCCCGCTGGTCGCCGTGACCATGGGGGACGGGGCGGGGATCGGCCCCGAAGTCGTCATGGCGGCGCTCGGAGACCCTGACACCGTGCTCCGGTGCCGCCCCCTCGTCATCGGTGACGCCCGCAGGCTGAGGCAGGCCGCCGTGCTCGTCGGCGGTGAGGACACCGTCGTAGCCGTCCCCGGCCCCGGTCAGGCGGACTGGACCCCGGGACGAGTGAACGTCGTCGACCTGGACCTGCTTCCCGCGGATCTGGCCTGGGGCCGGCTCTCCGCCGAGGCGGGCGAAGCCGCCTACCGCTATGTGGAGGAGGCCGCACGACTCGCGGTGCGTGGCGAAGTCGACGCGATCTGCACGGCACCCCTGAACAAGGAAGCCCTGCGACTCGCCGGACACACCTACGCCGGGCACACCGAACTGCTCGCGGAACTCACCGGCGTGGACGAGGTGTCGATGATGCTCACTACACCCGGCCTCAACGTCATCCACGTCACCACGCACCTCGGCCTGCTCGACGCCGTACACCGGATCGACCCGCCGCTCGTCGAGCGCACCGTGCGCCGCGGCCACGAAGCCCTGGTCCGTGCCGGTGCCCCCGAGCCGGTCATCGGCGTGTGCGGCATCAACCCCCACGCCGGCGAGAACGGCCTCTTCGGCAACGGCGAGGAGGAGTCGAAGATCGTCCCCGCGATCACCGCGCTGCGCGCCGACGGCATCGACGCCCGGGGCCCGCTCCCCGCCGACACCGCGTTCTTCCTCGCGGCCCGCGGCGACTACGATCTGATCGTGGCGATGTACCACGACCAGGGCCACGCCCCGGTCAAGGTCCTCGGCATCGAGAACGGCGTCAACGTCACGGTCGGACTCCCCGTCATACGCACCTCCGTCGACCACGGCACCGCCTTCGACATAGCGGGAACCGGCACCGCCCGGGGAGACAGCATGGTCGAGGCGCTCCGGCAGGCGGTCGCACTCGCCACCGAAAGGCACCGATGACCAGCGCAGCCGCACGCGCCCGGCGCGAAACCATCGTCGCCCTGGCCCAGGAGAGCGGGCTCGCCGGGGTCGACGAACTCAGCACGCGGTTCGTGGTGAGCCCGTCCACGATCCGCCGTGACCTCGCCAGGCTCACCGCCGACGGACGCCTCGCCCGTACCTACGGCGGCGCCATGGCACCACCCGAGGCCCCGCTCCACCGGCGTACGGCACAGGCCCCCGAGGCCAAGCGGGCCATCGCGGCCCTCGCGGCCACCCACGTCGCGCCGGGCGCGACGGTGCTGCTCGACGCGGGCTCCACGGTCGCCGCACTCGCCCGCGCACTCCACGGCGGGAGGGACGATCTGACCGTCGTGACGCCCAGCTTGTCGGCGGTGCTCGAACTCGGGGGAGCCGAAGGCGTGCACGTCACCTGCCTGGGCGGCCACTACCGGCCGCTCAGTCACGCATTCGTCGGGCCACTGACCGAGGCCGCCCTCGAGCGCATGACCTTCGACGCGGCGTTCCTCGGAACCGACGGTGTCTCACCCGAGCTCGGCATCTGCGAGGCGGGCGCGGAGCAGATCAGGCTCAAGGAGCTCATGGCCCGCCGTTCGCGCCGGGTGTACGTCCTCGCGGACGCGGCCAAGCTGGGCAGGGCCCCCTTTCACGCCTGGGCTCCCTGGCAGCCGGGCTGGACCCTGGTGACCGACGCGACGGCGGACCCGGACCAGGTGAGCGCCCTGCGCACCCGCGGCGTCGAAGTCCTGCTCGCGGAACCGGTGGTGAACTGACGGCCCCGCCCGGTGCGGCGGGAGTCCGAACCGTACGCGTTCCGAGCGGACCGCCCCGTACTTCGAGCGGACCGCCTCCTGGCCGCCCCGGTCACGATCCGGCCCGTTCTCCGCCGCCGAGGGCCCAGGCCTCGATGTCCCGGTAGTGGATCGGCCCACGGCTGCGGCCGGCGTTGCTGCCGACCAGATGCAGACGTTCGGCCGGCCAGGGGCTGCCGGCGAATCCGGTGAGCCCGTCCGCGATCTCTGCCGCCGAGGTCCGGTCTCCTCGGCGGGCTCGGGCCAATGTCAGATGGGGACGCAGAGGCCGGTCCTCGAAGGCGATACCGGCACCCTTCACCGCCGTACGCACATCGGCGGCGAGCATCAGCAGTTCGTCGAGTGCTCCGTCGACTCCGCTCCACAGCACCCGGTCGTCGAAGGTGCCGCTGCTGCGCAGGGCCAGCAGGGGCGGCCGGTGGTCCGCAGCGAGGACGGCGAGCGGCCGGCGCAGGAGCGGAACGGTCTCGGCCGGAAGCTCCCCGAGAAAGGCCAGGGTGATGTGCCAGTCCTCGATGCGGTTCCATCGCATCCGAGGGTGCGTGTCGTACGCCGGGCGCAGCTCCCGGGCCAGCTCCTCCTTCGCGTGGTCGGGCGGGGCGAGGGCGATGAACACGCGTACGGTCGCGGGCTGGGTCTGTTCGTTCACACAGGTCTTCGTACAGCATCCGGTCGGCCGGGCTCCGGACCGGGTCCAAGGTGGAGCCGTTCACGCCCGGGGGAGGATCCCGCCCGCGGTGCCGGAGGAGAGGCCCCCGCGGCGCGCGGTCGCGGGGCCTCCCCTCCGCCCGGGCAAGGACGGTGGCCCGAGGATCCAGCCGGATCAGTTCGGGTTGTCGCCGTGGGTGAGCGTCTCCCAGGCCACGAAGAGGTTGTTGCTGCCGGCCGGGCGGTTCCGCTCGGTCAGCCGCTGGGTGTTGGTCATGGCGGTGCCGAGGCGGTTGTGCAGCGCGTTGTAGCCGACCTCGGTGACGGGGCCCAGGCCCGGATGCAGCGACCCGCCGCACAGCCAGGCCGGCGCGGGCTCGCCCAGTTCGTACTTGGACTGGAAGCCGAGCGCCTGCCGCAGCCGCTCACCGACGTCCGTGCCGTAGAGATCCTGACCCTGGATCCGGCTGGTCTCCGCGACATGGGCGATGGCGGAGATGCCGTACCCCGTGTGCGTGAAGTCGCGGCACGTCTCCTGGGTGAGCCCGGTCACGAAGGTGGACTGACCCTGCCAGTACTTGACGATCTTCGCGGTGCTGTCGAGGTTCTGGCTGGGCACGGTCCTGGGCACGGCGCCGTCGGACGCGAGGTAGACGTACGCGGCCGTCCGCGTCCGGAACTTCGCCATGGCCTTGTCGTAGGACGCCTTGTCGTCGAGGAACACCGATATGCCGACGGCGGCCTCCATCATCGAAAGCTCCCAGTTGCCGTTGGAGTTGGAGCCGTTGATGACCTGGGGCAGGTAGACGTCGCGCAGCATGGTCGCGAAGCGACCGGAGTTCGACCACGTCCCCGTGTAGGTGTACTTGATGATCTCGGCCGCCTTCGGCCAGGAGGAGGCGGCCCAGCCGGTCTGAAGCGGGGCGTTGCTGTTGGTGTGGCTCCTGATCACCGCCGACCAGGCGTCCATCAGCTCGATCGACTTCTTCGCGTACCGCTCGTCGCGCGTGATGTACCAGGCGAGGGCGTTGGTGTATGCGGCTATCGCGTCCTCACGTTCGTCCGTGCACCCGTAGTTCGGGTTCGAGTAGGAACCGCACTCGACGGTCGCCCGCGGCTTGGCGGTGCGGCTCGGGTCGGCGTACCTGCTCGCCATCATCTGGTCGAACGCGCCCTTCCAGGGCTGGGCCCCGGCGTCGACCTTGCCACGGGCGAAGTCCAGTTGGCCTCTGGAGACCGTGACGCCGGGGTGCGTGAACGTGGCGGGCGCGGCCTCGGCTGAGCGGGCGCCGGGCAGGGAGAGGAAGCCGGCGGTCAGAACGGCGGTCGCGACGGCAGCGGTGAGCATGAGCGCCGGACGCCGTCCGGAGCGGTGGAACGCGGAAATGTCGGGCATGTGGGGGCCATCCGTTCGTTTACGTGAACGATGCACTGGATGTTGAACACTCGCGCTGACCGGTGACCATAGGTACAGACCAGAAACCCGTCAAGGTCCTACGGCAGATCAACTGCTCAACCGGTGTTCATACATGAGAACTTGACCGAGTGGCGTGCCCCGCCACCGGCCGGGGCCGCGCCGTTCCGCGACGCGACGGCGGGGGCGGTGACCGGAGGAGGCCGTCCTCGTTGAGCCGCTGACCGAGATCGCACGGCGAACCAGGAGTACTGATGATGACGGCTCGGCAGAAGTGTTCCCGGGCGCGCGTCGCGCTCCGGTGCGGTGCCTCGACATTCGTACTCGTCCTCACCGGCTGCGGTGGCGGCGGTGGCTACGACGAGAGCGACGCGAAGCCGTCCGCTGACACGCCCACCACGGTCATGCCCGCCGCGCCGGTGCCCAAGTCCGCCCACTCCCCCTCGCCGACCGGCACAGCCGACGGGACGGCCGAGGCCGAGGTGCTGAAGGCGTACGGCCTGATGTGGGCGGAGCGGACGAAGGCCTACCGGGCCGCCTCGGCGGACGGGACAGAGCTGAAGCGGTACACGGCGCCCGACGTGTGGAGCGCGTTCGAGACGGATCTGGCCCGCATGAGGGAGGCGCGTACGGAGATGCGCGGCGAGCTCCGGCACCAGCCGGAGGTCACCGTGCTCGCCGGCGCCGAGCCGCCCGCAGCGACGGTGAAGGACTGCGTGGACAGGTCGCGGTGGCAGACCCTCGACACGACGACCGGCTGGCGGCTGCCGACGCCGCACGGACAGCCGGTCAGGTACGCGGCCACGGCGAAGTTGGAGCGGGTGGAGGGGCATCGGTGGACGGTCACCGAGTACACCGCGCACACGACCCGTCCGTGCCAGGGCCTGTCCGGCCGATGATCACCGAGCCGTGTGCCGTCGGCGCAACGGCCTCGACATTCCTCGGTCCGACGAGTCGCTGATCCGGACCTATACGCCGTGCGGACGTCCGGCGCAGCCGCCGGCCTGTCGGCTGCACCCGGTCCGCGGCGGAACCCGATGGCCGGGACGACCGGCCCGGGCGCGTGGAAGCCGAGGGAGCCCAGGGGGACCTCAGCCGCGTACGGCCTTCGACTCCGCGCGGTCGGCCACCGGCACGTCCAGCGGGCGGGCGAGCCCCACCACACCCTCGTCGAGACGCTGAAGATGACGCAGCACACGGAAGGTCACCGTGCCCGACGGCTGGGTGCCGGACCCGTCGTCCCGCAGCGTCGACGCGATGCTCGCACCGGACTCGACCTCGCCCTGGGCGCCCTCGTCCTCGACATGGGCGGCGAGCACCTCGATGTTGTGGGCGATCCGCTGCCCCGCCCGGTGGAGCCGGGGATCGGCCGCGACGGTCCTGCTGTGCGGCACGAGCTCCGCGGTCGCCGCCAGCGAACGGGCGTGATACGCACACGTCTCCAGGAGCGCCACCAGATAGCGGACCGTCTGACGGCGGCCACGCAGCGGAGTGATCGGGTAGGTCAACGGGTTGGTGGAGTCGCGCAGCTCGTCCAGCGCCGTGTCCAGACTGCGCGCCTTGCCGAGCAGGTCGGACGCGGGCCCGCCGCTGAGCTGCTCCACCGCCGCGGACGCGACATCACCCAGCCGTTCCAGGACGGTTCCCAGCAGTTCGTCGGTACGGCGGTCGGTGCGCACCGGCAGCACCAGGACGGCGGCGATGACGCCGCACGCCGCGCCGATCGCGGTCTCCTCGATGCGCAGCACCAGCACGTCGAAGCTGTACGAGTTCAGCAAGGTGTACAGCAGACCCAGCATGGCCGTGACGAAGAAGGACATGACCGCGTAGGACAGCGGAGCCGTGAAGAACATCGCGAAGATGAAGACGAGGACCAGAGCGAACGAGATCCACGTGTGGTCACCGACCAGCCCCGCCAGCGCGACACCCGCGACCGCGCCCAGCATCGTGCCCAGAAGCCGCCGGTATCCCTTGACCAGGATCTCACCGGTGGAGGCGGTGTTGAGGAAGACCACCCAGCACGTGAGAACGGCCCAGTACCAACGCTGGGAGGAGAGGAACTCACCGCCGATCATGGCCAGCACCGAGCCCACCGACACCTGGAAGGCCGCCCTCGTGGTGGGACGCTTCAACCCGGCGGGGTCCTTGTCCTCCGGAGCTTCGGAGGAGGCCAGCGCGATGTCCTCCGCGTCGAACTCCTCACGCGAACGGGTCGTGGCCGGGGAGTCGTCCGACTCGTCCTGGGGCCCGTCCAGCGCGAGTCGCAGCCCCAGGACGGACCGGGCAGCCTCGCCGATGCCCCGGAACGCGTCCTGGATGCCCGCCGGCGCGGACGGAAGCTTCTCCTCCTCGCGGTAGCCGAGCAGCCTGTTACGTATGTGGGCCACCGCTGTGCCGCCGTCGCGCGCCGCCGGACGGCTCACCAGGAGGTGCAGCGCCTTGAGGTCCCGGCGCAGGGCGATGGTCGCGTCGTCCTCGGCCGGCCTCCAGTCCCCGGTGAGCGGGACGGGCGCGTGCGGCAGATGCAGGGTGAGGGTGTCGGCCCGCTCGACGCTGCGGGCGTTCAACAGCAGCATCCCCAGTCGCTCCGTGGCGATCTCGGCGTCCGCGACCCGGCGTTGCAGCAGCGCCGCCTTGTCCGCGTCCGAGGTGCCCTCCTCCAGGCGCCCCTGGATCATCAGAGCGGCTTCATGCAGCCGCGCGGTGCGCTGCCGCATGTCGTCGAGCACCTTCTCCAACTGCTCGGGGCCCGCGTCGAGGAGTTCGATCTGCACGGAGACGAGCTGGGCGAGTCGAGTCCGGAAGGCGTCGCGCAGCCGTGCCAGGACACGTTGGGGCGTTTCCGGAACGACGCCGAACCGCACCACGGCGCTGCATCCGAATCCGACGGCCAGAGCCAGACAGAGCTCCGGCAGGGCAGCCGTCGAGGCACCCACGAACAGCGAGAGGAAATAGATCTGGAAGCCGATGAGGCCGAGCGCGGTCCCACGCTCGCCGAACCGTCGGCAGTAGACGGCACCGAAGATGAGAGCGATGAAGAACAGGTCGCCCGCGACGACCTGCGACGTCAACAGCGCGCCCAGCGACATCGCGGCGAGGGAGACCGGCAGGCCGAGGGCGAGCGTGACCGCCTGGTCGCGAACCAGCTTGTCCTTGATGGCGAAGGTGGCGGTCATCGCCGTCATCGCGCCGGCGACCATGTGGTTGACGCCGGTACCGAGCAGGGCCAGAACCACCAGGGCCAGGGCGATCGCCGAGACGGTCCGCAGCCCCGCCATGAGCCGCAGCAGCCCCGGATCGGACGCCGCGAACCGATCCCACAACCTGGCCCCGCCCCGCCGCACTGCCCTCACCCTGCACTTTCTCCGCTACCCGTCATGAACACATGTGCCCTTCAGCATTGCACGGCAGCGAACCCGAGGACGAACGGTCGCCCCGCTCCTGAGACGCGGTGCACACCGCCGAAGTCCCACCGGCGCCGGGCTCACGGGCCGTCGGCACGAAACGTCCGGTGACCTCGTCGGGTGACCGGCCGGGGGAGTTCCGCGAGCCGTGAGAGCCCTGCGGCGTGCGGCGGCCGTACTGTCGAACCCGTTACCGAGGAGGACTGCTGATGCGCAGCGTGACCTATTCGATGGGCGTCTCACTCGACGGCTACATCGTCGGCCCGGACGGCGACTTCGACTGGACGGAACCCGACGAGGAGGTCTTTCGCTTCTGGATCGACGACATCCGAGAGGTCGGCGTCCACCTGATGGGGCGACGGCTGTACGAGACGATGCTGTACTGGGAGACCGCAGACGAGGACCCGGCGCTCGACGACTCGATGCTCGAGTGGACCGCCCTCTGGAAGCCGCTCCCCAAGGTCGTGTTCTCCACCACGCTGTCGGCGGTGCAGGGCAATGCCCGCCTCGCCTCGGGCGGCCTGGCGCAGGAGATCGCACGGTTGCGGGCCGAGCCGGGGGAGGGCGACATCGCGATCGGCGGCGCGACCCTGGCCGCCGAGGCGGTCGCGTCGGGTCTGGTCGACGAGTACCGGATCATCGTCCACCCCGTGCTGGTCGGTGGCGGCATCCCGTTCTTCCCCCGGCGCGAGCAACGGATGGACCTCGAACTCGTGGAGACCCGCACCTTCAGCTCGAAGTTCGTCTACCTCCGCTACCGCACAGCGCGTCAGCAGGCTCGTCCGCAGAGCCCTGGGACACCCTAGGAAGCACCGCCGCGCGCGGTGGCCGGACGTGCGCCATGGGGTCCTGTCGGTGCCGGCCGACCGGTTGGCCCTGGGTCTCCGAGGGGACCTGGGTTCCTGCGGGGCGAGGCGGATCGTCCGTCCACGACGTGTCATGAAGTCGTCGCCGGCGGCACTGATTCACCGAGCTCCGCAATCATCGATGCATTCGACCGGTCACAGGTACTCAAGCAATCGCCTTCTGCCACCAGCGGGTTGGCGAGTGCGTGCTTCATCCGGTCAGTTGCGCACCGCTCGTAGCGGGTCAGAGGTGCGCCGCTGACCGACGGAAGGGGAAACTCGGGGTCGGCGGGCGCCGAGGCACTCAACTCGCCTACCTGGATGCTCAGTCACGGAGGGGATAGTGGCTGGCCCCCGGTCCGCCACGGATTCGGATCCGGGGCGCCCCCGCACGGCGTGCGATAGGTTCCCCCCATGACCGGACTCGGACCCGTCGCCGCCTGGCCACCCGCCCCGATAAGGACCGAACGGCTTGTGCTCCGCGAGTCGGAGGCCCGGGACCGTGCGGCGTTCATCGAGCTGTTCTCCTCGCCGGAGGTGCGCACCTACCTCGGTGGCCCACGGCCGCGTGAAGAGCTCGAACGCGCGGTGCCCGAGGTGCCCGGGCGGCGCCCCGGCCTATTCGTGGCCGACCTCGACGGAGCGATGATCGGCATGGTCGCGCTCGATCGGCGCGAGGCCGAACGACCCGGGCACGTCCGTCCGGATGCAGGGGAAGCCGAGCTCGGTTACACCTTCCTGCCGGAAGCGTGGGGCCGCGGGTATGCCGTCGAGGCGTGCGCAGCCGCACTCGGCTGGCTCGCCCACGTACTCCCCGGCGAGCCGGTGGTTCTCTGCACCCAGACCGCCAACGAACGCTCGATGCGCCTCGCGGCCAGACTGGGGTTCACCGAGGTGGATCGCTTCGAGGAGTACGGTGCGGAACAGTGGTTCGGTGTGCGGACCTCGGCCGCACCGTCCTGCTGAGGTACGGACAGGCGGCAGCGGCCCGACCCCGTCAGCGCTCCGGATCAGGAGCATCGCGCAGCGGTGTTCCGAACCACCGGTTCCCGGTTGACGAAGACGAAGTCGTCGTCACCCCGGGAAGCCGATCCCCGCCAGGCGCCGCACCGGCACCTTCACGCCTGGCGCAGCGCGGAGCGCCCCGCGTAGCGCGCCGAGTCGCCCAGCTCCTCCTCGATCCGGATCAGTTGGTTGTACTTCGCCGTGCGGTCGGAGCGCGAGAGCGAGCCGGTCTTGATCTGACCGCATCCGGTCGCCACCGCCAGATCCGCGATGGTGGTGTCCTCCGTCTCACCCGAGCGGTGCGACATGACTGCTGTCCAGCCCGCCTGGTGAGCCGTGGCCACCGCGGCCAGCGCCTCGGTCAGAGTCCCGATCTGATTGACCTTGACCAGGACCGAATTTCCTACGCCGGTACGGATGCCCTCGCGCAGCAGTGTCTCGTTGGTGCAGAACACGTCGTCGCCGACGAGCTGGCAGCGGTCGCCCACGCGGGCGGTCAGCTCCCGCCAGCCGTCCAGATCGTTCTCCGCCATCGGGTCCTCGATGGAGATGACCGGGTAGGCGTCGATGAGCTTGGCCAGGTAGTCGGCGTTCTCGGAGGGGGTGCGACGCACCCCCTCGCCCGCGTAGTCGTACACCCCGTCGCGGAAGAACTCCGACGACGCCGGATCCATCAGCAGGCCGATGTCCGTGCCGGGGCGATAGCCGGTGCGCTCGATGGCGGCCATCACGAAGTCGAGCGCCTCCTCGGCGGTACGCAGCGAGGGAGCGAAGCCGCCTTCGTCGCCGACGCCGGTGGAGTGCCCGGCGGCCAGCAGATCGCGGCGCAGGGTGTGGAACACCTCGCTGCCCATGCGGACGGCCTCGGCGAAGGTGTCCGCACCCACGGGGGCGATCATGAACTCCTGGAAATCCAGCGGATTGTCGGCGTGGGCTCCGCCGTTGACGATGTTCATCATCGGCAGCGGAAGGAGGTGGGCGTCAGGGCCGCCGAGGTGGCGGTAGAGGGGGCTGCGTCGGGCTGCCGCAGCGGCCTTGGCGGCGGCGAGGGAGACGCCGAGGATCGCGTTTGCCCCGAGCCGGGACTTCGTGGCGGTGCCGTCGAGAGCGACCAGGGCGGCGTCGAGACCCGCCTGGTCCGTCCCGTTCCGTCCGCGCACCGACGCCGCGATCTCCCCGTTGACGTGAGCCACCGCGCGGTCGACACCCTTGCCGTGCCAGCGCGCGGAGTCCCCGTCGCGCAGTTCCACGGCCTCCCGGGCACCGGTGGAGGCGCCGGAGGGGACGGCCGCGCGCCCCAGGGAGCCGTCCGTCAGGACGACGTCGACCTCGACCGTGGGATTGCCCCGGCTGTCGATGATCCGGCGGGCGATGACGGTCTCGATGGTGGAGCCAGTGTTCTCGGCGGGTTCGACTGCGTTCGCGGACATGGGAGTTCCTTCCCGTTGTCGTGTGCCGTGGCCCCGGCTGCGACAACGCTGGCGCTGACCCCGACAGGTGCAAACACTACAGCAATGCTGCTCAGTTTGGCTGTACAGCATTGCTGTGCAGGTCAGGTGCGCAGCAACGCTGACCAGCGGGGTAGAGTGCCCTATGCCCACCTCGGAAGCCGCCGCCATCGCCGCTGAACTGCGTACGGCGATGGGCAAGCTCACCCGACGCGTCAAACACGAGGACCGCATCCCGCTGGGCCAGGTCGCCGTGCTCGGCGTACTCGACCGCGACGGCGCCATGACCACCAGTGACCTCGCCGCCGACCAGCGCGTACGACCCCAGTCGATGGCCCGGGCGGTGGGGCTGCTCATGGAGCAGAACCTGATCACGCGCCGGGCGCACCCCACGGACGGGCGTAAGTCGCTGGTCGAACTGTCGGACGCCGGCCGGGCCGCACTCGAAGCGGAGCGCGGCCGCAGGGCGGGCTGGCTGGCCCAGGCCATCGAAGCCGAACTCACGGAAGAGGAGCGGACGCTGCTGGCAAGCAGTGCCGCGCTGCTGGAGCGGCTCGCCACGCGCTGAAGCCAGCGCCCCGACGAGCCGCGTCGGCGGACCCCTTCGCGCACCGGCCGAAAGCCCGAGCGCGTTCAGTACGAGGACTTCGGCCGGCAGGCCGGGAGGGCGCAAGCGCGCCGTCTCCCGCACCACTGCCGCGCAGGGGGCGGTACGACCTCGCCCCCGGACGTCCGAACGCGTGTGGCCCCCACCCGCAGGCAGGGGCCACACCGTTCAGCTGGGCGGAGGGGAAGCCTCCGGCGGCGAAGGAGGGTCAGGCGTCCTGCCTGGCGCGTGCCACCTCGCGCACCCGGCCGCGGACGATGAACCAGCCGCCGACCAGCGCAGCAGCGATCAGCGGCAGGCACATAACGGTGGTCCGGCCGACCCCGCCGCCCCACCACATCAGGAAGGCCACGCAGCCGAGGAACAGCAGCGTGACGATCTGGGTGTACGGGGCCCAGGGCAGGCGATAGGCGGGCCTGGTGACCCGGCCGTCCTGCGCGCGGTGCCAGAAGACCAGCGAGCAGAGCATGATCATGCCCCAGGTCCCGAGGATCCCGATGGACGCGAAGTTCAGCACGATCTCGAATGCCTGGCCGGGCACCACGTAGTTCAGCCCGACGCCCAGCACCCCGAAGCCCGCCGTCAGCAGAATGCCGCCGTAGGGGACCTGTCCCTTGTTCATCAGGCCGGTGAAGCGGGGAGCGGAACCCGACAGCGCCATGGAGCGCAGGATGCGGCCGGTGGAGTAGAGGCCGGAGTTCAGGCTGGACAGGGCGGCGGTCAGTACGACCAGGTTCATCACACCGGCCGCCCCCGGAACACCGAGCTTGTCCATGACGGTGACGAACGGGCTCTGGTCCCCGGAGTAGGCGGTGTACGGCAGCAGCAGCGCGAGCAGCACCACCGAGCCGACGTAGAACAGTCCGACCCGCCACATGATGGAGTTGATCGCACGGGGCATGATCTTCTCGGGATTCTCGGTCTCGCCGGCGGCGACACCGCACAGCTCGACGGAGGCGTAGGCGAAGACGACGCCCTGGATCACGAGAAGCATCGGCAGCATGCCGACGGGGAAGGCGCCGGTGTCCGAGACGGTGGACAGGCCCGGGGTGTGGCCGTCCACCGGGTGCTGGGTGACGATGAGGAAGATGCCGATCAGCATGAAGGCGACCAGTGCCGCCACCTTGATGATCGCGAACCAGAACTCCATCTCGCCGAAGTACTTCACCGAGATGAGGTTGGCCGCGAGCACCACGGCGAGCGCGGTCAACGCGAGGATCCACTGCGGGATGTCACTGAACATGCCCCAGAAGTGGGCGTACGTCGCCGCCGCGGTGATGTCCGCGATCGCGGTGGTGGACCAGTTCAGGAAGTACAGCCAGCCGGCCGCGAAGGCGCCCTTCTCGCCCATGAACTCACGCGCGTAGGAGACGAAGGCTCCGGACGACGGGCGGTAGAGCACCAGCTCACCCAGCGCGCGTACGACGAAGAACGCGAAGACACCGCAGACGGCGTAAGCGATGGCGAGCGAGGGGCCGGCGTCGGCGAGACGGCCTCCCGCGCCCAGGAAGAGGCCGGTGCCGATCGCTCCTCCGATGGCGATCATGTTGATGTGGCGGGATTTGAGGTCCTTGCTGTAACCGGCGTCGCCGGCGTCCACGTGGGGGGAGCTCGCCGGTGTCCCGGCGGCGGGCTTGCCGGCTGCTGCGATGCTGCCGTCACTCATGGAGGGGGTTCGCCTTTGTGAGGGGAAGATGGCCGATCCCGGCCGGGCCCGTGGGGGAGGAGCCCGGCGATGGCTCGAAGGCGCATGATCAGGAACCCTGTGATTCTGGCAGTGCGCAGTACCTGGCGAAAACAAATCTGAGGTATTTCAGAGGTTTCGGCACAGTAAAGTAAGCGAGATCTCAGCTGCTGGGGAGTGCGGCGGATGGGTGCCACCCGGCCCGGCCCGCCTCACTCGGGCCCTGCCGCCTCCTCGTCGACGGGGATGCCGAGCCGGGCGGCCACGGTGGTGAGGGCCGTTCCCAGCGGGAGCGCGATGCGGGTGACGGCGAGAGGGTCGCCCCGGGTCACGTCCTGGTTGACGATCAGAACCGGCTTCCCGGCCCGGGCCGCCTGGCGGACGAACCGAAGCCCGGACATCACGGTCAGTGAGGAGCCGAGAACCAGCAGCGAGGCCGCCTCGCTGACCATTTCACGGCACTGTTCGACCCGCCGAAGAGGCACGGATTCGCCGAAGAAGACCACGTCCGGTTTGAGGATGCCGCCACAGACCGTGCAGGGCACCACGCGGAAGTCCCCGACCTGCTCGTCGGTGAGGTCGGCGTCACCGTCCGGATTGATCCCGGAGGCCACCGGCCTGAACCCGGCATTGGCCGCCTCGAGCCGCCTCGCGAGATCACGGCGAGGACTGTAGGCGCCGCAGGACAGGCAGACCACACGGTCCAGGCTTCCGTGGAGATCCACGACCCCCTCGCTGCCGGCGGCCTGGTGCAGGCTGTCGACGTTCTGGGTGATCACACCCGAGAGCCGGCCGTGCCGACCGAAAGCGGCCACGGCCCGGTGCCCGGCGTTGGGGCGGGCGCGGCCGAACGTGCGCCAGCCGAGGTGGCTGCGCGCCCAGTACCGGCGCCTGGCCTGGGTGCTGGCGGTGAAGTCCTGGTAGGTCATCGGGGTGTGCCGGCTCAGGCTTCCGCCCTCGCCGCGGTAGTCGGGGATGCCCGACTCCGTGGAGATGCCGGCCCCGCTGAGCACCAGCACGCCGCCGCTGCCCAGCGCATCGGCGACCGGTTCCAGATCCGTGGTGCCCGGCGGCAGGTCCTCGGTAGGGGTCCAGCTCAGAGTGGGGCGCATACGCATGCCCCCAGGGTACGGTCGTGGTCCGCAGATGCCGCCGATCCGGCCCCACCGCCGATGGGGCAGGGGCGTCGCTGTCCCGCTCCACCGGCCTCGACAGCCGTACGGACGAGGTGTCGTCGAGGAGCCGGGCGAAGACGGCCGTGTATGGCGCGCGCAGGGCTCCGTCATGGCCGCTCGCCGTTCCTGTCAGTCATCGGGCCTGCTCGGAGAGAACCCCAGCACGCGGCAGGGGTGGACCCGCTCGGATGTACCGAGGGTGACGATCACTCCGCCGATCCGGGGTCTTTGCGCTGGTTCGCGTTGAAGCGCGCCTTTTTCTGGCGATTCCCGCACGTGTTCATGTCGCACCATCTGCGGGTGCGGCTCCGGCTGGTGTCGAAGAAGGCGGCTTGGCAGGTCGGCGATGCGCACAAGGCCAGTTTCCCGTCCCGTTCGCCTGCGATGACGCTGATCGCGTCGGAGGCGATCACGCCGAGGGCGTCTTCCACGCGGGAAGCCGAGCTCAGCCGCCATCGCCGGTCGCCCTCCGGTGTCAGGATCGCTGCGGCCCGCCCGCGAGCGCTGCAGTCGTTGATGACCTGGACAGCGGCTACGGGAAGAGTGTCCTGGACCGCGGCCGCTGTCGCGGCGACGTGGATCGACTCCCTCAGTTCCCGGGCGAGGCCGAGCTGGGCCGCGGTACAGGAGTCCACGGCGAGACCGCTCACTGCCAGCCAGTCGACGAGTCGGTGAGGCGTGGGAATCCGCTCCACGGCAACGCCATGACGCTCGGACAAGGTCCCCGTGAAGCTCATCGAGAGCACCTTGCCGAGGCGGAAGTCAGGGAACGCGGCACACATGGAACCACCTTAGCCGGTTGCGACGAGGCTCGGAGGGCTGCTAGAACCGTCATAGCCGGTTCGCGACGCCTCGTAGCCGGTTCCACGACGGCCAGGAGGTCTCATGCCCCGTCCCACCAGCGATGTGCAATCATTCGAAGCCCACGCCACCGACGCCGAACTCGACGATCTGCGCGCGCGACTGGCCGCGGCGCGGCTGCCGGAGGCCGAGACGGTCCATGGCGCCGCCCCCGGCCCTGGGCGATGGGATCAGGGCGTTCCACTCGCCGACCTCGTCGAGGTCGTGAACTACTGGCGCACCGGGTACAACTGGCGGTCGTTCGAAGAGCGCCTCGACCAGATCGGCCAGTTCCGCACGACCATCGACGGCCTGGGAATCCACTTCCTGCACCGCCGCTCCCCACGCGCCGATGCCACTCCTCTGATCTTGACGCACGGCTGGCCGGACAGCATCGCTCGGTTCATCGATGCAGTGGACGAGCTGGCGGATCCGAAAGACGCGGACGCGCCCGCGTTCCACGTCGTGGTCCCGTCGCTACCCGGCTTCGGCTACAGCGACAAGCCGGCCACCACCGGGTGGGGAACCGAAAGGATCGCGGCCGCATGGGTGGAGCTGATGGGAAGGCTGGGCTACGACAGGTTCGCAGCCCACGGCGGTGACTGGGGAGGCAACATCACCACGGTTCTCGGCGGCAGGTTCCCGGCCCACGTTCTCGGCATCCACACCACGTTCGCGGAAGGACCGCCGGGCCTGACAACGGACGGGCTGACGGCGGTCGAACGCAGGTGGGTCGAGGAAACCCGTGCCTTCTGGCGCCACCGCGCGGCGTACGCGAAGCAGCAGGCCACCCGGCCGCAGACCATCGGCTACTCGCTCGTCGACTCACCGATCGGGCTTCTTGCCTGGATCCTCGACAAGTTCGCCGAGTGGTCGGACACCGAGGACAGCCCGTTCGAGACGATCTCCAGAGACCGCGTTCTCGACGACGTCACCCTGTACTGGCTGACGCGGACCGGTGCGTCGGCAGCCCGCATCTACTACGAAAGCCACAACGCGCTGGACCCCGAACTTCGGGTCGACGTCCCGTCAGCACTCACCATGTATCCCCGAGACGTCGAGAAGTGCCCGCGCCCCTGGGCGCAGGAGCGGTACCGGCAGATCGTCCGATGGAGCTCGCCCGAAGCCGGGGGACACTTCCCGTCGCTGGAGGTTCCCGAGTATTTCGTGCAAGACCTGCGAGCGGGCCTCGCGGCAGTACTGGCCGCCCCTCGGTGAGCACGGTTCGGCGGCGACGCGGTCATGCCTTCCCCTTGCGGAGCAGGCATGGGGGTTACCTGGCATGTTCACACTCACCTCGCCGCAGCCGACGCGCTTCGCGTCCGCCTCTGCCCCGACGTACGTCGCAGGACGGCAAGGGCGAGCGACTCGTCGTCGTACGACCCGCCGTCCTACCCGGCTCGTGCGCCACGAACGCGACCCGGCCGGTTCGGCAGTCCGCCGTGTGGGGCAGCTGGAACTTGCAGAACGATCCGGCCCATCGCTATGACGAGAACATCGGGCAGAGGCGCGAACAGATCCGCCTGGGCATCGATTACAGCCCCGAGCCGGCCAGCGTCCAAGAGGACATCACCCACGGCCTGAACATCGTCGAGGACGATTTCTGGCCGCACGTGACTCTGGGCCTCGCCCGGGAGAACATCGAGGCCTCCGCGATCAGCGGCCTTCAACTCCCGGTGGTGAGCTGCCCGGCGCCGAGTGTGGACGCACAGCAAGAAGTATCACCAGCCGAGTTCACGACGCTCATCCGCAAGGACCTTCCGACATCCTGACAGCGACGGGGCGTACCGCCCTGGTCCGCCTTCGGCCTGAAGGCCGCCCGCCGCCACGACCTGAGCCGCGTCGACGGCGCAGTCACGCCGTCCGGGTGACACTCAGGCGCGGGGCTCCGGCCGCTCGCAAGTGCGCATGTAACAAGGAGTGAAGGCGCCCGGTTGGGTACGGGCGCGTCACACCGCAGTTGCGAGGAGCCAGCAGCATGACCATGCCGTCCGACGTAGACCACCGGGCCACCAGTTACAGCCTGGCCCATGCCTCCTGGCTGGCGAAGGCATCCGGCCTTGCCTACCAGGCCGAGGCGGTGATCGAGGAGCAGGCCCGCGCCTGGGGCTTCGACCGGGTACGTCACCACCAGACGCGATTCAGCCCGCCCTTCCCGCTGCAGGACACCCAGGCCTACACCGCGGCCAGCGACCACATGATCGTCATCGCGTTCCGCGGTACCGAACCGGTGCAGATCAAGGACTGGCTCTCGGATGCCACCACGCCGCCTCGCCCCGGGCCGGGCGGCACCGGATACGTCCACTACGGCTTCGCCGAAGCACTGGAGTCGATCTACCCCGATGTCAGGGACACTCTCGCGGAGTACCGCACCAACGGACAGAGCGTGTGGTTCACCGGCCACAGCCTAGGTGGCGCCCTGGCCATGCTCGCCGGAGCCCGCATGTATCTGGAGGAGCCGCGCCTGGCCGCCGACGGCGTCTACACCTACGGTCAGCCCCGCACCTGCGACCGGCTGCTGGCCGCCGCGTACAACAAGGGCTACACCAACCGCATGTACCGCTTCGTCAACAACAACGACATCGTGCCGCAGCTGCCACCGGAGCCTGCCTACACCCACGTCGACGTGCTGCGCTACATCGACTCACGCGGCAAGCTGCACGAGACGATGCCCTTGCTCGGCTCGCTCACCGATCGCGCCAGGGGCCTGACCGCCGATGCCCTGGCCCCGGTGGGCGACGGGGTACGCGACCACTTCATCGACGCATACGTCAGTGCCCTGGAGAAGAACCTCAACTGACCTGATGATGTGACGACGCCTCGCACCGCAGCCTGGCCGCTCCGCTGCCGAGGCCCAGCCCAGCGTGGGGAGCGGCAATACGGCCCCTCGTCACTTCCACGGCGGCGCCCCCGCTCTCCGCTCCAACGTTCACGCCAGGTGTACGGCCGGCGGCGGCGGCGTCGCAGCAGGACCGCCATGGACCGGGCAGAGGCACCCTCTGGGTGCGGGAGCCGTTGCGGGGCTGTGAGCGTCCAGTGTCTTGAGCCGGTCGGTGCGCACCATCACCCGGACCATGGAAGCCGAGGCCAGGCCGAAGCCGAACCGCGGGCCGTCCTCGGCCTCGGGGGCCGCCCGAGTGAGGTCCGCGCCGGGGGCTGTGGGACGCCGAAGACGGGGCCCGGGCGCCGGCGGAGGCGCGATCCCTTGCAGCTCAGGCGGAACTAAACAGGCGGGTCATTTCTGTTGAACCCCCGTTTATCGCGTATTGAGTCCCGCGATCTACGATCGCCAAGCCGACCATATCGAACGGGGTACGACATGCTCCGCATTCATTTCAGCCATACAGACCTGGCGAAGACCAGGATCGCCGCCGCCCCCGATCCGCTCTGGGAAGTCGCCGCGAGTATGCACCGATTGCAGTCGCGCAGAGGGCGGTGGGCCTACGCCGGGTGGTACCGCATGGCAAGGCAGCAGATGCGGGAGAGGGGCCTGGGGCGTGTCCTGCCAAGCGTCTTCCTGCCCTTGTACCCAAGGGCCGCCTACTTTCCGGACTTTCTGACGCCCGCTGATGCGGTGGGTGATCTGGACGCCGGACTGGAATCGATTCTGGCCACGCCTCCGCGACGAATTCTGAAGGAAGTGACGATCCTCGACCGGACCGTCGGCGCTCCCGCGTGGGCCGGGCAACTGGCCCGGCTGGAGGCGCGCAAGGAGTTCGTCGGGATGCTGCGGGCTTACCACGACGCGGTGATCGCCCCGTACGAGGAACAGGCACAGGCCCGCATCGAGGCGGAGCGAGCGGCGCGTGCCCGCGGGCTTCTGGACGGCGGGGTCGAGGGCATGCTCTCGGGTCTCGGACCGATGCTGCGCTGGCGTCCTCCGGTCCTGGAGGCCGTCTATCCCCGGCAGGTCGAGGACCGGGACCTGTATCTGAACGGACGTGGGCTCACCCTCGCCCCCTCGTACTTCAACTGGGGCGAGCCGGTCACCTTCGCCGACCCGGAAATGCCACCCGTGCTCTGGTACTCGCTCCTCCACGAGCCGAGCGCTTCCGGCGCCCCGCGTGGGGTCGATGCCCCCGAGAAGTCCTTGAGCACCCTGCTCGGGCGCGCCCGAGCGGTTGCCCTGCTCACCGTGTCCACCGGTGCCACGACCGGCGAGATCGCCCGTGCCGCCGGAGTGTCGGCATCATCCGCCAGCAGGCATGCCACCGTACTGCGCGACGCAGGCCTCATCACGACCATCCGGAACGGCCCGACCGTGCTGCACACCCTCACCCCGGCGGGGGCGTCCTTGCTGCGCGCTGCGAGCCCGATGGAGTGACCGGCACTGGTTCGCCGCCTCTGGCACGAGCAAGAAGCGGGCCCGCCGATTGTTCACCGGCGGGCGCGCCCCTTACGTACCGACGACTCGGTCACCTCGATCCGCCGAGTGCCGGGAGCAGGACCGCTGGCGGTCACGGCGAGCTATTCGAGAACCTCTGCACGGTTTCCCCAGGCCTGTTGTGCATGGCCGGACTCGCCGGCGCGGACAGCCGCCCCGGGCTCAACGCGGCCGGATCGTCCCGCGATCCGGGTAACGCCTGGCTGACGCGATCACACCATGGCCGCACCCCGGACCGGAGTCCTGAAAAATGTTGTGTTGCCGAAGGCCGAGGTTGGGCAGCTGAAGCCGGGTCCTGTGCCTTTGCTGATCAGGCGGCCGGAGCGTGGTCGTGGAGTGTGGCGAGGGCTCGGACTGCGTAGTGGAGGCCGTTGCCGGTGCTAAAAAACAGCTATGAGGGATTTTTTTAGGCTGAAGCATCGTAAAACGCATCAGCCCTTGGACGACCGGGCGCGCGATCAAGGTGAGCCCGCGAGCTCCGGTTTGCGCTCTTTGCTGAATCTGCGCAGTGCTGCCGGACAGGTGTTCGTATTGCAGGTTGTGATTGTGGCGCTTCTGGTAGCGGCCGCAGTGACGGCCCTTGTGCTCCAGGCGGGGCGCGACAGTTCGCGGGAGGCCGAGCGTCAGGCGTTGACGGCCGCAGAGACTTTCGCGAACGCACCGGGCACGGTCCAGGCGTTGAACAGCCCGGATCCGGCGGCCTTGCTCCAGCCGTCTGCAGAAGAGGCTCGGAAGAGGGCGGGCGTGACCTCCATCGTTGTCATGGACACCAAAGGAATTCGCTATACGCACCCCGATCCGAAACGGATCGGGAAGAAATTCATCGGCACCATCGAACCGGCACTGGAAGGCCGCACCACCATTGAGCGGGCACGCGGGCTGCCGCTGCCCGAGGGCAGCGGCCCGGTCATTCAGGCGGTGGTTCCGGTGACCGATGACCAGGGTTCGGTCGTCGGACTGGTGTCCGTCGCAATCAAGGTCCATAAGGTGACCAGCCTCTCCGCACGGCAGCTGCCGATCATTTTCGGTACCGGGGCGGCCGCACTCGTCCTGTCCACCGTCGGGACGGCACTGGTGGCCAGGCGGCTGAGCAGGCAGACGCACGGCCTGGGACCGGCCGAGATGACGCGGATGTACGAGCACCACGACGCGGTGCTGCACGCCGTCCGGGAAGGAGTGCTGATCATCGGTGCCGACGGCCGACTGCTGCTGGCCAATGACGAGGCGCGGCGGCTCCTGGAGCTTCCTGCGGATGCCGAGCAGCGGCAGGTGGGAGAGCTGAAGTTGGATCCGGATACCGCCCGGCTGCTGGCGTCGGGTGAGTCGACCACGGATGAGGTGCATCGCGCAGGGGATCGGTTGCTGGCGGTCAACATGAGGCCCACAGCTCCGTACGGTGGCCCGGCGGGCTGGGCGGTGACGTTGCGGGACACCACAGAGCTGGCGGCGGTCTCGGGGCGGGCCGCGGTGGCGCGGGAGCGCCTGGCACTCCTGTACGACGCGGGGGCGCGGATCGGTAACACGCTGGACGTGGTGCGCACCGCCCAGGAACTGGCGGAGGTGGCGACCCCACGGTTCGCCGACATCGTCACCGTCGATCTGCTGGAGCCGGTGGTGCGGGGTGAGGAGCCGACCAGGACGGCGAGCATGCGCCGCACGGCAGCCAGCGGCGGGCGCCACGAAAGGGAGGGGTTCCACCCGGTCGGGAAGGTGATCACATATTCGCGGACGGCGCCGCAGGCGCGGGCCTTGGAGGCAGGGCAGGCAGTACTGGAGGGGGACCTGCGGCAGGCGCACGGGTGGCGGGAACAGGACCCTGAGGGGGCACGCGCAGCACTGGCGAAAGGGGCGCATTCGCTGGTGACAATGCCGCTCCAGGCGCGGGGAGTGGTGCTGGGGATGACGAACTTCTGGCGCACAGGGGATTCGCCACCGTTCAAGGAAGAAGACCTGTCCTTCGCGGAGGAGCTGGGAGCGAGGGCGGCGGTGGCCATCGACAACGCGCGCCGATTCACCAGGGAGCACACGATGGCGGTGGCCCTGCAACGGAGTCTGTTGCCGCAGGGGGTACCGGAACAGGACGCGTTGGAGGTGGCGTGGCGGTACCTGCCGGCTCGAGCCGGGGTCGGCGGGGATTGGTTCGACGTCATCCCGCTGCCGGGCGCCCGGGTGGCACTGGTGGTCGGTGATGTGGTCGGCCATGGATTGCACGCGGCGGCGACAATGGGCCGGCTGCGCACCGCGGTACTCAATTTCTCCGCGCTTGACCTGCCGCCGGACGAGCTGCTGGGGCGCCTGGACGACCTGGTCAACCGCATCGACAGCGACGAGAGCACCGGCGAAGGCCCGGAGGGCCACGCCGACGTGGTCACGGGGGCAACCTGCCTGTACGCGATCTACGACTCGGTCACGGGATTGTGCGTGATGGCGCGAGCAGGACACCCGGGCCCGGCCGTGGTGCATCCGGACGGGACCGTGGCGTATCCGGAAGTGCCCGCTTCGCCGCCCCTGGGCGTGGGCAGCCACCCCTTCGAGACCACGGAGCTCCATCTGCCCGAGGGCTCGGGGTTCGTGCTGTTCACCGACGGGCTGATCGAGAGTCGCGATCGGGACATCGACACCGGACTGGAGCTGCTGCGTGGGGCGCTGGCGGGGGCGGGGCGCACTCCGGAACAGACGTGTCAGGCGGTGATCGACACGATGGTGCCGGAGCGCCCGGCCGATGACATCGCGATGCTGGTGGCGCGCACCCGCTTGCTCGACCCGTCGAGGGTGGCGCACTGGGAAGTGTCACCGGACCCTTCGGCGGTGGCCCCGGTTCGCGCGAAGTGTGGGGCGCAGCTGCGGGAGTGGGGACTGGGAGACGTCGGGTTCACCACGGAGCTGATCCTCAGCGAGCTGATCACCAACGCGATCCGATACGGCTCAGCGCCGATCAAGGTGCGGCTGCTGCACAACCGGAGCCTGATCTGCGAGGTGTCGGACGGGTCCAGCACCTCGCCACGCGTACGGAGGGCAGCGACAACGGATGAGGGTGGACGTGGGCTGTTCCTGGTGGCGCAGTTCGCCGAACGGTGGGGTACGCGGTACACACCCGGTGGCAAAGTCATCTGGGCTGAACAACCGCTGCACGAAGGTGCCGCCACCACAACGAGCGCCACAGTCACCGAAGCGCTTCTCGACCAGTTCGACGATCCCACCCTCTGAGCCGCAAGAAACCGGCGGCGCTCCAGAAGGACCTGACCATCACGCGTTCCCGCTCCGGGTGAGTATCCACGATGTGCCAGGGGCTCAGGCTCAGGAGGTGACGATGATCCGGCGTGCCGGGCCGTCCACCCCGGCTGCTGCCCGACGGTCAGGCCGTAAGGGAGGCGCGTCGGTCCGGCAAGGATGACGCCGATCGGTTTCCACGACGGAAGCCCGAGTGCCCCAGCCGATGGAACGTCGTGCAGCCTCCGCGGATCAGGCGCTCTCACCGATTTCCGTTGCCAGGGCGTCGACCCCGCGCTGCTGCCCTGGCAGGCGACATCGCACCGCCCGGCACCTGGCACCCCCTCTCGCCGCATCGGCCGAAGACCCAAGTACGCGCGGTACGAGGGCCTCCGGCCGGTACGCCGGCAGACGCACCGGACGCCGCGACTTCACGCAGCGCCGCTGCCCGCCGCGGCATCAGGTCCGCGTCAGGCGGACGGGGCCTCGGTCCGGGCGGGGGCCGCCGGGATCTCGCCCTCGTCCAGGGCGATGTCCTTCGTCTCCTTGCCGAGGAGGAGGGCGGTCAGGGTGAGGACGGCCATCACGGAGAGGTAGACACCGACCAGCCAGGGGGAGCCGTCGCCGGCCTCCCAGAGGGCGACCGCGACGAACGGGGCGACGGCCGCGCCGAGGATGGAACTGACGTTGTAGGCGATGCCGGAGCCGGTGTAGCGGACGCTGGTCGGGAAGAGCTCCGGGAGCATCGCGCCCATCGGGCCGAACGTCGTACCCATCAGGGTGAAGCCGAGGACCAGCCACAGGACCACGCCGAGCGTGCCCAGGTTGATCAGCGGCACCCAGACCAGGCCGAAGACGATGATGCCGACGGTGACCCAGGCGAGGGTCCTGCGGCGGCCGTACTTGTCCGCGAGCGGGCCGGAGATCAGGGTGAACGCGGCGAAGAACAGCACACCGAAGATCATCATCAGGACGAACGTGGTGTAGCTGTAGCCGAGGCCCGGGACGTCCGCGTCCTCGGCGGTGCGGCCGTAGCTCAGCGAGAACGTCGTCATCAGATAGAAGAGGACGTACGTCGCCAGCATTGCGAAGCTGCCGAGGACCAGCTGCTTCCAGTGGTGGCGGAAGACGGTGGCCAGCGGC
Organism: Streptomyces sp. QL37; assembly: GCF_002941025.1. Classification (NCBI taxonomy): domain Bacteria; kingdom Bacillati; phylum Actinomycetota; class Actinomycetes; order Kitasatosporales; family Streptomycetaceae; genus Streptomyces; species Streptomyces sp. QL37. The sequence continues at coordinate 17,490 of NZ_PTJS01000001.1, read as the reverse complement.
AGCTTGCGGACCTTGCCGGTCTCCTGCGTCTTCGCGAAGACCTGCGACTCGACCAGGCGCATGCGTACCCACAGACCGATCGCGACCATGACAGCCGAGAACAGGAACGGGATCCGCCAGCCCCAGCTCAGGAAGGCGTCGGAGGGCTGCGAGGGATCGGCGCCCGCCGCGGAGGGCAGCAGCGCGCCGATGATCAGGAAGAGGCCATTGCCGATGATGAACCCGAGCGGGGCGCCCAGCTGCGGGAACGTGCCCCACAGTGCGCGCTTCCCGGCGGGTGCGTTCTCGGTGGCGACCAGCGCCGCGCCGCTCCACTCGCCGCCGAGCGCGAAGCCCTGGGCGAGCCGCATCAGCACCAGCAGCGCCGTGGCGACCCAGCCCGCTTGCGCGTACGTCGGCAGAACGCCGATCAGGAAGGTGGCGATGCCCATCGTGAGCAGCGAGGCCACCAGGGTGCCCTTGCGGCCGAGGCGGTCGCCGAGGTGGCCGAAGACGATCGCGCCGATCGGGCGGGCGACCATCGCCGCGCCGAAGACCGCGAAGGAGGAGAGCAGGGCTGTGGTCGCGTCTGCGCTCGGGAAGAAGAGTTTCGGGAAGACCAGGACCGCGGCGGTCGCGTAGACGTAGAAGTCGTAGAACTCGATCGTCGTGCCGATGAGGCTGGCGATCAGGACGCGAGACCGCGAGTTGGCGGGCGCGGCCTCGGCCGGGGACTGCGACGGGGCCTGGCCGGGCCCGGTAGTGGGAGCGTACATCTCTGGGACTTTCCCACGAGGGCGGAGTGCGGCCGTCGACTTGGAGGGCCGACGGTCCCGCACGGCTGCGCAGGTCCCCCTCGTGGCAAGGCCTCGTGACCGCTGCGGGCGCCTTGACGATCTCATGCATCTCACGGATCGGTTGGGTATTGTCCAGAATGTGGGATCATGGGACCGGTCGTGCGGCGGCACCGACGCCCCCGCCCGGCCCTTCGCCGCGCCTGGGACCTGGGGGGTCGGCGCCCGCAGGCATGGACGCTCACCCCCCGGCCGCCGCTACGCGGACCGCGAGGCCAAGAAGATGACGGCCGCTTCCGCGCGGGCCCACCAGGCACAGGCCCACGGGGGCGGTGCGGCTGCGGACGGGAACGCTGACAGCGCAGCGCCCCGTGAGGCCGGCGAGGCAGGTGAGCCGGAAAGTCCGGGCCCTGGCCTGCTCGATCACAGGGCCGCAGAGCGCGGCCTCCTCAGCCGATCCGACCGTCCTCTGAATCAGGTCCCTGGTCGGCTGGAGGTGCCGGCGCCGCAACTGATCGACCAGCGAGAACGACCCCCGTGGCCAGTCGGACAGGGGGCCCCGGCGCGTGTGCCTATGGGCGCCACTCGGGCTGATAGTCCGGGTGGCCGGCGTGAGCCTGCGCCAGGTGCCGCACCGCCATCTCGACGGCCATGCGTTGCATGCCGGCCGTGGAGGGATCGCACGCGTCCGAAGGCTCTTCACTCGTCTCGGGCGCCTTGCACTGCTTCAGCAGGCCCCGTGTCGCCTCAATGTCACGCAACACCTGTGCCGGTCCGTGCAAGGCGATGTGCTCGGCGCGGGCGGCGTCCTCGTCGGACCCGCCGACCTCCGGGCCGGTAGTGATCAGAGGCGGGACGTCGTCGTCCAGAGAGGCCACCGAGTAGACACCCGTCCCCAACGCCTGCCAGCCCTCACTCGTGCCGCCGGCGGCAACAGCGGCTGCCTCCTGCTCGTCGAGACGGGCCTGGAGGAAGGCCACCAGGCCGGCCGTCATGCCTGGCTCCCGGGCTGGTTGGCGGGTTCCTGCTCGTGCGGGTAGTCCCGGTGCTCCACGTACGGCGCGGCAAGCAGCCGAAGCTGGAATTCGGCGTTCCGGCCGCCCCGCCCCGCCGTTCCCAGATACGGCACCACGGTGTCGTCAAGCAACGCGAGGTGCGCCTCAGCGGCGGCGATGGAGAAACGGGCGTGCTTGGCGGCGTCCTCGGGCTCGACGCCGAAGCGTTCGGGCTGCGTGACCACCACTTTGGCGGCGAAGCGGGCCTTCTCCAACTCCTCGTTGAAACGAGCCCGGATAAAAGCCACCAGGTCGGCGGTCACACGGAGCTCCTTGAGGCGTTGCGCATGAGCATGAGCTCCTTGCCATCGCACTGGACGGACCACCGGTCCCGGATGGCGTTCCGGCGGCCCTCGTGCAGGTCGCCCCACAGGTAGCCCGGCTCTGCGTGGGCGACCTCCCTGGGGCGGTCGGTCTCGATCATGCAGGACTCCTGGGTTGATCGGTCTTCTTCTTCGACTGTCACGGCCGCGTTGCCGTCGAGAGCAAGAGTGGTCGTTGTGCCGCATGACGAGCAACTTCAGTGTGCGACAGCCCCGGCCGGCGCTGAGAGCTCAGAGCCTGCCTTCGGCGTGTCCGGCTGGAGCGGACGTTCGCCGGTCCCGCCGGACGACCACTGACGGTGGCGCTCAGGACGGTCTTCCGCGGCCCGAACCCCTCGGGCAGATCACACCACTGCACCCCGGTCCGTACCCGATGCAGAATCCCGTCGAGCACCTGCCGGAGATCCCGCCACCTGCCCCAACACCCGTTACCGCCCCGCAGGAACGGCCGCAGCCGTGCCCACTCAGCATCCGTTGGATCCCCCCCCCGCCCCATGCGCACCCCACCGATTCGGATACGACGCCGTCACGCAGGCAGCACGACACCCGCGTGCCGGCCGCTCTCCGGCCCGGAGAGAAACACACGGCGGGCCGGCAGATCGACTTCCATGACGACGACGGCAATCTCCTGGAGCTGGTCATCGACACCGTCTACTCCTTCGAAGACGCGATCAAGGCGTACGAGCACCTCGTCCGCGGCGCCTTCGGCAAGATCGTCATCCGCATCGCCGGCTGACACCGCACTCACGATTGCAGGGCCTGGCCCGCCGCGTCCGTCGCCACGCACGACTGCCGGCTGCCGCACACCTGCCGACCGTGGCGGGCCTCGTGCTCAGCGGAGGGGGCCGCTCTCCTTCCCGTACGGCCGCGGATCGGCTGGAGTCAGTTCGGTGACAGAGGGGGCGGGCGGCAGGACGCTGATGCCCTGCCCCGTCGTAGAGGCCCATCAGCAAGGGCGTGCAGCGTCCCTGTGACGCCGACGACGACAACTCGCGCCGTGGCGTGAGCGCGGCCCTTGACCTGCTGTGCCGCTACGACAGCACCGGCCGTCTACGGCCGGTGGGGGAGACCACCCCTCTGGAACCCGGCCCGGCCCGGGGACGTCGCCGGCCTCGGAAGGGACCGCGAAACGCCGTGAGCAGTACGCAAGACCTCGGCCGCGAGCGCTGCCTCGTCGCGGTGTTGCCGAAAAGACGCACCACCGCCTCAGCCTGGTGGTCCGGGGCGCGGCGGGCGGTCAGCCCCCCGGAAGCGATGCGGCGTTTCCACCACTGCCGACGACACGAAAGTGGCTCATCCCATTGCCTGGGAAGTGGCCCACACGGAGGCAGCGGATGGCGCATACGGTCGAGATCACGATGCATCGCGTGCCATGCCGCCCCAAGCGGGCATCTGTCTGATCCATCGCCGCTACTCCGCTCCTCAGAGGATGATCTCTATGCAAGCCATCACCGTCCGCAACCGTGATGCCGGTGTCGGCGGACTCGCTCTGACGGAACTGCCCTACCCCCACGCTGCTGAGAACGACGTCATCGTGCGGGTGCATGCAGCTGGCTTCACTCGCGGGGAACTCGACTGGCCCGGAACGTGGACCGACCGAGCGGGCCGGGACCGGACGCCGAGCGTGCCCGGGCACGAGCTGTCGGGGGTGGTCGTCGAGCTCGGGTACGGCACAACCGGCCTTACTGTCGGCCAGCGGGTCTTCGGTATGGCCGACTGGACGCGTGACGGATCCCTGGCCGAGTACGCCGCGGTGGAGGCCCGCAACCTCGCCCCGCTTCCGGCGGACGTCGACTACACGGTGGCCGCCGCTCTGCCCGTCTCGGGGCTGACCGCCTGGCAGGGGCTGTTCGACCACGGACGGCTCACGGCGGGGCAGACAGTCCTGATCCACGGCGCCGCAGGCAGTGTCGGGTCGGTCGCGGTCCAACTCGCACGCGAGGTGGGGGCGCGGGTGATCGCCACCGGCCGGTCCGCCGATCGGGACACCGCTCTCGGCTTGGGCGCCGACGAATTTCTGGACCTCCAGGCGGACCGGTTGGCGGAATCCGGAGAGGTCGACGTCGTGTTCGACGTCATCGGTGGTGAGATCCTCGACCGTTCCGCCGCACTGGTGCGCGCCGGAGGCACTCTGGTCACCATCGCGGAACCACCGAGGGTCAAGCCCCGGGACGGGCGGGCCGTCTTCTTCGTCGTCGAAGCTGACCGGGTCGGACTCGCCGACATCGTGCAGCGGGTGAGGGACGGAAGGCTCAAACCGATCGTCGGGGAAGTGTGTCCGCTCGCCGAAACGCCCGCGGCCTTCGCGCCCGGCCGCGGCAGGGCCGGTAGGACGATTATCCGCATCGTGTCGGACAGCGCCACAGAGGCAGGCCGACAGTGACCCGCATGTCGCTCGACGCACTTCCCGTGCCCGACAGCATGACGTCGGCCGCCGCCCTGGAGGTGGCGACCGCCTACCATTCCCCCGCGCTGCTCAACCATTCCCTGCGTGCGTACGTGTGGGCGGCCGCAGGCGGCGTGGCAGGAAGCATTCCCTTCGACGCGGAACTCCTCTACGTCGCTGCTCTGTTCCACGACATCGGGTTGGTGCCGGTCTTCGACAGCCACACTGTTGCGTTCGAGGAGGCAGGTGGCCACGTCGCCCAGGTCTTCGCAGCGGGCGCCGGATGGCCGGCCAGGCGCCGCGCACGCCTCTCGGACGTGATCGCCCGCCATATGCGGCCGCGGGTGGAGGCCTCCACTGATCCCGAGGGGCACCTGCTGGCCCGCGCCACCGCGACCGAAGTCGTCGGCAAGGACGCGGACGACTACTCGGCCGCCTTCCGGGCCGAGGTGCTGGAACGCTACCCCAGGCTCGACCTCACCGAGCGGTTCCTGGCGTGCTTCCAGGCCCAGGCCGCTCGCAAACCCGGCAGTTCCGCGGCCGGTGCGGTGCGATCGGGACTGGCCGAAAGAATGGCATCCAACCCGCTCGACTCCACCGTCCAGAGCGCGCCGAGCAGCACATCAGCGGCTGGCACGGGCTGAGTCCCGGCCGGCTGTCAGCTCATCCCAGGGGCCCGCTGATGGTCTGCGTGAAGGAGCGTGCGCTACGGACGCCCTCTCACAGCCTGCCTGCTTCACGCGAGCCGCGGGCTCGTAAAGGGCTGTCCGCGTGGGCGTGGGGCGGCGTAGGGCAACGGGGCGAGACCCGGCCGTTCTCTCCGGCGCCGGAGCGCGCCCGCGCACGCGAGGGGGCGCGAGGACGGGGCCGAAGATCACTATTTCGTCCTCAGGAGAGTGATCTATCCGGATCGGTACGGGACGGCGATGCACACACCGAAACGATGACGGCTCGGCATATCACCGCGACACGAAGGAGACGTCAAAACATGTCCAAGCCTGTCGTCAACATCTGGGGCACTCCCGAAGGCGCTGCGCCCGCAGCCGCGCAACCTGCACCCTGGGACACCACGTGGGAGCTCGGCAACAGGATCACCAGCGGGACCGCCTGGATCTTCCACGGTTCAGCCGGCCGGACGAACGTGGAGCGGCCGGTGATCCTCGCCGACGGCTTCGCCCCGGGAGCAACCGACGTCGACACCCTTTACGACGGCCTGGAGAACGGGGACTACCCGTTCATCTCCACTCTGCGCGAGGCAGGCTTCGACGTCATCCTGCTGGGCTTCGCCGACCGCACCGCGTCCGTCCTCGGCAACGCCGAACTCGCGATCGAATGCATCAGGAGGACGATCGCCGACCGAGAGGGCAACGCCCCGCTCACGGTGGGCGGCTTCAGTATGGGAGGACTGGTCACCCGCTACGCCCTGGCCAAGATGGAACGCCGGCATGAGCAGCACGAGACCGGCACCTACCTCTCCTACGACACCCCCCACCGCGGCGCGTGGCTTCCCCTGGGAGTCCAGGCCCTCGCCCACTACGTGAAGGAACACTGGGGAGGCCCTCTCACGCCGCTCTACAACTCCTTCTCCGACCTGGTCAACAGCCCCGCCGCACGCCAGATGCTGCGCTGGCACCTCGACACCGCCACCGGGACCACTGTCGATGTCTCCGCCGGCCAGCACCAGGACCGGACCGACTTCCTGGAGGCGCTGGAGAGGATGGGGAGCTGGCCCCAGATCCCGCGTCTGCTCGGGGTCGCCAACGGCACCGGCACCGGCGCCGGGAACAGCATCCCCGCCGCCACCACCGCGCTGGCCTCCTACGGGCCCGAGCTCATCAGCCGGCTCGACACCCAGGCCAGGGGCTCGCAGACCGTCGCCCGGATGGACAAGCCCGGCCAGGAACCGACGGAGATCCGCACCACCGGCTTCCCCGAACTCGACGGCGCCCCCGGAGGCCTCTTCCCCGAGGCCCCCGCCCTCGGCGACGCCGCAAGCTTCGGCATCGCCGCCATGCTGGCCGGCCGCGTCAACAGGACCGAGGCGGAACTCGCGCACAACGCCTCCACCTTCGTCCCCACCATCAGCGCCGTCGCGATCGACGACATCAACGATCACGACGCCCTCTACGCCAAGATCGACCCCGAGCGCAGCGACCTCCACGACCATTTCTGCGCCAGCACCAACGAAGGCCACACCACCATGACCCGGGAACTCGGGGAATGGATCGTGACCCGGCTCAAGGAAGCGTGACGACCAGCCGGCCACCAGCAGGATCGGGACCCTCGGCTCCCGAGCTCCACACGCGCCGCCGGAGCTGAGGCCGGGGCGACCGCCCTCAGCCCGCAGTTGGCCGGCCATCAGCCCCGTCAGCGCTTCGTGCGGCAGGCCTGCTGGCGTATCGGTTCGCTAGAAATGTGCTCATGAGGCAGTTCTAGGCGCGGGTATCCGCAGGTGTGCTTCGTGCCGCGGGGGCGGCTGACCGTCGTGGCCCCCGCCTCCCCATGCCGACGAACCTCCGACTTGCCTACAAGGAAAGCCAAGAGTAACTTTCCTTGTAGGAAAGTAATCGGGGGCGGAAGGGCGATGAGCGTGAGCATGCCGGTGGATGCCGAACAGGCATGGAAGGATCTCCAGCGCATCCGAGTGCCGCAGGAGCGGGTGTACGACGAATTCGAGCGCTCCGCGTCCGGCGGGCGCGGCATGACCTACGGCACGGCCGCGCTCATGTGGGTGTTCCTCGCCGGCGTCGGCATGGACCCGCCCCAGTGGGGTGTCGGGCTGTTCGTGGCCTCCTACGTCGGCCTGTTGGGTGTGCTGATCGTGATGAGCAGCCGCAGGAGCCGCATGCAACTGCACCACACTCGCTGCCCCGGGCGTATGTGGGCCGCGTTCGGTGGGACAGCGGTGCTGGTCGGCGGGACGATCGTGCTGTCGGCCCACCTGACCGAGCCACTGGACCCGGTCCACGCCGGCCTCGTCCAGGCCACAGCCGCAGTGGCCGTGTACCTGCTGTCCCTCGGTCCCGCCAACCGCTGGGCGGCCGACTCGGTGCGGAGCGGCGGCGAACCGGCGGCCGACCAGGGGGCGGGCCGATGAGCACACCCGACGGCTTCGACGAGCTGATCCACCCCGCCACCCGGCTGTCGGTGGTCGCGCTGCTCGCCGCGACCGAGTACGCGGACTTCGCGTTCATCCGCGACAGCCTCTCGCTCAGCGACTCCGCGCTCTCCAAGCAACTGCACACTTTGGTGGGGGCCGGATACCTGGAGCTCCGGAAGGAGGGCGGAGGCCGTAACCGCCGCACGAAGGTACGGCTGACGGACCGCGGTCGCTCAGCCTTCGAGGGACATGTGGCGGCACTCCGGGCCATCGTCGACAGCGCCGGACCCGCGACCGGGGCGGCGCAGCAGCAGCCCCGCGCGGAGGCGGGCCGGTGACGACGTCCGGACGCACCGGCGTCCAGCCCGTCATCCAGGTACGCGATCTGGCCATGGCGTACGGCGACGTCGACGTCCTGCGTGGTGTCGATCTGGACATCCACCGCGGCGAGGTCTTCGCGCTGCTCGGACCCAACGGCGCGGGAAAGACCACCACCGTCGAGATCCTGGAAGGTTTCCGGCAGCGTTCCGGCGGGGAGGTGAGCGTCCTCGCCATGGATCCCGAGCGGGGCGGCGACGCGTGGCGAGCCCGGATCGGCCTGGTCCTGCAGTCCTGGCGCGACCACCGCCGCTGGCGGGTCGCCGAGCTGCTGACCCACTTCGCGACCTATTACCCCGACCCGCGCGACCCGGCCGAACTGCTGGCTCTGGTCGGCCTCACCGACCAGGCCGGCCGGCGCGTGGACCGGCTGTCCGGCGGCCAGCGCCGGCGCCTCGACGTCGCACTCGGCATTGTCGGCCGCCCCGAACTCCTCTTCCTGGACGAGCCGACCACCGGCTTCGACCCTCAGGCACGGCACGACTTCCACGTCCTGGTCGAACAGCTGGCCCGCGACGAGGGCGTCACCGTCCTGCTCACCACCCACGACCTGGCGGAGGCCGAGCGCCTCGCCGACCGGATCGCCATGCTGGTCGGCGGCCGGATCCGGGCCTGTGGCACACCCGCGGAACTGGCCCTGCGAGCCGCCGCGCAGGCCGAGGTCCGCTGGACGGCCGACGACGGGACGCCTCGCCGCGAACGCACGGAGGACCCCTCACATCTGGTCTGGGAACTCCACCGGCACGCGGACGGCCCGATCGCCGACCTGGAGGTCCGCCGCCCGACGCTGGAGGACACCTACCTGCACATGGTGCACCGAGAGGCCGACGGCACGGACGTCACCGGCGGCACGGACAGGGACGCGGACGAGGAGGCACCGGCCGCATGAGGGGGACACACATGACGAACATGACGAACAGCTGGCGTGCCGGGATCCAGCGCGGCGGAATCGAGCTGCGGCACCTCCTGCGCAACGGCAAGGAGATGTCCGGCCATCTGACCAACGTGATCGTCGCGTTGCTCGTCGCCGTCTACCTCAGCGACGACGTGCCCGGGACCCGGACCCCGATGACCCATCTGGTGCTGGCGGGCTTCGCCGCCTACCTCCTCTTCCAGGCCGGGCTGATCAACCTCCCGCAGATCCTCGTGACCGAGCGGGAGGAGGGCACCCTGCTGCGACTGCGCGCCACGCCCGGCGGAATACCGGCCTACCTCGTCGCCAAGTGCCTGCTGGTGGTCGTCCTGGCAGTCGGCACCCTGACGCTGCTCCTGGTCGCCGGGGCGCTGCTGGCGGACGGGCCACTGCCGAACGGACCGGGTGACTGGATGACGCTGCTGTGGGTCACCGCACTCGGGCTGCTCGCCGTCGTACCGCTCGGCGCGGCCATAGGCGCCGTACTGCCCAACCCCCGCGAGGCACTGGCATTGATCATGCTGCCGACGATGGGGCTGCTCCTCACCTCGGGGACGGTGTTCCCGATCACCGCCCTGCCCGTGCCGGTCCAGCAGGTGGCGGCAGTCTTTCCGCTCAAGTGGACGGCGCAGGGCCTGCGTTCGGCGCTGCTCCCGGACTCTGCACGGACCGCCGAAGCGGCCGGCTCCTGGGAACTGCCCATGGTCGCGCTGGTCCTCACCGCCTGGGCGGTCCTCGGGTTCCTGCTCGCGGTACCGCTCCTGCGCCGCGCCGCCCGCCGCGAGTCCGGCTCGCGGCTGACCGCCCGCCACCGCAAGGCGGCGCAGAGCGGTGCGCCGGCCGCGTAGGCGGCCGCGGGACCACCGGACACACCGTGGCCTGTTTCGACGCCACGGTCTGCCCGGACCCCGCGGGACAGTACTTGCCCCGGCCAGTCGTCCGTTCCCCCGTAGGCATCGGCGTCGATAGAAGCCGTCGCTTGTAGGTCGCGGCGTCGACGGAAGCCGCCGCTCTCTCGAAGCAGCGGAGAGATTCCCGTGGCCGCCCGGCACGCCAGGACGCGGCGCTGGCCGCGGCGGACCGCGATCTGGGCGCGACGGCCGACGCGATCGTGTGTGAGCAGAGCGAAATCGGGGAGGTGGTGGTCCTGGGCGAATTGGCAGTCATCGAGCCGCGCGGACATCAAGTCACGTGGACGGCCTTCTACGCCCCGGCTGATGCGGCCGATCTGGCGGCCTGCTCGATCTTCGCGCAGTAGACGGTGCGGGCGTCCTCATCGATCTGCACCTCGTGTTCGGGGCGCATCCCTGTCCGGCCGTCGACGCCTTCGCGCAGGATGTCGGCGTGCCCGGCATGCCGGTTGGTTTCGCCGAGGACGTGCACCAGGATGGCGAACAGGTTCGTGTTTCGATATGGCTCCGGCCACCACGGCACGTGGCCGGGGGCGTCCAGGGCAAGCTCGTCGATCGTCGCGTCCGAGTGTTCACACGTGCGCCGGTAGGACCCCATGATCTGATCACGCGTCTCGTCCTCAGCCGCCCACAGATCGCTGCCGTCGTGGTCCTGCCACCGGGACAGCGGCTCTGGGGAGGGCCGGTCGAAGACTTCGCCGAAGTACCTGGCCTCGACGCCGGCCACGTGTTTGACCAGGCCGAGCAGGTTGGTCCCGGTCACTGTCAAAGGTCGGCGGACGTCGTATTCGGACAGGCCGTCGAGTTTCCAGAGCAGAGCCGTGCGGTCCCGCCGCAGTCTCCCGTGCAGGTTGTCCTTCGCGAATTCATCGATCATGCGGGACGAGCCTGCCATGGGCTGCTCATGACCTCAAGATCCCGTTCCCTCCCGCAGCGGAAGCGCCACCACTGGCCTTCCGGTGACGTGCGACCTCCCTCAGTGGTGCCGCCCGCTGCGTCAGGTCCGTGGCTGCCGCCACCGTCGTGAGGGAGAGCCGTTGATCCGTCGAGGACCGCGCGGTCGGCGCCGGGTGAGGCGCTGTACGACGCCAACTCGGTCGTGTGCTGGGTGGCGCTTCTGGTGTCGTAGCCGATGGTCGGGTTGATCATGGGGTGCAGGTGGGAGACCCTGTCCATGTCGGTGGACGTGATGGTCTCGCCGTGGCGGGCCTGGGGCGGGCGGCTCACGGAACGGGCCGCTTCGACGCAGGCTCGGTGAGGTACGGATCCTGGCGCAGGTCTGCGAAGTCCTGCCCGTGTGCGGCTGGTCCGGGTTCGGCACCCGTGGCGAGGGCGCCCGCCTCGAAGCAGGCACGCGTCGCTGTACGGCCTGGAGCTGCTCGACGGTGGGTGCCCGCGCCCCGTAGCGGGCCCGGGCACCCACCTGGCGACTAGAACCGCTGCCGTCCTCGTCTCCGTCGAGTGCCTCCTGTCCGTCGAAGGCAGCCGGTGGCGGCTCCGCTCGCCCGCCCTTGACCCAGCTCACGGCCCCCGGCCCACCCGGCGCAGGCACACCGGAGACGCTGTCCGGCATCGAACTCGACCTCGTGGATCGGGCGTTGCTCGACGCGCTGGACCGCGACGGCCGCCTCGGCCCGACCGCCCTCGCCGATGCCGGCCCCCGCCACCGTGCGCCGCAGGCTGCGTCGCCTCGCCAACTCCCGGAGCCTCACCCTGCGCTACGACATGGCGTTCCCCTCGCCGGGAGTCCCGTCTCGCTGCTCGGCGGGGCCCGATGTCGGTCATCGTATGTCTGCCGGGTTCGGCTCGGGGCGGGTGGATGGCTGGGAGGCGATGTCGTCCTTCGGGCTGGACGGAGTGAGGCGGTTGAGCGGGAGTTGTGGGACGACTTCCGGATCTGCGGCGGGGTGGGAGGGCTGCCGGTGCCGGCCGGCTACGGGGACGAGCGGGCTGATCGCCGGTCGTCCCCACACTGGAACGGCCCCCTGGAGCGCGTCTCGGTTCGTGCTGCGGTCCGGAGCGTGGGGCCCGTGCCTCTGCGGCCGCATGCCGTGCATCACGCCGCCGTGGTGCGGAACGTGCTGGGGCTGAGGCCCTTGTGGCGTTTGAAAGCGGCGCTGAAGCCGAAGGCGTCGGCGTAGCCCACGGTCTTGGCGATCTGGGCGATGCTGAGATCGGTGTCGGCCAGGAGCGCCTCGGCGTCGTCCATGCGGCACTCGGTGAGGTAGGTGAGAGGCGGACGGCCCATCAGCTCGGTGAAGCGCCGGGCGAACAGTGCGCGGGAGACGCCGGCTTGAGCGGCCAGCGACGCGACCGTCCAGCTCTCGGCGGGCCGCCCGTGGAAGGCATGCAGGGCGGGGGCGAGGACCCGGTCGGCGAGGCCGCGGTACCAGCCGGGCGCGTCGGCACCCGCCCGGTCGAACCAGGTGCGCAGGGTGCAGACCAGAGCCCAGTCGAGGAGCCGGTCCATCAGCGCCTGCGAACCGGCTGAGAGCCGGGCGGCGTCGGCGGCGGAGTTCTCCAGCCAGGCGCAGACCTCGGCGTCCTCTGCGACGACCAGGACGGGCGGCAGGGCGCGCAGGAGCCGTTCATGGCGGCGCCCCGACGCGCGGTAGGCGCCCACGATCAGCGAGGTCGCTCCCACCGGGCCGGTGCCCCAGTGGATGCCGTCGAGTTCCTGGCCGGTGCACGCGGCGTCCGCGGTGAAGCAGTGGATCTCGTACGCGGTGTGGGGGCGGTGGACAGTGGCAGGCTCGTCCGCGAGGCGGAACCGTGCGGGGCCCCGGACGATGGCCGTGTCGCCCGCGCCGATCGCCCGCTCGGTGCCGTCGGACAGCAGCAGCGTGCCGCCACCGCGCAGCACGCTGACCATGGTGAGCGGAGCGGCGTCGGCGAAGGTGATGCTCCAGGGCGCCGTCAGGACGGCATGGCTGACGACCGAGCCCTCGGCCCGGATGCCGCTCAGCAGTGAACTCAGAGGATCCACAGCGCAATCGTAGACGATCTCCTATGTCCTGGAGAGTTTCTCCCATGGATCATCTACGACGCCGCGGTTGTACTGGACTCACCGCACAGATCGAGCCCTTGGGAGACAGCATGCCGCAGCACAGCAGTGACACCAGGACAGCCCTCGTGGTCGTCGCGCACCACCGCAGCGATTCCCTCACCGCCCACACCGCCCGCCGCGCGGCTGCCCAGCTCGAGGCCGCCGGCTTCCGCATCGACCTGCTCGACCTGCACGCCGAGGGGTTCGACCCTCGGATGAACGTGGAGGACCAGCCGGACTGGGGCAACCGGGAGAAGCCGTACTCGGACGAGACGCACGCCCACATGCGGCGGATCCTCGACGCCGATGTTGTCGTCGCCGCCTTCCCGGTGTACTGGCAGAGCGTGCCCGCCGTCCTCAAGGGATGGATCGACCGCGTATGGAATTACGGGTTCGCCTACGGCCGCAGCAAGCCCCGCCTGGCGGGCAAGCGCATGCTGTGGCTGGCCCTGGCCGGGGCCACCGCAGACGACCCCATCGCGGAGTCGATGCAGTCCGTGCTCGAAACCAACCTGAGCGACGGCATCGCCTACTACTGCGGCTTCTCCCGCTCCACCGTAGGCCTGCTCCTGGACGCGGAGGAGCGACCGCAGCGCGTCGACGCCGAGGGCAATCTGCTGGTCGGCGATGCGGTCACCGGCGCCGAACGGGAGGCGCAGTACACCGCTTTCGACCATCGGGCACGGAAGTTCGTGGAGGAGTTCCTCGCGGACGAACTTGTCGCGGCCTGACGGACTCCGGACCCGGTCGGCTGCCCCTGCGTCAGTGCGCGCGAACCCTGGTGGCCCGACTCGAACCCGGCGGACGTCCGGGCACAGATTCCGCCGCCTGCCGGCCGAGCGCCGCGCCACCGTACCCGGCTGCCGAAGGACGTACGCGCCGACAGCGATCTGATCGGCTCCCGAGGGCCCTGTCCCCGCCCCGACCACACGCACCGGCAGCTGAGGGGTAGTCAGCCGGTGTCCGGGTACGGCTCGGACGCCGTTGTGACCGTCGAGCCGCGAGCAGGCGGGGACGGGGCCGAACTCGCCTGGGCGGACCAGGTCGCGTTCGTCGCGCCGGCAGGCGATGGATGCGACGGCCTGCTGCATGTTCGCGGCGGCACACACCTGCGGTCGAACGACCCGGTAGCGGCGCTCACATCACCCGGCACGCCGCAGGAGGCAATCTCGCACAGACGAGGTGCGGCGACAGCTCAATTCCGACTGGATACTTTCCTGCGAATGCGTAACTGACTTCAAAGTGCGTAATGGGATGCCGGTGCAGGATCCGGCATCCTCACTTCATACTGACCGTAGGTTTTGGCATGCACCCGCACCCGCCCGACGCCTTCGCCGCGACATGGAGACGCATATGACCAAACTCGGGATCGTTCTCGGCGCCACCCGCCCCGGCCGCGTCGGCCCGCAGGTCGCGCGGTGGATCGAGAAGACGGCCAGGGGGTGTGAGGACGCCGAATTCGAACTCGTCGACGTCGCCGACTACGACCTGCCTCTGTTCGACGAACCACAATCCCCACTGATGGGCGCATATGAACATGCCCACACCCGCGCCTGGGGTGCCCGGATCGCCGAACTCGACGGCTTCGTATTCGTCACTCCTGAATACAACCGGTCGATCCCGGCTGCGCTCAAGAATGCCATCGAATTCCTGTACAGCGAATGGGGCAACAAAGCCGCCGGCTTCGTCGCCTACGGAAGCAATGTCAGTGGCGCCCGCGCCGTCGAACACCTGCGGCTCATAGCGGCAGCACTTCATCTGGCAACCGTGCGCACCCAGGTCAACCTGTCGCTCGTGACCGACTTCGAGAATTTCACGACCTTCACGCCTGCCGAGCGCCACGACGCTGCGCTGCGGCAGATGCTCACCGAAGTGATTTCCTGGACCAACGCGCTGGCACCGCTTCGCCGAGCCTGACCGCCACGTGAGCGCGGGGCCAAGGACGTGGCGGTCATCAACTTGCCTTCCCGATCGCCTCTCGGGTGTGCCGCGTCGCCGATCACCCCCCAAGAGCCTCCGCGGCCTGTTACCTTCCATCCGTCCAAATGTCGCCCTCGCGGCGCATCCGACATGACAGTGGGGGGCCACTTGACCAGCTACAGCCACGCCCGGTTCAGACGCACAAGAGGTCTGGTCGTCGCACTCGCGCTCACCGTCGCCGCACTGGCGACGGGAACGCCGGGTGCCCAGGCGGACGAACCTCGTGAACCGTCCGACATCACGGTCGAACTGCCGGCTGACACCTACTCGCGCATGCTCGTCGACGAAGCACGCCAACGGGTGTATGTCACCACGGGTGGCGTTTCGGCGACCGTCAACGCGATTCTGGTCTACGACTTCGCCGGCAATCTGCTCCGCACGGTCACCACCGGATCCACGTACGCCGCGGGCGCCATGACGCTCTCAGCGGACGGCAGCATCCTCTACGTGGCGGTGGCCGACTACGTACTGGTGTTCAACCCCGACACCTTCGCGTACGTGGGCGGCGGATGGGTGAAGAGCGACTTCAGGGCCGGCCTGTGCTCCGGTGACCTGGGCATCACCGGCGGGCGTCTGTGGGTCACAAGGAAGTCCAGCCAGGAATACCCGAAGGACTGCTCCACCGAGGTCCAGGCGTTGTGGAGCGGAGCCCCCACAGGCGGCACCTTCACCTACAGCGGCAGCCTGGTGAGCGCGAAGTTCGCCACCTCGCCGGGGTTCCCCGGCAAGATCGTCCAGGCCTACGCCACCTACGGGACCCCGAAACTGGTCGTCGGCGTCTACGACGCCACCACCGCCTACACCAAGCAGTTGGCCCTGCGCACCTACACCGCCGCCACCGACCCGGCGACCCTGCCCAAGGACATCGCCGTCAGCCCCGACGGCTCCGTGATGGCAGTCGCGGCCGGGACCGCCGGTACCAAGACGCTGTCCACCACCGGTCTCAGCGACGCAGCGCCCGGTTACGGTTCCCTGCCGGCCGGCACCACTTCGACCGCGGTCGCCTTCAGCCCGGACGGCTCGCTCATTGCCCGCGGCGGCGCGGTAGAGGGCAAGGCGGCCGACCTGCTGGTCGAGCGGGTGGAGCCTGAGCAGGGCGACACGCCGCGGGTATACGCCTTCACGGACGGATCGGCGGGCGGAGACCAGGTGGCCGACCGCGGCCTTGCCTTCAGTTCGGACGGCTCACGGCTGTTTGCCATGACCACCAACGCCGCGAAGGACTCCTACTGGCTCCACATCATCAGCAATCCCGACGCCCGCTACAACTCCGCGTTCGACGGTCCGCCGACGGTGGAGCCCGGCAGCCCCTTCGTGGGCCAGGCCGTCCGGATTTCCGGCAGACTGCGGCTGAACGGCCCGGCACCCGACGAGGCGACGCGGGTGACAGCCGTACGCCACGACGCGGACGGGGACCATGCGGTGCCGGCAGTGACCGTCGCCCAGGACGGCGCCTTCAACCTGGAGGACACCCCGTCCACCACCGGGAAGACCACCTACACCCTCTCATTCGCGGGCGACGCCGCGCACGACCCCGCGCCGGACGCCACGGTGGACGTGGAAGTGGCCAAGGCCCCTACGGAGTTGACCCTCGAAGAACCCGAGGGCACGACCACCACAGGCTTGGTCCTGCACGGCACCCTGAGCACGGCCGGGACGCCCCTGCCGGAGGGCACTCTCGTCGCCGTCCAGCGCTGGACCAAGACGGGCGTGACCGACCTGCGCCCCGCCCTCGTGGGCCCCGACGGCGGCTTCACCGTAACGGATGCACCACCAGCCCTCGGCAGCACCCTCTACACGGTCTCCTACGCCGGGGACGCGTTGCACGACGCGTCAGCAAACTGGGTGACGGCCCCGGCCACCGGCTGAACCGGGCACCATGCCGGACGGGACGGCGA
This sequence comes from Streptomyces sp. QL37, assembly GCF_002941025.1. Taxonomy (NCBI): domain Bacteria; kingdom Bacillati; phylum Actinomycetota; class Actinomycetes; order Kitasatosporales; family Streptomycetaceae; genus Streptomyces; species Streptomyces sp. QL37. Next base: position 727 of record NZ_PTJS01000001.1, on the reverse strand, counting down.
ACGCGCACCGAGCCGACGCTGTCCCGTCCGGCAGGGGGCGACACCGACGCTGGAACATAGATCTTCACGCTCATGCCCCGACGAACGCTTCCACGCCGCGACCCGAACCTCCTTTGACGTCATGGCCGTGGAGTACGCCGAAAGTGGACCGACGTCCCGGCGTCGAAGGCCGGGTGGTCAAGAGCCGACGGCCCGTCACCGGCCAGGCACGCGCGGCCGGTCGAAGGGCCGCCGCAGGAACCACTCGAACTCTGCGCACCGCGCGGGTCGTGAGTTAAAGGTGGCGGGGACGCCGGCCGAATACTCAGATATGTCACGCACACGCACACGCCGAACCCTTCTCACGGCTGGGGCACTCCTGGGCGCCGGAGCTCTCCTCGGCGCCGCCGCCCCGAGCGGCGCGACCGGCAGGGTTCTTCTCGAACGCCGCCTGGACGACCGGCTGGTCGAACTGACCGTGGAATCCCCGGCTCTCGGCGGCCGGAGCACGGTGGCCCTGTTGACGCCACGCGGCTGGGATCGGCGCCGCCCCGGTGACCGCTGGCCCACGCTCTACCTCTTCGCGGGCGGGGACGGCGACCACACGACCTGGACAAGCCTGTTCAGAGTGCAGGACCTGGCGGAACTGAACGATGTTCTGGTGGTGATGCCGGCCATGCCGCTGTTCGGCTTCTGGACTGTCAGTTACCTGCGTAGTTGCAACATCAGCTAGCTGCTGACCTGGTGT